>NZ_JACHOG010000006.1:0-305175 GCF_014199735.1 Xanthomonas sp. 3307 | reverse complement strand
TCATTTCGAGGCGGTTGACGCTGGCTCGTCTTCAAACCCGAAGGCTTTTCGTCGAACCGAGCCGCCCATCATAGCGGCTTTTTTCTTGCCGTCAACACCTTGTTGATCAAGGCCTTGACGCCGCTTCTTCGTCCAAACCCGCAGGCTTTTCCTCGAAGCGAGCCGGCCATATTAGCCGACTTTTTCACGCTGTCAACACCCGATGTTCGCTAGGTGTTTCCGGCCCCGCCTGCCTCTGTCGTGCCGAAGCTCGGCAGTTGCGTAGCGGGCCGCGCAGTTTAATGGCAGGGGAAAAAAGGTCAACCGTTATTTTGCGGCTGCCCTGCAGCGCCGCGTCCCTGCCGCGCTCCTCTCTCTATTAGTGCGGACTTGGCACGGCCGACCGCCGGCATTTGGCCGAGAATGCAGCCTGCGCTCCACCACAGGGTTCCGCATGACCGCTGCTGCACGCTCGCTCTGGCGCGACGCTTCGCTGCCCGCGCTGATCGCCGGCTTCGTCACCGTCCTGGTCGGCTTCACCAGTTCGGCGGCGATCGTGTTCGAGGCCGCGCGCAGCGTCGGCGCCTCGCAGGCACAGATCGCCTCGTGGATGTGGGCGCTGGGGCTGGGCATGGGCCTGACCTGCATCGGCCTGTCGCTGCGCTACCGGATGCCGGTGGTCACCGCCTGGTCCACGCCCGGTGCCGCGCTGCTGATCGGCAGCGGCGGCGGACTGCCGTTGTCCGATGCGATCGGTGCCTTCGTGGTGGTGGCGGTGTTGTCCACGCTCGCCGGCTTCTCCGGGCTGTTCGAACGCCTGCTGCGGCGCATTCCGCTGTCGCTGGCTTCGGCGATGCTGGCCGGCGTGCTGCTGCGCTTCGGCCTCGACGTGTTCGTGGCGATGCAGCACCAGCTCGGCATGGCGCTGGCGATGTTCGCCACCTACCTGCTCGGACGCCGCGCCTTCCCGCGCTATGCGGTGATCGCCACGCTGCTGGTCGGCATCGCGGTGGCCGCGGGCAACGGTGCGCTGCATCTGGAGGCGGCGCAGCTGCGCCTGGCACAGCCGGTGCTGGTGTGGCCGACGCTGTCGTGGCAGGCGCTGTTCGGGATCGCACTGCCGCTGTTCGTGGTGACGATGACCTCGCAGAACCTGCCGGGCGTGGCTGCGATCCGCGCGTCCGGCTATGCGGTGCCGATCTCGCCCACCATCGGCTGGATCGGCGTGGTCAACACGGTGCTGGCGCCGTTCGGCGCCTACGGGCTGAACCTGGCGGCGATCACCGCCGCGATCTGCATGGGCCGCGAGGCGCAGGAGGATCCGCAGCGCCGCTACATGGCCGCGGTGTTCGCCGGGGTCTTCTATCTATTGATCGGCGTGTTCGGCGCCACCGTGGCCGCGCTGTTCGCCGCCTTCCCCAAGGAACTGGTGATGGCGATCGCCGGCATCGCCCTGTTCGGCACCATCGGCAACAGCCTGGCGTCGGCCTTGCGCGAGGAACACGAGCGCGAACCGGCGCTGATCGCGTTCCTGGTGACCGCCTCGGGACTGTCGCTGTTCGGCATCGGCGCGGCGTTGTGGGGCCTGCTGGCCGGCGCGGCGACGCTGGCGCTGTGGCGGCGCAGCCACTGAGGCTGCGCTGCCGGACCGGACTCAGCGCGGGTCGCGCAACTGCAGCAGCCAGTGGCTGGGCACGCCGGAGGGATCGGGCAGCGGTTCGAAGTCGAACTGACGGTGCACCGCGATGGCGCCGTCCACCCGCAGCGGCAGGGTGACGTAGGCCGCACGTCCCTGCCGCAGCAGGGTATCGATGCGCTGGGTCTCCGCCAGTACCGCGTCGCTGGCGTACAGCCGCTCCAGATCGCAGCCGATCAGCTCGGCGACCTCGCGCTCGAACAGCGCGGCGAAGGCCTCGTTGACGAAGGCCAGGCGGCTGCGCCGCGGGCCCTCGCCGCGCTCGACGATCGCCACCGGTTCGCGCAGCCGCGACAGCGACGTCTCCAGCAGCGCGAAATCCTGCTGGAAGCGCTTGCGTTCCATCAGCTCGATCAGCACCCGCAGGCTGCGTGCCGATTCCAGGCTGATCGGCGACCAGGGCTGCGCGCGCCCGCGCACGGTCTCCTGCCACAGGTCGAAGCTCTTGCGCGGCGACAGCCGCGAGCCGGCGATGTCCTGCAGCTTGGCCAACTGCGGATTGCCCGCCCAGTTGACCGTGCGTACCTGTTCGCGACGGGTCCACAGCAAGGCGCTGCGCGCCTGCGGCATCAGCGGCACGAAGATGAAGCCGGCCGCCAGCGGGGCCAGATCGGCCAGCGCCGGGAAGGTTTCGCCGATCTGGTCCGAGTGCAGGGCGCCGACCGCGTCGTGGCGCAGCGCTTCGTGATGGGTGGACTCGATCTGCTCGCGGATCCGCGCCAGATCCTCGGTCGCCGGCAGCATGCCGTGGCGGGTGACGTGATCGCCGTGGAACACCGCCACGCCGTCGGCATCGACCACGTCGAGCAGGTCCGAGGCCATCTCGTCGAGCATCGGCGCGGTCAGCATCTCGGCGTCGTTGAAGTTGGTGATCAGCTTCTCGCGCACGGTCAGCAGCACCGACTCGGTGCGCGCGCGCGCCACCGCGGTGATCGCGCCGATGCGCCCGGCCAGCGCGCGGCTCAATGCGTCGGCGACATCGCGCATTTCGTGGTTGCAGAAGTACGGGCGGTAGTGGTGGCAGGCGATCAGCCCCCACAGCGCGTCGTTGACCACGATCGAGGCCACCAGGGTGGCGGTGACGCCCATGTTGGCCAGGTATTCCAGGTGCACCGGCGAGACGCTGCGCAGGCTGACGTCGCTCAGGTCCACCGGCGCGCGCAGGCGCGGATGCAGGGTGGGCTGGATCGGCGACGGCACGTAGCCGACGTTGGCGATCTGCCGCACGCGGTTGCGCAGATACAGCGCGCGGGCCTGCGCGGGAATGTCGCTGGCCGGATAGTGCAGGCCGAGATACGGCTCCAGTTCCTTCGCGCGCGCCTCGGCGACCACATCGCCGTTCCAGTCGTCGTCGAAGCGGTAGATCATCACCCGGTCGTAGCCGATCAGGCTGCGCAGGCTCTTGGCGGCGCGGTGGCAGGCATCCTCGATGCTGTGTTCTGTCTCCAGCCGGCGCAGCACCGGCAGCGCTTCGCGCAGGGTGGCGTCGGCCAGCGGCGCGTCGCGCGGCTCCAGTTCCAGCAGCCACTGCTCCGGATACAGATGCCAGGCGCCGACCCAACGCTGCGTCGAGGCCGCGGCGGTGACCTTGAGTCCGATTTCGACATAGGCCAGGTCGCTGCGCTCTGCCCCATCCGACAGCCGCCGCGTGCGCGGATCCTCCAGCACGAGCAGGGCGTCGTAGCGCTGTCCGAGCAGTTCGTCCAGCGGCCGGCCGAACAGGTCGGCGGCACTGGCGCTGGCCTGGACGATGCAACCGTCCTGCGGCTCGATCACCAGCAGGACACCGTGCGGCTGTACCGAGCCGGGGATATGGATCGGCTCGCGCGCGCATGCGTCCATGTCCAGGGGCACGACGATGTCGCTCATGCGGCGATCTCCAGGGCGAAATGGGTATGGAAGTGCGCGAACATGGCACGGGCGCCGTCGACCGCGGCCTGGCGTAGCGGCGCGCTCGGCAAGGCCCGCTCCAGGCGCTGCTGGAAATGCCGCCAGGCGGCCGGATCGGCATGGCCGAGTTCGAAATAGGACAGCGCCGGCGCGGCCGCGGGGAGGGTCTGGCGCAGTTGCCGGGCGATCACCCGCCCGCCCAGGCGCGAGCCCTCGACGACATAGAGCATGCCCCAGCGGGTACCGGCCTCGGCTGCCGGCGGCAGCGGTTGCGGCGCCGGCGGGGATGCCTGCAGCGCGTGCAGATCCTGCGCCAGCAACGGCGTGCGTGGCTGGTACTGCCACTGCGCATCGCCGCAGTCACGCAGCCAGGCCGCTTCGCGCTGCTCCCAGCCGGCCAGCACCGCGTGATGGCGACGCAGCACCTGCACGTAGTCGGCCAGCGACAGCGCCGGGTCCATCAGCGTGCGCATCGCCGGCAGGTCTTCCACGGCCTGATGCTGGTGCGCAGTGGACTCGCGCAGCAGGCGCGCAGCGGTCAACGGCAGGGCGGTTCCGTCGGGAGGAGACATCATGCAGGCGACTGGTACAGCAGCCGGCCGGCCGCGACGAAAGAGAGGGCACAGCGTAACAATCGCGACCGCGCGGTGCCAGGCGAGGCCGCATGGTCCATGCCGTCGGTGCCTGCGCAAACTGAGTCGTTCATGCCGTCCGCGCTGTCCGTGCCGCCCTCAGCGACCGGGAACCGCGGCGGCCGGCACCCGCGCGCGCCGCCAGGCCACGATCCAGCCGCCGCCCAGCAACAGCGCCGCCAGCAGCCAGGGCGCACCGGGAAAGTGCAGCAGCGCGCGCGGGCCGATGAAGGCGGCGAACACCCACGCGTAGAGCAGCGGCCCGATCACCCCGGCCAGGCTGACCAGGCTCATCAGCGCGCCCTGGACGCGGCCTTGCGCGTCGGCGCCGACGTGGCGGGTGACGATCGCCTGCGCCGCCGGCCCGGCCACCGCCCACAGCGCGCTGATCGGCACCCCGAGCAGGAACAGCGCGCCGCTGCCGGCCACGCTGTAGATGGCGAAGCCGATCACGCCGCAGCCCAGGCCGAACAGCAGCGCCCCACGCTCGCCGAAGCGGCGCACCACCCGCGCCACCAGCACGGCGTTGACCACGATGCTGCACACGCCGACCAGGGCCAGCACCCAGCTGACCTGCTTCGGTCCCCAGCCGAAGCGGTAATCGGCGAACAGCACGAAGATGCTCGGGTAGACGTAGTGCGCCAGGTTGGCCAGGAAGATCACCGCGGCCAGCGCGAATACCTGCGGATAGCGGCGCAGCAGGCGCAGCGCGCCGAACGGATTGGCGTGCGCCCAGTCCACCCGCGCGGTGCGCCGTTCCGGCGCCAGCGATTCGGGCAGCACCCACAGGCCGTAGAGGAAGTTGAGCAGGGCCAGCCCGGCGGCGAACCAGAACGGCGCGCGCAGGTGCAGGCTGCCGAGCCAGCCGCCGAGCAGCGGACCGACCACGAAGCCCACGCCGAACGCGGCGCCGATGATGCCGTAGGCCTGGGCGCGCTTGTCGGCCGGGGTGATGTCGGCGATGTAGGCGTTGGCCGAGCTGAAGCTGGCCGAGAACACGCCGGAGACCATGCGCGCCAGCAGCAGCACCGGCAGGCTCTGCGCCAATGCCATCACTATGAAGTCCACACCCAGCCCCAGGCAGGAGGCCAGGATCACCGGGCGCCGGCCGTAGCGGTCGGACAAGGCGCCTTGCAGCGGCGAGCTGACGAACTGCAGTGCGGCGAACAGGAAGCCGAACCAGCCGACCCACCTGGCGGCGGCGGCGAAGTCGCCACCGGTGAAGCCGCGCACCAGCGAAGGCAGCACCGGAATGATGACGCCGAAGGACAGCACGTCGATCAGCAGGGTGACGAAGATGAAGGCGACCGCGGCGCGGCGCGCGCGGACGGCGGGAGTCGGAGCGTGCACGGCAGGCCTCCTGGCGGACGCGGCAGTGTAATCGGCGCATCTGGTCAGCGGCGCACCGGCGGGTGTCGGAGGTGCGGGAGTGGACCGGGTGTGGTGTCTGCCACACCGTGGTGGCTTGGCGGTTGTCGCGAGAGCAGTTTCAACTGCGGCCGGTGGGGATCATCGCGTCGGGACTGAAGTCCCTCCCACAAAAGCTCGGGGCTGGCTGATTGCATCGGGACTGCACTTCACCCCGCACCAAGCGCCCCCCTCTCCCGCCGGGAGAGGGGTTGGGGGTGAGGGTCCGGCCCCAGCGGCAGGGGTGAGAGTACGGCCGCGGCGACATCGGCCATCGCGCACCAGCCAGTGGCGCTGTCAGCAGCGGGCCGTGGCAGTCGTCCACCCACTGAGCCGCAGCAGGCGCCGCCGCCCACCAGCGATCACAACGCCGCGACGGAGATGGTCTGCTGCAGCACGTGCTGGGCGCCGGGTGCCAGTTCGATCACCTCGGGCCCGGCATTGGCCGCCTCCAGGCACACGAACTGGCGCCAGTGCGGGCCGACGTCGGCCATCTTCTGCGCGCCGGCCTCGCCCGGATTCCATGCCACCAACGTGCGGCTGCCGGTGGTGGCGATCTCGATGCGGCGCTGCAGGCCCGGGTCCAGCAGGGTGTAGCGGCCGCCGGCCTCGGTGTAGATGCGGTCGCTGCGGCCGGGATCGCGCGGATCCTGCAGGCTCCAGTCGCCGTGCTGGCGATGCGGCGTGGCGTAGTTCTCGAACTTGTCCAGGTAGTCCAGGCCGTCCAGGCCCTGCACGCGCACCTGGGTGGCGTCGGCGACACGGAAATAGTTGTGCAGCGCCTGGGTGAAGCGGGCCGGTGCGGTACCGACGTTGTCGGTGACCAGGCGTTGCTCCAGGGTGGCGCCGATGCGCAGTTGCATGCGCAGGCGCAGCGGCAGGTCGTCGAAGTCGGGCGGCGCCAGGGTCAGGACCAGGCTGCCGTCGGCCTCGCGCCGCGCGTCCTGCAATTGCCAGGGCACGGTGCGCACGAAACCGTGCGCGGGCACGGCGTCGCTCTGGCCCTGGCGACCGAAGTACGGCCAGCACACCGGGGTGCCGCCGCGGATCGGGGTCGGCGTGGGCTGCGCGCTCGGCGACAGCCACAGCGCGTCGGTGCCGCCCTTGGGCACGAACGACAGCACCTGGCCGCCGAACAGGCTGATCGCGGCGGTGGACTGCGGGGTCTCCACCAGCAGCGAGGGATAGCCGTGGAAGTCGCCTGTGCTCAGGCCGGGGACGTCGGACATGGGATGGATGCTCCGTGGCGCGGGGGATTGGGCGAAGGCCGGGTAGGCGGCCGGCAGCCGGAACGCGGTGGGCGGCGTGCCGCCGAACGGCGTGGTTGCGGGCGGGGGGGTGGGTGCCGGCGTCGATGTGGGTGCGGGTGCGGGCGAAGAGGCCGGTGCAGGCGGCTGCGACTGCGGCGGCGTGGCCGGTGTCGGCGCGGGTGTCGCGGGCGCGCCGCCGGCCTCGCGGCGCAGCGCGTCGAGGATGCGTTGCCCGGCGCGGCCGTCTGCCGGCTGCAGGCCCAGGCGCTGCTGCTCGGCCTGGATCGCGCGACGGGTGGCGGTGCCGATGGCGCCGTCGGCCTGGCCGATGGCGTGGCCGCGCGCCAGCAGCAGGTTCTGCAGTTCGCGCCGCTCGGGGCGGCCCAGGCCAGGGTCGTCGGTGGGCCAGGCAGCGACCAGCCCGGGCTTGCCGCGCAGCCGGTCGGACAGCAGCGCGATCGCCAGCGCGTAGCTTTCGGCGGCGTTGTAGGCGTAGATCGCGTCGTAGTTGCGGAACACCAGGAACGCCGGGCCGTGCACGCCGGCCGGGATCAGCACCGCCGCCGGCGTCTGCGCGGCCAGCGCCGGCAGTGCGCTGCCATCGGCGGCGGTGAGGCCGCGCGCGCGCCAGTCCGACAGCGGCCGGCGCTGGGTGCGTCCGGCCAACGCCGGGTCGAAGCCCGCCGGCAGCTTCACTTCCAGCCCCCACGGCTGGCCACTCTGCCAGCCGGCCAGCTTGAGATAGTTGGCGGTGGAGGCCAGCGCATCGGGAATGCTGGCGACCAGATCGCGGCGGCCGTCGCCATCGCCGTCCACGGCGACGCGGGCATAGGTGCTGGGCATGAACTGGGTATGGCCGAAGGCGCCGGCCCAGGACCCGGTCAAGCCCTCGGGCCGCAGGTCACCGGACTGCAGCAGCTTCAGCAGCGCGAACAGTTCGCTGCGGAAGAACGGCTGGCGGCGGCCTTCGCAGGACAGGGTCAGCAGCGACACCAGCAGCGGACGCTTGCCGGAGATGCGGCCGTAGTCGCTCTCCACGCCCCACACCGCGACCACCGTCTCCGGGTCCACGCCATATTTCTGCGCCACCTGCGCGAGCAAGTCGCGGTGCGTGGTCAGCATGGCGCGGCCGTCGTCGATGCGCTGGCTGTCGACCAGGCCGGCCAGGTAGTCCCAGATCGGCGTGGTGAACTCGGGCTGGGCGTCGAGCAGCGGCAGCACGCTCGGGTCCGGCTGCAGGCCAGCGGTGAAGCGGTCGAACGCGGCGGCGGTCACGCCGCTCTTGGCCGCCGTCGTGCGCAGCGTGGACAAGCAACCGACGAACGCGGGGTCGGGCGCCACCGGCGGCGGCGCGGGCAGGGTCTGCGCGGCGGCGCAAGGCGCGGCCAGCAGCAAGGCCCAGGCGAAACGCTTCATCGGAGTTCCTCGCCAACAGCAGGCCGGACATCATAAACAACCGTGGGCAATGGCTGCTCACGTGGCCGGATGCGCCCGCGCGGTGGCGGTCTTGCAGGGGTCGCGGGCCGGTGTGGAGTACCGTCGCCACCCGCACCGATCCCGACGCGCTGCGACACGGCGCGCATTCAATGCACGGCGACCACGCGGTTGCGGCCGCCGCTCTTGGCCGCGTACAGCGCCTCGTCGGCACGCTGCACCAGGCCGTTGGCATCGTCGGCGGGGCGCAGTTGGACCACGCCGATGCTCACCGTCGGCTGCAGTTCGGGAAACGCCAGCGCGGCCTGGACACGGAAGCGCTCACGGATGCGTTCGGCGATCGGGGTGGCCTGCACCGCATCGAGGCCGGGCAGCGCGATCACGAATTCCTCGCCGCCGTAGCGGCCGATCAGGTCGTCGCCGCGCAGCTCCGCGCGCAGCGCCTGGGCCAGCGCGCGCAGGCCGTCGTCGCCGGCACGATGGCCGTAGCGGTCGTTGAGCCGCTTGAAGTGGTCCACGTCCAGGAACATCAGCGCCAACGGTTGCCGCCGGCGCCGGCTGGCCTCTTGCAGCGCGGTCAGGCGCTCGTGCCAGGCGCGGCGGTTGAGCAGGCCGGTCAACGGATCCAGGTCGGCCAGTTGCCGCGCCTGGTCGCGGTCGCGGCGCAGCGAGGCACTGCGCTCGGCCAAGCCCAGCGACAACACCAGTGCCTCGAACGCGCCGGCCGCCAAGGCGGCCTCTTCGCTCCAGGTCCAGTGCGCCACCATGCCGAAGCCCTGCAGGCTGCCGAGCGCGGTGACCACCAGCAAAGGCGTCCAGCCGAGCAGGAACAACCGCGCATAGCGCGCGCCGCGCCACGCCGCCGCCACGGCGACACCAAGCAGCAGCGGTCCGCCGAGGATCAGCAGCGGGTTGACCAGCGCCCGGCCGAGCGCGTCCAGCCACGGCAGCGGCAGCAGCGCCGGCAGCGCGACCAGCGCCACCAGCAGCGCATAACCGCGCAGCCAGCGCCGCGCGCGCGGCAGGTACTGCCCCAGGTCGGCGAAGCGTTCCAGGAACAGCACCGCCGCCACGATCGACGTGGCGACGCCCAGACGACCCCAGAAACGCGCGGCCTGGCCGAGCGTTTCCAGGCCCAGCGGATGCACCACGTAACCGGTCTCCAGCGCCATCACCAGGCCGTAGCCGAGCACGTAGACGGCGTAGTACAGGAACGTCGTCTCGCGCAGGCGCCAGGCAAACACCAGCGCCATCGCCGCCATGCTCAGCATGATCGCGAAGCTCAGGCTGGCGACCACCAGCCAGCGGCCGTCCTGACGCAGGTAGTCGGACTCGCTGCGCAGCTGGAAGCGCAGCGCACCCGCCATGACCCCGCGCTGGTCCACCCACAGCCGCAGCGGTTGCCCGGCGGGTGGGGCGACGTCGATACGGAAGCCGAGACGTCCATTGCCGGGCAACGCCTGCGGGTCGTCGCGCATCAACCAGCGCTGCCGCGGCGCCGCGCCGGCCACCGGCGCAAACAAGGTGACCCGCTGCAACGCAGGACTGGGCACCTCCAGCACCCATGGCGCCGGCGGCCATTGCCCCTGCGCCGGCGACAACAGCACCCAGACGCCTTCCTCGCCGCCTTGCAGCTTGGTCAACCGGCTCGGATCGAAACGCTGCAGGGCCGGATCGGTGGGCGATGGCGGCACCCCGCGGTCGGTCGCGGCGACCGGGCGCCAGGCGCCTTCCAGCGCCGGCATGGGCGTGGGCGTGGGCGCCGCCATGGCGCCCTGGCTGGCGAGCAGCAGGCAGCCGCACAGGACTGCGTGGCCATGGCGACGCCAGCGGCGCAACCGGGCGAAGCGCGCGGGAAACACGAAAGGCATCACGACGGCAGGCTCGGCGAACACGACAACCCGTCTCGGCCAGCGGGCGGAACTCCGATGCCACACCTGGCCATGGCGTCAGTCCAGCGCGTCCAGGTAATACCAACGCCCGTCCTCGCGCACGAAACGGCTGTGCTCGGTCATGCGCACGGCGCTGCCGCCGCCGATGCGATAGCGCGCCAGGAAGGCGACTTCTGCGCTGTCCGCGCCGGTCTGCAGCACGCGCTGCACGGTAAGGCCGAGCCAGACCGTGCGCGGGTCGATCTCCACCTGCGGCGGGCAGGTCGACGGATGCCAGCTCGCGCGCAGGTAATCGGCATCGCGGCGCACGTAGGCGCTGTAGCGCGAGCGCATCAGGCTTTCGGCATCGGGCGCGGCGGCGCCGGCATGGTACGGCCCGCAGCACTGCGCATAGTCGCGCGGACGGCCGCAGGGGCAGGGATCGGCAAGGCGCGGGGCGGACGGGGGCATGTGCCGATTGTGCCGGCTGCGGCGACCCAGCGCACGCCGCGCACGCGCCGCGGCCGGTGGCGGCTATGCTTGCGGCCCCTTGCGCGGAGCGCCGGCGTGCTCGAGTCGATCCCCACCGAACTGCCCTGGCTGCTGTGCATCGCCTTCGTCGCCGGGCTGGTGGACGCGGCGGTGGGCGGCGGCGGCTTGATCCAGTTGCCCGGGTTGTTCGCGACCTTGCCGCAACAGGCGCCGGCGGTGGTGTTGGGCACCAACAAGTTCAGTTCCATGGCCGGCACCGGCGTCTCCGCCTGGCGCTATGCGCGCCATGTGCGCCTGCCGTGGCGGCCGGTGCTGTACGCGACCGCCGCCGCGTTCGTGTTCGCTTTCCTCGGCGCCACCGCGGTGAGCCTGCTGCCGAAACAGGCGGTGCGGCCGCTGATCCTGGTGCTGCTGATCGCGATGCTGGGCTACACGCTGGTCAAGAAGGACTTCGGCGCGCTGCACCGCCCGCGCCATGTCGGCCGCCGCGAACTGGCGATCGCGCTGGCGATCGGCGCAGCGATCGGCTTCTACGACGGCTTCTTCGGCCCGGGCACCGGCAGCTTCCTGATCTTCCTGTTCATCCGCTTCTTCGGCCTGGATTTCCTGCGCGCGTCGGCCGCGTCGAAGGTGGTCAACCTGGCCACCAACCTGGCGGCGCTGTGCTTCTTCGTGCCCAGCGGCAAGATCCTGCTGGCCGCGGCGGTGCCGATGGCCGTGGCCAACGTGGCCGGTGCGGTGACCGGCACGCGGCTGGCGCTGCGCGGCGGCACGCCGCTGATCCGGCAGTTGTTCCTGGTGCTGGTAGTGGTGCTGATCTGCAAGATGGGCTGGGATTTGCTGCACTGAGTGCCGCGCGCGGCGCTGTACGGTCGCCGCGTCCCTGCCCTGCCGCCGTGCTGGCGAGCGCACGCGCCGATGAGCACGTGCGGCGCCAGCGCGGCTCAGCGGCCGCGGCGTTTGGCGCTCGCGGGAGACACCTTGGGCACCGCCGCCTTGGCCGGCTTCGCAGGTGTGCTGCCTGCGGCGGCTTTCGCGGTCTTCGCCGACGCCGACCGCGTGGCCGGCCGGGTGGCCGTGGACGCAGGTGCCACGGCCGCGGCGGCCTTACGTGATGCCTTCGGGGCCTTGGCCGCAGGTGTCGCGGCAGCGGTGCGGGCGCGTTTGCCGGGCATCGCTGGCGGCGCCTTGCGCGTGGTCGGTGGCTTGGCGGCGCTATCGCGGCCAGCGCGCGCCTTGCCGGACGCGCGCGCCGGCGCGGCGACGTCTGCGACGGGATCCGCGGTTGCGGCAGCAGCCGGCGGCGGCGGCAGATCGGCGCCGGCCTGGTCCACCACCTCGGCCGATTCCACCGCAGGTGTCGTCGCCTCGTTACGGCTGCGCTCGGGCAACTTCAACCGGTGCGCCTGCTCGTCGTATTCGATCAGCAGCACGCCGGAGTTGTGGCGGCCGCTGATCTCGACGAAACAGGCGCCGCCGATGAACGGCTCCAGCGTCATCACCGATTTCAGCGGCGTGGCCACCACCATCTGGAAGCCGAAGTTCTCGAAGATGTTCATCGCCAGCGCGGTGAACTCGTTGTCGGCCTTGTCGAAGGCCTCGTCCAGCACCACCGCGGCGTAGCGCGGCAGTTCGCCGTCCTCGCCGCCGAGCTGGTAGCGCAGCGCCGCGGCCAGGCAGGTGGTGGCCAGCTTCTGGCGCTGGCCGCCGGACTTGCCGGCGCCGCTGCGATAGATCTCCACCTGCGTGCGGCTGTCGGCATCCAGTTCCACGCCGACGAACTCCACGTGCTGGCGCACGTCCAGCACCTGTTCGCGCCAGCGCCGCAGCTCCGGCTCCTGCGCGCCGAGCCGCTGCACCAGGCCGCGCAACATGGCGAACTGCGCCTCGGCCAGCGCGCGGTCCTCGGTCTGCTGATGGCCGAGCACGGCGCGCAACTGCTGCTGGAACTCCTGCACCTCGAGCAGGCGCCGGTCGCTGACCTCGATGGTCAACAGGGTGCCGCGGTTGAACGGCACCTGCTCCAGGCTGGCGTTGACCTCGTCCATGCGCTGCTTGATCGCCTTGTGCGCTTCGGCGGTGTAGCGCTGCAGGGCCAGCAGGTTGTTCTTGCTCTGGGTCTGCAGCAGGTCGAAGAAGCGGCCTTCGTGGCGCGGCAGGCCGTCGCTCTCCAGCCGCTGCAGGCGCGCCAGGAAATCGTCGGCGCTGGCCAGGCTGACGGTGAAGTCGCCGCTGTCCTCCGGCCACTGCTGGCAGTAGCGACGGAAGCAGTCCAGCACCTGCTGGCTCAGCCGCGCGTCCTGCGCCTGGCTCTGCGCCAGTTGTTCGCCGAGGCCGCGCTCGACGCTGCGCAGATGCGCTTCCAGGTTGTCCAGGCTCAACGGCGGCAGCGCCGCCAACCGTGCGTCCAACCCCGCCACCTGCGCCGGGCCGATCACCGCGGTGGCCACGCGCGCGGCGCAGGTCTCGCGCTGCGCTTCCAGGCGCGCGCGCTCGCGGCTCACCTGCGCGCGCTCCAGGCGCACGTCCTCGTAGGTGCGGCGGGCCTGGTCGCGGCGCGCGCGGACGGTGGCGATCTGCTCGCCCAGCGCGCGCAGCGCGGTGTCGCCCTCGCGCAGCTGCAGCAGTTGCTCGGCGATGTCGCTCAGGCGCTGCAGCTTGGGCGCGACGTCGATTTCGTCCCACTCGCGCTCGGCCAGGGTGTGCGCGGCCAGTTGTCGGCCCTGGTCCTGCTCGCGCTGCTTGCGCAGGGCGGCGACGTCGGCATCGCAGGCGGCGATGCGCTGCGCCAGGGTCTGGCCCTCGCGCTCGAAGACCTTGAGCTTGTCGCGGTTGTCGTAGCCGAGCAGCCAGCGCTTGCGGTCGCCGACGGCATGGCGGTCGTCCTTCTCGTAGCGGTCGCCCGGATGCTTGACCTGGCCCTCGCGGGTGATCGCGCGCTCGGCGTCGCGCAGCTGCGCCACGGTGTCCACGCAGGTGTAGTCGAAGCGTCGGGCCAGTTCCTGGCGCAGCCACGGCGCGTAGGCGTGGTCGCGCAACTCCAGCTTACGCAGCAGCGACTTGGCATCGGGCTCGCGGTGCTGCAGCGGCGCATTGTGGCGTACCCGGAAATACACCAGGCGGGTGCCGAGCTGGGTCTTGTTGACCCAGTCGGCAACGCTGGCGTAGTGGCGTTCGTCGACCAGCAGCGACTGCGCGAAGCCGTGCAGCACGCGCTCGATCGCGCCGCGCCAGGCGGCCTGGTCGGCCTCCACCTGCACCAGTTCGCCGACGAACGGCAGGGCCGCTTCGGACAGGCCGGTCTCCGCGCACAGCCGCGCGCGCAGCGCCTGCATCGGCGCGGGAATGCTCGAGGGCGCCTTCAGCAGCGCCTCGATCTCGGTGCGGATGACCGCGAAGCGGCGTTCGTCCTCGCGGCGCTCGGCCATGCGCTCGGCGATTGCCTCGTCCAGGCTGCTGGCCTCGCCGGCGACGCCGTCGCGCAGCGCGCGGGCCTGCGCCACCTGCTCGGCGAAGCCGCTGGCGCTGCCGGCCAGGCCCATGCCGAGCTGGCGGCAGGCCTGTTCGACCTGACTGCGGCGGCGCATGCGCTCGTCACGCTCGCGTTCGACGCGGCCGTGCTCGCGCTCCAGCGCCTCGACCTGCTCGCCGCCTTGCGCGCGCTGCTGCGTCTCCAGTTCGGCCAGGGTCTGCTCGTGGTTGTCCAGTGCTTCGCGGCGCTGCCCTTCCTCGCCGGCCAGGCCGCGGTCCTGGGTGTCCAGTTCCTGCAGGCGCGCGTCCAGCAGCGCCAGGCGGCGCTGCTCGCGGTAGCCGTCGATGCCCAGCTGCAGCTCGCGCAGCTCGCCGACGCCGCGCCGCAACGCCAGCAGTTCGGCGTGGTAGTCGCGCGCCGGGGTCAGGGTCTCCACCTGGCGCCGCGCGGTGACCACCGCGTGGTGCGCGCCGTCGAGTTCGGCGAAGTCCTCGACCAGGCGGTCGGCCGCCTCGAAGGTGCGCGGCTCGTCGAGCATGAAGCTGCGCAGGAAGGCGTTGAGATCGCCCAGGTTCTTCGCCGACTGGGTCTTGTGCAGCAGCCGCAGCGCCATCTCGTTGCCGATGCCGAGCAGGTGGCGGAAGCGCTCGGCGTAGCCGGCAAAGCTGTCGAAGTGGTGCACGTCCTCGCCCAGGCGCAGCTTGAGTCGGCGCAGGTCCAGGTCGAAGCCGTCCAGTTCGGCGGCCACGTCGAAGCCGCGCGGCACCACCATGTAGTGCTTGCGCACGTCGGCCGCGGCGGTGCCGCTGCCGGCGATCCAGAACAGCCGCACCAGGCTCACCGCCTGGCCGTGCGCGTTGCGGTACTCCAGCGCCAAGGCCGACCAGGTCGCGCCCTTGCGCAGGTACTGGGTGGCGATCTCGCCGGAGGCGCTGTCCTGCTGGTCGGCCCAGGCGCCGCGCACGTAGGACACCAGGCTACGGTCGCGCCCGCTTCGCTCGGCCTCGCGCGCGGCGGCGTTGAAGTCGACGATGCTCGGTGGTGTCAGCAGGGCCGACATCGCATCGAGCAGGGTCGACTTGCCCGAACCGGAGCGGCCGACGAACAGGAAACCCTTCTCGGCGATCGGCACGTCGGTGAGGCCGTTGAAGGTGCCCCAGTTGTGCACCTGCAGGCGGCGCATGCGGTACTGCTGCGCGCGTTGCTCGGCCAGGGTCTCGGCGAACAGGGACGGAGCGACGGGGACGGTGGACGATTCGGACAGGGACGTCATCGGGAACTCATCGGAAAACGGGGACGGCCGCCATGGCGGCGAGCGCACGGAGCCGGGGCGGCGCTAGGCGCGGGCGACGCGCGGGCGCAGGCCGGTCATGGCGCCGCCTCGGCCGCGCCGTCGCGCAGGCCGCGGTAGGCCGCCGCCAGCGCCTGCACGTCCTCGGCCGAGAACAGCAGCTTCAGCGCGGGCGAGACTTCGTAACGGTCCTCGCTGCCGCGCAGCTTGGACAGCAGATGGTTGTCGCGCATCTTGGCGATCGCCGCCAGCACCCGCCGGGCGAAGCCGGCGCGGTCGGTGGACACGTTCTTCTCGTACACCGTCAGCACTTCCAGCAGTTGCGCCTCGTCGACCACCGCGCGCTCGCCGCGGGTGTCGGCCTCGGCCAGTTGCTGGCGCAGGAACAGCAGCAGCACCGACTCGATGAAGGTCAGCGGCGCGGTGCGCAGCAGCGCCGGGGTCTCCAGCTCGCCGGTGTCGGCCTGGCGCGCGAATGCCACGCCGCCGTCGCGGTCCAGCACCAACTCCAGGAACAGCTCGCTCAGCACGCGGCGGATCGCCACCTCATGGCGCAGCAACGCCTGCCATAGCGGGCCGTGCCGGTAGGCATCGACGCTAGGGCCGGACAGCAACTGGCACAGCGCGCGGCGCGCTTCCAGCGGCAGGCTGCCGCTGTCGCCGGCGAACAGCGTAGTGCCGGCCTCGGCGGCGGTGGCGGCGGCCGTGGCGACATCGCCGGCATCGGCCTGGTGGCCGTGGAATTCGTCAGACCAGTTCATTGCGTTTTTCCTTGGTGAACCACACCAGCGGGATGCGCGCGCGCCGCACCTGGCCGTCGCCGCCCTCCCATTGCACCGCTTCCCATTCGCCATCGACGACCACGCCGTGGCGGGTGCCCAGCGCCAGGTAGCCGATCACGCTGCCCAGGCCCTGCGCCGCCGGGCGCTGCCGCAGCGCCTCGCCGATGCTCAGCTGCGGCTGCCGGCCGAGCAGGTCGTGCAGGTCGTTGCGCAGGCCGCGCAGATCGATCTCCGACTGCGCCACCAGGTCGCCGACGCTGTCCAGCGAGATCGTCGCCGCCTCGGCCGCCTGCACCCGCCCGTCCACCTGTTGGCTGCGCGGGTCGTGCAGGCGCCACTGCGACAGCGAGCGCAGCCGCGCGCTGCTCAACGGCAGCACGTAACCGGTGGCGGCGGTGGCGTGCAGGTGGTCGCGCAGCTGCAGCGCCTCGCCCTGCGCCTGCTTCAGCAACTGGTTGAGCCGGCGCTGCTCCAGGTAGCCGCGGCTCTGCACGAACCCGCGCAGGCTGCGTGCGAAATGCTGCATCACCTCGTGCACCTGGCCGCCGCGTTCGAGCAGGGTGCCGGTGAGCCCGCGCAGGAAGGCGCGTTCGTGTCGGTCCAGGCGGCGGGCGAAGCCGCGCGCCAGCAGCGCCTCCAGCGCCGCGTCCAGTTGCACGCTCTGCTCGGCGTCGTTAAGCAGGCTCCAGAACGCCTGGAAACTGCGCCCGGCCTCGCTCTCGCCGATCACGTCGATGCCGGCGAACAGCTTCTCCAGCACGTCGCCGCGCGCGCCCTCGTCGTCGATGATGCGCTCGCGGAACTCGCGGTTGAGCCGTTCGAAATCGTCGCGGACGCGGCGGAAATCCTCGGTCAGGTCGTCGGACAGGCGGATGATGTCGCGGGTGCGTTCCAGCGCGCGCTTGCCGTCCAGCGCGGCCAGCTTGCCGGCGGCCACGCGCTCGATCTCCGCGTCCAGGCGCTCGCGCTCGGCGCGCAGCGCGGCCAGGCGCGCGTCCGGATCGGTCTCGGTCTGCCCGGCCAGTTGCACCAGTTGCTGGATCACCAGCGACAGCCGGCTCTCGGTGGCCACGCTGGCGCTGTCGCGCACGCCAGCGATGAAGCGGATCGCCTGCGCCGCCTGCCGCGACAGTTCGTATTCTTCCTGCGCATCGCCCTCGGGCAGGCGCCGCTCCAGCCAGCCCTGCGCCAGCCAGTGCGCCACGTAGGCCTGCGCGGTGCGCGGCAGTTCGCGCGACAGCTCGTCGTCCTTCAGCGCATCGAGCTGGCGCTGCAGGCGCTCGTGCAGCACGTCGGCCGGCAGCCGCCGCTGGGCGTCGCCGAGCAGGGTCTGCAGCAGGCCGATCAGCTCCGGGGCATGGTCGGCGGCGAGCAGCTTCCACAACGGCTGTTCGCGCAACTGGCGATAGCCGGCGATCCGGACATGCGGCTTCATGCAGGAACCGACCGCCACCGCATCCGCAGACTCAGCGCACGCGCTCGATGAAGCGCAGGAACTCGGCGCGGGTACGCGCGTCCTCGCGGAAGGTGCCGAGCATCTTCGAGGTGACCATGCTGACGCCGCGCTTGTGGATGCCGCGGGTGGTCATGCACTCGTGCGCGCCTTCCACCACCACGCCCACGCCCAGCGGCTGCAGCACGTCCTGGATGCACTGGGCGATCTGTGCGGTCATCTTCTCCTGCACCTGGAAGCGCCGCGCATAGGCCTCGACCACGCGCGCCAGCTTGCTGATGCCCACCACCTTGCCGCGCGGCAGGTAGCCGACGTGGACCTTGCCGATGATCGGCGCCATGTGGTGCTCGCAGTGGCTTTCGTACTCGATGTCGCGCAACACGATCAGTTCGTCGTAGCCGGCCACTTCCTCGAAGGTGCGCAGCAGGTACTCGCGCGGGTCGGCGCGGTAGCCGCTGAACCAGTCGCCATAGGCTTCGGCCACGCGCCGCGGGGTGTCCAGCAAGCCCTCGCGGGTGGGGTCTTCGCCGGCCCAGCGCAACAAGGTGCGCACTGCGTCTTCGGCCTGCGCCTGGGTCACCGGGGGAGTGGAGCTATTGTCGGAATCGGCCATGGGGGAACGCCCGTGAGGGGGCTGCATGGTACCCGAGTCGCCCGGCAGCCGCCGCATGGCGGCCCCCGCGTGGCGGGGCGACCCGGCCGCAACCGGGTGCGCCGTTCAGCGTCCATCTGCAGTGCCCGGGCCGACGCGGCGCCGGTCAGCGCGAACGCGTCCGCATCTCGCCCTCGTGGTCGAGCCAGTTGGACCCCTTGTTGGTCAGGAAGAACATGTACACCACCAGCGACACCGCGATCACCGCCGTGGCATACCAGACGAAGGTGGTGACATGGCCGGTCTTCAGCGAGGCCTGGTACAGCAGCGGCGCGGTGCCGCCGAAGGCCGAATTGGCCAGCGCATAGCCCAGGCCCACACCCAGCGCGCGGATGTGGGTGGGAAACAACTCGGCCTTCACCACCGCGTTGATCGAGGTGTAGCCGGTGAGGATGACGAAGCCGGCGGTGAGGATCGCGAACGCGCTCAGCCAGTCGCTCTGCCTGGGCAGTTCCAGCACCAGGAACCAGGTATAGAGCACGCCGCCGATGCCGAAGAACACCAGCAGGGTCTTGCGCCCGATGATGTCCGACAGCCAACCGCCCACCGGCTGCATCAGCATCAGCACGATCAGCGCGACCAGGTTGATGATGGTGCCGGCCATCAGGTCGTCGCCGGCGAAGGCGGTCTGGATCATCTTCGGCCCGGTCACCGAGTAGGTGTAGAACGCCACGGTACCGCCAGCGGTGATCAGGAAGCACAGCAGCAGCGGGCGCCACTGGTGCACGAACAGC
This sequence comes from Xanthomonas sp. 3307, assembly GCF_014199735.1. Classification (NCBI taxonomy): domain Bacteria; kingdom Pseudomonadati; phylum Pseudomonadota; class Gammaproteobacteria; order Lysobacterales; family Lysobacteraceae; genus Xanthomonas; species Xanthomonas sp. 3307. The sequence continues at coordinate 286,140 of NZ_JACHOG010000006.1, read as the reverse complement.
TCGCGCAGCGAGCCGGAGGACGTGTCCTTGCCCTGCTTGGCCGCGGCGATGGACTCGGCCGTCAGCGACTCGTCCATCGTGCGGCGCAGCCAGAACACCACCAGCGCGCCGATGCCGCCCAGGCCGAAGGCCACGCGCCAACCCCATTCGGAGACCTGGCCCTTGTCGAAGAAATGCAGCATTCCCAGCAGCACCGCTTGCGCCAGCACGTGGCCGCCGACCAGGGTGACGTAGTGGAACGAGGACAGGAAGCCGCGCCGCCCGGGAATCGCCGCCTCGGACATGTAGGTGGCGCTGGTGCCGTATTCGCCGCCGGTGGCGAAACCCTGCAGCAGCCGCGCCAGCAGCAGTACCGCCGCCGCCCCGCTGCCGATGCTGGCCACGGTCGGCGTCACCGCGATCAGGAACGAACAGGCGGCCATCACCGACACCGACACCGTCAGCGCCAGGCGGCGACCGTAGCGGTCGGCGAAGCGGCCGAAGTACCAGGCGCCGATCGGCCGCATCAGGAAGGTCACCGCGAAGATCGCCCACACGTACAACGTGGCGTTCTTGTCCTCCTTGGAGAAGAACTGCGACTCGAAGTAGGTGGCGAACACCGAATAGACATAGACGTCGTACCACTCCACCAGATTGCCGGCCGAGCCCTTGAGCGTGTTGGACACCGAGCGGCGCAGGCTGCCCGGTGCGGCGGCGGCGGACGAAGAGGTGGATGCACTCATGCGGCGGGCCTCGTGGATGGACGTCACGGAGTATAGGCACACACGTGCGAGGATCCTGTCGCGGCAGCGCGTGTGCCAGGCGCGCGCCTCATTGTGCCTGCGGCGCAGCGAATGCCTTGCCGTACCTGCCCGAGCGATCGGAGCGGTAGACCCGGCGCTTGTCCGCGGCAAGCATGTCGCAAGTGCTGGAGATGCGCTTGACCTGTGCCTGCGCCTGCTTGCCGCGCCGATCCAGAACACCGTGCCACGGCGGTCGATATGTTCCAGGCGGCGCGAGCCGGGCCGTGCCGGTCGCCGCCGCGCCGCGCACGGCCTGACGTGGCCGGCGGCCATCGCCACGCAGACAGGCACCCCATCACGTTCCCCGCACTGCGCCGCCGGCGCCCAGGCCCCATCCCTTCAGTTCGACCGGGCAACGCCGCTATCCATGCGCCGGCCCGGGGACCAGCGCCCTGCGCGCGTCACGCGGGCGCAGGCAACCTGCCTGCCCGTCCGCCGTCACCTACCGTCATCCCTCTTCCTTCCCCCATTCCCCCGATCCCATGCACGCCCTTTCGAATCTGCGCATCGGCCAGCGCCTCGCGCTCGGCTTCCTCACCCTCATCGTGCTGATGGTCCTGCTCACCGTGGTCGGCATCCAGCGCGTGCACAGCATCGATCGGCGGCTCACCGCGATCAACGAGGTCAACAGCGTCAAGCAGCGCTACGCCATCAACTTCCGCGGCAGCGTCCACGACCGCGCCATCGCCTTGCGCGACGTGGTGCTGCTGGACGATGCCGCCGGCCGACAGGCGACCGAGCAGACCATCGACAAGCTGGCCGGCGACTACGCGCGTGCCGCGCAGCCGCTCGACGCCCTGCTCGCCGCCTCTACCGACGCCCAGGAGAAAGCCATCCTGCAGCGCATCCAGGGCATCGAACAGCGCACCATGCCGCTGATCGCGCAGGTCCGACGGTTGCGCGATGCCGGCGACACCGTGCAGGCGCAGGCGCTGCTGCTGCAGCAGGCGCGCCCGGCCTTCGTCGACTGGCTGGCCAGCATCAACGCCTTCATCGACCTGCAGGAAGCCAAGAACCGCCAGGCCGCCAAGGAGGCGATGGCCACCGCGCGCGGTTTCGCCCTGCTGATGATCGGCTGCACCGTGCTGGCGCTGCTGCTGGGCTCGCTGATCGCCCTGTTGCTCACCCGCCGCGTGGTGCGCCCGCTGCGGCAGGCGCTGGGCCTGGCCGAGCGCATCGGCGCCGGCGACCTGAGCAGCCCGGACACCGCCACCACCCACGACGAGGCCGGGCAGTTGCTGCGCGCCATGCAGCAGATGCAGCGGCGCCTGCACGAGGTGATTTCCGCACAGCGCGAGATGGCCGCGCGCCACGACGCCGGCGCCATCAGCTATCGCATGGACGCGCAACGCTTCCCCGGCGAGTACGGGCGCATGGTCGCCGACACCAATGCCCTGGTCGATGCGCACGTGCAGACCCAGCTGCGCATCACCGAGGTGATGGGCCGCTACGCCATCGGCGACCTCAGCCAGGACATCGCCCGCTATCCCGGCGAGAAAGCCGCGATCACCGCGGCGATGCAGCAGGTCAAGCAGAACCTGCACGCCATCAACGTGCAGATCCAGACCCTGGCCGAAGCCGCCTGCGCCGGCAATTTCGCCCACCGCGGCCAGCCGGAGAAGTTCGAGCACGCCTTCCGCACCATGGTCGAGAACCTCGACACCATGATGGCCACCGCCGACGCCAACCTGGCCAAGTTCTCCGCGCTGCTGCGCTGCATCGCCGACGGCGACCTCACCGTGCGCATGAGCGGCAACTTCCACGGCGTGTTCGCCGCCATGCGCGACGACGCCAACAGCACCGTGCACCGCCTGACCGACATCGTCGCGCACATCCAGCGCACCACCAACAGCATCGGCTTCGCCGCCGAGGACATCGCCAGCGGCAACCAGGAGCTGGCCAAGCGCAGCGAACAGCAGGCCGCCAGCCTGGAAGAGACCGCCGCCTCGATGGAGGAACTGACCTCCACGGTGAAGCAGAACGCCGAGCACGCCCAGCGCGCCAACCAGCTGGCACTGGGCGCGGCCGGCGTGGCCAGCGAAGGCCGCGACGTGGTGGGCCAGGTGGTGGAGACCATGGATGGCATCCAGGCCGCCTCCAAGCGCATCGCCGACATCATCGCGGTGATCGACGGCATCGCCTTCCAGACCAACATCCTCGCCCTCAACGCCGCGGTGGAAGCCGCGCGCGCCGGCGAGCAGGGCAAGGGCTTCGCGGTGGTGGCCGCGGAGGTCGGCACGCTCGCGCATCGTTCGGCCGGCGCCGCCAAGGAGATCAAGACCCTGATCGACGACTCGGTGCAACGCGTCGCCCACGGCGCCACGCTGGTGCACCAGGCCGGCGCCACCATGGACCAGGTGGTGGCCAGCGTGCAGCACGTCACCGACCTCATGGGGCAGATCTCCGCCGCCTCGCACGAGCAGGCCAACGGCATCGCGCAGGTCAACCAGACCATCGCGCGCATGGACGAGACCACCCAGCAGAACGTGGCGCTGGTGGAAGAAGCCAGCACCGCGGCGCGCTCGCTGGAGGAGCAGTCGGCGCAGCTCACCCAGGCGGTGGAAGTGTTCAAGGTCGGCGCCTACGTCTGACCTGCGGGCGCCGCGCCGCCGCGTTTCCCACGCCGGTTCGCGGCGCGGGCGACCGGCGGCGGCCGTGGGCCGGCAGCGACCCAGCGCGTGAACGGCAGGTGTCGGCCGATGCCGGCCGTCGCATCGGCTGCCATGGCCGTTGCCGGCGCAGGCGGTACGATGGCGCTCTCCCACGTTCGCCCCCTCCCCGGAACCGCATGAAGGCTGGCCTCCCCGACGGCGCCGCGACGGCATGAGCCGCGCGTCGCACCGCGCGCCCGTCGCCGCCGAGACCCGCAGCGAGCGCTGGCAGCGCTGGATCGCCTGGGTGCTCAGCGCGCTGCTGCACGTGCTGATGGCGCTCGCCCTGCTGTATGCGGCCAAGCCCACCATGTCCACGCCGCAGGGCGCGGCCGGCGGCAGCCGGATCCGCGTGGACTTCCTCGGCGAAAGCGACAAACCGGCGAAGCCGCTGCCACCGAAGCCGACCCCGCCGCCGGCCTCCGCCGCGCCCAAGCGCCGCCACGCCACCACCACCGTGCAATCCACCCTGGTCGCCCAGTCCGACGACCCGGTGCCGCCGCCCGATCGCGCCGACACGCCGAAAGCGACCGACACCCCGCGGACCGCCCCGGTGCCGCAGCCGCGCCCGGCACCGCCAGCGCCCACCCCGCCCGCGGACGCCCCGGCGCCGAGTCCGGCGCAGACCGCCGACAGCAATCCGCCGCCGCCGACCGAGCGCCGCCCGCAGACCTGGACCGGGCGCCCGCCCGGCGCGCTCGACACCGACACCGCGCCGGACAACAGCGGCCTGGCCGCCGGCCCCGGCAGCCGCGGCAACCGCCATGACATGGACGCGGCCCAACCCAGCCTGGAGGTCGGCGGCTACCTGGTCTATTACGACCTGGGCAGCGAGAGCCAACTGCGCGCCTGGCAGCAGCAGGGCATGAAGGAGCTTTTCATCCTGCTGCCGGGCACCGAGTACCGCATGGTCTGCCCGCTGGAGATCGCCCTGACCCGTGGCTCCGGCAAGTGCCGCGCACTGCCGCCGGACTCGCCGGAACTCAAGGGCATCGGCGACGCCCGCCAGGTCATCACCATGCTGCAGGTCTACCACCAGGGCGAACTGGTCTGGCGTGGGCCGGGGCCGTATCGCTGAGCTGGTGTGCGCGGGAGATCGGTGCGTCCACCTGACTGCAGTCGGGACTGAAGTCCCTCCCACAAGAAGTGGCCAGCCTTCAGCGCGGCCGTCAGCATTTGCCGGAGACACAGGCGTTGCCCCTGTAGGAGCGGCTTCAGCCGCGACGAGCGAAGCCAGTGGGCTATCCGATCCCACTGCAGTCGGGACTGAAATCCCTCCGACAAGGGATTGCCGGCCTTCAGCGTGGCCGTCAGCATTCGCCGGAGACACAGGCGTTGTCCCTGTAGGAGCGGCTTCAGCCGCGACGAGCGAAGCCAGTGGGCTATCCGATCCCACTGCAGTCGGGACTGAAGTCCCTCTACAACGGATTGCCGGCCTTCGGCGATGCCGCCAGCGCTTGCGCAAGACATCAGGCGATGCGCCGACTGTAGGCATGGGGTTAACCGCGACGCAGGCGATGCGAGACGAAGGCGGGGCACGGCTCCGCATCCGCAACAGTCACCGTCCACACCCTCACGCCCGCTTTGCATTCGCCGCCGGCACCGTTGCTAGAGTCGGCCCGCGCCGCCGCGGCCGCCGGTTCCCCGCCTTGCAGGGACCGCCAGGCCCGGCGTCTTTCCTCCATTGAAGGAGTCTCGACATGCCCTGGAAATTCCCTCTTGCAACGCTCACCCTCGCCGCCGTCGCCCTACCCGCGCTGGCCCAGTCCGACCGACAGGTGGCCGAGGACATGCTGACCCGCTCGGCCAACGTCTGCCCCGGCCACAGCACCGATCGCACCTCACCGACGGTGAAGGCCGTGCCGGTGGGCGCGCTGCGGGTGATGCTCGACCGCGGCCTGGTGATGTGCCCCGACCGGCGCCTGGACGCCGCCGCGCCCGCCGTGTTCTACGGCAGGCTCGGCGTATTCGCCTGGAACCCCGAAGTCGCCGCCGGCTCCAGCGTGATCGTCAAGCAGATCGATGCGATGACCCGCAAGGACGAATACCCGTCCGAAACCCTGGTATGGGACGCCAAGGGCACGCCGCTGAAGCAGCAAACGGTGCCCGCGTTCGAACCCAAGCCCGGTGCCACCGTGCTGTATCAGGTGCGCTGACCCTGTTCCGCTGGCCCCGTGCAGGGCCAGCAACATCGACCGTAGCCGGCGCGACCCCGCAGGGTCCGCCGGCTTTTTTGCGCCACATGTTGCTCGTCGCGGCCGAATGGCAACGAACAAGACCCGCTGTGTCGTGCACGACATCGACCATGTCCTGCTTATGTCCTGTCACCACCCACTTCGCCCCAGCATCGGACAGCGATCGACAAAGCACAGGCGATTATCTCGAGTCGCGGCCCGATTAATCTTAAAATCAAGATTATTAACTTCTGAAAAGTCCGCTTCAGAAGCGTAGACAAATGATCGCAACGTGCGTGCAGCCAGCCGAAACAGTCGAATTCGGCTGGATTCCTGCGAAACCATGCGGATGTTTCATCCTTTCCTCGTCGCCACTGTGGCATAGCGCACGTCGCCGCATCGATGCATCGCTGGGTTTTCCAGCGCGATGTGTCGCGTAATGCCGCCGCGTGCGATGCGAATCAATACCGCAGATAAATATTATCTCCGCGTGTCGCGAAAATAATGCAGGCGACATAGTAGCGTCTGCGCCCTCCCCCACCCCCGGGCGACCGGGATTCAACACGAGGATGTTTCCATGGCCACACAGCGGAATCGGCTGGCGCTGCGCGCACTTTCCCTCATCGGCATTGCGGGCGCATTGCTCCCCCTGGCCGCATCGGCGGCGCCAGCGCGCGGCACCGTGCTCAAGAGCAACGTCCTGACCAGCTACACCCGCCAGGCGATCGGCACGCTGCTGGCCAACGCCCAGTCCAGCGACCAGGCCAAGTGCGACGTGCGCGTGGCCGAGTTCACCTACGCCACCATCGGCGTCGATGGCGAACCCACCACCGCCTCGGCGGCGCTGCTGGTGCCGGGCGGCAGCCAGTGCCCCGGTCCGTTCCCGCTGGTGAGCTACAGCCAGGGCACCGAGTCGCAGCGCCGCGCCGAACAAGCCAAGGAAATCCGCGACGACAAGGGCGACGACACCATGGTCACCCACCTCGCCACCCAGGGCTACGTGGTGGTGAGCAGCGACTACCTCGGCATCGGCCAGTCCACCTATGCGTTCCACCCCTACCTCCACGCCGCGTCCGAGGCCAGTGCCACCATCGATGCGATGCGTGCCGCGCGCCAGGTGCTGCAGCGGCTCAACACCCCGCTGTCGGGCAAGGTCATGCTGACCGGCTTCTCGCAGGGCGGGCATGCCGCCATGGCCACCCAGCGCGAGATCGAAGCGCACCTGTCCAACGAGTTCGACCTGGTCGCCAGCGCGCCGATCTCCGGCCCGTATGCGCTCAGCCAGACCTTCCGCGACAGCTGGAGCGGCCGCAACGCCGTGGGCGAGAACACCTTCGGCATCGTCCTGGCCAGTTACGCCATCGTCGGCATGCAGCACACCTACAAGAACCTCTACCTCGACCCGTCGCAGGTGTTCCAGGATCCGTGGGCCAAGCAGGTGGAGAAGCTGTTCCCCGGCAACCAGAGCCTGACCGACCTGGTGCTCGGCGAGACCCTGCCCGGCGTGGACAAGATCCGCCAGTACTTCCAGCCCGGCTTCTACAAGGACTTCGCCAGCAACGCCAACGATCCGTTCCTGCGCGACCTGGAGCGCAACGACCTGCTCGACTGGGCGCCGCGCACCCCGACCCTGCTGTGCGGTTCGGACAACGACGCCACCGTGCCGCTGAAGAACGCCACCACCGCCATCGCCGCGTTCAAGGCGCGCGGCAGCAACCAGGCGACCGTGCTCGACCTGGGCAACGGCAAGCCCAGCGACAACAGCGCGGTGGAGCACCTGCTGACCGAAGACGCCTGCGCCGTGGCCGTGCGCCAGCAACTGTTCGACAAGCTTCGCTGAGGTCGCGGCGGACGACAACGCAGGCGCACTCCCTCCCCCGGCGCCTGCGATCGTCCGTCCCGCTGGCTGCCACGCCTGGGCGCAGGCGTGGCAGTGTTTTTTGTGCGGTGCGAGTGCGGCACGACCTTCATGCCGATGCTGACGACGGCGTTGGCCGCGCGTTGTGCGGAGCTGCGCGACAGCGCGTGCGCGAGCGCTGGCGCACCCGATTCAGGTCAGGAATGACGGCAGATCGGCGTGGCTGCCGGCAGCGGTCATCGCAGGCCGGCACACGTCCCCGGGCACCTGGGCATCATCCCGCGCCGAGACCGGCTCCACGCGGCACGATCGACACCTGCGTTCGTCGACCCCGCGCATCGGCAACCGCGCGACCCACGCCATACACCGACAACGGCACCACCCAACTGGCCCACAGCAGCAGCGCGATCAAGCCCGGCGACGGCGTCAGGCCCAGGCCGATCGCCGACGGCAACGCCAAGCGGAACACCACCGGCGCCAGCGTCGCCAGATAGGCCCGCACCATCCAGCGCTGGTGCCGCAGCACCTGCCCACGCCAGATCGCCATCAACCCGACCGACCCGGTGACCAGCCACGCCAGCGCCGTGGCCGCGAACGCCACCCGGATCGAAGGCGGCGCCGGCGAGGTCGCGATCAGCCCCACCACTCCGATCATCGCCACCACCATCCCAACGAAATACACCCGCCCCACCCAACGATGCAGCCGCGGCAAGCGCCGCCACCGCTGCGTCGCGAACTGCAGCGCCCCCAGCAAAAGGCCGACCGCCCCGCCACCAAGATGGCACCACAGCCACCCGCGGCGGGTCATGAACATCGCATAGGCCGGCGACTGCAGCGAGGCGTACTTCAGATACACCGAGTGCACGAATTCCGCGGCCAACAAGGCCAGGGCGAGCCAGAGCAGCCACCAAGCCAGGCGCACGATTGGCGTGGTGCTTGGTGCCGCAATGTGGCGGCGCGTCAGCTCGCTGTTCATTCCCTGCTCCAGGCTGTGCCGGACCCTCGGCAGCGCGACGCTAGCATGGAAGTCTCGGCGTCACGGAAGGCGGCGCCGGGCGGCAGACGGGAATGTCTGCGAGCGCTGCGGCACACGCAACACCGTCCATCAGCGCGAGCGATCCGGTTACCGGCCGCGAAGCCAACGCACGTACCGTTAGTGCGAACGGAGTCTCGATTTGTAGACGACAGGGTTAACAGTACAGACATCTGCCGCGCTCAGGACTATGGTCGGCCCAGGGACGGGGGTCGCATGGGACGCAGACGGGGAAAGACAGGATTCGACGCGCTGGCGGCGTTGCCGTGGCCAGTGGGGATCATGACCGGCATCGCCGGCTTCCTCGCCGTGCGCGACGGCATCCCCTGGTGGTTCTCCCGCCACGACGGTGCGTTGTCGCAGGCCATCGCCCAGCAAGCGGAAGGCGCATTCGCTCCGATGGCGTGGATCCTGCTGCTGCTCTGCTGGCTGGCAGCGCTCGCCTCATTCCTCAAGGCGCGGCACCGCCGCCGCCTGCTGGACACCCGCACCACCTTGGAAAGCCTTACCGCCGGCGGCTGGCGTCAATTCGAACTCCTGGTTGGCGAAGCCTTCCGCCGCCAGGGCTACACCGTGGAAGAAACCGGCCTCGGCGGCGCCGACGGCGGTATCGATCTGATCCTGCGCAAGGACGGCCGCCGCACGCTGGTGCAATGCAAGCAATGGAAGCGACAGCAGGTCGGCGTCAGCGTCGTGCGCGAGATGTATGGATTGCTGGCGCATCACCAAGCGGATGCGGTGAAGATCGTTTGTGTCGGTACTTATACGAATGATGCGGAACGGTTTGCACGGGGCAAGGCAATCGAGCTGGTCTGTGGCGAGCGCCTGCTGGAGATGATTCGGGTGGCTCAGACCGATGGTATAGCTGAGGCGGCTACCCAGCCCCGCATCGAACCGGCGCTTGTCTCGCAGATTAATGTCACTTTTCAATCGCCAGCATGCCCTCGATGCGGAAGCACGCTTGTGCGGCGAATCAACAGACGTACAGGTGACGCATTCCTTGGCTGCAGCCATTTCCCGCGTTGCCGAGGGAGCGGATAGGTGGCACAGGCGATCTACTAGTACTTCCAACTTCGCAATTATTGAAGAAAATCAATGGCTAGAATACATATAGAAAACTTGCGCCACATAAAGAAACTTAACTTTGAGATGCCAAGCCCTGGTCTATGGATACTCACGGGCGAAAATGGCACAGGCAAGACATCACTACTAGCTGCATTACGCCGAATTGGGTATAACTTGGCATTTCCCGTTCACTTCAAGAGCTCCCTTATATCAGATCAGTTGGATTCATACTCGGGGGCGAGAATTACTTACTCAAAAGGTACAGATAAAGTTACTTACTCGTATAGAACTGAGAGATGGGTACCAAGCCCCAAAGATGGACAGAAATTCTTACGCTCGCTTGGCTACCCAGCAGTCAAGTATGTCGCGGCCGATAGCCGGCGGATTGAGCCAACAAATGACGACTTTAGCGTGCGAAGAGCTCGCAATGCACCTGAACAAGTCATATCAGCACTAAATCAGATATTCTGCACACGAAAATTTGATCACCTAAAAGTGATAAACACTAAGCGAGGCGTCGGAAACGAAGCGTTCCTTATTGAATTGCCAACAACAAGCGGAAAAAAGAAAAAGTACTATTCTGAGAAAAGTTTCAGCTTGGGCGAGCTATGTATGCTGCGACTTTCAAAAACTATTAGTGATGCCCCAAAAAAATCGCTAATCCTAGTTGATGAAGTTGAATTAGCACTACATCCAATTGCACAAATCGAGCTAATGAAGTATCTCGAAAAAGAAGCCATTTCTCGCAACCTAACCATTATAGTCTCGACTCATTCATCAACTCTAATAAAGTCCGCGGCGAAAGCGCGAATTATTTTTCTGCAGAAAATTCAGGGGGATGAGGTCACATGCACGGTAGGGTGCTTTCCATCATACGTCTTGGGATCACTTGCTTACCAGGAAGAGAAGCTAGCTGATCGCATGATCTATGTCGAAGATGAAATAGCGTCTATTATTGTAAAAGAGATCATCAATCTAACAATTGACCAAAAGTATGGGGGTCCTATGCCTCTTAGGCCAACCGTTGCTGTCGTTCCGGTCGGCGGCTTCACCAATGTACTCAGATTTTTTGATCGACAAAAGCCGTTATTGTCCAGCAATACTAAAGGATTTATCATTCTAGATGCGGATGCTCAAGACTCGCTTGAGAACGCTCAATCAGAAGATTTACGCCAACTTTATAACACACATCAAAATATTATCAGCTTTCTACCATACACTCCTGAGGTGGGGTTATTACAATATTTAGACCTACAATGGATCGATGTTCGAGATCAACTTCGATCCCATTTTGGAACATCTAGCATTGTGATGAGGCGGGGTGATTTTTCGCGACTTGATGCTAATAGCACTCCTCAAGAACAAAGAAGTAAGGCGAAATCCATTTGTAAGGATATAATAATTAACCTACATAGGCAGCTGAGTGGAGTTTCTGAGTACGAGATTGGGGTTGTTCTATTCAAACTGCTTGCAGCGCATACCTTCAACAGTAACAAAGCTAAAAGCATGCGAACCTGGGCACCTCTAATTGGATAGCAATATAGGTGTCAAGCTTGGTGGTGTCAGCGGTGATGCCGCGCTTGCCTAGTACGATTTCGTTGATGCGCTGCGGCGGTATGTCGATGGCGCACACGCAAGCGAAAATTGGGGCAGGTGTATCTTTGCAGACCAGCGAAACAAAGGAAGCTGAGGCACTATTTGTATCCTCACCCCCGGTTCCACAGCCCAGCGAAATCGAACGAAAGCTGTCGGTGGTGGCGAATCGAGAGCAGATACACGGTGGCGGATGCCTCCACCGCCGTGTACAGCATCAAGTAGTCGCCGTGCAGGTAGATGCGCAACGCATCCGGTGCTCCCGCCGGCAATGCGGCCAGTTGCGCCAGCGCCTCGGCCGATTGCGGCGGAGTGTCCAGGTAGGGCCGGCCGATGCGCGGGAAACGCCGCAGGTTCGGGATCACGACCGCCCGCAACTCGGCGAGCAGGTCATCGAAGGCCGCAGCGGCATCGGCATCCAGCAGGAACGTTTCGATCGCGTCGAGGCATGCGAGGAAGCTCTCCGTCAGTTCGACGCGATGCAACGGTCAACCCCGCTTCTTGGCCGCCCGCTTGCCGGGGTCTGCGGGATTGGGCGCCTTGGCGGCCGCGCGTCGCTGCTGCAGTTGGTCGATAGCGGCATCGGCATCGACCGTCCGGCCGGCAGCGATGTCAGCCAAGCCGCGCTTCGCATCGTCGAGCAACAGCAGATGGATGCGCTCGCGCTCGAGCCGGTGGTAGTAGTCCAGCCGGTCGGCATCGATCAGTGCGACGTAGCTTTCGCCGTTCTTGGTGATGATCTTCTCGGCGCCGGCCTTCGCTTGGTCGGCCAGTTCGGAGAGATTGGCGCGCGCCAGGGTGAAAGGCACCACGTCGTTGACGGAAAAGCCCATGGTCGGCTCCTTTCACTATTGATTACAGGATTCTGTACAGACTATCACCTGCATGGTGTTGCTGCCAGCGCACACCGAAGCTCGTCCGGGCAAGGCCTAATGCGTGGCGTGGCGATGTAAAGGCCGCACAACGCAAGCCGCATCCTCCTCTTGGGCGCTGCGGGCGCTCCAGCCCGCCGACCGGATTTCTGCGGCTCCGTCCTTCCCCGGAATTTGACCTCCCATACATCCAGCCCACCGCATCCTCGCCACGATTCCAACACCGGAGGCGGGGACATGACGAAGTGGATGGGGGCGGCGCTGGCCGCGGCGATGCTGATGAGCGGCTGCGCCAGGGTGGAGGGCGAGAAGTTCGTCGGCCACTGGGTCAACGTGGAGTCGAAGGACGACACGATGGACATCGAGCGCAACGGGGAGTCGTTCATGGTGCGCAACACGACCCCGCGCTTCTTCAGCCGCAAGCCCAAGACCGAGAGCTACCCGGCCATCTACAAGGACGGCGTGCTGCAGGTCACCAACGACGGCGAGACGGTGAACTTCGCCATCGACGAGGCCGATGGGCACCTCAACACCGGCAGCGACGAGTACCAGCGCGTTCCGGCCAAGTAACGGTGCAGGGCGTGTGCGCTCTGGCCTGAGCGCACACCTCTCTCGACTCAGGATCGCGCGGCGGCGTTGCAGCCCCGATGCGACCGCAACTCCCTGAGCAAGCCCCCGAAATGGAAATTAAATTTGCATTTCAGCTCAGGAAATGTAATTTAATTTGCCATGGCCAAGCGAACTCCTCCGACGATGCCGCGTGCCCAGCGCCAGATCCGCGGCCTGGGCGAGCGCCTGCGCGCGGCGCGCATGCGCCGGCAGATGACCCAGGCCGAGTTGGCGGAGCGTGTCGGCGTCAGCGTGCCCACCGTCGGCAAGCTGGAGCGTGGCGATCCGGCCACCAGTCTTTCGACCGTGCTACGGGTGCTGACCGCATTGGGCCTGGACAAGGACATCGAGTTGCTGGCCCGCGACGACGACGTGGGTCGTCAGCTGCAGGACAGCCAGTTGCGCCGCCCTGGCGCCCGACGCGGGAGTCCGCCGTGAACGGAGCCGACGACGCGGTGCAGGACCTCGCCCAGGTCGAGGTCTGGCTGGATGACGCCGACCTTGGCGATCCCGCGCTGGTCGGCCACCTCATCCGCCGGCCCAGCCGGACCGGCGACACACTGCATTTTCAGTACGCGGACAGTTGGTTGAGCCGGGCCGCGCCGAACCGCGCCTTTGCGCTGGACCCGCAGCTACTGCTGCATCGCGGCGCGCTGATCGCCCGCGCCGGTGCCAGCGCGCTGACCGGCGCCTTCCTCGACTGCTCGCCCGACCGTTGGGGCAAGCGTCTGATGGATCGGCGCGAGGTCATCGACGCCCGCGAGCAACATCGTAGGGTGCGTGCACTGCGGCCCTGGGACTACCTTCTTGGGGTCAACGACGCGTCCCGCATGGGCGCATTGCGTCTGCGCGCTCGCGGGGGCCGCTATCTGGACGACCATATCTTGAGTGCGCCGCCCATGACCGAACTGCGGACGCTAGAGGCCATCGCAGTGCGCGTGGAGCGCGGCGACGCCGACGACAGCGGCCATGACGTCACCTGGATCAGGCAACTGGTCGCGCCAGGTGCGTCGCTGGGCGGCGCCAGGCCCAAGGCCAGCGTGCGCGATACCGACGGGACGCTGTGGCTGGCCAAGTTTCCCTCCAGCGACGATCGCCACGACGTGGGCCTCTGGGAATACGTGACCTATCGGCTGTCGCTGGCGGCGGGCATCGTCATGCCCGCAGCGCGTGCGCTACCGCTGTCGGAGCTGGGCACCACCTTTGCGGTGCAACGTTTCGACAGGAACGGCGCGCACCGCCGCGCCTACGCCTCGGCCTTCACGCTGCTGGACGTGGACGACAGCGAGCACAGCAGCTATGCGGAGATCGCGCACGCCATCGAGAATCACGGGGCGGTGGCGGCGATCGCCGACGATCTGCGCCAGTTGTTCCGCCGTGTCGTGTTCAACGTGCTGATCGGCAATCGCGACGACCATCTGCGCAATCATGGGGTCCTGCGCGCCGCCGACGGTTGGCGGCTCTCCCCCGCCTTCGACGTGAACCCCAATCCGGACAAGGATGCGCACGTGCTGGGCATCGGCCTGGACGATCCCACGCCGGATACGCGGCTGCTGCTCGATACGTGCGCGTACTACCGCCTGAGCAAAGCGCAGGCCGGCGAGATCATCGAACAGGTGCGAACCGCCGTGCGCGGCTGGCCGTCGGAAGCCCGCCGCTGCGGCGTGCGCAATGCCGAAATCGCCGCGATGGGCGCCGTCATCGATCCGGAGCGCTGAGATGCCACGCAAGCACTTGCTGCCGCCTTTTCTCGTCGGCTGCGTCACCGAGGCGGCCTACGAGCGCTGGCTGGACCGCAAGGCGATCGCACACATGCGGCGCGACCGCTTGCGTGGCCACACCTGTACGCGCGCCACTTACAAGCAGGCCATCCACCTCGCGGTCCTGGCGAGCGAGGGCAAGGACCACTACACCGGCGAAGCGTTGGACTGGTCGCTGATCAGCACCTACACGAATGCCGAATCACAGAACGGTCGGCACGCCTACAAACTCGGCTTCGCGCTGCTGCCGACCATCGACCATGTCTCTGCCTCTGCAACGCAGGCCACCTTCAAGATCTGCACCTGGCGCACCAACGACGCGAAGCACGACTTGTCGGTGTCGGATTTCGTGGCGTTGTGCCGACGCGTTCTCGAGCATCAGGGCTATACGGTGATGCCGCCAGCCGGCGCATGCGACACGCACGGATCGCTGCCGGCGCCGCTGCCCGACGCATCCTCGGGCAGCCAACGCCGATAGTGCATCGCGGACATCAGAACAACGTGCCCTGCGTGGGGGGCGTCGAGATCGGGGCAGGCGGCGGCACCGCGGCCGCATCGACAATGCTCGGCCGCTCCACCCCTCCCAACCGCCACGCCAACCCCGAGATCCGCGCCGCATGCCGCGCCAGCGCGGCGCGCAGCACCGGTTCGCTGGCGGCGATGTGCAGCGCGCGGCGGGCGCGGGTGATGCCGGTGTAGACCAGTTCGCGGCTGAGCACGCGGGCGTCTCGGGTCGGCAGCTGCAGCCAGACTTCGTCGAATTCGCTGCCCTGGGCCTTGTGTACGGTCATGGCGAAGGCGCTCTCGTGCGCGGGCAGCGCGGCCGGGTGGAAGCCGCGGACCTGGCCGTCGCCGGCACCGTCGAACCAGGCGACCAGGGTGCCCTGCGCGTCGCGCAGGCAGATGCCGACGTCGCCGTTGAACAGGCCGTGGCGGTAGCTGTTCTCGGTGATCAGCAGCAGGCGGCCGTGGAACCAGGGCGCGGCAGCGCCGAGACGGCGCGCGCCGCTGGCGGTCTCGGCCAGTAGTTGCTCAATGCGGGCGTTGAGCCCGCGCGCGCCCTGCGGGCCGGCGCGCACGGCGGTAAGCAGGCGCAGGCGCGCAGCGGCGCCCAGGGCCTGGGCCGGATCGTCGGCATCGCCAAGGGCGCGCCAGTGCGCGAGCAAGGCATCGCCGCCGGCGGCGAGCGGATCGTCGACGCCGTCGTGGAACTGCACGCCGGCGAGCTGGCCGTCGCGCAGCAGGCGCAGGGTGCCGTCGGCATCGCCGCTGCGCACCGCGTCGGCCAGCGGCGCCAGGGCGAAGTCCTGGGCCTGACGGTAGCCGCGCAGCAGGTGCACCCGGTGCCCGGCCAGGCCGCCATGGTCGTGCGCGACCGCGCTGTCGCCGAGCAGCGGCTGCAGCGCCTGCGCGTCGTCGGCCTGCAGCGCGTCGCCGGGGCCGGCCGCCTGCAGGATCGCGGCGAGCACGTCGCCGGCTTCCACCGACGGCAACTGGTCGGCATCGCCGAGCAGGATCAATTGCGCGCCGTCGGCCACGGCTTCGACCAGCTTGCACATCAGCGGCAGGTCGACCATGGAGGCTTCGTCGATCACGATCAGGTCGAACGGCAGCGGGTTGTCGGCGTCGTGGCGGAAGCGCGGCAGGTCGGGAATGACGCCGAGCAGGCGATGCAGGGTGCTGGCGCCGGCCGGCAGTGCTTCGGCCAGGGCCGGGTCGACGCCGTCGGCGAGTGCGCGCGCCACCGCGGCGCGCAGGCTCTCGGCCATGCGTTCGGCGGCGCGGCCGGTGGGCGCGGCCAGCGCGATACGCGGCGGCGGCAGGCCGGTGGCACGGGCCTGGGCGAGACGCAGCAGCAGCAGGCGGGCGATGGTGGTGGTCTTGCCGGTGCCGGGGCCGCCGGTGACCAGCAGCAGGGCGCGGCGCAGCGCGAGCGCGGCGGCCTGGGCTTGGCGGTCGGGGTGGGGATCGCCCGCTGATTGGAGATCGCCAGTGGTCGTACCCTCACCCGCCCTGCGGGCACCCTTTCCCGGAGGGAGAGGGAAGAGCTGGGCGAACAGGGGCGCGAGGGCGGCGAGGTCGCTGTGCGGCAGCGGCTGCGCGGCGAGGCGGCGCAGGCCCAGGGCCAGGCGCCGCTCGTACTCGCGGTAGCGGCGCAGGTAGAGCAGGCCGTGTTCCAGCACCAGCGGGCAGTCGGCGCTGGCGGCGTCCTCGGCGGCGGGTTGCGCGACCCAGCGCGAGGCGGCCAGGGCGCGGCTCCAGTCGTCCGTGGTGGGCAGCGCGGGGGCGGCGCCGTCGCGGCTGTCGAGCAGGAGGCTGGCGCGTGCCGGGTCCAGGCCGGCGTGGCCGCTGGCGACTGCCAGCGAGGCCAGGGCGGCGCCGGCGAGGACCAGGTCGGGGGTGTCCGGGTCGAGGCGGGCCAGGCTGTGCGCGAAGGCGTGGTCCAGCGTGCGCAGCGTGCCGTGGCGATAGAGGGCGGCGAGGAGAGGGTTGGGTTGACTCACGGGGTGTGGACTCCGTGGGCGGACGGACCCTCACCCCAACCCCTCTCCCGGGGGGAGAGGGGCTCGAGCGGGCGCAGTGTGCCGGTGCGGTACACGACGGCCAGTAGGTGGGTGGGTTGGCTCACGGGGGGGCTCCGTGGGCGGACGGACCCTCACCCCAACCCCTCTCTCCCACGGGGACTTCCTGCGGTCGCCGGGGGGAGAGGGGCTCGAGCGGGGCGCCGGCGAACAGGGCGTCGACGCCTTCGATCAGATCCGGGTCGAAGCGCCAGGCGTGCACGCCTGGCGACGGGTCGCGTGCGGCATCGAGGCCGCGGCAGAACAGGTAGCGCACGCCGCCGAAGTCGCGGGCGTAGTCGTAGCCCTCGCCCAGGCGGAAGCGCAGCCAGCGGTGCAGGGCCACGGTGTAGATCAGCGCCTGCAGGGTGTATTCGCTGTGCGCCATCGCGCGCGCCAGCGCGTCGGAGTCGTAGGCCGGCAGACGGTTGGACTTGTAGTCGAGTACGTACCAGCGGCCGTCGTGCTGGTAGGTGAGGTCGATCAGGCCGGTCATCAGCCCCTCCAGGCGCTGCCGCGCGCCGAACGCCTGGCGCTCGCCGGCCACGCCGAAGCTGTGCAACAGCGCCAGCAGCGCATCGACCCGGGTCGGGCGCATGGCGAAGTGGAATTCCATTTCGTTGCGTCGCTGCGCTTCCGGCACCGCGGCCAGGCAGGTGCCTTCGGGCAGCGCCACGGTGAGGGTGTTGCCGACCAGGGCGGTGAGCATGGCGGTGCCGTCTTCCAGTTCGTCCTCGGCATAGCCGCCGCGCTGCAGCGCTTCGACGATGGCGGGGACCTGCCCGGCCGGCGCCGGCTGGCCCGGCCGCCAGCCGCGCCAGGCGGCGAAGTCGCAGCGCTCGAACACGTCGTGCATGGCCACGCCGAAGCGGTTGCCGACGAAGCGGCGGTCGACCATGTCCACCTCCACCGCGGCGCTGACCGGCTCGCTGGCGGCGGGCTCGTCGCTGCCGCCGCTGCTGGGCACGGTGGCGCTGGCCATCGGGTCGCTGCCGGCGTCGGCATTGGCCAACTGGGTGAAGCTGTACACCCACCATTCGGGCACGACGCGCCGCTGCGGCACCCGCGCCAGCGGCACCGGCGGCGCCGGCTCGGGCGGCAGCCGCGGCAGTTGTGCCGGCGGCGGCGTGGTGTCGAGGGCGATGGCGCCTGGGCCGGCAGCGGCCTGCAAGGCGTCGAGTTCGCGCAGCATCGGTGCCAGCGCGGTGCGTTCGTGCTGCGGGAAGGCGCCGGTGGCGATCCACAGCGCGTGCTCGGCGCGGGTCAGGCCAACGTAGAGCAGGCGCGCGTCCTCGGCGCGCTGTTCCTGTTTCCACGCGGCTTCGGCGGTGTCCCAGGCCGGGTCGGATTCGCCGCCGCTGCGGCCGGTGTTCCATTGCAACTGGCGCCCGCCCTGCGGCGCCGGCACCACGCAATGGCGTCCGGGGCTGCGTTCGCTGCGGCCGATGCCGGCGTACGGCAGGAACACCAGCGGGTACTCCAGACCCTTGCTCTTGTGCAGGGTGACGATCTGCACGCGGCGCGCGTCCGACTCCAGGCGCAGCTGCTGCGCTTCGTCGCTGTCGTCGGCATTGGCGATGCGCCGCGCCAGCCAGTCGACCAGGCCACGCGGGCCTAGCGCGCGGGTGTCGGCTTCCTGCAGCAGTTCGGCCAGCTGCAGGTAGTTGGTGAGGCGGCGCTCGCCGTCGACCAGCGCCAGCAGGCGCTGCCCGTGCGCGGCGCCGAGGTCGCCGATCAGCGCCAGCGGGCCGCCGCGCTGCCAGCGCTCGCGCCAGTCCAGCGCCTGTTGTTGCCAGCGGCGGTGACGCTCGCCGTCGTGGTCGAGCGCGGCGATGGCCGCGGCGTCCTCGCCGATCAGCACGGTGGCCAGTGCCGCGCGCAGGCGACCGTCGTCGCCGGGGTCGAGCAGCGCCTGCAGCAGCGCCAGCAGTTCCAGTGCCTCGTCGGTGGCGAACAGGCTGCGTCGCCCGGCGGCGACGGCGGGAATGCCGGCGGCGGCCAGCGCCTGCTGGATGCGCGTGGCCTCGCCGTGGCTGCGCACAAGCACCGCGATGTCGCCGGCCTGCACCGGACGGCCGAGCAAGCTGGCGCTGCCGTCGCGGGCCTCGGCCAGCCAGCCGCGGATGGCCGCCACGCAGGCGGCGGTGCACAGCTCGCGGGCGCGGCCGGCGCTCCATGGCTTGGGCTTGCCCGGCTTGGCGGTGGCCGGCGGCGGCGGCGGTTCCGGCGCGCGCCACACGGTCAGCGCCGGGGCCGGCACGCCGCCACGTTGCAGGTCGGCATCGACGCGCTTGCTGCCCGGCTGCACCGGGTGGAAGGCGATGCCGTCGGTGAGGAAGGCGTCGGCGTAGCCGGCCTGCGCGTACAGCGCGTCGATCGCCGCCAGCAGCGCCGGGCGCGAACGGAAGTTGTGGGCCAGCGGCGGCGCGCGTTCGGCGTCCGCGGCGGCGGCCAGGTAGGTGCGCACGTCGCCGCCGCGGAAGCCGTAGATAGCCTGCTTGGGATCGCCGATCAGGGCGAGCAGCGGCGGCGTGTCGTCGGGCGCGGGCAGCGATGGCGCGATCGCATCGCCCTGCGCTGCAGCGGGGCCGGCCGTCTCCGGGGCGAACACCTTGCGGAAGATCGTCCACTGGCGGTCGTCGGTGTCCTGGAATTCGTCGACCAGGGCGACCGCATACTGCGCGCGTAGCCGCTGCGCCAGTGCATCGCCGTGCGGGCCTTCCAGCGCGCGGGCCACGCCCTCGACCAGATCGTCGTAGGTCTGCACGCGGCGCTGGCGCTTGAGATAGGCCAGCCGTTCCGCGGCGTCGGCGCGCAGCGCGTGCAAGAGACAGATGCGACGTTGCGTACGCCACTGCGCCAGCTGCGCCAACGCGGTCAGGTAACCGTCGATGGCGTGACTCAGCGGCGAGGCCGGGGTGCGCTCGGCGTGCTTCTTGTTGGTGCCGGCGGCCAGCTCGGCGGCGGTGAGCTTGACCAGCTTCGGGTGCGGCGGCGCGTCCGGCGCCGGCGCCGCGGCGAACGCGTCAAGCCAGTGCCACAGCGCGGTCAACCAGTCGGGCTTGTAGCTGACCTTGCTCAGCACGCCGGCCTCGATCGCTGCGGCGATCGCCTCGAAACAAGCGGTGCCGTGTTCGCGAAACGCTTCGGCCAGCGCCGCGCCGGCGCGCTGCACGGCCTGCTGCAGCATGGCGCCGTCTTCGGCGGCGAAGACCGGCGCGGCCGGCAGCAGGGTCGGATGCCGCACCAGTTCGCGCAGATCGATGGCCATGCCGTCCGGCCCGCCCGGCCACAGCGCCACCAGGTCCTCGGCCATCGCCGCATCGGCGGCGCGTTGCCGCCACAGGTCGGCGGCGACGTCGCGCAGCAGTTCGCGGTCGTCGGTGAGCAGTTGCGGTGCGGCGAAGGCCTGGCCGCTTTCCAGCGCGTGCTCGCGCAGCACGCGCGCGCAGAAGCCGTGGATGGTGAAGATCGCGGCGAGGTCGATGTCCTCGGCGGCCTGCTGCAGGCGGCGGCGCAGGGCGGCCGGGGTTTCGGTGTTGGTGGCCAGATGTGCGGCGAGGATGGCGCGGGTGAGGGCGACGTCGGGTGGGTCTTGTTGCGGTGTTGGATGCGATGGGTCGGTCGCGGCTAAAGCCGCTCCTACAAGACCCAGGTCGGTGTCGAGCACCAGGCTGGCCGCCAGCGCCAGGCGTTCGCGGATGCGCCGGCGCAGTTCCTGGGTGGCGGCCTCGGTGAAGGTGACGGCGAGGATCTGGCCCAGGCGCAGGCCGCGTTCGACCACCAGGCGGGTGAACAGGGTCGCCAGGGTGAAGGTCTTGCCGGTGCCGGCGCTGGCCTCGATCAGGCGCACGCCGTGCAGCGGCAACTGCAGGTAGGGGTCGCGGTCGGGCGCGGCGCTCATTCGGCGTCCTCCTGGGTGCCGCGCCAGCGCTGCCAGCTTTCGCTGAGCCGTTCGGGATCGAGCGCGGGGCCGGCGTCGCCCTGTTCGAGCAGCCCGAACACGCGCTGGCTGGTGGCGGCGAAGTCGGCGAAACGCTGCGCATCGGCGAACGGGTCGCGGCCGCGACCGACCAGGCGCAGCTCCGGGCTGTCCGCCTCGCTCCAGCCGAAGCTGGCCTGCCACTGCGCGGCGGCGTCCTTGATCGCCTTGTCGAGATCGCCGGCGCGCGCGGCCTGGTAGTACTTCCAGCTGCTGTACGGCGCGAACGCCAGCGGTGCCTGGCGGCCATGCCGATACAGCTGCAGCAACTCGCCCAGCGCCTGCCGAGCCTGGGCGGCGGACAACGGGGCGCTGTCGTCCATCGGATGCGGGCCGAGGCTGTCGTCATGGTCGAAGAAGCGCACGTAGGGCGCGCGTTCGCCGGCGGCGCGCAACAGCAGCCATTCCAGGCCGTGGCGGATCGCGCTGCGCCCGCTCAACGCGCCCACCTGCACCCGCGCCACGCCGGGTGCGTACCAGCCCGGCAGGCGGCCGTGCAGCGCTGTGCCCTCGAGGTCCACCTGCAGGCGCGGCGCCCGCGGCGCGTCGTCGCCGCCACGCCACTGCCGGAACGCCTCGGCGTACGGGCGCAACTGGCGCACACGCTCGTCGAGTTGGCGCCGGCCAAGCGGCCCGGACGGCAGCAGCGCGCGGGCGCGCAGGCGTTCGTACAGGGCATCGGTGTCCTCGCGCAGCACCGCTTCGAACACCTGCTGCTGCAGGCCGTACTGGTCGAGCCCGCGGCTGGGCGCCAGCAGCGGTTCCAGGTCGCTGTCGGCCTGCGCCGGATTGGGCAGGCGCAGGCCCAGGCGCTGGCGCAGGAACTGCCCGGCCGGATCGACCAGCAGTCGGCGCAGGTCGTCGATGGACAGCTGCGCCGGCAGCGCGTCGTCGGCCACGGCCGGCAAGGCGTCGATCCACGGCGCCAGCGGCTGGCGCTGGCCGACCAGGCTGTCCACCGCCGGCCGCCACTGCCGGCGGTAGCTGAAACGGCGCGGGTCGGCATCCTCGGCACCGGTGGCGCCGAACGCGGCGGCGGCGAACGGCTGCAGCGGATGCCGCACCACCAGCGCCGCGGCCGCGGCCGGGTCGGCGTGGTACTGGGCGGCGCAGGCCAGCAGTTCGCCGACCAGCGGCGAGGGTTCGCGCACGCTGCCGTCGCGCGCGTCGGCGCCCAGGTAGCTCAGGTAAAACACCTCCTGCGCCGAGGCGAACAGCTGCAGGAACAGGAAGCGGTCGTCCTCGCGGGTGGAACGGTCGCCATGGCGGCGGCGCGTGGTGCCCAGTTCGGCGGTAAGGCGGTTGAGCCCGGCGGCCGGATCGCGGCGCGGGAAATCGCCGTCGTTCATGCCCAGCAGGCAGATGACCCGGAACGGCAGCAGCCGCATCGGCACCATGCGGCCGAAGCTGATGCCGCCGGTGAGCAGCGGCGCGCGTGTGTCCGATTCGCCCAGCACCGCGGCGAAGTGCGCGCGCACCACCTCGGCCGGCACCGCCTCGGCGTAGTCGGCGCGGGCGGCGTCGCGCGCGAACTGGTCGATCAGCGCGCGCAGCCGCTCCAGCGCGCGCTGCTGCCGCGGCGCCGACGGACTCTGCGGCAGCAGCGCCTCGAGCAGGCCCAGCAGCACTTCGCGCCACTGCGCCGGCGGCATCGGCTCGGCCAGGGCGGCCTGGTGGCGGTCGAGCACGCGCAGCAGGCGCAGCAGCGTGTCCAGCGCGGCCAACGCGCTGCCTTCCAGTTGCGGCCACGGCGCGACGCCGTCGATGTCGTCCTCGGCACCGCTGGCATGGCCGAGCAGCAGCCGGTCCAGGGCGAAGCGCCAGGTGTAGGCGTCGTCGGCCGGCGCCTGGTGGCGCTGCCGGTGCGCCGCATCCAGGCCCCAGCGCGCGCCGGCGGCGTGCAGCCAGCCGCGCAGGCGTTCCAGCCCGGCCTCGTCCAGGCCGGCGGCCTCGGCGATCGGCGCGCTGGCGATCAGGTCCAGGATCTCGTGCAGGCCGAACCGCGCGATCGGCAGGCCGAGCAGCGCCAGGAACACCTCGGCCAGCGGCTCGCTGGCCAGCGGGCTGGCGTCGGCCAGCGCGTAGGGCAAGGGGTCGTCGCCGCCATGGCTGCCGAACACCGCATCCAGATACGGCACGTAAGGGTCGATGTCCGGCGACAGCACCGCGATCTCGCGCGGCTGCAGCGGCGGCTCGAAACGCGGGTCGTCCAGCAGCGCGCGCAGCTGGTCGTGCAGCACCTGCAGTTCGCGCAGGCGGGTGTGGCAGGCGTGCACCTGCAGGCTGGGATCGTGCGGATCCACCGCGGCCAGCGGCGCCGGCCGGGCCGGCGCGCGGCGATGGAACAGGTCGCTCTGCATGCGCCGCAGCAGGCTGTCGCCGAGGCCACCGTCGGCCAGCGCGCGCCGGCCCGATTCCAGCGGATCGGCATAGACCGCGATCTCGGCCAGCGGATGCACCACCTCGTAGTCGCCGATCAGCGCCATGAAGTCGCGCCCGGCCGCGCCCCAGGCCTGCAGCAGCGGATTCTCCTGCACTTGGTCGGCGAACAGGTCCACCGCTCCGCCCTCGCGGCGGCGCTGCCACAGCGTCTGCAGGTCGCCCCAGTAGCCCTGGGCCGGCGTCGGCAGGTAGAAGTGCAGCGTGCCGGCGCGCGCCTGCGTGGCCAGCACGCGCAGCACGTCCGGGGAGATATTGAGCACGGCGAAGGCGAACAGGCGCCGCGGCAGGCCCTGCGGCAACGGCCCGTCCGGCCGCGCGTAGCGGTCCAGGTACTGGCCGATGCGCCGCGCGCGGTAGGCGCGACCACTGGCGATGCGCCGCCACAGCCGCGCCTGCGGATCGTCCGGGTCGGCGCCGCCTTCCCAGCGCAGCAGCCAGTCGCGGCGCCAGGCCTGGTACTTCTCGAACACGTTGCTCAGCTCGCCGGCCAGGCTCCACGGCTTGAGCGCATCGCCATCGGCCAGATAGCCGGCCAGCGGCGCCAGCGCGGCATCGGTGCCCAGGTCGCCCTGCAGCGCGGCGTACAGGCGCCAGTGCATGGTCGCCATGTCCAGATCATCGGCCGCCGCGCCGAGATTGCGCTCCAGCGCGCGCGCGACGAATTCGCCGGGGGTGAGGAATTCCAGGTTCGCCGCCACCCCGTGCACCGCGGCCAGGGTCGACTGCAGCCAGCGCCGCATCGCCACCTGCGGGATCAGCACCACCTCCGGCGCCAGCAAGGGCTGCTCCGGCGGCGGCCGGCGCAGTTCTTCGGCGAGCAGGGCGGCCAGGGTATCCAGCGCGTTGGACGGATACAGCCGGAAATCGGGCGCGGACGGGGCAGGCATGTGCCGGGCATTGTGCCGGATGCGTCCCACCCGCGCCGGCCCGCCTCGCATGGCGTGACGGACAGGCCGCCCAAACGCGACACGCTGTTGCGTAGACGGGCATATGCGCCGGGCGCGCACAGGGGCGTGAGCAGTGCCACAATACTGGACGGGCCAGTTCGGTTAAGTTCAGCCGAACGGATCGATCCTATGTTGTATTTTCGTTAAAGGCCGCAATGGCGTCTTCCGAATCCAATCTGGTGCAGTTGTCGGGTGTGCGCATCGACCGCGGCGGTCGCGCGATCCTGCGCGACGTCTCGCTGAGCGTGCCGCGCGGCAGCATCACCGCCGTGCTGGGTCCCTCCGGCAGCGGCAAGTCCACGCTGCTGGCGGCGTTGACCGGCGAGCTGGTGCCAGCGGCGGGCACGCTGGAGGTGTTCGGCAAGCCGTTGCCGCGCGGCAGCCGCGCGCTGCGCGAGACGCGCAAGAGCATCGGCGTGCTGCTGCAGGGCAATGGCCTGCTCACCGACCTCAGCGTGGCCGAGAACGTGGCGCTGCCGTTGCGCGCCCACACCCGCCTGCCCGAGCCGGTGCTGCAGCGGCTGGTGGCGCTAAAGCTGCATGCGGTGGGCCTGCTGGCCGCCGCCGATGCCTGGCCGCGCGAGCTGTCCGGCGGCATGGCGCGGCGCGTGGCGCTGGCGCGGGCCCTGGCCCTGGATCCGCCGCTGATGATCTACGACGAACCCCTGACCGGCCTGGACCCGATCGCCTCCGGCGTGATCATGAGCCTGATCCAGCGCCTCAACCACACGCTGGGCCTGACCAGCATCATCGTCAGCCACCACGTCCACGAGACCCTGCCGATCTGCGACCAGGCCGTGGCCATCGCCAACGGCGGCGTGGTCTTCGCCGGCACCCCGCAGGACCTGCAGGCCAGCAGCGACCCGCTGCTGCAGCAGTTCCTGCACGGCCGTCCCGACGGCCCGATCCCGTTCGATGCGCCGCAGCGCGCGCGGAGCGCCGCCTGATGGCCATCGTTGCCCCGATCCGTTCCCTGGGCCGCGCCGGGCTGTTCTTCCTGACCGTGCTGCGCGGCTCGCTGCCGACCCGCGACCTGCTGGCCGAGCTGATCCGCGAGATCTACAAGGTC
The DNA here is from genome assembly GCF_014199735.1 of Xanthomonas sp. 3307. Taxonomy (NCBI): domain Bacteria; kingdom Pseudomonadati; phylum Pseudomonadota; class Gammaproteobacteria; order Lysobacterales; family Lysobacteraceae; genus Xanthomonas; species Xanthomonas sp. 3307. Next base: position 260,742 of record NZ_JACHOG010000006.1, on the reverse strand, counting down.
GGCGCGCGCTCGCTGCCGATCATCGCGGTGGGCGGTGCGTTCGTCGGGCTGGTGCTCACCCTGCAGGGCTACCGCACGCTGCAGACCTACGGCGCCTCCGATGCGTTGTCGACCCTGCTTGGGCTGTCGCTGTACCGCGAGCTGGCGCCGGTGCTGACCGCGCTGCTGTTCATCGGCCGCGCCGGCAGTTCCATTGCCGCCGAACTGGGCCTGATGCGCGCCACCGACCAGATCAAGGCGCTGGAGCTGATGGCGATCGACCCGGTGGCCAAGGCGGTGGCGCCGCGCTTCTGGGCGGCGGTGCTGACCGTGCCGCTGCTGACCGGCATCTTCTGCTCGCTGGCGATCAGCGCCAGCTACTTCGAGGCGGTGGCGGCGCTCGGCCTGGACCGCGGCACGTTCTGGTCGGCGCTGTCGAGCAGCGTGGATTTCTGGGACGACTTCGGCGTGGCGATGCTGAAGTCGGCGGTGTTCGGCGGCACGGCGGCGCTGGTGGCGGCCTATGTCGGCTTCCATGCCGAGCCGACCATCGAGGGCACCTCGGTGGCCACCACCCGCGCCGTGGTCAACGCCTCGCTGCTGGTGCTGATGTTCAACTTCGTCATGTCGGCGCTGCTGTTCCGCTGAGCGGCGCCAACGCGGAGCCGGCCGGCGACGGCAGGCCCCGCGGCAACATCCCGGTCGCGGCACTGGCGCCGCGGCCACGCTGAATCAACAAGGTAGACACGTTATGGCTCTCCGTGGTCCCCGTCTCGAGTTCGCCGTCGGCGCCTTCCTGCTGCTGGGCCTGGCCTCGCTGCTGGTGCTGGCGCTGGCTTCCACCAACCGCCAGTGGGGCTTCGGCGGCCACCGCTACGACCTGGTCGCGCGCTTCTCGCAGATCGGCCAGCTGCGCGCGCAGGCGCCGGTGAAGATCGGCGGCGTCATCATCGGCCAGGTCGCCAAGATCGACCTGGACCCGACCAAGTTCGACTCGGTGGTCACCCTGTCCATCGACGACAAGTACAAGGACCTGCCGGCCGACACCTCGGCGGCGATCCTGACCAGCGGCCTGCTGGGCGAGAGCTACGTCGGCCTGCAGCCCGGCGGCGACCCCGACACGCTCAAGCCCGGCCAGGAAATCGCCTTCACCCAGCCGGCGGTGGACCTGATCCAGCTGGTCGGCAAGTACATGTTCGGCGGCGGCAGCGCCGGCGGCGACAAGAACGCAACGCCCGCTGCCGCACCCTCGGCCGACCCCACCACGCCCGCAACGGAACCCAAGCCATGACGATCAAACTGCTTTCCGCCGCTCTCGCCGCCGCGCTGGCCGTGGCCGCGCCCTCCGCCGCCCTGGCCCAGGCCGCGCCGGCCGCCGCCGCCGCCCAGGCCGGTTCGGCCAGCAAGGTGGTGCTGGAGAACAGCACGCGCATCCTGACCACGCTGGAACAGCGCCGCAGCGAGTTCAAGAGCAACCCTTCCGCGCTGCGCCAGTTCATCGACAGCGAGATGAACAAGTCCTTCGACCGCGACTACGCCGCCCGCCTGGTGCTGGGCGTGCACGGCCGCGGCGCCTCCGACGGCGACGTCAAGCTGTTCGGCGACGCGATGGCCGACAACCTGATGCAGCGCTACGGCACCTCGCTGCTGACCTTCGAAGGCAAGCCGCAGGTGCGGGTGAAGTCGGAAACCCCGCTGCCGGGCGGCCGCGGCGTCAAGGTCTCCACCGAGCTGCTGCGCAGCGGCGGCGACCCGGTGCCGGTGGACTACCTGCTGCGCAACACCGGCGCGGGCTGGAAGATCTTCGACGTGATGGTCGAGGGCGTGTCCTACGTGCAGACCTTCCGCAACCAGTTCGACACCCCGCTGCGCAACAAGTCGATCGCCGAGGTCGCGGCCGAGCTGCGCAACGGCACGCTGCAGGCGGCACCGGCGAGCAACAGTGGCAAGTGATGCGCCGCAGGTGCGCCGCGACGGCGACACGCTCGCGCTGAGCGGCGTGCTCGACCGCGCCGCGGCCACCGCGTTGTGGCCGGCGGCGCTGCGCGCGCTGCCGGGCGCGCGCGCGCTGGACCTGCAGGCGGTGTCGCGGGTGGACAGTGCCGGCCTGGCACTGCTCGCCGAACTCGCCGCGCGCCTGCGCACCCAGGGCCAGGCCGAGGTCGCCATCCATGGCGCCCCGGCCGGCCTGACCGACCTGAGCGCCGCCTACCGGCTGGCCTCGACCCTGGACTTCCACTCTCCCCCTGCGGCGAGCTGACACATGAACGTGCTGCGTATCCTCACCTCCCTGACCCTGGCCGCCGCGCTTGGCGCCTGCGCCGGTGCGCCCAAGCGCACCCCGCCTCCGCCGCCGACGGCGCAGACCGCGCCCGCCGCCAGCGACAGCGCCCCCACCGCCGACGCGAACCCCATGGCGGCGTCCACCGACAGCACGACCGGCATGGACGCCAGCGCCACGCCGGCGCCGTCCAGCGCGGCGGCGGCCATGCCTCCGGCGAACGCCACCGGCACGGCGGGCGCCAACGGCGCGCCGACCTCGGCCGAGGACGACTACGCCGCGCTGTACGGCAGCGATCCGTACAACCCGGTGGCCGATCCGACCTTGCCGGCGGGCGTGCAGGCACCGCCGAGCTACGACCCGTGGGAGAAGTACAACCGCAAGGTGCATGCCTTCAACAACGTGGTCGACCGCGCCGTGGCGCGGCCGCTGGCGCGCGCCTACGTCAACGTGGTGCCACGGCCGGTACGGCTGGGCGTGACCAACTTCTTCGACAACCTCAGCTCGCCGCTGACCATGGTCAACCAGCTGCTGCAGGGCCGTCCGCTGCAGGCGGGGCAGACCCTGAGCCGGTTCCTGATCAACAGCACGCTGGGCATCGGCGGCATCTTCGACCCGGCCACCGACGCCAACCTGCCGCGACGCAGCGAGGACTTCGGCCAGACCCTGGGCGTGTGGGGCTGGCGCCGCTCGCGCTACCTGGAACTGCCGCTGTTCGGTCCGCGCACGGTGCGCGATACCTTCGGTCTGGTCGGCGACGCGCCGCTGTCGCCGCTGCAGCAGATCGAGGAAGACCGGGTACGTGTTGGCCTGCAGGGCCTGCAGTTGGTCGACACGCGCGCGCAGTTGCTGTCGCTGGACAGCCTGCGCGACCAGGCACCGGACGAGTACCAGCTGACCCGCGATGCCTGGCTGCAGCGCCGCAACTATCAGATCGAGAGCGACATGCGCGGGCACAAGCGTCAGGACGACGATCTGCCGGCCTACTTGCGCGAGGAAGAGACCAACCCGACGGTGCCGGTGGATGCGATGCCGGTCCCGGAGTGGCGCGGCGGCCGCTGAGTCTGGCGGACCACGCACCTACGAAAAGCCCGGCCTCGGCCGGGTTTTTTGTGTCTGCAGCTTTTGCTGGCATCGTCCTTGGGCGCAACGCGATGTGAGGGAATGAGTGCTCGGTTTGCAGTAGGTGATCCAGTGTCGCGGCGAACTACAGGTGCAGCCGGCTTTGCTGTTGCTCCTGCTGTTGCTGTTGATTTATCGGGGTCCCCTCGGCGCGGCAGCCGCGGCGGGCGAATACCCGAAGGGCGACGCGCAGGATGCGCGTCGTTTTTCGCCGGCACATGGATGTGCCGTCGAAAAATGCCCGTCGTGGCTGCGAACCCGGAGCGCGTAGCGCGGAGGGCGCGCTGCGGGGTGTGCTTGACCAGCCTTCGGCTGTGGTGAAGCGCTTCTTTTGGTTACTTTTCTTTGCACAAGCAAAGAAAAGTGACTCGCCGCCAGGCGAAAGCCTTTGTTGTTGCTTTCAAGCTTCCAAACGCAGCAACCACATCAACGACAACAGCAGAAGCAAAGCTTTCGCCCTTGCGGGCGAGTTACTTTTCTTTGCTCGCGCAAAGAAAAGTAACCAAAAGAAAGCGCGCCCTGCCTTCGCGCCCTCCGCGCTGCGCGCTCCGGGTCCGCGTCCATCACGGGGATCCGCGGAAGGGGCATCCTGCCCCTGCCGCGGACGGCGTACATCCATGTACGCCGCCCTTCGGGTTTTTCCCCGCGATGGCCGCCGCTACGGAAGGGAACCCGGCAAGTCAAAAGCAACAGCCAAGGCCAAAGCAACAGCAACAGCAACAGCAGCGGCAGCGGCAGCGGCAGCGGCAGCGGCAGCGGCAGCGGCAAGCATGGAACTGCAAGCCTCGCATGGAATGCTAGCCCCTCTCCCCTCGGGAGAGGGGTTGGGGTGAGGGTGCGGAGCGAAGCCCTCAGCTTCAGCCGCGATAGACGACGCCGAAAATCACAAGAGCACCGACAACGTCTCGGCTCGGTCAACACCGATCTGCAAGCCCGAACGACGCGTCCAGCTCACAGGAGGCGCCTCTCGGTGTCGAACGCAGCGCGCCATTACCCCAGCGCCGCGTCGATCGCCGCGCGCAGGCGCGGATCCTCGGCGGTGACGTCCGGGGCGAAGCGGCCCAGCACCTGGCCATCGCGGCCGACCAGGAATTTCTCGAAGTTCCACAAAACGCCCGGCGCCGGATTCGGCTCGATACCGTAGCCGGCCAGCTTCTCGCGCATCGGGCCCTCGCCCTCGGTCTGCGGCTGCGCGGCGATCAGCGCGCGGTACAGCGGATGCGTGTCCTCGCCGGTGACGGCGATCTTGGCGAACATCGGGAAGGTGACATCGTAGGTGAGCTGGCAGAACTGCTGGATCTCCGCCTCGCTGCCCGGCTCCTGGCCCTTGAAATCGTTGGCGGGGAAACCGAGCACTTCCAGTCCCGCGGCCTGCTTCTCGCGGTACAGCGCTTCCAGGCCGGCGTACTGCGCGGTGAGGCCGCACTTGGAGGCAACGTTGACGATCAGCAACACCTTGCCGGCGAACTCGGCGAGGGTGGCCGGCTGGCCGTCGATGCGGGTCAGCGGGATGGCGGTCAGCGACTCGGACATGGGGCATTACCTCGGTCGAAAGGGAGCGCCAGCATAGTCGCTGCCGATACCGCCGACAGGGCATCGCCCGCCCTCCGCTCAGCCCGCCGACAGCCGGATGCGTGCCTGCCTCTGGCGGCGTGGCAGGGGTGGCAACGCGCACGCGGCAGACGCTCGCGTCGCGACAGCGCAGGCCCAGGATGCGTCTCCCACATGCCGCGCGCTCTGCGACACGCTTCGATGCGTCTGCGCGACGCTGGCCGCACCCGCGCCGGCGACGCTTAGCCTGCCGGAAAGCCTCCCTGGTCGGCGCGAGCACCATCAAGGCGCGCAGTGCTGGCTCCGCGAATCCCCGGCCTGTCAGCAGCAGAATGACTGATCATCCCCAATCCCGAATGCCCGATACCGGCCGCGCAACGCGCGGCCCTCACCCCTGCTCGTCGCGCGACGACTCCTCCGCGTCGGTGTCGGCCTCGGCATCGTCCAGCGGCAGCGACAGGTCCAGCAGCGGCGCGGCCTGCGCGTCGGCCAGGGTCTCGACGCCGCGCAGGCGGCGTTCGATGGTGCGGGTCTTGCGGCTGGCCTCGCCCAGGCTCTTGCCGACGGTACTGATCTGCTTCTCGGCCTTCTCCAGGATGCCGGCGAACTTGCCGAACTCGCTCTTGACCGCGGCCAGCACGCCCCATACCTCGCTGGAGCGCTTCTCGATGGCGAGGGTGCGAAAGCCCATCTGCAGGCTGTTGAGCAGGGCGGTGATCGTGGTCGGTCCGGCGACGACGATGCGGTGTTCGCGCTGCAGCAGGTCGGCCAGGCCGGGACGGCGCAGGGTCTCGGCGTACAGACCCTCCGTGGGCAGGAACATCACCGCGAAGTCGGTGGTGTGCGGCGGGGCGATGTACTTGTCGCAGATCGACTTGGCCTGCACCCGGATCGCGCGCTCCAGCTGCACGCCCATCGCCTGCACCAGTTCCGGATCGCCCTGCTCCTGCGCGTCGAGCAGGCGCTCGTAGTCCTCACGCGGGAACTTGGCGTCGATCGGCAGCCATACCGGCGTGTCCTCGTGGCCGCGGCCGGGCAGGCGCACGGCGAAATCGACCATCTCGTTGCGCTCCGGGCGCACCCGCACGCCGCGCGCGTACTGCTCCTGGGTCAGGGTCTGCTCGAGGATGTTCTCCAGCTGCACCTCGCCCCAGCCGCCGCGGTTCTTGACGTTGCTCAGCACGCGCTTGAGGTCGCCGACACCGGTGGCGAGCTGCTGCATCTCGCCCAGTCCGCGCTGGACCTGCTCGAGCCGTTCGGAGACCAGCTTGAACGAGGCGTCCAGGCGCGTGTTGAGGGTGGTCTGCAGTTTCTCGTCGACGGTGCCGCGCATCTGCTCGAGCTTGGCCGCGTTATCGGCCTGCAGCTCCTTCAGCCGCTCTTCCAGGGTGCCGCGCATCTCGCCCAGGCGCTGCTCGTTACGCTGGACCAGCTCGCTCAGACGCTGGCCGAGCGCGTCGGCGAAGCGCTGCTGCGCGTCCGCGCCTTCCTGGCGGCCCTTGCGCGTGTCCTCGAGCAGGGCCTCGCGCAACGCGCCCAGTTGCGCGTCGATGCGCGCGATCAGTTCGGCCTGCTGCTGGCCGAACTGGGCCATGCGCGCGTCCTGCTGCTGGCCGAAGGCATCCAGCTGGCCGCGGATCTCGACCAGGCGCTGGCTGAGTAGCTCGGCCATGCGCTGCTGCGCGGCGCCGGCCTCGACCCGGCCACGCCGTGCGTCCTCGGTCAGCGCTTCGCGCAGCAGGTCCAGGCGCTGGTCGGTGCGGGTGGAAAGATCCGCCAGGTTGCGGGCGAAGCCTTCGCTGCGCGCGTCCTGCTGGCGGGCGAGGCTGTCGAGTTGCTCGCGCAGTTCGCCGCGGCCGCTGCGCTGCTCCTCGCGCAGAGCCGTCTCCAGCGCTGCGTGGTTGCCGCGCCGCAGCAGCACGGCCAGCAACAGGACGATGACGGCGCACAACAGGCCGGCGAGGATCAGGAAATGGGCATCGTTTTGCATGCGGCCAGTGTAGCCGGCCGCGTCTCAGTCGCTGCGCCACGCGCCGGTAGGCGGAAGGGGCCGGGATATACCTTGGTATCGCCGCCATGGCCTCATGCAGGCTGGTGCGCCCAGATGCCCCATGCCAAGCTTTGCGCCACCCGCTCCTGGCCCGGCCAGTGGGCGGCGCTGCGGCATCAAGCCGCGCCAGGGCGTCGCGCACCGCGCGATCCTTTCCCCCTGACACTGGAGGCGAGTAATGGACCCCGATCCGCATCGACGCGGCGTCAGCGCCGCATTCCACTGCCATTCCCCCCGCCTGGTCGCTGCCTGGCGCTGAGCCGGAAGACGCCCGCCGCCCGCACGCCGCGACGTCCTTGCCGGCCACGCGCCGCAAGGAGGTCGTCATGTTCGCGTTCTCGCTGTTTTCCCGCCGTTTCCGTCTGCAGCGCGGCCTGCAGCGCGCGCTGCGCGCCGCGGTCGCCATGCGCCGCACCGAGGCGCTGCGGCATCTGCTCGCCGCCCACGGCCCCCGCGCCTTCGCCCTGGCGCTGTCCGCACAATCGCCGCGGGTGATGGCCGACGCGCTGTCGCAGCTGCCGGTCGCAGACCGCATCCGCGTCCGCGCGCGCCTGCCGCATGCGGCGCAGCGGCGCCTGCACGAGGCCGGGGCCAGCGCCCCGGCTGCACACTGGCTGCATGTCGCGCTCGCGTGGTGGCCCGGGGTGCGCTGAGCCGCGCGCGCCTGAGCCGCGGTGTTGGATGCCATCTTGCCCCGGCATCATGCGCTCCCCTCCATCCGCTCACTCCCTTTCCTGGAGCCGCCATGATCGCTCCCCTCGCCTACCGGAACGCGCCCTGATGGAAGCACTGCGCCTGTTCAATCTCGGCTCGCTGCTCGACACCCTGGTGAGCCTGACCGCCGCCTTCGTGCTCGGCGCGATCATCGGCTTCGAGCGCCAGGTGCGCCAGCGCACCGCCGGGCTGCGCACCAACACCCTGGTCGCGGTCGGCGCGGCGATCTTCGTCTCGCTCGGCGACCGCCTGTTCGAAATCCACGGTGGCACCCAGGGCGCGGTGCAGGTGGTGGCCTACGTCGTCTCCGGCATCGGCTTCCTCGGCGCCGGCGCGATCATGAAGGAAGGCGCCAACGTCACCGGGCTCAACACTGCGGCCACGCTGTGGGGATCGGGCGCGGTCGGCGCCTGCGCCGGTGCCGGGCTGGTCGCCGAGGCGGTGCTGGCGGCCATGTTCGTGCTGCTCAGCAATACCCTGCTGCGACCGATGGTGAACCGGATCAACCGGCATCCGCTGAAGGAATCCTCGCTGGAAGCCACCTACATGTTCTACGCGATCTGCGCGCGCGAGGTGCACGGCGACGTGCGCGAGCGCCTGATCGAGCTGCTGGAGGAAGCGCATTACCCGGCGCGCGAAGTCGAGCAGCATCCGTTCGGACAGAAGGACGTGGAGATCGCCGCCACCCTGTACGCCACCGCGGTGCGCGCCGAGGAACTGGATGCGGTGGTGCAGCGCCTGGAGGGCGAACCCGGTGTACAACAGGCGTTCTGGAACGCCGGCGTCGAAGGCTGAGCCGGCCATGTTCGCCTCCACTCCCCGCCCGATGCTGCGCCGCCGATGATCGCCTGGTTCAAGCCGCTGCCGCCGCACCGCCGCCTGCTCGGCCTGACCGCGCTGGGCCTGGCGCTGGGCGCGATCTTCGTCGCCGACACGGTCACCGACTACGCGGTGGCCGCGGCGCTGTTCTACACCGTGGCGATCCTAGGCGCGGTGCGGCTGCTGGCGCCGGCCGGGCTGGGCGTGCTGGCCGGCATCTGCGTGGTGCTGGTGGTGCTCAGCTTCCATCTCACCCACGCCGGGGCCTATCACGTGGGCGTGATCAACTCGGCGATCAGCATCGTGGTGGTGGCGGTGACCGCCTCCATCGCGGTGCGCATGGAGCGCGCCAAGGCCGCCGCGCACGCGGCGCAGGCGCAGTTGCTGCGGCTGGCGCGGGTGCGCAGCCTGGGCAGCCTGACCGCGTCGATCGCGCATGAGGTCAACCAGCCGCTGGCGGCCATCGTCACCAGCGGCAACGCCTGCCAGCGCTGGCTCGACCAGCAGCCGCCGAACCTGGACAAGGCGCGCGCGGCGCTGGCGCGCATCCTCGCCGACGCCGAACGCGCCGGCGAGGTGATCGCGCGGGTGCGCAGCCTGACCCGGGGCGAAGCGCCGCAGCAGCGCGTCTTCGATCTCAACGCCGCGGTGAACGAAGTACTGGCGCTGTCGCGGGGCGAACTGGAACGCAGCGCGGTCAGCGTGCACACCGAGCTGTCGGCGCTGCTGCCGCCGGTGTCGGCCGACCCGGTGCAGATCCAGCAGGTGATCGGCAATCTGTTGCTCAACGCGATCGAGGCGATGGCCGCCACGCCGGCGGCGCAGCGCACGCTGCGCATCGTCACCGCGCGCGAGGACGCGCGTTCGGTGCGGCTGAGCGTGGCCGACAGCGGCGAAGGCCTGTCCGCGCAGGCGCAGGCGCATCTGTTCGATGCGTTCTGGACCACCAAGCAGGGCGGCATCGGCATCGGCCTGAGCATCAGCCGCAGCATCGTCGAGGCCGGCGGCGGGCGGATCTGGGCCGAACCCGGGCGGCCGCGCGGCGCGGTGTTCTGCGTGTGCCTGCCCACCGCCGGCGGAGCCAAGTCATGAACGCCGACGCGACCGCGCGCCCGGTGGTGTACCTGATCGACGACGACGCCTCGATCCGTGCCGCCCTGGAAGACCTGTTCGCCTCGGTGGACCTGCAGGTGCACGCCTTCGCCTCGACCCGCGACTTCCTGGCGCATCCGCGCGCCGACGCGCCGAGCTGCCTGGTGCTGGACATCCGCATGCCCGGGCAGAGCGGCATGGATTTCCATCGCAACATGCACGAGGCCGGGCTGGCGCTGCCGACCATCTTCATCACCGGCCACGGCGACATCCCGATGAGCGTGGAGGCGATGAAGAACGGCGCGATCGAGTTCCTGACCAAGCCGTTCCGCGACCAGGACCTGCTCGACGCGATCGGCCAGGGCATCGCCCGCGACCGCGCGCGGCGCGCCGCCGATGCGGCGCAGGCGGAACTGCAGGCGCGCTGGGCGCGACTCAGTGGCGGCGAACGCGAGGTGGTGGAGCTGGTGGTGCAGGGCCTGTTGAACAAGCAGGTGGCAGCGCGGCTGCAGCTCAGCGAGATCACGGTGAAGGTGCGCCGCGGCAATGCGATGCGCAAGCTGGAGGTCGGCTCGCTGGCCGAGCTGGTGCGGTTGGCGGAGCGGCTGGGGCGGTAGTCGGTTGCGAGAACGCGCGGATTGCCGCGTGGCGGAACACGTCCTGACGCACCGTTATTCCGTAGGAGCGGCTTCAGCCGCGACGGGCCTCATCGGGAAAGCCCGTCGCGGCTGAAGCCGCTCCTACGAGGCAATAGTTCCTCCAACTCCGCCGCCGAATGTGCTCTCGATAGCCCTGGCACCAACCCGCGCAAGCGCCCCGGCGCGCCGCAGGCATAGCTTTGCTGCACTGCGTTCGGCGACACTGCCGGGCTTGTCACTCCCGTCCATGAGGCCCGCATGTCGTTCCTGTTCCGGCGCAAGTCGCTCGACCTGGTCACCGTCCACGAGGCCGGCCGCCGGCTGGTGCCGTCGCTGAGCTGGCCGCATCTGGTGGCGCTGGGCATCGGCGCGATCGTCGGCACCGGCATCTACACCCTGATCGGCGTCGGCGCGCAGCTGGCCGGTCCGGCGGTGCTGGTGTCGTTCGCGGTGGCCGGGGCGATCTGCGCCTGCGCAGCGCTGGCCTATGCGGAGATGGCGACGATGATGCCGGCCGCCGGCAGCGCCTACACCTACAGCTACGTCGCGCTGGGCGAGGCGATCGCCTGGGTGGTGGGCTGGAGCCTGATCCTGGAGTACTCGCTGGTGGTCAGCACGGTGGCGGTGGGCTGGTCCGGCTACTTCGTCGGCTTCCTGCACTGGGCCAGCGCGCAGACCGGCATGGACCTGAACCTGCCGGCGGCGCTGACCGCCGGGCCGCACGCCGGCGGCATCGTCAACCTGCCGGCGGTGCTGATCACCTTCGCCGTGGCCGGCCTGCTGATGGCCGGCACCAAGGAGAGCGCCACGCTCAACGCGGTGCTGGTGGTGTTGAAGCTGATCGCGCTGGGCATCTTCGTGGCGGTGGCGCTGCCGGCGTTCAACAGCGCCAACCTGCATCCGTTCATGCCCTACGGCTTCCCCAAGACGGTCGGTGCCGATGGCGCCGCGCACGGGGTGATGGCGGCGGCGGCGATCATCTTCTTCGCCTTCTACGGCTTCGATGCGATCTCCACCGCCGCCGAGGAAACCAAGAACCCCAAGCGCGACCTGGCGATCGGCATCGTCGGCTCGATGATCGGCTGCACCCTGATCTACATCCTGGTGGCGCTGGCCGCGGTCGGCGCGATGCGCTACGACGTGTTCGGCGCCAGCGCCGAGCCGCTGGCGCTGATCCTGCGCGAGCTCGGTCACGGCAAGGCGGCGGCGGCGATCGGCGTGGTGGCGGTGATCGCGCTGCCCACGGTGCTGCTGGCGTTCCTATACGGGCAGAGCCGGATCTTCTTCGTGATGTCGCGCGACGGCCTGCTGCCGCGCGGACTGTCCAAGGTCAACGCACGCACCGGCACGCCGGTGGCCACCACCCTGTTCACCGCGGCGCTGGTGGCGGCGCTGGCCGGCGTGGCGCGGCTGGACGAGATCGCCGCACTGGCCAATGCCGGCACCCTGGCCGCCTTCATCGCCGTGGCCGCGTGCATGCTGGTCCTGCGCCGCCGCGAACCCGGCCGCACCCGCACCTTCCGCACGCCGCTGGCGTGGGTGGTCGGGCCGCTGGCGATCGGCGGCTGCCTGTACCTGTTCTGGAGCCTGCCGCATACCACGCAGATCTGGTTCGCACTGTGGAACGCGCTGGGCGTGGTCGCCTACCTGCTGTACGGCCGCCGCAACAGCCTGCTGCAGCGCGCGCCGCAGACGCCGCGATGAGTCCGGAGTTCCAGGCAGCGCTGGCACGGCACATCGGCAGCGCCTACGCCCGCCAGCAGGCGCTGGCCGACGTGCTGGGCGAGCGCGACTGGCGCGTGGACCTGGGCGAAGGCCGGGTGCGCTTCGGCGAGGATCTGTCGTTTCCGATGCAGTTGCTGGGCACCGCCGCCGAGGCCAGCGCCAGCTGGCTGTGGGCCTGGGCCAATACCGCCAGCAACCTGCCGCCGGCCTTGCTGACCGAAGCGCAAGCGTTGCGCATGCACGGCGAGCGCGAAGGCATCGAAGAGCTGGCCACGCCATCCTCGGCGCTGGACGAGGACGGCGGCCACCACATCGCCCTGCTCGCCGGCGCCCTGCGCGGGCGCTGCTACTACCGCGCGCCGTACGACGGCGGCGCGCTGTTCTTCCTGCTCGAGGACGTGCCGGCCACGGTGTTCGCACCTTGCGACGACGCCCGCGTGCTACGTCTGCTCGGGGAGCTGCCGATGCAGTTCGGACTGGACCATCGGCCCATGACTGAAGGCCTGCTCGGGGATCAGGGCTATGCGCTGCAGCGCGACGCCGCGCAGACCGTGGCGACCCGCGGCAACACCCGCATCGTGCTGGAGTTCGATGCGCAGGCGCGGCTGACCCGCGTGCAAGGCCAACTGGCCCCGCAGCCGGCCGCCGCCGTGGTCACGCCAACGCCGGTACCGGCCTGGCAGTTCTGGAAACGCAAGCGCTGAACGCGGCGGCGGCGCATCGCACCTGCGCGCCGCCGCGCCCGGCCATTACCACCAACGCACGCCTTCGAACGGGTTCCAGCTGACGCTGCCCTTGCGCTGGTCGAGGTAATAGGCGTAGTTGGCGGCCATGCCGACCAGCACCGAGTAGGCGAATCCCAGGCCGCGGCCGACTGCATCGGGCAGGAACGCCGCGATGATGCCCACCGCCAGCGAGATGCCGATCAGTCCCAGCGCCTTGCGCCACATGCCCAAAATGAAGAAGTAGATGAAGCCGAAGAACAGCGCGAAGAAATTCATGTTGATCTTCAGCCGTTCCATGAACGGCAGCGCCTTGAACGCGGCCTTGTACTCGGGCGTGGACGGTCCGCCGTAACGATCGAAGAAATCGAAGCGGAACTGCCACTTCGGGCTGAGCGGGGCGCGTTGCGGGAGATTGGGCGTTTCCATGGTTATGAGCATCCGTGTTGTAAACGTTTTCAGTTTACCTGAACGGGGCAGCGCGCGCCAAATGGGCGCGGACTGGAGCACCAGTTTGGTGCAGGCACGATCGCCCGGGATTCGGGATTCGGGATTGGCAATAGCGGGCTGGCGCTGCCATGCCTGGCCCGGGGACCTGCTTCTCTGCGCGCATTGGGCCGCCGCCTGTCATCGCGTCGGGACTGAACCTCCCACAAGGCTTGCCCGCGCGTGATGCATCCGCTGGCGGGGACCCACGTGTGGGAGCGCTTCAGCCGCGACGCGCGGGGCAACAGCCGCGCGGGGGCCCTGCGGCAATCACCGGTCATCGGGTCGGGACTGAAGTCCCTCCCACAGGGGCTGACGTACCGCGAGCCATCGCCGCGGATTCCAGTGCGCCGCCAAGCCGCGCCAACGGCGCAGGCCGCTATTGCGCCCGGGAGCCGCCCAAGCGCTGGCCCAGCGCGATCGCCGCGGCCACGTTGCGCGCCGCCTGGCGCAGGGCGTCCGCGGCGTCGGCCAGGGCGGCCTCGCGCGTGGCCACCCGCTGCACCGCGCCGAACAGCGCGTCGATCCCCTGCGCATGCAGGTCCGCCGCGCCCTCGCCCAGGCCGCCGGCGATGGCCAGCACCGGCACGCCATGGCGCCGGGCGATGCGGGCGAGGCCGACCGGGACCTTGCCCTGCGCGCTCTGCCCGTCCAGACGGCCCTCGCCGGTGACCAGCAAGTCGGCGCCGTCCAGGTGCGCTTCCAGACCCAGTGCCTGCGCGACGATCTCCACGCCCGGCCGCAAGCGCGCGCCGAGAAAGGCGACCAGGGCCGCGCCGATACCGCCGCCCGCGCCGGCCCCGGGCAGCTGCGCCACCGCCACGCCCAGGGTGCGTTCGATCGCCGCGGCGTAGTGCTGCAACCCGGCGTCGAGCTGGGCGACCATCGCCGGCGTCGCGCCCTTCTGCGGCCCGAACACCGCCGAGGCGCCGGTCGGCCCGGTCAGCGGGTTGTCGACATCGCAGGCGACTTCGATGGTGCAGTCGCGCAGCCGTGGGTCCAGCCCTCCCATCTCGATGCGCGCCAGCGCACCCAGCGCCGCGCCGCCAGCCGCAAGGTCGCGGCCATGCGCGTCCAGCAGGCGCACGCCCAGCGCCTGCACCATGCCGGCGCCGCCATCGTTGCTGGCGCTGCCGCCGATGCCGATCAGCAGCCGGCGCGCGCCGGCATCCAGGGCGGCCAGGATCAGTTCGCCGACACCGCGGGTGCCGGTCAGGCGCGGATCGCGCTGCGGCGGCGGCACCAGCATCAGCCCGCTGGCCGCCGCCATCTCGATCAACGCGGTGCCGCCATCCTCGCTGAGGCCGAACTGCGCCGCGACCGGCGTGCCCAGCGGACCGGTCACCGTACAGGCGACCCGGCGTCCACCGCCGCCGGCGACCAGCGCGTCCACGGTGCCCTCGCCGCCGTCGGCGAACGGCAGCAGCACGTACTGCGCCTCCGGGAACACGCTGCGGAAGCCGGTCGCGATCTGCGCGGCCGCCTGCGCCGCGGACAGGCTTTCCTTGAACGCGTCCGGGGCGATGACGATTTTCATGCGCGGCGCGCGGTCGTCAGCGTCGCGCGCACCCGCACCGGTGCGCTGCGCAGGAACCGCCGCTCGGCCCGGCACATGCGCCGCGCGCTAGTCCAGCACGCGGCAGAACACCGCCTTGAGGTAGCGCGATTCCTGCACGTGGGCCATGAACGGGTGGTCGGCGCCGGCGCCGGCCACCTTCAGGATCTGGATGGTGCGGCCGGAGAAATAGGCGGCGCGGCGCAGCATGTCCAGGAACTCGTGCTCGGCGACCAGGCCGGTGCAGGAGAAGGTGGCGAACAGCCCGCCCGGCGCGACCACGCCCAGCGCCAGCTTGTTCATGTCCAGGTATTTCTTCAGCGCCGGGATCACCTGATCGCGGTCGCGGGTCATCTTGGCCGGGTCCAGGATCACCACGTCGTACCGGTCGCCGCGCGCGGCGGCATCGCGCAGGTACGGGAAGATGTCGGCCTGCACGAACTTGGGCCGCACGTCGTTGAGGCGGGCGTTGCCCTTGGCGATCTCGATCACGTCCTCGTCGATGTCCACGCCGACCACCTCGGTGGCGCCGCGGACCTTGGCGTAGACCGCGAAGCCGCCGGTGTTGCAGCACAGGTCGAGCACGCGCTTGCCCTCCACCTGCTGGCTCAGCCACTGCCGGTTCTCGCGCTGGTCGGCGAAGAAACCGGTCTTGTGCGCGCCGGCCGGATCGGCGCGGAAGCGCACGCCGTATTCGCTGATGATCGCCGGCTCCGGGCGCTCGCCGCTGCTGGACACCGGCCGGTAGTCGAAGCTCTCCTGCTTCTGCACGTGTTCCTCGGCGAAGCTGTAGAAGCGCGCACCGGGGAACTGCGCGCGCAGCGCGGCGTAGATCCACTCGCGGTGGCGGAACATGCCGGCGCTGAAGAACTCCACCACCAGCAGGTCGCCGTAGCGGTCCACCACCAGCCCGGACAGGCCGTCGCCCTCGGCATGCACCACGCGCCAGGCGTCGCTGACCGCGTCCAGCTTGAGCACGTCACGGCGCAGCGACACCGCCTCGGCGATCTTGCGCGCGAACCAGGACTCGTCGACGGCGATGTCGGGATTGGTCTCGAGGATGCGCACGGCGATGCGCGAGTGGCCGTTGTAGAAGCCGCGGCCGATCCAGTCGCCATCCACCCCGACCACGTCCACCAGCGCGCCCGGCTTGGGCTTGGCGGCGGGTTTTTCGACCAGTTTCTGGAAGATCCAAGGATGGCTGGAGCGCCAGGCGTTCTTGAGGCGGACTACGGGCAGGGGACTATTCATGAATGCCATTGTAGCCGCCCCGATTGACGGCACCGCCGGCAGCGGCAAGAATGCGCGCAGAAGGGGAGTAGCTCCCGACGTTGTCGCCGTCAATTCGAGCCCGCGGGCTCCGGTGCAACGGCAGCCGGTTCATCGGCTGCGAGCGAGACCTTCGCCGCAGTGGCGAAGGCACCCTCTGGACGACATCCGTCGTCTCCGTCCGGAACGCCTCCGCCACCGCGGCCCCGAGGTTCCCTGTTCACTGACGGAAAATTCCCAATGGAAACGATAGGCAACGTGTGGTTGTGGGGCGGTTTCGCGATCGTGGTGATCGTGGCGCTGCTGGCGGACCTGGTGCTGATGCGCCACGGCGGTCCGCACAAGGTCACCTTCAAGGAAGCGCTGTGGTGGAGCATCGGCTGGATCGCGCTGGCGCTGGCGTTCAATGGCGGCCTGTGGTGGTACCTGCGCGAGACCATCGACGTGGCCACCGGCAACCGCCTGGGCCTGGAGTTTCTGACCGGCTACCTGGTCGAGAAGTCGCTGGCGGTCGACAACATCTTCGTGTTCCTGATGATCATGAGCTACTTCGCGGTGCCGGAGGAGCAGCGCCAGCGCGTGCTGGTGATCGGCGTACTCGGCGCGATCGTGCTGCGCGCGGTGATGATCTTCGCCGGTTCGGTGCTGCTGACCAAGTTCCACTGGCTGCTGTACGTGTTCGGCGCGTTCCTGCTGCTGACCGGTATCAAGATGTGGTTCTCGGCGGGCAAGGAGCCTGACCTGGAAGCCAACCCGGTGCTGCGCTTCATGCGCAAGCATCTGCGCCTGACCCCGCAGTACCACGGCAACGCGCTGAGCGTGACCCAGGAAGGCAAGCGCTGGTTCACTCCGCTGTTCGCGGTGCTGATGCTGATCGCGATCACCGACGTGATCTTCGCGGTGGACAGCATCCCGGCGATCTTCGCGATCACCACCGACCCGTTCATCGTGCTGACCTCCAACGTGTTCGCGGTACTGGGCCTGCGCGCGATGTTCTTCCTGCTGGCCGGCATGGCCGACCGCTTCCACCTGCTGCCCTACGGCCTGGCGATCGTGCTGGTGTTCATCGGCACCAAGATGCTGATCATCGACCTGTACAAGATCCCGGTGCTGGTGTCGCTGCTGGCGGTGGCGGTGGTGATCGGCGCGACCATCGTGCTGAGCCTGCTGCGCCCGGCCAAGCCGGCGCACTGACCCGGCACTGGCACCGCGGCCGCGGATTGTCCCGCGGCCGTGGCCAGTCCCTCCCACCGGCGGCGCCTTGCCTTGCAGGCCGGGCGCCGCCATCCAGGGAGCATGGACACCTCTTCGCTCCCCTCGCCCCCGCCCGAACCCGAGGCGCAGGGCCGCTTCGACCGCGCGCGGATCCTGCGCGCGTTCAATGCCAGCCTGGCCTTTGTGGCGGTACTGGTGGCGGTGTTCGCCAGCCAGGGCCTGTTCGACTGGCGGCCGTGGGCGGTCGCGCCGCACACGGCCGCCGGCCTGCTCGGCGTGCTGACCGCGCCGCTGCTGCACGGCTCGCCGGAGCACCTGGGGGCCAATGCCGGCGCACTGCTGATCCTGGGCACCCTGGCCGGCAGCGTGTATCCGCGCGCCACCCTGGCCGGGCTGCCCTTGCTGTGGTTGGGCTCGGGCCTGGGCGCCTGGTGGCTCGGCGACCCCGGCAGCCATCACCTGGGCGCCAGCGGCGTCGCCCACGGCCTGCTATTCCTGGTATTCGTGCTCGCCTTGCTGCGCCGCGACCGCGCCGCGATCGCCGCCAGCATGATCGCCTTCCTGTTCTACGGCGGCATGCTGGTGACGGTGCTGCCGCACGAGGACGGGGTGTCCTGGCAATCGCACCTGGGCGGTGCGGTGGGCGGCGTGGTCGCCGCGCTGCTGCTGCGCCATCGCGATCCGCTGCCGCCACGCAAGCGCTACAGCTGGGAGGACGAGGACGACGCGGACGAGATCCTCGTCGCAGACGACGAACTGGAACCGCCGCCGCCGACCCAGGTGCCGGTGCTGTGGCAACCGCCGCCGGTGTCGCGCGGGGTGGTGCTGCGCTTCCCGCCGCGCGAGGAGCGTGACGGGGGATGAGCATGACAATGCGTAGGAGCGGCTTCAGCCGCGACCGGGTTCCACGCGGCAAGTCCGGTCGCGGCTGAAGCCGCTCCTACAGCAAAGCGCGTCCAGCGAAGGACATCGTCGCAGGCGACGCTCGCCCCACCACGCGCCGTACACTGACCGGTCCGCCGTCGCTGTCCGAGTTCGCATGCCCGTGTCGCCCGCCTGTCGTGTCCGCTCCATCGCCGTGGTGCTGGCGCTCGCCCTGGCCGCGTGCAGCGGCCCCGCGCTGCGTGCGCCGTCGCCTGCAGCGGACAAGGCCGTGGGCTATCTGCCGGCCACCGCGGTCCCGGACAGCCTGCAACTGCTGCCGGCACCGCCAGCGGCCGGCTCGCCAGGCGAGGCGCTGGACCTGGGGGTCAACCGCGAGGCGCTGGCCCTGCGCGGCAGCGCGCGCTGGCAGCAGGCCGCGCGCGATGCCGATCTGAGCTTCCCGACCGGCGCCGGCCAGTTCGCCTGCGCGCTGGGCGTGGCGATCGATGCGCAGCACACCCCGCACCTGTACACCCTGCTGGAGCGCAGCCGCATCGACGCCAGCGCCGCCACCAAGGCGGCCAAGCGCCAGTACCAGCGCGCGCGGCCGTTCCTGCGCAACCAGCAGGCGGTGTGCACCCCGGGCGATCTCGACGACCTGCGCCAGAGCGGTGCCTATCCGTCGGGACACAGCGCCATCGGCTGGACCTGGGCGCTGATCCTGAGCGAGATCGCGCCCGAACGCGCCGAGGCGCTGATCGCGCGCGGCCGCAACTACGGCGAGAGCCGGCTGGTGTGCAACGTGCACTGGCAGAGCGACGTGCTCGCCGGCCGCTTCATGGGCGCAGCCACGGTGGCGCGGCTGCACGACGACCCGGACTTCCGCGCCGACCTGGCCGCGGCACGCGGCGAGATCGCCGCCGCGCGCGCGGCCGGGCGAGCGCCGGCCAGCGACTGCGCCGCGGAGGCCGACGTCCTGCAGGTGCGCCCGGCCAGCGCGCTGTAGCAACGCCTATCGGTGCGCGGCCCGCGCGCCGAGGACGCATCCATGGACGATCCGCCGGACAGGCAGCGTGTGCATCCGGCCACCGCGTCGAGGTGACGCTTGCCCACGCCTGCGCCCGCGGCGGCCACAGGGCGCTGCCTGCGCGGAGCCACGCTGCCCCGCACCGCGCCGCTGCGGCCCCCTGCCTTTGGACAGATGCGAACGGTCCGGGACGGCAGGCTAGACTCGCCGCCACTACCCGCCAAGGACCTGCACCCATGACCCAGTGGTACTTCCTGACCGGCAGCGAACAGACCCGCTCCGGCCCGTTCGACGATGCCGACGCAGTCGCCTTCGCCCGCAACAACCCCACGGCGCTGGCCTGGTGCCAGGGCCAGAGCGGCTGGCTCCCGGTGGCGCAGATCGCCGCGTTGCAGGGCGGCGCTGCCTTCCTGCCGCCGGGCCTGCCGCCGCCGCCGGCCGCGGGCGGCCGCGCCGACGAGATCGACTACCGCATCGTCGGCCACGAGATGCAGTTCGTGGAGATCGAGCTGGACCCGGGCGAGAGCGCGGTGGCCGAGGCCGGCGCACTGATGTTCAAGGACGCGGCGGTGCAGATGGACACCGTGTTCGGCGACGGCTCCGGCGGCAACCAGAGCGGCCTGATGGGCAAGCTGTTGTCGGCGGGCAAACGCCTGGTCACCGGCGAGAGCCTGTTCACCACCGTGTTCACCCACCAGGGCCAGGGCAAGGCCAAGGTCGCCTTCGCCGCGCCCTACCCCGGCACGGTGCTGGCGATGAAGCTGGACCAGCACGGCGGCCGCCTGATCTGCCAGAAGGACAGCTTCCTGGCCGGCGCGCGCGGGGTGTCGCTGGGCATCCACTTCCAGCGCAAGATCATGACCGGGCTGTTCGGCGGCGAAGGTTTCATCATGCAGAAGCTCGAGGGCGACGGCTGGGTGTTCGTGCACGCCGGCGGCTGCGTGATCGAGCGCGAGCTCGCCGCCGGCGAGCGGCTGGACGTGGACACCGGCTGCGTGGTCGCCTTCCATTCCTCGGTGGACATGGACGTGCGCCCGGTCAGCGGCATCAAGAGCATGTTCTTCGGCGGCGAAGGCATGTTCCTGGCCACCCTCACCGGCCCCGGCAAGGTGTGGCTGCAATCGCTGCCGTTCTCGCGCCTGGCCGGGCGCATGTTCGCCGCCGCGCCGCAGGGCGGCGGGCAGAACCGCGGCGAAGGCTCGGTGCTCGGCGGCTTCGGCCGGATCCTGGACGGCGACAACAACTTCTGAGGCGGCACACTTAGCCCCTCTCCCCCCGGGAGAGGGGTTGGGGTGAGGGTACGGGCGCGCAGCGCCTCGCAGCATCAGGAGCACAGGCGCCCACACCTCCGCTGAAGCGCAAGAACCACACGTGGCATGACCTCCGGTCGTGGGCGGTGCAGGAGGATGCGGCTATGCTCGCGCCGGCTCCTTCCTCTTGTCCGCGACGCTTCCATGACCGTGTTCCGTTCCCCGCGCCTGTTGCTGTCCCTGTCCCTGTTCGGCCTGCTTGCCGCCTGCGGCGGCGAGCCCAAGCCGGCGCCGCCGGCCCCGGTGGTGAACGGGCCGGCCCCGTCGCCGGCGGCCAAGCCGCTGCGCATCGGCATCGCCCTGGGCGGCGGTGCGGCCAAGGGCTTCGCCCACATCGGCGTGATCAAGATGCTGCAGGCCAACGGCCTGGAGCCGACGGTGGTGTCCGGCACCAGTGCCGGCAGCGTGGTCGGCGCGCTGTACGCCAGCGGCATGGACGCGTTCCAGATGCAGCAGGCTGCGGTGGCGCTGGACGAGAGCAGCATCCGCGACATGCGCCTGTTCTCCGGCGGCCTGGTGCAGGGCCAAGCGCTGCAGGACTACGTCAACGCGCAGCTCAAGGGCAAGCCGATCGAGAAGCTGGCCAAGCCGTTCGCCGCGGTCGCCACCCGCCTGGAAGACGGCGAGCGCACCGTGTTCGTGCGCGGCAACGCCGGCCAGGCGGTGCGCGCGTCCAGCAGCATTCCCGGCGTGTTCGAGCCGGTGACCATCGGCAAGTTCCACTACGTGGACGGCGGCGTGGTCAGCCCGGTGCCGGTGGACGCCGCACGTCAGCTCGGCGCCGACTTCGTCATCGCCGTGGACATCTCCAGCAAGGCCAGCGGCAAGAACCCAGGCAGCATGCTCGGCACCGTCAACCAGTCGATCGCGATCATGGGCCAGCGCCTGGGCCAGCAGGAACTGGGCCGCGCCGACATCGTGATCCGGCCCAAGGTCAACGACATCGGCGCGGCCGACTTCGCCCAGCGCAACGCCGCGATCCTGGAAGGCGAGAAGGCCGCATTGGCGGCGATGCCGCAGATCAAGGCCAAGCTGGCGCAACTGCAGCAGCTGCGCGCGGCCGCCGCAGCTGCGGCGGCAAAGGCCGCGCAACCGGCGCCACCGCCGTGCGAACCGCCATCGCGCCTGGGCCGCCTGCTGCGCCGCGACGATCCCTGCAAGCCGAAGGACTGAGGCTTCGCTCCCCTCTCCCACCGGGAGAGGGGCCGGGGGTGAGGGTCCGGGCGCCAGGGGCCTCTACACGAACGCCCCTCGCCGGCTCATCCAACCTGGGGCTCATGTCGAGGCCACAGGTACCTTCAGCCATCCGCGCTGCGGACCTGATCGCAGCGCCACAGGGTTCGCTTCGCTCAGATCCGCGGCACCGCCGCACTCTGCCGCTGCGCGTCCTGCTGGTGTACATCCTGCTGCATCGCGACTTGCTGCGCCTGGACCAACGCCTGCTGCCGATCGAACTCGGCAAGCCGCTCAAAGGACTGCGCTACCGGCGTGCGGATCGCTTCTTCGGTGGACATGTGGGCGCGCACGTGCGCCGGATCCTTCGGATCGCCCTGCACGACGAACACCCGCTCGCCCGGCTGCGCCGTGCGCCCTTGCTCGCTCAACAGCACGTGATCCACTCGCTGCAGACCGTTGCGTGCGGCCAGGTCGGTGACGCTGGCCGCCATGCAGGCGCTGTCCGCATCGGGGCTGCGTCCCAACTGCCGGTCCAGCGCCTGGGTGCCGGCGGCACACTGCTGGTACAGCGCATGGCGCGGATGGCCCGGCTCGGTGGGATCGGACATGTGCGCGGCCTGCGCGACCGCCGGACCCGCCTGGACCGGATCGGCCTCGGCCAGCGTCTGCGGGCTGCGCAGGATCGGCTGGTGGCGATACGGATCCTCGGGATGGAACTGCTCGCGGAATTGCTGGCGCTCCAGGCGCAGCGCACGGGTCTCGTCGAGTTCCCGGATCTGCTGCGGGTCGCGCACCGGCTGGGCGATGGTCTGCTCGCCACCGGACACCCAATTGGTCCACTGCCCGGTTCGCGCATCGCGCTCGTAATAGAAGCTCTGTGCACCGATCCGGTCCGGATCGGTGATCGGCCGCGCTTCGTGCGCGAGTAGGCGCGCGGCGGTCATGCGTGTGGTGTAGGACACCACATCGAGTTGCGCGTCGTCGTACTTGCGCACGTCGTTCAACGTGGCGCCTGCACGATCCAGGCCCAGCGCGGAGTTGTCGAGCATCATCGACCAGACCTTTTCCGCCTCGGGCTCACCGCCATGGCGGCGCGCGGCGTCGAGCAGCTCGCGTGGCGTCCAGCCGTTGGGATTGATGTGGTGCTTCTGAAAGGTGGCGTCGTGGACGGCTTCGACGTCCTTGACTGGAAGATTCAGTGCTTGTGCGGGCTGGTCATTGTCAAAGTAGCTTCGCCGACTCTCGAAGTCGCGCTTCATAAGATCCACGCCGAATTCGTTCCACTGCCGTTCGCTCATTGCGACACCATCGCTGCGTGCCTGGCTTTCGGCGAACGCGTTTGCGGTGGCGCCTGGCGCGTTATCGTTGCGGACTACGCCGAGCGCGAGCAACCCATAGCCATCGTTGCCTTGCTTGTTTGCAAGGTAGTTCCAGTAAAGCTCCCGATTCCCCTGCCCGGCGTAGTAACCGAGAACCTCGATATCGCGCTTGTCCAGACCATTCATTTCCAGAGCTCCTTTGCCGTCCGCCTGCAGAACTACCTGTTCTGCGTCCTATCCCGTGTCACCATGAACTTATCTAGATAGCTGCGGGCTGCATCCTCTATTCGTTTCCAGTCCGGCAATGCGGCGCGCACGTAGCGCACCTCCACGAGCGTACTGATCTCGGGAAGCGCGAAGATATGATGGCACTCTGGAAGTTCGGCGTCCTTGCTGCGCACCAGCTTGCCGTCTCGATACTCGACACCGGTTTCGGCGACCACGTGCGAGGTACAGTTGATGAAGGTACGGATTTCGCCATCCGCATCCCGTTCGACATACCAATCGTCGTGTTCCTCCGCTTTGAACACGGGCGCCGACGCCTGGTATCCCTTTGCCTGGTAGTAGGCAAACACTTTCGGCAGGTCCGCATAGTAGGGGGTCAGCCCATACACCGGTCTTTGTTCGAGACGGCTTTCCAGATGCTCTGCCGGATTGTCCTTGTCTGCGGAATAGCCTGTATAGCGCCTGCGTAGCGCCTCATGGACATTCACCCGATCCAGATAGTGATACCCGATATCGACCGTCCGCGTCGACACATCCAGGCGCAGATGCGTGCGTTCGCCCGGCGCGAACGGCTGCAGCGACGGGTATTCCAGGTACAGGCCGAAACTGTCGTCGAAGTTCGGCCCCATCTGGTCGCCGAAGTAGTTGGCCGGAATGCGTAGCTTGTACGGACCCAGGCATGCCTCCATCAGTGGCGGCGGCGTCTTGAACGGATCCTGTGGGCCGAGCTGGCGCTTTCGCACGCAGCCCTGGGCATTGGTGGAGGTGGACGCCGGCGTGTCGGCAGAGCCGGACTGGGCGCACCCTGCCAGGGGCAGGATGCCGGCAAGCAACAAGCACTGGGCCAAGCGCGTGGCGGGTCGCATCTGCATCCTCCGATAATGGCGGCGGCAGTATAGACGCGCGGTGCCGGCCATCGGCACGCATCGCCACAGCGGCCACCGCCGCAGCCATATCAGGCTGTGCGACGGGCGTCCTTGCCCGCCATGCGCCGCCGCTCAGTACCGCCAGCGCAACGTAAAGCTGACGAAACGCGGTTCGCCGTAGTTCTGGTAGTCCAGGTTGGCCCAGTACTTCTTGTTCAGCGCGTTGGTCACCGCCAGGGTCGCGGTCCACTGCGTGCTGAGCTGGTAGTTGGCATTGAAGTGCACCAGCGCGTACGGATCCTGCACCACGGTGACCGGGCGCGTGGCGGCGCTGCCGTCGCCGAGCGGACGCTGGATGTTGTAGCCACGCACCGCGCTCTGCCAGCTCACGCCGCCGCCCAGGCTCAGGCGCTGCCAGGCGCCGGGCAGGCGCACCTGGGTGGACAGCTGCAGATAGTCCTCCGGCAGGTTGGCGTAGATCGCATCGGTGGGCGCGCGGGTGACCTTGGCGTGGGTGTAGCCGGCATTGAGCGTCCAGCCCGGGCGCAATTCGCCGTTGTACTCCAGTTCCCAGCCACGGCTCTTGGTGCCGTCGACGCCGATGTAGGCCGAGCTGCCGTCGGGCAGCGAGGCTTCCGGCTGGGTCATGTCGCGCACCGCGTAGTTGTCCTGCTTGGCCTCGAACACCGCGGCGCTGAGCAGCCCGCGGCCGTCGGCCAGCTGCGCCTTGATGCCGGCTTCCAGGTTGGAACCCTGCACCGGCGCCAGCAGGTTGTTGTCCTTGTCCTTGTAGTTCTGCGGATTGAAGATCTCGGTGTAGCTGGCGTAGGTGGAGATGGCCGGGGTGATGTCGTAGACCAGGCCGACGTAGGGCGTGACCTCGTCGCTGACCCGGTAGCGGCCGCTGGTGCCGGTGTAGCTGCCGTCGGCGGCGAAGGCCTGGGTGCGGGTCTGCCAGGAACTCAGGCGCGCGCCGGCGATCAGCGACAGCGGCTCGGCCAGGCGCAGCCGGGTCGAGGCGTACACGCCGCGCTGGGTGGTGCGCGCCTCGCGCCGCGCACCGGTGCGGGCCGTGGTGATCTGGCCCACGTCGCCCTGCCAGTCGTAGACGTTCGGGATGTAGTAGCAGCGCTCGCGGCCGCAGGTGGTCCAGTCGCCCGGATAGCGCAGCGCCAGGGTCGGCGTGTTCGACTGCAGGTCCTGCCAGCTGCCGCCGACGACCACGTCGTGGTCGCGGCCGAACAGCGGGAAGCTGCCGGACAGGTACACGTCCAGGCCGTCGCGGGTGTCGGTGGTCTGCCCGGCGGCGGCGCGCAGGTAGATGCCGCTGCCGTCGCGTTGGGGATAGCCGCTGCCGTAGACGCGCAGGTTTTCGACCTCGCCCTCGGTACGCGCCAGGTTGACCTTCAGCAGCCAGTTCTCGCCGAAGCGCTGTTCCAGGTTGGCGAAGGTGGTGCGGGTGTTGCGCTGCCAGCGCGCCCACTTCGGCGCCAGGTTGGTGGAGCTGGGCAGGTCGGCGAAGCCGCCGTCGGCGAAGAAGTACGGCACCGTGCCCCAGGTCGAGCCGACCGGGTCGTTGTCCTGGCGCTGGTAGCCGACGGTGACCGTTGTGGTGTCGGTGAGGTCGCCTTCCAGCACCGCCATGCCCGACATCTTCTGCTCGGTGTAGTGGTCGTAGTAGTAGTCGCGGTCCTGCCAGGCGGCGACGAAGCGGCTGCGGAAGCGGCCGTCGGCGGTCAGCGGCGCGGTGACGTCGGCCTGGGTGCGGCGGAAGTCCCACGTGCCCAGCGAGGCCGCGAACGCCGCATCGAAGGTCTTGCCGGGGCGCTTGCGCAGCAGATTGACCGTGGCCGAGGGAATGCCGGCGCCGCTGAGCAGGCCGTTGGCGCCGCGGATCACCTCGACGCGGTCGTAGAAGACCATGTCGTATTCCTGGTTGGTGGACCCGCTGTAGGTGGGCAGGCCGTCGACCTGGAAGTCGGTGATCTGGAAGCCGCGCGCGAAGTACAGCGGGCGCTGGGTGTCGAAGAAGGACACGTTGACGCCGGTGACGTTGCGCATCACATCGTTGATGCTGAACAGCGATGCTTCTTCCAGCCGCTGCTGGCCCAGCACGCTTACCGATTGCGGCGTCTCCTGCAGCGTCAGCGGCAGGCGGGTGGTCGTCGACGGCTGCGCACGACTCGGGCTGCCGCTGACCTCGACCTTGTCCAGCGTGGTCGGCTGCACGTCGGCGGCGACCTCGGCCTCTGCGGCGAACAACGGGGCCGAGGCGGCGGAGAGCGCGGACAGCACGGCGAGGGACAGCAGGCGGCGTGGAGCGGAGGGAAGCATGGATCGATCTCGCGGGGTGGGGCGCAGCAGCGACAACACGGTCACGCTGCGGGTGGCAGGAAACAGGCAGGCGCAGCCGCGCTCCACGGCGGGGAAACCGGCGTGGCTGGCCCAAGAGGGCTGGCGGAGGGGCTGTGGCCATGGATGGCCGTCGCAGAACGCAAATGTAAATCGTTAGCAACAACTTAACAAGGGCTGCCATGCGCCGACACGCAGTGGCACACCCGGGTTTGGTCGCTAGCCGCGCGGCAACGGCAGGCCGGCGAAGTCCTTGACGGTACGCAGCACGAAGCTGGAATTGACGTCGGCGACGCCGGCGGCGTTGAGCAACTTGTCCAGCAGAAACGCGGAGAAGTGCGCCAGATCGCGGACGTAGACGTGCAGCAGGTAGTCCATGTCGCCGGTCAGCGCATGGCAGGCGACGACCTCGTCCCAGCCCTGCACGCTGTCGGCGAAATGGGCGATGCCGCTCTGGCCGTGCTTCTCCAACTGCACGCGGACGAAGGCCTGCAGGCCCAGGCCGATCGCCGCCGGCACCAGCCGCGCGGCGTAGCCGGCGACCACACCCTCGGCCTCCAGCCGCTGCACCCGGCGCAGACAGGCCGAGGGCGACAGGTTCACCTGCGCCGCCAGCTCGGCATTGCTGGCGCGGCCCTGCCGCTGCAGCAGGGCGAGCAGGCGCAGGTCGGTGCGGTCGAAGGTCGGTGTTCCGGTCATTTATTGCTCTGCAACATGGAATCTACGCAACAATCTTGCGCGCAGCGCGCGGATCCGTGCAACTTCGCAAGCTCATTGCGTGGCTGCGCGCCTACCATCGTGGCATCCCTTTCCGGAGCGTCGACCATGGACACCGCACCGCGCCGCGTCGAACACCAGCAGACCGACAAGGGCTACGTGCCGGTCTACACCACCGCCGTGGTGACCCAGCCATGGGACAGCTACAGCGCCGACGACCACGCCACCTGGGGCACGCTGTACACGCGCCAGCGCGAACTGCTGGTCGGCCGCGCCTGTGACGAGTTCCTGCAGGCGCAGGACGCGATGGGCATGAGTCCGCAGGCGATCCCGCGCTTCGACGCGCTCAACGCGGTACTGCAGGCGACCACCGGCTGGACCCTGGTCGGCGTGGAAGGGCTGCTGCCGGAGCTGGACTTCTTCGACCATCTGGCCAACCGCCGCTTCCCGGTGACCTGGTGGATCCGCCGTCCCGAGCAGATCGACTACATCGCCGAACCGGATCTGTTCCACGACCTGTTCGGCCACGTGCCGCTGCTGATGAACCCGCTGTTCGCCGACTACATGCAGGCCTACGGCCGCGGCGGGGTGAAGGCGCATGCGATCGGCCCGGAGGCACTGCAGAACCTGACCCGGCTGTACTGGTACACGGTGGAGTTCGGCCTGATCGACACGCCGAACGGCCTGCGCATCTACGGCGCCGGCATCGTCTCGTCCAAGGGCGAATCGCTGTATTCGCTGGAGTCGGACGCGCCCAACCGCATCGGCTTCGACCTGCAGCGGATCATGCGCACCCGCTACCGCATCGACACCTACCAGAAGACCTACTTCGTCATCGACAGCTTCGAGCAGCTGATGCAGGCGACCTCGCCGGACTTCACCCCGATCTATGCGGCGCTGGCCGACCAGGCGCAGTTGCCGGCCGGCCAGGTGCAGCCGCAGGACCGCGTGTTCCATGCCGGCAGCGGCGAAGGCTGGGCGGACGGCGGCGACGTGTGAGGTGCGGCCATGCCCGTCTCCGCCGAACCTGACGGAGACCGGGCGTGGCGCAGGGTCAATCGGTGCCGTACTTCGGGTTGTAGGGCCCGTACAGCAGACCGCCAGGGTGGCCGGCGGACAGCAGACGCTGGCTGGCCACGTTACCCATCTGATGCCCCTGGTCGGTGACCTGGTTGACGACCTGATTGATCGCAGCGGTCACCAGCATCCCGACCAGGCCGCCACCGGCGTTGTTCTGATTCTCGCCGCTCGACGCCTGCGCCTGGCCTTGCCACAGCACCGTCCCGGTGCGCAGATCCACCAGCTTGGCGTTGGCTGAAACCACCACCACGCTGTTGATGATCTGATACACGGCACCGTACTTTTCCACGGTGATGTACAGGGCCGCGTCGGCTCCGAAGATCTCGCGCAGCTTCTCCGGCGCGACCGCCTGCGCCTCGTCGGCCA
Organism: Xanthomonas sp. 3307; assembly: GCF_014199735.1. Classification (NCBI taxonomy): domain Bacteria; kingdom Pseudomonadati; phylum Pseudomonadota; class Gammaproteobacteria; order Lysobacterales; family Lysobacteraceae; genus Xanthomonas; species Xanthomonas sp. 3307. Next base: position 232,222 of record NZ_JACHOG010000006.1, on the reverse strand, counting down.
CCGTGATGCCGTTCTGCTTGAAGGTCTCGTAGACCGGCGCCACCGGCAGCACGTAGTAGCCGGCTTCGGCCAACGGCAGCGTGGTCACCGACAGCACGCTCAGGCTGGCGTTGACATCCGGGGCATGGCTGACCGGCGGCAGGACCAGGATCGACCGCGGCTTGCTGGCCTTGTACGCGCTGTAATCGCGGGACATCGGCTGCGTCGCGCAGGCGCTCAGCAGCAGACCGAGCACGGCCACGCAGGCCATTCTTGCGACGTTCTTCATTGCGCGCTCCTGGCGTTGCTGCCGTTCTTCAACAGCAGATCGATGTACGTGGTGGACTCGGGGTACTGGGCCTTCTCGGCGAGGAGCTGCTGTTGGGCCTTGGCATCGTTGCCGGTTTCCGCGTACAGCATCCCCAGGTGCGCCTGCAGTCCGGGCGGCGGCCTGCGATTGGCGGCCTGCATCACCTGCAGGTCCTTTTCCAGCGCCTGGATCTGCTGCTCCGGGCTATCGCCCTTGAAGTGGCTGTAGACCTGATCCTGGTAGCTGCCCCACTGGTAGAGCGATGCGTTCTGGTGGGCGCAGCCGACCAGCGCGAGCATGGCGCAGGCGCCGAGCCAGATCCGCGTGCGGACGTTGATGGTGTTCATGTGCGAGGGTCCGTTGCGGGTCACTTGACCGGCTTCCATGCGCCGGCGTGGACCGCGGCGGTGAGATTGTTGACGGCCTCGCGGATCGCCAGATCCAGGACTTTGCCGTTGAGCGTGGAGTCGTAGCTGGAGGTCCCGCCGAAACCGACGATCTCGCGATTGGACAAGGTGTACTCGCCACCACCCTGCACCGAATACACCACTTCGGACGTCGCGCTATCGACCACGTTCAGGCTGACCTTCGCATAGGCCTGCTGCTGCTTGCCGCGACCGAGAATGCCGAACAGCTGCGTATCGCCGGTCTCCTTGCGGCCGAACTCGGTCACGTCGCCGGTAATGACATAGTCGGCGCCCTTGAGCTGCTGCGCCTGCCCCTTGATCTGGGCTTCCTGCTTGATCTCGCCCATGTTGTCGCGATCCAGCACGCGGAAACGATTGGTCTGTTGCAGGTGGGTGATCAGGATGGTCTTGGCCTGGCTGCCCAGACGATCCGCGCCATCGGAAAACAGGCCGCGCATGAAGGACGAACGATTGTCGAACTTGCCCACCGCGATCGGCGCGCGTGCGCCGGCGTAGGGCACGCTGGCCGCCGCCACGGTCTGCGGCTTGACGCTCTGATGGGTTTCGGTCGCGCAAGCCGCCAGGCCCAACGCAAGCGCCAACCCCATGGTCCCCTTGATCACACTGTCCTTCATCGACTACCCCTTGTTGATACAGCTACGAAAAAATGCATCGCCAGCGGCTCTGTCCTTGCCCAGCGTCGCCGCATGCCACACGCATGCGCGCATCGCGTGCATAGGACGCGATGCGTGCCATCGGCGAGAGGGGGGGAACAGGCACAGCGGAAGATTGATGTCGCTCCATGACCCTCCTGCGCAGGGCAGGGAAAGAAAAATCCATGTCGTCCCGCGACGCAGCGGGACCCAACTAGGTGACGGGTATCGGCGGGGTCACCTGAAACTTTAGGCGTGTTTTGCAGGCGCGTCGCGATGCCCCAGGACACGGACAGCGCGTCCTCGCGTCGCCGCACAGTCAGGCCGGGCCGCTGCGGCGGCTGGCAGCTGCGACAAACTGCACCGCGGCAGAGATCGGACGGTACACGTCGGCAAATGGGCAATGCGCCGATCCCGGCGCCACCGATGGCGCACCTACGCTGCGCAGCGAGCGAGATCGGTGCGCCACGACGCGGTCACCCCGGATTCCCGGACGCTCCCGCCCAACGCGTGTTGGCGGTCCTGTGCGTCGGGAGACTCCTCATGCTCATTTATGTCGGCCTGGACGGCGATCAGGCGGATCAGCGCGGCACCAAGCTGAAGGCCCTGCAATCCCACTTCGGCGAAACCCAGTCGCACGCGTTGACCATGCTCGACGCGACGTCGCTGTCGCCCAGCAACAAAACCCGCGGCAAGCGCCTGGTGATCAATTCGCACGGCAACGTCAACGTCTTTGCCGGGCTGACGCCGGAGGCGTTCCTGCAGCAACTGCTGGCCAAGGGGCTGGGCAGGGAGTCGTTCGAGGAGATCGTGCTGATGGCGTGCCAGGTCGGCGCGCAGAGCCAGACCAACTCCATCGCCAACAACTTCGCCAAGGACCTGAAGCGGCTGCTGGTCGGCCACGGCATCCTGGCCAAGCTGTACGCGCCGCGCGGCACGCTGACCTACCTGGTGCACACCGAGCAGAAGCTGGGCCAGACGTTCTACGTGGTGGACAGCATGCATATCGCCTGCCCGGAGCGGAACTATCCGCTGGCGGAAGGCCTGCTGCTGGTGCAGTAAGTCCGCATGCAAACGCCCCGCAGGTGCGGGGCGTTTGGCGGACACGCGACCGGGCGAATGCGCCCGAGTGTCTCTGCGACCTCAGGCCGCGGCCGCGTCGGCCTTGCCCAGCACGCCAGCGACGAAGGCGCGCAGGTCGGCGTCCTTGGCGTTGTCGAAGAAGCACTGCTGGAAGCGCGCGCCGCCCACGGCCTGCTTGACCAGTTCCGGGTCCAGCGCACGCAGGCCGTCCAGGTAGGACTTGGCCAGGGCCTGCTTGACCTGGGTCAGGATGCCGGCGTTGGCCTGCTGCGATTCGCGACGCTCGGCCGGGTAGCCCATGCCGCGCTCGCCGCTGAAGGCCTTCTCGAAGATATAGCGCACGTTGATCTCCGCGCCCCAGCCGTAGCCCTTGGCGAAGGCCAGCGCCAGCGCGTTGCCGTTGTTGACCTGGGCGAACAGGTAGGCGTCGGTGGGTTCGATGCAGTAGCCGCAGAACACGCCCGGGTGCGCGTTGAGCGACATCATCGCGCCCTGGCCGGTGCCGCAGCCGGCGACCACGAAGTCCACCGCGCCGGCGTTGAGCAGCAGGCCGGCGCAGATGCCGAGGTGGATGTAGGTCAAGCGATGGTCGGCGTCGCCGTCCATGCCGACGTTGAACACGCTGTGGCCCTGCGCGGCGGCGACGTCGTTGAGCTGCTGCAGGATCACCGGGTTCTTGGCGGCCTGGCTAAATTCGTTCATTAGAGCGATTTTCATGGGGGTCCTTGGTGGGGGGTTTGGGTTTGGTTGGGATGGGTCGGCGGTGGGCGTACCCCCATCCGCCCTGCGGGCACCTTCCCCCGGTGGGGGAAGGGAAAGGCCACGCGCTCTGCTTAGCGGGCGAGCCAGCCGCCGTCGACCGGGATCACGGTGCCGTTGACGTAGTCCGAGGCGCTGCTGGCCAGGAACACCGCGGTACCGCCCAGGTCTTCCGGCACGCCCCAGCGGCCGGCCGGGATGCGGTCCAGGATCGCCTGGTTGCGCGCGGCGTCGGCACGCAACTGCGCAGTGTTGTCGGTGGCCATGTAGCCGGGGGCGATGGCGTTGATGTTGACGCCCTTGGCGCCCCACTCGTTGGCCAGCAGGCGGGTGATGCCGGCGATGCCGGACTTGCTGGCGGTGTAGGACGGCACGCGGATGCCGCCCTGGAACGACAGCATCGAGGCGATGTTGATGATCTTGCCGCTGCCCTGGGCGATGAAGTGGCGGCCGGCGGCCTGGCACATGAAGAAGGCGGACTTGATGTTGACGTTCATGACGTCGTCCCAGTCCTGCTCGCTGAAGTCCACCGCGTCGGCGCGGCGGATCAGCCCGGCGTTGTTGACCAGGATGTCGAGGCGGCCGAGGCCGGCCAGGGTCTCGTCGAGGATGCGCTGCACCGGCGCGATGCTGATCAGGTTGGCCTCGATGGCGAGGAAGCGCCGGCCCAGTACGGTGACCTTGGCCTCGGTCTCGGTCGGCGCCTGGATGCCGGCGGCGGCGATGTCGGCGCCGGCCTGCGCCAGGGCCAGGGCGATGCCTTGGCCGAGGCCGGTGTTGGCGCCGGTGACCAGGGCGACCTTGCCTTCGAGACTGAACGGATGGGTCATTGCGGGGGCTCCTAGAAGGGATGCGGATGGCGGGGACGGTGGCGGAGCACGGCGCGGACGGCGGCCTACTTGAGTTGGCAGATGTCCAGCACGTGCATGTCGGTGTAGTCGAGGTTCTCGCCGCCCATCGCCCAGATGAAGGCGTAGTTGGCGGTACCGGCGCCCATGTGGATCGACCACGGCGGCGACACCACCGCCTCGTTGTTCTGCACCACGATGTGGCGCTGCGCGTCCGGCTCGCCCATGAAGTGGTACACGCGGTCGTTGGCGCCGAGGTCGAAATAGAAATAGACCTCGCTGCGGCGATCGTGCAGGTGCGGCGGCATGGTGTTCCAGACGCTGCCCAGCTTGAGCACGGTCAGGCCCAGCAGTAACTGCGAGGACTGGCAGGTGGCCGGCACGATGTACTGGTAGATGGTGCGTTCGTTGCTGGTCTCCAGCGCGCCGCGGTCCAGCGCCACCGCCTCGGCGATCGACAGCCGCTTGGTGGCGAAGCGCGCATGCGCCGGGGTGGAGGCCAGGTAGAACTGCGCCGGCGTGGCCGCGTCGTCGGAGGCGAACACCACCTCGACGCTGCCCATCGCCACGTACAGACCGTCCTTCGGTCCCAGCGGATACGCGGTGCCGTCGACGGTGACGGTGCCGCTGCCGGCGCCGACGTTGATCACGCCCAGCTCGCGCCGCTCCAGGAACGGGTGGCCGGCGGCCGAGGCCGGCTCGGTCTGCGCCGGCAGCGTCAGCGCCCGTGTGCGCGGGGCGGCGCCGCCGAGCACGAAGCGCTCGTAGTGGGTGTACTTCAGGGTCACCGCGTCGTCCACGAACAGGCCGTCGAGCAGGTACAGGTCGCGCAACTGGTCGTTGCTGGCGCCCTTGATCGCGTCGGGATGGGTGGCGTAGTGGGTCTTGCAGTACAGGGACATGGGCTTCTCCAGTGCAGGCGACGGCATGCGGCAGCCCGCCACGGAGGACAGTCTAGCGGGTCTGGTAAACCGGTGTCATTCCGCAGTGCACGAAGGGCGGGGATTGGGGATTCGGGATTGGGGATGGACAGCACTGCGCCGCGGGGCGGCGCAGCGGCTCAGCGGCTCAACGCGACAGGGGCTGGCCGACGTCGATGCGGTTGCCGTCGGGGTCGGCGAAGACGAAGCAGCGCAGGCCGAAGTCGGCATCGCGGATCGCCTTGATGATGCGCACGCCCTGGGTCTGCAGGTGGTCGTGCAGCGCCGCCGCGTCGTCGACCAGCAGATGGGCGACGTTGCTGGTGTTGCCGCGGTGGCCGGGGCGCAGGGTCAGATGCAATTCGGCGTCGTCCTTCTTCAGGATCACGAAGCCGACCGGGCTGCCGTTCTGGAACACGCTGCGGAAGCCCAGCCGTTCCGTGTAGAAGGCGACGGCGCGGGCGATCTCGGCGACGGGCACGGTCGGCGCCAGGCGGCCGAAACGGACCGCGGTGGCGGCAGGGACAGGGGACGACATGGCGAAGGCTCCTCGCAGGAAGGCCGCGTGGGTCCGCCCGGGCGGTGCCGGAACGGAACGGGCCTTCGATGGGCGGAGCGGTGTCCGCACGGTCGGCGGGCAGTCTACACCCGCCGCGCCGTGCTCAGTCTTCCGGCGGCTGGCAGGAGTCGCGCACGATCAGGTGCGGGCGCACGCTGGCCACCGCCAGCGATGGCGTGCCCTCGGGCTGGATCAGCATCGCCGCGGCGGTGCGGCCGGTGTCGCGGGTGTGGCGGCGCACCGAGGTCAGCGACGGCCACAGCCGCGAGGCCAGCGGGCTGTCGTCGTAGCCGATGATCGAGAGCTGGCGCGGGATGTTGATGTTGGCGCGCAGCGCGACCTTGTACACGCCGGCGGCCATTTCGTCGTTGCCGGTGAAGATCGCGCTGGGGCGCTGCTTGCCCAGCAGCAGCTTCTCCGCCGCGGCCACGCCCGATTCGAAGGTGTAGCCAGCCTCGACGATGCGCGCCGGCGGCAGTTCGATGCCGCGTCGGGTCAGCGCGTCGATGAAGCCGGCAGTGCGCTCGTGCGCGGAGCGGTAGGCGCTGGGGCCGGTGATCAGGGCGATGTCGCGGTGGCCCAGCGACAGCAGGTAGTCGGCGGCCTCGGCGGCACCGTCGCGGTCGTGGGTGACCACCATCTGCGAGGTGTCGTCCAGCGGCAGCGAGGCGATGCGGGTGTAGCGCACGCCAATGCCGGCGAGCATGTCGGCCAGCGCCTGGTCCTCGGAGGCGCGCGGCACCAGGATCACTCCGTGCAGCTTCTGCTGCTGCACGAAGCGGCGCACGCCCTCGATGTAGCCGGGACTGCGGCTGTCGCACGGGTGCACCACCAACTCGAAGCTGGAACCGCGCAGCGCGTCCAGCGCACCGTACTGCATGTCCACGATGTACTGCGCGGTGGGGTTGTCGTAGACCATGCCGATCAGGAACGAGCGGCGGAACGCCAGCCCGCGCGCCAGCGGGTCCGGCGCGTAGCCGACCTCGCGCATCAGCGCCTCGACCTTCTCGCGGGTGTCTTTGCGCACCAGCGGCGAGTTGTTGATGATCCGCGACACGGTCTTCTTCGACACCCCGGACAGGCGCGCGATGTCGTTGATCGTCGCGGCCTTGCCGTGGGCGGAAGCGGGAGCATCGGCGGGACGGGGCTTGTTCGGCGCCATGGACGGAAGACCGGACGAAAGAAAGGGGATTCTACTGGGTGTCATGCTCGCTCCAGCGTACGGTCACGGAAGCGGTGTAAGCGCACCATGCCGGGACCCGGGACCCGGGACCCGGGACCCGTGGGCCTGCGCCGGCAGCGGCGATCGGCGCGCACGGCCCGCGGTCAGCCGCCTGGCGCGAACCGGCGCCGCCGGGCCGGCTCAGGCGCGCAGCGCGCGCGGCAGCCACAGCGACAGTTCCGGGAAGAACGCCACGATCAGCAGCACGCACAGCGCCGCCAGCCAGAACGGCCAGATGGTGCGCATGCTCTGGGCGACGGTGATCTGCCCGATCGAGGTGCCGATGAACAGCACCGAGCCCACCGGCGGGGTGATCAGGCCGATGCCGCCGGCCAGCACCATCACCAGGCCGAAATGGATCGGGTCGATGCCGTAGGCCTTGGCCACCGGCAGGAAGATCGGCGTGCAGATCAGGATCTTCGGCGCCAGGTCCATGAACATGCCCAGCAGCAGCAGCATCACCACGATCATCAGCAGCACGGTGTGCTGGCTGTGGGCGATGGACTGCAGGAAGTGCACCGCCGCCGTCGGCACCTGCAGGTAGGCCAGCAGCCAGCCGAACACCGCCGCGGTGGCGATCACGAACAGGATCACGCCGGTGGTGCGCGCGGCGTGCGTCACCGCGGCGAAGAACTCGGCCCAGCGCAACTGCCGGTACAGCAGCGCGGTGACCAGCAGTGCGTACACCACCGCGATCGCCGCGCTCTCCACCGCGGTGAAGATGCCGGCGCGGATACCGACGAAGATCAGCGCGACCAGGCCCAGGCCCGGCAGCGCGCCCACCAGGCGCAGCGCCACTGCGCGCCAGCCCGGGAACGCCTCGGTGCCGTAGCCGCGCGAGCGCGCCACCGCGTAGCCGGTGAGCATCATCGCCGCGGTCATCAGCAGCGCCGGGACGATGCCGGCGGCGAACAGGTCGGCGATCGACAGGCCGCCACCGGCCGCGGCCGAGAACAGGATCAGGTTGTGCGAAGGCGGCACCAGCAGCGCCACCAGCGCCGCGGTCATGCTCACGTTGACCGCGTAGTCGCGGTCGTAGCCGCGGTTGATCATCTGCGGAATCATGGTGCCGCCGACCGCCGAGACGTCGGCGATGGCCGAGCCGGACACGCCGCCGAAGAACAGCGAGGACAGCACGCTGACCTGGCCCAGGCCGCCGCGCATGCGCCCGACCAGCGAGGAGGCCAGCGCGATCAGGCGGTCGGAGATGCCGCCGCGCAGCATCAGCTCGCCGGCGAAGATGAACAACGGGATCGCGATCAGCGACGCCGAGCCGCTGCCGGCGGAGATCTGCTGCACCAGCACCACCGCCGGCAGGTCCAGGTACAGCAGCGTGGCCAGCGCCGCCGTGCCCAGCGCGTACGCCACCGGCACGCCGATCAGCAGCAGCACCACGAACAATCCCAACAGGATGGCGATGGCCATGCTCAGTTCCTCCCCATGGTGGTACCCGGGCGCAGCACCCGCCAGGCCTGGTACAGCGCGAACACGCTCATCAGCGCGCCGCCGATCGACAGCGGCAGGTAGTTGATGCTCTGCGGCATCCGCGCGCCGGCGATCTTGATGTCCAGCCCGTCCAGCAGCAGCACCGCGCCCCACCACGCGATGACTGCGCCGATGGCGGCCACCAGCAGCGGGCGCAGCAGGTCGATGACGCGGCGCAGGGTGGCGTGCAGCGTCTCGGCCAGCAGGAAGAAGCCGAAGTGGCGGCGCGTGTGCACGCCGGCAGCCGCGCCCAGGCTCATCGCCGTGCTCAGCAGCAGCAGCGTCACCGGCTCGGTCCAGCTCGGCGAATCGTTGAGGACGTAGCGGGTGAACACCTGCCAGCCCTGCACCACCACCAGCCCGAGCAGGGCCGCGGCGGCGATGCCGATGGCGAGGTTGGCGATGCGGTCCAGCAGCCGCTGCAACGGCGGCACCGGGAGGGCGGGGTCGTGGTCGGTCATCGGCATGGACTCAGGCGAAATCGCGGATGCGGCGGTACAGGGCTTCGATCTCCGGCTGCTGCCGGTACTCGGCCAGCAGCGGCGCGGCGGCCTTGCGGAAGGCGGGCATGTCCACCGCGTTGATGGCCACGCCGTAGTCGATCACCTGCTGCCGCGCCTGCGCCTCGGAGGCGTCCCACAGCCGGCGCATCACCGTCACCGATTGCCGCGCGGTCTCCAGCACCAGCGCGCGCTCGTCCGGCGCCAGCGCTTCGAAGCTGCGCCTGGACATCACCAGCACGTCCGGCGCGTAGGAGTGATCGCTTTGCGACCAGTAGTGCGCGGCCTCGAAGTGGCGGCTGGACTGGAAGCTGCGCATGTTGTTCTCGGCGCCGTCGATCATGTGCGTCTCCATCGCCGAGAAGGTCTCGCCCAGCGACATCGGCGTCGGGTTGGCGCCGAGCATGCGCATCAGCTTGAGGAAGATGTCCGAGGACGCCACGCGCAGCTTGAGCCCGTGCAGGTCCTTGGGCTGCCGCAGCGGATGCTTGGTGTTGTAGAAGCAGCGCGCGCCGGAGTCGTAGATCGCCAGCCCGACCAGGTCGCGCCGTTCGAAGCTGCGCAGGATGCTGTCGCAGACATGGCCGTCGATCGCGCGGCGCAGGTGCGCCACCGAGTCGAACACGTACGGCAGGCACAGCGCCTGGGTCAGCGGGAAGGCGTTGTTCAGCGCGCCGGAGTACACGCGGGTGATGTCGATGGCGCCGAAGCGCGCCATGTCGATCGCCTCGGCCTCGCGGCCGAGCTGGCCGGAGTGGTACTGGCGCAGGCGCAGGCGGCCGCCGGTCTTCTGCTCCAGGGTCTGCCCGAACCAGCGCACCGCCTCCACGGTGGGGTAGTCGGCCACGTGCACGTCGGTGGCGGTGAGCAGGCGCGTCTGGCCGCGTTGCGCCAGCGCGCCCAGCGGCACGCCGGCCGCTGCCGCCGCGGTCAGACCCGCGCCCAGGAATCGTCTACGAGTGATCATGCTGCGCCCTCCCGCGCGTCATTGCCGTCGCAGCCTAGGCCGCGACCGCCCTGCAGTGAAGTTCGCCGTAGCCGTCGAAGCGGATCGTCGCCTGCTGGCCGATGGCGATGTCGTGGATGCCGGTGGCGTTGCCGGTGGCGATCAGCTCGCCGCGGCGCAGCGGCCGCCCGCGCCTGGCCGAACGCGCCAGCGCGAACGCGAACGCCGCGCGCAGGCCGCCCGGCAGCAGCGTGGCGCCGCCGCTGCCCACGCATTGGCCCTCGATCCAGGTCTCGGCGCGCAGCGCGGTCTCGTCCAGCGTGCTCCAGTCGGGCACCTGCGGCCCCAGCAGCAGGCCGTTGTTGTTGCCGAAATCGGAGATCACCACGCGCGGCCCCAGCTGGTTGATCGTGGCCAGCGGGCTGCTCGCCACTTCCACGCCGATGAACAGCGTGGATGGGACCTGCGCTGCCTGTTCCGCGGTCCAGTCCAGTTGCTCGGCCGGCACGTCCGCATCCAGACGCAGCACGTACTCGGCCTCGACCGCGCCGAAGCCGCCGTCGAACACCGGGATGTCCGCTGTTCCACCGGTAGCATTCCATAGCGCAGCGGCAAAGATCGGGCCCAGCAGACGCTCGTCCCCGGAATGGTCGCGGCGCTCGGGCGCGATGTAGCCGACCTTCCAGCCGACCACGCGGTCCGGCCATTGCGCGATCGCCAGGTCCTGCACGCGGTAGGCGGTCTCCAGATCGTCCGGGATGACGCCGGGGAAATCAGGCAGCGCGCGGCCCTGGCGACGGGCCTGGACGAAGCGGGCCGCGATGTCGGCCAACGCGGGCGGTGGCGTCTGCGACGGGCCGGAAGGAAGGCTCAAGGGCATCTCCGCAAGGATGGGGGTCGGGGAATTGCTGCGCCGCGCATCGACAGCGCGTTGCGCCGTTGTATATGGTAAACCGGTGTCATTGGCAATGTGCGGTGCGGCAAAGAGCTGGGAATCGGGAATCGGGAATCGGGAATCGGGAATCGGGAATCGGGAATCGGGAATCGGGAATCGGGAGTCGGGAGTCGGGAGTCGGCAACGGCAACAGCAACAGCAACAGCAACAGCAACAGCAACAGCAACAGCAACACAGCGTCATGCGTTGGCGCAGGCCACGCGCACACTGGGGCCACCGCCCTCGTCGGTCACGCGCCACGCGGGTTTCTTCCATCCACGACGGAGATCTCGACGATGTCGGCCCTGCTGCTCCCCACCCGTCTGCGCCCCGCCGAACCTTTGTCCCCGCGCCGCGGCAGGCATCGGTCCCGTCCGTGCATCGCCGTGCTGGCGGCGCTGGGCCTGCTGCTGGGTGCCCTCGGCACGGCCGCGGCGGCCGAGCGGCCGGCCAGCGAGAGCGCCGCCGAGCTGGCGGCGCGGCTGCCGCTGTGGCCAGGTCCGGCGCCGGGATCGACGGCTGGTCCCGATCAACCGCACCTGGTCGAGCGCAGCGACGATCCGGCCCTGCCCGATCGCGCGCTCAGCGGCCGCTACCAGCCCTACCTAGTGGTGTACCGGCCGAAGACGCCGAACGGCAGCGCCCTGCTGGTTGCCCCGGGCGGCGGCTATGCGCGCGTGGTGCTGGACAAGGAAGGCACCGCGCTGGTGCCGATCTTCGCCGAACAGGCCGGCATCACCCTGTTCGTGCTGCGATACCGGCTCCCCGACGCCGCCGCCGATGGCGCCGCCGCGCGCGACCAGCCGCTGGCCGACGCGCAGCGCGCGCTGCGCCTGATCCGCGCACATGCCGCCGACTACGGCGTGGACCCGCACCGCATCGGCTCGATCGGCTTTTCCGCCGGCGGTCACGTCGCCGCCAGCCTCGGCACCCGCTACGACGACCCGGTGTATCCGGCCCGCGATGCGATCGATCGGGTCAGCGCACGCCCGGACTTCCTGCTGTTGCTGTATCCGGTCATCGACATGGGCAGCGGCACCGCGGCGCACACCGGCTCGCGGCTACGCCTGCTCGGCCGCCACCCGGACGCGGCGACCATGGCCGCCTACTCACTGCAGAACCGCGTGCACGCCGGCATGCCGCCGACCTTCCTGGTGCACGCGCAGGACGACCGGGTGGTGCCGGAGGAGAACAGCCTGCTGTTCTACCAGGCGCTGCGCCAGGCCGGGGTGCCGGCCGAGCTGCACCTGTTCGCGCACGGCGGCCATGGCTTCGGCACCCGCGGTATTGCCGGCCTGCCGTTGGCGGCGTGGCCGCAACTGGCGCTGAGCTGGATGCGCAACGTGCAGGACGATCCACGCGCCCGCGCGCCGATCCCGCCGCCGACGGGGGGGAAGTGAGCCACATGGCTGCCCCGCCAGGCGATCGCGCCGCCACGCCACACAAACGTCCCCGATCGCCTAGCCAGGACACCGTCCACGCATGACCACCCGCCCTCGCCTGCCCGCCCCGCTTCCTGCCGCACCCGACGTGACCGCCCCCGACGACCACGGCCGGCGCCGCTTCCTGCGCGACGGCGCGCTCGGCGCGCTGGCCTTGAGCGGCGCGCTGCCCGGTCTCGCAACGGCGACGATGCCGACGCCAGCGGCACCGCTGGCGCGCACCCGCAGCGGCCGCATCCACGGTGTGCGCGATGAGGGCGTGTGCGTGTTCAAGGGCATTCCCTACGGCGCCGACACCGCGCCGCGGCGCTTCCAGCCGGCGTTGCAGGAACAGCCGTGGCACGGCGTGCGCGACTGCAGCGCCTATGCCGCGTCGGCGCCGCAGCGCGGGTCCGAGCCGGTCAGCGAGGACTGCCTGTTCCTCAACGTCTGGACCCCGGGCCTGCGCGACGACGCCAAGCGCCCGATCCTGTTCTACATCCACGGCGGCGCCTACAACAACGGCTCCGGCAGCGACCCGCTGTACGACGGCGTGCGCCTGTGCCAGCGCGGCGACGTGGTGGTGATCAGCGTCAATCACCGCCTCAACGCGTTCGGCTATCTGTACCTGGCGCCGTTCGGCGGCGATGCCTATGCCGCCTCGGGCAACGTCGGCCAGCTCGACCTGGTGCAGGCGTTGCAGTGGGTGCGCACGCACGCGGCCGAGTTCGGCGGCGATGCCGGCAACGTCACCGTGTTCGGCCAGTCCGGCGGCGGCGCCAAGATCGCCACGCTGATGGCGATGCCGGCCGCGCAGGGTCTGTTCCACCGCGCCTGGACCATGAGCGGGCAACAGGTCACCGCCGCCGGGCCGCGGGCCGCCAGCCAGCGCGCGCAGCTGCTGCTGCAGGCCCTGCAGCTGAAGCCCTCGCAACTGGACACGCTGCGCGCGCTGCCGCTACAGCGCGTGCTCGAGGCCACGCGCACGCCCGACCCGTCGCGCGCCGAGACCACCGCGCTGTACCTGGGCCCGGTGCTGGATGCGCAGGTGCTGCACCGGCATCCGTTCTGGCCGGACGCGACGCCGCAATCGGCGCGCATCCCGATGGTCATCGGCAACACCCGCGACGAGACCCGCGCCTTCCTCGGCCACGATCCGGCCAACTTCGCGTTGAGCTGGGACGCCCTGCCGGACAAGCTGGCGCAGGAGCAGTTCGTGGACCTGTCGCCGCAGGTGGTGATCGCCGAGTACCGGCGGCTGTATCCGCACTACACGCCGAGCGAGGTGTTCTTCGCCGCGACCACCGCCGGCCGTTCCTGGCGCGGCGCGGTGGAGGAAGCCGAGGCGCGGGCGCGGCAGGGCGCGCCCACCTGGGTCTACCAGCTCGACTGGGGCTCGCCGCTGGACGGTGGCAAGTTCGGCGCCTTCCACACCCTGGACATCCCGCTGGTGTTCGACAACATCCGCCAGCCCGGCTCGCGCACCGGCGATGGCGCCGACGCGCAGCGCATGGCCGATACGATGAGCGAAGCGCTGCTTGCCTTCGCCCGCCACGGCGATCCCAACCACGCCGGCCTGTCGCGTTGGGAACCTTATTCGCTGGCCCGGCGCGAAACCCTGTTGTTCGACAACGACAGCCGCCTGGCGCACGACCCGCGCGGCGGCGAACGCCGGCTCTACGCGCAGGTGCCGTTCGTGCAGCGTGGGACGTTCTGAGGATCTGCGCGTCGCCTCGCGTGCGTGACAGCGTCGTAGACACACCGCCGAGGATGCGCGCAGCATGCGCGGCGTCACGTCCACGATCGCGCAGTGTCCGCGACAATCCCTGCTCCTGCAGGCGACTCACACGCACCCATGCCGCCTTCCGATCGCCAGCTGAGCTTGCTCGCGCGCATCGACGACTGCTATCGCGCGCTCAGCGGTCACCGGCTGTACTGCCCCGACACCATCGCAGATCGCTATCGTTGGCTGCACGCGCATGCGCCGTACGCCATCCTCGCGCATGACGCCGGCACTGATGATCCCGTGTTCTTCTACGCCAATCGCTGCGCCTTGCACTGCTTCAAGTACAGCGAGCGCGAGATGCTCTCACTGCCGTCCCGCCTGAGTGCGGGTCCCTCCGATCGCGCCGAACGGCAACGATTGCTCGAGACCGTCAAGCGCAACGGCTTCGCCGACGGCTACAGCGGGCCACGGGTCGACAAGCTGGGCAACAGCTTCCTCATCCATGATGGCGAAATCTGGCAGCTGGGCTTCGGCAGCGCCGCCGCGTGGGGTCAGGCCGCCCTGTTCTGGCCGAGCCCTCGCCAGACCGTGGCACTGGACTAGCACGCGTGCGGCCGACATTGCCGGCGACGCCCGCCGCCGCTGAAGGCGCTCCTGCAGTGGGAGTTCGATGGGGGCATCGGCCGTAAGGCCATTGGAGGGATTTCGATCGCGAGGCGCTACGCGAGTCCTATCCACCACCTGTCGATGTGCATTCCGCGCCGCAGCCACCTGTATTACGCTGCACGCGAGGCGCAAAAAGCGCGCGAAAGGAAGCACCGCCATGAGCGATTACCGGATCGTCGAGGAAACGCCACCAGCCGAGGTGTTCTGCCGCCTGCGCGAGGTGGCGGGACTTTCGCCGCGTCCGCTGGAGGGCGTGCGCCGCGCGCTGCCCGGCAGTTGCTTTGGCGTCCATGTCCGCGATGGCGAGCAGATCGTCGGCATGGGACGCATCGTCGGCGATGGCGTGCTGAATTTCGACGTCGTCGACATCGCGGTCGATCCGGCGCACCAGGGCAAGGGTCTGGGTCGCCGCATCATGGACGCGCTCATGGCGTGGCTGCACACGCATGCCGTCGAAGGCGCTTACATCAGCCTGGTCGCGGATGTGCCGGCGTTGTACGCCAAGTACGGATTCCAGCCGGTGGCGCCCAAGGGCGAAGGGATGGCGTTGGTCTGGAGCGAGGCGGCGTATCGCGCGTTGCGCCCGTCGGTGCCACGCTCAACGGAGTGAATGGGCGCCGGCAGCGCCGGCGATTGTCACCGCATCGCCAGCGCGCGCTACCAACCGGTGTCCTCGGCCAGCACCACGCGGTTGCCGACGGCGCGCGCGGAATCCAGCAGCGCCTCGGCGCGCTGCATCAGCGTGGCCGGCGTGTCCTCGGGCGCGGCCAACAGCGCACCGACGCTCACCGTCAGGGGCGGCGCATCCGCTGTGTCCTGCGCGATCGCCATCACCTCGACCATGTCGCGCAGCGCCGGCGCCACCTGGCGCAGGTGCGCGCCACTGGCGTCGTACAGCACCAGAGCGAAGCGGTCGGCGCCGATGCGCATGGCCACGTCCAGCGGCCGCAGCAGGCACTGCATGGCTTCGGCCACCTCCAGCACCGCGCGGTCGGCGGCACCGGCACCGCTGCGCTGCGCCAGCGCGGCGAAGCCGTCCAACTCAACCAGGATCAGCGCCAGCCCGCGCTGCAGGCGCCCGCGCTCGGCCAGCGCCACCGCCAGGTGTTCGTCGAAGCGGCGGCGGTCGCCAAGCCCGGTGAGCGCGTCGCGCAAGGCTTCGTCGTCGCGCACCCGCCGCTGCAGGAAGCCTTCGCGGCGCGAGTGTTCGCGCAGGTAGCCGCCGACCGCGCCGACCGGCACCGCGGTCCACAGCAGCCACTGCAGGCGCAGGTAGGCATCGTGCGCGGCGCCGTCCAGCAGCAGGTGGCCGGACACGGCGCTGATCGCGCACAGCAGCAGCGCCACTGCCACGCTCTGCCACAGCGCCATGCCCAGCGGAAAGAAGCCGGCCACGATCACCAGGGTCATCACCGCCGCCGCATAGCGCAGCTCCTGCGGCGGGTAGCCGATGCTCGACAGCACCAGTCCGGTGCCGCCGACCAGCAACAACAACGCGGCACGGCCGGGCCCGTGCGTGTCGGCCCGGTGGATCGCGGCGGCCACCCACAACAGCGCCAGCAGGGTCGCTGCTCGCACCGCAACCGCATAGCCGGGCAGACCGCCGCCGCGCCAGCCGAAATGCACCGCGTCCCAGCCCAGCAACAGCAGCGCGATCAACACGCCCAGCGAGGCCGCCACGCGCTGCGCGAAGCCCAATGTGGCGGCGGTGTAGCGGCGATACGCCCGTTCCAGCGGAGGATCGAAACGCAGCGCGGCGAATCCCTTGCGCAACTGCGCCGCATAGGCCTCGCCCGGCGGCGCGTCGTTTGGCTCCTGGTAACGCTCGTGCATGCAGTCCCCTGTCGACGGCAACGCGGCGCGAAGTGCGGATCAGGTCACATCACATCATGTCACCCGATTCGGTTTCGCGCGGACGCTGCGGTGCCCACGTCGCGACCATGAAAAAGCACCGGCGCGTGATTGTCCACTTTTGGGACGATCGGTTGCGTGACAGTGGCGCCCTGCCGCGCCCGATATGGCGCGGCAGGCCGAGCGTCAACGCGGCGGCGGGAACGCCCACACGCTATGCGGATCGCCGCCCTGCCCGCGGCGGGACGCGGCGCGCGCCATCTGCCAATAGGCCCAGGCCAGCACCACCGCACAGGCGTCGATCGCCAGCAGCGTGCCGCTGCTCCACGGTGCCACCCAACCGGTGGCGCCGCGCAAGCCGGCCAACGGCACCAGTGCAGTCAGCACCGCGCAGGCCAGCAGCAGTTCGTAGGCGCCACGCGCGGTCGGCCGCAGCAGCGCCCAGGCCACACCCAGCGCGAACACGGCGTAGTACGCACCGCGCTCCATCCCCGGCGGCAACAGGCGCGCAGCCACGAACAGCGCCGACACCCCGGCCACGCAGCCCAGGCACACGCCGGTGGTGAGCCGTGCCATGACGTGGGTGCGCAGCGGCTGCGCGTGCTGACGACGCTTGCGTCGCGCTTCCACCCACAGCAGGTTGCCGCTGTAGAACAGGAACGCACCGCCGAGCCCGAGCAGGAAGTACAGCCACTGCAGCGGCCAACGCCCGTAGTTGCCGAAGTGCAGGGTCTGCAGGCCGCGCAGCGACGCCACGCCCGGCGACATGGTCTGCGGCGACAGCACCCGCAGCACCTTGCCGTCGGCCGCGCGCAGGGCGACGCCGGCCAGCGTGTTGAGCCGGCGCTGGTCCTGGTGGCCGTACAGTTCCACCTGCGCGTTGGCGTCGCCGGCATCGTGGAAGGACAGGCTCTCCGGCACGAAGCCGGGATTGGCCGCGCGCGCCCGCGCCACCAGCTCGGCCACCGGCAGCATCGGTGCGGCCACGTGCGCGGGCTGCACGTGCGGGGCCAGTTCGAAGTCCGGCTGCAACACCTGCATCAGCTTGCCGTCGAACACCAGGTACTGGAACGGCGCCAGCAACAGCACGCCCAGGGTCAGCACCGCGCCGGACCAGGCGAAGATCACGTGGAACGGCAGCGACAACATGCCGATGGCGTTGTGCGCGTCCTGCCACAGGCGCTTGACGTTGCGACCGCGGCGCAGCGCGAACAGGTCTTTGAGCAGCACCGGCGCGTACAGCACCACGCCGCTGACCAGAGCCAGCCCGTACAGCAGGCAGACCACGCCGAACAGATAGGTGCCGAAGGTGCGCGGCAACCCGGCGGTGAAGTGCAGGTCGTACAGGAAGTCGACGAAACCACTGCGCTGCGGCAGCTGCACCGGTTGCCCATCGGCACCGGGCTGGAACTGCACGATGCCGCCGAAGGCCTGCTGCGCGGCCGGGCCGAACGCATAGAACTGCGGCAGCGTGCGGCCTTCGCCGGGCAGCATCAGCGTGTAGGACTCGGCCAGCGCCGGATGCCGCGCCAGCACCGCATCGGCCAGCGCCTGCGTGGCCTGTTCCGGCGGCAGCGCCGGCGCGCGCACCGCTGGCGGCCGCGGCCACTGCTCCAGGTCGTGGGTAAACACGTTGATCGCCCCGGCATAGAAGGCGATGAACAAGGCCATGCCGGCGAGCAGGCCCATCCAGCTGTGCGCCGACAGGAACTGGCGCAGGGTCGCGGCCTTCATGGGGTCACCTGCACGAGATGACTGGCCTTGAGCAGGAACAGCGCCACGTAGCACAGCGCGGTCGCCGCGCCCAGCCACAGCCACGCGCGCGCGCCGCTGCGGAACACGAAGGCCAGCGACATCGCACCGATCCATGCCGGGAACACCAGCAACAGCCACGGCAGCGTGTGCACCTGCAGGTCGCCCGGCCACAGCAGCACGCACAGCCCGATGACGCCCACCGCCAGTGGCAGGCCGAGCACGATCGCCGCCAGCCATCTAGCCCACATCGGCATCGCCTCCGTGCAGGTGCCACCAGGCATCCAGGTACGGCAAGGCCACCGCCGCCAGCATCGTCGCGCTCAACGCGGCGAAGACGCCGGCCCACACGCCCAGCGCGACGATCGCCGCGCCCAGCGCCGCCACGCACAACAGCGTGCCGGCCACGCGCAGCGCGCGTGCGTGCCGCCGCCACGCCGGACACAGCCGCTGGTGCGCGGTGGCCAGGTAGAACGCCAGCGCCGCCAGCGCGGCGGCCAGCAGATAGCCGGCGGTGGCGACGGCAGGCATCACCAGCGCGCCTCGAAGCCGATGCCGACCACGCGCGGCGCGCCCAGGATGGCGATCGGATCGGTGGCCCAGCGGTACTGCGCGTAGTGGCGGTCGAGCAGGTTGTTGGCGAAGATCCACGCGCTCCAGTCCAGGGTCTCGTAGCCGAACTTGGCATTGACCACGGTGCGCGAGGCCAGCTGCACCGCGCCGGCACCGACATCGGTGTAGACGCGGTCGCGAAAGCTGGCATTGAGGTTGGCCAGCCAGCCGTCGGCGAAGCGCCAGTTGGCGCCCAGCGCCGCGGTCCAGCGCGGCGCGTAGGCGAACTCGCGGCCGGCGTAGTCGATGATCGAGGCACCGGCGACGGTGGTGAAGCTGTCGTAGCGGGTGCGCGCGTAGCCCAGCGAGCCGTACCAGTCGAACGCCTCGTTTGGCCGGTGGCTGGCCTCGAGCTCGGCGCCGTACAGATGCGCGCGGCCGGCGTTGACGGTGTTGTAGTCGAAGCTGTTGAGGCCGAAGTAGGCGGTGGTCTGCTTGTCCTTCCAGTCGATGTAGTAGGCGTTGGCGTTGAGGGTCAGGCGCCGGTCCAGCCACTGCGAGCGCAGCGAGGCTTCGTAGTTCCAGGTGTATTCCGGGTCGTAGGGGAAGGCCTGGCTGCGCGCCGAGTTGAAGCTGGAGCCGCCGGAGCGGTAGCCGCGCTGCACCACCAGGCTGGTCGACAGGTCCGGGCTCCAGTCGTAGCGCGCCCCGAGCTTGGGCAGCAGCGCATCGAAGTCGCGCGTGTTCCATGCCACTTCGCCGTTGGCCGAGCGCACGATGCCGGCCACGCCCTGGTTGATCGCGACGACGGCGCGGTACAGCGCAGTGCCGCTGGCGGCGAAGGCGGCCGGGTCGGGATAGCGGCCGGCGAAGGCCGCGGTGGTGTCGGAAGCCATGGCGTAGCGCTGGCGGTCGTAGCGCAGCCCGCCCAGCAGCGAGAAGCCGCTGCCGACCTGCCACTGGCCATCGGCGAACAGCGCGCGGTTGCTGGAGCGGGTCGGGCTGGCGCTGACGTAGTCGACCGGAATCACCGGCAAGGCCTGCGCGTAGCGGGTGGCGATCGCGGTGGCGGTGGCGGCCGGGAAGCCGGCGCCGCGCAGCAGGCCGGCGATGGTCGTGGTCGGCGTGGCGACGTTGTTCAGCAGTTGCGCGTCGTTGTCTTCCACATGCCGCGCCCAGTACGCGCCGATCAGGCCCTGCACCGAGGCGCCGGCGTAGTGCAGGCGCAGTTCCTGCGAGGCAGTGGTGTCGTCGAGCTGGCGCTGCGCGTAGCCAGCGTTGTCCGGGCCATGGTCCATGTCCCAGATGCTGGACGAGGTGACCTTGTTCCAGGCGCTGACCGAGGACAGCGACCAGGCGTCGGAGAGCGCGTAATCGGCCTGCAGGGTGACGATGTCGCTGTCGCTGCGGGTGCGGTCCGGGGTGTTGTTGGTGGCGTAGCGGTGCTCGGCATAGTCGGGCAGGTCGGTGCGCACGTAGCTGTACATGTATGGGCCGGTGCGGTGCGAGCGGGTGTAGCCCAGTTGCACCTTCAGCCCGGCGATCGCCGACGGCGTCCACAGCAGCTTGCCGCGGTAGATCGCCGAGACCTGCGCATCGTCGGCGGCCTGTCGGGTGAGATTCCAGTTGTAGCCGTCGAAGCTGCGCTGCTCCACCGAGGCGCGGAACGCCAGTTCGTCGGGGACGATCGGGCCGCCGACCGCGCCGGCCAGGCTGCGGTCGGACGGGTCGGAGGCCAGGACCCGCAGCTTGCCCTGCCAGTCCATGGTCGGCTCGGCGGTACGCAGGACGATCGCGCCGGCCAGGGCGTTTTCGCCCTGCAGGGTGGACTGCGGACCGCGCAGGACTTCCACCTGCTGCAGGTCCCACAGGCTCAGCGGCACCCAACTGATCGCCTTCCACGGCAGTGCGGCGCCGTCCAGGTAGATGGTGGCCAGCGGCGCATCGCTGCCGCCGTCGATGTTGCGGATGCCGCGGATGCTGAAGCCGGCGTCGCCGTAGGTCTGCGCCATGTTGGCGGTGCGGTTGAACACCTCGTAGGCGCTCTGCAGGTTCTCCTGCTCGATGCGCGCTTCGGTGGTGACGGCGACCGAGCTGGTGGTGTCCTGCACGCTGCGGCCGCTCTTCTCGCCGGTGACGACGATCTGGTCGAGGGTGGTGGGATCAGGGGGAGGCGCAGCATCGGCGCCGGCTGCGCGTGTTGGCGGCGCCAAGCCGAGTAAGACGGACACCACAGACAAGGACAACACCGACCGCGCGACGCGCATGCACCACTCCCCCGAAAGACTCACGGATGAAGGCATGGCGGCGGCTGTGCCCGGCTGCCGGACCCGGCAGCGCTGGGCGCGGACTTTAGCAGAGCGGGGGCTGGGTCGCCATGGGATCTGGGATGGGCGGCAGGTTTGCCGGAGGCTCGGGCCGCGGGGTCCGGGGTCCCGGGGGCGTAGGAGCGGCTTTAGCCGCGACCGGGCTTTATCGCGAAGGTCGCGGTCGCGGCTGATGCCGCTCTTACGGTTCTTCTGGTCCGACACCTACCTCTCGAGCAACAGCAAAGGCTTTCGCCCTTTCGGGCGAGTTACTTTTCTTTGCTCGCGCAAAGAAAAGGTAACCAAAAGAAAGCGCGCCCTGCCTCGCGCCCTCCGCGCTGCGCGCTCCGGGTCCGCGTCCATCGCGGGGATTCGCGGAAGGGGCATCCTGCCCCTGCCGCGAACGGCGCACATCCATGTGCGCCGCCCTTCGGGTTTTTCCCCGCGCTGGCCGCCGCTTCGGAAGGGAACCCGGTAAATCAAAAGCAAGAGCCAAAGCCAAGCAACAGCAACAGCAACGGCTAGGGCTAGGGCTAGGCCCACAGCTACGGCAACGTACTGTTACAAAACGCAAACGGGCGGGAGGGCTTTTGCCCTCCCGCCCGCTGGGGCCGGCATGTGCTGCCGACGTGGTGTGCTGCAACGCCTGCGATCAGTGCCAGTGCAGGTTGAACGAGACGCCGACGATGCGCGGTTCGTTGTAGACGGCCGCCATGTAGTTCTCGATCACGCCCTTGAGGTTCTTTTCGTTGGTGATGTTGCGGGCGAACGCGGCCACTTCCCATGCGCCGTAGTCGCCGGTGTAGCCCAGCTTGAGGCCGCCTTCGAAGTTGCCGTTGGAGGTGAACTCGGTGGAGTCGTACAGCACGAAGCTGGTGTAGCCCTGCTTGTTCCAGTCGGTGGCGACGAAGAACGCGCCGCCGTCGTTGACCGAGATGTCGTAGCGCGCGGCCAGGTTGACGTTGTACTTGGGTGCGTTCGGCAGCGGGTTGCCATCGATCTGGGCGAAGGTATTGCTGCCGATGCGGATGGTCGGATCCTTCACCGTGCACACCACCACGCCGTTCAGGCCGCACACCTGCGCGTATACGCGCTTGTCCTGGATCTCGCTGTGCAGCAGGCTCAGGCCGGCGGTCAGCGACAGGTTGGGGATCGGGCGCCAGTCCAGGTCCGCTTCCATGCCGTAGGCCTTGGCCTTGTCGGCATTGAACAGCACGCCGTTGCCGTTGGAGTCGTTGCCGTTGAGCTGGATGTCGTCGACGGTGTAGGTGAAGCCGGTGACGTTCAGGCGCAGGCGGTTGTCAAACAGGTTGCTCTTGATGCCCGCTTCCCACGACAGGATGGTTTCCGAGTCGGCAGTGGTGAAGTCGGAATTGAACACCGCCGAGCGACCCTGGATGGTCGGGCCACGGAAGCCGCGGGCGACCTTCGCGTACACGTTGACGTTCGGGTTGAGCTCATACATCGCGCTCAGGTCCCAGCTCGGCTGGGTGTCGGCCAGGCGCACGTCGCGGCGGCCCTTGTAGGTGACCACGCCGGCCGCGGTGTCGGCGGTCTTGAGCAGCTTGGTCTCCTTGCTGTCGCGGGTCTGGCGCACGCCGGCGGTCAGGGTCAGCGCATCGGTGACCTTGTAGGTCAGCTGGCCGAAGCCGGCCCAGGAGGTGTTGCTGTTGTGCAGGCGCACCCAGTTGTTGGGATTGCGCGCGGCGGTCTGCAGGAAGTAGGCGCGCTGGTAGAAGTCGGTGGTGTCCTTGCCGTCGAAGTAGAACGCGCCGGCCTGCCACTGCAGCGGCGCGTCGCCCTCGCTGGCCAGGCGCAGTTCCTGGGTGTACTGGTCCAGGTCGCGCACCTGGCCCATCGACTGGCCGTAGCCGTTGGGCACGCCGTTGACCGGGAAGTTGGCCGCGGCGCCGCCGTCGGTGTCGCCGCGGCTGTAGCCGGAGGTGGTCTCGTAGGCGCTGATCGAGGTCAGCGAGACGCCGCCGAAGTCGTAGATCGCCTTCAGCGAGGCACCGTGGGTCTTGTAGGCCTGCGGGTTGTCGTGGGCTTCGTCGTAGGCCACCTGGTCGCGCGGCACGTCGACCTTGTTGGAACCCTTGGTCAGCGCGCCGCGCAGGAACAGGGTGGAGGTGCCGTCGTAGTCGCGGGTGTGGAACGAACCCAGCAACGAGAAGTTCTCGCTCGGCTTCAGCAGCAGTTGCAGGCGTGCGTTGCGGTCGTCGTAGCCGCCCATCGCATCCTTCTTCGGGGTGACCGTGCCGTCGGCGCTGGGGCCGTTGTAGGTGTTGTCCACCCAGTCGTCGCGGTGCTGGTACAGCGTGGACACGCGGAACGACAGCACGTCGTTGATCGGGCCGCCGATGCCGCCGTCGACCGAGACCGTGTTGTAGCTGCCGTAGCTGGCGGTGACGCGGCCGGTGTAGTCGTCGCTGGGCTTGATGCTGTCGAACTTGACGATGCCGGCGGTGGTGTTGCGGCCGAACAGCGAGCCTTGCGGGCCGCGCAGCACTTCCACCTGGTCCACGTCGTAGACCGGGTTGGACTTCAACACCACGTGCTCCAGCACCACATCGTCCTGGATGATCGACACCGGCTGCGAGGCGCCGAGATAGAAATCGATGTTGCCCAGGCCGCGGATATAGAAGCGCGGGAAGATGCGGCCGGTGGTGGTTTCGGCGTAGAAGCTGGGCACCCGGCCGGACAGCGCCAGCAGCGTGTCGTCGCCGCCGGCGGTGAAGTCGCGCATCGCCTCGCCCTGCACCACGCCCACCGACACCGGTACCTCCTGCAGGTTCTGCTCGCGGTGCTCGGCGGTGACGATGATGGTGTCCAGCGAGGTCGCCGCATCGCCATTGCCGGCGGCATTGGCCGGCCGCGTCTCGCTGCCGGCCAGCGACGGCGCGCTGTCCTGCGCGGCGGCAGCGGCGGCGACCGAGGCCAGCACCAGGGCGGCGCAGGCCTGCGCCAGGCGGGTACGGGCCGGCGCGGCGCGCGCGGTCAGCGGCCGCGGGGAGAGTTGGGGATGCAGCATGTCGGATCCTTGTGAGCGCGCAGAATCGAGTCCGTTCGGCTTGCGCAGCAGCCCGCGACGGCATGCGCCATACGGTGGCGCAGCGCGGCACGATATGTCGTTTGTGTTGCACCGCCATTGCAATGGCGGCGCCAGGGCGACGACGCGGCGGCGCGTGACCGCTTCACGTCGCGCCACGCCGCGAAGCGGACATCCGCGGACCTGCATCTCACTGCGCCGCCACCTGGTCAGGCCTGCGCGTCACCACATCGCGCAGACACCCTGGGCACGGACGCCCTCGCCCGCGCCAGTGGCCCATCAAGGCGTGCAGCGCTGCGCGGCGAATTCGGCCAGGCGCCGGGTGAGCGTTCCTTCCCGCCAGGCGATGTCGAGAATCACCCAGCGATCGTCCTGCCGGCCGAGCACCACCGTGTCCGTCCACTGCAGGCTATCGACGGCTAGGCGGGCGCGCACCCGGGCGGTGTCGCCCTTGACCTGCGCGATCGTCGAGACCATCGCGGTGGGCTGGTCCGGCCACAGGAAGAACGGACTCTGGTCCAGCATGTGCGGCTTGACGTCTGCCGGCACTCGCCTGGCGCAGGCCGCCTCGTAGGCGCGCTGCGCCTCCAGCGCCGCGAACAATTCCCGCCCCAGCAGATGCCGTACCTGCGCGACGTCGCCGTCGGCATGCTCGGGCGCGATCGCCCAGGCATAGAACGTCTGGACCGTACTCACCGGCGACTCGCCCGCGGTGGCGGCGAACGCGCTCAGCCACAGGCTCATCGCATACAGGAACCGCATTCCCCTCATGGATCGCCGACCCCTTGGGCCGCCAGGCGCGGCCCGGCGATCCTCGACCAGGCGCTGCGCGCCGTCAATGCGGGCGCGGCCGCGCGCGCCAGCACGTCATCAGGGCGTGCCTCAATCGCTGTCCACTCCGAGTACGCTCAGGCGCAGCGGCGGTGCGTCCGGGCCGGCCGGCGCATGCGCCAATCGTCCCATCACCCGCACCACCTGCCCAGTGCCTTCCTCGCGCAGATGCGCCGCCTGGTCCACGGTGACCGCCAGCCGCAGCTGGCGCACCTGCTCGTGCCGCGGCTGGCGTCCGTCCGCCGACGCCGCCACGCACAACGGCTGCGGCAGGATCAGCACCTCTTCCTGGGTGGCTGCCGCACCGGCATCGGCATGCGTGTGCGCATGCGGCGCGGCGGGTTCGACGGACGACGGCGCCAGCGTGCCGGACAAAGTGACCTGGGTCGGCCCGTACGGCAGGCAATGCTTGGGCGCTGCCATCAGCGCGGGCGCAATGCCGATCGACAGCAGCGGAAACAGCGACAGGGTTCGGATCGGCATCGTGGCACGCGGATGGAGACGGGCCGCCGAGCATACCCAAGCGCGATGGCGGCCGTACTGCAGCCCGGCGGCATCACCGCAGTGTGCCGTACGGCGTTGCCGCCGAGACCACACCGGCCGTCAGGGTTCGCGCTCCACCACGACCTCGGTGAACCGCGGTTCGGCGGCGATCAGCGCATGCAACTGCGCAAAGCACGGATCGTCGTCGCGCATCGCATGCCGGCCGAGGATGCGCTCCCAGAACGAGCGCTGCTTTTCGATCTGCAGCATCCAGGTATGGTTGCCATCGACCTCTTCCTCGGCGTAGGCGCCGACCAGATAGCTGCGCCCCTGGCATTCCGCTTCGGAAGCCCAGCCCCAATCCTCCGGGTCCGGTTCGGACAGGACCATGGCGTGGCCCACACGCACGCGCAGCCAGTCCAGCAGCGAACTGCCGCGGATCGGATTGATCGGATTTTCCGGCTCGGCGCTCACCTCGAACAGGCGGGAGCGGAAGTGAATAACAGGATGCATGCGGCAGCTTGACTCTCTAACGATCGGATGGCGGACGCCCGCATCGGCGCGGCATGCGTCACAGCATGCACGGATGGGCGGTTCCGGAGGGTAAACGCATGCGCGTCGGTCCAGGTGGACAGCGGCGCCGCACGTCATGCAGACCTGCGACACGCGGAAGGCAACCGCCGCGGGCGCATGCGTCGCTTGCAGCGACAGGTCCACCGGATCCGGACCCCGCCGCGCCGCAACGGGCCACATCGATTCCAGCACGCCTGCATGACAACTCATCGCATCCTGCGTAGACAGGCACGCGCACCCGGATATGCCCAGATGCCGATCGCAGCGGCGAGCCACACGCTGGCGAGCTTGAAGCGGGCCGAGGCGAAGGCAGGGTCGCCGGATGAGCATGCTGCAGTGGCGCCGCGCCCTGGCGTTGCCAGAACGTCCGCCATGCCTCGACGCCGCGCCACAGCGGCAGCACCCAACCGGCGGACAGCAGCGCGACCGCGAGGGTGAGTACCCGCTGCCTCATCGCGTGCCGTTCTGCGCCGGCGTCGCCACGCGCCGGCAAAGACCTGGGATCCGTTTGGCGAATCCGCAACCTCGGCAGGAGCCCGCAGGGAGGTCCATCGCCGCGGCTGCCCTGAAGCGGTCGCGGCGACGCGGCGGCGGCACTGGGTCACGGTGTTTGCTCCGGCTCCAGATCCGGCTCGAACGGACGATCGGGCAGTCGCTGCCCGCACCACGGGCAGAACTGCACGCAGATCGCGTCATTGAGGTACCAGGTCGGATCCTCGCCACGGAACAACTCGAACCCGATCCGCACCACCCTGTCCGGCTTGGTCACTGCCTCGAACATGCTGAAGCAGCAATAGCGAGCGACGCGCTCGCGCCACGCCCCGCTCTCGGGAAACTGTGCCTCCAGCCAGAGCGCACTCCAGGCCTGGCAAGCGCTACATTGCGCCAGATGCGACAGCGCAGCGTAGGTCGGTGGATCAGGGAAGTGTTCCTCTTCCACCTCGATCAAGCCTTCGAGCGCCATCACCAGTTCGGGTCTTTGGTGAATCTGATCGCGCAGCGCCGACAGCGTGTATCGCGTGATGAAGCAGGTGCCGGAATGCGGCATAGGTGCAATCCATTGCAGTCCAAGGCCAGAAAGCGTAGCGCGATGCAGCCGCTTCGAGGTTAAGCGCCCGCCGCGCTCCACAACGCATAGCCCAACAGCCCCAATCCCACCAGGGCGAACCCGCCCCAGAAGGCCGCCGCGTCGGCCGAGACCACGCGTGGGGCCAGATAGGCGCTGCGCTTGCCGGATTTGCCGCGCCGTTTGCTGCTCCACGGTTCGACGCTGTAATAGCCGAACGAGAACGCCGGCACCACGAGCATGCCGACGAGATAGCACAGGCCGTAGAGGACGATCTCGAACAGTGGGCGCAGCACGACCTCGGTCAGCAGACTTGCGGGCATGGTGTCACCTGATCCAGGCAGCAGTGATGTGGGGCGTTGGCCACGCCCCTACGTTGAAGCGGCGTGCGATGCTCGCCGAGCAGCAGGTGGCCGTCAATGGCTCGATCACCGGCTATCGCTGAGCAGCCGCTGCACCAGCTCGAATCCGAGCACCGACATCGACGGATAGCGGGCGTACTCGTCCACCGACAACATCCGCACGAAGGTATCGCCCTCGTGCAAGGCGCCGGCGATGTGGAAGGTCAGCCGTTCCCTGGCGTCGCTGGGCAGCGGCGCGTGGCCGATGAGTTGCCAGTCGCCGCTCTTGAGCTTCTGGGCGCCGGTAAACAGCAATCGGATGTCCTTGTCGCCATCGCGCACCGGCAGCGGCCGTGCCGGCGACGGACCAAGCGTTGGGGCCGAGGCCTGATGTTCCAGCACACAGAAGCCGATCACCTTGCGATAGTCGCCCTGCGGCGCCCACAGCACCTGGCAGAGCGCGTACACCGCCGTGTCCAACGGGACCGCGAAGACATCGCCCGCCCGGTACTTCGCTGCCATGCCACCGCCCTCTTTCGTCTGAAAGCTGGATCGCAAGGGTATCCCTGCGTCCTGCTTGATGGCACCTACCTGACAAGTCGAGACGTTTGCCGGCGTTCCGCTGCTGGTCGACGCGCATGACGTGCGATGAGCCGTGCCGCGCGCCACAGCGTCATGCCGGCCAGACGCCGCCACCTCCTCGCCCATCGTTCGCTCGCCACCGGTTCACCCCCGGTGGCCCACACTGTCTCCCCACCTTTGGAGCGACTCTGATGCACAAGACCTGGCTGCTCGCCTTGTTGGCGGTTCCCGCACTGGCCCACGCTGCCCCGGACGAGGACACCGCGATGTGCCGCAACGGCGGCTTCCCCATGAGCACGGCCGGGTTTTCGCTCGCCAAGGTCGCGGTGCCGCGCCTGTACCTGCTCAACGACGACGACGGCTGCCCGGCCAAGGGCGAGGCCGCGTGCCGGCAGCGCGCCTATGTGGTCAAGGACGACACCGTGATCCTGGCGCAGCGTCAGGGCGGCTTCGTCTGCGCGTTCTACCCCAACAAGGTCGGCGGCAGCGCCGGCTGGGTGGCGGCGTCGAGCGTGCAGCCACTGCCGGCGACGGCCGCCCCGAAGCCGCAGGCCTGGGTCGGTCAATGGCACGACGGCGACAACGAACTGCAACTGATCGCCAATGGCGACGGCACCATCACCGCCAACGGCGATGCCTACTGGCCCAGCGCCAACCCGAGTCCCGAGGAAAGGCCCGGCGGCCCGAACCTGGGCGCCGTCACCGCGCGCGGCTTTCCCGAAGGCAATCGGCTGGAGCTGAGCGAGGACGACTGCAAGGTCCGCCTGCAACTGCTCGGCGACCTGATGGTCGTCTCGGATAACCTGCAGTGCGGCGGAGCCAATGTGAGCTTCAATGGTGTGTACCGGCGCAAGGCCGCGAAGCACTGAGGCGCAGCCTCTGCGGTTCCCTCGTTCGGTGTGGTCCAGGCGGCGATCCGGTGCCGCCTGGGTTTTCTTTAGAAGATCGCGCCCCGCGGTGTGATTCCAGTTTGCGTCACAAACCCACGCTTTGCGCGACGAGGTCAGCGAACACCCACACATCGCCCTTGTCGTACGTTTCAGGTGCCTCCGTTCCGCCCAGCGTCGGATAGGGCTGCGGGATATAGATCTGTCCAGGCTTCAACGGGCCGAGACGCGCAGCGATTTCCCGTACGTGGTCGCCGCGTAGCACGTACTCCTCAAAGCCCGGATCGCGCAGGATGGCCTCCTCGAACGCCGCGGTAGAGGCATGCGCGCCATACGACTTGCCCGCGGCCTTGAACGGATGCAACACCGCGTAATCCTGGCTGGCCGGATCATGCAAAAAGAAGTGGCCGAGACTCGAGTAGCCGACGACGACAGTGTACGCCGGGAACGCGTCCGCCCAGGGGCCGAGCACCTCGTGCGATTCCGGCGTGATCAGGGAATACAGCGGGACGTTCGTCGCGTCACCACGCTCTGCACTCTGGCTCATTGGAGACCTTGCTGCGATGGCGGCCTAGGATACCAAGGCACGCGCGTCCGCCTGCGGTCATCGTGATCACCTAGGCCTTGGCGACAGTTCCGTAGCACTTGGCAGAGCCATCCAGGAAGAACTGCACGTCGCGCGCTTCGCACCAGGCTTCCAGCTCCGCCTTGAACACCGGCCACAGGTCGCGCGCCCATGCAGGTGCGCTCTGCGCCCACGCGTGCTCGGTGGGGACGTAGACCGTGGGCACGCCCATCGGGAAATCCAGAACGAATTCGCCGCCCGGGCCGGTGCAGACGAGTTCCTCCTTCCAGCGGGGTTGGAATTGGAATGTGGTCATGGGGGATGGCGACCTATGAATGCTGTGCTGATGGCGCGGCGAGACGCTAAACGAGTAGCTTGCTTCAGGTGGCCCACCAGAGGTGTGCGGCCTTGAGAAAGCAGAACAATGCCGCAGGCGCGGTGATGTAGATGCCAGCACGCACGCCCGAAAGATGCGACGCGCGATCGACGGTCGGACGCATCACCCTGATCCACGTCCGCTCGTTCGCAGCAAGACGCCAAAACGACAATGCTGATAGAGCAAGAACAACACCGGCAACGGCCAGCGACACCGGCGTAGCGAACTCGCCGCTCCGGCTATCGAGATAGCCGGCAAAGCTCAGCCCCGGGATCCAAACCAGAAGAACGGCCAGGGCGAACCTCGGTCGGAGCAAGCCGAGGTGAAATGTGCTGGGCCACTTCCAATTTGAGGGCATGCGCGTAAGGAGGATTCGTTTCAATGAAACCAGGCCGGCGGGAAGAACGGGGTGGAAGAACGGGGTCAGGTTCACTTCCTACACGCCGACACGGCGATGCCTGACAATTGTCACGGAGCTTGCTCGATGTCGGTGATAGCGATCGGTGACCATGCTTGCCGGCATGGCTCGTCTTCCTCGCCTTGATCTTCCTGGCATACCCCAACACATCGTACAACGCGGCAATAATCGCCTTCCATGTTTTCTGGATGACAGCGACCGCATGCGCTATCTGCACATGTTGCGTGATGCCCTGCACGCCACCGGCTGCCAGCTACATGCCTACGTCTTGATGGACAACCATGTGCACCTGCTTGCCACACCGCCGGAGGCTGGAAGGGTCGGACAGCTAATGCAGCGACTCGGTCGTCACTATGTCGCCATCTTCAATGGCCGTCACGGCCGTACCGGCACACTCTGGGAAGGGCGCTACAAGTCATGCCTTGTGGACAGTGCCGACTATGTGCTGCGCTGCTATCGCTACATCGAACTCAACCCGGTACGCGCTCGTCTCATCGACGATCCGGCCGCGTATCGCTGGTCCAGTTGCGCAGCCAATCTCGGTCGGCGGGGACACTCGGCCCTAACGCCCCATCCGTCCTGGCTCGCTCTGGGTAATGAGGCAGCCGAGCGGTCCAGCGCTTATCGGGCCTTGCTTGATGAAGTCCTAAGCGACGAACTGCTCGCCGACATCCGCATGTACCTCCAGCAACAACGGGCTCTCGGCCACGATGCATTTCGCAGCATGGTCGAGGCCAAGACCCGCCGCTTCGCTGGTGTCAGGCCAGCCCATCGGCCGCGCAAACCCACCACGATCAACGAATAAGTCAACCTGACCCCGTTACTGCTACCACTGAAGCAAAGGACGCCCAATACCCGCTCGCGCGATCGACTGGTCGGATAGTAAGCGAGCCGGAGCTCGGCGGTGCGCTCGACCGGGTCGAGGGAAACGCCCATCAGCGTCGCGTCGTGGAAATCGAGTTGGGACAGATCCATTGGGTGCGCCTGATGTGCTTAGTGATGGGTCGACGCCAATAACGGGTTAGGCGGGTCGAGGCTTTCGTATGCCGGCATCCTGCCAGCATAGAAGCCTTCAAACACTAACTGGAACCGCTCAAGCAGGTCGCGGACGTCTTCGTCGGAGACGCCCTTGATCGCAAATAAATCGTTCGGATCGAAGTGACAGCCAAGGAGCATCAGCACGAAGCTGAAGATACGGAACAGAGGCCATGCCGTCTCGCGCTCAAGCTCGCCATCGGTCGCCAAGTCATACAGTGCCTTCTCCAACAGCCAGTACTCGTCCCAGTTCCATCGCATCTCTTCATGGAGCCGGCCGACGAACGAGCCGTCGTCATATGCGGCGCATCGGGCCAAGTTGCGGGTAACAACGTTCGTGGCATTCAAGGCGCTATCCGCTTGCATTGCATCGATCCACTGAGTGCAGTAGGTCCGACTGAGTCAACGGGCGTCTTTGTCATGCCTCCCCCGCGCGCCGAGCACTAGGGTAATGAGGGAACCAGTGGTGCAGAACCCACTCCCAAAAGGAGGGGATCAAACAGCCTTGCGACAAGATAGGCGCCGCCGATGAAGTATTGAAGCAGGGAGATGAAGACGCATACCACCACCAGAACCATCAGCAGGATGCCCACAGCGCCAAACGTCACGCCAAGTGTCCTCATCCTACTCGGCAGGCCACCAGCCATCCGGAGAGCGGAGTAGTTCACTGAAGCACACATGACAAAGACCAGCGCCACAATCCCTAAGCGAATCGCTGTACCGTCCATCTGTGGCCTATTTGTTTCTCTTGCCGCAGAGGCGCGGCATGGCAGGATCCTCGCCGAGCCAGTGATTGAGGTCAATCGCCACCAATCACTGGATCGGCGGCGGTGTGCAAGGCGTGGCGTCGGTTCGCGTCGTTGGTCCGACTACGGTGGACGTCCGGCACTCGCGCGCCACTCCGTGATCGGCGACGTCGCTGCGTACGGCTCCTTCCGGTTGCGGGCGAGGAGCAGCGAAGCGTCCGCCCACAAGCAGCGTGACCACGCTAGTCGACACTCATCACGACTGGCTCTTCAGTGACCGCCGAGTGCTCGCAGGCCGCAACAGGTCCTTCGCGCAGTAGAGGCACCAGCCACGGCCCTCGCCCCACTTGAGTGCGACGGAGTCGGCACCTGTCTCGTCCTCGCGCCGCAGTTCCTGAAGGGGTCGTCGTGGCCGATGTCGGCGACCAACTGGTCCCGGTAAGCACGGAGGACGGGCACGAAGTCCTTGGCGACGGGCGGCTCGATCAGGACCCTGTCGTCTTCGTCCAGGCCAGACAGAATCTGCTGCTTGATGGCGTCCTCGATGTCGGTCAGATCCTCAAGCACGCGCTCGAGCGCGGAGCCCGACTTTTCGTCCGTGACGAGGTCGCCGCACGAAATGTTCAAACCGCTCATGTTGCCCGGTCTATCAAAAGACTGCGCCGCATTGTAGTGCGATACGACGCAGGCCCGGATCAACCACCCCATACATAGGCGGCTCTTCCAGCGCGCTGCCGGCCACGTGCATGGCCGGATTGGCGCTTGGCCTGGCGGCCGCAGCCGGCAGTGCGGCGCTATCGCAAGCGTCGCCGACGCGTCATCGGCTACTCCGCGCGGTTGAAGCGGTTCATCGTGATTGCCGGCTGGCCGTTGATGTTCAACCAGACCACGGTTTCGGTCATCGTCTTGCCGTCAGGGGCGACGGTGTAGGTGCGCGTCGTGCGTGGCATTCCCTTCAAGTAGAATGCCGCGACCATTACGTTCGGTGCCGGCAGCCACACGGCCGTCGTGTCGATCGTCGGGTATCCATTGCTTGGGGCAGCGGTGCCATCGAGCGGATAGATGGCGACGGCATGGATGTCATGCCCATCGCCACCGACGATGTCGGCATTCGTCTGCCACTTGCCCTTGCCAACATCGCTGTAGGTAATCGCGCCGCTCTTCGGCCGCTGCTCGGGCGGCGCCGGCATGCTCGCGACATCGAGTACCCATTTGCCGAGCAAGGGCGACTTGGAGGATTGGGCGAGCGCGGGCGCGCTGCAGACCAGGCCCACGATCAGCAGCAGTACGGCGAGATGCTTCTTCATGTCGTCCCATCCTCATCATCAATGTAGTTAAGGTCTATGCGCTTTCTGAACTCTGCAACGGAAGCTTCAAGAACATCAAACTCTAGCTGCCGCACGAATAGGGTCATGTAGGTTCGCCGCTCCGGGTCATCCCTGAGGATTTCCATGACCAGTTCGCAATTGATGTACGTCTCAGCCCGATACCATTGCGCGGTCTGACATCACTTGCCACCACATAGCATATTTCTTCTTCTGAATTCATCTTAAAACACTCGACAAGCCTAACGCTGTACATCGCCTATGGAGAACTGGGGTCAGAGGGCGAACTGGGGTCAGAGTGAACTTTCAAAGGTATCGCACACAGGAAAATTGTACTTTGACCCCTATTTTTCCGTTACGCCGCGGTGCCACGAATTTTTTTGAGCCAAAGTACGCCGGCAATAAACATGGTGCCCCCTACAAGAAGAAAAAGGTACGGCAGGTAGCCCGGCCAGGGTAGCTCAGCAGGGACAGCCCGAAAGTATCGATGGGAAGTCTGCCCATCGCTTGACAACATCAAGGAAATCGGAAGCTGATGCAGTACTAGCGGCGTGCCGAGTAGGCCGGTCAACGCGACTAACGCGCCGAGCGCTATTACTAGGTTTGCAAAGACCTTCTTCATGCGACCTAGCTTCTGGGTTAGACCAACCGGCGAATTGCTTGAGAGCAAGGGTCGAAACGCATTCCCAAGGAAAATGCCTATGACCCGTGTTCTGGCTGCAAGGACGGATTAGGCGCCTGATGCCTCATTTCGTCTTCACGCGATTCAATGCTGACCTCAGCTCGGTCCAGTGCAAGATGTAGTTTTCGATTGTGACTGCACATCTCGGGTTCTCAAGTAACCGAATCCTCACGGCAATTCCTTCGTTCTGCAGCATCTCCTTAGCGTTGCTCAGCATGCGTCTCTTTCCCGTGAGCCAACAGCCGAACTCCGGGGATGCGAGTTGTATTGCTCTCTGGAGCGAGCATTCCAATCTCTGCCGAAGGCGAATGACGCTCGCCTTGTCGCTTGTGTCGAAGTCCGGGCATAACACGTAATGACTGGCACCCGCGTTTGCAGCATCGCATTTGTCTTGAAGATACTCATCAAGACACTGACCGCTACCGACGATTTCAATCTCACCGGACGTAGTGTTAACAAGATGAGCATTTATGCCAACGTAGCAGCGCTCTTGAATACCTCGCAGAACAAAATCTTCGCTGTTTGCACGGACGATCCAGTAGTCACCGCGTTCGGAAAGCGTGCAGGACTGAATAGCAAAGCGCTCCCTTCCTTCGCAAGAGGCTTCGTAGCAGTGAAGCACCAACGCTTTGGCTTGATCTGCCTTGATCATTGGACGCCTAGCGCCTGAGCGAAGCCACACCGCCAAGCGGCATCGGTTTGACGGATTGTTCGGCGAAATGCCGGGAGTTGGTGAAGCATGGACCGTGTTCCCCAGCACCGCCGCCAAGGGCCAAGCATGCCACAGATCGTAGTCTTGCAAGAAAGGGGGCAGGTTCACTTCCTACAGGCCGACACGGCGATGCCTGACAATTGTCACGGAGCTTGCTCGATGTCGGGATCGCGATCAGTCACAACACTTGCCGGCACGGCTCGCCTTCCTCTCCTTGATCTTCCTCGCATCCCAACACATCATGCAGCGCGCCGATAACGCCTTCCATGCTTTTTAGATTACGGCGACCGCATGCGCTATCTGCACCTCTTGCGGGGTGCCCTGGATGCCAACCACTGCCAACTACAGGCCTACGTCTTGATGGACAACCATGTGCACCTGCATGCCACACCGCCAGAGGCTGGAAGGATCGTATAGCTAATGCAGCGACTCGGTCGTCATTATGTGGCCTCTTCAATGGCCTTCACGGCCGCACCCGCGCGCTTTGGGAAGGGCGCTACACGTCATGCCTTGTGGACAGTGCCGACTATGTATTGCGCTGCTATCGCTACATCGTACTCAACCCGGTACGCGCTCGTCTCATCGACGATCCGGCCGCGTATCGCTGGTCCAGTTGCGCAGCCAATCTCGGTCAGCGGGAACACTCGGCACTAACGCCCACCCGTCCTGGCTCGCTCTGGGTAATGATGCAGCCGAGCGGTCCAGCGCTTAGCGCGCATGGCTTGATGAGGACCTAAGCGAGGAACTGCTCACCGACATCCGCAAGTACCTCCAGCAACAACGGGCTCTCGGCCACGATGCGTTTCGCGGCATGGTCGAGGCCAAGACCCGCCGCTTCACTGGTGTCAGGCCAGCCCATCGACCACGCAAACCCACCACGATCAACGAATAAGTCAACCTGACCCCGTCATCACCACCCCGTTATCAGCTACGAGAATGTGCACTCTGGCTCCATTTAGCGTTACCCGAGGAATCGGGCGTGGCTCAACCTGACCCCGTTATCTATTCCAGCCTGCTTTCGCTATAGTTTCTCAAATGCTGGCTTCGGCGCGATGATTTTAGGCGCTTTGGTTTTGATATGAAGCCAGTCTGGAGCATTGACGCCCACAAGCTTAGTTGTTACCCCAACAAGGTTCTGCTGCGCTGCCTCGTTGAGTGCGCCTTCAATCTCAATAACAGTCGCAGTCGGATATTTCTCAAGCTGATGCTGCACGCGCTGCCCCTTAGCACTTGGCTTTGTGTAATACGGTGGCGGCTCTTGCTTGCCCAGCGTGCACATTGCTCGCCCGACTGCCAGGTACGCATCGTTATACAATCCAGTAAATCCGTTTGGATCTGCCAACGTTACTAACCACAAACCATGTTTTTGATCAAATGACACGCCAGGCTTATGCCCGGTAACAGTGGACTCGGGGACAATGCCGATCTTGAGGCCTCTACCGCCCTCAAGTAGCGCGTAGTTTGATTTGACAGTTGCTGCCAGATAACGCTCGTCGCCGGTTCCCGTTAGAAAGAGGTCAGTTTTCCAGATCTTCTTGATACGGTCAGTTAGCTCGGCTTCTGCGGCCTCGCCCTTCGCTGCCCTCGCAACCCAAGTGTCGAACTTGTATGGCCGACCGGAGCCGTCGGGCAATAGGTAAGGAGTGTGACCAGCAGCTTGAATAGTAGCCTCAAGGAAGCCTAGATACTTGGCACGCTCGTAACCGAACAGCAAAGATTCTGGTGCAGCACCCGTAATCGCCTTCGATGCGCGCCGCATTCCATCATGGACTAGCTGCGTTACTAACGGCTCTTTGCCTGTAATGGCTTCATGGACTGCCCATTCAAAGCCGTCTCCACGCATGCCCTTGTCACGATCCAGGCGTACTACCTTGGCAAGTTGACGCATTGTCACATCCTTGATCGGACAGTTCAGATCCGTTAGATCTTCAGCGGAAAGCGAGTCTAGTAGCGCCCGCAGAATTGATCGAGCAACCGCATAAAGGGCCCGTCCATACTCGTCGATCGGCTCGTTCTGCTGAATAAAAGTGATCTTTGCCAACGATATTCTCCGGTAGAGGCTAACGCCTGATTTAAGCCAACCTGCGAGGCGGGTTCGACTTGAACAAAAGGGAGCGGGGCGAACCTTCTAGTCCTTGTATCTCTCGGCTGGCCACATGCACGACATTCACCAGCCGGGCGACATACATCACGATGCCTAGAGACTCTAGGCATGTGTTACGAGCATGGCAGCTCACACGACGAGAACAATCCGCGCCTTCTCGTCGCATACCGCGAATTCAACCAGACGCTACCGCGACAGCCAATGGGACACTCACTTAATTCCCTACGCCCCCTTCCTTCCTCCCCTTTGTTCTGATATCACTTGCGCCGCAGCAGCAAAACAAAATAAGCAATGAAAGCCGCGGGAGTCACAACTATAATATAGCTTACAACTCTACATAGATCACTTGCATTGATTACCCTAGCAATTTTTGGTCCATTGCGGTAATACCAGCGAATAAATGCCTCTCCCGTCGAAGTTCCCGACAGAAATTCAGCTCTGAACTGTCGTAATAGCGTGACGGCCGGGTGTTTCTCGTCGCCCATTGTAGCGGTTACAACAAAACAGGAATCTAGCTTTTTCTTCTCAATAGACGGGGCGACATAACTCGGATTCAGTGATTTAAGCTTTTCATTTGCCGCATCAAGCTGTCCACGCAACGTCTGTTCATAGGCTGGTGATAGCGACCAAACTTTTTGTATGTTGCTGTCATAAGGATCACGATAGGTGACGCCTTCAATATTGTCCTTACAGAGATGTACAATGTTCTCTAGCGTAGTGACATTGTTTGGATCCCAAGCTAGCGCTGATTCCAATCCGCCTAGTAATTGAGCTACTTGGGATATGTAAGAATTCCAGGTACTATCTAGAGCTACATACTCTTGCATCTGTTTGTTCGCCATACCGTAAAGCATGGCGACAATGTGATTCATTTCCTGCACACAGGATTCAACTATTGAGCTACGCCCTTCATTGTCAGATGCGCCTATAGCGTTGTTGAATGCAACGGCCATTTCATTAGTACGGATGTTGGCAATACTTGATTGCCAAGCCGCAGATTTTCCCTTGCCAATCCATGCTTCTGCGCTTCTAGGCTCAATCTCCAGAACTCGGTTGTAATAGCTCTCCGCCTCGCCAAAGTTGCCAGCTAAAGAAGCAGTTCGCGCCATCCCCAGTAGATTGGAAAGACTAGGCGTAGTGGCAGTCACTAAAACATGTGGCCGTGAAACTTCTTCTCCACAGTACATGCACTTCGAAATTTCTACGTCGATTGGAACTTGGATAATCTTAAGGCAACTTGGACACTCAGCTGGAACAAAGCTCATTATTCCCCCTTGTTATTGTGAACTTCATCTATAATGAAGTTAAATGCTGTTCGCGTCACCGAACACGCAGTTTGTGCAAGCTAAGACTTATGCCGGCGGTATTGATTGTTGGTGCTCGGACTACGATAACTACCGCCCTTATGCGAAGAGCCATGGCCCGACGTGTAATGCCCACCATGACTGGTCGTGTGGTGTGAGCCGGGTGCACGCACACGTGCGTCCGCAGATGCCGCAGCCAGGCACATGGCGAACCCTGCCAGCGCCGCGATGATCGAGACTTTGGCAAACATAGATTTCCCCTGAGAAAATGTGGCGTCCTAGCGTTCCCATTACATATGGACACTTTGCGCCGCGTATGCCGCAGGCTCAGCCGTCCAATCAGGTCTGGTGGAAGTCCGTTCTCCCCACAGACAATCCTGTTCTAGCACAGCGTCACACTTTTGGGGGAGACAAATGCGGCCGTCAGTAGGGAACATTCCGAGGTGAATGCGCGCCCCCGCTAGGCAAGGGCGCGTCTTGAAGTGGGGCCGATTAAATCAGGGCACATCCACCACATTGTTTCTCTGCGTCAGTTCTGCCACGTCGCCCTGGGTGACGATACGCAGCCGACCTCCCTTGGCGCTCTTTCCGGCCGGCGCCACCAATCGCACCTGTGCCGTCTTCGGCTCCAGATCGCGCGGCGCCTCCAGCACCGGAAACGCCGCCCGCGCCACTTCCCGGCCACGCGCATCCTCCAGCACCACAAACCCCGCAGGCGCATCCACATGCCCCAGGCTATGCACGGTGACCTCGATAGCATCCGCGGTTACCCGCACATCCCCACGCCCAATCCCCAGATCCGGCCGTAGCTCGACGGGCACCGCGGCAGGCGCAACCAGCTCGAACTCCATCACCACCGTCTTGCCGGCCGGAAACTCCACATCCACCGCCCCGCTCCTCTCGAACGCGAACTCGCGCGTTGCCGCCTTGCCATCGATCTTCCCATCGCCATCGCGATCGATACCCACACGCATGCGCCACTGCCCCGCCATGACATTCCAGCCAGTCATCTGCGCCCGCTGCGTCTTGCCACTGGTGTTGTAGCCGATGACGGTGAAGCGATCCTGCCGCGGCTTCTGCAGCAACAGCGCCACCTGCACCGCGCCTTCCGGATCGGAGAAACGCCAGCTGACGGTGTGGCCGGGATAGGTCTGGTTGCGCTTGAGGGCGACACCGCCCAGGCGGGCGCGTTGCAGGTTCACGGTGGGCGATTCGACGCGGTCGCTCCACCAGTGGCCTTCGGTGTTCATGTAGAAGGTCTGCAGTTTGTCGCGGGTCTCGGCACGGTACAGGGTTTCCAGCCAGCGCGGGTCGCCGCTCTGTTCCCAGGCGACATGGTGGGCGAAGTCAGGGGCATCGTCGGCGTCGGCGTCGGCCGCTGTCTTGGCCAGGTCGGCGCCCCAGCTGTCGCGCTTGCCGAGCACGTCAAGGAAGTTCTCGTTGAGCATTGACAGACCGACAGGGCCGGCCTTGGCGACGCGGTAGTCGATGGCCTGGAGATAGCGCGCGTCGCCGGTCCAGCGGTAGGCGGCCCAGAAGGTGTGCAGGGTGTCGGGGCCGCCGCTGCCGTCGAACAGGCTGCCGCCGCGGGTCTTGCCGGTGGCCCAGTTGATCTCGTTGGGCAGCGCCCACTGGCCCTTGGCGTCGGTGTAGGCGTGGGCCAGGTAGCCATCGGCCAGGCCGGTGACGATGCGGCGGCTGTTGGGGTCGGCGTTGTAGCCGCCCAGCAGCAGTGCAGGGTGCAGGATCGGGAACGAGTAAGGCTTCTGCCACTGCCAGTTCGGTTCGCGGTAGACCTTGCGCCCACCGAACCAGTTGCTGGCGAACAGCAGGTGGCCCTGCGGGTTGACCTGGATGATGCGGTCGAAGGCCTTCACCGTGCGCATCAGCCGCTCCACAGTCAGCGGGTCGCCCCAGTTGAGGTAGAGCATTTCGCTGTTGATGTTGATGCCGTCTTCGTAGGAATGCAGTTCGTCGGTCTCGATGGTGGAGAGGCCGTCGGTGAACATGCCGTTGCGGTAGTTGGCGTCGGACAGTGCAGTGAGCGAGGCGTTGAGCTTGTCCGGGTCCACGCCCATCAGGGCGACGCCGGGCCATTGCTGGGTGAGGTCGGAGTCGTCGGAGATGCCGCCGCCGAAATCGCCGTAGTCGACCTGGCGCTCGTCGATCCACCAGTTGATGTAGCGACGCGTGGCCTTGAGGTCTTCCAACTGCCAGAACGCCCAGCCCGGCACGCCCTTGGGCGGCTGCGGCAGTTGCACCGGAAGCGGGCCCTGGTTGCCGTAGCTGATGTCGGCCCAGTACTGGCGGCCCAGCGCGTTGTCCGGGTCCACCCGCAGCAGGTCGTGGATGTCGGCATCCAGGCGTGCGTACAGGCGCTGGCGCTTGGAGGTGGTGTGTTCCTCGACCAGGAAGCCCCAGTTGTCCTTGACCTGGTTGAAGCGGTCGGCGATGTGCTCGGCCTTGGCCTGCTCGCGCGGCTTGAACAGCAGGCGCAGTTGCGCGCCATCCAGCGCGCGCGCGTCGAAGCCGGGCGCGGCCGAGGTGATGCTGAGCATCAGGCTGTCGTCGCCGAGGATGCGGTCGCGCAGGTCCAGCCACAGCGTGCGCGCCTGCCCCGGCGCGACCGAGACCGACACGTCGAGCATGTCGCGGCCGGGCCAGATGGGATCCTTGACGCGGATGTTGAGCGGGATCAGGCCGTTGTGCGTAGCCGGCAGCTGCAGCGCCGGCAGGTCGATGGCGATGCCGTCCAGGCCGTCGTGCATATTCTCCCAGCCGTACGACCAACTGCGCATCAGCGGCTGCGCGGCCGGTGCGTCGCCGAGGTTGGAGGGGATGAGCACGTGCACGATGGGCAGCGGCGGCGCCGCGGTCTTGTCGTCGGCGCGCTTGCGCGAGGGCGCCTTGGTCGGCAGCGCGACCACGGTGCTGCGCTCTTCCGGCGGGTAGCGCCCGGCGATGTAGGCGCGCAACGCGGCGAGGTTGGCGTAGTCCGGGGCGATGTCGCTATGCACGGTGTAGCGCAGCGTGGCGCTGGGGTTCTCCGGCTCGGCGCCGGCGCCGACGTTGTAGGCCCAGATCTCCTGGATCGGGGTTTCCTGGGCGACATTGGTGAAGCGCAGGTGGCCGCCGCGGCGGCGTGCGAACTGGTCCACGCTGCGCACGGTGCCCTGGGCGCGCGAGAACAGCGGCGTGGGCGTCGCGCCATCAGCGGCGTAAGTAGCCTGACCGTAGGCGGCGCCACGCAGTTCGATGCGGTTGAACGGTTCGTCCGGCAGCACCAGATCCAACGCCTTGCCGCCTTCGACGTAGACGTTCCAGTCGGGCAACTGGAAGTAGTCGTTGCGGCCGGGCAGGCGCGAGCGGTTGTAGACGCCGGGCCAGGTGGTCTCGGCGATGCCGTCGGTCGCCTTCCACATCCACTCCTTCAGGTCCTTGGCGTCGGCGAACTCGACCTTGCGGATGCGCGTGGACGCGGCGTCCAGCGCTGGCGGTGCGCGGCCGTGGTCCCAGCCGAAGCGGTGCAGCCAGGCGTTGCGCGCAGCCCTGTCGGGCACGGCCTCGGCGCTGCGCGGTTCCTGTTGCTTGGCCAGGGCGGCGACGCCGGCGGCATCGAGCATGCGGTCGTAGACGCGGATCTCGTCGACATCGCTGCCGCGCAGGAAGTTGTAGCGGCTCTGCACCTGGTGCGGCGCCAGCACGCGCGCGGCCAGGCCGAGCTGGTCGAGCGCGGCGTCGAAGTCGAGCGAGCCGCCATCGGCGCAGGCCTGG
The DNA here is from genome assembly GCF_014199735.1 of Xanthomonas sp. 3307. Taxonomy (NCBI): domain Bacteria; kingdom Pseudomonadati; phylum Pseudomonadota; class Gammaproteobacteria; order Lysobacterales; family Lysobacteraceae; genus Xanthomonas; species Xanthomonas sp. 3307. The sequence continues at coordinate 190,490 of NZ_JACHOG010000006.1, read as the reverse complement.
GTGCAGTCCACGCGTGCGGTTTCCTTGCCGTCCACGTACAGACGCACGCCGCGGGTCTCGTCCCAGGCAAAGGCCAGGTGGGTCCAGGCGCTGGGCGCCGGGTGCTTGTCGAGCTTGAAGGAGACGCGGGTACGGGCCAGGTTGGCATCGGTGACGAAGGCATCGAAGCCGTGGCCGTTCCAGTCGATGCGCAGCCAGGCCATGTCCCAGCTGGTGTGGTCGGCGTAGCCGACGCGGAAGATCACGAACGGCGCTTCGCCCACCGGGTAGCGCGAACGCCAGAAGAACGACAGCGTGCCGCGCTGGGTGTAGATGTTGCCGGGGGCGTTCCAGGACATCACGCCGTCGTCTGCCCATTCGATCGCCTGCCCGGACACGCCGGTGGGCACCAGGGCGATCTTGTCGCGGAAGTTGGGTGTAGCGTCGCCGTGGGCGACGTCGGCGTCCAGGCCGTGGTCGGCGGAGACGCGAAAAAGGAGTTCGGGGGTGGCGGCTGTGGCGATGGTGGGGAGTGCGAGGGTGCAGAGCAGGGCCAAGCGGTGTGCGATGCGGCGTGGAGCCTTCGCGTTGGCGATGCGTGCGTTACAGCTCTGGAGTGCCAAAGTGGATCGGGAAAGCCCGTCGCGGCTGAAGCCGCTCCTACGAAGAGCAGGTGCTGGTGTAGGAGCGGCTTCAGCCGCGACGCGCGATGCCGGCACATCCGATGGCGTGCATACGGAGCCGATGGCGGTCAGGCATCGCATCGCATATGCCTCCAGGCGCTGCCATCCCCGGACCCCCATTGCCGCCACACCACGGGCAGCGCGCATGGCGCTGCGGCACATTGCCTGTTTCATCTCGCTCCTTTGCGATCGGCGCGCGCCATGACAGCGCGCGGCGATCTCCCTCCCCGGCCCACGAGTATGCGGGCGGCGGGGCGTTGCCGATGCCGCAACGCGGCACCGGCGAACGCAACCTTCAGAACTTGTAACGCACGCCGATCGCGTACTGGCGGCCGGTCTCGCTGTAGGTCAGCGGCAACTGCGCGCCGCCCGCGCTGGTCTGCACCCACTCGTAGTACGGCACATTGGTCAGGTTCGACCCTTCCAGGCTGATGTCGATCTTCTCGTCGATCTTGTAGGTCAGCTTGGCGTCCACGACATTGGTGCCGCGCATGCCGTGCACGTCGAAGCCGGTTTCCGTGGCCGGCACCTGGGTCAGGTAGCCGTCGCGGTGGGTCAGCGACACGCGCCCGCTGAAGCGCTCGCCTTCGTAGAACAGCGTGGCGTTGTAGGAGTTCTTCGACAGGCCGGTGAGGTCGGTGTTGAACGACAGCGCGCCGGTCCCGGTGACGTACTGGATCTTCGACTGCACGTAGGTGTAGTTGAGCTGGGTGCCGAAGTTGGCCCACTTGCCCGGCAGGAAGCTGAAGGGCTGGATGTAGTTGAACTCGGCGCCCTTCAGCTTGCCGCCCGGGGTGTTGAGCGGCACGCTGAAGACGAAGTCGTCGCTGGCCGCCGCACCGGTGCCGTCGAGCAGGCTGACCGGCAGGCCGCTGCTGGAGTACGGGGCGATGGTGCGCGCGGTCTGCACGAAGCTGTCGATGTCCTTGTAGAACAGCGCCAGGCCGAGCATCGCGCCTTCCTGCAGGTACCACTCGAAACCGAGGTCGGCGGTCTTGGCGCGGATCGGATCCAGGTTCGGATTGCCGCCACTGACCGTGCGCGCGCCACCGGCGACGGCAACCGTCACGCCCGGGGTCAGGCTGCCCAGCCCCGGCCGCGTCATCACCTTGGCGGCGCCGAAGCGGATCAGGAAATCCGGGGTGATCTCGGCGACCAGGTTCAGCGACGGCAGGGTGTCGTTGTAGGTGCGCTCGACCGTGGTGTTGATCAGGTTCGCGCCGACCAGGGCGTAGCCGGTGGAGGACTGGGTGGTCTTCACGTAGCGCACGCCGACGTTGCCGGAGAACGGGATCGCACCGATGTCGAAGGCGAAGTCGCCCATCAACCAGGCGCCGCGGTCCTTCTCTTCCACGCTGCGGGTGTTGACCGCGCGTTCGGTCAGCGTCCAGGTGCCGGTGCCGCTGTAGATGCCCAGTGCATCGGCGATGCCGTTGAGGTCGGGTACCGCCCAGTTCGACGGCGTGCCCTCGATGCCCTTCAGCCCGGCCAGCGCGACCAGGTCGGTCGGCACGATGCGGTTGCCGGTGGCGAAGGTCGGCACGCTGGTCTCGGAGGCGCGGCGGAACTCCTTGGTGTCGAAGCCGTAGTTCTTGGCCAGCACACCGCCCTTGAGGGTGAAGTTGGGGCCCAGGTTCCACTCGAAGTTCAGCGAGCCGGTGTCGAAGCTGTTGTTGGCCGACTGCGGGCGCATGCGCACTTCGGCCAGCGTCCAGCCGTTGGCGGCGGTCGGGTCGATGCCGTAGTTGAACACCGGCGAGGTGTAGCTGTTGCGGTAGTCGTAGCTGTACCCGGCGACGTTGTTCTTGTCCATGATCACCGTGGTCTGGATCGGGTTCCGGTGCTTGGAACTGGAGGTGCCGATCTCGCCGGTGATCTTGAAGGTGTCGCTGAAGCGGTGCTCGCCGTTCAAGGTGAGCTGCTTGAAGACCGTGTTCCACTCGTCGTGGCGGTTCTCCGAGCGGATGTCGGTGTTGTCGAAGCGGCCGTACAGCAGCGCGCCGGAAGCCGGGTCGACGTAGCCGTCGCGCACGATCATGTCCGGCTTGCCGTTCTGCGAGCGGCCGCGGCTGAAGCTGATCGCCTCGATGTAGTGCTCGTCGCGCTTGGCATCGATCTTCGAGTACAGGCCGTCCAGCGAGAACTCGGTGCTGTCGTTGGGCTTCCACTGCAGCGAGCCGGTCACGCCCAGGCGGTTCTGCTCGTGCTCCATCTGCGTGTAGCGCGGGATGCGCGGGCTGAACACGTTGGCGCTGTTGGCCGCGGCGAACGGCGAGGTGGGGCTGTAGCCGTTGTTGCTGGGACCGTTGGCCCAGCGCGTGGTGCCGCTGCCTTCCTCGAGCACCTGGCGCTCGGAGTAGGCCACCGACATCAGCGCGCCGAAGGTGCCGTCGGCCCAGGTGTTGGCGACCAGCGCGGCGATGCGCGGATCGGCCTTCTGCGACATGCCGTTGTAGGTGGCCTGGCCGTTGGCGGCGAAGGTGAAGCCGTCGTAGTCGAACGGACGCGCGGTGCGCAGGTCGACCGTGGCGCCCAGCGAGCCCTCCTCGACGTCGGCCGAGGCGGTCTTGCGCACCACCATCTGGGTGAACAGGTCCGAGGCGAACACGTTGAAGTCGAAGCCGCGGCCGCGGTTGGTGCCGCCGCTCTGGTCGCTGGCGCCCACCGTGGTCAGCGCTTCCATGCCGTTGATGCGCACGCGGGTGAAGTCCGGGCCGAGGCCGCGCACGGAGATGTTGCGGCCTTCGCCGGCGTCGCGGGTGATGACCACGCCGGGGATGCGCTGCAGCGATTCGGCCAGGTTGGTGTCGGGGAACTTGCCCACGTCCTCGGCGACGATGGCGTCGACCATGCCCTTCTCGGCGCGCTTGATGTCCAGCGCCTTCTCCACACTGGCGCGGTAGCCGGTGACGACGACGGTGTCGAGCTCGGTGGTGGCATCGGCGGAGGCCGTGGCGGGCGGCGCGGACGCCGGCGCCTCCTGCGCCTGCAGGGCACCGGCCTGCAGGGCCAGGCCGATCGACAGCGCGAGCAAGGTAACCGGTGTCTTCCGGCGTTCGGTACGTGATTGCATGTCCTCCCCTCCCAAGGGTTACATGACGGCGTGGAACTGCGGGCGTTGTCGCGAATGACACCGCTGGTCAAAATCAACGTTAACAGTTGCGAAACATTGCGGCATCTTGCAGCGCAACAGAGTGCTAGGCGGGAAGAGGGTCTTTGCAGTCAATGAGATAGCGCAAGAGCGCGACGCCGGCCAGTGCCGAAGCGCCTGCTGGCGCACAGAAATGACACCGATGGTCACTTGTTCTGGCCGACGTCCGCGTTTCGCGGCATGCTTGGCGTCCTTTCGGCCGCCGGACCCGCCCGCCATGACCGCTTCCCGCATCGTCTGCTTCGGCGAACTGTTGCTGCGCCTGGGCGCGCCTGGCCACGAACGCCTGCTGCAGACCCCGCGCCTGGAGGTGCAGGTGGGCGGCGCCGAGGCCAACGTGGGCGTGGCGCTGGCGCATTTCGGCCACGCCGTCTCGGTGGTCAGCGTGCTGCCGGACAACCCGCTGGGCCAGGCCGCCGCCGGCGAACTGCGCCGGCATGGCGTGGACACCGCCGGGGTGCGCTTCGTGCCAGGGCGCATGGGCCTGTACTTCCTCAGCACCGGCGCCGGGCATCGGCCCAGCGAAGTCACCTACGACCGCGCCGGCTCGGCCTTCGCGCTGGATGCCGGCGACCGGCACGACTGGCCGGCGCTGCTGCACGGCGCGCAGTGGCTGCACCTGTCCGGGGTGACCCCGGCACTGGGCGAACGTGGCGCCGCCGCGGCGCTGACGGCGGCACAGGCGGCACGCGCGGCCGGGGTGCGGGTATCGTTCGACGGCAACTATCGGCCCAAACTGTGGGAGGCCTGGAACGGCGATGCGCCGGGCATCCTGCGGCAGCTGCTGGCGCAGGCGGACGTGCTGTTCGCCGACTACCGCGACCTGGAAGTGGTGCTGGGCCGCCGCTACCCGCAGGACAGCGTGCAGGCGCGGGTGGAGGCCGGCGCGCGCGATGCCTTCGCCGCGTTCCCGCAGCTGCAGGCGATGGCCTGCACCCAGCGCGTGGCGCACAGCGTGGACCGGCACAGCCTGGGCGCGATGCTGCTGCGCCGCGACGGCAGCGTGGCGCAGGCACCGGCCGAGGAACTGAGCGGCATCGTCGACCGCATCGGCGGCGGCGACGCCTTCGCCGCCGGCGTGCTGCACGGCTTGAGCCAGGGCTGGGACGACACCGCCACGATCCGCTTCGGCCTGGCCGCCGGCTGCCTCAAGCACACGCTACCGGGCGACGTGCTTGCGCTGAGCGAGGCCGAGGTGCAGGCCTGCGTGGGGGCGACGCGGTTCGATGTGAGGCGTTGAAAGGCCGGGATTGGGGAATGGGGATTGGAGATTGGTTTTGCGGCGCTGGCGGTGTGGGTTTTACTTGCGGATTGGCGCTGCGCTGCGGCGGGTTTTTTAGTCCTGATGCTTGATGCTGTGCGGGCAGTTCCGACACCGCGGCTTCGCTTGTCGCGGCTGAAGCCACTCCTACGGGGGGAAGCTGCCGCGGGGATGGATGGGGTCTTTGTGGGAGGGACTTCAGTCCCGACGCGGTCTCTATCAACTCGCGCATCGCCGCTTCGCTTGTCGCGGCTGAAGCCGCTCCTCCGGGTGCAGCGGGCGCTCTTCTTGTAGGAGCGGCTTTAGCCGCGACCGGCAATCGCACGTTGGCGATGCGCGGTGCGAGCGCAATGGCGCACATGTCGCTGCTTCGGTGTTGCGGGCAGCGCCGCTAATCCACTGCACGGCCTTGGCCTGCCGCAACTGCATCGCCCTCGCCTGCTTCGCTACGCAGGTACCGCTCATCTCGGCCTCGCCATCGCCGCGGTGGCCACCGGAAAAAGAAAACGGCCGACATCGCTGCCGGCCGCATGTTCTGTCCGGGCTTCGGGATCAAAACGACTCCCGAATCCCCACTCCCGAATCCCCGCCCCTCAGAGCTCCACGCAATCGAACTTCACGTCGGGGTCGACCTCGGCATCGTAATCCACGTCCTTGCGCTCGAAGCCGAACAGCTTGAGGAACTCGTGTTTGTAGCCGGCGTAGTCGGTGAGCTGGAACAGGTTCTCGGTGGTCACCTGCGGCCACAGCGCCTTGCAGGCGTCCTGCACGTCGTCGCGCAGTTCCCAGTCGTCCAGGCGCAGCCGGTTCTCGTCGTCGGTGGCGGCCGGCTGGCCGTCCTCGCGGTACAGACGCTCGCGGAACAGGCGGTCGGCCTGTTCGATGGTGCCTTCGTGCAGGCCCTTTTCCTTCATGATCTTGTAGACCATGGAGATGTACAGCGGCATCACCGGGATCGCCGCGCTGGCCTGGGTCACCACCGATTTCAGCACCGCCACGTTGGCCGTGCCGCCCTGCGGTTGCAGGCGCGCGTGCAGGCGCTGCGCGGTCTGGTCGAGGTCGACCTTGGCCTTGCCCAGTGCGCCGTGCCAGTAGATCGGCCAGGTGATCTCGGTGCCGATGTAGCTGAAGGCGACGGTGCGCGCGCCCGGGGCGAGCACGCCGGCGGCGTCCAGTGCGTCGATCCACAGTTCCCAGTCCTGCCCGCCCATCACGGTGATGGTGTCTTCGATCTCCTGCTCGGTGGCCGGCTCGATCGAGGCCTCGATGATGGCGTCCTTGTTCGTATCGATGGCGGTGGCGGTGTAGGTCTGGCCGATCGGCTTGAGCGCCGAGCGCTTCACTTCGCCGGTGCTCGGCAGCTTGCGCACCGGCGAGGCCAGCGAATACACCACCAGGTCGACCTGGCCGCCCATGTCCTGCTTGATCAGCTCGATCACCTTCTCGCGCGCCTGGTCGGAGAAGGCATCGCCGTTGATCGACTTGCTGTACAGGCCATCGGCCTTGGCCTGCTTGTCGAACGCGGCGGCGTTGTACCAACCGGCGGTGCCGGCCTTCTTGTCGCTGCCGGGCTTCTCGAAGAACACGCCGAGGGTGGCGGCGCCGAAACCGAACGCGGCGGTGATGCGCGAGGCCAGGCCGTAGCCGCTGGACGCGCCGATCACCAGCACGTTCTTTGGCCCATCGTGGCGCACGCCGCGCGCGCGCGTGGCGGCGATCTGCTCGAGCACGTTGCGCTCGCAGCCGAGCGGATGCGTGGTGGTGCAGATGAAACCGCGGACTTTCGGATGGATGATCAACGTGAATTCCTCATCGGCACAATGCCCGCGGCATCTTAATGTCTGCGGCCGGCGCGCAGAAGTCCCGGCGGCAGCACACGGCGGGGTATGGAGTTCGGTGTGGGTGGAGGCGCGCGCGTTCGGGGGTGTCGCGTCGCGACTGAAGTCGCTCCCACATGGGTGGCGTCGCGGTGGCGGATGTTGTGCTGACTGGAGGGAAAAAGCGCTGAGCGGCGAGCAGCGCACCGCGGCGTCGGTTGTCGCGGCTGAAGCCGCTCCTACGGGATGGGACGGTACCGCCATTGCGACGGTGCCGCCATGTCGGATGGAGTCACTGTGGGAGGGACTTCAGTCCCGACGCGCCGCCGGTGGACGTCGCAGCGCCACCGTCTTGCGCGCATCAGATGATGCGCAAGGTGATCGCCTTGAGCACGGCGCGGGTGCGGTCGCGGGTGCCAAGCTTGTCGAGGATGGTGGAGACGTAGTTCTTCACCGTGCCCTCGGCCAGGAACAGGCTGCGCGCGATCTCCTTGTTGGAGTAGCCGCCGGCGAGCAGGCGCAGGATCGCCACTTCGCGTTCGTTGAAGGTGTCGCGCGGGGCGTCCTCGTCGCGGTAGCGGTAGCGCGCGCGCACCGGGTCGGTGCTGACCGGCTGCAGCAAGGTCTCGCCAGCGGCCACGCGCGCGATCGCCTCGCGCAGGTCCTCCGGTGCGGCGTCCTTGAGCAGGAAGCCCTGCGCGCCGGCGGCGGTAGCGCGCAGCAACAGGTCGGATTCGTCGAAGGTGGTGAGCAGCAGCACCGGCGTGCGGTCGCCGCGCGCGCGCAGTTGCTGCAGCGCCTGGATGCCGTCCATGCCCGGCATGCGGATATCGCTGAGCACCACGTCCACCGGCGTGACCGCGACCGCGTCGAGCAGGGCCTGGCCGTCGTCGGCCTCGCAGGCGACGACGATGCCCTGGGTCTGCAGCAGCGCGCGCAGGCCCGCGCGCACCAGCACCTGGTCGTCGGCCAGGGCGATCCGCAGCGCGCTCACAGCGGCAGCCTCGCGCTCAACTGCATGCCGCCCAGCGGCGTGCGGCCCAGCTCCAGGCGTCCTTGCAGGGCGGCCAAGCGCTCGCGCATGCCGGCGATGCCGTTGCCTTCGCGGATGCGCTCGGCGCGGTGGCCGTCGTCCTCGATGTCCAGGCACAGCTGCTGCCGGTCCTGGCCCAGCCGCACCCGCACATGCGCGGCGTCGGCATGCCGCGCGGCGTTGGTGAGTGCTTCCTGCACCAGCCGCAACAGTGTCTCGGCCAGGTGCGGATCGGTGATGCGCAGCGCCGGGTCGATCTGCAGCTGCAACTGCGGTCGTGGGAACGGTGCGGCCAGGGCGCACAGCGCCGTCTCCAGATCCACGCCGCGGTCGTCGCGCAGCGATTGCACCACCGCACGGATATCGGTCAGCAGTTCACCGGACAGCTGCTCCACGGTCGCCACCTCCGTGCGCTGCACCAGCGCCGGATCGGCCAGCAGCAGGCGCAACTGGATGCGCATGGCGGTGAGCTTGTGCCCGGCCACGTCGTGCAGTTCGCGCGCCAGGCGCAGGCGCTCGGCATCGCGGGTGCTGTCGGCGAGCAGCGCGCGGGTGGCCAGCAGGTCGGCGTTGACCCGCGCCAGCGCTTCGCGCGCCAGCTCGGCGGTGCGCGCGTAATGCGCGCTCAGACCGGCGAAGGCGTGGAAGCCGGCGTAGATCAGTGTGGTCGGCAGCGGATGCCGGATCCCGGCGGCGGACAACGCCAGGAACGTGCCGAGGTTGGCAAGCAACGCCAGCGCCAGCACCTGTCGCGGCGGCCACTGCAGCGCCACCTGCGCGACCACCACCACCAGCAGCACCGGCGCGGTGCCCACGCGCGGTTCCAGCCAGACCAGGGCCATCGCAGCCGCGGCCTCCAGCCACAGTGCGGCGTCGCGCCAACGCCCGGGCAGGTAGTGGGCGCCGATCAGCGGTAGCAGGAACAGCGCCGCCGCGATCCAGCGCCAAGCCGCCAGGGCATGCGGCGCGAACTGGAACGACCACAACACGGTGGCCACGGTCAGCAGCCCGGCCAGGCGCTTGGGTTCGATCAGGTCACGCAGGAATCGATTCATGCGACGGATGCTGACCGCGTGCCGACGCCGCAGCAATGGGGCGCACGCAGAAAGTGACTTCCGGCAGGCGGCCGGCATGACCAGCGGCCACTGTCGCGCCACCACGATGGCGGCACACTGCGTCCATGCCCGCTGCATGCCGGACGATCGGCACGCAGGACGGACCCGATTCATCCACCCTGCCACGCACTGTGTGGCGCACGCTGCCACGAGGAACACCGCCATGCTCCTGACCCTGCGCCATCCGGATCTGCTGTTCCTGCTGCTTAGCCTGAGTTGGGGTGCCTACGAAATGGTGCTCGGGCGCCGCCGCCGCGCTGCCGACGGCGGCGCCCGCGACCAGGGCACGCTGCGCCTGCTGTGGCGCGTGCTGTACGCCGCGGTGGCGCTGGGCGTGTTGCTGTCGCTGCTCGGCGTGTGGCGCTACGCGCCGCACTTGCGCGAACCGCTGCGCTGGACGGCCTGCGCGCTGCTGGCCAGCGGACTGGCGCTGCGGCTGTGGTCGATCCGCGTCCTGGCGCGCTGGTTCACGGTGGACGTGACCATCCAGGAGGGCCACCGCCTGGTTCGCCACGGGCCGTACCGGTATCTGCGGCATCCCTCGTACACCGGCGTGCTGCTGGCGTTCTACGGGCTGGCGCTGGGCATGGGCAACGTGCTGTCGCTGCTGGCGATCGTGCTGCCGGTGACCTGGGCGTTCCTGCGCCGCATCCAGGTCGAGGAAGCGATGCTGACCCAGGCCTTCCCCGAAGAGTACCCGGACTACGCCGCGCACAGCTGGCGGCTGCTGCCGTGGGTGTGGTGAGGCCGCGGCGATCGCCCTGCGGGGACTGGATCCTGGCCGCCCTGCCCCACCTGGCGATGCCGCTGCTGATCGCATATTGGTGGCGGGACGGATGCTGGCCAGGGCGGTGGACCGTTGCGCATTAGCTGATTGGTATTACCAATAATCGCGAGCATCTCGTTGAAGTGATTGACGCCGCCTGAGATCCGGCGCCTAATGGCCCTGCCATCGCTTTCCCACCGCGCAATTGGTATGACCAAAAGTTTCATGGCTACTAGCCCGCCGGTTGCCGCCGAGCCCCCTGCCCGGCTCAGCGACCGGGTCGCCGCGCAGCTGCGCACGCTGATCGCGCAACGCGGCCTGGCGGCCGACGCGCGCCTGCCCGCCGAGCGCACCCTGGCGGCGGAACTGGGCGTCTCGCGCCCGGTGCTGCGCGAAGCCATCGCCCAGCTCGCCAGCCAGGGGCTGCTGCGGGCCCGGGTGGGCGGCGGCACCTACGTGCAACGGCCACCGACCCCGGAAGACCAGGTGGTGGCGCCGCTGCAGCCGTTCCTGCCGCTGCTGCACGCCGACCCCGAGTACCGCTTCGACGTGCTGGAGGCCCGCCACGCCCTGGAAGGCGCCACCGCCTGGCACGCCGCGCTGCGTGCCACCGACGACGACCGCGCGCGCATCGACGCCGCGTTCGAGGCGCTGCAGCAGACCCATGCGCAGGCCGACGCGGCAGCGCAGGCGCACGCCGACGCCGACTTCCACCTGGCCATCGCCGAGGCCACCCACAACCGCGTGCTGCTGCAGGTGATGCGCGGGCTGTTCGACCTGCTGCAGGCCAACATCTCGCAGAGCCGGCAGCAGTTGTTCGCCTCGCCGCGCATCTTCACCGCGCTGCACGCCCAGCACCGCGCGCTGCGCGACGCGATCCTGGCCGGCGACCCCGAACGCGCCCGCGCCGCCGCGCACGCCCACCTGGAATTCGTGCACAGCGCGCTGCGCACCCTCGACGAGGACGATGCGCGCCGCGCCCGTGCCTCGCGCCTGCCTTCCTCTCCCTGACCGCCCTGCCGCCATGATCATTTCCGCCTCCACCGACTACCGTGCCGCCGCCCAGCGCCGGCTGCCGCCGTTCCTGTTCCACTACATCGACGGCGGCGCCTATGCCGAGCACACCCTGCGCCGCAACGTGGCCGACCTGAGCGACATCGCCCTGCGCCAGCGGGTGCTGCGCGACATGTCGGCGCTGGACCTGCACACCGAACTGTTCGGCGAACGCCTGGCCTTGCCGGTGGCACTGGGGCCGGTGGGCCTGACCGGCATGTACGCGCGCCGCGGCGAGGTGCAGGCGGCCAAGGCCGCAGCGGCCAAGGGCGTGCCGTTCACCCTGTCCACGGTCTCGGTGTGCCCGATCGAGGAAGTGGCGCCGGCGATCGACCGGCCGATGTGGTTCCAGCTGTACGTGCTCAAGGACCGTGGCTTCATGCGCAACGCGCTGGAACGGGCCAAGGCGGCGGGCGTGACCACCCTGGTGTTCACCGTGGACATGCCGGTGCCGGGCGCGCGCTACCGCGACGCGCATTCGGGCATGAGCGGCCCCAACGCGCCGCTGCGGCGCATGCTGCAGGCGGTGACGCATCCGCGCTGGGCCTGGGACGTGGGTCTGCACGGGCGTCCGCACGACCTGGGCAACATCTCCACCTACCGCGGCCACCCCACCGGACTGGCCGACTACATCGGCTGGCTCGGCGCCAACTTCGATCCATCGATCGCGTGGAAGGACCTGGAGTGGATCCGCGAATTCTGGACCGGGCCGATGGTGATCAAGGGCATCCTCGACCCGGCCGACGCGCGCGACGCGGTGCGTTTCGGCGCCGACGGCATCGTCGTCTCCAACCATGGCGGGCGCCAGCTCGACGGCGTGCTGTCCAGCGCGCGGGCGCTGCCGGCGATCGCCGATGCGGTGAAGGGCGAGCTGAAGATCCTGGCCGACTCCGGCGTGCGCAGCGGCCTGGACGTGGTGCGCATGCTGGCGCTGGGCGCCGACACGGTGCTGCTCGGCCGCGCCTTCGTCTACGCGCTGGCCGCCGCCGGCCAGGCCGGGGTGGAGCATCTGCTGACCCTGATCGAGAAGGAGATGCAGGTGGCGATGACCCTGACCGGCGCCAAGTCGATCGCCGCCATCTCGCGCGATTCGCTGGCGCAGGTGACGCGCGAGGGGATGGTCGCGGCGTAGGGCCGCTGCGGCCCGAGCGCCGCCGCAACCTGCCTGACTCTGCCCTACCCGGCCTTGCGCCGCGCCGGCGCCTTGCGCGCAGCTGGCTTGGCCTTGGCCGCCGCCGGTTTGGCGCGTGTCGCCTTCTTCGCCTTGCCGGCCGCCGTCTTGGTGGCCTTTTTCGCGGTCTTGCGCACCGGCACGCGCTCGTCCTGCTTGGCCGGCGTGCGCTTCTTGGCATCCAGGCTCTTCTGCAGCAGCGACATGAAATCGACCACGTTGGTGGTGGCATCCTCGCGCTGCGGCGCCTCGGCGTCCTCGTCGACCTGGGTGGTGCCCTCCTGCGCCTTGATCCGCTTCTGGATCACCGCGTGCAGCCGCTCGCGGAATTCGTCGTGGTAGGAATCGGGATCCCAGCGCCCGGACATCGAGTCGATCAACTGCGCCGCCATCTCGGTTTCCTTGGCGCTGATCCGGTAGTCGGCGGCCTTGCCGCTGGGCAGCGTGTAATCGTCCAGGTCGACAAGTTCCTGCGGATAGCGCAGCAGGATCAGCACCAGCGCGTCCTGCAGCGGCATCACCGCCGACAGATACTCACGGGTGCGGATCACCACCCGCGCGATGCCGACCTTGCCGGTATTGCGCAGGGTCTCGCGCAGCAGCACGTAGCCCTTCTCGGCCTTCTTGCCCGGCACCAGCACGTAGGGTTTCTCGAAGTAGCGCAGGTCGATCTCGGTGGCGTCGACGAAGGCCTCCACCTCCACCGTCTCGTGGCTTTCCGGCGCGGCCGAGGCGATGTCCTGCTGCTCGACCACCACGTAGTTGCCCTTGCTGTATTCGTAGGCCTTGACGATGTCCTTCCACGGCACTTCCTCGCCGGTGTCGGCGTTGACCCGCTCGAAGCGGATCGGGCGTTTGTCGCGCGAGTCGAGCATGCGGAAGTGCAGATCGATCCGGCGTTCGCCCGACATCAGCGACACCGGCACGTTGAGCAGGCCGAAGGACAGCGTGCCGGTCCAGATCGGGCGCGGCATCAGTGCGCCTCCCCGCCGGCGGCCTGCGCCGGCAAATGGTCCAGCGCCTGCCAGGCGTCCTCGATCACCTGCCGCGCCTGGTTCCAGTCCAGCCGCGAGTCGCCACGCATCAGGTCCCAGTGCGCGGCGAGTTCGTCCTCGGTCTCGGCCCCCGGCCCGCGCGGCCAGCCGCGGGCATGGGTCTGCAGGGCGAAGGCGTAGGCCGGGCACAGGTCGCGCCATGGGGTGCGGTGGCGGGCGCGGCGCTGGCGGTAGTCGGCCAGGCTGTAGCGGCGATAGTCCGGCGCGTCGTGCGGACGCGGCGCGGCGCCACGGCGGCGGTATGCCGGTGCGCTCGGCAAGGGATCCAGATGGGCGTTGAACAGCAGCGGGTCGGGGCGGTCGCTGGGGCGCATGGCAGGCTCCGGGCGGCAACGTCGGCGGGGGATGCGCAGCAGTAGCGCTGTGGCCGTTAGCGACCCGTGACCGACGCGTGGAGGATGCGCGATTCGCAATGGCTTCACCGCGGCGGCGGTGAACTGGACTTCCGCCGCCATTCCCTGGAGGAACCGGACATGTCCACACCTACCGATCCGCTGCGCCGCGCGGCTCCCGTTCCCGGCGAACAGCGCGGCAAACGCGATACACAACTCAACGAAGACCGCGGCGCTGGCGACAGCCCCGAGACCATCGTCGAACACGAACCGCGCACCGGCGAACACCGCCCTGCCCCGCAGGACACGCCAGCGCACTCCACGCCGGACACGGTGCACGGACGGCATGCCGACGCCAACCAGGACGAAGCGCTGGAAGAAACCTTCCCGGCCAGCGACCCGGTGTCGCCGTTCGTGCCCGCGAAGCCGCCGAAGGCGTCTTAGGGCGTCGGGGTGTTGTTGGCCCTGCGCTGCTGCGCATGCATCACGTTTGTAGGAGCGGCTTCAGCCGCGACGAGCGTTACAGATAACGCCACGGTCGCGGCTGAAGCCGCTCCTACAGAGGCATCTGGCTGCGCGCTTTCGCCTACACCTTCCCCGCCGCCTCCAGCGCGGCGTACTCGCTGTCGCTGAACAGCCGCGAGCGCACCAGGAAGCGCACGCCCTCGCCGTTTTCCAGCGAGAACATGCCGCCGCGGCCGGGCACCACATCGATGATCAGCTGGGTGTGCTTCCAGTAGGCGAACTGCGACGGGCTGATGTAGAACGGCGCCTCGCCGATCTCGCCCAGCAGCACGTCGCGGTCGCCGACGATGAAGTCGTCCTGCGGATAACACATCGGCGAGGAGCCGTCGCAGCAGCCGCCGGACTGGTGGAACAGCAGCGCGCCGTGCCGCGCCCGCAGCGTCGCGATCAACTGCAGGGCCGGCAGCGTCGCCAGCACCTGCGGCGGCGGCGCGGCCTCGGGCGCGGACATGTCCATCAGGCGGCCATGTCCAGCACGATGCGGCCTTCGATCTTGCCGGCGTGCATGCGCGCGAACACGTCGTTGATGTTGTCCAGGGTGTCGGTGGCCACCGTCGCGGCGACCTTGCCCTGCTCGGCGAATTCCAGCGATTCCTGCAGGTCCAGGCGGGTGCCGACGATCGAACCGCGCACGGTCACGCCGTTGAGCACCATGCCGAAGATGTCCAGCGGGAACTGGCCCGGCGGCAGGCCGTTGAGCGAGACCGTGCCGCCGCGGCGGACCATGCCGATGGCCTGCTCGAACGCCTTCGGCGAGACCGCGGTGACCAGCGCACCGTGTGCGCCGCCGATTTCCTTTTTGAGGTACGCCACCGGATCGGTGGTCCGCGCGTTAACCGTCACCGTTGCGCCCAGGCGCGTGGCCAGCGCCAGCTTGGCGTCGTCCACGTCCACCGCGGCTACGTTCAGGCCCATTGCCTTGGCGTACTGCACCGCCATGTGGCCGAGCCCACCGATGCCGGAGATCACCACCCAGTTGCCGGGCCTGGTGTCGGTGACCTTCAGGCCCTTGTACACGGTGACGCCGGCGCACAGGATCGGCGCGATCTCGACGAAGCCGATGTTCTTCGGGAGATGGCCGACGTAATTGGCATTGGCCAAGGCGTATTCGGCGAACCCACCGTTGACCGAGTAGCCGCTGTTCTGCTGCGCCTCGCACAGGGTTTCCCAGCCGCCCAGGCAATGCTCGCAATGGCCGCAGGCCGAGTACAGCCACGGAATGCCGACGCGGTCGCCTTCCTTGACGTGGTCCACGCCGGCGCCGACCGCCACCACATGGCCCACGCCCTCGTGGCCGGGGATGAACGGCGGATTCGGCTTCACCGGCCAATCGCCTTCGGCGGCGTGCAGGTCGGTGTGGCACACACCGCAGGCCTCGATCTTGACCAGAATGTCGCCGGCCTGCGGCCGCGGCACCGCCACTTCCTCGATCGCCAGCGGCTTGCCGAACTCCCGCACCACGGCGGCTTTCATCGTCTTGTCCATTGCAATGCTCCTGAGAAAAACGGTACTTCACCATCGCGCGTCCAGCGACGGATTGCCTTGATCCAGATCAGTTGCCGGGCCGGACGACGCCACGCCTGCCGCGTGGCGCCGGCCGGCCCCGTGCCTCAGAAAAAGCCCAGCGCCTTCGGCGAGTAGCTGACCAGCAGGTTCTTGGTCTGCTGATAGTGGTCGAGCATCATCTTGTGGTTCTCGCGGCCGATGCCTGACTGCTTGTAGCCGCCGAACGCGGCGTGCGCCGGATAGGCGTGGTAGCAGTTGGTCCACACGCGCCCGGCCTGGATCGCGCGGCCCATGCGGTACAGCCGCGCCGCATCGCGGCTCCACACGCCGGCGCCGAGTCCGTACAGGGTGTCGTTGGCGATCGCCAGCGCCTCGGCCTCGTCCTTGAAGGTGGTCACCGACACCACCGGGCCGAAGATCTCCTCCTGGAAGATGCGCATCTTGTTGTGGCCCTTGAACACCGTCGGCTTGACGTAGAAGCCGCCGGCCAGGTCGCCGTCCAGCGCGTTGCGCTCGCCGCCGATCAGCACTTCGGCGCCCTCCTGCTTGCCGATGTCGATGTAGGACAGGATCTTCTCCAACTGCTCGCCGGAGGCCTGCGCGCCGACCATGGTGTTGGGATCGAGCGGGTTGCCCTGCTTGATCGCCGCCACTCGCTTGAGCGCCTTCTCCATGAACTTCTCGTAGATCGATTCCTGGATCAGCGCGCGCGACGGGCAGGTGCACACCTCGCCCTGGTTGAAGGCGAACAGCACGAAGCCCTCCACCGCCTTGTCGAGGAAATCGTCGTCCTCGGCCATCACGTCGGCGAAGAAGATGTTGGGCGACTTGCCGCCCAGCTCCAGCGTCACCGGGATCAGGTTCTGGCTGGCGTACTGCATGATCAGCCGGCCGGTGGTGGTCTCGCCGGTGAAGGCGATCTTGGCGATGCGCGGGTTGCTGGCCAGCGGCTTGCCCGCTTCCAGGCCGAAGCCGTTGACCACGTTGAGCACGCCCGGCGGCAACAGGTCGCCGATGACCTCCATCAGCACCAGGATCGAGGCCGGGGTCTGCTCGGCCGGCTTCATCACCACGCAGTTGCCCGCGGCCAGCGCCGGCGCCAGCTTCCAGCACGCCATCAGCAGCGGGAAGTTCCACGGGATGATCTGCCCGACCACGCCGAGCGGTTCGTGGAAGTGGTAGGCGATGGTGTCGTGGTCGATCTCGGAGATGCCGCCTTCCTGCGCGCGCACCGCGCCGGCGAAGTAGCGGAAGTGGTCCACGCACAGCGGCACGTCGGCGTTGAGCGTCTCGCGCACCGGCTTGCCGTTGTCCCAGGTCTCGGCGTAGGCCAGCAGCTCCAGGTTCTGCTCGATGCGGTCGGCGATCTTCAGCAGCACGTTGCTGCGCTCGGTGCTGGAGGCCTTGCCCCAAGCGTCCTTGGCCGCGTGCGCGGCGTCGAGCGCGGCCTCGATGTCCTCGGCGTTGGAGCGCGCCACCGCAGTGAACACCTTGCCGCTGATCGGCGTGCTGTTGTCGAAGTACTGCCCGCTCTTCGGCTCCACCCACTTGCCGCCGATGAAGTTGCCGTAGCGCGACTTGAAGATGGACTGCGGATCGGTGGCATGCGGCTTGGCGGTGCTGACGGCATTCATCGTGGTGTCTCCTTCGGCGGTCGAGAAGGACAGGGCAGGCCCGTCCGGGTAGCTGCGTAGGCGCAAGACCGATGCCAGGTTTTGCGTGCTGCGCCGCGTCATGTCGTCGCACCGCGACACAGCGACGCATACGTGCCGGTTTTGCTGCGTCGCGTCACGCCTGCCGATTGCACCGTGCCGGCGGATGTGCTGTTTATCGGAACACCCGTATCAACAGGTGTCGCAATCTGCGACAGCGGAGCCGGACATGGCGCAGCAACCTTCCCAACATCAGCTCGGCCAGGCCCGCCGCGCGTTCTTCGAACGCGGCGGCGCGCCGGTCGGGCAGGTGCCCGACACCATTCTGCAATCGTGGCAGCGCTGCCAGCGCCTGGGCCTGGCCGCGGATGCGAAGCCCGCGATCGAGCCGCTGGAAGCCTCGCGCCTGCGCACCCTGCGCGAGGCGCACGAGCGGCTGTGGCGGCTGGCCCGCGCCGAACTGGAGGGCCTGGCCGGCGACGCCGCGGCCACCGGCAGCATCGTGCTGCTCACCGACGAGGCCGGCTGGATCCTCGACGCCGAAGGCAGCCCGCGCTTCCTCGACAAGGCGGGCAGGGTGGCGCTGATGCCCGGCGCGTGCTGGAGCGAGACCCAGGTCGGTACCAATGCGATCGGCACCGCCATCGTCGAAAGCCGCTCGGTGGAAGTGCGCGGCGGCGAACACTACTTCGCCCCGCACCAGATCCTCAGTTGCGCGGCGGTGCCGATCTTCGATCCCTACGGCCGCCTGGCCGGCGTGCTCGACATCTCCGGCGACGCCAGCGTGCAGCACATGCATGCGCTGGCGCTGGCGCGGATGGCGGTGGCCAACATCGAACACCGCTATTTCGACGACGGCATTCCCGGCTGCGAACTGCTGCGCGTGCACCACGACCCGGCGCTGCTCGGCACGGCGCGCGAGGCACTGCTGGCATTCCGCAACGGCCGCCTGGTGGCGGCCAACCAGGCCGGGTTGCGGCTGTTCGGGCTGGAACGCCACGAACTCGGGCGCGCGCCCTACGAGGCGCTGTTCGAGGAACCGCTGTCGCGGCTGCGGCAGCAGGGCAGCGTGTTCGACCTGCAGGGGCGGGCGCTGCATGGACGCATCGATAGTCCGGCCGACGACCGCCCGCGGCGGCGCCCGCAGCAGGCGCCGATCACCGTGACGGCGTCGCGGCCCTCGGCAACGGCCGCGTCCGACACGCCGCTGTTCGACGCCGCACAGGAGCTTGCGCTGGAACGCGCGCGACGCGTGCTCGACGCGCAACTGCCGGTGCTGGTGCAGGGCGAAACCGGCACCGGCAAGGAAGTGTTCGCGCGCGAACTGCACCGGCGCAGCGCGCGCGCCGGGCGCCCGTTCGTGGCGGTCAACTGCGCGGCGCTCCCGGAAGGGCTGATCGAAGCCGAGCTGTTCGGCTACGAGGACGGCGCCTTCACCGGCGCGCGCAAGCACGGCAGCCCAGGCCTGCTGCGCCAGGCCGATGGCGGCGTGCTGTTCCTGGACGAGATCGGCGACATGCCGCTGGCCTTGCAGCCGCGGCTGCTGCGCGTGCTGCAGGAACGCGAACTGCTGCCGCTGGGCGGCGGCAAGCCGGTGAAGCTGGATTTCGCCCTGGTCTGCGCCACCCACCGCGACCTGGACGCGGCGATGGCCGAACAGCGTTTCCGGCCCGACCTGTACTACCGCATCGCCCACCACTGCGTGCAGGTGCCGTCGCTGCGCGCGCATCCGGACCGGCGCGCACTGGTCGGCGAACTGTGGGCGCGGCTGGGGCAGGGCAGGCGCCTGACCGAGGCGGCCCTGGCGACACTGGGCGCCTATGCGTGGCCAGGCAATCTGCGCCAATTGGTAGCCTGCCTGCGCACGCTGGTGGCGTTGAGCGAGCCGGGCACGCTGGTCGATACCGACGCCTTGCCGGCCTATCTGCCCGGCATCCGCGCGGCGGAGCAGGGCGGCACCCACGTCGCACCGTCGCCGCTACCGGCCGCCGATCTCGACAGCCTGGCGCTGCACGCCATGCGCCAGGCCCTGGACGCCTGCGACGGCAACGTCTCGCAGGCCGCACGCCGATTGGGCATCAGCCGCAGCACGCTGTATCGGCGGCTGCAGTTGGGGGCGCAGTAGCGCAGGCGGTGCAGACGCGGGGGACCTCTTCGGCAAGAAGCCGCGCGATCCGCTAGCCCTGGATCGTCTGTAGGAGCGGCTTCAGCCGCGACAGCGATTCATGGGAATGCCCGTCGCGGCTGAAGCCGCTCCTACGGCGGTTTGCCGCGGTCGGGAAGCGGCAGCGGCAAGCGCATGCACGACGGCTCAGTCGTAGCTGTTGTTCATGCACGGCGAGCTGACCGGCGTCAGCACACTGAAGCTGCTTGCGTACAGCGCGATGATGCAGGTCCCCGGCGCATCGCTCTGCACGTAATTGCATTGTTTGCTGTTGCGGCTACGCGAGCTGCCGTCGCTCATCTGGAACGACAGGTTCCAATAGTCGTTGGAGCCGGTTTGCGCACGTAGCGGTGTGGAGGCGATCGCGCCACCCGCCGGCAGCGACGCCGAAGCGGCCGGATCCATGTAATCGCCGCAGGTGTGTTTGACGCTGACGTTGTTGATCGTCTGGCCGGTGCAATTGACCACCGTGAAGGTGCCTTGGTACGGCGTGGCACTGACGCCTTCGGCCAATGCGGGTTTGCTCTTGGTGCCGGCGTTGTCGCGGCTGTCGTCGGATGTGCTCATGGTGCGTCTCCTGGAGAGTGCATGGCGGTGTGCGGGGGGTGTCGCTACGCTAGCGCCGCCGCAAACCGCGCCGCCAGCGTCCGCTGCCGGTTCGCGTAGACAGGTGCAGTGCGTTTGGTAGATGGCTTGCAGCGGCGGCGCAACGTGTAGACACCACGGCACCTCGTACGGATTCACACGAGGCTGCCAAGCGCCTCCTGCCGTAGCGCCGCTACCGCGTGTGCCTCGCGCTGCATCCGGGCTTCGAACTTGCCGTAGTTCGATAGGTGCAGATACTGATGGACGCATCGACCGCCATCGGCGTACAGCTGTGGTAGGCCATCGCCGATCAGTGGCTGCGCACGTAGCCAGCCGAACGACGGCAGGCGACGCAGCAGTCTCGCAACGCCAGCGGAGACGAACACGTGCCGCGCTCGCCCCTGACGCATCGCCATATCGAGCATGCGCAGGTGGCTGGGATCCAGATCGGACACCACCAGGGAGTTACGTCCGACCGTTGGCAGATGCAGCAGTTCGACGAACGACACCTCCGCGGCGTCTCCCGGCAGGAAGCCCAGTCGCGCGAAGTTGCGGTGGTAGCGACGGCCATCCCCGCGGTAGCCGGGCAGGAGAAACGGATGGTGGAAACGGTGCTGGCGCCAGAAGTCCACGCCGTCCTGGTGATAGCGCAGCAGTTCGGGGAAGATCGGGCTGCGCTCAATGTCAGGTGCATAGTTCGCATCGAGCCCAACAAACAGAAAGCGTGCGTCCCATGGAGCTGCTCCTTGGAACGGACGTTCGCTGAAGTGCCGGCGAAGTTCTGCGCTGGGATGCAAGGTATACATGTGGCGTCCGGAGGCGGCACCTCCAACAGGTGATCGACTGGCAGTTTCTCTCGGCTAGTGCGGCAAATCCCACTGCAGCCCGATCGTATAGCTGCGATCCGGACCCGGCTCGTAGTAGCGGCCGTTGCCGTCGTTGACGATGACCGAGCCGATGTAGCGGCGATCGAACGCGTTGTCGATGCGCGCGAAGGTGCGCAGGGTGCCGTGCGCGGTGGTCCAGCGCCGCGCCGCTTCCAGGTTGAGCAGCGCGTAGCCGGGTGCGGACTCGCTGGCCAGGTCGTTGACCACGGTGTCGCCGGCGGCAACGCCCTCCACCGCGAACTGCCAGGCGCGCGGCTGCCACTGCCAGCGCGCGAACAATTGCTGGCGCGGCACGCCGGGCAGGCGGGTGCCGGCCGCCACCACCGCGGTGGGCGTGGCGCAGCCGCTGCTGGCGCAGGTCAGGTAGGCCTGGCGCACCGTCGCCTGCAGCCAGGTGTAGGCCACCTGCAGTTGCGCGCTGTCGCCCAACGGCAGGGTCAGGCTGGTCTCGGCGCCCTGGCGGCGGGTGCGGCCGATGTTGCGGTAGGTGCTGCGGCCATTGAGGTTGCTGGCCACCGCCAGTTCGTCGTCGGTGCTGGCGCGGAACAGCGCCGCGTCCCAGCTGGCGCCGGCGGCGTTGCGCCACTTCGCGCCCAGTTCCAGGTTCTGGCTGCGCGCCGCGGCCAGGTCCAGCGCCAGGCCGGCACCGCCGTCGCTGCGGTAGCCCAGCTCGTTGAAGGTCGGGGTCTCGAACCCGCGCCCGGCCGAGGCATAGAGCCGCAGGTCGTCGCTGACGCGGAACACCAGCCCGGCCACCGGCGTGGTCGCTGCGTAGTCGGTGCGGCCGCTGTCGTCGGGATTGCGGCCGACGATGTACGCATCGTCCGAGCGGAATCGCACCTGGCTGTGGCGCAGGCCGGCCAGCAGCGACCAGCGCTCGGCGAACTGCCACCAGGCCTGGGCGAACTGGTCTACGTTCTCCACCCGGTCCTCCTGGTCGCGGCGCAGCCGGCCCTTCACCCCGAGCGTGCTGCCGACGAAGTTCTCGTAGCCGGTGCGGTGCTGTTGCTGCCGGTCGGCGTTGGCGCCGACGGTGAACTGGAACGGGCGGCCGCCCAGCGCGCCCTGCCAGGCCCAGCGCGCGTCGAGGCCGCCGTAGTCGCCGTCCAGGTCGATCACGCCACCCGCGTTGAGCGGATTGCTCTGTGCGCCCACCGGAACCGAAAGGTATTGGGTGACGTCGCGGCGTCCGGCGTAGCCCATCAGCCGCCAGGTCTGCTGGTCCACCTGCTGGGTGAAGATGGCACCGGCCTGCACCTGGCGGGTGGACTTGCGGGTGTCGAATTGGCCGGCCGCGGCGGTGGCCTGGCGCGGGTCGGCGGCGGCCTGGGCGCGGCTCAGGCCCAGCGGATCCTGCGCATCGGGCGCTTCCAGCGCGTTGAGCAGCAGGTCCAGGCGCCGCCCGGGCGCCAGGTCGATGCCGATCTTGGCGTTGAAGGTGGTGCGCTGCGCACGGCTGTGGTCGCGGTAGCCGTCGGTACTGAAATGGGTGGCGGCCAGGTTGTAGTGGACGTCGCCTTGCTGGCCCAGCGCCTGCGCGCTGAGGGCCGCGGTGCCGTGGCTGCCGATCGCGCTGCGCAGCCGCCATGGATCGTCCGGCTGGCCGTCGGCGCTCCACAACTGCACCACGCCGCCGGAGGAGTTGCCGTACAGCGCCGAGAACGGCCCGCGCAGCACCTCGACCCGCTCGCTGCCGAACAGGTTGAAGTTGGACAGCTGGCCCTGGCCATCCGGCATCGTCGCCGGGATCCCGTCCAGCAGCAGGCGCACGCCGCGCACGCCGAACGCCGAACGCGCGCCGAAGCCGCGGATCGACAGCTGGGTGTCCTGCGCATAGTTCTGGCGGTCGCGGGCGAGCAGGCCGGGCACCCCGGCCAGGGCCTCGGAGGCCTGCACGCCGAGGCGGTCGCTGTCGCCCAGGCCGGTGGTGGTCAGCGACGCCGGCAGGTCGAAATCGGCCACGCCGCCGACGCGGGCGGCCTGGACCTGCAACGCGGGCAGGGTGGTGGCGGGATCCTCGCCGGGAGCGGCGGGGGCCAGGGAGGACAACGCCAAGGCGCAGGCCCCGCAGAGCAGGGCAGAGGGCAGGGGAACGGACATGCGCCATCATCGCCCATGTGCCGCCGGGCCGCACCCGGCCAAGCGCGGCAGCGTTTGTTAGGATGAGGTGTTTGACCGCGCCGGCTCCGGTCCCCCCGGCCCCCACCTCCGCCACCGAACGAGTACCGCCGTGTCCTTCTTTGCAAACGTGGAACAGGTCCCAGGCGACCCGATCCTGGGCCTGACCGAGGCCTACAACGCCGACTCCCGCCCGACCAAGGTCAACCTGGGCGTGGGCATCTACTACGACGAAAACGGCCGCATCCCGCTGCTGCGCGCCGTGCAGCAGATCGAGCAGCAGCTGGCACAGGACGCCAAGCCGCGCGGCTACCTGCCGATCGACGGCCTGCCCGCCTACGACCTGGCCACGCAGAAACTGCTGTTCGGCGCCGAGTCGCCACTGCTGGCCGCCGGCCGCGTCGCCACCTCGCAGACCGTCGGCGGCAGCGGTGCGCTGCGCGTGGGCGCGGACCTGCTGAAGAAGCTGCTGTCCACCTCGACCATCGCCATCAGCAACCCGAGCTGGGAGAACCACCGCGCGGTGTTCGGCGCCGCCGGCTTCGACGTGGTCGAGTACACCTACTTCGATCCGGCCAGCCACGGCCTGAACTTCGACGGCATGCTCGCCGACCTGCGCCAGCTCGCGCCCGGCAGCGTGGTGCTGCTGCACGCCTGCTGCCACAACCCCACCGGCGCCGACCTGAGCCAGGCGCAGTGGCGCACCGTGGCCGAGCTGCTGAAGGAACGCAACCTGTTCCCGTTCGTGGACATCGCCTACCAGGGCTTCGACAAGGGCATCGACGCCGACGCCTACGCGGTACGCCTGCTGGCCGAGGTCGGCATCGACAGCTACGTGGTCGCCAGTTCCTACTCCAAGTCGTTCTCGCTGTACGGCGAGCGCGTCGGCGCGCTGTCGGTGGTCTCGGCCAACGCCGCCGAGAGCAAGGCGGTGCAGTCGCAGGTCAAGCGCATCATCCGCACCATCTACTCCAGCCCGTCCACGCACGGCGCCGCGCTGGTCGCCGGAGTGCTCAACAGCCCCGAACTGCGCACGATGTGGGAGCAGGAGCTGACCGAGATGCGCGAGCGCATCCACGCCCTGCGCGCCGGCATGGTGCAGAAGCTGGCGGCCCTGGGGGCGCCGGAGTTCGGCTTCATCCAGCAGCAGGCCGGCATGTTCTCGTATTCGGGCCTGAGCAAGGCGCAGGTGGACCGGCTGCGCGAGGAGTTCGGCATCTACGCGGTCGGCACCGGCCGCATCTGCGTGGCTGCGCTGAGCCAGAAGAACCTGGACTACGTGACCCAGGCCGTGGCGACCGTGCACAAGGGCTGATCGCGCGCGGAAGCATCGCAACACGAAGCCGGAAGCGCCTGCGCTTCCGGTTTTTTTGTGCCTGCGCTTGCGCGCCTGCTGTGGGGCGCTTCGGCCCCGACGCATGCCGTCCTCCGGACACGCCAATCTCCCATCGGCCATGGCGCTGCGGCGCCATTGCATGCCATCGCTCCCGCGCTAATCGAAATCTCATGCAACAGCCGCGACAATAGGCGCCTTCCTCAACGAAAGGCTGCCTGCGCCCATGTCGCGAACCTCGCTGACCCGCTTCCTGATCGAAGAACAGCACGCCGGGCGTATCGGCCCGGAGCTGCGCCAGCTCATCACGATCGTGTCCCGCGCCTGCAAGCGCATCTCCATCGCGGTCAGCAAGGGCGCCCTCGGCGGCGTGCTCGGCGACGCCGGCACCGGCAACGTGCAGGGCGAGGCGCAGAAGAAGCTGGACGTGCTCAGCAACGACATCCTGCTCGAAGCCAACGCCTGGGGCGGGCACCTGGCCGCCTGCGCCTCGGAAGAGATGGACCACTGCCAGCCGGTGCCCGACAAGTATCCCAGCGGCGATTTCCTGCTGCTGTTCGATCCCCTGGACGGCAGCTCCAACATCGACGTCAACGTCTCGGTCGGCACCATCTTCTCTGTGCTGCGCGCACCGCCGGGCACCGACAAGCCCGGCGACGAGCACTTCCTGCAGCCGGGCACCGCGCAGGTCGCCGCCGGCTACTGCATCTACGGCCCCAGCACGATGCTGGTGCTGACCCTGGGCCACGGCACCCATGCCTTCACCCTGGAGCGCGAGGAGGGCAGCTTCCTGCTGACCCAGGCCGACATGCGCATCCCCGAGGACACCGCCGAGTTCGCGATCAACATGTCCAACCAGCGCCACTGGGAAGCGCCGATGCAGCAGTACGTGGCCGACCTGCTGGCCGGCAGCGAAGGCGTGCGCGGCAAGAACTTCAACATGCGCTGGATCGCCAGCATGGTCGCCGACGTGCACCGCATCCTCACCCGCGGCGGCATCTTCATCTACCCGTGGGACAAGAAGGACCCGGGCAAGGCTGGCAAGCTGCGGCTGATGTACGAAGCCAACCCGATGGGCATGCTGGTGGAGCAGGCCGGCGGCGCCGCCAGCACCGGCCGCGCGCGCATCCTCGGCCTGCAGCCGGAACAACTGCACCAGCGCGTGCCGGTGTTCCTGGGCTCCAAGAACGAGGTGGCCGAAGCGGTGCGGTATCACCTGGAGCACGACAGCCGCCAAGGCTGAGCGTGGTTCGACAGCCGCACGTGCGGACGCCCCTGGACGATGGCGGCTGTCGCCAGCGCTGCCGTATAGTCGGTGCCGCATCGCCGGCATGGTCGCGGCGGCTGCAAGGGGAGACCGCTGCAAGTAGCGCATTGCGATCCGGAGAGATCGTCCTGGAACGACAACAGTCGCTCCGGGGCGACGTCTCGGCTCGAGGGTGCGCGCTGTCGCGGTAGCGCCGAGGCCGGTAAAAAACTCAAACAGGGGAAAATGCAATGAAACGTGTCTTCGGGCTGCTGCTGCTGCTGCTCGTCTCGGGTGTCGCCTGTGCCGACACCACGCAACAAGGGAAGATCACCCGCGTCGTGGTCGAATCCAACTACGCCTCGGTCTGGCTGGAGAACCAGCCGACCAGCAACGAATGCGCCTCCGACGGGCGCTGGGTGATCGATTTTTCCGCGGATGCCATCGCCAAGGAAAAGTATTCGGCCATCCTCTCCGCCGCCACGTCCAGGACCCAGGTCGTGCTGCAGTACACGACCAGCGAGGGCTGTGGCGGCTTCGGGGCAAAGAAGATCCACTACGTCGATCTGCTGTACTGATCGCAGGCGCACGCCGCGCCCCTGCCCGGGCGCGCGGCGATGCGGCAGGATGCAACCGAGACGAACAAGGAGGTTCCGATGCGTTGGTGCGTGATGCTGGTGGCGGGGTTGTGGAGCGGGCTGCTGTGCGCTGCCGAACCCTTTCGCATGCAGAACCTCATGCTGCTGCAACCCGAATCGGTGATGCGCGATCGCGCCGAAAACGTCGACGCGCTCGCGGCATATGTGAAGGCGCTCAATGCCACCGCGTCGCGCGAACTGGCGCGGGTCGGTGCGCCACGGCCCGCAGCCGGTTTCGTGGTCGTGGCCGTCCGCCCCGGCGGCCGTTCCCGGGTCTGGCTGGATCTGGCACCCGCACTTCCCGATGCGGTGGCGAACCCGCTGGTCACCGCATTGGAGCGCGTGCCGCCGTTCCAGGCCAAGGGCGGCGTGGTGGTGTTCGCGCTCAACGTCACGCTATGGGACGCGCCGCCGACCGAGCGCCAAGGCCCGTGGCCAGCGGCGTGGCAGCGTGCCGCCGAAGGCGAACAGTCGCCGATGGAGGTCGGCGACCTGGTCGATCGGGTTTGGCCAGCGAGTGCGGCACACTGAGGCTGCATCCACGCGTTCGCGTGCGTTCTGGCGCATGACAGATCCGTCCGCCGCGACGCCCGATTTGCACCGCCGGCGGCGCGTCGGCCATTGCCTAGCGTCCTGGCTGCGGTAGGGTAGCGGCGTCCGGCGAGCGCGGAACGCACTGATGGCCGGCGGTCGTCGCGTGCACCGGGTCGTACCGGGTGGGAGGAAACCATGAACCAGACCCTTGTCGTGCTGTTCTTCTTCGCCACCGCACCGGTCGCGCTGATGCCCACCGTCATCTCGCTGTTCACCCGCCATCGCTGGCGAAAGCGCATCGTGCTGGTCAACCTGGCGCTGTGGACTGTGCTGTTTTTCGCCGCCAGGAGCTTCACCCTGTACAACTCCAGCCGCTTCGAGCTGCCGACCCTGCTGGCGCTGGCGGTGTGGCTGGCGCTGCTGGGCATCGCGATCCGCGGTAATCCTGCGCAGTCGAAGGAACCCTAGCGGAACCCCACACCCGGCAAGCGGACCTCTCTGCATCGGCATGCGCAGCATCGCAAGCCGAGTCCAATGGGGTCAGGACCGCAGGACCTTTTCCATCCGCTACCGCAAGCCGAGCGGTGCCGAGACCGAATACGAAAAGCGCCTGGCGGCGATCAGGCATCCTGAGCTTGGCCTGAGCTATCCGCACCTCACGGTGCAGGCTTTTCTGGATGAGCGCGGCGGTCGCGTCTGCAGCGTCGCCGCGATCACCACCGAACACCTGATCCTGCAGGCGGAAAAGTTGCTTGGCTGGGGTCGTCTGGTCGACGGTTCGGATAGACGCTTCGGACTTCGACGGCTCCCGGACGGCACCGAATTCCTGTACATGCATTGGGACTATTTGCTGTTCACCGAGTTGGCCCCACACCTGACGATCTTCGAGGGAGCGGCGGCCGACGTCGGCTGAACCCGGCAGTGGCGTTCGCGGGGCGAGGTGCGCCACTGGGGGCCGACGTTTGCTGGGGCAGACCTCGGCGCGGCCGGGCATGGCAAACCGCCCTCTGCCGGCAACATGCGCACGGGCGTCCGCCATAGCTGCGGCGCCGGCAGATCGCTGGTAAGGTCGCGCGATGTCCGACACGCATCCCGATTTCATCGAAGTGTTCGAGGGCGCCATGTCCCGCGAGGACTGCGCCGCCATCCTGCGCCGCCTGCGCGGCAGCACCCAGTTGCGGCCCGGCGAGGTCGGCAGCGGCGTGTTCCCCGAGCTCAAGCGCAGCCGCGACCTGCGCATCAGCGGCCTGGAACCATGGCGCGACGTGGAACAGCGGCTGCAGCAGGCCGTCTTCGGCGGGCTGCTCGGCTATCTGCGCAAGTACCCGCAGACCCTGATCTCGCCGCTGATGCTGCAGGTGCCGGGCGCCGATGGCCAGCCGCACCGGCTCGGTGCCGACGACTTCGCCCTGCTCGACGATGCCGCGCTGTCCAACCTGGCCCGTACCTGCCTGCGCCCGGGCGCGATCAACCTGCAGTGGTACGAGGCGGGCGAGGGCGGCTATCCGTACTGGCATTGCGAGCTGTATCCGCGCGATCCGAGCGCCGAGACCCTGCACCGACACCTGCTGTGGACCCTGTACCTCAACGACGATTTCGAAGAGGGCGAGACCGAATTCCTGTTCCAGCGCCGCAAGATCGCCCCGCGTGCGGGCAGCCTGCTGATCGCCCCCACCGCCTTCACCCACACCCACCGCGGCAACCGCCCGCAGCGCGGCGACAAGTTCATCGCCACCAGCTGGATCCTGTTCCAGTCGGCGCAGGCGCTTTACGGCCGGGAGTAGGGATTGGGGATTGGGGATTCGTCAAAAGCAGGGATTGGGGATTCGAGATTGGGGATTCGTAAAAGCTGCTTTCTTGCCAGCTGGATTGCAGCGGCTGCTTCAGGCCGCCGCCGCGCCGCTCTTGCGAATCCCCAATCCCGAATCCCCAATCCCCGCTCAAAACAACTCACCCTGCGGCGACGGCGGTCGTGGTGGCAGCGGTTTGACGAAGTGGCTGCAATCCAGGCGGCGGCGCGGGGATTCGGCATAGCCCAGCCGTTTGTGCGCCAGCGCGAAGCGCCGCGCCAGCAGGTCGGCATAGACCCCTTCGCCGCGCATGCGCTTGCCGAAGGTGCTGTCGTAGTCCTTGCCGCCGCGCAGTTGCTGCACCGTGCTCATCACATGCGCGGCGCGGTCGGGATGGTGCGCCTGCAGCCAGTCGCGGAACAGCGGCGCCACCTCGTGCGGCAGGCGCAGCAGCACGTAGCCGGCGGACTCGGCGCCGGCGTCGCGGGCCGCCTCCAGCACCGCCTCCAGGGCATGGTCGTTGATCCACGGGATCACCGGCGCCACCATCACTCCGACCGGCACGCCGGCCTCGTGCAGGGTCCGCATCGCCCGCAGCCGTGCGTGCGGCGCCGAGGCGCGCGGCTCCAGCTTGGCCGATAGCCGCGGATCCAGCGAGGTCACCGAGAAGTGCACGCTGACCAGGTTATCGCGGGCCAGCGGCGCCAGCAGATCCAGGTCGCGCTCGACCAGCGCGTTCTTGGTGATCAGCGAGAACGGGTGGCGGGTCTCGGCGAAGACCTCGATCAGGCGCCGAGTCAGCTGCAGCTTGCGCTCGATCGGCTGGTAGGCGTCGGTGTTGATGCCCAGTGCGATCGGGCTGGGCACGTAGCCGGGCTTGGCCAGTTCGCGGCGCAGCAGCTCCGGGGCATTGGTCTTGGCGAACAGCCGCGTCTCGAAATCCAGCCCCGGCGACAGGTTCAGATAGGCGTGGCTGGGGCGGGCGAAGCAGTAGCTGCAGCCGTGCTCGCAACCGCGGTACGGGTTCACCGACTGCGCGAACCCCACGTCTGGCGACTGGTTGCGGCTGATGATGCTGCGCGCGGTCTCCTCGCTCACCTGGGTGCGCAGGCGCGGTTCGGCGAACTCCTCGCTGTCGTCGGGGTGCCAGCCGTCGTCCTCGGCCTGGCTGACGATCCGTTCGAAGCGGCCAGGCAGGTGGCTGCCGGCGCCGCGGCCCTTGATGGCAGTGCTCATCGGCATAGGCTACGCGCCGGCCGTCTCGGCGGATGCGACGGCGCGCGCCGGTGCGCTGAATCTTTCAGACCGATGCCTGCCGTATGGCCACATGCGCGGCTCGTGCAGGCATCGAGCGCGACGGCAACGCAGCCGATCGACGCTCCATGCCGACCGGTCGCGACGATGTCGCCGTTCGCCGGAGCGGAACCCGTCGCTCGCGAACGCGATACGACAGGCGTCACGCGGCTGCCGCGAACACGTGGCATACACCATGAAGTGCCGCGCCGGTTCGCAGAACGGGTCGCCACCAGCAAGCCCGACAGCAACCGCGCGCGATCTGGTCGGTCGCCGAAGACCCGCACCGGCATCGCCATCGCCGCAACGGCCACCGCACCCTCTAGAATCCGCCGATGCTCGTGATCGCGACTCTGCAGAACACCTGGGACCGGCTGACCGGCAT
Source organism: Xanthomonas sp. 3307 (assembly GCF_014199735.1). Lineage (NCBI taxonomy): Bacteria > Pseudomonadati > Pseudomonadota > Gammaproteobacteria > Lysobacterales > Lysobacteraceae > Xanthomonas > Xanthomonas sp. 3307. The sequence continues at coordinate 160,418 of NZ_JACHOG010000006.1, read as the reverse complement.
CCCGCACATCGGCGCCTACGTCACCGCCGCCTACCTGCTGTACATCCTGTGGCTGAGCGGCTGGATCGTGCTGCAGAAGCGCGAGCCGGCGGCGACGCTGAGCTGGGTGCTGTCGCTGGCCGCCTTGCCCTACCTGGGCTTCGTCATCTACTACCTGCTGGGCCCACAGAAGGTGAAGCGGCAGCGCCTGCGCCGCGGCCGTTCGCGTTCGGGCATGGAGCACTACAGCAGCGTGTGTCCGCCGGACGCCGACTGCACCGAGCTGGCCAAGATCGCCCAGGCCACCACCGGCCTGGCGCCGAGCTCGGCCACCGCGGTGCAATGGCTGGTCGACGGCGCGGCCACCTACGAGGCGATCGTGCGCGACATCGGCGCGGCGCAGCACCACGTGCACCTGGAGTACTACATCTTCAACCCCGACCGCACCGGCACGCGCATCCGCGATGCGCTGGTCGAGCGCGCCCGCGCCGGCGTGCGGGTGCGCCTGCTGCTGGATGCGGTCGGCTCCTCGCAGGTGCGCAAGCGCTTCCTGCGGCCGCTGCTGGAGGCCGGCGCCGAGGTGGCCTGGTTCCATCCCACCCAGTTGCTGCGGCCGTTCAAGTTCAAGCGGCCCTGGGTCAACCTGCGCACCCACCGCAAGATCGTGGTGATCGACGGGCGCATCGCCTTCACCGGCGGCATCAACGTCACCGACGAGGAGAACGAGGCGTTGCGCGCAGACGCCTACCGCGACCTGCACGTCCGCTGCGAGGGCCACGTGGTGCGCAGCCTGCAACTGGTGTTCGTGGAGGACTGGCTGTACGCCACCCGGCAGGGCCGCGACGCCTTCGACATGGCGCGGATCTGGCCCAACGACATGCCCAGCCGCGACGCCGGCACCATCCAGGCGCAGGTGCTGGTGTCGGGGCCGGACTCGTCGTGGGAGAGCATCCATCGCCTGCAGGTCGCATCGATCTACGAGGCGCAACGGCGGGTGTGGCTGGTCACGCCGTATTTCGTGCCGGGCGAGGCCGCGCGCATGGCGCTGACCTCGGCGGCGCTGGGCGGGCTGGACGTGCGCCTGCTGGTGCCCAAGCGCAGCGACTCGCGGCTGGTGACGCTGGCCGCGCGTTCGTACTTCGACGAACTGCTGCAGGCCGGCGTGCGGATCTACGAGTACGGCCCGCGCATGCTGCACACCAAGGCGCTGATCACCGACGAGGACCTGTGCCTGGTCGGCAGCGCCAATTTCGACAATCGCAGTTTCCGGCTCAACTTCGAGGTCGCCACGCTGTTCCGCGACCGCGGGCTGACCCGGCAGCTAGCCGAACTGCTGGAAGGCGAGATGGCCGACGCGGTGCGCGTGCGCGACGACCGCAAGCGCTCGCTGTGGCGCTACCGGTTGCCGGAGGCGGTGGCGCGACTGACCTCGCCGCTGTTGTAGCCGCGACCATCGTGGTGCCCCCGGCGCCCGGACCGTGGCGCGCCGGCCGCGCACCACGTGGAACCGGCACGCCCGGCGGCGCTACACTGCGCCATCCTTGGGGAGATCGTCATGTACTGGCTCTTTCTGCCGCTCGCGCTGGGTGCTTTCGTTCTGGCGTTCACGACGCCGCACATGTGGTTGCTGGTGGTGAGCCTGCTGGCCGCCCTGGCCTTCCTGCTGGCCTGGGCACGCGGCTGGTACGTGGCCAAGATCGGCGACGCCAGCCAGCGCGACGCGATGCCGATGATCGATCCGGCCGAACTGCGCCGGCTGCGCGAGCAGGCCGAGGCGCGCCGCGCTGCGGCCGCCGCCAGCGACGACGCCGCGGCGCCGTAAGCGGCAGGCCGGCGATGACCAAGCTCAGCGTCAACGTCAACAAGATCGCGGTGCTGCGCAATTCGCGCGGCGGCGATCTGCCCAGCGTGCTCGAGGCCGCGCGTACGTGCCTGGATGCCGGTGCGCACGGCATCACCGTGCACCCGCGCCCGGATCGACGCCACATCCATGCCGAGGATGTGCTGGCGCTGGCCGCGCTGACCCGCGAGCGCGGCGTCGAATTCAACATCGAGGGCAATCCGTTCGCCCCGCCGCGGCCCGGCTACCCGGGGCTGATCGCGCTGTGCGCGCAGGCCCGCCCCGCGCAGGCCACCCTGGTGCCCGATGGCGACGGACAGCTCACCTCCGATCATGGCTTCGACTTCGGCCGCGACAGTGCGCGGCTGCGCCCGCTGATCGCCGAACTGAAGGCGCTGGGCTGCCGCGTCAGTCTCTTCGTCGATGCCGACAATCCTGACCTGGCGGTGGCGGCCGAACTGGGCGCCGACCGCATCGAGCTCTACACCGGCCCCTATGCCGCCGCGTGGGACGAGGGCGACAGCGCCGCGGCGGCGCCCTTCGCGGCCGCCGCACGCCGCGCCCAGGCCGCCGGACTGGGCGTCAACGCCGGCCACGACCTGGCCCAGGCCAACCTCGGCGCGTTCCTGGCGAACGTGCCGCAGGTGCTGGAAGTGTCGATCGGCCACGCGCTGATCGGCGAGGCGCTGTACGCCGGGCTCGATGCGACGGTGAAGGCCTATCTGGCGGTTCTGGACGCGAACCGGTAGTCGCTTAGACCCGAGCTGCGCTGCCCTGAGCGCAGCCGCATGCGGCGACCGCCGCACAACGTCCGCGATGCGCGTGAAACGAGGCTCGGCACGCCACCGGGCTGGAGTCCGACAAGCGCAGAACCTCACGCGCGCCAGCATCGCTGCTGACGCGCGCTACAGCCGCGCCGACTAGTGCGCCTGGACGAAACCGATCCGTTGCACGTCGGCGTTCTTCGCCGCCGCAAGCACCTTGGCCATCGACGCGTACTCCGCATCCGGGCTGGCGTCGATGCGCAGCTCGGGCGGGTTGCCGGCCGCCTGCGCCATCGCCTCCTGCAGGCGCGGCTGCAGATCGCGCAAGGGCAGCGGCGCGGCGTTCCAGAACAGCTGGCCGCTGGCATCCAGACGCAACTGGATCGGGTCGGGCGGCGGCAAAGGCGTGGATGGCGCCGACGTTCGTTGCGGCAGGTCCATGGTGATCGTGCGCGTCAGCATCGGCGCGGTGACGATGAAGATGATCAACAGCACCAGCATCACATCGACCAGCGGGGTGACATTGATCTCCGCCAGCGGTCCCCGATTCCCTGCAGCACTGAACGCCATGGCCAGCCTCCTGTGGGTGTGGTGTCGCGGACCCAGCCTACACCCGCACCGCGGCGGTGTGCGAGGGGCGGTGTGGTCTGGCTTTGCCGCGGGCTTCGAACCAATGCGGTCGCTCGGGCGCAGATGCCGTCAGCCGCGCGATGTGTACAGCGAGGCGGACGGCGCATCGCGCTGGACCACACGGCGACAGCGTCGAATGGGCAGACAGCAGGCAATCGACGCGCATAAAAAAACGCCACCGTTGCCGGTGGCGTTTGCAGTCGCGTCATGACTGAGGTGTTGCGGTGAAGCGAATTGCGGTGAAGCTTATTGCTGCACGAAGCCGATCTTCTTCATGTCCGAATTCTTGGCGGCGGCCAGCACCTTGGCCATCACTTCGTACTCGGAATCCGGATTGGCATCGATGCGCAGTTCCGGCTGGTTGGTCGGATCGCGCTGGACTTCGTTTTCCATCATCTGCGGGAGCGCAGTCACTGCCACCGGGCTGTTGTTCCAGAACACCTGGTTCGACGCATCGATCCGCAGATCAATCGGCGGTGGCGGATCGCGCAACTGCGGCGGCGGGTTGATGACCCGCTGCGGCAGATCCACGTCGATCGGGTAGGTCATGATCGGCGCGGTCACGATGAAGATGATCAACAGCACCAGCATCACGTCGACCAGCGGCGTGACGTTGATGTCGGCCATGGGACCACGGCCGCCTCCTGAGCTGAACGCCATGGCTCAGTTCCCCTTCTCTTTGGTCGCAACGAAACCGACGTCCAGCATGCCCTGACTCTGCGCGATCTTGGTGATCTCGTTGATCGTGCGCATCTTGGTGGTGCGGTCGCCACGCAGGTTGAGCGGCGGCTGCGGGGTCTGCTGTGCGGCGGTCGAGAAGCGCGACTCCAGGGCTTCCTTGGAGATCGGCTCATCGTTCCAATACAGCGACCCGTCTTCCTTGACCGCCAGCGTGATCGGATTCGAACGCTTGTCGTCCTTGTCCGGATCCTGCTTCAAGTTGGCTTGGGGCAGTTCCACCTTGACCTTGTGGGACATCAGCGGTGCCGTGATGATGAAGATGATCAGCAGCACCAGCATCACGTCCACGAGGGGCGTGACGTTGATGTCGGCCATGGGGCCGCCGCTGTTACCACTACTGAAAGCCATAACGGGCTCCGTTAACGTTGCGTGGACGACTTAGCCGGGATCAGCGAACGCGCGAGCCGGTGGCGAAGAAGTCGTGCAGGTCGTGAGCAAAGGTGTCGAACTTGGCGATCACCGAGCTGTTGACCTTGCTGAAGAAGTTGAAAGCGAACACGGCCGGGATCGCGACGAACAGACCGATCGCGGTCATGATCAGCGCTTCACCGACCGGGCCGGCCACGGCGTCGATCGAGGCGGAGCCGGTGGCACCGATCTTGATCAGCGCGCCGTAGATGCCCCACACGGTACCCAGCAGACCGACGAACGGCGCGGTCGCACCGACGGTCGCCAGCAGGGTCATGCCCGACTGCAGCTTGGTGCTTTCGCGGGTCACGGCCTGGCGCAGGGCGCGGTCGACGAACTCCGAACGGCTCAGGGTCTCGCCCAGGCCATTGCCGGCACCGGCTTCGGCGCGCTGGTGGTGCGCGGCGGCCTGCGCAGCGTCCAGGGCGATCTTGGAGAACGGCTCGGAAGCCGGCTGCTCTTCCATCGCACGGATGGCGTCCTGCGCGTTCGGGGTGTCCCAGAACAGGCTGGTGACGCGGTCGGCCTGGCTCTTCAGGCGGGTGGCGCGGAAGATGTTGATGATCGTCCAGTACCAGGACGAGGCCGACATGATGATGAGGGTGATGAGCACCACCCAGGAGACGGCGAAGTCACCCGGCTTGGAGGTCATTTCGGTGATGAGGTGCTCGAAGCCCATCTGCGACAGGGCGTTCGACGCGTTGTTGCCCCCCGCAGCGGCGGCAATGAAAATTTCCTGCAGCATGACGCGTACCTTTGTTGTGTGTGGTGGTGATGAGGGTGGTGCAAAGAGTAGACAGGGCGGGTGGACCTGCGGTGCGCAGGCCCACGTGCCTTTGTATCAGTTCAGCGCGAAGTTGACCGGGACGCGGACGCGGCCGGCGGTCTTCTGTCCATTGGCCGTAGCGGCGTTGAATCGCCACTTGCGCGCTGCTTCCATGGCGGCGCGGTCCAGGTCGCGGTTGCGGCTGGATTTTTCGACGGCAACGTTCGTCACGTTACCATTCGCATCGACATCGATGATCAGGATCACCTCGCCCTGCGCACCCGAGCGGAAGGCGGCCGGCGGATACTTCGGCGGATTCATGTTCTTCGACGAGATATCGACGCTGGCGCCGATGTCGGTCGGCTGCGACGGCGGCGCGGGCGGCGACGGCGGGGTGGCCACGTCGTTCGGGCGCGGTTCCGGCACGTCGATCACCGGGGCCTCCGGCGGCGGCGGCAGCGGGGTCGGCTTCGGCGGCGCCAGGTTCTTCACCGGCGGCGGTGGCGTTTCCGGCGGCTTCGGCGGCGGCGGCGGCGGCGGGGGAGGCGGCGGCGGTGCGTCCACCAGGGTGACCATGATGTTGCGTTCCTTCTCCGCCACTGCCTTGGGCGCAACGGCTGGAATCAGCAGCAACATCAGCGCTGCAAGGTGCAGCGCGATTACGAAGGCAATACCGATGATGCGCGGCCAGCTGAGGCCGGAGGCGTCATCTTTGTCGTAATGCCGATGGATGACCAGTTGTTCCGTCATGCGCCAATGACTCGATTAATGGGGGGCGGATTTCGCTGTGGAGCGGAACCCAAGTTCACGCGGGGATGACACCGCAGGAACCTCCAAGCTTATACCAATCCCTGTTACCTGCACTACTTTCAGCACTGGTCGTCGGGGGCTTTTTTTGCGTGCTACTTCAGGTTGATGATCTTCTTAGCGTCTTCCGGCTTTTTGACGCCCTTGGCCAGTGCCTGCTGCGCGGCCTGCTTGGCTTCGGCAATGCGGCCTTCCGAATGCAGCACCTTGGCCAGGTTCAGATAGGTTTCGCCGTCCTTGGACAGCGGCGCGGCCTTCTGCCAGTTCTCGATCGCCTGCGGCAGCTGGTCGGTGTAGTAGTACGACTGCGCCAGGGCGAGGTAGGTCTGGTAGTCCGGCTTCAGAATGCCCTTCTGCATGCCTTCGTTGATGACCCCGATGACGTCCTTTTCGTGGCCCTCGGTGTTGGCGTAGATCGAGTACAGCTGCTTGTATTCCTTCTCGTCGGTCAACTGACCGGCGGCACGCAGCTTGTCCATCACCGCTGCGGCCTTGTCCATCTGGTCGGCCTGCATGTACATGCTGGCCAGGTTGAGCTGGGTCTTCTTGTCGTTGGGCGACTTGGCGGCCAGCGCCTCGGCGGCCTTGACCGCCTCACCGGTCTGGCCGGCTTCGGCGTAGGACGCCATCAGCAGCTGGTTCCAGCTGTCCTTCGGCTCCGGCGAGGCGGCGATCGCCTGCTTCAGCACGGGGATCGCTTCCTGGTAGCGCTGCGCCTGGTACAGGGCCTGGCCCTTGAGGATCAGGTCTTCCGGGCGGGTCGACTTGGACTCGGCGAGGAACTTGTCCAGCGAGGCCAGGCCTTCGGCGGTCTGGTCGTCCTGCAGCTGCAACTGCGCCAGCATCAGCATCGACTGGAAGTGGCCGTTGTTGTCCAGGCCGTTGAACTGGATCGCCTGCTTCAGGTACGCCTGCGCGGCCTTGCTGTCGTCGAGGTTGTAGGCGGCCTGCGCGGCCAGCTGCGCGGCCAGCGACTTGTCGTACTCGTTGGCGCCGCTGTTGGCCAGGATCTCATCGGCCTGGGTGCGCACCGATGCGTAGTCCTCGCCCTTGTTGTAGGTGTCGATCAGCTTCTGCAGCTTGCTGCCGAGCTTGGACGACGGCTTGCCGTTGGGCTCCTTGCGCTCGGCGTTGGGGAACAGCACCGCCGCCTTCTCGGTCTTCGCGTTGCGCGAGGAGCGGTGGTCGGAGCGATCGCTCTGCGCTGCGGCATCGGTCACCACCGCGCCACCGAGGGCACCTGCGATCACCAGGGACAACAACGCTTGCTTGCGGATGCGGAATTTCATGGGTCACCTCGGTGGAAACCGCCCGGAGCGGCACGGAAGACGGAGCGGCCATTCCTCGGCCGAGCCAGCAAACCTATCAGAAACCTGTACGCCGTGAAAACGTTTTTAGATGCGTTTTCCGTGACAGGCGCGGGGACGACGACCGACTCAGCCGCACTTGGGCGTCCTGCCGGCGCTGCGCGCCTGCGCATACACCGGCTCGAGCGCGGCGACGTCGCGCTGCAGTTCGCCGATGCGTGCACTGGGATCGGGGTGGGTGGAGAGCCATTGCGGCGGACGATCGCCGCCGGCGGCCATCATGTTCTTCCACAGATCCACCGCTTGCGCCGGATCGAACCCGGCCTGCGCCATCAGGCGCTGGCCGACGATGTCCGCCTCGGTTTCCTGCTGGCGCGAGCCCGGCAGCAGGAACAGCGTCTGTGCCGTCATGCCGCCGACCTGGCCGACGGTGTCGGCCGCGCCCTGGCCGTAGCGCGCGCCGGCCAGCGCGCCGATCACGCTCAGGCCCGCCTGCGCGCCGAGCTGGCGGGTGATGCGTTCTTCGTGGTGGCGCGAGATGACGTGGCCGATCTCGTGGCCGAGCACGGCGGCGAGCTGGTCCTGGTTCTTGGCCACGCTGAAGATGCCGCTGTTGACCCCGACCTTGCCGCCGGGCAGGGCGAACGCGTTGGGTTCCTTGTCGTTGAACAGCGCGGTTTCCCAGCCGGTGCCACGCCATTCGGCGGGCAACTGCGCGACCAGCGTGTTGACCACGCAGCGCACGTAGGCGTTGCGCTTGGGATCGGTGTCCAGCTGTTCCTTGGCCTTGGCTTCGGCGAACGCCTGCGCGCCCATCTGGTCGAGTTGTTGTTGCGAGATGCCGCCCACGACCTGGGTCCGCCCGGTTGGCGATGTCGTCGTCGCACACGCTGCCAGCAGCATCGCAAGCGACGCGCCAAGTACCACTTGCTTCATACGGTCCCCCCTCCTAACACGCGTCGCAGTGTGGGGGGCCGTGTCTTAACATTTCGTCAAACAAACCTTCAGGTTGCGCCAAACCAATAGAGGCCGGCGACCGCGAGGGCGTTGTTGAGCCCGTGCGCGGCGATCGGCGCCCACAAGGTGCCGGTGCGCTTGTACAGCCAGGCGAACGCCGCGCCCATGCCGCCATAGACCAGCCACAGCTGTGCGGTTGCGGCCAGGCTGTTGCCGGTAGTCCCCGGCACCTCGTGCACCAGGGCGAAGGCAGCGCCGCTGAGCAGCATGCCCAGCCGCGGCCGGCCGGCATCCCACAGCCGCCCGAACAGCACGCGACGGAACAGCAGTTCTTCGTAGGCTGGAGCGATCACCACCGCGAACACGATCAGGAACAGCGGCATCTGCGCCATCGCTTCCTGCATCAGCGGCAGGTTGGTCGGCACCGGCTTGATGCCGATCTGCGCGGCCAGCGCGGAGATCACCGCGCTGCCGAAGAACACCCCGGCCGCGACCAGCAGCACCCAGCCCCAGGTCGACGGGAGGCGCGCGGCCTGCCATGAGGCGCGACGCTCGGCGGCGTTGGCCGGCCGCCGCAGGAAGTACAGCAGCAGCGCCGCGGACAGGGTGCTGACCAGGGCGATCAACAGCTGCGCCAGCGCGCCCGGCTGGCCGACCTGCTGCGCGACCAGCGCAGCCAGGCGATCGGCAGGGATGCCCTGCGCCTTCAACTCCATGGCCAGCTGGGCGCCGCGGATCACGCCCCAGACCAGGCCGCACAGCACGCTCACCGCCAGCAGCACCACCGCCGCCAGCAGCACGTCGAGGAAGAAACCGAGGATCGGCCGGCGCGGGCGGGCCGGCGGCGTGGAAGGCAACGGCAGCGGGGGGACGGGCAACGGCGGTGCGGTCATCGCGATCCAGGGCGGAAGCGGGCGGAAGGCACAACGGGACGCCCGCCCCGGCGCAGGCCAGGGGCGGGAACCGCCGCGGTCAGATGTCGAGGTTGGCGACCTTCAGCGCGTTTTCCTCGATGAAGTCGCGGCGCGGTTCGACCACATCGCCCATCAAGGTGCTGAAGATCTGGTCGGCGGCGACCGCGTCCTCGATGCGCACCTGCAGCAGGCGGCGCGTGTCGGGGTTCACCGTGGTCTCCCACAGCTGCTCGGCGTTCATTTCGCCCAGGCCCTTGAAGCGCTGGATCTGGCGGCCCTTCTTGGCTTCTTCGAACAGCCAGGCATGCGCCTGGGCGAAGCTGCTGATGGCCTGGGCCTTGTTGCCGCGCACGATCTGCGCGCCCTCGCGCACCAGCCCATGCAGGGCCAGCGCGACCTCGCGCAGAGCCCGCAGTTCGCCGCTCTCGAAGGCGGCCATCGGCACCCAGCTGGTGAGTTCTTCGCCCATGTGGCGACGGATCACCTTCAACATCGCCGGCTTCTGCTCGTTGCCGCGTTCGAAGTGCAGCGCGTAGCGCGCCGAGCCCAGGCTGCCGCGGTTGAGCACCGCCTGCAGCGCGTCCAGGCTCGGATGCGCCTCGCCCTCGGCCTCGAGCTGGGCCACGTCCAGCGGCGGCAGGTCGATCAGCGCGGTCAGCAGCGCCGGGTCGTAGCGGTGCGCATTGCGCGCCACCGCCTCGTTGGCGCTGGCGAACAGCAGCAGCAGCTTCTCCAGCGCCGCACCGGTGATCGGCGGCTCGTTGTTGGCCGGGACCAGCGCCGCGCCTTCGACCGCACTGCTGGCCAGGTAGGCGTTGAGCGCGTTGTCGTCCTTCAGGTACAGCTCCTGCTTGCCCTGCTTGAGCCGGTACAGCGGCGGCAGGCCGATGTAGACGTAGCCGCGCTCGATCAGCTCCGGCATCTGCCGGTAGAAGAAGGTCAGCAGCAGGGTGCGGATGTGCGCGCCGTCGACGTCGGCGTCGGTCATGATGATGATGCGGTGGTAGCGCAGCTTGTCCGGGTTGTATTCGTCGCGGCCGATGCCGGTGCCCAGCGCGGTGATCAGCGTGCCGACCTGGTCGGAGGACAGCATGCGGTCGAAGCGCGCGCGCTCGACGTTGAGGATCTTGCCGCGCAGCGGCAGCACCGCCTGGTTCTTGCGGTTGCGGCCCTGCTTGGCCGAGCCGCCCGCCGAGTCGCCCTCGACGATGAACAGCTCCGACAGCGCCGGATCCTTTTCCTGGCAGTCGGCCAGCTTGCCGGGCAGGCCGGCGATGTCCAGCGCGCCCTTACGACGGGTGAGGTCTCTCGCCTTGCGCGCGGCCTCGCGGGCGCGGGCGGCATCGACGATCTTGCCGGCGATGGCCTTGGCCTCGTTGGGGTTCTCCTGCAGGAACTCCTCCAGACGCGCACCGAAGGCGTTTTCCACCGCCGGGCGCACGTCGGAGCTGACCAGCTTTTCCTTGGTCTGGCTGGAGAAGCTCGGATCCGGCACCTTCACCGACAGCACCGCGATCATGCCTTCGCGCATGTCGTCGCCGGTCAGGTTGATCTTGGCCTGCTTGGCGATGCCGTTCTGCTCGATGTAGGTGTTGAGCACGCGGGTCAGCGCGCCGCGGAAGCCGGCCAGGTGGGTACCGCCGTCCTTCTGCGGGATGTTGTTGGTGAAGCAGTACATCGTCTCCTGGTAGGAGTCGGTCCACTGCAGCGCCACGTCCACGGTGATGCCGTTGTGCTCGCCGGTGACCGAGATCACATTCGGGTGCAGCGGGGTCTTCAGCTGCGCCAGGTGCTCGACGAAGCTGCGGATGCCGCCCTCGTAGTGGAAATCGTCGCGGCGGCCCTCTCCACGCTCGTCGGCGAGCACGATCTTGACCCCGGAATTGAGGAAGGACAGCTCGCGCAGGCGCCGGGCCAGGATGTCGTAGTGGTACTCCACGTTGTTGTGGAAGGCCACCACCGAGGGCCAGAAGCGCACGGTGGTGCCGCGCTTGCTGGTTTCGCCCAGTTTCGCCAGCGGGGCCACGGCCGCGCCGTTGCTGAATTCCTGCTGGTAGTGGAAGCCACCCTGGAACACGTCCAGCAGCAGCTTCTCCGACAGCGCATTGACCACGCTGACGCCCACGCCGTGCAGGCCGCCGGAGACCTTGTAGCTGTTGTCGTCGAACTTGCCGCCGGCGTGCAGGACGGTCATCACCACCTCGGCGGCGGAGACCTCGCGCCCGAGCTTGGCGCTCATCTGCGCGTGCTTGCCGACCGGGATGCCGCGGCCATTGTCGGACACCGACACCGAACCGTCGGCGTGGATGGTCACCGCGACATGGTCGGCATGCCCGGCCAGGGCTTCGTCGATCGAGTTGTCGACGACCTCGAACACCATGTGATGCAGACCGGTGCCGTCATGGACGTCGCCGATGTACATGCCGGGCCGCTTGCGGACCGCCTCCAGGCCTTCCAGGGCGGTGATGCTGTTGGCGTCGTAGTTGCCGTTGCTGGGCGGGGTGTTCTGTTCGTCGGTCATGCGGGTGCCGTAGGCTCCACGAGGCGGCGAAGACAGGCCGGGGCCGGTTCGCGCCGCTGGATAGGGGATTGGCGGAAATTATAGCAGCCCGGGCGGCTGCCCCCATGGCGGCCTATGAGGGAACCAGGATTTGTCCATGTTCCACGTGGAACCGCGCAATCGGCAGGCCGGCATCGGCCAGCGCCTGCGGGGTTTCGGTGGCGGTGACGAAGACCTGGGCGGGTCCGGCCCGCAGACGCTCCAGCACACGCCCCTGGTGGTGCCGGTCCAGTTCCGAAGCCAGATCGTCCAGGGCGATCACCGGCCATTCGCCGCGTTGCGCGGCATAGTCCTCGGCCTGCGCCAGCAGGCAGGCCAGCGCGGTGAGCTTGGCCTGGCCGCGGGAGAGGGCGTCGCGACCGGGGATCTCGGCGAAGCTCAGACTCCAGTCGGCGCGGTGCGGGCCGGCCGAGGTGTAGCCGAGCTGCCGGTCGCGCTCGCGGTTGAGCAGCAGGGCATCGGCAAGCGAGACGTCCTGGCGGCGCCAGCCGGGCGCGAACTGCAGATGTGCGATGCCCAGCGTCGGCGCCAGTTCAGGGGCGAGGGCGAGCAGGCGCTGCAGCAGCCGGTCCAGGTAGTCCTGGCGGCGCGAGGTCAGTGGCTCGCCCGACTCGGCCAGTTCGTGGTCCCAGGCGTCGAGCGCCGCGCCGCTGCCGCCGCTCTTTAGCAGGGCGTTGCGCTGCTTGAGCGCTCGCGCGTAGCGCCGCCACAGCGACAGGAAGTCAGGTTCCACGTGGAACAAGCCCCAATCGACGAAGCGGCGCCGCGGCTCGCCCCCCCCGCTGACCAGCAGATGGCTGCCCGGCTCGAAGGTGACCACCGCCAGCGCTGCGCACAACGTGCCGAGGTGGGCGATGTCCTGGCCGTCGAGGCGGCCACGCCACTCCTGACCGCTGTGGCGCAGTCCGGCGCGGCGCCGACGTGTCGCACCGGCCTCGCCCGCCTGCTCCTGCCATTCGACGAAGACGTCCAGCGCTTCCTGGCCTCGGCTGACCAGTCCGTCGCGCACCCGGCCGCGGAAGCTCCGCCCATAGGCCATCAGGTGCATCGCCTCGAGAACCGTGGTCTTGCCGGCGCCGTTGTCGCCGGTGATCAGGTTCAGCCCGGGCGCAGGCGCCAGTTCGAGCGTCGCGAACCTGCGCAGATGGTGAAAGTCGAGGCGGGAGACGTGCATGCGGGAAAGGAGGCGAAAGCGCTCGCGCCGGGCGCACGCAGATCGGGATCAGGGGGAGGGCGGCAGCATACCCAAAACGGCTGGTTGGCGTTGTGCAGCCGGTGCGCCGGGCACCAGCTCGCAGTGCGATGGACCGGAATGCTTCGTGCTGACGCCGGAGACTTGTCGGCCGAGCTGCGGAAGGGAGATCGAGCAGGGCGCAATTGGAGCAGGCGAAAACGTCGCTATTCGATCTGTTTGCCGGCGGACCGACAAAGGAGCGTATCTCCAATGTCGGCGCAGTTGTGGTCCTAAGCTCACGCAGCTAGGCGTAGCAGCGCCTCCGTACGTGCCGCCACGATGGGGCCGCGCGTCAGGTTGCGTCGATGTGTGACCTCGGCGCTTGGACCCATCCGTCCACAGAAAAAGAAAACCCGGCACAAGGCCGGGTCGCTTTCCGCGCGTGTTCCACGTGGAACACGAAGCGAAACGTCAGAGACGCAGCGGCATCACCACGTGACGCGAGCGGGCACTGCTGGCTTCGCGCACCAGCGCGGACGAGTTGGCGTCGCGCAGCTGGATCACCACGAACTCCTCGCGCAGCGCGGACAGCGCATCGAGCAGGTAGTTCACGTTGAAGCCGATCGCCAGGTCACTGACCTTGGTGTCGGCTTCGACTTCTTCCTGCGCTTCTTCCTGTTCCGGGTTATGCGCGCTGATCTTCAGCTGGCCCGGCGAGACTTCCACGCGCACGCCGCGGTACTTCTCGTTGGACAGGATCGCCGCACGCTGCAGCGCCGCGCGCAGGATCTCGCGATCCAGCTTGACCTCGCGGTCGGCACCGATCGGGATCACCGCTTCGTAATCGGGGAAGCGGCCGTCGATCAGCTTGGAGGTGAACGTGACATCGTCGCGCTTGACCCGTACGTGCGCGCGGCCGACTTCCAGCTCGACTTCGCGCTCGCCGCCTTCCAGCAGGCGCTGCAGTTCGGTCACGCCCTTGCGCGGCACGATGATCTGGCGCTTGGCGCCGCCGGCGTTCTCCAGTTCGGTCTCGCACAGCGCCAGGCGATGGCCATCTGTGGCCACACAGCGCAGGGTCTGGTTGTGCAGGTCGAACAGCAGGCCGTTGAGGTAGTAGCGCACGTCCTGCTGCGCCATCGCGAACGCGGTGCGCTCGATCAGTTCCTTCAACGCCGCTTCCGGCACCACCACCCGCTCGGTGGCTTCCACTTCGTCGACCGACGGGAAGTCGTTGGCAGGCAACGTGGCCAGGGTGAAGCGGCTACGCCCGGCCTGCACGGTGATCTTGTCGCCGGATTGGGACACGGTGACCTTGCTGCCGTCGGGGAGCGCCCGGACGATCTCGAACAGCTTGCGCGCCGGAATCGTGGTTTCGCCGTCCTGGGCATCGTCGACCGCAATGCGCGAGACCATTTCCACTTCCAGATCGGTACCGGTCAGCGACAGCTGCCCGCCGTGCACCTGCACCAGGAAGTTGGCCAGAACCGGCAAGGTCTGGCGGCGTTCGACCACATTGACGACTTGCGCCAATGGCTTGAGGAAGGCTTCGCGCTGCAGTGTGAAACGCATGTGGTTCCGTGCCCCTATGCTTTAAAAGATGTGGAATAAATCAAAAGCTTGGTGGTGATGGTAGAGCGAAATTCGGTGCAAATGTAGCTCAAACCACTGAATACAAAAGATTTTTCACGCCCTCAATCCCGTGTACTACTGCCCCGGAACTGGTGGGGAAACCTGTGGATAGTTTTGCCGTCGCCGCCGCGTCGCGCTTTATCCACAGTTTCTCCCGGATTTGTCGCGAAGTCATGCACCGATTTATCAAGCGGCCCCCCGGTAGTCCCGCCTGGGCTCACTCGCTGAGCTTGCGGATCAGCTTGTCCCAGTCCTCGCGCAACTTGCCGTCGGTCTCCATCAGGTGCTTGATCTGCCGGCAGGCGTGCAGCACGGTGGTGTGGTCGCGCCCGGCGAACGCGTCGCCGATCTCCGGCAGGCTGTGTTCGGTCAGTTCCTTGGTCAGCGCCATCGCCACCTGCCGCGGCCGCGCCAGCGAGCGCGTGCGCCGCTTGGACAGCAGATCCTTGATCTGCAGGCCGTAGTAGTCGGCCACGGTCTTCTGGATGTTGGGGATGCCGATCGCCTGCTGCTGCGCGCGCAGCAGGTCGCGCAGGGTCTCCTGGGCGAACTCGGTGGTGATCGCGCGGCCGGTGAAATTGGCGCGCGCCGCCAGCGTGTTGAGCGCGCCTTCCAGATCGCGCACGTTCGAGCGCATCTTCTTGGCGATCAGGAACGCCACGTCGTCGGGGATCTCCGCGCCGCGCTCGCGCGCCTTGGCCAGCACGATCGCCGCGCGGGTCTCGAAATCGGGCGGATCGATCGCCACCGACAGGCCCCAGGCCAGGCGCGACTTCAGCCGCGGCTCCAGCCCTTCGACCTCGCGCGGATAGCGGTCGCAGGTCAGGATGATCTGCTGGCGGCCATCGAACAACGCGTTGAAGGTGTGGAAGAACTCTTCCTGGGTGCGGTCCTTGCCGGCGAAGAACTGGATGTCGTCGATCAGCAGCGCGTCCACCTGCTGGAACTGGCGCTTGAACTGGTCCATGGTCTTGTCCTGCAGCGCGCGGATCATCGCGCTGAAGAACTGTTCCGAGCGCAGGTACATCACCCGCGCATTCGGATTCTGCTCGCGCATGGCGTTGCCGGCGGCGAACATCAGGTGGGTCTTGCCCAGGCCGGTTCCGCCGTACAGCAGCAGCGGGTTGTGCGCGCGGTCGCCGGGCTTCTGCGCGGCCTGCACCGCCGCGGCCAGGCCGAGCTGGTTGCTGCGCCCTTCGACGAAGTTGGCGAAGGTGTAGTGCGAGTCGAGGTTGCCGGCGAACGGCTCCAGCAACGGCGGCGCCGGCGTGCGTGCGGCCGCGCTCTCGCTGGGCGGTGCGGCAGTCGGTTCCGGCGCGCGCGGGCGCGAACCGACCTGCAACAGCACCTCGCCGCTGCCGGCGAAATAGGTCAGCAGCTCGCGGATGCGCGGCAGGTAGCGCTCGCGCACCTGCTCGACGATGAAGGCGTTCGGGGCGTACAGCACCATGCTGTTGTCATGGCGCTGTTCGGCTTGCAGCGGTTTCAACCAAGTGTGAACGTCCTCGGCTGGAAATTCGGCTTCCAGACGTTCCAGGCAACGGGGCCAAGCATCCATCAGATCTAAATTCGTCGATAGACCGGGCATGAAGGGCGCGCTCGGGCGCGGCGCATTCGGCCGGTGGGAGAGGAAAGCGGATGGATCAGACTACCACCGGCGCGCAGGGTCGGGAATGGTTTTCCCACGGCTATTCACAGATCCATCCACAGGCCGGGTGCTGCCGTCCTCTCCCGCGGTCAATACAGGGAGTTGACCGCGGCGTGAGCGGTCCTATAGAATTTCCGGTTCTTTCCGCCCCATTCAGATCAGAGCGCCCCGATGGCCACCAAGCGCACCTTCCAGCCCAGCAACCTCAAGCGCAAGCGCGACCACGGCTTCCGTGCCCGTATGGCCACCGCCGACGGCCGCAAGATCCTGGCCCGTCGCCGCGCCAAGGGCCGCAAGCGCCTGAGCGCTTGATTGCTTCGCCGCCCCAGGCGGCGCCTGCAATCCGGACCGTGAATCATCCCGACCCGCGTAGGCGATTTCCTCGCTCTGCGCGGGTTCGCACGTCTGCGGAATACCGCGTCGTGTTCGATGCCGCGCGCCGCTGTTCCGAGCCGCTGATGAGCCTGCACTGGCGCAGTGCGCCGCACCCGGCGCGGCTGGGCCTGGCGGTGTCGCGCAAGGTCGACAAGCGCGCAGTCGTGCGCAATCGCATCAAGCGCGTGCTGCGCGAGGCCACGCGGCAGCTGTTGCCGTGGCTGGCGCCCGGCGATTACGTGGTGGTGGCGCGCAGCGCCGCCGCCCAGGCCAGCGGCGACCAACTGCGCCAGGCCTATCTGCGCCTGCTGCGTCGCGCCGGCGCATTGCCGGCCCCGTCCGCGGACGGCACAATGCCGCCGCCCGATCGTCCTTCTTCCCCCACATCCACGTCAGAACCTGCTTCTGGCTGAGCCGAGCTTGCCTGTCCGATGAACCAGACCCGCCTTTTCCTGATTTTCGCCTGGCTGATGGTCGCGGCGCTGTTGTGGATGGAATGGAACAAGGAACACGCGCCGAACGCCAACGCGGCGACGGTCGCGGCGGCGACCACGGTGCCGCCGGCGCAGGACGCCGATGCCGGCGCCACGCATGCGCCGGCCGTTCCGCAGGCCACGGTGCCCGGCACCGCGCCGGCCAGCACCACGCCCGAGACCGCCGCCGCCAGCGCCGCGCCGCGGGTCACCGTCACCACCGACGTGCTGCGCCTGACCCTGGATGGCCGCAGCGTGTTCGACGCCGACCTGCTGCTGTTCCCGCAGACCAAGCAGCCCGGCAGCCCGCCGGTGCAGCTGCTGACCGAGGATGCGGCGCATCCGTACACCGCCACCAGCGGCTGGGTCGGCGAGCGCAATTCGCCGTCGCCGGGCCCGGGCGGTTTCCGTCCCGAGCAGCCGGGCAAGGACTACGTGCTGGCCAAGGGCCAGGACAGCCTGCAGGTGCCGTTCGTGTGGAACGGCCCGGACGGCGTCACGATCCGTCGCATCTACACCCTGCAGCGCGGCCACTACGCCGTGCAGGTGCGCGACGAGGTCGTCAACCACGGCAGCAAGCCCTGGCAGGGCTACGTGTTCCGCAAGCTGAGCCGGGTGCCGACCATCGTCAGCCGCGGCATGACCAATCCGGATTCCTTCAGCTTCAACGGCGCCACCTGGTTCAGCCCGGCTGATGGCTACCAGCGTCGTGCGTTCAAGGACTACCTGGAAGACGGCCCGCTCAACCAGACCATCTCCGGTGGCTGGATCGCGCTGCTGCAGCACCACTTCTTCACCGGCTGGATTCCGCAGGCCGACCAGCAGGCGCTGTACGTGCTGTCCAACGACGGCCCGCGGCATGTGATCGAAGCACGCGGCCCGGGCTTCACCGTGGCGCCGGGTGCCAGCGCCAGCACCGAGGCGCGGCTGTGGGTCGGCCCGAAGCTGGTCAGCCAGATCGCCAAGGAGAACGTGCGCGGCCTCGACCGCGTGGTCGACTACAGCCGTTTCTCGCTGATGGCGCTGCTGGGCCAGGGCCTGTTCTGGATCCTCAGCCACCTGCACAACCTGCTCGGCAACTGGGGCTGGTCGATCGTCGGTCTGGTGGTGCTGCTGAAGCTGATGCTGTATCCGCTGTCGGCCGCGCAGTACAAGAGCATGGCCAAGATGCGCAAGTTCCAGCCGCGCATCCAGCAACTCAAGGAGCGCTACGGCGACGACAAGCAGAAGTTCCAGACGGCGATGATGGAGCTGTACAAGAAGGAGAAGATCAACCCGATGGGCGGCTGCCTGCCGGTGCTGATCCAGATGCCGATCTTCTTCGCGCTGTACTGGGTGCTGGTGGAGTCGGTGGAACTGCGCCAGGCGCCGTGGTTCGCCTGGATCCAGGACCTGACCGCGCGCGATCCTTACTTCATCCTGCCGGTGATCAACGTGGCGGTGATGTGGCTGACGCAGAAGCTGACGCC
Organism: Xanthomonas sp. 3307; assembly: GCF_014199735.1. Classification (NCBI taxonomy): domain Bacteria; kingdom Pseudomonadati; phylum Pseudomonadota; class Gammaproteobacteria; order Lysobacterales; family Lysobacteraceae; genus Xanthomonas; species Xanthomonas sp. 3307. Next base: position 141,974 of record NZ_JACHOG010000006.1, on the reverse strand, counting down.
GTCGCCGGGCATGGATCCGGTGCAGGCCAAGATGATGCAGTTCATGCCGCTGGTGTTCGGTGTGATGATGGCCTTCGTGCCGTCCGGCCTGGTGCTGTACTGGGTCACCAACGGTTCGCTGGGTCTGCTGCAGCAGTGGTGGATGACCAAGCGCCACGGCGAACCGGCGACCGCCGGCGGTGGTGGCGGTAGCGGCAAGCCACCGGTCAAGACGAAGAAGTAAACACGACAACGCCCGCCTTCCGGCGGGCGTTGCGCATGCGGCCGGGGAAGGCGCCGGCACATGCGTTTTCCGCATCGCCTTGCTCGCGAGTCCGTGGTCATGCGCAAGCGCCGTCGTCCGTTGTCGCCGTCCATGGCCGTGATCGGCCTGCTCGCGTTGGCCCTGGCCGCCTGCCAGCGCCCGCCTGCGAGTAGCGAGGCCACTGCCGCCAAGCCCGCGGCGCCCGCCCCGACGATCGCGATCCCCGGCTCGCCGGCGTTGCAGTCCCAGGCGACGGCGCTGCTGCAGGGCCTGCAGGCGCAGCTGGCGGCGCAGCGCAAGATCATCGTGTTGCTGGCCGACGAGGCCAAGCAGTCGCCGGCCGACCGGCAAACCTCCAGCAGCGTCGGCCAGCAGCTGTTCCACGAGGGGCTGGAGCGCCGCGAGGCGCTGGCCAAGCAGTTCGATGCGCTGCTGGCGCTGCCGGACCCGCAGCGCTTCGCCGCGGTCGGCAGCTTGCTGGACTACGTCGAATCGGCACCAGACCTGTACGACGCCGACCGCCTGGCGTTCCGCGAGGTCCTCGCCGACTGGCAGCTGCGCATCGGCAAGGACTCCTCGCTGCCGGCGATCAAGCTGCACCAGCGCATCGGCGAGGACCTGGAAGCGCTCGACGAGATCGAGCGCACCTACAACCGCGAGATCACCGCGATCTTCAGCCGCTTCGACCGCACCCGCGCGATCGTGCAGAAGCGCGAGAAGTGGGAGGACTACGTCGCCCACCTCGGCACGCTGTACACGCGCGAGGCGATCCTGCGCGACTACGGCGTGATCACCCCGTACCCGATGTCGATGAAGGACAGCGACCGCGAGGTGTTCGGCCGCGACCTGCCGCCCAAGACCGTGGTGCTGAGTTTCGACGACGGCCCGCATCGCGAGTACACCGACGAGATCGTGGCCATCCTCAAGCGCTACGACGTGCCGGCCACGTTCTTCGAGGTTGGCCGCAACCTGGGCAAGCTCGAAGCGGACGGCAAGGTCGATCTGTCGCCGCTGGCCAGCGTCAGCCGCAGCCTGATGGAGCAGGGCTACACCGTCGGCAACCACAGCCTGACCCACGCGCAACTGTCCAAGGAAACCGGGGCCGCGCTGCGCAGCCAGATCCTCGACACCGACCGCATGCTGCGCGCGGTCGACGCCAAGCGTGCGCCGCTGTTCCGCTTCCCCTACGGCGCGCGCAACGCCGAGGGCATGCAGATCCTCGGCGAGGCCGGCCTGAAGTCGGTGATGTGGAATGTGGATTCGCTGGACTGGGCCGACCCGGTGCCGGAGTCGATCGTGCAGCGCGTGCTCGAGCAGGTCGGCCGCGAGCAGCGCGGCATCCTGCTGTTCCACGACATCCACGAACGCACGGTCAAGGCACTGCCGCAGATCCTGGACCGGCTCAGCGCCGACGGCTACCAGTTCGCCGCCTGGAACGGGCGCGACTTCAGCGTGGCGCGCGCGGCCAGCAACGCCGCCGCACCGGCGGTGACCAGCGGCTACGACAAGTCCTGGGCCATCGTGATCGGCATCGACGACTACGCGCACTGGCCCAAGCTGCAGTACGCGGCCAACGACGCGCAGGCCATCGCGCAGACGCTGACCGGCAGCTTCGGTTTCCCGTCGTCGCAGGTGATCGTGCTGAAGAACCAGGAGGCCACCCGCAACAACATCCTGGCCGCCTTCCATGACCGCCTGGCGCATGGCGGCGTCGGCAAGAACGACCGCGTGTTCGTGTTCTTCGCCGGCCATGGCGCAACGCGCAAGCTGGCCTCCGGACGCGACCTCGGCTACATCGTGCCCGCCGACTCGGATCCGGCGCAGTTCGCCACCGACGCGATTCCGATGACCGAGATCCAGGACATCGCCGAGAGCCTGGAAGCCAAGCACGTGCTGTTCGTGATGGACGCGTGCTACAGCGGCCTGGGCCTGACCCGCGGCGGTGGCACCAGCGCCTACCTGCGCGAAAACGCGCGGCGCATCGCCCGGCAGATGCTCACCGCCGGCGGCGCCGACCAGCAGGTCGCCGACAGCGGCCCCAACGGCCACTCGGTGTTCACCTGGGTGCTGCTGCAGGCACTGTCGGGCAAAGCCGACCTCAACGGCGATGGCCTGATCACCGGCACCGAACTGGCCGCCTACGTGGCGCCGGCGGTGTCGAGCATCTCGCAGCAGACGCCTGCGTTCGGCAGCCTGCCCGGTTCGCAGGGCGGCGAGTTCGTGCTGCAGGTGCCGGAAGGCGAAGAGTTCCTCACCGCCAGCACGCAGCAACTGTCCTCGGCCGCGATCGCGATGAACGATCGCGTCGATGCGGCCGCGCCGGCGTCGACCGCGACGCCGAACGCCAGCACCAGCAGCGCCGCCGCGCCGGCCGCCCCGTCCAAGCCGGCAGTGGTGGTCAAGGACCTGCAGGGCGGCGAACGGCCGCTGGCGGTGCCGGTGGCGGCCGGTCCAGTGTCCGATCGGCAGCGTGCGCAGCGCGCCAACGACCGCGGCCTGCAGCTGTACAAGGAGAAGCGCTACGACGAGGCCGAAGCGCAGTTCACCGAGGCGCTGAAGCTGCGCCCGGACTTCGCGCTGGCGGCCAACAATCTCGGCTTCATCTACTATCGCCAGGGCAAGTTCGCGCAGGCCGTGCGCTGGCTGGAGAACACGCTGAAGATCGATCCCTCGCGCGCGGTGGCCTACATCAACTTGGGCGACGCCTACCGCCAGTTGGGCGATGCGACCAAGGCCAAGCGCGCCTTCGAGACCTACCTGGAACTGCAACCCAACGGCGCGTCGGCGGCTTACGTGCGCGGCCAGTTGCAGACGCTGTAATCCACCGCGCTATCGACCTGCTGCCTCCGCCATGCCGTCTCCCGCCATCGACACCATCGCCGCCATCGCCACCGCTCCTGGTGCGGGCGGTGTCGGCGTGGTCCGCGTGTCCGGTCCGGCGGCCGCGGTCATCGCCGATGGGCTTGGCCTGGGCGCCTTGATGCCACGCAGCGCGCGCTACGCGCGCTTTCGCGACGCGCACGGCGAGATCGTGGACGACGGCATCGCGCTGTGGTTTCCGGGGCCGCGCAGCTTCACCGGCGAGGACGTGCTGGAACTGCAGGCGCACGGCAGCCCGGTGCTGCTGCGGCACCTGGTGGCGCGCTGCTGCGAACTCGGCGCGCGGCCAGCGCGCCCAGGCGAGTTCAGCGAGCGCGCCTTCCTCAACCGCAAGCTCGACCTGGCCCAGGCCGAGGCGATCGCCGACCTGATCGCCGCCGGCGACCTGCGTGCGGCACGCGCGGCACGCCGTTCGCTGGACGGGGTGTTCTCGCGTCGCGTCGACGAGCTGGCCGAACAGCTGATCCGCCTGCGTATCCACATCGAGGCGGCGATCGATTTCGCCGACGAGGCGCTGGACACGCTGGGCGGCGAGCAGGTCCGCGCCGGCCTGGCGCAGGCGCGCGCGGACCTGGCGCAACTGCGTGCCGACGCCGAACGCGGCCGGCGCCTGCGCGATGGCCTGCACGCGGTGCTGGTCGGCCCGCCGAACGCAGGCAAGAGTTCCCTGCTCAACGCGCTGGCCGGCAGCGATCGCGCCATCGTCACCGACATCGCCGGCACGACCCGCGACACCTTGCACGAGACCGTGCGCCTGGACGGCGTGGAACTGACCCTGGTCGACACCGCCGGCCTGCGCGAGGGTGGCGATGCGATCGAGCGCGAGGGCATGCGCCGCGCGCGCCAGGAACTGCAGCGCGCCGACCTGGCGCTGATCGTGCTCGATGCGCGCGAGGCCGAGGCCGGCCATGCGGCGATCGCCGACGCCATCGCCGACGTGCCGCAGCGCCTGTGGATCCACAACAAGAGCGACCTGCTCGCCATCGTGCCCGTGGCCAGCGCCGAGCGCGTCTATGTCTCCGCCGCGACCGGGAGCGGCCTGGAGCAACTGCATGCGCAGCTGCGTGCGATCGCCGGCGCCGCGGCCGGCGAGGGCAGCGACGGCGAGTTCTCCGCGCGCGCCCGCCACGTCGATGCGCTGCAGCGTGCCGCGACTCATGCCGATGCGGCGACGGCCGAACTGCAGCACGAACGCCTGGAACTGGCCGCCGAGGAACTGCGCCTGGCCCATGCCGCGCTCGGCGAGATCGTCGGCACGCTCAGCGCCGACGACCTGCTCGGGCGAATCTTCTCCAGCTTCTGCATCGGAAAGTAGCGCGCACCTGCGTGCGCGCGCCGCCGAATTCGCTTACGGCTTCAACGCCGCCAATTGCGTCCGCTGGTCCTGCAGCCACTGTTCGAACGGCAGCGGCGCCTGCCCGGTCAGCGCCTGGTAGTCGCCGGTGACGGTGGCGACGCGACCGGCGGCGGTGTTGGTGTCGAACGAGGCATAGATGCGTGCGACCGGCTCGGGCAGGCCGGCGCCGACCATGCCCTGCACCAGGCCCTCGACCGGTACCGGCACCACCTGGATCTGCACGTCCAGCACCTGCGCGACCAGCGCGGCGATGTCGGCGGTGGTGTAGGCGCGCGCACCGCTGAGGGTGAGCGTGCGCTTGCCGTCGCCGCTGGCCAGGGCGACCGCGGCGGCGCGGGCCAGGTCGTCGCGGGCGATGTGGGCGATGCCGCCGTCGCCGGCCGCGCTGTACCAGTGGCCCGAGGCCAGCACCGGCGGCAGGCTCATGAACAGGTTCTCGAAGTACCAGTGGTTGCGCAGTACGGTCCAGGCGGGCAGGGCGCTGGCGGCCAGGCTGTCCTCGGTGCCGGCGTGATCGGCAGCCAGCAGCAGCGGCGAGTCGTGCGGTTCCGGGCACGACGTGTAGACCAGGTGGCCGACGCCGGCGCGTTCGGCGGCGGCGATCGCGGCCTGGTGCTGCTGCAGGCGGTGGCCGGGGCGGTCGAGCGCGTCGGTGCTGATCAGCAACACGCGGCCGGCGCCACGGAACGCGGTGTCGAGCGAGGTGGCGTCGTCGAAATCGCCGTGGCGCACGTCCACGCCGCGCGCGGCCCAGGCGGCCAGGCGTTCGGGCTGGCGGGTCATCGCCACGACCCGCGACGGCGCCACCTGGAGGGTGTCGAGCAGGTGCGCGAGCACGCGCTGGCCGAACTGGCCGCCAGCGCCGGTGACGAGCAGGGAATCGGAAGATGCGGACATGACAGGTCTCCTGAGGAAAGGGAGGCGTCGCAGGACGCCATGGCCTGGAAAAGGAACCTGGTCTATCCTAGAGACCTTGGCCGGGCTGTAAAGACGGCACTTTTTCCGCCCCTGATTACCTCGAGGTAACCACCATGGATCGCGTCTTGCCGTCGGTCGCCGCCGTCGACGGATTGATGAGCCAGCAACTGCAGGACCACCAGCGCGCCGGCATGGCCATCGACCAGTGCCCGGTGCGCGACGTGCTGGCGCAGATCGGCGACAAGTGGAGCACTCTGTTCGTGATGCTGCTGGCCGAACGCCCGCACCGCTTCGGCGAACTGCGCCGCGCGGTGCCGGACATCTCCCAGCGCATGCTCACTCAGACCCTGCGCGACCTGCAGCGCGAAGGGCTGGTCGCCCGCGAGGTGCTGCCGACGGTGCCGCCTGGGGTGGAGTATCGGCTCACCCCGCTAGGGCATTCGCTGAGCGTGGTACTGGCGCCGTTGGTGCGTTGGGCCGCCGATCACCATGCGCAGATCCGCGGCGCGCGCGCCGCGTTCGAAGCAGACGCACCGGCGCGAGGATCGAGCGCGGCGTTTGCCTGAGCGCATTCGGCACGGTTACCGGAACTCCCGATGACGGTGGACGTCCCGCGTGTGGAAGCGGCTTCGGGGCGGCTCTAACCAACGACGAAAGGTCATCTGCAGGGGCGGCTTCAGCCGCGACGGGCATTCCCGGTAACGCCTGTCGCGGCTGAAGCGGCTCCTACAGACATTCCCGCATCACCTGCGACATTGCGCAGACCGCAAGCCCGCGGCCCCGAGGGTTCGTGGGCTTGCGCGGATCAGCCCTCCGCGACCACGCGCGCGCTGTAACTGTCGCCATCGCGCTGCACCCGCACCGGTCCGCCGAACACCGCCGACAGCGGCGCATCGGCCAGCAGTTCCTCGCGCGTGCCGTCGGCGTACACCTGGCCCTCGCGCAGCAGGATCACCCGCGCGATCTCCGGCACGATCTCCTCGATGTGGTGGGTGACCAGCACCAGGGTGATGCCCTGGCGGGCGAGGTCGCGCATCGTCGCCAGCAGGTGCTCGCGTGCGATCAGATCCAGGCCGGTGCTGGGTTCGTCCAGCAGCAGCGCCTGCGGCCGGTTGACCAGGGCGCGCGCGATCAGCACGCGGCGGGTCTCGCCGGCGGACAGCTCGGCGTAGGCGCGCCGCAATAGCGGCAGCGCGTGCGCGGCCTGCAACGCCTCGCGCGCCCGTGCCCGCATCGCGTCGGTGACTTCGCGGTGCGGCGGCACCACATAGCTGGCGAAGAATCCCGACAGTATCGCGCTCTCCACGTCCAGCCCGGGCATGTCGGCGAGATTGACGCTGAGGTCGCCGCTGACGATGCCCAACTGGCTGCGCAGCCGATCCACCTGCCAGCGGCTCTGGCCGAGCACCCGCACCGCCGGTTCCTCGCCGGCGCGGGCCAGCGGGTACAGCTCGCGGGTGATCAGTTTGATGAACGAGGATTTGCCGCAGCCGTTCGGGCCGAGGATGGCGGTGTGTTGGCCGAGCGCGATGCGCAGGCTCAGCGCGTGCAGCACGCGGACCTGGCCGCGGATCACGCTGGCGCGGTCCAGTTCGATCAACGGCGCGGCCGCTGGCACGGGGGTTGCTTGGGAAGAGGCGGCTGACATGTAACCGACACCGTTCTGTGATCGGAAGCGCTTGGCGGCTGAATACCATACGCGAGCGCCGGGTGAAGTTTGCCCGCACAACCCCCATCATGTCGTCATCCCCTCACGCCGTCTTACGCTCTGGAGCTTCTGGCAATGTTCGACGCGATCCTCGACTTCCTTGGCAACGGCCTGCTCGGCGTCGGCTGGTGGGGCATGCTCGCCGTGCTGCTGCTGTTCACCCAGCTCACCATCTTCGCGGTGACCTTGTACCTGCACCGCAGCCAGGCGCATCGCGGCGTGGATTTCCATCCGCTGCTGTCGCACTTCTTCCGCTTCTGGACCTGGTTCACCACCTCGATGATCACCAAGGAGTGGGTGGCGATCCATCGCAAGCACCACGCCAAGGTCGAGACCGAGGAAGACCCGCACAGCCCGCAGACCAAGGGCATCGCCCGCGTGTTCTGGCGCGGCGTGGAGCTGTACCGCGAAGCGCGCACCCAGCGCGGCGACATCGAGCAGTACGGCAAGGGCGCGCCGGACGACTGGATCGAGCGGCACCTGTACACCCCGTACGCCAACCTGGGGCCGGTGGCGCTGTTCGCGTTCAACTTCGCGCTGTTCGGCCTGCCCGGCATCGCCTTGTGGGCGCTGCAGATGGCGTGGATCCCGTTCTGGGCCGCCGGCGTGATCAATGGCCTGGGCCACTGGTGGGGCTACCGCAACTTCGAGTCCGCCGACACCTCGACCAATCTGACCCCGTGGGCGCTGTGGATCGGCGGCGAAGAGCTGCACAACAACCACCATGCCTTCCCGAGCTCGGCGCGCTTCTCGATGCGTCGCTGGGAACTGGACATCGGCTGGATCGCGATCCGCGCACTGGCTGCCTTGCGCTTGGCCAAGATCCTGCGCGTCGCGCCGACCCTGGACGTGCGCCCGAACATCGCCGTGCCCGATGCCGACACCCTGCGTGCGCTGCTGTCGCATCGCTTCCAGGCGATGACCGACTACCAGCGCAACGTGTTCACCCCCGCGCTGAAGGAAGAAGCGGCGCAGGCCGGCGCCAAGTTGCGCAAGCTGCTGCCGCGGCGCCTGCGCAAGGGCCTGGTCGACGACGGCCGCTGGCTCAAGCCCGACGCCCGCGAACAACTGCAGCATTGGGTGGCGCAGCGCCCACGCATGCGCACGTTGGTCGAGCACCGCGCGCGCCTGGCGGCCCTGCTGGAAGCCCGCACCCACGACGCCAGCGAACGCCTCAAGCACCTGCAGGCCTGGTGCCACGACGCCGAAGCCAGCGGCATCGCCGCGCTGCAGGCATACGCGGCGCGACTGAAGGGCTACGCCCTGGCATGAGCCGCGGCGTACCACGCAGCCGGTCGCACGAACGCCGCCTCGCGCGGCGTTCGTCGTTGATGGCCGGGCTGACGCTGAGCATCGCCTGCAGCCTGTTCGCCGGCGGCATGGTCAACGCCCAAGCGCAGGCCATCGACAGCACCGCCAGCTACCTGCAGCGCATGGATCGCGACGGCGACGGCCGCGTCAGCCTGGACGAATACCTGGCCTGGATGAGCTACGCCTTCGATGCGCGCGACCTCGACCACGACGGCGTGCTCAGCCCCGCCGAACTGCCCGGCGGCCGCGGCCCGCCGATCACCCGCGCACAACACATCGCCACCCTGACCGCCCGTTTCCGCAAGCAGGACACCAACGGCGATGGCTACCTGAGCGCGCGGGAGCTGGCGGCGCCGCCGCAGTGAGCACGGTCGTGTCGCCACACGCGCTGTGCGTTCCGTCGCGCAGCGCGCGGAGTGTCTGCTCAACAATCCCTAGCTTCAGCAGAAGCGCACCTCGCGCCCGCTAAGCTTGTCCATCTACCTGCGACATTCGACGAACCCATGCCCGAACTCCCCGAAGTCGAAACCACCCGGCGCGGCCTGGAGCCGCATCTGTCGGGGCGGCGCATCCATGGGGTGATCCTGCGGCGGCCGGATCTGCGCTGGCCCATTCCGCCGGAGGTGGCGGAGCAACTGCCGGGGCAGCGCATCGACGGCATTCGCCGGCGTGCCAAGTATCTGTTGCTGGATACCGCGGTCGGCAGTGCGCTGCTGCATCTGGGCATGTCCGGCAGCCTGCGCGTGCTGCCCGGCGACACGCCACCGCGGGCGCACGACCACGTCGACATCAGCCTGGAAGACGGCCGCGTGCTGCGCTTCAACGACCCGCGCCGGTTCGGCTGCCTGCTGTGGCAGGCGCCGGGCGAGACCCATCCCTTGCTCGCCGAACTGGGGCCGGAGCCGCTGTCGGATGCGTTCGACGGCGATCATCTGTTCCGGCTCAGCCGCGGCCGCACCGCGCCGGTGAAGACCTTCCTGATGGATCAGCGCATCGTGGTCGGGGTGGGCAACATCTACGCCGCCGAGAGCCTGTTCCAGGCCGGCATCAGTCCGCTGCGCGAAGCCGGCGAGGTCTCGCGTGCCCGCTATGCGCGCCTTGCCGAGGCCGCCAAGGCGATCCTGGGCTATGCGATCCAGCGCGGCGGCACCACCCTGCGCGATTTCATCAGCCCGGACGGGGCGCCGGGCTACTTCGAGCAGGAACTGTCGGTCTATGGCCGCGAGGGCGAGGCCTGCAAGCGCTGCGGGCGCACGCTGCGCCACGCCAGCATCGGTCAGCGCGCCAGCGTCTGGTGCGGCCACTGCCAGCGCTGAGCGATGAGCCTGACGCAGGCGGTTCGGCGCCTGCGGTGCACCTCCAACAACGCGGTTTTGTGGCGGCGCAGCGAGCCATGCCGTCGCGACCGTGAGGGCGACTTCGGCCGCGACATACATTCGCGTTAACGCGTCGGCTCAAGCGCCTCTATCAGTGGCTTTCTCGCGTTAGTAGACGCTCCTCTAGACGCCTTGCCCGCTCGCGCGTCGCCGCCGCCGATGCGGTTGGGTGGGAAAGTTATGTCGCCAGCAGCAGTGCGCCGGCTCCGGCGCGTCTGCGCCTGGGATGCATCCGGTGAGCCCATCACCGCCGCCTTCGGCGCCGCTTGTCTATCATGGGCATCCTCTTTCGTTTCGGTCCGGCCATGCAACGACGCGATTTCCTCAAGAACGCCGCCGCCGCCTTCGCCGCCATGGGCTTGCCGGCGATGCCGATGCTCGGCCAGGCCGCTCCTGCGGTGGGCCTGCGCCGCCTGGGCAAGCCGCAACCGTTCGACTACGCCTGGCTCAAGGGCCACGCGCGGGCCATGGCCGATGCGCCATACCAGAGCCACAAGCGGGTGCTGCCGGCGCCGGTGGAGGCGTTGACCTGGGACCAGTACCAGTCGATCCGCTACCGCCAGGACCACGCGCTGTGGGCGGCCGACCAAGGCCCGAAGTTCCAGGCCAAGTTCTTCCACCTGGGGCTGTACTTCAAGACGCCGGTGCACATGTTCGATCTGGTCGACGGGCAGGCGCAGGAACTGGCCTACGACAGCGCGGCGTTCGACTACGGCAGCAGCGGGCTGAAGGGCGCGCACCTGCCCAAGGAACTGGGCTTCGCCGGTTTCCGCCTCAACACTAAGCAGGACACCGAGCGCGACTTCGCCGCGTTCCTCGGCGCCAGCTACTTCCGCGCGGTGGGCAAGGAGGGCCAGTACGGGCAGTCGGCGCGCGGGCTGGCGATCGACACCGGTACCGGCGGCCCGGAGGAATTCCCGGACTTCATCGCCTACTGGCTCGAGCAGCCCAAGGCCGGGTCGGACACGGTGGTGGTGTACGCGCTGCTGGATTCGCCCAGCGTGGCCGGCGCCTACCGCTTCGCGATCACCAACGGCGACGTGCTGCTGATGGACATCGACAGCGCGCTGTATCCGCGCAAGACCATCGAGCGCCTGGGCCTGGGCCCGTGCACCAGCATGTACCAGGTCGGCGAGAACGACCGCCGCATGGATTGGGACTGGCGCCCGGAGATCCACGACACCGATGGCCTGGCGATGTGGACCGGCGGCGGCGAGTGGATCTGGCGGCCGCTGTGCAATCCGCCGCACCTGCGCTTCAACATGTTCGTCGACGACAACCCGCGCGGCTTCGGCCTGCTGCAGCGCGACCGCAACTTCGATCACTACCAGGACGACGGCGTGTTCTACGAGAAGCGCCCGTGCCTGTGGGTGGAGCCGAAGCAGGGTTGGGGCAAGGGTTCGGTGCAACTGGTGGAGATTCCCACCGTCGACGAGACCTTCGACAACATCGTCGCGTTCTGGAATCCGCAGGACAAGCCGCAGCCGGGCCAGGAGCTGTTGTTCGGCTACCGCCTGTACTGGGGCGCGCAGCCGCCGGCGTCCTCGCCGCTGGCGCATTGCGTGGCCACCCGCACCGGCCTGGGCGGCGTGGTCGGGCAGAAGCGTCATTACTTCTCCTGGCGCTTCGCGGTGGATTTCGCCGGTGGCGAACTGGCCAAGCTGGGCAAGGAGAAGGACGCCAAGGTCGAGGTGGTGCTGCAGCTCAACCGTGGTCGCACCGAAATCGTCTCGGCCCGGCCGCTGCATGAGATTGCCGGCTACCGCGCGATGTTCGACGTGGTGCCGCCGGACGACGGCAGCGAGCAGATCGACATCCGCCTGTACCTGCGCAGCGGCGAGCGCCCGCTGACCGAGACCTGGCTGTACCAGTGGACGCCGCCGCCGGTGGCCGAGCGCAAGTTGTACTGAGGAGGCGCGCGCACGTAGTGCCGATGCTTGGCATCGGCGCGTGGACGTTCATCCCGGGAGGCGCGGCGATGCGATGTCGTCGCGCTTCGCTCGTCGGGACTGAAGTCCCTCCCACAAGGGGGATTGCACTCGGTCGAGAGAAACGCGCAGCCGCGCCTGCAAAGCAGGGCGATACACCGAACGCCTCCCGTGGGAGGGACCTCAGTCCCGACGCTGTCCGCCTCGCACTCAGTGCTTGGCCGGTTCCTGCGGCGGCGGCGGCGCGCCTTGCGTGCTGATGTCCTCGACATCGCCGATGTCGACCCGGCCCGGTGTGCGGCCGTCCCACACCTGGTCCTGCAGCTTCCAGTACGCGCTCGGTTCCCAGAACTGCTTGGCGTAGAACACTTCCGGATCGATGCTGCCGCCGCGCGGGCCGTTGATCGACAGCGGGCCGGCCGCGCCGGAGTGGCCGAGCAGGCCGCCGGTGCTGCGCATCGCTTCGCGCCGCAGCACCGCTTCCTGGCGCGGCTTGGCGACCTGGTCGCCGTACTCGGCCAGCATCGACTTGTCGAGCTTGGCCGCGCGCTTGCGCTCGTCCGGCGTCAGCTGATTCCAGTACTCCATCTTGCGCGCGCCGAACTGGTCGTAGCCGCGCTCGGCAGCCAGCGCCATCCACAGGAAGCCCATCGTGTGGTCGGCGGCGCCGCCCTGGCCTTCCCAGTACATCTCGCCCAGCCGTGCCTGCGACGGCTTGTCGGCGTAGCGCGCGGCCAACTGGTACTGCTTCCTGGCCTCGGCGTAGTCGCCCTTCTTGTCGGCGCGGATGCCGGCGCGACGATAGAACAGATCCAGGTGCGCCTCAAGGAAGCCGTCGGTCAGCACCTGCGCCGGGATGTCCTGGAAGGTGTGGTCGCCCGGGGCCGCTGCGGCCTGGCCGGGCAGGGCGAGCAGCAAAGCGCAGGCCAATGCGGTGCCGCTGCCGGCAAAAAATCCTTTCAACGAAAGCATGTTCCTCATCCCATGAGTGAGCGATCGGCGCGATTCTAGGCACGCCGCCCGTGCGTGCTCCATAGACTGATGGCATAGGAACAGAAGCGTGTACGGTACGCGTCAGCCACGGTTCATTGCATGCGGGCGCGACGCACCAGCGCGGTGCGTCAGTGGTGACATCCGGGTTACAGCGGCAGGGCGATCTGCAGCGGATCGATGCGGCCTTCACCGCGCATGATTTTCTTGAACTCGGGGCGGCTGACCGACACGTAGCGCTCGTTGCCGCCGATCTCCACCTGCGGGCCGTCCTGCACCGCATGGCCGTTCTCGTCCACGCGCACGGTCATCGTCGCCTTGCTGCCGGTGTGGCAGATGGTCTTGATCTCCTGCAGTTCGTCGGCCCAGGCCAGCAGGTACTGGCTGCCCTCGAACAGCTCGCCGCGGAAATCGGTGCGCAGGCCGTAGCACAGTACCGGGATGCGCAGCCGGTCGACCACTTCGCTGAGCTGCCAGACCTGCGCGCGGCTGAGGAACTGCGCCTCGTCCACCAGCACGCAATGCAGCGGGCCGTGGCTGGCGATGTCGGCCTCGATGGTGGCCAGCAGATCGGTGTCGGCGCCGAAACCCATGCCGTCGGCGCGCAGGCCGATGCGCGAGGCGACCACGCCGCTGCCGGCGCGGTGGTCCAGCCGCGGCGTCAGGATCGCCGTGCGCATGCCGCGCTCGCGGTAGTTGTGCGCCGACTGCAGCAGCGTGGTGGTCTTGCCGGCGTTCATCGCCGAATAGTAAAAGTACAGTTTCGCCATGCCACAGATTCTAGCGCGGCGGCCGCGCACCCCGGCCGCCAGGCGGATCGCGAACCGGTTCAGCGCCGGCGCGGCGGTGGGGCGTCGGCGCCGGCCGGCGCCCGTTACAATGCGCGGCCAAGGGAAGTCTTCATGCACGGTCTCAATCCTCCCCAACGCGCCGCGGTCCTGCATTGCGAGGGTCCGTTGCTGGTGCTGGCCGGCGCCGGCAGCGGCAAGACCCGCGTGATCGTGGAAAAGATCGCGCATCTGATCGCCAGCGGCCGCTATCCGGCCAAGCGCATCGCCGCCATCACCTTCACCAACAAGTCGGCCAAGGAAATGCGCGAACGCGTGGCCAAGCGCATCCGCAGCGAGGCCGCCGACGGCCTGACCATCTGCACCTTCCACGCCCTGGGGCTGAAGTTCCTGCAGATCGAACACGCCGCGGTGGGGTTGAAGCGCGGCTTCTCGATCTTCGACGCCGACGATGCCGCCGCGCAGATCAAGGACCTGATGCCGGGGGCCAAGCCCGATGCCATCGAGGACGCCAAGAACCTGATCTCGCGCGCCAAGAACGCCGGGCTGTCGCCGGAGCAGGCAATGGCGGCGGCGCGCAGCAACCGCGAGCAGGAAGCGGCCAGCCTGTACGAGCGCTACCAGGCGCGGTTGAGCACCTTCAACGCGGTGGACTTCGACGACCTGATCCGCCTGCCGGTGCAGGTGCTGGAGGAGAACGAGGACATCGTGATGGCCTGGCGCGAACGCATCGGCTACCTGCTGGTGGACGAAAGCCAGGACACCAACGACGCGCAGTACCGGCTGCTGAAGATGCTGGCCGGCCCGCGCGGCAACTTCACCTGCGTGGGCGACGACGACCAGAGCATCTACGCCTGGCGCGGGGCCAACCCGGAAAACCTGATGCAGATGGGCCGCGACTATCCGGCCCTGCAGATCATCAAGCTGGAGCAGAACTACCGCTGCTCAAACCGCGTGCTGCGCGCGGCCAATGCGTTGATCGCGCACAACCCGCACGAGCACCTGAAGACGCTGTGGAGCGACCAGGCCGACGGCGAGCGCATCCGCGTGTGGGAGTGCCGCGACAGCGAGCACGAAGCGGAGAAGGTGGCCGCCGAGATCGCCTACCTGGGCACCGCCAAGCAGGTGCCGTGGAGCGACTTCTGCATCCTGTTCCGCGGCAATTTCCAGTCGCGGCCGCTGGAAAAGGCGTTGCAGATCGCCGGCGTGCCGTACCACATCACCGGCGGCACCGCGTTCCTGGAGCGGCAGGAGGTCAAGGACGTGCTGTCCTGGCTGCGCCTGTTGGTCAATCCCGACGACGACGCGGCGTTCCTGCGTGCGGTGCAGGCACCCAAGCGCGAGGTCGGCGCGACCTCGCTGGCCAAGCTGGCCGAGCTGGCCTCGGCCAAGCACCTGCCGATGTCGCGCGCGGCCGAGTCGGTGGGCGCGCTGCAGCAGTTGCCGCCGCGCGCGGCCAACGGCCTGAGCGACTTCGTCGACATCCTGCATGAATTGCGCGCGGCCTCGACCACGCTGTCCTCGGCCGACGTGGTGCGTCAGCTCGCCGAGCAATCCGGGCTGATCCGCGAACTGCGCCATCAGTGCAAGGACGAAGCGAGTTTCCAGCGCCGCCGCGGCAACCTGGAGGAACTGGCCAAGTGGTTCGAGGGCGGCCCGCGCGGCGCCACCGTCGGCGACCTGGCCGCGCAGCTGGCGCTGCTGTCGCGCAACGACAAGGACGACGGCGGCAACCAGGTGCGGATGATGACCATGCATGCCTCCAAGGGCCTGGAGTTCCGCTACGTGTTCATCGTCGGCTGCGAGGACGGGGTGCTGCCGCACGAGGTCAGCCTGGAAGAGGGCAACCTGCAGGAAGAGCGGCGCCTGCTGTACGTGGGCATCACCCGCGCCAAGGAGCAGCTGTGGATGAGCTACAGCAAGCTCACCCGCAAGTTCGGCGAGCACATCCGGCTCAAGCCCAGCCGCTTTTTCGACGAGATCCCGGCCGAGGAAATGCAGCGCGACGGCGCCGACCCGGTGGCCGATGCGGCGCGCAAGAAGGAGCGCGCCAATGCGGGGCTGGCGGCGATCCAGGCGTTGTTCGATTGAGAGCCGGGATTGGGGAATCGGGATTGGGGATTCGTAACGGCGGTGTTGCGTTGCGCTGCGGTCGCCGCGGTTGGAATGTGCTCCGCGGGTAGGCCACCCTGTTGCCTTCTCCCACTGGGACCACGGCCCCCTTTTCGGGGGAAGGTGCCCCGCAGGGGCGGATGAGGGTACGGGCGAAGCCTCGTGCACTCACACGCTGCGGGTCGCTTCGCGACGTACCCTCACCCCAACCCCTCTCCCGGGGGGAGAGGGGCTTGATTGCGGGCGCTCACACACTGTCCGTTGTGTGCAGAGTTGCGGGCTTCCTGCCAAGCGCGTTCTCCCTGCCGTGGGATTGCTTGTTTCTTTCGTCGCGGCAGAAACACGCGCGGCTCCTGCCGAGGCTTGCGGAGCACATGGTCAACCCACTGTGGGAGGGACTTAAGTCCCGACGCAGTGCGGTGTGCCGAAGCCAGTCGCGCCGCATCGCGGCGGCAGCCATCTCGATGAAACGAGAACGGGCCGCGCTAGGCGGCCCGTCTCTCGTTACGGCGGCGCTGACGCTTACGCCGACAGGTGTTCGATCGCCGCGACGCTGCCGAGGCGGTCGCCCAGGCGCTTGAGCAGGGCCAGGCGGTTGCGGCGCAGCGCCGGATCGTCGGCGTTGACCATCACGCCGTCGAAGAACGCGTCCACCTGCGGACGCAGCCGCGCCAGGAAGTTCAGCACGGTGACGTAGTCGTGCTGGCGCAGCGCGCCGTCCGTTTCCACGATCGCCGCTTCCACCGCCTCGGCCAGCGCGCTTTCGGCCGGCTCGCGCAGCAGGGTCGGGTCGATCTGCCCCGGAATCTCGCCCTCGGCCTTGCGCAGGATGTTGCGGATGCGCTTGTTGGCCGCGGCCAGCGCCTCGGCTTCCGGCAAGGCGGCGAAGGTGCCGATCGCGTCGATGCGGCGGTCGAAGTCGTACAGGGAGGCTGGCTTCAGTTCCGCCACCGCGTTGAACTGCGTCGCCGGCACGCCCTTGTCGGAGTAGTAGCCGCGCAGGCGGTCGAGGATGAAATCGTAAATTTCTTCCGCAAGAGAACCCTTCAGCGAGGCAGATACAGTCACGCCCGACGACGTCTTGATCCCTGCTTTCTTCGCGGCAATAAGCGCTTGAATTTTTTCGCGCGCGCTAACGTCAGCAAGTGCATGTTGCACCTGGATCAGCGCAGAGCCGAGCATCTCTTCCAGATCCACATCAAACCCACTCTCAATCACCGTCCGCGCCAACCCCAGCGCATTGCGCCTTAGCGCGAACGGATCCTTGTTGCCGGTGGGCTTCAAGCCGGCGGCGAACCCACCGGCCAGCGTGTCCAGGCGTTCGGCAATCGCCAGCACCTTGCCCAGCGGCGACAGCGCGATGTCGTCGCCGGCGAAGCGCGGCTGGTAGGCCTCGTCGATCGCCAGGGCGATCTCGCTGGGTTCGCCGGCGGCGACGGCGTAGTGGCGGCCGGCGATACCCTGCAGTTCCGGGAACTCGTTGACCATGCGCGACTGCAGGTCGTTCTTGCTCAGTTCGGCGGCGCGGCGCGCCTGCGCCGGGTCCACGCCGACCTGCGCGGCGATCGCCTCGGCCAGCGCGGCCACGCGCTGCACCTTGTCGGCGATGCTGCCGAGCTTGGCCTGGTAGGTGACGCTGGCCAGGCCGGCGCCCATCGCCTCCAGGCCCTGCTTGAGGTCTTCGTCGAAGAAGAACTTGGCGTCGGCGAAGCGCGGACGGATCACCCGCTCGTAGCCCTTGGCCACTTCGGCGACGTCGCGCGAGACGATGTTGGCGATGCCGATGAAATGCTCGGTGAGTTTGCCGCCGTCATCCAGCACCGGGAAGAATTTCTGGTTGCTCTCCATGGTCTCGATCAGCGCTTCCTGCGGCACCGCCAGGAACGCCGGCTCGAACTTGCACAGCACCGCCGACGGCCATTCGACCAGGTTCACCACCTGCTCCAGGTTGTCCTCGGCGATGCGCGCGCTGCCGCCGGCCTCGCGCGCTGCCTGTTCGACCTCGGCGACGATGCGCGCGCGGCGCACGTCCGGGTCTACCAGCACCTGCGCGGCCTGCAGCGCGGCCACGTAGTCGCCCGGCTGCGCCAGCGGCACCGGCGCGTCGTGCAGGAAGCGGTGGCCGCGGCTGTCGCGGCCGGCTTCCACGCCGAACAGCGGCATCGGCACCACCTCGCTGCCGAACAGCAGCACCAGCCACTGCACCGGCCGCGCGAAGCCGTAGTCGTGATCGCCCCAGCGCATCGGCTTGGGGATCGGCATCGCCGCGATCGCCTCGCGCAGGATCTCTGGCAGCAGCGTCGCGGTGCGCGCACCCGGGTTCACCGCACGGTGCACGAAGCGCTCGCCCTTGGCGTCGCTGGCGCGCTCCAGCGCGGTCCAGTCGATCCCGGCCTTGGCGGCGAAGCCCTGCAGCGCCTTGGTCGGCTGGCCATCCGCGTCCAGCGCGATGTTGACGTAGGGGCCGAGCACTTCCGCGCGCTGCTCCGGTTGCTCGACGGCCACGCCCGGCAGCAGCACCGCCAGCCGGCGCGGCGTGGACAGCGGCTTGGCGTCGCCGCGCTCGACTGCGATGCCGCGCTTCTCCAGCCCGGCGATCACGCCGTCGAACAGCGCCTGGGCCAGGCCCGGCAATGCCTTGACCGGCAGTTCCTCGGTGCCCAGTTCGATCAGCAGGGGAAGGTGTTCGCTCATGTGTCAGACCTTGCTTAGCGGTTCCTTCTCCCTGTGGGAGAAGGTGCCCCGAAGGGGCGGATGAGGGTGCGGGCGCCTGGGGGCGGAGTAGCCGGCCTTGCGTGCCGACGTACCCTCACCCCAACCCCTCTCCCGGGGGGAGAGGGGCTTGCATCACTTCTTGACGCCGGGGAAGCCCAGCTTCTCGCGCTGCGCGTAGTAGGCCTTGGCCACCGCCTGTGCCAGCGCGCGCACGCGCAGAATGTAGCGCTGGCGCTCGGTCACCGAGATCGCGCGGCGCGCGTCGAGCAGGTTGAAGGCGTGGCTGGCCTTGGTCACCTGTTCGTAGGCCGGCAGCGGCAGCCCGACCTCGACCAGCGCCTGCGCTTCCTGCTCGCACGCGTCGAAGCGGTGGAACAGTTCGGCCACGTTGGCGTGTTCGAAGTTGTACGCGCTCTGCTCCACCTCGTTCTGGTGGTAGACGTCGCCATAGGTGACCGGCGTGCCATCGGGGCCGTAGGTCCACACCAGGTCGTAGACGTTGTCGCAGTTCTGCAGATACATGCACAGGCGCTCGAGACCGTAGGTGATCTCGCCCAGCACCGGCTTGCACTCCAGGCCGCCGGCCTGCTGGAAGTAGGTGAACTGGGTGACTTCCATGCCGTTGAGCCACACTTCCCAGCCCAGGCCCCAGGCGCCGAGCGTGGGCGATTCCCAGTTGTCCTCGACGAAGCGCAGGTCGTGCACCAGCGGATCGATGCCCAGCGCCTTGAGCGAATCCAGGTACAACTGCTGGATGTTGTCCGGGTTCGGCTTCATCGCCACCTGGTACTGGTAGTAGCGCTGCAGGCGGTTCGGATTCTCGCCGTAGCGGCCGTCGGTGGGGCGGCGACTGGGCTGCACGTAGGCCGCATTCCACGGCTCCGGTCCGAGCGCACGCAGGAACGTGGACGGATGGAAGGTGCCGGCGCCCACTTCCAGGTCCAGCGATTGGATCAGCACGCAGCCGTGCTGCGCCCAGAACTGGTTGAGGGTCTGGATCAGACCCTGGAACGTGATCGGTACGGACCGGGTGACGGACATCTAGCAGGGGCCGGTTGAGGGGTGCGCTAGTATAGCGACCGACTCGCGGGGACTTCCGCGCACCGGACCTGGACCATGGATTCGCGCCCTGCCGCGCCCCCCGCGTCGTTGCCCGCCGAGCCCGCCGTGGCATTGCCGCCGGGCCGGTTGAGCTTCGAGCGCGTGGCCGCCGCACTGCTCGCCGACGGCCTGGTCGCGCCGGCCGAACGTGGTCGCGTGCAGTTCTCGGCGCAGACCGCGCGCACCGTCAGCGACGTGCATCCGCTGGTGCTGCTGTCCAACCTGAAACTCGCCGCGACCCGTCCGCCGGGCAGCGAGCTGAGCCTGGAACGGCTGACCGAATGGCTGGCGCAGCGCTGCGGCCTGCGCTACCTGCGCATCGACCCGACCCGGGTCGACGTGGCCGCAGTCACCGGCGTGGTCTCGCACGCCTACGCGCGCCGCCACCGCATCCTGCCGCTCGCCCTGCAGCCCGAGCGCCTGCTGGTGGCCACCAGCGAACCGCTGGCGCTGGACTGGCTCGGCGACGTGCAGCACCTGGCGCGGCGCCGCATCGAAGTGGTGGTGGTCAACCCGCTGGACCTGCATCGCTACACGATGGAGTTCTTCGGCGTGACCCGCTCGGTGCGCGGCGCCAAGGACGGGCGCACCGAACAGAGCAGCGGCCTGCCCAGTTTCGAGCAACTGGTGGAACTGGGCCGCGGCGGCGACGTCAACGCCGACGACCACCACATCGTGCACATCGTCGACTGGCTGCTGCAGTACGCCTACGAGCAGCGCGCCAGCGACATCCACCTGGAGCCGCGGCGCGAGGCCGGGCGCATGCGCTTCCGCATCGACGGCGTGCTGCACAAGGTGCTGGAAGTGCCGCCGGCGGTGATGACCGCCATCGTCAGCCGCATCAAGGTGCTCGGGCGCATGGACCTGGCCGAGCGGCGGCGGCCGCAGGACGGGCGCATCAAGACCCGCTCGCCGGGCGGGCGCGAGACCGAGATGCGCCTGTCGACCATGCCCACCGCCTTCGGCGAGAAGTGCGTGATGCGCATCTTCGATCCTGATGCCGCGTTCAAGAGCGTGGACCAGCTCGGCTTCAGCCCGCAGGAAGCGGCCGGCTGGAACGCGCTGGTGGAACGCCCGCACGGCATCGTGCTGGTCACCGGCCCCACCGGCTCGGGCAAGACCACCACGCTGTACTCCACGCTCAAGCGCCTGGCCACGCCGGACGTGAACGTGTGCAGCGTGGAGGACCCGATCGAGATGATCGCCACCGAGTTCAACCAGATGCAGGTGCAGACCAACATCGACCTGGATTTCGCCAGCGGCGTGCGCACCCTGCTACGGCAGGACCCGGACATCATCATGATCGGCGAAATCCGCGACCTGGAAACCGCACAGATGGCGGTGCAGGCCTCGCTGACCGGACACCTGGTGCTGTCGACCCTGCACACCAACGATGCGCCCTCGGCAATCACCCGCCTGCTCGACCTGGGCGTGCCGCACTACCTGGTCGCCTCCACCCTCAACGGCGTGCTGGCGCAGCGCCTGGTGCGCACCCTGTGCGGCCACTGCAAGCGCCCGCACACGCTGGAGCCGCACGAGTGGGACGCGCTGCGCGAGCCGGGCGAGGCCTTGCCCGAGCCGCTGCAACCCTACGCCCCGGTCGGCTGCCTGGAGTGCCGCCGCACCGGCTACCTGGGCCGGGTGGGCCTGTACGAACTGCTGCCGGTGACCCCGCGCCTGCGCACCCTGATCCGCGCCGACATGGACTTGGCCGGCTTCAGCCGCGCCGCCCAGGACGAGGGCGTGCGCACGCTGCGCCGCGCCGGCCTGGAAAAAGTGGCTGCCGGGCTGACCACCATCGAGGAAGTGCTGTCGGTGTTGCCGCCGCGGGAGTGAGCGGGCGGGGGCGGCGTGGTCGGCATGGGTCTCCTCGCGCGCTGGTCTGCCGCACACGATGCGCTTGCGGGAGCGCATCGCCAAGCCGCGACCACAGAGAATGAGCGCACCGCCCACGCGTCGGATGAGAACGCCGTCCGCAGCGCCGTGATTCGCGCCGCCGTTATTTCTTCCCGGCCATCGGCGTGAGGCCGCTCTCCGCGATGGCCTTGGCCGCCGCAGGAGACGCCAGGTAATCCAGCAGCGCCTGCGCCGCCTGCGGCTGCGTGCTGGCGGTGGCGACAGCGCCGGAGTACAGCGTCATCTGCTGCGCCTGCTTGGGGATCAGGCCGACGATGGCGATGCCCGGAACCGGCTTGAGTTCGCTCAGTTGCTGGAAACCGAGTTGTGCCTCGCCGCGCGCGACCACTGCGCCGACCGGCTCGGCGGGAATCATCCGCGCCTTGGCGGCGAAGCCGGCGCCGAGCCGCATCCGCGGGAACAGCGTGCGCGACAGATAGACGCCGCTGGCGCTGTCGGAATAGGCCACCGATTGGCTGTCGAGCAAGGTCTTGCGGAAGGCCTCCATCGTGGAGATGTCCGGTTTCGGTGCACCCTGTTTGACTGCCATGGCGATGTAGGACTCGCCCAGGTCCACGCGGCTGGCGGGGCGCGCCTGGCCGTTGGCCACCAGCGTGTCCAGCGCCGCGCCGACCATCAGCAGCACGTCCGCCGGCTCGTGCCGGGCGAGGCGGTTGGGAATGGCCTGCGGCGTGTCGCCCATCGACGGCGCCGCCTCGATGTGCAGCCTCACTCCCGTACTGCGTTCGTAGTCGGGCGCGACGGCGCGGATGGCGCCCATGATGCCGCCGGAACTGAGCACCGTCAGCGTCGTGGGCTGGGCGGGACGGCCGGACTCCGGCGCCGCCGCCACCGATGCGGACACGCTCAGCAGCGTGACCAGGACCAAGGAAATCAGCGGACTGCGCATATCGAACCTGCCAGGAAGGAAGAGCGACAGCCTGCGCGCGCCGCGCTGAAGCGGATGGGAAGCCGTGGCCGCGCACCGACCCGACCGCATGCCCCGCCGGATCGCTTGTGCGCCACCGCGCTGCCATCCCACCGCGGCTCCGTCATGCCGGGGATCAGGCCCGGCCGCGTCGCGGCCGCCTCCCCTTGCTCGCAGTTATATGCTTATGCCATCGACACCTTCGGCGCTCGGAAAAAGCCGCGCGCTGCCGTCTAGAATCCCACCATGCCGTTGGCTTCTCCCGTCCGTCGCCGTGCTGCGCCCTTCCTGATCCTCGAAACCGGCGAACCGGTGGCGACGATGCGGCGCTACGGCCGCTTTCCGCACTGGATCCGTGTCGCCGCCGGCCTGGCCGAGCGCGAGACGGTGGTGGCCAATGTCGCCGCCGGGGAGGCCTTGCCGGCGCGGGGCGACTTCGCCGGGGTGATCGTCACCGGCTCGGCGGCGTTCGTCACCGACCGGGCCGACTGGAGCGAGCGCTCGGCGGCCTGGCTGCGCGAGGCCGCCGAGGACGGCACGCCGCTGCTGGGCATCTGCTACGGCCACCAGCTGCTGGCGCACGCGCTGGGCGGGGAGGTGGCCTACAACCCGGCCGGGCGCGAATCGGGCACGGTGCACATCGAACTGCATCCGCCCGCCGCCGAGGATCCGTTGTTCGCCGGCCTGCCGGCGCGGTTCCCTGCGCATGCCACGCATCTGCAGACGGTGCTGCGCGCGCCGGCCGGCGCCACGGTGCTGGCGCGCTCGGCGCAGGACCAGTGCCACGCCTTCCGTTGGGGCGAGGCGACCTGGGGCCTGCAGTTCCATCCGGAGTTCGCCACCCACCACATGCGCGGCTACGTGCAGGCGCGTGCCGACTGTCTACGCAGCGCCGGACGCTGCGCCCGTACCATCGCCCGCGAGGTCAGCGCCGCACCGCTGGCACGCAAACTGTTGCGGCGCTTCGTTCAGCACGCACGCGGGCAGCACAGCAGCGGCCAGGCAAAACCGCGATAATCTGTGCAGTCGCCGCGCTGTACGGCGTCCCCCACTTCGGATTGGCAATGATCGAGATTCGCAAGCTGCCGGCCTCGGCCGGCGCGGAATGGCTGTTGGCCGGCATGTCCCTGCTGCGACGGGCGCCGTGGGCGTTGGGCCGGCTCGGACTGGTCTGGGGCCTGGCGGCGCTGATCGCGCTGTTCCTGGGCGTGCTCAACCCCACCCTGGGCATGCTGGCGCAACTGTTGATGGGCTTGGCCGGGCCGCTGCTGTTCGGCGGGCTGGTGTGGGCCGTACGCGAGGTCGACCAGGGCCGCAGCGCCGAGCCGGCGCACCTGCTGCAGGGCCTGCAGGGCGGCCGCACGCCGAACCTGCTGGTGGCGCTGCTGCCGCAGGTGGTGGTCGGGCTGGCGCTGGCGCTGCTGGCCGTGGTGGTGATCGGTCCAGGCGGGCTCGAACAGCTGACCACGGTGATGAACAAGCTCAACGAGTTGGGCCAGTCCGGCGCCCAGCCGGATCCGCTGCAGGTGGAGCAACTGGTCGCGACCCTGCCGGCGTTGCGCATCCTGCTGTGGCTGATGCTGGTGGCGGTCGGCTTCGTGGCGGTGGCGCTGACCCTGTTCCTGTTTGCGCCGCAGGTGATGTTCGACGGCCGCAACGGCATCGCCGCGATCGGTCACGGCCTGCGCGCCTGCCTGCACAACCTGCCGGCGATGCTGGTGTTCTTCGTCCTCGCCTTCCTGGCCATGTTCGCGTTCTATTTCGCGCTGACCGTGGTGATGCTGGTGCTGCAGTTCCTGGTTGGCACCGCGGTGGCGGCGCTGGTCGCGCAGTTGCTGCTGATGGCGCTGCTGATGCCGGTCCTGGCCGGGATCGTGTACGCGGCCTGGAAGCAGATGTTCGTGCACGCCGGCGATGCCGCGCCGGCGGTGCCGCCGCCGCCTTCGAACGTCTTTGTGGCTTGAGGGCTGGGATTCGGGAGTGGGGATTCGGGATTCGTAGAGCGACAGCAACAGCAAAAACGGCCCCTCGGGGCCGTTTTGCTGTGTGCAGGCGAGCGCTATCTGGTCCGAGGATGGGTCAGACGCAGCGAACCGCGCTTACGAATCCCTATTCCCGAATCTCCACTCCCGGCTTCTTGGTCACCGCCGCCGCGGCGATGATGCCCAGTTCGTACAGCAGGCACATCGGGATCGCCAGCATCAGCTGCGAGACGACGTCGGGCGGGGTCAGCACCGCGGCCAGGACGAAGATGCCGACCACCGCGTAGCCGCGGCCCTCGCGCAGTTGCTGCGGGGTCACCCAGCCGAGCAGGGCCAGGATCACCAGCGCCACCGGCAGTTCGAAGCTGGCGCCGAAGGCGAAGAAGATCGCCAGGACGAAGTCCAGGTAGGCGCCGGCATCGGGAGTGAGCTGGATCACGTCCGGCTTGAACGTGGTCAGGAAGTGGAACACCGCCGGCAGCACCAGGAAGTAGGCGAAGCCGCAGCCGAGGTAGAACAACAGCACCGCCGAGGCCAGCAGCGGCAGCGCCAGGCGCTTCTCGCGCTGGTACAGGCCAGGGGCGACGAAGGCCCAGGCCTGGTACAGCAGCCACGGCGCGGACACGAACAGGGCCAGGAAGAACGCCAGCTTGAGCGGGGCGATGACCGCGCCGGCCGGGTGCGTGGCGATCACGCTCTGGCCCACCGGCAACTGCGCCAGCATCGGCTCGGCCAGCCAGGAGTACAGGCGCTTGGAGAAGGGCAGCAGCGCCACCACCACCACGCCCAGGCCGATCAGCGCGCGCATCAGCCGCGCGCGCAGTTCGATCAGGTGTTCGATCAGGCTGCTTTCGGCTTCGACGTTCATCGCGGTGCCTCCGGCTCACTGGAGGGCGACTGGGCGCTGCCCGTCGCCGTGGCGGAGGGCGCCGGATGTGGCGCGGCGGCACCGCGCGCGGCGGCCGGCACGGCGGACGCTGCTGGCGCCATCGACGGTGGCAGTGGCGTGGCCGAATCGGCAACGCGCGGCGTCGAAGTGTCGGTTGCGGCGGCAGCCGCTGGCGGCACGGCCGCCGAAGCGCTGTCGGCAGGCGGCACCGGCGGGTGCGGGTCGATCTCGCGGCGTAGCGCCTCGGTCTGCCGCTGCAGTTCCTCGCTGCCGTCGCGAAACTGGGTCTCGGCCTGGCGCAGCGAACTGTGCACGTCGTGCAGGCTGCGCTTGAGTTCCTCGGCTTCCAGTTCGCGTTCCAGTTCCTGCTTCACCGAGTCCCACTGCGCGCGGGCACGGCGCACCCACAACCCGGCGAAGCGCGCGGCCTTGGGCAGGCGCTCGGGGCCGAGCACCACCAGGGCCACCACCGCGATCACCAGCAGTTCGCTGAATCCGATATCGAACACGCCGGCGGTGTCCCGTCAGTGCGCGTCGCGGTCGCGCTCGGCCTGGGTCTGGCGGGACGGCTCGCTGCTGCTGCGCGTCTCGTCGCCGAGCTGGCCGGCGGGCTTGTCCTCGTCGCGCATGCCTTTCTTGAATTCCTTGACCGCGTTGCCCAGATCCTTGGCGCCGCTCGTCAGCCGCTTGGTGCCGAACACCAGCAGCACGATCACCAGCACGACCAGCCAGTGCCAGATGCTAAGACTGCCCATGATCCGCTCGCAGAAAAGTCGTAAGGAACCCGCAGGATAACGCACCGCGCCGTGCCGCGTTACCTTTCCCGGCCGTGCAGGCATGCCTGTACGGCGGGATGGACAGGTGGCGTTGGGAACGACGCTCAGCGATCGCCGTCGAGCTTCTCGGTACGGATCTCGCCGTCGGACACCGGCTGGAAGCCCTGCTGCGCCGGTTGCGTCTGGCCCTGCAGGGGGACGGTGCTGGCGGCGGCGTCGGGCGCGGCGGTCGGTTCCGGCGCGGCCTGCGGTGCCGGCATGGCCGGTGCCGGGGCTGCGGTCGAATCGCCGCTGCTGTCGGTGCCGCGGCTCTGCCGCGCGGCGTAGGTGGCTTCCTCGAGCTTGTCGCGGAAGGCGACGATGTCGTTGGACGGCCGGTTCGTGGTGCGGCCCTCGAAGATCATCCGCGGGGTGGTGTTGGGGCCGTAGGCGTTGAGGTCGGCGGCATCGTCGATCTGCAGCGCGGCGCCATCGAGGGCGACGCCGGCGAACAGGCCGCGGGCGCGCGACCACGACCAGATCTCGGCCTTGAGCTGGCCGTCGGTGGCCGCGGCGGCGTTGCGCCCGACCGGGCCGGCGGCGACGCCGGCATCGGCGCCGAGGGTGAACTTGCCGTTGACGATGTTGTCCAGGCTGCGGTCGTTGCGGAACACCAGCACCACGTCGGAGGACTGCACGCCGACCTGGAAGCCGATGCTGCCGCCGGTGAGCTTGACGAACACCGGATTGGACCAGGTGCCATCGGGGCGCTTGACCGACATCAGGCCATGGCCGCGACGCCCGCCGATCACCAGGCCGGCCTTGAGCGTGTCCGGGATCACCACGATGGCGCGGCCCTCGTCGAGCAGCTTGTCGGGGATGGACTGTTCGGGGATCTTCTGGATGTCGGTCAGCACGCGCAGCGCATTGCGGGCGCGCTCGTCCTCTTCCGGACCGGCCACGGCGTGGCCAGCGAACAACACGGTGCTCATCAACAGGGCGAGGCGCGGCAGGAGGGGCATGGCGGGCTCCGAAGTAGGTCCGCAGCAAGATACTGCAAGTGCTTGAACTTAGTCACAGGGCAATGAATCGGCAATGAGTGGTACCGGCGCCATGCACAGGCGCCATCGATCGTCGCGATCGAGCGGATCGACACGCCGCGACTCGCGCGCTCTGCCACAATGCGCGCATGTCCTACGCACCCGAGACCGCCATCCTGGTGGTGAATCTAGGCACGCCCGAGGCGCCGACCGCGCCTGCGGTCGCCCGTTATCTGGCCGAGTTCCTCGGCGACAAGCGCGTGGTCGCGATCCCGCGGCTGTTCTGGTGGCCGCTGCTGCACTGGGTGATCCTGCCGCGGCGCTCGCCCAAGTCGGCGGAGAAGTACGCGCAGGTGTGGCTAGCCGATGGCTCGCCGCTGGCGGTGTACACCCGGCGCCTGGCCGAGGGCATGCAGCGCGAACTGCCCGGGCACCGCGTGGCCTGGGCGATGCGCTACGGCACGCCGGCGCTGGCGCCGGCCCTGGACGCGCTGCGCGAGGCCGGCGTGCGCCGGATCGTGGTGCTGCCGCTGTACCCGCAGTATTCGACCACCACCACCGCCTCGATCGAGGACGTGGTGCAGGCCTGGCAGGCGTGCCATCCGCAGCTGCCGGTGCACCTGATCGAGGACTACCCGACCGATCCGGCCTGGGTCGCCGCGGTGGCGGACAGCGTGCGCGCGCACTGGGCGCAGCACGGCCGCGGCGAGCGCCTGTTCTTCTCGTTCCATGGACTGCCGCAGCGCGTGGCCAACAACGGCGATCCCTACCCGCAGCGCTGCGAAGCCAGCGCGCAGGCGATCGCCACCGCGCTGGGCCTGGAGGCCGGGGAATGGGAGCTCGGCTACCAGTCGCGCTTCGGCGCCGAGCGCTGGCTGCGCCCGTATGCCGAACCGCGGCTGTGGGACCTGGCCGCGCAGGGGGTCAAGCAGGTGGACGTGATCTGTCCCGGCTTCGCCACCGATTGCCTGGAAACCCTGGAAGAAGTGGCGATGGGCTTCGTCGAGACCTGCGCCGAACGCGGCATGCAGGTGCGCTACATCCCCTGCCTCAACGACGCCCCGGCGCACGCGCGCGCACTGGCACAGCTGGCGGCCCGCGCCGCATGAGTTTGCGTCCCTTCGCCTGCCCGTCGCGGGTGGGCGCGCTGGCCGGGCTGCGCAGCGGCAATCCGGATGGACCCAAGGCGCTGGCCTTGCACGGCTGGCTCGACAACGCCGCCAGCTTCGTGCCGCTGAGCCGGCACCTGCCGCAGTTGGACCTGGTGATGCTGGACCTGCCCGGCCATGGCCACAGCAGCGCCTTGCCCGAGGGCGCCGAGTACCTGCTGGCCAGTGCCCTGCATCCGGTGCTGGACGCGGCCGATGCGCTGGGCTGGGAGCGCTTCGTGCTGATCGGCCATTCGATGGGCGCGGCCATCGCCAGCCTGCTGGCCGCCGCGGCGCCGCAGCGCATCGAGAAGCTGGTGGCGATCGAGATGCTGGGCGGCCTGGCCGAGAGCGAGGACGGCGCGGTGGCACGGCTGCGCAACAGCGTCGCCAGCACTCGCCGCGCCAACGCCGCACCGTTGCGCGTCTTCCCCGACCTCGCCGCGCCGGTGCGCGCGCGGATGCTGGCCAACCAGCTCAGCGAGCCGGCGGCACGGTTGCTGGTGGAACGCGGCGTGCGCGCGGTGGACGGCGGCTACGTGTGGCGCAGCGACCGCCGCCTGACCTTGCCGACGGCGATCCGTTCGACCGAGACACAGATGCAGGCGCTGCTGGCCGGCATCGAGTGCCCGACCGCGGTGGTGTTCGCCGATCCGGCGCAGGACATGCTGCCCGAGCCGCTGCGCCTGCAGCGCGCGGCGTGCCTGCGCGACGGCCGCGTGCACACGCTGCCCGGCACCCATCATCTGCACATGGAACAGCCGGCGGCGGTGGCCGCGTTGCTGCACGACTTCCTCTGAGGCGGCCGCGGCGGCGCGCGCTCGCCTGGGCACGCGCGGGCGCAGCGCGCGCTGCGCGGCCATGCCGCCGGACAGCGCGCACGCATACTGCGACGCAGCGACAGCCAGCGCTGCGCACTACGCCGCGGTCGTCCTCCTCCCGGCGTCACAGTTCGACATGTTGTCGCCGCGCCGTCGCGTTTCGGAAAACTTCGGCGCACAGCGTAGCGGGCACCCTTCGCCCTGACGCCGCACTTCCGATGATCCGCCTCCTTCGCCGCTACCGGGTCGGCCCGCGCCTGACCTTCGCCTTCGCCGCCCTGCTGTCGATCTGCGGCGCCCTGATTGTGGCCAGCCTGGCGTCGATGGCGCTGGCGCGGCATCAGCTCGACGACATCGCCCTGGACAAGATGGAGAAGATCCGCCTGTCCAACGCGATGGTCGCGGCGCAGGCGCGGCTGGAGATCGGCTTGCTCAACGATGTCATCCTGACCAATCCCGACGAGAAGCAGGCGGTGGTGCGCGCCATCGGCGCGGCCCAGCAGGACTACGCGCAGGCGCGGCGCAAGTTGTTCGCGATGCGCCTGGACCCGGCCGACCGCACCGGCGCGCAGTTGCGCGCGGCGATCGACAAGGCCTATGCGCAGGTGCAGCCGTTCCAGTCGCAGGTGCTGGCACTGGCCGCCGACAACCAGAACCTGGATGCGCAGACCCTGCACCTGTACACCCTGCAGCCGCTGCTGGCGCAGTGGCAGCAGGCGATCCAGCGCAATGCCGCGCACCTGCGCACGCTCAGCGATGGTTCCTATGCGCAGGCGGTGACCACCATGGCCCATGCGCGCTGGCTGCTGCTGCTCGGCGGCGGCCTGTTGCTGGCGGTCAGCGCCTGGCTGGGCTGGTGCATCACCCAGAGCCTGGTGCGGCCGCTGCGCGAGGGCACCCGCGTCGCCGCGGCCATCGCCGCCGGCCAGCTCGACGCGGTGGTGCCGGCACAGGGCAACGACGAGGCCGCCGACCTGCTGCGCAGCATGCAGACCATGCAGACGCAGCTGCGCGCGGTGCTGGCCGAGCAGCGGCAGATGGCGCAACAGCATGCCGACGGCGCCATCGCCTGCCGCGGCGACGCGGCGGCGTTCCCCGGCGACTACGGGCAGCTGCTGCGCGACGCCAATGCGCTGGTCGACCTGCACGTGGGCACCGCGCAGTCGATGGTGGCGCTGATGCGGCGCTACGCCATCGGCGATCTCAGCGAGGACATGCCGCGCCTGCCCGGCGAGCAGGCGGCGATCTCCGAGGCGATGGATGCGATCAAGGCCAACCTCGGCACGCTCAGCCGCGACATCTGGCACCTGGCTGAGGCCGCTGCGGCCGGCGACTTCAGCGCACGCGCCGACGTGGGCGCGCACCAGCACGATTTCCGCATCATGCTCGAGAGCCTCAATCAGTTGATGGCGACGGTGGACGGCAACCTGGGCGAGTTGTCCGGGTTGCTGCGCGCCATCGCCAGCGGCGACCTCGGCGTGCGCATGCGCGGCGACTTCCGCGGCGTGTTCGCCGACATGCGCGACGACGCCAACGCCAGCGCCGACCAGCTGGCGGCGATCGTGGCCGGCATCCAGCACGCGGCCGCGGCGATCGACGCCGAAGCCGGCGCCATCGCCGGCGGCCATCAGGACCTGTCGCAGCGCAGCGCCGAACAGGCCGGCACGCTGGAACGCACCGTCCGTGCGGCGGCGCGCCTGACCGAGACCGTCCGCCAGAACGCCGCCCATGCGCACCACGCCAACGAGCTGGCCGACGCGGCGGCGACGGTCGCCGGTCATGGCGGTGCGTCGATCGACGCGGCGGTCGGTGCGATGCAGGGCGTGGAAGTGGCCTCGCGCAAGATCGGCGAGATCATCGGAGTGATCGACGGCATCGCCTTCCAGACCAACATCCTGGCGCTCAACGCCGCGGTCGAAGCCGCACGTGCCGGCGAGCAGGGCCGCGGCTTCGCCGTGGTCGCCAGCGAGGTGCGCGCGCTGGCGCAGCGCTCGGCCGATGCGGCCAAGGAGATCAAGCGCCTGATCGAGGCATCGGTGAACCAGGTCGCGGTGGCGTCGGCGCAGGTGCACGATGCCGGCAGCACCATGGGCCGCGTGCTCGCGTCGGTGAGCGAGGTCAATGCGCTCATGGCGGGCATCGCGGCGGCCTCGCAGGAGCAGGCCGCCGGCATCGACGAAGTCGGCCAGGCGATGGCGCAGATGGACCGCAGCACCCAGCAGAACCTGGCGCTGGTGGAACAGGCCACCGCGGCCTCGCGTGCGTTGGAGCAGCAGGCCGGCAGCCTGAGCGAGGCGGTGGCGGTGTTCCGGTTGGCCGACGCGGCAACGCCGGTGCCGCACGCGCAGGAGCCGATGCTGGCGATCCAGCCTGCGCCCGTCGGTTTCGAGTACGCGCGCAGCGCCTGACCGAAGGCGGCTGTCGGGCGGATCGGGCGCCATGCGCGCAGCGCCGGCGGTGCCGTGTGTCTTCCGCCGCCATGCCGAATGCGTGGCTGTCAATGCGTGGCTGTCAGGGGCCTGCGGACAGCGGTGTAGGTGTGCTCCCTACACACTCAAAGTGAAGCTTGTGTGTAGAAAAATTTTCGCTTAAGTTGCGCCCACGCCTGCCGTCAACAGGCGTAGACGCGATACGTCCTGTGTACGCGGCTCGATCCCGGCGTCCTGACATGCCGGCGTAGCGCCGCACGGACCGTACCGCCTCGCTGGCGCCGGAGGACGCGCCTGATTCGCGGTAGGCGGGAGGAGAGGGGGCCTGCCGGGCGCTGCATGGAGTTCTGCTTCCGCAGCGCTGGGGTGACACATCGCGATGCGACCGCATCGGCGCCCACTCGCACGCTCATCCCCCTTGTTCGCATCTCCGCTTGCGCGCCGTGTCGTGCCGCAGTGCAGCATGTGTGCCCGATTCGCTCCCCAACCACACCCTCGCCGTTCACGCCGATCGCATCGCGTTGTTCGGCGTTCAGTCGCGGGCCGGGTGTAACCGCCACAGCGTCTTCCGTGCCCTTCGAAGAACGTGCTTTCGCCCAGGCCTATCGTGTGCAGCTTGGCCAGTAGAAGCGGCTTCAGCCGCGGTGGGCGTTCTCGATGAAGCCCGTCGCGGCTGAAGCCGCTCCTACGGCGCGTTTGCCACCGTTCGTGGATGCGCGCTTCAGTCGCGCTCCGGCCGCAGCAGCCAGCGCAGATGCGCCTTGAGTTGGCGGCCGTGCTGGTGGAACCAGGTGCGCTCGGCGCGCCAGTCGGGGAAGCGCGCTTCCACTTCGTGCCAGAACGCCGGCGAGTGATTGGCCTGGATCAGGTGACAGAGCTCGTGCACCAGCACGTACTCGAACGCCGAGGGCCGCCCCAGCACCAGCGCCAAGTCCAGCGCCATGCTGCCGTCGGGCGCCAGCGAGCCCCACTGCGAGGACATGATCTTGTAGCGCACCGCGCGCGGGGCGCGCGGCAGCGATGGCAGGTATTGCGGCAACCAGCGGCCGACGTCGGCGCGGGCCTGGGCTTCGTAGAAATCGCGCAGCGCCCGGCGCAGCGCCGCATCGCCGCCGCGCGGCGGCAGGTGCAGGTGGGCCACGCCGTCGGCGACCTCGATGCGCGCGTAGCGCGCGTCGTGCCAGGTCACCGGTAGCGACTGCCCGCGCAGCGGCAGTTCGCCCGCTTCGCCCGGCCGCAGCGGCGTCAGCGTCTCGGCAGCGACATAGCGCGAGAGCTGCTGCGCCAGCCACTGCCGGTTCTCCAGCAGGAAGCGTTCGCCGGCGATCAGGCTGGCGCGCAGCGGCAGGGTCAGCCGCGCGCCGCGTTCGTCCACGCTGAGCTTGATGCGCCGCGCGCGCGGGTCGCGCACGCGCAGCACCTCGACTTCGCGCTCGTCCAGGCGGAAGCGGACGAGGTCGCGTTCGACGGCCGCCGGTGGCGGCGCAATCAGGCGACGGAGCAGATCGGGCATGGGCACAGCATACCGCCGGCGCGGGGGCGCACGGTGACAGCCGCGTGCGGCTGCCTCCGCCGCATCAGTCGGCCTTGCTCAGCTTCAGCGCCTCTTCCAGCAGCAGGAACAGGCGCCGTACCTCGGCGCTCATCAGCGCGAAGCGCGCGTCCAGCTCGGCGCGCACGCCGTCCTGGTCGGCATGCTCGAGCTGGTCCAGCGCACCGTCGAGGAACTTCAGCTTGCGGATCACCAGGTCGTCGCCGAGCACGAAGGACACGTGGTCGTCGAGCACCAGCGCCAGCTTGGTGACCTGCTTGCCGGCTTCCAGGTGCTTGTCGATCTCGTCGCAACGCAGTTCCTGGTGCTGGCACTTGACCACCGCGCCGCCTTCGATCGGGTCCTTCATCTCGCACTCTTCGCCCAGGCTCAGGCCTTCGGGCAAAGTCTCGCCGGCGATCCAGCCGGTGAGGATCGAGCGCGGCGCCACTTCGGCGTTCAGCGGCAACGCCGGGAAGCTGCCGAGCAGGCCGCGGATCTCCGACATCACGTTTTCGCCGGTCTTGCGGCTGGAGGTGTCCACCGCGACGTAGCCGTGCTGCAGGTCGAGCATGGCGTCGGTGCGCGAGGACTTGACGAAGGCGCGCGGCAGCAGCTCGTGGATCAGGTCGTCCTTGAGTCGCTTGCGCGCGCGGCCGCCGGGGCGCCGGCCTTCCTTCTCCTCGATCTCGGCGACCTTGCGCGCGAGCAGGTCGTTGACCACCGAGCCGGGCAGGATCTTGTCCTCGCCGCCGACGGTCAACCACAGGAAGTCGGCGATGCGGTGCGAGAGCGCTTCCTGCTCGTCGCGACCGAACGGGGAGATGAAGCCGCGCGAACTCATTTCCAGCGGGCCGACCGATTTGAGCTGGGCCTCCGGCAGGAGCTTTTCGACCTCGGAAAAATCGAGCGTGGTGGGGAAGCGGAACAGGGTCAGATTGCGAAAGAACATCGAGCATCCAGCGGAAGGAAACGGAACGGTCCGGCGGCACGCGCCGGGGAGCGGCGGCCATTGTCGCATCGCGCCCGCCCGGGCACCGCATCGGGCGGTTCAGCGAGGGGCCTCAGCCCGGCGCGTCGTCCGCCCAGGCGGCAGCCGGGGCGATCGCCGCGCCGCCGAGCGCGGCGAAGTCGAACAGCGCGCGGTCGGCCAGCTGCGCCGGATGCACGTTGCCCAGGGCGCGGGCGATCTGCTCCACCCGCCCCGGATGCTCCCGGTCCCACTGTTGCAGCAGTTGCCCGACCTGGCGGCGCTGCAGCGTCTCCTGGCTGCCGCACAGCGTGCAGGGGATCAGCGGGAAGGCCTGCGCCTGCGCGTAGGCGGCGATGTCGTCCTCGCGCACATAGGCCAGTGGCCGGATCACCAGGTGACGGCCGTCGTCGCTACGCAGCACCGGCGCCATCGCCGCCAGCTTGGCGTGGAAGAACAGGTTCATGAAGAAGGTGGCGACGATGTCGTCGCGGTGGTGGCCCAGCGCGATCTTGGTGAAGCCGTGCTCGGCGGCGTAGCGGTACAGCGCGCCGCGGCGCAGCCGCGAGCACAGCGAACACAGGGTCTTGCCTTCCGGCACCACCCGGGTGACCACCGAGTAGGTGTCCTGTTCGATCACATGCCAGGGCACGCCGCGCTGGCGCAGGTAGGTCGGCAGCACGTCGGCGGGAAAGCCCGGCTGCTTCTGGTCCAGATTCACCGCCACCAGCTCGAACGGCACCGGCGCCTTGCGCTGCAGCTGCAGCAGGATGTCCAGCAGGGTGTAGCTGTCCTTGCCGCCGGACAGGCACACCATCACCTTGTCGCCGGCGCCGATCATGCCGAAATCGGCGATGGCCTGGCCGACCTGCCGGCACAGGCGCTTGCCCAGCGCCGCGGCATTGCGCGCGCTGGGCGGTGCGGGATCGGCGAGCGGTTGCAGCGGCGGCAGGGGCAGGGGCGAGGTCATCGGCGGTAGTGTAGTCGGCGTGGCTGGCGCGGCGGCGTTGCGGCTCACTCCAGTTCCACCACCGCGACCGTGCCGAACGTGCCGGTTAGGCGGTCAATGACGGTGCCTAAGCAGCGCAGCTCCTCGCTGCTGTTCGCGCAGAAGGACAGGCCGTCCGCGGTGCACTGCATCACCGCGAACGGCATCGGCCGCGCTGGCGCCGAGGCAGTGCCGTCTTCCGCGAAGGACGCGCATCCGGCGCGGTCCGTCCTCCGCAGTCATGCCGCACCGGGACCGGCCCGCTACACTCGCCGCTGGCCACGCACGCAGGGTCCTCGCATGTTCAAGAACCTCATTCCCAAGATCTTTTACGAGCGCCTGCAGGATGGACTGGCGTTCTTCGTCGATGGCCTGGGCTTCCAGGTGCTGTATCAGGACGAGACGATGGCGGTGATCGCGCGCGACGGCGCCAAGGCCTACCTGGTGGAAAACGCGGAATGGGCGGCGAAGGATCGGCCGGAACTGGGCATCGAAACCGACTGCATCGACACGATCCATGCGGAGTTGTCCGCACGCGCACCGCAGTGGCTGCATCCCAACGCCCGCACCGTCGCGCTCAAGCCCTGGGGCGCGCGCGAATTCGCGATGCTGGACCCCACCACGGTCTGTGTCGTGTTCCGCGAGTGGCCGGCGCAGGAGTGACGGCGCCAGGTGCGCTCATCGTACGGGCGCGTGATAGACCTCGGAGAGGAAGGTCTTGTACTCGGCGATCGGCGGCAGGCCCATCGTCGCCCGGCGCGCATCCAGGCCATCGACGTCCTGGGTCCGGTCCAGGACCATCGTGCCGTCCGGCTCGGTTCTGAACTGCGTCCCGTAAAGCTGCGGCTTGCCCTGGTGCAGCAGCACGCGATCCTGCAGCATCGCAACGTCGGAAGGATCCGCTTCCTTCTGCGCCAGGGCGGACTGCATCAACGCGAGCACCTGCTCCTGGAAGCCCGGGTCCAGCGTGGCGTGTTGGGCGATCAGGAACGCTGCCTTGGATCCGTCTTCGCCCACCGATGTGCGCGTCGGCCATCCGTTCTTCGTCACCACCGTCTTAAGCCAGGCGGTGTTGGCCCGGTCAACCGCCACCGTCCGTTGCCATGACGCGGGGGTGTTTCCCTCGTCGATGGCCTTCTGTCGGACGGCCTGGTCCTTCTGCACACGTGCCAGCAACTCCTGCCGCAGCGGCTGGTCGACGCGTGCCTGGCGCGTCGCATCGAGCGTCTTGGCACGTGCGAGCAGCGACGGCCACGTCGGCAAGCTGCGCAACCGGTTGAGACCGGGCCGATCCTTGTGCATGAGCTCCTCTACATCGATGCGGCCTTGCGCCAACCGCGTGTCGAGCACCTTCAGGGCCGCCTCGGTCCTGCCGGCGGCGGCCAGGCATTCGACGTAGAACAGATCCGCCCCGCTCGGCAGGCCGGCCGGCGCCCCGTCGATTCGCGCCAAGGTGTCGGCGCAGGTGCCGTAGTCCTTCGCGTCGTACGCCGCAACCGCGTCCGTGATGCGAGCAGGCTCCGCAGCCGAGACCGGCGCCGCGCTCGCGGCCAGCAATGCAACAAACAGCACGTATCCCCGGTGCATAACGGACCCACTCTGTCGTGATCGCGCGGCGCGCAGCGTGGGCGGACAGTAGCGCAGTCCGGTCTCAATGGCGGCATCTGGTCGCCGTTGCGCTCTGCCCGCAGCAGAGTGTCTCGCCAAGGGACAGCGGGGCACACTATGCATACGCCGGTTGTCGGCCCCGGCCACGCCGGTCCATCCCACACCGCCCGGGGACCGAGGATGCGCAAGAAACACGAGTTGCCGGAAAAGCCCTGCCTGCATTGCGGCTGGCCGTTCCGCTGGCGCAAGAAGTGGGAAAAGGTCTGGGACGATGTGAAGTACTGTTCCGACCGCTGCCGTGGCGAGCGCAAGCGCGTGTCCGTGCCGGGGCCGCCATGAGCCGCAGCATGGCGCGCCGCCGCGGTGCGTGGTCGCACGCCGGCCGCGCTGCATGAGCCCGATGCAGCCCACCGCCCACACCTTGCGTCTGGTGCTGGGCGATCAGCTCGATCCCGAACATCCCTGGTTCGACGTGCGCGATCCCGGCGTGGTCTATGTGCTGATGGAAGTGCGGCAGGAGACCGACTACGTCCTGCACCATGCGCAGAAGATCCTCGCCATCTTCGCCGCCATGCGCGCATTCGCCGCCCAGCTGCGCGCGGCGGGCCACCGCGTGCGCTATGTGGCGATCGACGACGCCAGCAACCGCCAGTCCATCCCCGCCAATCTCGCTGCGCTGATGGCGCACTACGGTGCGCAGCGCCTGCAGTACCAGGACCCCGACGAATGGCGCCTGGACCAGCAACTGCGGCAGTGGGGCGCGACGCAGGCCTTCGCCACCGAAGCGGTGGACAGCGCGCACTTCTACACTCGCCGCGGCGAACTGGCGGAGTTTTTCCGTGGGCGTCCGCAATGGCTGATGGAGCACTTCTACCGGCATATGCGCAAGCGCCACCAAATCCTGCTGGTGGCCGACGGCACGCCCGAGGGCGGGCAGTGGAACTACGACCACGATAATCGCCAGCCCTGGCCCGGTGATCCGCCGCCGCCGCCGGATGCGCGCCCAGTCCACGATCACAGCGCACTGTGGGCAACCATCCAGGCCGCCGGCGTGGATAGCTTCGGCCAGCCACAGGCGGACGTGCTGCGCTGGCCGTTGCACCGCGCCGAGGCGCTGGCCTGCCTCGATCGCTTCATCGCCGACGGCCTGCCGTACTTCGGCCGTTACGAAGATGCGATGAGTACGCGCAGTCCGCGCCTGTTCCATTCGCAGCTCTCCTTCGCCCTCAACACCAAGATGCTGCGGCCGCAGGAAGTGGTGCAGCGCGCGCTGTCGGCCTACGACGCCGGCACCGCGCCACTGGCGGCGGTCGAGGGCTTCGTTCGACAGATCCTGGGCTGGCGCGAGTACGTGCGCGGCATCTACTGGGCACACATGCCCGACTACGCCGCACGCAACGCGCTCGGCCACGACACGCCGCTGCCGGCCTGGTTCTGGACCGGCGACACGCACATGCGCTGCCTGCACCACGCCATCGGCCAGTCCCTGCAGGATGCATACGCCCACCATATCCAGCGGCTGATGGTCATCGGCAACTTCGCACTGCTCGCCGGCCTGGATCCGGCGGCGGTGCACCGCTGGTACCTGGGCGTCTACATCGACGCGTTCGAGTGGGTCGAGCTGCCCAACACGGTGGGCATGAGCCAGTTCGCCGACGGCGGCCTGCTCGCGACCAAGCCCTACGTCAGCAGCGCCGCCTACATCGACCGCATGAGCGACTACTGCCAGGGCTGCCGCTACGACCGCAAGCAGAAGACCGGCGCGCGTGCATGTCCATACAACGCGCTGTACTGGGACTTCTTCGCGCGGCACCAGGACACGCTGGGGCGCAATCGCCGCCTGGACATGGTCTACCGCCAGCTCGGCAAGCTGCCGGCCGCGCAACTGCAGGCCTTGCGCACGCATGCGCAACACCTGCGCGGACGCCTGGACACGCTGTAGCGCGGGCCAGGCGCTTCGCGCGCACGTACAGCAACCGGATGCGCTGCCGGAACGTGCCCTGCAACGCACCCAAACCGTGCCACGCGCCGCGCATCGGCGCGCTGTCGCATGTGGTGTGTGCGCAATCGCGCGATCTGCTACCTGCGTTCTGGTCGATCGACACGCGCTCAAGCACCCTATGCCGCCGGTCGGCCCGGCGGCCGTCCTGCACTCGAGGTGTCAGCGACATGCATGACAGTCGAATGACTGTCGCGTGTCGCGTTGTTCCCCCGCAACCCTATCGAGCACGATCATGACCACGACGCGTTCCCTGAAAGCCAGCGCGCATGCTGCTGGCGTTATCGCCCTGATGACCGCCGCCACGGCGATCGCCGCCGTCCCCGCGGCGCCACAATGCAGCGTGCCGCAGGCTTGGGCGCTCCCGACCGCGGCCACGGTGGTCGGCAACGGCACGCAGGCCAGCTGCACTGCCAGTGCGCTGGCCGCCGCAGTCGCACAAGGCGGCTACATCGCCTTCAACTGCGGCGCCAAGCCGACCAGCATCGCGATCGACCGCTCGATCACCATCGCGGCGACCACGCCCACCGTGCTCGATGGCCAGGGCAAGATCACCCTGGATGGCCGCCAGTCCACCCGGATCCTGCTGGTCAACGCCGGCAGCGCGCTGTCGGTGCGCAACCTGAAACTGCAGAACGGCAGTTCCGTGCAGCCGGCATCGAACCAGGCCTACGACCCGGGCACCTGGGGCGGTGGCGCGATCAAGGTCGGCTACCGCGGCAAGCTGGAAGCCATCAACAGCCAGTTCCTGGCCAACCGCAGCAGCATCGGCGGCGGCGCGATCTTCGCCGGCAGCGACGCGGAGGTGACCATCGTCCGCAGCGGCTTCTACAAGAACACCTCCTGGCTCGGCGGCGCGCTGTATACCCAGCTCAGCCGGCTGACCATCGTCGGCTCGGAGTTCGCCAACAACCAGGCGATCAACGCCCCGCAAGGATTCCCGGATGCCGGCAATTTCGGTGGCGGCGGGGCGATCGACACCGACGGTGCGTCGCTGGCCGGCTATCTCAAGGGCGGCGTCGGCAGCGGCGGCACGCTGGCGATGTGCGGCACCGTGGTCCGCAACAACGTCGCCGCCAACGGGTCCGGCGGTGCCACGCTGTGGGCGTATGCGCCGGACACCATCGACGTGAAGTACTCCACCTTCGCCAACAACGTCGCCACCGGTGGCCCGGGCGGCGGTGCGCGCATCAGCATGGGCTTCACCGACACCTCGCATGCCGGCACCGCCATCACCACGCCGGGCACCATCAACATTGCCGAGACCAGCTTCCTGTCCAACACCGCCGAACAGGGCAACGCCGGCGCGCTGTACCTGGATTGCTACGGCGCCTGCGACGTCAGCAACAGCACCTTCCACGGCAACTCCGCCAAAGGCGTGGGCGCGGCCATCCAGCATGTCGGCTGGCAGCCGGCCAACGGCGACCAGGGCAGTCCCAGCGTGCGCTTCAACAACGTCACCTTCGCCGAGAACACGCCGTGGGTGACGCTGTTCGGCGACAAGTTCGACATCCGCAACAGCATCCTGTACTCCAAGACCGAGCGCGTGTTCTGCAACAACCAGAGCAACACCGGCAACAACCTCATCGAGTACTCGGCCAAGGGCGCG
The DNA here is from genome assembly GCF_014199735.1 of Xanthomonas sp. 3307. Taxonomy (NCBI): domain Bacteria; kingdom Pseudomonadati; phylum Pseudomonadota; class Gammaproteobacteria; order Lysobacterales; family Lysobacteraceae; genus Xanthomonas; species Xanthomonas sp. 3307. The sequence goes on along the minus strand of NZ_JACHOG010000006.1, from coordinate 101,953 downwards.
GTCTGGCCGAACGCTTGCCTAGCCGCGGGCAACGTGAAAACGGCCGACCCACTGCTGTCCGCCCCTGCGAACAACGGCGGACCGACGCTTACCCAACTGCCTGCGGCCAACAGCCCCGCGTTGAACGCCGGCGCCGGCTGTACCGCCATCGACCAGCGCGGCACTCCGCGCAATACCGCGGTGTGCGATCTGGGTGCGGTGGAGATCAAGTAAGCCGATCTGCCGTCGTTAGCCGCAGGGCAGTGCGCGGTCGCGCCGGCTTGGCCGATGCGACCGCGCGTCCGTCGCCGGGATGAGAAGCGCGTGCGGTGACGCCGCTTCCCGCACCGATGCGCCGATGCGGTAATGCGGCACCCAGGCGGCGCGGCGGCCCCGTCGTACGCACTGCGATGGGTGTCGGGTCGCAGACCAGTCCGCTGCATGCGGCCCCGCGCCGAGCGATCGCGCCGCGACCGTGCGCTCGACATACGCCGCATCCTGTCCGGTGCGCCTGCCAACGTCTGTCAGGCGGCGGTCGACGTCGCGCAGAACTCACCGCTGCAGGCATGAGCGCGCGTTGCAGTGCGCGCCAACAACGCCATTCGAGCCTGCCGCGCGCGCCGCGCGGGCAATACGGTGGCGTATCTTCTTTTGTGGGCATCGGCGGTGCCGCGCGATGGCGCGGCGCCAGCGACGCCTGTGCCTGCGACTTTCCGGATTTGGGACCTGGGTCGCTCGCAGGGGGTCAAGTTCGCGATGCAGATACCGATAAAGGTACCCCCCTCGCGAGTCCCCCCCCCCGATGCATTTCTTTCGCTCCTTCAAGGTGAGTCAGCGCCTTGCGCTGTCGTTCGGCCTGCTGATCGTGCTGCTTGGCGCTTCCTCTACCTTGGCGCTCTACCAGTTCCACAACGTGCGCCAGGCGGTCGACAAGATCGTCCACGAAAACAATCAGAAGACCGGACTGCTGTACACCATGCTGCGCAACAATATGAGCGCGGAGCGCTACCTGCGCGACATGATGCTGTCGCCGGCCGACAAGCGTCCGGCGATCGCCGCCAAGATCCAGGAGATCCGTGCCGACAACGACCGCCTTCGCCAGGCCCTGGACGCCCTGCCAGGCACGCCGGAAGGTCTGGCCATGCGCAAGCAGATCCATGCCGCGCAGGCGGCCGCACGGTCGGTCAACAGCCGGGTGCTGGCGTTGGCCGGTGCCGGCGAGATCGAGGCGGCCAGGCAACTGCTGTACGGCGATGCCGCGCCGTTGCTGGCGCGGCGCGTGGAGGTGATCCAGAACGCGGTCGATCTGCAGATCCGGCAGAACGCGCTCAGCTCCGAGCAGATCCAGGCGGCCCTGCTCTTCAGCAATCGTGCCTTGATCGGGTTCGGCCTGCTGGCGGCGGTGCTCGGCGCGACCTTGAGCGTGCTGATCACCCGCAGCCTGGCCGGACCGCTCGGGCGCGCGACCGAAATCGCCGAATCCATCGCTCAGGGCCGGCTGGACCATCGGATCCCGCCGCAGCCCAAGGACGAGACCGGCCGCCTACTGACCAGCATGGACCGCATGCAGGCGCAGCTGCAGGCGGTGATGGCGGCGCAGTCGCAGATGGCCAGGCACCACGAGCGCGGCGACGTCAGCCAGCGCATGGACGAGCACGCGTTTCCCGGCGAGTACGCGCGCATGGTGCGGGAGAGCAATGCGTTGCTCGACATGCACGTGAGCCTCCAACAGCGCTTGCTCGAGATCATGGGACGCTATGCGATCGGCGACCTGTCGCAGGACATGGATCGCCTGCCCGGCGAGCAGGCCGCGCTCACCGAGACCATGGACCAGGTCAAGCGCAATCTGTCGGCGATGAATGCCGAGATCGGGCAACTGGTCGACGCCGCGGCCGCCGGCGACTTCGCCGTGCGCGGCGACAGCGCGCGCTTCCAGTACGACTTCCGCGACATGGTCGAGGGGTTGAACCAGTTGATGGCGACTACCGACGGCAACCTGCAGGCGCTGTCCAGGCTGCTGCAGGACATCGCGAGCGGCGACCTGACCACGCGCATGGAGGGGCAGTTCCAGGGCGTGTTCGCGCAGATGCGCGAGGATGCCGATGCCACCGTGGCCCAGCTGACCGGGATCGTCGGCCGCATCCAGCATGCGTCCGGGCAGATCACCGGCGCCGCCGGCGAGATCGCCGCCGGCAACGCCGATCTGTCGCGCCGCACGGAGCAGCAGGCCGCCAGCCTGGAGGAAACCGCCGCCTCGATGGAGGAACTGACCTCCACCGTGCGCCAAAATGCCGAACGCGCCAGCCAGGCCAATCAGCTGGCCATCGGCGCGACCGCGGTGGCCTCGCAAGGCGGCGCGGTGGTGGCCCAGGTCATCGACACGATGAACGGCATCCAGACCTCGTCCCGGCGGATCGCCGACATCATCAGCGTGATCGACGGCATCGCCTTCCAGACCAACATCCTGGCGCTCAACGCCGCGGTGGAGGCGGCGCGCGCCGGCGAGCAGGGCCGCGGTTTTGCCGTGGTCGCCAGCGAAGTGCGGGTGCTGGCGCAACGCTCGGCCGAGGCCGCCAAGGAGATCAAGCAGCTGATCGACGACTCGGTGAGCAAGGTGGACGCCGGCTCCCTGCTGGTCAACAGCGCCGGCAGCACCATGCACGAGATCGTCGTCAGCGTGCAGCGCGTGACCGACTTCATGACCGAGATCTCGGCCGCCTCGCAGGAGCAGTCGAGCGGCATCGAGCAGGTCACCCAGACCATCACCCACATGGATCAGGCCACGCAGCAGAACGCCGCCCTGGTGGAAGAAGCGGCGGCGGCGGCCCAGTCAATGGAGGAGCAGGCGATCCAGCTCAGCGACGCGGTGAAGGTGTTCGTCCTGTCCGGCAGCAACGGGGACCTGACGGCGCGGCGCCAGGCCAAGCCCTTGGGCACGGCCGGTACCTCGACCTCCCGGCGTGGTCCGCGTCAGGTGGCGCCGTTACTGGTCGAACAAGCCTGCTAGGAACGCCGAGATGGCGCGCGCTGCTGACCGCAGCGCGTTCGCCACGCCTCTCCCCGGTTCCCCCGGGAGAATGGTGCACGGCGTGCGTTCGCAGGAGCGCGATCCATGCTCGCGGATGCTGTTTCATGGCAACCCTCGATGTCCGTGGGGCCCCGGCCGCCTGCTGTTCCGTCGTGGTCCAGCGTCGCTCGGGCGTCAGGCGCGCGTGCAAGACGAGGCCATGCCGGCATCTCGCGGCAGGGACGCGCCTGCGTCAACCGTCAGCCAGTGCCTCGGCGCCCACTTTTGCCGGCGCCTGCAAAGCACGCGGGCGATGCAGATATCCGCCAGAGAGCTCCTGTGACCGATCCCGAGGCGCTGCAGCGACGGCTGACGTGTGGAATCATGGATGGTCCCGAAAGCCCGCAGGCGCTGCCATGAACGAATCCGACGCCTACGTGTACGACGCGATCCGCAAATGGGTCTGGTCCGGGTTCTACTCCCAGGACGAGATCCAGGAGATGATCGAGGACATCCTCGAAGAGGACTGCGACGAGGCGATGCTGCGCGCCTCGGTCGCCAGCCAGTGGCAGGCCAAGCAGCAGGCCGAACAGACCTGGCCGGCGCAGACCGATTGCGACCGGCTCGATGCGTTGTTCGAGCGGCTGCACGAGACCGGCATCTGCGCCGTGGCCAATGCCGGCTACACCATGTCCGACGGCCACGTCGAAGTGAACCAGGCGGTGGCCGACACGCCGGACAGGCGCTACCACGGCTACTGCTTCTATCACGGCCAGGACATGGAGCGGGCGATCGACGGCGACGGGCTGATGCTGGCGTTCGGCGATCTGGACGGGCGCGAGGACGCGGACCTGGCGGCCGGCCAGCAGGTCGCCGCGGCGTTGCGCGCGGCAGGCTTCACCGTGGACTGGGACGGCACGCCGCGCAAGCGCATCGACCTGCCCGGCTTCGTCTGGCAGCGCCTCGCCGATTGGGATTGACGCAGCGGCGCAGCCCTGGGCTGCCAGACGTCGACGCCCTGGCTACAATCGCACGCTCATGCCCGACCGCGTCCCGATGCGCGGAAGGCGTTTGACGGAGAGGCGTTTCATGGAGCGGATGTTGTATCGCAATCGCCGCAGCGCGCGGCACGCAGCCGGCACGCGCCCGGCGCTGCGCGCGGCCTTGGTGCTGGCCACCACGTTGCTGGCCGCCTGTGCCGGCGCGCATTCCTCTTCCCCCTCGATCACCCCTGCAGACAAGGAGCGGGCCATGGCGGAGATGACGCCAGAGCAACTGACACAAGGCGTAGTACGGCTGATCCTGGCGATCGGCGGCAAGCAGGATCTGGTCGCCACCCAGGTCGCCGCGCAGACCGGCGTGCAGGTCGAGGACGAGGGCGGTCACGCGTTCAGCGCGTCCGGCACGCTCGCCGGCGGTGGCGGCTACACCCTGGAATCGGTCGCCGATGCCGACGATGCACCGCCGTCGCGGCTGGACCTGCGCTTCACGCCCGCGCCGGGCGCGGCGCCGGCTCAGTGCACGCAGTCGCTGGCCGGATATCGCCAGGCGCTGGTCGCTGCCGGCTTCGTGCCGCACTGGATCGCGCCGCCGCGCCAGGGCAGCGCCGGCCGCTGGCATTTCGAACGCGGTGCGGTCGCCGTGTACGCCTTCCTCGGCAAGGACGCTGGCGAACACGACGCGCAGGCGTGCGTGGAGATGCTGCAGATCCAGGTCGACGCATAAGGGAGAGCGGAGATGGCACACGACGACGAACGCCTGAAGGGCATGGTCGACACCTTCGCGCAGGCGCATCCGAGGGAAGGCCAGGCGCTGCGGCAGATGCTGGACAACACGCCGGAGCTGCGCTCGCGCGTGGAACAGGCGATCGGGCAACAGCAGCTGTCCGGCTTCGCGCCCAGCCCCGAGGCGGGCACCGGCTCGTACAGCCCGCGCACCGGACAGATCGAGCTGCCGATGGACGTGCTGGCCACGGCCAAGATGAACGCACCGCGCGACGATTCGGCCAACACCGCCCGCATCGTGCTGGGCCACGAGATCGGCCATGCGATCAACAAGGCCGCCATCGACCGCAGCGACGCCGCGTTCGCCGCCAAGGTCGACGGCATCGCCGCCTCGCCCTCGCCGCACGACTACACCGCCACGCTTCAGGCCTACGGGCAGGAACAGCGCACCCGCGAGGCCAAGGACGAGATCGCCGGGGTCAACACCCTGGCCGACTACGTCACCCGCAACAACCCCAAGGCCACGCTCAAGGACCTGTACAACGCCAGCAGCGAGATGGCGAGCTACATCGACAAGCAGGGCGTAGGCAGCAAGGCCACCTACACCGCCAGGGACGGGCTGAGCTTCGGCAAGGATCTGAAGATCGACGCCGACAACCCCCGCAACGTGGAGGCGATGGGCAAGCTGTTCTACGACGCGCGTGGTTATCCGCAGAACTATGGCGAGCGCGCGCTGGCGCAGATCGCCAACGCCGAAGACCGGGCGCAGGCGCAGCACCCCGAGCGCACGCCGCCGGCGGTGCATGCCGACCTGAAGGCGGTCGGCATCGATGCCGTGCAGGTGCCGCGCGACCTGCTGCCGGCGGGATTCCGTGACGGTCCCGCACCGGCGCCAGCGCCGGCACAGCAGCCCGAGCCGCAAGCGCAACCACCCGCGCCGCGTGCCGGCGAGCCGGCCGGCGCTCCGGGCGCCGCCGACCGCGCCCTGCATGACCGGGTCCGCAGCGGCGTGGCCCAGGCCGAACAGGCGATTGGCAAGGGCTGGGACGACAACAGCGAGCGCATGACCGCCAGCCTGACCCTGCTGGCCAGGCAGAGCGGCTTCAGCGAGCGCGATCAGCTGTCGGTGGGCTTCAACCGGCCCACTGCCTCCCACCAGGGCGGCGAACTGGCGTTCGTGTACCGCAGCGGCGGCGATGTCTCGCCGGATCCCTATGCCAATCGCGCGCACATGCCGACCAGCGAGGCGATCGCGCGGCCGGCGCAGGAGACCTACCAGCAGCTGCAGCAACTGGGGGCGCAGCAGGGGCAGGCGCAGCGCCAGGTGCAGGAGCAGGAACAGGCGCTGCAGGCGTCGCAACAAGGCCCGACGCGGACCGATCCGCCGCAGGTGTTGAGTCGCTGATTGCAGCGGGCGGCGGCGCGCCGCGCCGCATTCCCGGTGCGCCATTGTCGCGGCAGTCCGCGGCCATGGCGCGCGGTTCGCGCCGCCTCCGCCGGATCGGGAGCGCGGCGCTATGGCGCGCAGTGACGCGCCGGGATTACGGCTGCCAGACCAGGTTCTGGGTCTTCGGATCGGCGGTGACCTTATCGACCTTGCCGGCACCGTCGAAGGACACCTGGAACTCGTTGAAGCTGTCGAGCCAGTAGCGCCACAGCGGCGCGTCCAGGCTCGGGTTCTCGCTGCTGATCGGATAGCCCAGCGCCATCAGCACCTGCTCGCGGGTCATGCCCTTGGTCACGCGGTTGGCGGCGATCGCCTCGCGGATCTTCGGCGGGTAGGCCGCCAGCTTCAGCTTGGGATCCTGCGCGACCACGTAGCGCTGGGCGAAGGCCTCGTTGCCCAGGTCGCGGCTGTAGTCGTTGCCGATGGACTGCTTCTTGCCGTCGATCAGCACATTGACCCGGTAGCGGCCATAGCCGGTCACCTGCACCGGGGTGCCGGCCGGGATCACCCGCTTGCCGTCTTCGGCGTAGTTGCTGTCGCTGATCCAGCTGCCGTCGCTGCGCATGTTGCAGCACAGGAAGCCGGAGAACTTGGGATCGGCCGCCGCGGCCAGTTGCGGCAGGGCTGCCGCCAGGGCGAGGGCGAGAACGAACGGGGAACGGAACGAACGCATGCTGACTCCTTTCGGCGCGGCGATCCTGCCGCGGGTGGCACGAGGGTGGGAGGGTGCCGCCTCCGCCGCGGCGCCCATGCGCATTGTGCAGGCTGGCCCGCGCCCGGGATAGCGGCGCGCTGCACGGTGACGACGGACCGGTGGCCTGTGTATGCTCGAACCTCGTGGACACCCTGACGCCCGCCGAGATCTCCCTGCGCATCGACGCCCTGCGTCGCGAGCACCGTGCGCTCGACGAACAGCTGCAGCGCATCCCGGCCAATCTGGACGACGAGTTGGAAGCCAAGCGGCTGAAGAAGCGCAAGCTGCAACTGAAGGACTGCATCCTGCGCCTGGAGCATCTGCTGATCCCCGACGAACCGGCGTGAGCGCGGCGACCTTCTTCAGCGTCGGCCATTCCACGCGCAGCCTGGAGACCTTCCTGCAGATCCTGCAGGGCGCGGGCGTCACCCACCTGGCCGACGTGCGCGCGTTTCCGTATTCGCGGCGGTTCCCGCAGTTCGACGGCAGCGCGCTGGCGCCGGCGCTGGCTGCCGCGGGCGTCGCCTACCGGCATTTCCGCGCCCTGGGTGGGCGCCGCGGCAAGCAGCCGGGCGTCGATCCGCAACGCAACGGCTACTGGCGCAGCGTCAGCTTCCACAACTACGCCGACTACGCGCTGGGCAGCGAATTCGCCGAGGCCTTGGCGGAGTTGCAGGCCTTCGGCAATGACGGCGCCTGCGCGGTCATGTGTGCCGAGGCCTACTGGCGCCAGTGCCACCGCCAGATCATCTGCGACCACCTGCTGCACCATGGCCACCCGGTCGTGCATCTGATCGATGTCGGCCGCCAGGAGCCGGCGGTCCCCAACCCGGCCGCACGCGTCGGTGCGCAGGGGCAACTGACGTACCCGCCCGATGCGGCCGATCCCGGGCCGCGCACTGGGGATCTGTTCGAGGCCTGAGCCGCGCCTCGGTAGCAGGGACCAGGGTGTTTGGCACGTCGTTTCAGGAGTCCACCGCGGATCGCGACACGCGCTGCAGCGCCGGACTCACTTCTGTGGGACCGGCGGCACCGCGACCGCGTTGCCGCGCGGCGCATCGATGCTGGTGACGCTGGTGGTGCCGGGCCCGGTCACGCCGTCCTGGGTCGCCACGAGAAGGCGCAGCGGCTGGCCGTGATAGCGGTACTCCAGCGCCTGCTGCAAGTGATCCAGGTGCGCGACCCGCGTGCACAGCGCCGCGGCCTTGGCTTCGACGCGCTTGCTGCGCGCATCGAGGCGGGCGTCGACGGTGGCGTCCATGCCGTCGGCGCGCTTGTCGATGGCCTCGGCGCGGCCGGTGACGATCTGCCACATCATGTGGCGGGCGATGCTGCCGGAGAAACTCTCGGCCTGGGTCTGAACATAGCGTTCGAAATTGCTGTCGAATGCGGTCTGGTCCCAACGCCCCATGCCAAGCGTTCCGTCGACGTACGCATTGGCCTGCTTGCGTAACCGCTCGATCTTGCGCGCGTTGCCGGCGCTGCCGGTCAGCACGTCGACGATGACGCCGAGCACGTCGTAGCTGAGGTCTACCGTTTCGTGCGAGAGATCGGCCACTTCCGGCATCAGCGCGCGGGTCTCGCGCTCCATCTCCAGCAGCCGTTGCGCATCGGCCTGGCCGATCTGCTGCACCCGATGATCCACGCTCAGTTCGCCGGCGTGGAAGAAGACCTCGCGCGGCCCCTCGCCGCCGTCGCGGGTGAGCCAGATGCCGCCGCTGTCGGCTAGCACGTTGAACGGCGTGCTTAGGCCGCACTGGCGCGAGGACACCTGCGGCCGATGGTCGTGCTTGCCATCGGGTTCGCCCTGATCGGCCCACGCGGGTCCGCTGGAGGCGGCAAGCAGCAACAGGACGAAGAGGGGAGCTGTGCGCATTGCCGGAATCCGCAGCAGGGAGTCTGGAGCATGCTCGCGGCGGCACCGGCCCGCGGTCGCGTGTCGGAAGTCACTGTGCCGCGCCGCAGCGATAGCGGGTCGCCCTTGTGTTTGACGCGTCGCCACGCGCCGCGCTGTAGTGATAGAAGGGCGCCCTCGTGTTTGACGCGTCGCCACGCGCCCGGCTCCTACCGCGTCACGACCGGAGGTACGGCAGCCGCCTCAGTCCTGCGGCACCGGCGGCTCCTCCACCTTGGCCGCTTCCGGGCTGACCCGCTCGATGGTGTGGCGCAGCTCGCGGCCAAGAATGAACTTCGCATCCTTGGCCCACGCGTCCAGCCGCTCGTCGAACACCAGCTTGCTGTTCTCGTCCGGCCACACCAGCTTCAGTTCGCGCAGCTTCTGGATGAAGCCGCGGAACAGGGTCTTGTCGAAGAACTCCGGCGCGGCCGGTGCGTACAGCAGGCTCAGGCGTTGCGCGGCCTGCTGGCACAGGCTCTCCAGTTCGCCGGCGCCGAGCTTGCCCGGGCCGTTCTTCACCAGCACCGAGATGGCGATGTAATAGCGCTCGAACGCCTGTTGCAGCGAGTGGCCGATGGCGCGCAGACGGAACACCTCGTCGGTCTGGCCGGTGTTGCGCGCCAGCACGCTGCCGTCGTCCTCGTTGAGCTGCAGCAGCAGGCCTTCGCGCACGAACACCTCGATGGTGCGTTCGATGCGCTCGGCGAACTGGTCCTCGCTCCACGGCAGGAACAGTTCCGACTGCAGGAACGGGTACACGGTGCGGCCCAGCCGCAGCAGGCCGGCGCGGCTCATGCGGCGGTTGTTCTGGAAGCAGCACGCCACCCACGAGGAGGCGGTGAACAGGTGCAGCACGTTGTTGCGGAAATAGCTCAGCAACACCGCGTTGTCGCCGTTGACGCTGAGCACGTCGCCGAGCGGATGCGGCGTGCGGGTGAGCACGTTGATCTCTTCGGCGTGGGCGATGATGCGCTCGGGCGAGTGCGGGGTCACCGTGACCCGGTCCGAGTACGGCAGTTCCGCCAGCAGCTTCTTGCACAGTTCGATCTGCGCGATCAGGTCGGCCTCGCCCATGGCGTGCTTGGGCGTGGACAGCAGCGCCAGCGCCAGCAGGTTGACCGGATTGACGTCGGCGGCAGCGTTGATATGGACCTGGATCTGCTGCGCCAGCGCATCGACGGTGCCGTTCAACCAGGCCGGCTTCTCGTCCTCGCCCAGCGGCTGGCCGTCCCATTCCGGCGCGCGCTGCGCCAGCATCTGGCTCAGCGCGATCGGCTCGCCGAAGTTCACCACCACCTGGCCGTAGTTCTGCTTGAGCACCTTGGGGATGCCCCACAGCAGCGCCCAGATCGATTCCTTCTCCTTGGGCCGGCCGCTGAGTTCGTCGAGGTAGCTGTTGCCCTCCATCAGCTTCTCGTAGCCGACGTAGATCGGCTGGAACAGCACCGGCTTGCGCGGCTGGCGCAGGAACGCGCGCAGGGTCATCGCGATCATGCCGCCCTTGGGCTGCAGCAGCCGGCCAGTGCGCGAGCGTCCGCCTTCGACGAAGTATTCGATCGAATAGCCGCCGGCCACCAGCTGCGCCACGTACTCGCTGAGCACCGCCGAGTACAGCGCGTTGCCCTTGATGGAGCGGCGGATGAAGAACGCGCCGCCCTTGCGCAGCAGCGTGCCGACCACCGGCAGGTTGAGGTTGATGCCGGCCACGATGTGCGGCGGCACGATGCCGCGTTCGTACAGCAGGTAGGACAGCAGCAGGTAGTCCATGTGGCTGCGGTGGCTGGGCACGTAGATCACTTCGTGCCCGGGTGCGGCGTCCTTGAGCTTGTCCAGGTGGTGGACCAGCACGCCGGCGTAGATGCGGTTCCACACGTGGGTCAGCAGGAAGCTGGCCGAGCGCACCACCGGGCTGGAATAGTCGGCGGCGATCTCCCAGGCATAGGCATGCGCCTTGCGCCAGGCGTCCACCGGCTTGCTGTTGTCGCGCTTGGCCTGCGAGGCGATCGCCTCGCGCACCGGCTCGGCCGCCAGCACCTGGTCCACCAGCAGGCGCCGGGTCGACAGGTCCGGGCCGATCACCGCCTCGCGGATGCGCCGGAAGTGCGTGCGCAACACGCGCTGCAGCTTGCGCACGGTGCGCTCGGGCGGCAGCCCTTCCTCCACCGTCTGCCGCATCGACACCGGCGGGGCGAAGCGCACGATGGTGCTGCGGCCGTTGAGCAGCACGCCGAGCAGGCGTCGGAAGCTGCCCACCAGCGCCCAGTTTTCCGAGAACAGCACGGCGAACCAGCCGCTCTGTTTGTCCGGGGCGCGGCCGACGAAGATCGACACCGGCACCAGGTGGATGTCCAAGTCCGGGCGCTCGCGGTGCGCCTGCAGCAGCTTGGCCAGCGAATCGGAGTGGGTCTTGGCGCCGCGCTGCTCCGGCAGCAGCGCGTGGTTGCTGCTGCGCCGGGACAGCGCCAGGTAGGCGCGCTTGCGCCCCAGCGGATCGCCGGGCAGCGGCACCAGCGGCGAGGGCAGGCCGGATTCGCGGCAGGCCTTGTCCAGGATCAGCGCGTTGGACAGGCCGTAGTCCTCCAGCACGTACACCACCGGGCGGCCGTCGTTGTACTGGCCGGGCTCGGCCGGTTCGATCTTCAGCCCCAGCCAGGGGTCGGCCAGGCGGCCGAGCAGGCGCGCCCACAGCGGGCCCTTGGCCTGGCGTGGGGCGGTCGCCGCCACCGGCAGGGCAGCGGCAGTCGAAGCGGGGGACGCGCCGGGGTCGGCCGGGGAGGCGTCGGCGGGCGCACGTGCCGCGTCGGCCGCGCGTGCAGCCGCGGCGTCGTCGGGGAACGGAAGGGGGTTTTGTTCTGGCATCGGGGCCATTATCGCTTAGCCGGCGGGGCGGGGTCGGCGGCGGGTGCCGTGGCCGTGTCGGCGGTGCCGGCGCTGGCCGCCAGCACTGCATCCGCCTCGCTGAGGGTGTCGCGCAGGTACCAGTGCCCGTCGCGGCGCACCAGCACCGCGGTGGTGTCGATCTGTTCGCCGTCCAGCGGGTACTGGATGCGCACCACGGCCTGGTCGCCCTGCTGGTTCACCAGGCCGGTGCGTAGCGCACCGGCGCTGGCGTCCAGGTCCAGGCCGTAGTCGGCCAGTACCGCCTTGAGGTCGGCCAGGAACGGCCCCAGCCGGCGCAGGCTCTCGTCCATGCCCAGCTGGCGCAGGTCGGCATCGCTGCGCACGCCGGTGCGGCGCGCGGCGGCGCACAGCCGGGCGATCGCCGCCTGGGCGCGCTTGCGCTCGGACAGCGGCGCGCGCGCTGCCCACGCGCTCAGCGCCTGCACCAACTGCACGTAGTGGCCGCGCTGCTCGGGCGTGTAGTGGCCCTGGTTGCGCAGGAACTGCACGCCGAACAGGCCCAGCGAGTGCGCCGCCTGCTTCAGGCTTGCCGCCTGGCCGCCGAACTGCGCGTCGAAGGCGCGTTGCAGCTGGCGCTCGGCGTCCGGCGCGGCGAGCGTGTCGAGCACCTCGGGCAGGCGTTCGGCCAGCGGCAGTTCGGTCAGCGGCCAGCGGCTGCGGTCCTCGCTCCAGGCCTGCTGCAGGCGCTGGTACTGGGCCGGCGGCACCGCGGCCTGGGCGTAACCGAGCAGGTCGTTGCGCTGCAGCGCGTGCGCCAGCGTGCGCACCGCCGCGGCAGGCTCGGCGCTGGCGCCGGGCAGTTCGGCGGGCGTGCGCTTGCATCCGCCCATGGCCAGGGCGAGCATCGCCAGCAGCAGGATGCACAGCGCGCGCGAGGAGATGACCCGGGTCGGGCAGGACGACATACGGTACGGGCTCGTTCCCCAAAACGTCCCGCATCTTGCTGGGCGCGGGCGATTCCGGCAAGCCGGACGGTACGGCAGTGCGGAGGCGACCCGGCAGGCATCCAGGGGGCGGGGCTGTCGCGGCAGGACATTTCATGACCCGGCCTGGGACCGCCGGGACAGACATGTCGGCGTATCGCCCGATGTGCCAGGGGATTGCACATGTTGCAACGCATCATGTAACCGCTTGCAGTTGCTGCTAACGTCCGCCCACCTCGATTGAGGCGGTGCTGGCCGGGGGACCCAGTGCGATATTCGTCAGAGATCATCCGAGTGCTCGGTCACGGTGGCGCGCGCCGCTGCGGCTGGGTGTTGTCTGCAGTCCGGTGCGGACTTGCGATGACGGCCCCAGCGCAGGCGCAGGACCGCCGCTTGCCGCCGCGTGCGCAATGGCCGGCGGCGCGTTCGTCCCGTGCGCTGCGAGGCACCCATACCGTGTCCGTCGCTCCGCGCCTGTCTGCCCACCTGCGCGTCGCCACGCGCAGGTCCGACCGGACCCTGGAGGCACGCTGGTGAGCCCGCCCCCCGTTCCGGCGCCGGATCCGCGCGCCAACATCACCATCAAGGACGTGGCGCGCCTGGCCAACGTGTCGGTCGCCACCGTGTCGCGCACGATGAACGGCCATCAGCACGTGGCCGAAACCGTGCGCGCGCGGGTGCTGGAAGCCGCGCGCACCCTGCACTACGTGCCGCACCATGCCGCGCGCAGCCTGAGCAGCCGCCGTACCCACACCATCGGCGTGGTGCTGCCGGACCTGCACGGCGAGTTCTTCTCCGAGCTGATCCGCGGCATCGACACGGTGGCGCGAGAGCGCGGCCTGCACCTGCTGGTGTCCAGCTACCACGGCGAACCCGAGCAGCAGCGGCTGGCGGTGCGGCGCATGCCCGGGCGCGTCGACGGGCTGCTGATCATGTCGCCGTACCTGGCCAACGATGCCGAGGACCCGGCCGACCTGCTGCCCGGCACGCTGCCGGCGGTGCTGATGAACTGCGCCGAGCGCCTTGGCGAGGCGCAGGTGCTCAACGTCGACAACTACGGTGGCGCGCGCGCCATGACCCGCCATCTGCTGGACGTGGGTCATCGCCGTATCGCCTTCATCGCCGGGCCGGACGACAACTTCGACGCGCGCGAGCGCCTGCGCGGCTACCGCGACGAACTGCGCGAGCGCTGCCCGCAGGAGGCGCCCCTGGTGCTGCCCGGCGCCTTCGACGAGGCCTCCGGCTACCGCGCCGGCGAAGCCCTGCTGCAGGGCCAGCGGCCGGACGTGGTGTTCGCCGCCAACGACATGATGGCGCTGGGTTGCCTGTTCGCCTTCACCCATGCCGGGCTGCGCGTGCCCGAGGACATCGCCCTGGCCGGCTTCGACGACGTGCCGATGGCACGTTACGTGCATCCGGCCCTGACGACCATGCGCGTGGACATCGCCGGCTTCGGCGCCCGCGCCATGCAACTGCTGCTCGCCGCGCTGGAACCGCATGCCGCTCCGGCGGCATCGGCAGCGTCGGCCAGCGCGATCGCCCCGCAACTCATCGTTCGTGCCTCCAGTGCTCAGCGAGGGACCACCATGGACTGACACCGACGCATGCCGCACCGATGTCGTTTTTTTGCTGCACCTAGAAGAACACAACAATGATCCCGTTTACCGCCCTGGGAGGGCTTCTGTCATGAAGAAACCGCGTTCCGCTTCCAACCTGCCCGCACGCAGCCTGCTGTGCTGCGCGCTGGCCACCTGCCTGTTCGCCACGATGCCGGCGATGGCCCAGTCCAGCAACGCGACCCTGCGCGGTCAGGTCGCCGCCGCCCAGGCCGGCACCGAAGTCACCGTCACCAACATCGCCACCGGCTCGGTGCGCCGCGCGCCGGTCGCCGCCAATGGCAGCTATACCGTGGTCGGCCTGCAGCCGGGCACCTACAAGGTCGAGGCCAATGGCGTCACCAAGACGGTGACCCTGCAGGTGGCGTCCTCGTCCACCGTCGATCTCGACGCCGGTACCACCGCCGCCGGCGGCAACGCGACCACGCTGGATACCGTCACCGTCAGCGCGCCGCTGCTGAAGGACGTCAAGACCTCGGAAGTGGGCAACGTGGTGTCGCTGCACCAGATCCAGCAGCTGCCGCAGGCCACCCGCAACTTCCTGGAGTTCGCCGACACCGTGCCGGGCATGGTGTTCCAGGTCGATGGCAACGGAAACACCAAGCTGCGCGGCGGTGCGTCCAACGCCAGCGCCGGCAACCTGTACATCGACGGCGTTGGCCAGAAGAGCTACGTCAAGGGCGGCGGCATCGCCGGCCAGAGCGACACCCAGGGCAACCCGTTCCCGCAGCTGGCGATCGGCGAGTACAAGGTCATCACCTCCAACTACAAGGCGGAGTACGGCCAGATCAGCGGCGCGGCTATTACTGCAGCCACCAAGTCGGGCACCAACGAGTTCCACGGCGAGGCCTTCTACCGTTACACCGACCAGGATCTGCGCGACAAGCGTCCTGACGAGGAAAAGAACGGCAAGATCGATTCGCAGACCAAGGAATACGGCTTCGCCCTGGGCGGCCCGATCATCCAGGACCGCATGCACTTCTTCGTTGCCTACGAAGGCAAGGAGAACGTGGTGCCCAAGAGCGTGCAGGCCGACGCCAACGCGCAGCCTTACATCGGCCTGCTGCCGTCGAACATCTCCAATCAGTTCGGTGCAGCCAACATGCCGTTCAGCGAGGATCTGTACTTCGGCAAGATCGATTTCGAGCCGACCGATCGCGACCGCATCGAACTGAGCGGCCAGTACCGCGACGAGACCCAGACCGGCAATGTCGGCGGCACCAGTGCGCCGGATCACGGCACCGACAAGATCAACAAGGACAAGCGCGCCAACATCCGTTGGCAGCACAGCGCCGACAACTGGTTCAACGAGTTGATCGTCGGCACCGAGGACTCGGAAAACAATCCGAATCCGAAGAGCATCGGCAACGGTATCGTCTACAAGTACCTGGCTCCGCGCCTTGG
Source organism: Xanthomonas sp. 3307 (assembly GCF_014199735.1). Lineage (NCBI taxonomy): Bacteria > Pseudomonadati > Pseudomonadota > Gammaproteobacteria > Lysobacterales > Lysobacteraceae > Xanthomonas > Xanthomonas sp. 3307. Next base: position 86,361 of record NZ_JACHOG010000006.1, on the reverse strand, counting down.
CTCCACTACGGACGTGGATGAGTACACCTTCCTGGAAACCGGCTCCGCCGGCGGCCTGAACGTGCAGCGCAAGAGTCAGAAGGGCTGGTTCCTGCAGAACGACCTGACCTTCACCAGCTTCCAGTGGCACGGCGAGCACACCATCAAGATGGGCGTCAGCTACAAGGACATCAAGCTGACCTCGCAGGACGCGGCAGCGCTCAACCCGCAGTTCAGCTATGCGGTCAACAACAACGGCGTGGCGGCGACACCGTACCGCGTGGACTACGTCGCGCCGTACAACACGCCGGGCCAGAAGGCCACGGTGGAGTCGCCCTCCAAGCAATACGGCATCTACATTCAGGACGACTGGGCGGCGACCGACAAGCTGATGATCAACGTCGGCGTGCGCTGGGACTACGAGGACAGCCCGGCCTATACCGACTTCGTCACATCGCAGGCCTTCGTCAACGCGCTGTACTCCAATGATCCGGCCAACCCGGGCCAGCCCTGGGCCAACCGCCTGTTGCCCAGCGGCATCAACGCCGCCGACTACATCAGCACCGGTCGCAACCGTAAGAACTTCAAGGATGGCTGGGCGCCGCGCCTCGGCTTCTCCTACGACTTCTTCGGCGACGAGCGCTCGGTGCTGCACGGTGGTGCTGGCCGCTCCTACGATCGCAATCTGTTCGAGCAGCTGGCGCTGGAAACCAGCAAGGCTGCGCTGTCGCCGGTCGCGGTGTACTTCCAGAACCCGGCCACCGGCCAGTGCTACCGCAGCGACCGCGTCTGCACCGCGTGGGATCCGCGCTACCTCAATGGCGTGGATCAGTTGAACACCATCCCCGGCGTCAGCGGCAGCGCTGAGCTGTTCATGTTCAATAACCACCTGAAGACACCGTACAGCGATCAGTACAGCATCGGCATCACCAATCAGGTTGGCGACTGGCAGACCGACGTGACCTTCCAGCGCATCCTCAGCTATGACGGTTTCGCCATGTCGCTGATCAACCGCTACCCGAATGGCGCGTACTTCCAGGACGGCAACGCGCCGTGGGGTCAGCCGGTGCCGGGGTACCAGAACACGATCCTGGGCATGAATGGCCTCGAGCAGCGCAGCAGCCAGGTGCTGCTGTCGGCCGACAAGCCGTACACCAAGGAATCGGGCTGGGGCCTGACCCTGTCCTACACCCACACCAGCGCGCGTCAGAACCGCAACATCGACGAGCCGTACTCGTTCGACAAGGCGACCATCCACGACTATCCGTTCGTGAAGTCCGATGCGGTGTCGGCGCATCGCTTCGTCGCCTCCGGCTCGATCGACGGTCCGTGGGGCCTGACCTTCGGCGCCAAGCTGGTACTGGCCACGCCCGAGCCGGTCAACACCATTGCGTGCTACGGCAAGACCGATCCCGATGGGGCGACCTGCCAGCAGATCGGCTTCGTGCCTCCTGGCAGCGGCAAGTTCCTGGTCGGCGGCAAGATCTGGGGCTACCGTACGGTCGACTTCCAGGCGACGAAGGACTTCACCGTGTACAACGACTTCAAGTTGACGGCGCGCGTGAACCTGCTCAACGCGTTCAACTTCAAGAACTACTCGAGCTACATCTACGGCGGTCCCGACGGCACCGGCAATTACTTCGGTACCGGCGGACGCCTGGATACGAGCTATGTCGGCTTGAACACCACCGGCGACATCAACTACGTGCCGCGCACCGTGACCTTCGAGATCGGCGCCAAGTTCTGATCCACGGCATGACCCACGCGCGTGCCCGACCGGCGCGCGTGGGGTTTCAACGGACGGGGCCAGGTGGCCCCGTCCGCGTTTGCGGTCGCCCCTTTCCTCGGTACAGGACCACGCACGCATGATCGCCGCCCCTCTTCGCAACCTGGTCATCGTCGGCGGCGGTACCGCCGGCTGGATGGCCGCTGCCGCGCTGGCGCGTGTGCTGGGTCCGGACTACCGCATCACCTTGATCGAATCCGAGCAGATCGGCATCGTCGGCGTCGGCGAGGCCACCGTGCCGCACATCAAGGCCTTCAACAACCTGCTCGGCATCAACGAGGCCGAGTTCGTGCGCCACACCCAGGGCAGCTTCAAGCTCGGCATCGAATTCGCCGACTGGCAGCGCCCGGGTACCTCCTACGTGCATGGCTTCGGCACCGAGATCGGGCATCCGCTCGGGCTGCTGCCGTTCCAGCAGTACTGGTTCAAGCAGGCGCTTGCCGGCAAGGCCAGGCCGCTGGGCGCCTACACGCTCAACACCGTCGCCGCCAAGCGCGACCGGTTCATGACCTCGGCCACCGACGTGCCGCCGAATTCGCCGTTGGCCAACATCGCCTACGCCTACCATTTCGATGCGGCGCTGTATGCGCGTTTCCTGCGCCGCTACGCCGAGCAGCGCGGGGTGACCCGGCGCGAGGGCATCGTCGAGGAGGTGCTGCTGCATCCGGAATCGGGCGACGTGAGCGCGGTGCGCCTGGCCTCGGGTGAGGCGATCGCCGGCGACCTGTTCATCGATTGCTCCGGCTTCCGCGGCCTGCTGATCGAGCAGGCGCTGCACACCGGCTACCACGATTTCAGCCATTGGCTGCCCTGCGACCGCGCGCTGGCGGTGCCCTGCGCCAAGGTCGGCCCGCCCACGCCCTACACCCGCGCCACCGCGCGCGCGGCCGGCTGGCAGTGGCGCATCCCGCTGCAGCACCGCACCGGCAACGGCTACGTCTACTGCAGTTCGCACATCAGCGACGACGAGGCAGCGGCCACGCTGCTGGCCAACCTCGACGGCCCGGCCCTGGCCGATCCGCGACCGCTGCGCTTCGTCACCGGCCGCCGCAAGCAGGTGTGGAACCGCAACGTGATCGCGCTGGGCCTGGCCAGCGGCTTCATGGAACCACTGGAATCGACCAGCATCCACCTGATCCAGTCCGGCATCTCCAAGCTGCTGGAACTGTTCCCGCGCGAAGGCATCAGCCCGGTGCTGGTGCGGCGCTACAACGAGCGCATCGCCTTCGAGTTTGACCGCATCCGCGACTTCCTGCTGCTGCACTACCACGCCACCGAGCGCGACGACAGCGCGTTCTGGCGGCACTGCCGCAGCATGCCGATCACCCCGGAGCTGCAGGAGACGCTGGACCTGTTCCGCGACAGCGGCCGTTTCTACCGCAACGGCGATGAGATGTTTGCCGAGATCAGCTGGGTGCAGGTGATGGTCGGGCAGGGCATCCTGCCGCGCGCCTATCATCCGCTGGTGGACCAGGTGCCGCAGGCCGACCTGGAGCGTTTCATGGCCAGCGTCGAGCAGACCATCGGCCATTGCGCCGACGCGATGCCGCCGCACCAGGCCTTCATCGACCGCTACTGCGCGGCCAAGGCTGCGTAAGCACCGCCCACGCCACACGGGCACAAAAAAAGAGGCCACGCGCACCAGGCGCGGGCCTCTTCAAATCCGACCGAAGCCGGAGAACGGTATGGCACATCTCCGGCAGAGCCGGACGCTGGGCATGCTACCGGCATGCCGAAGCTAAAGCAATACTTTAGGATTCGTCAGCTAAGTTATTGATTTGAAATCGGTGTTGCTGGCCAGCGTCGACGCAATCTCCCGCTGGATGGCCTCCGCCGCGGCGCGCGGGTCGCTGGCCTGGCGAATCGGCCGGCCGACCACGATCGCATCGGCGCCGTCGGCAAAGGCCTGGGCCACGCCCACCGTGCGCTGCTGGTCGTCGCCGACCGGGCCGCCGGGGCGGATGCCCGGGCAGACGATGGAGAAACCGGCGCCGGTGGCGCGGCGGATCGGCGCCGCTTCCTGGCCGGAGGCGATCACGCCGTCGATGCCCGCGGCCTGCGCGGCCAGCGCGCGTTCCACCACCACGTCTTCCGGCGCGCGGTCGATGCCCATCGACGCCAGGTCGGCGCGGCCCATCGAGGTCAGCACGGTCACCGCCAGCAGGCGCATGTCGCTGCCGTTGGCCTCGGCCGCGGCCTGCATCATCGGCGGGTGCCAGCCGTGGATGGTGCAGTAGTCCACCGGCCACTGCGACAGTCGTCGGATCACCCCGCCCACGGTGGCCGGGATGTCGAAGAACTTCAGGTCCACGAACACGCGCTTGCCGCGTCCGGCCAGCGTGTCCAGCACGTCGAAGTACTCGCCCGAGGCCAGCAGTTCCATGCCGATCTTGTAGAACGCCACCGCATCGCCGAGCCGCTCGATCCACTCCAGCGCCTCGCTGCGCCCGGGCACGTCGAGGGCGAAGATCAGGCGCTCGTGCGGCGCCAGCGGCAGCGGCGCACGGCTCACTGCGCCAGCTCCAGCGCCTGCACCTTGGCCTGGTGGCGCGCCGCCCGCGACTGGGTGAAGTCGTTGTTGAACAGCGCCGGCTCCCAGGAACCGTAGCTGGGGTTGGGCAGCATCCACCAGCGCTCGCCGAACCAGTCGTGGTACTGCTGCAGCAACTGCGCGCGGCCTTCCGGAGTATTGGACACCACCTGGGCGAAATCGCCGAGCTGGTCGCCGAACTGCATCAGCACGCGGTACTGCTGGCCGACCAGCTTGCGCCGGCAGTTCTTCTCCGAGCCGTTCTGCTCGCAATCCTTGACCACCGTGCCCAGGCCCAGCAGTACGCTGTTGTCGGCCACCGGCAGACCGGCGCTGCGCAGGTTGGCGAGGGTCGCGTCGGTCAGGTGCACGGCGCGGTTGGTCACGTACAGCACGGTGATGCCCTTGGCGTCGGCGGCCTTGGCGAAATTGACCACGCCCGGAATCGGCTTGGCCTTCTTCTCGGCCACCCACTGGTCCCAGCTGACCTCGTCGTACTCCTTGCCGTTGCGGATCAGCCGCGCCTGGTACGGCGAGTTGTCCAGCACGGTTTCGTCCACGTCCATCACCACCGCCGGCTTCAGCCCGGCGGCGGCGTTGCCGCGCTCCTCCGGTACCAGCGCGTCCCAGTTCGGTTCCTTCAGCGCTGCATCCAGGCGGTCGGCGGCGGCGCGATAGGTCTGCTCGGTCAGGGCCTGGTACTCGGCCGAGCGCTGCATCCACAGCACCGCGTTGAGGTTGTCGTCGGCGGCGCCCGGCGCGGCGGCAGACGCGTCAGCGGATGCAGTGGCGGCCGGCTTGGCGGCCGGGTCGGCGACCTGCGTCTGCGGCTTGCAGGCGGACAGGGCGAGCACGGCGCAGGCCAGTGCGGTGCGGGCGATCGGAGTCATCGGGCGCAGGAACCTAGGCAAATGAACCGCGGATTTTAGCCGGTTGCGATGACAGGTGCGGCGCAACGCAGGCGGGCCGCCATGCTCAGGGCACGAACGTCAGTGCGCGCAGATCCGGGGCGAGCACCGCCTCGACGGGGGCGTCGCTGTCGTGGCCGGCATAGGTGCTGAAGCGGATGCGCAGGCGGCCATCGCGCACGGTGTAGGGCGTCAGGTCATCGAGGTCGGGCGCGTCCAGATCGATGTTGTCCAGGCAACTGGACACCGGCACGCGTGCCAGGATCGTGGGCGTGCCGTGCAGGCCGACCACGGTCAGCGCCATCTCCGCACCGGCGCCGCAGTAGCCGTGTCCGTCCCCGGGCGAAGACCGGCGCACGGACAGGTACAGCAGGCGGTCGCGCGCCAGATACGGCTGCAACCGGGTCGGCCACAGGCGGATGGCGCGCTCGGTGCCGATCCGTTCCGGTGCGTAGGCGCGCGGGATGGTCTCCAGCACGGTCGGCGCGTGTCCCGGCACCTGCAGCACGACGCGACCGGCGCGATAGGCCAGTTGCAGCATGCCGCGGCGTGGATCGCAGACGTCGGCATCGCTCACGGCGCCCGGCGCAGCGGGGCATTCCGTCGGCGTTGGCGCCGCGGCGGTGTGGGCCGGTGCGGTACCGAGGGCGGCAGGCGAGGCCAGGGCCAGCAGGAGGGTGAGCGGCAGCATGCGACGCCCGCGAGGTGGTGGGCCGTGAGTGTGGCAGCGGCTGCGGATCGCGGCCAGATGTGACGAACGTCTTTTCAGAAGGTGACGAAACTCACGTAAATGTTTGTTTTGCAGGGAATTTCCTGACAGCACGTCAGGAGCGTCCGGATGCCGCTTCGCTGTGATTTGCACCACACTTCTCCGTACGGAAAACCGCAAGATGCGGCGCCTCGCGCGCTGCAGCGCGATCGCGCCTGCATATGCAGGCAACCGCCGGAAGCGTCACAGGGGACGTTGCAGTGGATAGTTGGAGAAAAGGAGCTTCTCTCGTCGTACTGGCCGTGTGCGCGCTGGCGGCTGCGCGGTCGGCGCACGCGCAGGAACCCACCACGCTCGACCGCCAGGAACAGTTGCGCCAGGCCGAGCAGGTGCAGCGGCAGCAGGAACAGGACCGGCAGGCGCCGTTCGTGGGTCCGCGCGAGGCCGAAGCGCCGGCGGACATGCGCAGCACCGCCTTGCCGACCGAAGCGCTGTGCTTTCCGATCCGGCGCATCCGCCTCGGTGGCGGCGGCCCCGACGCGGCACGTTTTTCCTGGCTGTGGCAGTCGCTGCGCCGCTACGAGGGCCGCTGCATCGGCACGGCCGGCATCGACCTGATCCGACGCCGCGCGCTGGACCAACTGGTCGCGCGCGGCTTCGTCACCACCCGCCTCGGCGTGCCGGCGCAGGACCTGTCCAGCGGTGAACTGCGCTTCGAACTGTTGCCCGGGCGCCTGCGCCAGGTGCGCGTGCAGTCGGCGGACGGCCGCGTGTTCTGGCGCGGTGCGCTGCCGCTGCGCCCGGGCGACGTGCTCGACCTGCGCGCGATCGAGCAGGGCGTGGAGCAGTTCAAGCGGGTGCCCTCGCAGGACGCCAAGATCGACATCGCCCCGGGCGAGCAGCCGGGCGAGTCGGACCTGCTGATCACCGTGCAGCGCAGCAAGCGCTGGCGCGCGGTGCTCAACGCCGACGACTCGGGCGTGCAGGCGACCGGCCGCTACCAGGGTGGCATCGACTTTGCCCTGGATGCGCCGCTGGGCATCAACGACCTGCTCTCGATCGGCTACAACCACGACCTCGTCGACGACGGCGCCGCCCGCGGCACGCGCGGCAACAGCCTGTCCTATAGCGTGCCGTGGGGCTGGTGGACGGCCTCGCTGTCGCTGTCGTCCTACCGCTACCACCAGCAGGTGGACGGCTTCCGCCAGAGCTTCCAGTCCAGCGGCAGCTCGAACAGCGCGCAGTTGGATCTGCAGCGGGTGATCCACCGCACCGGCACCAGCAAGACCACGCTCGGCATGGTGGTGGCCAAGCGCGCAGCCCACAGCTACCTGGACGGGGTGGAGATCGGCATCCAGCGCCGCCACACCACCAGCGCCGAGTTCTACCTCAGTCATCGCCACTACCTGGGCAAGCTGCAGCTGGACACGCGCCTGGGTCACCGCCGCGGCACCCCGTGGTTCGACGGGCAGTGGACCGGCTACGACCCGGCGGTGGGCTTCCCCGGCTACCGCTACGGCGTCACCACGCTCGACGTCAGCGCCGGCCTGCCGTTCGCGCTGGGCCCGGTGGCGCTGAGCTGGGACAGCAGTCTGCATGCGCAGACCTCACCGCAGCTGCTGCTGGGGTCGGAATTCATCACCCTGGGCGGGCGCTACAGCGTGCGCGGCTTCGACGGCGAACGCACCCTGGGCGCCGAACGCGGCGCGTACTGGCGCAACACCCTCAACCTGCCGGTGCAACGCCTGGGCATCACCCCATACCTGGGCGTGGATGCCGGCCGCATCGCCGGGCCGAGCGCGTCGGCGCAGGCCGGGCGCAGCCTGGTCGGCGGCTTCGTCGGCGTGCGCGGTGCGCGCGGCGGGCTCAGCTGGGATGGCTTCGCCGGCTGGGACCTGCACGCGCCGCGCGACTTGCACAGCGCGCAGCCGGCCTATGGCGTGCGCCTGATCTACCAGTTCTGACATCACTGCCGCCATTGGCGGCAGGCAACGCAATGGATTTGCCGCCTTGGGCGGCACGAGAGAGACGACGATGCACATGGACCGTACCGACCGCCGCCACCGCCTGCTCGAGCCGCTCAAGCGCGGCCTCGCCGCCCTGCTGTGCTGCACCGTCACCTGGACCTCGCTGCCGCTGTACGCGCAAGTCGCGCCGGTCGCCAATCCGGACGGGCGCCAGCCCGGGCAGCAGGCCGCGGCCAACGGCGTGCCGGTGGTGGACATCGTCGCTCCCAACGCGCGTGGCGTCTCGCACAATCGCTATTCGCGCTTCGACGTCGGCAGCAACGGCCTGATCCTCAACAACAGCGCGCAGATCTCCAAGACCGAGCTCGGCGGCTACATCGCCGGCAACGACAACCTGAAGAACAGCGGCGCGGCCACGCTGATCCTCAACGAAGTCACCTCCACGACCAGCCGCCTGCAGGGCTATACCGAAATCGCCGGGGCCAAGGCGCAGTTGGTGATCGCCAATCCCAACGGCATCGTCTGCGACGGCTGCGGCTTCCTCAACACCTCGCGCGTCACCCTGGCCACCGGCGTCCCGCTGCTCGGCGCCGATGGCGCCCTGAACGGCTTCTCCATCACCGGCGGCGCGCTGAGCGTCGGCAGCAACGGCCTGGACGCCTACAACGTCGATCGCCTGGACCTGCTGTCGCGGCAGTTGAGCGTGAATGGTTCGGTGTGGGCCAAGGACCTGCTGGCCAGCGCCGGTGCGCAGCGCATCGGCTACGACGGCATGTTGCTGGAGGTGCTGCCGGGCAGCGACGGCGCACCGCCGGCGATCGGCATCGATGTGGCGTACCTGGGCGGCATGTATGCCGACCGCATCCGCCTGATCGCCACCGAGGCCGGTGTGGGCGTGGTCAGCCGCGGCACCCTGTCCGCGCAGAGCGGCAGCCTGCAGATCGACAGCGCCGGGCAGCTCAGCCTCACCGGCACTGCGGTGGCACGCGACGATGTCGAGCTGCACGCGGCGGGTGCGCTGAGCCAGCAGGGCGTGCTCGGCTCGCAGCAGGCCGGCGTGCGCCTGCGCGCCGCGCAACTGACGATGAGTGGCGACACCATCGCCCATGGCCTGCTCGATGCGGCCGCCAGTGGCGCGCTGGCGCACAGTGGGCGCAGCAGCGCCGGTGCCATCACCCTGTTCGGTTCGGAACTGGACGCCGGCGGCAGCCTCTACAGCGGCGGCGATCTGTCGCTGAGCGCCAGTGGCGAGTTGCGCAGCAGCGGCAGCGCCTATGCTGGCGGCGCGGCGCAACTGCAGGCCGGAGCGGCCTGGCTGCAGCGCGGCGGTACCGTGCAGAGCGCCGGTCGCCTCGCGGTGCAGGCGGCGCGGATCGATGCCGCCGGCGCGCTCGACGCCGGTGCGGGCCTCAACTTGCGCAGCGATGCCGAGATGCGCCTGTCCGGGTTGGCGCAATCCTGGCAGGACGCCAGCGTGCAGGCCGGCGGACGCCTGGACACGCTCGGTCAGCTCAGCGCCGGCGGGCGCCTGGACCTGGGCGCGGCGGCGATCGGCAATGCGGCCGGTGCGGTGGTCTCGGCCGGCGGCGACATTGCGTTGGCAACGCCAGGCACGCTCGACAACGCCGGCACGCTGTATGCCGGACGCGATCTGCGCATCGACGCGGCCAGCGTCGGCAACAGCGGCGGCAGCTACGCCGGCCGCAACGCGACGCTCGCCACGACTGCGGCGCTGAGCAACAGCGGCAGCCTGGTTGCCGGCGCGGCGCTGAGCGTGGACGCGGCGCAACTGCTCAGCAGCGGCGAACTCGGCAGCCAGGGTGGCGACGTCGCCTTGCGCAGCCGCGGCGACCTGGCCCTGGCCGGGCAGGTGGCGGCGAAAGGCGCGCTGACCGCGCAGGCCGGCGGCATCTTGCTGCAATCGGGCACCTTGCGCGCGGGCAGCGCGCAGCTGCAGACCACCGGCGACGCCGCGCTGGACGGCGTGATCCGCACCGATGGCGACCTGCAGTTGAGCGCCGACGGCCAGTTGCGCAGCAGCGCCACCTTGGCCGCCGGCGGCAACGCCACGCTGCACGCGCAGGGCGCGTTGCTGCAGAGCGGACAGGTGCAGACCGGCGGCGCACTGGCACTGGACGGCGCCAGCATCGCCCAGGCCGGCGTGCTGGATGCCGGCACGACCCTGGCGCTGCGCAGCGCCGGCGACCTGTCGCTGGCCGGCACCGCGCAGTCGCGTAGCGACCTCACCCTGACCGGTGCCGGGGTGCTGCAGAACCAGGCCCAGGTCGTGGCTGGCGGCGCACTCAGCGCCAGCGCCGGCAGTCTCAGCAACGCTGCCGGCGCCAGTCTGTCGGCCCTGGGCGACGCCAGCCTGAGCAGCGCCAGCGCGCTGTCCAACGACGGCCACCTGTACGCCGGTGGCGGGCTCAGCCTACGCGCCGGCAGCCTCGCGCAGACCGGCTCGGCCAATGCCGGCACCACGCTGACCCTGACCGTCGATGGCGCCGTCGCCAACCAGGGCGATCTGGTCGGCGGTAGCGATGTGCAGATCGACGCCGGCAGTCTCGCCAGCAGCGGCCAGCTCGGCAGCCAGCACGGCCAGGTCGTGCTGAACAGCCGCGGCGACGTGCAACTCGATGGCGTGGTCGCGGCCGCCGGTGCCTTGAACGCGCAGGCGCTGGGCGATCTGCAGCAGCGCGGCAGCCTACGTGCGGCCGGCGTGCAGCTCGCTGCCGCGGGCGACCTGGGCGTGGCCGGCACCGTGCAGAGCACCGACACCCTGCAACTGCAGGCGCAACGCGCGCTGCGCGTGGACGGCCAGGCCAGCGCGAACGGCGCGATCGGCGTCAATGCCGCCAGCGTTGCACTCGGCACCGGCGCAATTCTGCAGAGCGCAACCGCCCTGCAGGTGGAGACGGCGGCGCTGGATAGCCAGGGCGCGCTGGACGCGGGCACCGATCTGCGGCTGCACAGTACGGGCGACATCCACCTGGCCGGCATCGCCCAGGCCGGGCGCGACGTTGCGGTGCTGGCCGACGGCAACCTCGACAACCAGTCCAAGGTGTTCGCCGGCCGCGCACTGCAGCTCACCGCCGCCAGTGCCAGCAACCAGGCGCAAGGCCAGTTGCTCGCACAGACGACACTCGACGCCACCGTGCAAGGCAACTTCGACAATGCCGGCCTGGTGCAGGCCGGCCAGACCGCGAGCTTGCGCGTTGGCAGCCTGCAACAGAGTGGCCGTACCTACGCCGGCGACACGTTGACCGTGCAGGCGGCGACCGCACTCGGCAACACCGGCGATCTGATCGGCAAGCACGATGTGGCGATCACCGCCGGCAGCGTCGCCAGCAGCGGCCAGCTCGGCAGTCAGGACGGCCAACTGAGCGTGACCAGCGCCGGCGATCTGCAACTCGCCGGCACCCAGGTCGCCGGTACCGCGCTGCACCTGCAGGCGGCGGGCGATCTGCTGCACGGCGGCACCAGCAAGGCGCAGTCCGTGCAGTTGGATGCCGGGCGCGACCTGAATCTCGTCGGCACCACGCAGAGCGCCAGCACCCTGCAGGCGCAGGCGCAACGCGCGCTGCAACTGGACGGGCAGGCACTGGCTGGCGGCAGCGTGCACCTGCGGGGTGCCAGCGTCGGCACTGGCAGCGCCGCGGTGTTGCAGAGCGTGGCGGACATCGCTGTGGATGGCGGCAGCATCGACAGCCAAGGTGCGCTCGACGCCGGCACCGACCTGACCCTGCATAGCCAGGACGTGCTGCACCTGGCCGGCATCGCCCAGGGCGGTGGCGACGTGCTGCTGACGGCTGCGGGTGCGTTCGACAACAGCGCCCGGGTTGTGGCCGGGCGCGATCTGCAGCTGCAGGCGGCGAGTGCGGTCAACCGCGCCGCCGGCACGCTGGCCGCCGGTCGCGGACTGGACCTGCACGTCGATGGACTGCTCGACAACGCCGGCCTGCTGCGCGGCGAACAATCGCTGCAACTGCAGGCCGGCAGCCTGCAGCACAGCGGCACACTCTCCACCGGCCAGGCATTGACCCTGCGCAGCAGCGGCGCGGTGGACAACCGCGGCAACGTGATCGCCAGCGGCGATCTGTTGGTGGACGTGGGCAGCCTCAGCAACAGCGGCCAACTCGGCAGCCAGAACGGCCAGGTCACGCTCACCAGCCAGGGCGACCTGCAACTGGGCGGCAGCGTGATCGCCGCGCAGGCGCTCAGCGCCACCGCGCAGGGCGACCTGCGCCTGGACGGCGTGGCAAAGGCGCGCGCGATCGCCCTGAGCGGGCGCGATGTCGGCCTCGCCGGTGGGTTGCAGAGCGCGACCAACGCGACGCTGCAGGCGCAGCGCGCCCTGAGCGTCGATGGCCAAGCCCTGACCGCGGGCGGCCTGCAGTTGCAGGGCGCCAGCGTGGCCACCGGCAACGCCGCCGTGCTGCAGAGCACGGCCGGCGCGATCACCCTGCAGGGCGGCAGCATCGACAGCCGCGGCACGCTCGACGCCGCCACCGATCTGGGCCTGCGCAGCGACGGCACGCTGGCCGTCGCCGGCGTGGCCCAGGCCGGGCGCGATGTCGTGCTCACCGCCGGCACCCAGCTGAGCAATGCCGCGCAGGTGCTGGCCGGGCGCGATCTCACCGTCACCGCTGCCGGCATCGCCAACGCCACCGGCGCCAGCCTCGGCGCGCGCGGCGCGCTGGCCCTGACCACGGCCGGCACCCTCGCCAATGCCGGCACCCTGCAGTCCGGCCAGACCATGACCCTGCAGGTCGGCAACCTGCAGCACAGCGGCCAGGCCTACGCCGGCGACGCGCTGACCCTGCACGCCACCGGCGCCGTCGACAGCCAGGGCGACCTGATCGCCAAGCGCGACCTGCAACTCGACGCCGCGCGCATCGCCAGCACCGGCCAACTCGGCAGCCAGAGCGGCCAGGTGGCGCTGACCAGCCAGGGCGACCTGCAGTTGGGCGGCAGCATCGTCGCTGCACAGGCGTTGAGCGCCACCGCGCTAGGCGATCTGCGGCTGGATGGCGTCGCCAAGGCCGGGGCCGTCGCCCTGACCGGGCGCGACGTCGGCATTGCCGGTGCGTTGCAAAGCGGCTCCACGACGACGCTGCAGGCGCAGCGCGCCCTGAGCGTCGATGGCCAGGCCCTGACCGTCGGCGACCTGCAGTTGCAAGGTGCCAGCGTGGCCACCGGCAACGCCGCCGTGCTGCAGAGCACGGCCGGCGCGATCACCCTGCAAGGCGGCAGCATCGACAGCCGCGGCACGCTCGACGCCGCCACCGATCTGGGCCTGCGCAGCGACGGCACGTTGGCCTTGGCCGGCGTGGCCCAGGCGGGGCGCGATGTCGCGCTCGCCGCCGGCACCCAGCTGACCAATGCCGCGCAGGTGCTGGCCGGGCGCGATCTCACCGTCACCGCTGCCAGCATCGTCAACGCCGCCGGCGCCAGCCTCGGCGCGCGCGGCGCGCTGGCCCTGACCACGGCCGGCACCCTCGCCAATGCCGGCACCCTGCAGTCCGGCCAGGCCATGACCTTGCAGGTCGGCAACCTGCAGCACAGCGGCCAGGCCTACGCCGGCGACGCGCTGACCCTGCACGCCACTGGCGCCGTCGACAGCCAGGGCGACCTGATCGCCAAGCGCGACCTGCAACTCGACGCCGCGCGCATCGCCAGCACCGGCCAACTCGGCAGCCAGAGCGGCCAGGTGGTGCTGACCAGCCAGGGCGACCTGCAGTTGGGCGGCACCGTCGCCGCAGCCACCCAGCTCAGCGCCCAAGCGCAGGGCGATCTGCTGCAGGCCGGCACGCTCAGCGCGCAGGCGCTGGACCTGCGCGCCGGCCGCGACCTGACCCTGGGCGGCCAGCTCGCCACCACGCAGGGACTGCAGGCGCAGGCGCAGCGCGACCTGCAAGTGAACGGCAGCCTCAGCGCCGGCCAGGACGCCACGCTGCAAGCCGGCGGCACCCTGCGCAGTGGCAGCCAGAGCGTGCTGCACAGCACCGGCGCACTGCGTCTGAGCGGCGCGGCCATCGACAGCCAGGGCACCGCCGATGCTGGCACCACCCTGGCGATGACCAGCACGGGCGACCTCGCCCTCGGTGGCTTGGTGCAGTCCGCTTCGACGCTCGACCTGCGCGCCACCGGCGCACTCAACAACGCCGCCCAGGTCGTCGCCGGCACCGATCTGAGCCTCACCGCCGCCAGCGCTACCAACAGCGCCAGCGGCATGCTCGCCGCCCTGGGCAATGGCACGTTCACCGTCAGCGGCCTGCTCAGCAACGCCGGCGCGCTGCGTGCGCGCCAGCGCCTGCAACTGGACGTGGGCTCGCTGCAGCAGACCGGGCGCAGCTACGGCGTGCAGCGCCTGGCGCTCACCGCCAACGGTGCGGTCGACAACCGCGGCGACCTGATCGGCGGCAACGCCCTGCGCGTGCAGGCCGCCAGCGTCGCCAGCAGCGGCCAGCTCGGCAGCGAGAGCGGAGATGTCGCCTTGGTCAGCCAGGGCGATCTGACTCTGGGCGGCACCCTGGCGTCTGCCGGTGCGTTCAGCGCGCAGGCCGGCGGTGCACTGAACCAGAGCGGCGCGCTCAGTGCCGCGACCACCCTGCAACTGCAATCACACGGCGACCTGACCGTGGCCGGCACGCTCAGCGCCAACCAGGTCGTGCTCGGCAGCGACGCCGGCGTGCTCCAGCACGGCACCGTCAACGGCGCCGACATCGCGCTGCAGGGCCAGCGCATCGACAACGCCGGGCAGACCCTGTCCAGCGGCAACCTGCGCCTGAGCGGCGGCGATGTCGCCATCGGCGGCGTGGCCGCGTCTGGCGTGCGCAGCGACGGCAGCCTCGGCAACAGCGGCGCGCTGACCCTGCATGCCGACGGCACGCTCAGCGCCAGCGGCCGCCTGATCGCCGCCGGTAATCTCACCGCAGACGCCACGCAACTCGCGCTGGCCGGCAGCACCACCCGTGTCGGCGGCAACGCCGCGCTGACCGCGAGCGGCGACGTGGACCATCGCGGCGCCGACCTGCTCGCCGGCGGCCAGCTCACCGTGCGTGCCGGTGGCGCGCTGGACAACAGCGCGCTCAACGGCGCCGGCGGCACGCTGCAGGCGGCGGGCCTGGACCTGGGCGCGAGCACGCTGCGCAACGGCAGCGGCAGCCTGGTGCAGAGTGGCACCGGCATCACCCGCATCGCCGTCACCGGCGCGTTCGACAACGGCAGCGGCCGCCTGGTCAGCAACGGCAGCGACCTGCAACTGGGCGCGGCGTCGATCAACAACGCGCAAGGGCGCATCGAACACGCCGGTAGTGGCACCCTCACGGTGAGCAGCGCTGGTGCCCTCGGCAATGCCGGCGGTCGCATCCTCACCCAGGGCCAGCTGCAGCTCAGCGCCGGCAACACGCTCGACAACCAGGGCGGCGCCATCGCCGCGGCCGGCGATGCCAGTGTCACCGCGGCCGGCCTGGGCAACATCGGCGGCAGCGTGTCCGGGCGCGGCTTGAACCTGCAACTGGGCAGCGGTGCGCTCGACAACCGCCTGGGCGTAGTGCAGGCCACCGGCGGCAGCCTGGTACTGCGCGCCGACAGCCTCGAAAACCGCGGCGGCACCATACAGGCGCTGAGCAGTGGCGGTGCCGGTGGCGACCTGCGCGTGGATCTGGCGCATACGTTGAACAACGACTCCGGCGTGATCGGTGCCAGCACCGATCTGACCCTGGGCGCAGAGAACGTCAGTAACAGCGCCGGCACCCTGCAGGCCGGCCGCGACCTGGCACTGACCGCGCGTGGCCAGCTCGACAACCACCAGAGCGGCCGCATCGGCGCCGCGCGCGATCTCACCGTCGCCGTCAATGGTGCGCTGCTCAACAGCGGCGGCCAGCTCGACAGCGGCAACGCCATGACCCTGTCCGGCGGCCGCATCGACAACAGCCAGGGCAGCATCGTCAACAACGGCGGCGGCCTGACCCGGCTCACCACCGGTGGGGACCTGCGCAATGTCGGCGGCAGCCTGGGCGGGCGCGGCAGTGTGGTGCTCGACGCGGCCAGCATCGCCAACGGCAGCGGGCAACTGGTGGCCGGCGGCGATCTGATCGCCAACACCAACGCGCTCGACAACCAGGGCGGCAGCGTCTACGCCGGCGCCAGCATGCTGCTGCAACGCAACGGCGCCACGCTCGACAACCGCAACGGCAAGATCAAGGCCGAACAGGCGGTGCGCCTGGCCCTGCAGAACCTGAGCAACAGCGGCGGCCAGATCGGCGCCGGCAGCAGCGCCGGCGGTGCGGGCGACGTGGTCATCGACACTGTCGGCTTCGACGGCGGCGGCAGCATCCTCGGCCAGAACCTGCTCGACCTGACCATCCGCAGCGACTACACCCATCGCGCCGGTGCCGACATCACCAGCAACGGCGATTTCCGCCTGGCAGTGGGCGGCAACTTCGTCAATGCCTCGGCGCTGCAGGCCGGGCGCAGCCTCGGCATCAACGCCAGCAACATCAGCAACCTTGCCGGCGCCAGCATGCGCTCGGGCAACGTGCAGTTGAACACCGGCGGCAGCGTCGGCAACGCCGGCGACATTTCCGCCAGCGGCAACCTGCAGGTCACTGCTGGGTCGGTGAGCAACACCGGCAGCCTGGTCGGCGGCAACGTGCTGGTGGACACCGGCACCCTGATCAACGGCGCCGATCTGGGCGGCGCCACCGACAACGCCGCCTACGGCAGCGCGCTGATCGGCGCCACCAGCGGCATGACCCTGCTGGTGCGCGACCAGTTGGTCAACCGCGACGCGAAGATCTTCAGCCTCGGCAACATCGCCATCGGCGCCGCGCGCGACAGCAGCGGCACGCTCATCGCACGCACCGGCACGCTGGACAACGTGTCCGGCAGCATCGAGGCCGATGGCAGCATCCTGATCGCAGCCAATCAGATCAATAACCGGCGGCGCGTGGTCAATGCCAGAACCACGCCGTTGTCGGACTCCGAGCGCGAGGCAATCAACGCCACGACGCCTTCTGAAGTGCTGTACGTCGGCCAGCCGATGCCCGAACAGAATGGCCCGAACGTCGGCGACAGGGTCAGCCTTGGTACGACCCGATACTACGATGTCATCAGTCGTGACCAACTCATTTCCGCCAGCGCGGAAGGGCGCATCGCTGCCGGGGGAAACATCGCGATCTCTGGGAGCGTGAACAACAACGCGTCCACGATTGCAGCCGCCGGTCAGCTGTTGGTTAATCGCTTTGGCACCAATGGATTGAGTGACGCTCTCATCAATGGGCGGGAGGTAGTGCAGAACAACGCGCTCGCGTTGAGTCAGAAGACCAAGTACACCGATATCGAGCGCGTCGCAGTCTTGGATGATGGCGACTGTGCTCGAGGAATTCGAGGAACGGGATGTACCTACAGTGTCGAGGAAAACGAAGTCAACTCCGGGACATCGGATAGTGGCTACATCGCCCTCGCCGCCAACATGACCGGCGGGCAGGGCGTGGCGATCAGCGGCGCCACCATCAGCAACGGCGCGGTCGGCAGCGATGGCCGCAGCATCGGCGGCGCTTCCTTCAACGCCACCCAGGGCGGAGGCCTGAACCGGTACGGCACCAAGAGCGCCGACGGTGCTGGCGGTATCGCCGTGCAGGCGCAGACCGCTGCCGCCACGGGCGGCGCCAGTGTCGGCAACCGCATTGCCGCCGCCGGATTCGGCCAGATCCGTGTCGATGACGGTCGCGGCAGCCTCGTCGGCACCACCGACGCGACTGCGGTCGACGTCCATGCGCATGGGGTCCAGACCGCACTGAACGGCAGCAGCGCCGTCAATGCCTCCAATGTCCAGGCCAACGGCGTGCAGGCCCAGCTCGGCGGCGCCGGCAATGGCAGCCGCAGCCAGGTTCAGGCCAACGGCGCGCAGGCGGTACTGACCGGCGGAACGGTGCCTGGCCAGTACCAGCAGATCGACCCAGGCACCGGCCAGGTCCCGCAGGTGGTCGGTGGCGTCGGCGCGCCGCTGGGCAACATCGTGCTGCCGATGGGCGGGCTGTACCGCCTGGTCGGCAGCAACGGCGCCAATCCCAACGCGCTGGGCCGCGCCGCCAACGGCCTGGGCGGGGTCAAGGCCAACAACAGCAACCCCGGTCGCCGCTACCTGATCGAGACCGATCCGCGCTTCGTCGACTACAACAACTTCATCAGCAGCGATTACCTGCTGGACAAGCTCGGCGTTGATCCGCAGTGGACCCAGACCCGCCTGGGCGATGGTTTCTACGAACAGCGCCTGGTGCTGGACCAGATCACCCAGCTCACCGGCCGCCGCTACCTTGGCAACTACGCCGACGGCGTGGCCCAGTACCGCGCCCTGCTCGATGGCGGCGTGGCCGAGGCCGGCACGCTGCACCTGAGCGTGGGCGTGGCGCTGACCGCCGCGCAGGTCGCCGCGCTGACCCACGACATCGTGTGGATGGTCGAACAGGAGTACCAGGGCCAGAAGGTGCTGGTGCCCGTGGTCTACCTGTCGTCCAAGACCGCGCTGACCCTGCGCAGCGATGGCGCGCTGCTGGCCAGCGACAACGGCGACGTCTCGCTCAACGCCACGGCCGGCCTGAGCAACACCGGCACCATCAGCGGCGCCAACGTCAGCGCCAACGTCGGCAACCTGCTCAACCAGGGCCGCATTGTGTCCAGTGGCACCGTGGCGTTGCAGGCCAATCAGGACCTGCTCAACCTCGGCGGCCAGATCGCCGGCCGCGACGTGCTGCTCAGTGCCGGTCGCGACCTGACCAGCACCACCCGCGACGCCCTCGCTGGCGGCGACCTGCGTTCGGGCATCACTGCCGGCAACAACCTGCTGCTGCAGGCCGGTCGTGACCTCAGCCTCACTGGCACGACCCTGCAGGTCGGCAACAATGCCGCGTTGCAGGCAGGCAGCAACCTGCTGCTGCAACCCACGGCACTGCGTGATGAGTCCGGCCTGATGCGCGGCGGTGACACGTCCAGCCTCATTGTCGGTGGCAATCTGCAATTGGCCGCCGGCAACGATCTCACCATCCGCCAGGCGCAGGTGAAGACCGGCGGCGATCTGATCGCCGCAGCAGGCCACAACCTCGACGTGACTTCGGTGCTAGGCGACAGCCATACCGTTACCGACGAGACCCGACAGGGCAAGACCAAGCTCGTCACCGCCACCACTACCCAGGACCTGGAACAGCAGGCGCTCACCGCTGGCGGTAACCTGGTGCTCAGCGCCGGCCACGACGTCAACCTGACCGCCGCCAAGCTCGACGCTGGCAAGGGCTTGGTCGTGGCTGCGGGCCACGACATCAATAGCACCACGCTGACCACGGTCGATACTAGCAACACCGTAGAAACGCGCAATCGCTTCAGGCAGACCACCAGCACCCGCGACGAGACCGTCCACGGCAGCGAGTTCACCGCCGGCGGCGATATCGCCCTGCAGTCCGGCCACGACGTGAACCTGACCGCGGCCAAGGCGTTCACCGAGACCGGTGCGCTGGCCGTGTCCGCCGGCAACGACGTCAACCTGCTCGCCGCACAAGAGCAGCACGATGCCGTGCAGGACATGCAGAAGAAGAAAAAGGGCTTCCTGTCCAGCAAGACCACGACCACGCACGACGAGTGGCATGACAGCACCGCAGTGGCGACGACCCTCAGCGGCGATACCGTGCAAATCGCCGCCGGCCACGACCTACTCTCGCAAGGCGCGCAGGTCGCCGGCACCGGCAACGTGGTGGTGGCCGCGGGCAACGACCTGACGCTGGAGACGGCGCAGAACACGCATAGCGAGGAACACGACAAGAAAGTCAAGAAGACCGGCCTGTACAGCGGCGGCGGCTTCAGCGTCACATTGGGCGCGAGCAAGCAAACCAATACGCTCGACACCACCGAGGTGAGCCAGAGCGGCAGCCTGGTGGGCAGCACCGACGGGTCGGTCACGCTCACCGCCGGCAATGCCGTGGGCATCACCGGCAGTGACGTGCTGAGCAAGACCGGCACCGCCATCGTCGGTAAGGAGGTGACCATCGCCGCGGTCGAGAACCGCGTGGACACGGTGCAGACGTCCAAGCAGCAGAGTGCCGGGATTACCCTGGGCCTGACCGGCGCGGTGGTACAGGCGGCCGAAGCGGCATATGGCGCCACCAAGCGCGGCAGCGAAGTCGAGGACAGCCGGCTGCAGGCGCTGTATGCGGCAAAGGCCGGTTACGCAGTCAAGGACAGCGTCGATGCCTACCAAGCCGCTGACGCGCAAGGCGCACAGATGGGCGGTATCAGTCTGCGCATCGGCATCGGTGCCAGCAGCGCGTCCAGCAAGACCGTGACCCATGAGGAAACCACCGGCGGCAGCCGCATCCTGAGCGACGGCAACGTCACCATCGCCGCCACCGGTGGGGACTTGAACGTGATCGGGAGCAAGATCGACGGCCAGAACGTCGCGCTGGCCGCGGCCAACAATCTCAACCTGCTGAGCCAGCAGGAAACCAACACCGAAAAGTCGAGCAACAAGAACGCCGGCGGCGAGATCGGTGTGAGCGTTGGCACCACCACTGGCGTCTACCTGACTGCATACGCCGGCAAGGGCAGTGCCAAGGGCAATAGCGAACTGCATACCGAAAGTGTGGTCACGGCCAAGGACACGCTGATCCTGGCCAGTGGCAACGACACAACGATCAAAGGCGCACAGGCGATCGGCGACAAGGTACTGGCCAAGGTCGGTGGCGACCTGCTGATTCAGAGCGAGCAGGACACCAACGACTACAAGAGCAAGCAGCAGCAGGCCGGTGTGCAATTGGTCTATGGCTATAGCACCGGGGGCAACGCCAGCGGCTATTACAGTCAGCAGAAGATCGACAGCAGCTACACCAGCGTCAAGGAGCAGAGCGGCATCCAGGCTGGTAACGGTGGGTTTGACGTTACCGTTGGCGGCGACACGCACCTGATCGGCGGCGCCATCGCCAGCACGGCCGATGCCGAGAAGAACCGCCTGACCACCAATAGCCTGACGGTCCAGGACGTGCAGAACAAGGCGGAGTACCAAGCCAGCAGCGTCGGTGTTAGCTCGGACATGGCGTCCAGTGCGACGAAGGCAGCGCTTGGAGCCGCCCTGAGTCTGGCTGGAGGTCAGAACGGCAACACTACCAGCGTCACCAAGAGCAGCGTCTCCGCAGGGACGATCGAAGTTCGCAACGGAGACGACTCGGCGGTCGCAAACCTGGATCGTAACGCGACTGAGCTGCAGCAGTCGGGTCTGAAGCAGATCTTCGACGAACGTAAAGTCAAAGATCAAATGGAGATGGCCAGGGTCGCGGGGGAGGTTGGCTTCCGCACGGTTGGAGCCATTGGAGATGCGCTGACCAGCAAATACAAGGACGCCGCACTCGTTGCGGATGGCGCTGAAAGGCAATTGAAGCGTGACGATCTGACTCCGGAGCAGCGTGCCCTAATCCAGCAGAACCTGGACACTGCCAAAGCCACCATGGCGGCGTATCAGGAGCAAAACGATCTCTGGAAGGACGGCGGAACCGGCAAGACGCTGATGCACGCCGTGGCGGGTGCGGTCGCTGCGAGCCTTGGTGGCGGAAACGCGATGCAAGGCGCGCTAGGTGCTGGCGCCGCAGAACTTGCGCGCCCTCTTACCGAAGGTGAATCGAAACTTGTGCAGAACCTGGTCAGCGCGTTGGTCGGCGGAGTCGCCGGTGGCGAGACTGGTGCCGGCGTTGCTGTGGATGGCGAGAACTTCAACCGGCAGCTGCATCCGGACGAGCTGAAGAAGATCAATGCGAACGCGGCCAACTTCGCAGCTACGGAGTGCGGCCAAGCATGCACGCCGGAGCAGGTGGAAGCCGCACGGCAGCGCCTGATCGTTCAGGCCATGCGTCAAACGGACAGCCGTTGGAACGACATCCTCGGCATGGGCGGGTTAGTCGCCCAGGATGGAAACGCGCTCAGCTTCCTGGACGCGCTCAAGCAGAGTAAACCCGACTACACGGATTTCTCTGCCGACTGGGCTCAGTACAACGATCACTCGATGTTCGCCGATGCCTTGCGCGGCACACCAGCGCTTGATCAGGTGTACGGCGCAGTGCTGCGCACCGCAACGAGTCAGGACGACCAGCGCCACTTGCTGCAGGCGCTGAACCGCACGGATGCTGGCTGGACCGATGACTATGTCCATGGCGTCTTGAACCGAGACGCATGGGCCATCGGGACGACCTTCACTGGCGATGTTGGGTTCGTCGCGGATGTAACACACAAGCTGGCGACGGGCGATGCGAAGGGCGCTCTCAGTGCGGTCGCTGGTGCCGTGGTGCTGTCCAAGGTCGGTGAGTTGGGGGGAATCGTCGCCGGCAAGGCTGTCACCATCATCAAAGAAGCGTTGAGTTCAACCAAGGGCGCTTCTGATTCGGTGCTGCCGTTGGTGGTGAAGGAGACAGCAACGACTGGCACCGCGGGGGATGTACTCACTGAAGTGCCGTTGTTGAAGCCAGAGGCACCTAACCCGAGCAGTGTGGTTGATGTGCCTAGAGGCAATGAAATCGATACATCTGGCTTGGCGGGCTTCCCTGAGATGCCTCCTGGCTATAGCCGGTTGAAGTCGGGAGGAGCATCTGCAAATGAGACAGGTGGGTTGCCAGAGGGATATCGTCGGCTAGTAAGTAACGATGGTGAAAATGTTATCCAGGGGCCTGCGGGAGAGATCTATGGGAGTGAAGAACTGCTCACGCAGGCCTTAAAGTCCGACGTAAAATTTATTCCCTCGAATCAGGTTAAAGTCTCAGATGCCCACAGTGTTAACACGATAACGGAGGACACTAGATTCGGCGGCGGAAATCGTACGGTCCCTAAGACTGTTGCCAAAGGAGATGTGAATCTTCAGATGGACATTGATGAGATTAGTGCAGGCAAAGCGAAGTTGCTTGAAAATGGCGATGTCTTAACATCATCTGGGCGCGTATACGGAACACATCCGGGAAGTTCAACGGTATTTCCTAAGAGCGGCCCCGGATTAATTCAATTATCGCAAGCAGAGTTTGGAATTTACAAAGAGATGCTAAAAAGCGGCGGCTTGCAAAACAGTGCACTCAAGCGTTTGGAGGCCCTTTTGAAAGCTGGGAACAAGGGGGTTGATGAATTTTCTGAAGAAAAGCTTGTTGAATTATTTGGGAGTAAGAAATGAGTATTTCCCTTTTTGAAATTTCCCTAAGAGAAATATTTAATCTTACGGAAGTGGCCTCCGTGGTATTGGACTGCATGGGCGGAAGCGTAAAATCCACGGTCGATTATGATTCTTTTTTTTCTCTTTCCCTGGAGGAGCAGGAAATTTCAGTTGGGCTTGAGATTATATATTCTAGCATCGGTTACAAAACTTTAATTAACGGCGTCTCCTGTGTTGATTTGTACGGTGAGTCACTTGGGGAGTTCGCCTCTCGCATTTCTAGTGCTCTAAAAACAGAAGTCGTAATTGGGGACTACATTATGGATGTTGAAATGGCTACGGGTCGCTATCTCGTATATTATCCGGATGGATCATTTAGGCATGCTTATGAAATAAAAAATGGTGATGGTGTATTTGATGTAACTGTCGAAAATTAGGGCGGTGTCTGTAAAGGCCACGGATCCGGGTGTGGCTGATTAAAACATCAGTAGATTGGCGTACTTCTCCTCATTTTTGATCGCTTTAGGTCCTGAAGCGATCAAAAATCCATTTTAAATGCGCGCGCGCTTTATCGCTGTTATTGATGTCTTCTCGGTTTTAGGTAGCACAGTGCTTTAGAGGTGCTAGACGAAAGCCGCACCGTCGCCGACCAGACCAGCCAGGCAAGACCAAGGTCGTCACGACCACCACGACCCAGGACATCGACCAGCAGACGCTTACCGCCGGCGGCAACCTGGTGCTCAGCGCCGGCCACGACGTCAACCTGCTCGCCGCACAAGAGCAGCACGACGCCGTGCAGGACATGCAGAAGAAGAAAAAGGGCTTCCTGTCCAGCAAGACCACGACCACGCACGATGAGTGGCACGACAGCTTGGCCGTTGGCACTTCGCTCGACGCCGGCAGCGTGCAGATCAAGGCAGGCAACGACATCGCCGTGGTCGGCTCGACCGTGCTGGCGCAGCAGGACGCGCGCCTGGTGGCCGGCAACGATGTGGCCATCGTCGCGGCGCAGGACCATAGCAGCGAGGCGCACAGCAGCGCCCAGAAGAAGTCCGGCTTCAGCGCCAGCTTCTCCGGCGGCGTGGCCAGCCTCGGCTATGGCAAGTCGCGCAGCAGCAACGACAGCAGCACCGAGAGCACCACTGAGGTGGCCTCGGCAGTCGGTGCCAAGCACGGCAATCTGCTGATCAGTGCCGGCGATCAGCTGACCATCGGTGCATCCGACGTTGCAGCGGGCAAGGACCTGACCCTGGCGGCGAAGGACATCGCGCTGCTCGCCGGTCAGGACACGGTGGACAAGCAGTCCAACCAGTCGAGCAAGTCCAGCGGCTTCTCCATCGGCGTGACCTACGACCCGGCCGCGGCGTATCGCAGCGCACGCGATTCGGCGACCAGCAATATGCCTGACAGCGGCTCGACCATGGGCAAGCTCAGTCGTCGGGCTGAAGGCGACATGGCCGGCACCGCGGCGGCGCTGACGCCGGTGGTGATCCAGGCCGGGTCGCACCGCTCCACTGCCGGTCAGAACGACAGCATCAGCACCGCGCGGGTGAGCCAGGTCAGCGCCGGCGGCAACCTGACCCTGCTCGCCAGCGACGGCTCGATCACCAGCCAGGGCACGCAACTGTCTGCCGAGGGCAATGCGCTGTTGCTGGCGAGCCAGAACATCGACCTGGGCGTGGCGCATACCACCCAGTCCAGCGGCAACGACAGCCGCGGCAAGGGCTGGAGCTTCAACAATGCGGCGAGCCTGCCGTTCGGCAACTACAACCTGAAGGGCAACGGCAACGGCCAGACCGATACCATCACCGGCACGCAACTGTCGGTGGGCGGCAACGCCAGCCTGAGCACGACCAAGGGCGACATCACCCTGACCGCGAGCAACATCGCGGCAAAGGGCGATGTGAACATGCACGCCGCCGGCGACCTGACCATCCAGAGCGGGCAGGACACCGCCGGCAACGCCAACGTCTCGGACAACAAGGCGATCGGCACGGTGGTCATCTCCGATACCGAGCGCTTCTCCGGTTATCACACCGAGAAGCACCGCGACGACAACGCCACGGTGACGCAGGTGGCCAGCAGCGTTGGCAGCCTGGGCGGCAACGTCAACCTGAGCGCGGGCGGCACCTACACGCAGAGCGCCAGCAACGTGGTCGCGGCCAAGGACGTGGACATCACTGCGGCCACGATCCAGTTGCTCACGGCCAACGACAGCCATGCGGCCTCCTCGCAGGACGACACGCTCAAGATTGGCGCGTTCGCGCGGGTGAAATCGCCGCTGATCGACCTGATCAACAACGTCGATGCGGCACGCAACTCCGACGGCAGACTGTCGGCGATGCAGGGCATGGCGGCGCTGGCTAACGGCTACCAGACCGCTAGCGCCATCAGCAGCATGGCCGGCGGCTCCGGCAGCGGCGCGCTGGTCAGCGTGGAAGCCGGCGTGGGCTATGCCACCAGCACGGAGAAGTACAAGGCAGGCAGCCAGACCGCGCAAGGTTCGACGATCAGCGGCGGCGGCAACGTCAGCCTGACCAGCACCAGCGGCGACCTGCACGTGGTGCAGGGCAACCTGAAGGCCGGCGACACCCTGAGCCTGGACGCGGCACGCGATCTGGTGCTGGAAGCAGGCAAGTCCTCGGGCTCGGAACAGAGCAAGGGCAGCAACGCCGGCCTGGAAGTGGGCGTGGGCGCCTCGGTCGGCGCGCAGACCGGCGTCTATGCCTATGCGCAGGCCAGCGTCGGCAGCCATTCCTCCAACGCCGACAGCGCCACTTGGAAGAACACGGAGCTGGCCGCGCAGAACATCTCCCTCACTTCGAAGGGCGACACCACGCTGCGCGGTGCCGTGGCCAAGGCCGATCGCATCGACGTACAGACCGGCGGCGACCTGACCATCGAGTCGCTGCAGGACACGTCGAACATCCAGTCCAAGGAGAGCGGCTATGGCGGCCGCATCCAGGTGTCCTTCGGCACCGCCTGGGACGCCAGCGGCTATGCCAGCACGGCCAAGGCCAACGGCACCTCCTCTGGGGTGACCGAACAGTCGGGCCTGTTCGCGGGCAAGGGCGGCTACCACGTCGATGCGGGCAACGTGAACCTGATCGGCGGCGCCATCGCCAGCACCAACGCGGACAACAGCGAACTGACTGCCACGTCGCTGACCTTCAGCGATCTGCAGAACCAGATGGGCTACTCGGCCAGCTCGGGTAGCCTGAGTGGAGGGTTCGGCAGCAGCGCTAAGCCGGCCACCGATGCCAACGGCAATCCAGTGGCAGTGAGCGCGGGCGACCAAGCCAAGAACATCGGCAGCAACATCGCCAACGGCAACTATGGTCAGGTCAACAGTGGTGGGTTGGGCGGTAGCCTGCCGATGTCCGAGAGCGGCAAGGACAGCACGACCACGCGTGCCACGCTGACCGAGGGCAACATCACGATCGGCGGCAAGCGCACCACGGCAGCGGAGACGGGCATCAACACTGATGCCAGCAAGGCGAACGAGGCGTTGGCGACGCTGCCGGACGTGCGCAAGGTGCTGGCCGAGCAGCAAGCCATGGGCGCGGCGGCCGGAACGGTGCTGGAGACCAGCCGCCAGGTGGCGGGCGACATCGCGGCCAATGCGGCGAGCAAGGCTGACGATGCGCGCGCGGCGTACCTGAAAGGCCTCAACGGCGATGAGCAAGAGGCGTTCGCGAAGCTGGACCCGACGGCGCAGCAGAACGTGCTACTTAGCCAAAGCGCGGCTTACAGCGACGCTTACGCAAAAGAGAAGCAATGGGGCACCGGTGGCGAGTACAGCCGCGCCTTGCAGGCAGTGACCACCGCCCTGGTGGGCGGGGTGTCGAGCCAGAGCGGCACGCAGGTGGCGAGCAACGCCCTGGCGCCGTATGCGGCACAACTGATCGGGCAGACGTTTGATGCCAACCACGGCAGTGATCCAAACAAGGCGTTGCAGTTGTTATCGCACGCGCTGCTGGGTGCGGTGTTGGCCGAGGCGAACGGAAGTTCCGCCGCAGGCGGCGCACTCACTGGAGCGGGTGGTGAAGCTGCGGCGCAATACCTGACCAAGACGCTCTATGGCGCTGACGTCAAGCCGAGCGATCTGTCCGAGCAGGACAAGCAGACGATCCTGGCGTTGTCGCAAGCGGTCGGTGCATTGGTCGGCGGAATGACGGGCGGCAGCTTGAACGATGCGGCGGTGGGAAGCACGGTTGCCAAGAATGCGGTTGAGAATAATTGGCTGTCGCGTGAAGAAATTAATGCGGCAGATACACTGCGCAGCGCGTGCGATAAGGCCGGTGGGGACGTCCAAGCATGTAAAGACGGGATTACTAGAGAAATTGACGCGATCGATGTCGCAAGAGAAAAGGAATGGATCGCTTATCAAGGAGCGGTGGCTCAGGAAGTGAGTCAGGACTACATGGCGGGGGCCGGCTGGACCCGCGAAGAATATAAGGCAGAGCAATTAAATAGGCAAAACACCTACTGGACGGGAACCGGAATCACGGAAGATCAGGCCATATTTTCTGGATATGCGCCTGCTCAGGAACTGGGCTATCTAGCTCGTAAAGCCGGTAGTAGTGCTTTTGATCTAGCAGCTTTCTTTGCACGTCCTGGCATGGATGTGACTGCGGATTTGGCAAAAGGTACCTGGAGCGGACTGCTAAACGCAGGCGACGCATTGAAGAACTATTCACAGGCGCCGTTGCCTGGACTGTACATGCAGTATGGAATCAGTGGGTCGTTGACCATGACTACTGAGGAACGCGCTCGTCTTCTCGTCGCCACTGCGGCGGGGATAGCTATGGAAGGGGCCGTGATAAAAGGGATACGTGTGCCAGGCGCGGCGACTGACATCCTAGATTCGACGAGTTTGAGAAAGAATCAATTTTATGCTAATGAAGTCAAGCGCGAGCCATCGATTTCGACTTGGGACACGGATAGTGAAGCAGGCGCACCACCCGTTGTTCGATCCAATGGTGAAGCCGATGCAGTGAGCGGTAGTCGCCTCAAACCTCAGCTGATAGCCGAAGAAGTCGCAAATGGGCATGCATATCAAAAACATGTAGTTGAAAAAGGCGAGTTTATCGATATTGGGATTACTAATAAAAAGCAGTTCCAAGATTTTATTGAAAATATAGTCGCCGACCCCGCGATTGAGCGTCGCCAGGCAGTTGACGGGACAACTTATTATCTTGATTATTCAACAAAGACTATCGTAATACGCGGGCGTAGAGGCGAAGCTACCGCATTTAGGCCTGATGTGGGCGGAGTTGGTTGGGAAAATTATTTAAAATCTCAGGTGCCAAACAAATGAAGAGTAACATCGAAGATCTTGGTGGAATTAATGTTAAGGTTACCGAAAAGGAGCTTAGGTACTTCATAGCGTGTGGAATCGCTTTAATACAAAATGTACCAGAGGATTCACTTCCTACTTATTGTGGGTTCAATAAGGATGAAATCATAGGCGTATCTATGAAGCTTCGGGAATTTGCAGACAGAGAGGGTATAGAAATCTAAATAAATATAATTGAAAATATGTAGCCGCTGGCTTAGGCGAAAAGCAGTTCGGCAGGCGAGTGTCTGGGTGCGCAAAAGATGCATGTAAGCTTAATCGCAGGCGACGCTTTAGATAAAATCTAAAGACGGATGAGCGTGTTATGAACTTTGAGCCGCTGCAGCTATCGTAGTTTGATGCAGAGCAAACGCCCGTATCCGACCGACATTTCTGACGAAGAGTGGGCGTTTGCAGCGCCGTACCTGAGCCTGATGACCGATCAGGCTTCGCAGCGCAAGTACGAATTGCGAGCGATGTTCAATGCGCTGCGCTGGATGGCGCGCGCTGGAGCGCCCTGGCGGCTGTTGCCCAATGATTTCCCCCCGTGGGAAGCGGTCTACCAGCAGACGCAACGCTGGCTGCAAGCTGGTTGCTTTGAAGCCATGGTCAGTGATCTGCGCTCAATTCTATGTGTGGCTCAGGGCAAACAGGGACAGCCCAGTGCTGTCATCTTGGACGGCCGCACCTTGCAATCCACCTTCGAGAGTGTCGCGCGTGCCGGCTACGACAGCTACAAGCGCAAGAAGGGCAGCAAGGTCCACATGGCTGTGGATACGCTCGGGCACCTGCTTGCGGTGCAGATCACCCCCGCCAATGAACAGGAACGGGCGCAGGTGCGATCACGGGCTCAGGAAGTGCAACATGTCACGGGCGAAACGGTGAAGCTGGCGTTCGTGGATCAGGGGTACACCGGGCAGGAGCCTGCGCAAGCAGCTCAGGACGAAGGAATCGAACTGCACGTGGTGAAGCTTCTCGAGGCCAAAAAAGAGTTCGTGCTGCTTACTCGGCGCTGGGTAGTTGAACGCACCTTTTATTGGGTCAATCGATTCCGTCGACTGGCATGCGACTACGAGCGATTGCCGGAAACCTTGGCTGGCCTGCACTTCGTCGTCTTCACCGTCCTCATGCTCAGCAACGCCGCCACTATCCTTCAAAGTTCATAACACGCTCTAGTAAGATGGACATGTATAAAGCAGCAGCTTCTGCCTTTGAAGAAAGCAAAAGTGTAAAATCAATTCTTTTGAACCAGGTGATCTTTTAAATTTCAGATAAATTAAAAGAATTATAGTGGATGAAAAAAATTGAAGCACCGGAGGGTGCGTTGTTGAATTTTCTATATGAAATAAATCCTTTGGAGTGGAGGAAATATCAACAGCGACAGCCTAGGGTTTGGGTTGGTGATCATTTTGAAAAGATGGATCGAAGCAAGTATCCACCTTATATTTCATTTATATTTGAAAATGAATGCAAGACAGTTATAAAAAGGATTAAGGCTGCAGTGGACGGTTATTGTGGGGCGGTTCGCTGGATGTTGTATGAGCGCAAGCGGGATGGCTTGCCTGGAACAAATTGGACAATAGGCCCAAGCAGATTGTGGGAGGTAGAAGAAGAGGCGTCAAAGTTGGGCCTCTCCCCGAGTCAATATTTAGCCACTTATGAGCCAGAGTTTGGTCCTATTGCTTATGA
The DNA here is from genome assembly GCF_014199735.1 of Xanthomonas sp. 3307. Classification (NCBI taxonomy): domain Bacteria; kingdom Pseudomonadati; phylum Pseudomonadota; class Gammaproteobacteria; order Lysobacterales; family Lysobacteraceae; genus Xanthomonas; species Xanthomonas sp. 3307. The sequence goes on along the minus strand of NZ_JACHOG010000006.1, from coordinate 56,283 downwards.
CGACTTGGAGGGTCTCACCAAGCATATTCAGAGTGCGTTCCCTGACGTGCCAAGCTAGCCCCCTTAGGTGCGCTATTTGAATGGGGAGCCGACCTGCTCACTCCGGCCGAACACGGCATTAGCAGTTCGATCTAACCATGCGACAGCACCGACTTTCTTGAAGTGCGCCGCTCTTCAAGGTGAGCCAAGGGCTAATTGCTCAGCTTGTGGAGCCGGAACTCTCAGGCAGTATGCTTGGCCGCTAACCAGCAAGCAGTTCACACGATGACCGACACCGCCACTGTTCCTACTCTCTCCACCACCGAAGCCCGCGCCCTCGGCTGCCTGATCGAGAAGGAGGCGACCACGCCGGATGCTTATCCGCTCACGGTCAATGCGACGGTGGTGGCGGCCAATCAGAAGACCTCGCGCGAGCCGGTGATGTCGTTGAGTCCCGGCGATGTGCAGCATGCGCTGCGACAACTGGAGGGGCGCGGCCTGGTGCGGCAGCAGTTCTCTTCGCGCGCCGAACGCTACGAGCATCGGATGGCCGCGGCATTGGATCTGACCCAGCAGCAGGTGGCCTTGCTCGGCCTGCTGCTGTTGCGTGGCCCGCAGACGGTCAATGAGCTGCTGACACGCGCCGAGCGCATGGCGCGCTTTGCCGATGCGGATGACGTCCGTCATCAGTTGGAACGGTTGGCCCAGCGCCAGTTGGCGGTGCAGTTGCCACGCGCCAGTGGGCAGCGCGAGGACCGCTACATGCACTTGCTCGCCGGGCCGGTGGATGCGGAGGCGCTCGCGGCCACGTTCAAGACGCGGCCGACTGCCGCGGGCCAAGATGAGTTGGAAGGTCGGGTGCAGGTGCTGGAGGCCGAGGTGGCGGAGCTGCGCGAGATCGTGGCGCAGTTGCAGGCGCAGCGCGTGCCGGATTGAGGCGTCGCGCGCCTCCGAGAATCTTGAGCCTGCAGTAACAACGGAAGCCTCGCCTGCCTGTAGGAGCAGCTCTTGTCCCCTTCTTGGGATCAGCCGCGATAGGCACTCCAGGTAAAGTCCATCGCGGCTGAAGCCGCTCCTACGAGGGCAATGACGGGCCGGCTGAGCCGCGGCGACGCGAGTGATGAGAGGTGCACCGCATTGTTCACCGATCGTCGCGGGCCTGCGGTTGCACCAGTCAGTCCATCTCCACCTGCGGAATCACCGCCAGCATGTCGGTTACGCCGACATCGGCGCCCGCCTGGCTGAGCAGGGTGGTGGCTTGGCCGCGGTGATGCGTCTGGTGGTTGAAGAAGTGCAGCAGCAGGTCGCCGAAGCGCCGGCCGTGCGATTCGCCACGGGTGTTGCGATAGCGCAGCGCCACGTCCAGGTCGTCGGCATGGAGTTGCGACATCCACTCGGCGATCGTCGCATCCAGAACCTCGCGCTGTGTCCGCAGGTCCGCCAGGCAGTCGGCCTGCGGCGCATCCAGGGCGGCGGGGATCGGCGTGGCGGCGATGGCCTGCAGCGCCGGATAGCGTGCCGGATGCTGGGCGAAGCGCTGCAGCCAGATCGTATCGGCCACCACCAGATGGTTGAGCGTGCCCAACAACGACCCGAAGAAGGCACCGCGCGGCTCAGCGATGGCGGCATCCGGCAAGGTCGCGGCCGCGGCGTACAAGCGCTGGTTCATCCATTGGCTGTAATTGGCGAACAGCCGCAGTGCGTGCAAGGTGTCCATGATCAGGCGCGCTCCTGGGGCGCATGCAGCTCGCAACGATACAGTTCGACCTCGGACGCCTCTGGGCTCAGGCGCACTCGTCCCTGGGCGACGAAGCCCAGCGCGGCGAGTAGCCGCAGCGAACGCGCATTGCCCGGGGCCACGATCGCGTAGACCCGCGGTAGCGCGAGCACGGTGCGTGCATAGTCCAGCACCGCACGCGCGGCCTCGCTGGCGTAGCCCTGGCCCGCGTAGGGGTGCAGCAGGGCATAGCCCAGATCGGGCGCGGGCAGGGTCGGCCGCAGCACCAGCCCAGCCACGCCAAGCCAGGCGCCGTCGTCGCGGCGCTCCACGGCATACAGGCCGAAGCCGTGCTCGGCGTAGCTACGCACCGAGCCGTCGGTGAGGTAGCGGCTGGCCTGCGCTTCGTCGCGCACGCCGCGGTCGCCGATGTGCGCCAGGAAGCCGGGGTCGTTGAGCAGGGCCAGCATCGGCGCGGCGTCGCGCTCGGGGTCCAGTCGGCGCAGTACGAGGCGCGCGGTCTCGATCACGGTGGACATGCGGCGCTCCTGCGGGTCGGGGGCGCCAGCGTGGCGCCGTCGCCACGGCTTGGCAAGCGGCACCGCCGGACCCGCGTTTCGTGGCGTAGACGCCCCGATGCAGTAGGTCCGGGAAGCGCGAAATCCTCTGTGCAGAGGCGGTCGCGTCCGACATCCCGGTCACGCATAACAAACGTCTAGTTAACAGCTTCACATGGGGTGCCGGTATTCTGACGCCCATGCGACCCATCCCCCGTCTCGCCATCGTCCTGTCCCTGCTCTCCCTGGCCGGTCTCGCCGAGGCCCGCGGCGTCATTGAAAAGGTGCAGATCCAGGGCCTGAACAAGGACGACGACGCGGCGATGATCGAGAACATCCAGGTCTCGCTGTCGCTGTACGAGGCCATCGGCAAGGACCAGGGCGAGTCGCGCCTGGAGTACCTGCTGAGCCAGGCCGAACGGCAGACCCGGCAGGCGCTGGAGCCGTTCGGCTACTTCACCCCCACCATCACCGTCGAGGCGCCGCGCCAGGACGACAAGCTGACCGTGGTGGTGCACGTGGACAAGGGCGAGCCGATCCGGGTACGCAATTTCCATGTGGGCATCACCGGGCCGGCCGAGGACGACCGCTACCTGGGCGACGACCTGAAGAACTTCCGTCCGCGCAAGGGCGACATCTTCGTCAGCAGCGTCTATGAGACCAGCAAGGTCACCATCACCCGACGCCTGGCCGAGCGCGGCTACTTCGATGCCGACTTCACCCAGCGCAAGGTGGAGGTGACCCGCGCCGACCACGCCGCCGACATCGACCTGAGCTGGGACAGCGGCCGCCGCTACAACATGGGCCCGATCCGCTTCCACCAGGACTACTTCAACCAGAAGCTGTTCGATCCCCTGGTGTACTGGAAGGAAGGCAGCTACTACCACGAGGGCAAGCTCGACCGCCTGCGCGAGTCGCTGGTCAAGCTCGACTACTTCAGCGTGATCGACCTCCAGCCCAAGCCGGAAGAAGCCGACGCCAACGGCGACGTGCCGGTGGACGTCAACCTCACCCGCGCCAAGCGCAGCATCTACACCGCCGGCCTCAGCTACGGCAGCGAGAGCGGCGCCGGCGTGCGCCTGGGCGTGGACCGCCGCTACGTCAACGCGCGCGGGCACAAGCTCAGCACCCAGCTGGACTACGCGCAGAAGCGCAAGAGCTTCATCACCAGTTACCGGATCCCGGCGTTCCGGTGGCTCGACGGCTGGTACACCACCTCGCTGCGCGTCTACGACGAGCAGACCGACTACATCGACCTGCGCAACGTCAAGCTCACCGGCAGCCGCAGCGGCCAGATCAACGAGCACTGGACCGCGATCGCCTCGATCAACGCGCTGCGCGAACGCTGGCGCTACTCGACCGACGAGGTCTTCGACGGCGCGCTGTACCAGACCTCCACGCTGTTCTATCCGCAGATCGAAGCCGACTACGTCGGCGTGGACGACAAGGTGTTCCCGCGCAAGGGCTTCAGCGGCAACATCAGCCTGCGCGGCGGCGCCGAGGGCGTGGGGTCGGACGCCAGCTTCGTGCAGGCGCACATGCGGGTGAACTGGTTCCACGGCATCGGCGACAACGACCGCCTGATCCTGCGCGGCGAAGCCGGCAGCACCTGGACCGACGCGCTGGTGGCGATGCCGCCGAGCCTGCGTTTCTTCGCCGGCGGCGACAACAGCATCCGCGGCTATGCATTTCGCGAGGTCGGCCCGCGCACGCCGCGGCCGGATCGCTTCGCGCTCGGCGCCAAGCACGTGCTCACCGGCAGCGCCGAGTACGAGCACTACTTCAAGGGCGGGCCGTGGGGTGGCGCGGTGTTCGTCGATAGCGGCAGCGCGTTCGACGACACGCCCGACTGGCACACCGGCGTCGGCTTCGGCTTGCGCTGGCGTTCGCCGGTCGGCCCGGTGCGGGTGGACATCGCCCATGGCTTGAACGACCCGGATTCGCAGTTCCAGCTCTATCTCAACATCGGAGCCAATCTGTGAGCGCGCCGCTGGAGCCGACGTCGCCCGCCGCGCCGACGCCGCCGCGGCGCCCGCGCTTCTACCGGCGCAAGCGCTTCTGGTGGGGTTCGGCGCTGACCATTGCCGGCCTGTTGTTGCTTGCCGTGATCGCGCTGTACTGGCTGCTGCAGACCGTGGCCGGGCGCGATGTGCTGCTGGCGCAGGTGGTGGCGCGGCTGCCGGCCGGCTCGACGCTGACCTGGGAGCGCGCCGAGGGGCCGCTGGCCGGCCCGCTGACCCTGCACAACCTGGACTTCCGCTACAACGAGATCCACTTCACTGCCGAGCGCGCCTACCTGGATCCGGACATCCGCCCGCTGCTCGGGCGCAAGCTGCAACTGGATGCGCTGGAACTGACCAACGCCACGCTCAACCTGGCCAAGAGCGACGAACCGTTCGAACTGCCGCGCTGGCCGCAGTCGCTGCCTCAGATCGAAGTGCCGCTGGCCCTGCAGGCCGACCGCATCGCCATCGACGGCCTGCGCATCACCCAGGCGCAGCAGCCGATGATCGACATCCGCACGCTGCGCGGCGGCGTGGAAGTGGCCAATGGCGAGTTCCGCGCCACCCAGGTGGTGGTGAACAGCGACCGCGGCGATTTCCGCGTCAACGGCGATTACCTCCCGGGCCAGGACTACAAGGCCGACCTCACCGCCAGCGCGGTGCTGCCGGCCGCGCGCGGTCGCACCCCGGCACGCCTGGGCCTGGTCGCGCGCGGCGACCTGGACAAGATGGAAGTGGCCATCGCCGGCAACGCACCGGCGCCGCTGCGCGCCACTTTGGTGTTCACCGGCCGCACCGATCCGGTGTGGGAGTTCGCCGCCAGCAGCAAGGCGCTGGATCCGTCGCTGCTGGTGCCGCCGGCCGACGACGCGCCGGCGGCCGTGCCACTGGCCTTCGACCTGCGTGCGAACGGCAAGGGTGGCAATGCCGATCTGCAGGGCGAGCTGTCGCGCGATGGGCAAAAGCTCGTGCTCGATCCCTCGCACCTGAGCCTGGACAACCAGGTGCTCACGGTCGCGCCGCTGCAACTGCGCGCGTTCGACGGGCAATTGCGCCTGCGCGGCACCGCCGATCTGCGCGATCCCGACAACACGCAGCTGCGCTTCGCGGTCAACGCCAGCGGCATGAGCTTCGCCAGCGCGCCGGATCCGTCCACCCCGAACGCGCCTGCGGTGCCGATCAAGCTGGTCGAGGCCAACCTCGGCGTGGCCGGCACGATGAAGCAGTGGGCCACCTACGGCGAGGCCACCGTCGCCCGCGGCAAGGACAGCGCCAAGTTGCAGCTGGACGTGCGCGGCGACGATCGCCAGGCGCAGCTGAAGCAGGTGCGCGCGACAATGCCCAGCGGCACCCTCGACCTGGGCGGCAACGTGGCCTGGGTCCCGGAATTGAACTGGGACGTGCAAGGCACGCTGGCCGGGTTCGACCCGGGCTACTTCGCACCGGGCTGGGACGGCAAGCTGTCCGGCACCTTCGCTTCGCAGGGCAAGCAGTTGCCGGCGCGGCCGGACGGCAGCGCCGCCGGCTACCAGGCCACGCTCGACATCCCGCGTTTGAACGGCAACCTGCGCAGCCGCCCGCTCGACGCCAACGCCAAGCTCGCGCTGCAGGGCAGCCAGGGCGAGGGCAAGCTGCAGCTGAGCCTGGGCGATAGCCGCCTGCAGGCGCAGGGCAAGGTCGGCGACCAGCTCGACATCGACGCGCAACTGCAGCCGCTGCAACTGGCCGACCTGCTGCCGGGCGGCGCCGGCAGCCTGCGCGGTAGCGTCCAGATCAAGGGACGCCGCGACGCCCCCGACCTCACCGCCGACCTCACCGGCAGCGGCCTGAAGTGGGACAGCTACAGCGCCGACAGCCTCAGCCTGCGCGGGCGTCTGCCGTGGCGTGGCAATGGTGGCGAACTCGCCCTGCGCGGCAGTGCACTCAATGCCGGCGTGCTGCTGCAGACGCTGAGCGTGGATGCGCGCGGTGCGGTCGAAAACCTGCAACTCGACGCCAAGACCCAGAACGACATGGGCGCATTGGCCCTGGCCGGGCAGGTGCGCCGCGACGGCGCACGCTGGCAGGGCGCCTTGAACACGCTGCGCATCGCCCCCGCCAAGGGCGAGCCGTGGCAGTTGCGGCAGGCCGCCAATTTCAGCGTGGCCGGCAGCGCCTTCAGCCTGTCCGAGAGCTGCCTGGCGCCGGGAAGCGGTGGTGCGCTGTGCGTGTCCGCCGACTGGCCGAAGCAGGGCCTGACCTTGCGCGGCGATGCCTTGCCGCTGGCCCTGGTGCAGCCGTGGCTGCCACCCAACAGCGGCCGCAAGATGTACCTGCGCGGCGACCTGTCCATCGACGGCAACTTCAAGCCTGCCGGCAACGCCTGGCAGGGCTCGTTGCGCCTGGCCTCGCGCGAGGGCGGCCTGCGCCTGGGCGACAATGCCCGCGGCGAACTGCTGCGCTACGACCAGTTCAGTTTCGTCACCGATTTCAGCGCCCAGCACATCCACTCCAAGCTCGGCATCGGCTTCCAGGGCGACGGCTTCGTCGACGCCACCGTCGACACCGGCTGGGACGCGTACGCACCGTTAAACGGCGAGATCTACATGAACATGTCGAAGCTGTATTGGCTCGAACTGTTCTCGCCCGACCTGGTCCGGCCCAAGGGCCTGGTCGAAGGCCACGTCAGCCTGCGCGGCACCCGCTCGCAGCCGGCGATGGGCGGCGACGCCACGCTCAGCAACTTCACCGGCGAACTGCCGGCGCTGGGTCTGACGCTGAGCGAAGGCAAGGGCCGCTTCGACGCGCAGCCGGACGGCTCGGCGCGCATCGTCGCCTCGGTCAAGTCCGGCGAAGGCACGCTCAACGTCGACGGTGGACTGTCCTGGTACGGCGACAGCACGCCGCTGCAGTTGAACATCCGCGGCACCAACGTGCTGGTGTCCAACACCGCCGAACTGCGCGCGGTGGCCAATCCCGACCTGCAGTTCGGCATCGCCAACAAGACGATGATGCTGAGCGGCCAGGTCACCGTGCCGTCGGCCGACATCGACCTGGAACGGCTGGACCGCGGCACCTCGCTGTCCGAGGACGTGGTGGTGCTGGACCCGGCCGATCCCGAGGCCGCGCCGAGTTCGCCGCTGGAGATGGACCTGCGGATGACCCTGGGCGACCAGGTCAAGATGGCCGGCTTCGGCCTCAAGGGCGCGCTGACCGGCGCCATGCAGGTGCGCTCGCGGCAGGGCCGCGAAATGACCGCCACTGGCGGGCTGGACGTCAGCGGCAAGTACAAGGCGTACGGGCAGGACCTGACCATCACCCGCGGCCAGCTCACCTGGAGCAACAACATCGTCTCCGACCCGCGCATCAACATCCGCGCCCAGCGCCAGGTCGCCGACGTCACCGCCGGCATCGACGTCACCGGCCGCGCCACCGCCCCGCATGCGGACGTGTGGTCGGACCCGTCGATGTCGCAATCCGAGGCCATGTCCTACCTCGTACTGGGCCGCAGCCTCAGCAACACCAGCAGCGCCGAAGCCGACCAGGTCACCGCCGCGGCCAGCGCACTGTCGGCCGGCAGCGGCCTGCTCGCCTCGCAGCTTGGCGCCAAGCTCGGCTTCGACGACGCCGGCGTCAGCCAGTCGCGCGCCCTCGGCGGCTCGGTGGTGGGCTTCGGTAAATACCTCTCTCCGAAACTCTACGTCAGCTACGGCGTGTCGCTGATCGGTAGCGGCTCGGTATTGACGCTGAAATACCTGCTCGGCCGCGGCTTCGACGCCGAGGTGGAATCGAGCACGGTGGAAAACCGTGGGTCGGTGAATTGGCGGAAGGAGAAGTAGTGCCACTTCCTTCAACGGATCTATCGACTTCCTATGAATCCTCAAAGCCGCGCGCATAGAATTTTGCGCACACTAGAAAACTTCGTTATATCGAAGGAAAGTTGTTCTGTCCCCGAAGAGTTCAGAGACGTATCGCTTGGTAACTTTCTCGGGCTCTATGAAAATAGAGCAGAGCATGTTGGAGATATCGCGTTCTTCTCGGAGGGGGTGGCATGGCGCGAAAACATGGAAGTGCTTCAAGTCAAGTATGGGGAAATACTCTCTAACTCGCTTCCTCATGAGAAGAAGAGTCTATGTTTGCTCATTCGACTTTCCTCTGAGAGGGAAGTGCTGATGCCTGTCACAGGCGTCAAGGACGGTAGATTCTTTGACTCACTGCAGGTCACAAGGTTTTTAAACAGAGTTGTAGAGGATCTTCAGAAAAAAAGATGACCTTCTAACAGCGACGAACGCACCGTGTACTTACCAAACGGGCTCCGGTAGCGCTTCGATGGGAGGGAGTTGGTGCGTGTTCCCAGGATGCGACCTGGGCTGGTTGGCACAAGCCGCATGCTAAGGTCTGGTCCTGTCTTGTTCCCGAACCGTTCCATGCCCATTCCTGCCAAGCTCGCCGCCTCACTCACCTTAAGCCTTGCCCTGACCGCCACAGCCCAAGCCGACGAGGGCATGTGGATGCCGTCGCAGATGCCGGAGCTAGCCGAGCCGCTGCACGCGGCTGGCTTCCAGGGCGATCCACAGGCGCTGGCCGAGGTGACGCAGCCGCCGCTGAGTGCGGTGGTGAAGGTCGGAGGCGGAACCGGTGCGTTCGTCTCCGCGGATGGGTTGCTGTTGACCAATCACCACGTCGCCTACGGGGTGATCCAGTACAACACCTCGGCGAAGGAGAACCTGATCGAGAACGGGTTCATCGCGCGGGATCGCGCCGACGAGCGCGCGGCCAATCCCGATTTCCGGGTGCTGGTGACGGTGGGCTTCGACAAGGTCACCGATCAGGTGCTGGGGTCGGCCAAGGGCAAGACGGGGCGCGCCTACTACGATGCGGTGGATGCGGCGAGCAAGCGGATCGTTGCCGACTGCGAGCGCGAGGCTGGGGTGCGCTGTAGCGTGGCCAACATGTACTACGGCACGGACTTCTACCGGATCCGCCAGCTGGAGCTGCGTGACGTGCGCCTGGTGTATGCGCCGCCGCGGGCGATCGGCAACTACGGCGACGAGATCGACAACTTTATGTGGCCCCGGCACAGCGGCGATTTTACCTTGCTGCGCGCCTACGTAGGCAAGGACGGCAAGCCGGCGGACTACAGCGCCGACAACGTGCCCTACCAGCCGCCGGCGCATCTGCAGATCGCCATCGATGGGCCGAAGGCCGGGGATTTTGCGATGCTGGCCGGTTATCCGGGCATCACCTATCGGCATCGCACGGCGGCCGAGTTCGCCGAGCAGGTGGAGGCGACGTTGCCGCAGCGAGTGGCGGTGCTGGACCAGTTGATCGAGGTGATCGAGGCGTCTGGCAAGGCCGATGTGGAGGCGCGCACGCGCTACGCGTCGCAGCTGCAGTCGCTGAAGAACAACCGCAAGCGGGCCGCCGGCGAACTGGAAGGGCTGCAGCGCAGCGATGCGGTACGACTGCGCGCCGATGACGAGCGCGGCATGCCCGCGGCCACCCACGGCAGCGACGCGCGCGACATCGCCGCGTTGCAGAAGCTTCTCGGCCAGGCTTCGGCGCTGCGCGAACGCGACCTGCTGCTGGGACTGATGGCCACGCAGACGCAGGCGCTGCGTTCGGCACTCACCCTGGAACGGCTGAGGCTGGAGGCGGCCAAGCCGGACGATCAGCGCGAGAGCGGCTATCAGCAGCGCGACCTGGCGCTGATCGAGGGCATGCTCAAGCAGGTGCAGCGTCGTTATTCGCCAGCCGTGGAGAAGGCGCTGCTGACGACGCTGCTGACCCGCTACCAGCAGCTGCCGGAGGCGCAGCGGGTGCCGGAGTTCGATGCGGCGTTCGGGCGGACGCCGGCGCAATTGCAGGCGGCGCTGGACAAGGCCTATGCCGGCACCGCGCTGGGCACCGAGGCCGAGCGCTTGTCGCGCTTCGTGGCCGCGCGCGAGGGCAAGGCGCCCGCGGCCGATCCGTTGCTGGCGCTGGCCGCAACGCTGGTGCCGGCGCAGTTGCGGCTGGATGACGAGCGCAAGGCGCGCGAGGGCGAGCAGTTGCGGCTGCGCCCGGCCTACATGCGTGCGCTGTTCGCCTGGCGCAAGCAGCAGGGGCGTGCGGTGTATCCAGATGCCAACAGCACGCTGCGGATCAGTTATGGCCGCGTCGAGCCGTTGGCGCCGCGCGATGCGGTGAGCTTCGCGCCGCTGACCACGGTGGCCGGCATCGTCGAGAAGAACACCGGCAAGGAGCCGTTCGATGCACCCAAGCCGCTGCTGGCGGCGATTGCCAAGGGTGACTTCGGAAGCACCGCCGATCCACAGACGAAAACGCAGCCGGTGAACTTTCTGACAAATCTGGACACCACCGGCGGCAACTCCGGCTCGCCGGTGCTCAATGCGCGCGGTGAGCTGATCGGCTTGAACTTCGACAGCAACTGGGAGGCGGTCAGCGCCAGTTGGTGGTACGACCCGCGCTACAAGCGCGCGATCCACGTGGACATGCGCTATCTGCGCTGGCTGATGGCCAAGGTGTATCCGGCACCGCAATTGCTGAAGGAGTTGAACGTTCCGCAGGAGTGAGTGGGCAAGTTGGGACGCGGACGATGCTTGGCGTTGCCTCAAGCAGAATCGGGGCGGGGCATGCGATGTGCCCTGCGTCCTGATGCGGTGGTGGCATGACTGGTAAAACCCAGTCGCCGTCGCAGCGGTCGAACACGCTCCGCACCCCGGCGGCTGCCGCGGCTAGGGAGCTGCCACCGTTCGTCGCGATGCGCGGTTCGCCGTCGGAGACGAGGAAGAAGATCGTGATTCTGGAGCCCTCCATGTGTCGGGACTGAAGTCCCTCCCACACTGGCGGCATGCGGCGCCGTTGGCAGTCTTAGCATTCGGTTGGAAGAATCACGATGCTCGAAATGCACCGTCGCGGCTCACTCAGCGACCCTGCCGCAGGGCTTAGACTTATCGGATGGATCTGCTTGTCGCTAAGCCCTTGTCACGTGCGTTTTATGCGCGTGATGCCCGTGTGGTGGCGCCGGAACTATTGAACAAGCTGCTCATCGCGGCCGACGGTCGTTGCGGACGCATCGTCGAGGTGGAGGCCTACTGCGGTGCGGAGGATCCGGCGGCGCACTCGTTCCGCGGCATGACCCCGCGCACGCGGGTGATGTTCGGCCCGCCCGGGCATCTGTACGTGTACTTCATTTACGGCATGCACTGGGCGCTCAATGCGGTGTGCGGCGGTGCGCCGGGGCATGCGGTGCTGATCCGCGCGCTGGCGCCGGTGGCGGGGATCGAGGCGATGCAGCTGGCACGCGGCGCGGTGCGCACGGCCGATCTCACCCGTGGACCGGGGCGATTGGCGAAGGCGCTGGGCGTGTCGGGCGCGGACAACGGGCTGGACCTGACCACGCCGCAGTCGCGCCTGTGGCTGGGCCAGGACGGGACGCCGCCGCCCGTCGCGCCGGTCGTCACCAAGCGCGTGGGTATCAGCAAGGCGATGGACGCGCCGTGGCGCTGGCATGTGCCCGACGAGGCGAACGTGTCGCGCTTCGTGGCGGGTCGGGCGAAGCGCCGCGGGTAGTTGGCGCTTGTGGGCATCGTCGTCCTACAAGCTGCAAGAAGGCCGGCGCCTTGCTCGACGTCACAAGCCAAAGGCACGCTATGCGGTTATGACGGAAGGCGCTGCGGTTCGGTCACGAAAGCCTGTCTCAGATATCTTTTCTTCGTTCGTCGCGGCTGAAGCCGCTCCTACGACAGGCAAGCTGCATCATCACCGCGACAAACCTGGCTTGCATGATTGAGGGTGTACCGACGAGGCACACGCTAGGCGATCGCGGCGCTTGCATCCAGTTGCGCGATGGCATCGGCCACGACCGTGGCGAACGGTGCGTCCACGTCCACCGAAATCACGTCGGGCTCGTCCAGCGGGAGCTCCAAGGTGTCGAGCTGGCTCTGCAGCAGCGCCGGTGGCATGAAGTGGCCGTGACGCGTGGCCAGGCGCTCGGCGATCACGTGCGCGGCCGCGTGCAGGAACACGAAGCGCATCGGCACGCCTGTATCGCGCAACTGTTGCCGATGTGCTTTGCGCAGCCCGGAGAAGGCCAGCACGACGCTCTGCCCGGCATCGACCGACGCGCGCAGGCGCTGCGCCAGGGCGGCGACCCAGGGCGCGCGTTGCGCGTCGCTGAGCGGGATGCCGTGCGCCATCTGCGCCTTGGCGGCGGCGCTGTGGAAATCGTCGGCGTCCAGGAAGGTCAGCCGGTAGTGCGCCGCCAGCGCCTGGGCGACGCTGGTCTTGCCGCTGCCGGACACGCCCATGACGACGATGGCTTCGGCGCGTGGCGGCAGGGACGAGGCGGGTTGGGTCACGTGGTGCGGTCCTGTCGGGTCCCACGCATGATGCCAGCGTGGACGTTGTGTCGACGTGCAGCGCAGCTGTCACCAGGTCGTGCGCCTTTCGCGCCCCAGCCCTGGCAGCTGCTGTTGGTGGGTGCGCCGCGGAAACCGGATTCTGTCTGGACCCTGGCGTCGGGGCTGAAGCCCCTCCCACAGGGACTCCAGTCGGCGCTCCTGGTGACGCACCACCGCATCTTCCGGCCCGGTGTTTACGTCGCCGCACTCGCCGTCTCGACCAGATCATCCCACTGCAGCCGCGTACCGGAGGCGTCGTCGCTGTCCTGCAAGGCACGGCGGACGGCGCGGCGCATGGCGCGGCTGATCCAGTTCTGCAAGTCGCGACCGGAGTGGCCTTCGCTGCGATCGGCGATCCAGGCCGCCGCGGCGTCCGCGTCGAGATCCAGCGGCTTGCCATGCAGCAGGCGCGCGACGATGGCGGTACGCGCCGCGTGGTCGGGCAAGGCGATGGCGATCTGCCGGTCCAGTCGCGACAGTAGCGCCGGGTCGATCGCGGCGGCATGGTTGCTGGCGGCGAGCAGGAACACCTGGCCCGCGTGGCTGGCGACGCCGTCCAGTTCCTGCAGCAACTGGCCGACGATCTCGCGGGTGAAGGCGTCGTCGCCGTCGGCACCGCGCGCCGGCGCGACGATGTCCAGTTCGTCGACGAACACGATGCACGGCGCCTGCGCCCGCGCACGCTCGAACGCGGCCTGCACGCGCTGGCCGGACTGGCCGAGGTAGCCGGCCTTGAGGTCGGCGCTGCTCAGGGCGATGAAGGTCAGGCCCGACTGGCTGGCGAGGATGCGCGCGACCTGGGTCTTGCCGGTGCCCGGCGGGCCGACCATCAGGATACCGCGCGGCACCGGCACGCCCAGCGTGGCCAGGGTCTCGGCATTGCGCAGTTCCTTGCCCAGGCCGACGAACTCCTCGACGGTGGCGGCTGGCAGCACGATGTCGTCCCACCCGAGCGTGACGACGGCGGTGGAACCCTTGCCACGCAGCGCGCGCAGTTGCGCCAGCAGGGTGGCGTTGTCGAGCGTGCCGTCGACGCACTCGGCGGCGACCCGCGCGACCAGTGTGTGCAGGTCGCGGCCGGAGAGGCCACTGCTGTCGGCGATCACCTGCGTATCCGGCTCCAGGGCGAAACCGGCCCGCCGCAGTTCGGCGCCGAGGATGCGGGCACGCGCCGTGGCGTCGGGCAGGCCGATGGCGATGCTGGCGGTGAAGCGCGACAGGATCGCATCGTCCAGCAGCGCCGGGCGGTTGGTCGCGCCGATCACCAGCACTTGTCCATGCGCGGCGTGGAAACCGTCCCATTCGGCGAGAAAGGTCTGCACCAGCTCGGCGCCGAAGCTGTCGCTGTCGGTGCCGCCGCGGCGCGCGAACACGCTTTCGCATTCGTCGATGAACAGGATCGCCGGTGCGTGCTCGCGGCAGCGCTGCCAGATCGCCTGCACCTTGGGACCGGTGTGGCCGATGTGCGCGGCCTTCAGGTCGGCCACGCCCAGCGCCTCGAAATGGCAGCCGGCATGGCGTGCCAGCTTGCGCGCGATCAGCGTCTTGCCGGTGCCCGGCGGCCCATGCAGGAGCATGCCTTTCGGCGCCGGGGCGCGTCCGGATACGAACAGGTCCACCAGTTTCAGGATCTGGTCGAGCGTGGCGTCGGGCAGGGCGATGTCGGCCCAGTGCCGCTGCACCGCATCCAGGCTCTGCAGCCGCTGCTGCAGCGCGCGTTGCTGGACGCGCGCGGTCTCCCACGCCTGCACGTGATCGTGCAGCGCGGCGATCGGGGCGGCATCCTCCACGGCGTCCTGCGCGAGCGCGAGCGCCATGGCGTGCAGCGCCTGCGGCGCGGTCTCGGTCACGGCGTGGTCGAGGACGATGCAGGCCGCGGCGTGGTCGGTGCCGGGCAGTACGATCAAGGCGAGCAGGCGCGGTTCGGCAGCGCCGTCATGCAACGCCAGCAGGCGCGCGCCGGACAGATCGCCATGCAGGGCGGGAATGGACCAGCGGCCATGCAAGGCACGCTGCGGCCATGGTGCGCGGGTGACCGTGTACATGGAGGCCGCATCGCGTTGCGCCGCGTCGGCCACCTGCACCAGCGCCAGCGGCATGCGTGCGAATGCGTGCAGCGCGCGCCGCTCGGCATGGCTGTGGTGCCAGGCCAGCAACTGTGCACCGGCGGCGACCAGCAGGCCGTACGCCAGTAACGAAGGCAGCAGGCTTTGCAGCAGCAGGCTGCCATCGCCGTGCTGGCCGACCTGGCGCCACCAGTCCAGGAAGCCACGCGTCTCGCCCAGCCAGTGCGCACTCGTCCATGGCAGTACCAGCAGCAGGAGGCCGAGCAATGCCGCCCGCCAACGCCAGTCCGGCAGCAGCGGCCGCAGCAGCAATGCGGGCCCCCAGGCGCGGCGGCGTTCGCGCCGCACCGCCGCACGCGACGCGGCCTGGGCGTGCGCCATGAAACGGTGCCGAAGCGCGGCCACCGCCTGCTCCACCGCCGGCAGATGCCGCTCCACCTCCGTCTCTGCTTGCGTTTGGCGCGCCTGCGCCTGCTGCACCTGCGCGAGCAGGCGTTGCGTCTGCTGCTGCAGCGCTGGCGGGGGCGTCGGCGAGGCGGCCGGGATGCAGGACATCAGCGGGGGCGGGCGCAGGTGGTCACCGCGCGCATCTTAGCCCGAGCGCCGGTCGGGCTGCCGTGGCTGGCTGCGGTGGGAGATCGCCCATGCTGGATACGGCAGGCCGGCGTGAGGCGGTTGCTTCTTCTTTGCACGAGCACAGAAAAGGAACGCGCCGCAAGGCGAAAGCTTTGCCTTTGCCCTGGCTGGGCGAGACGCACGAGCCGAACCCCCGACTACGCCGAAACCCAGCGCACGCTCTAGACTGCACGCATCGTCGTGGGGGCTCGCCTTTGGTTTCCAGTTGGATCCTGCTGCTGGTGTCGGTCGGCTATGCGGCGCTGCTGTTCGCGGTGGCGTGGTGGGGCGACCGCCGTCCGCTGTACCCGGAGCGGCCATGGTTGCGGCCGGCGGTGTACAGCCTGGCGCTGGCCGTGTACTGCTCGTCGTGGACGTTCTACGGTGCAGTCGGCAGCGCGGTGCGCAACGGCGCCGGCTACCTGCCGATCTATCTGGGCCCGCTGCTGATGCTGCTGTTCGGCTGGCGCATCGTCGAGCGCCTGGCGCTGATCGCGCGCAGCGAGAACACGGTGTCCATCGCTGACTTCATCTCCTCGCGCTTCGGCCGCTCGCGGCGCCTGGCCGCGCTGGTGGCGGTGATCGCCCTGGTCGGCGTGGTGCCGTATCTGGCGCTGCAGTACAAGGCGGTGGCGATGAGCCTGCAGGTGCTCAGCGGCCAGTCCAGCGCCGGTGCGCCGTTCTACGCCGACCCGGCGTTGTACGTGGCGTTGGGGATGGCGCTGTTCGCCACCTTGTTCGGCACCCGCCAGGTCGATGCCACCGAGCACCACCACGGCATGATGCTGGCGATCGCGCTGGAGTCGGTGGTGAAGCTGCTGGCGATGGTGGCGGTGGGCGTGTTCGCCTACGTGTGGCTGTCCGTGCGCGACGGCGGCCAGGTGCTGCAGTCGGCGCGCACGCTGTTCCAGAACACCCCGCCGGTGGGCTTCATCTCGCAGACCCTGCTCAGCTTCCTGGCGCTGGTGTGCCTGCCGCGGCAGTTCCACGTGGCGGTGGTGGAGTGCAGCGACGTCGGCGACATCCGCAAGGCGCGCTGGCTGTTCGGCCTGTACCTGGTGCTGATCTCGGCGATGGTGGTGCCGATCGCCGCGGCCGGCATCGCGCTGTTCGGCGGCGGCGACGTGGCCGACGACAGCATCGTGCTGGCGCTGCCGCTGGCCGAAAGCCGCACCGCGCTGGCGCTGGTCGCCTACGTGGGCGGGTTCTCCGCCGCCACCGGCATGGTCATCGTCTCCAGCATCGCGTTGGCGACGATGATCAGCAACGACCTGGTGATGCCGGTGCTGCTGCGCCGCCGCGGGCACCAGGCGGCCGGTGCCGACGTGGCCTCGAAGGTGCTGTGGATACGCCGCCTGGCGATCCTGCTGCTGGCGCTGATCGCCTACGGTTACTACCGCAGCAGCAGCAACGACACGACGCTGGCCTCGTACGGGCTGATGGCCTTCGCCGCGGTGGCGCAGTTCGCGCCGGGGGTGATCGGCGGCCTGTACTGGCGCGGCGCCAGCCGCAAGGGCGTGGAGACCGGCATGGTGCTGGGCTTCGCCACCTGGATCTACACGCTGCTGCTGCCAGCGCTGACCCAGGCCGGCTGGCTGGCGCCGGCCTGGCTGCTGGACGGGCCGTTCGGCATCTCCTGGCTGCGCCCGCAGCAGCTGTTCGGCATGAGCGGCTGGGACCCGCTGGCGCACGGGACGTTCTGGTCGCTGCTGGTCAACGTCGGCACCATGATGCTGGTGTCGGCGCGTTGGCGGCCGGGCCTGGACGAGCGCCTGCGCGCGGCGCCGTTCCTGGAGCCGTACTCGCAGCGCCCGGCGGTGGCGGGCGACTGGCTCGGGCAGGTGCGCGTGATCGATCTGCAGGCGCTGGCCGAGCGCATGGTCGGCGAACGCCACGCCCGCCGCGCCTTCGCCGAGCAGGCGCAACTGCTTGGCCGCGAGCCGCAACCCAATGCCGTGGCCGACCGCGCCTGGGTGCAGTTCACCGAGCGCCTGCTCGCCGCCTCGATCGGCGCGGCCTCCGCGCGCCTGGTGCTGACCAGCCTGCTGCGCGGCTCGGGCATGGACCTGGGCGAGGTGGTGGCGGTGCTCGACGAGGCCGGGCAGGAGCTGCGCTTCAACCGCGAGATCCTCTCCACCACGCTGGAGAACATCAGCGCCGGGGTCAGCGTGGTCGATCCGGCGATGCGCCTGACCGCATGGAACCGCCGCTACCAGCAGATGTTCGGCTACCCCGACGGCATGCTCTACGTCGGCCGGCCAGTCGCCGACCTGATCCGCTACAACGCCGAGCGCGGCGAACTCGGCGGCGGCGAGGTCGAGGACCAGATCGCCCGCCGCATCGCGCACATGCGCGCCGGCACCCCGCACGTGTTCGAACGCACCCGCAGCGACGGCAAGGTGATCGAGATGCGCGGCCAGCCGCTGCCCGGCGGCGGCTACGTCACCAGCTACAACGACATCACCGACTACAAGCGCGCCGAACAGGCGCTGCTCGAGGCCAACGAGACCCTGGAGCAGCGCGTGGCCGATCGCTCGCGCGAGGCCGAGCTGGCGCAGCAGTCCAAGACGCGCTTCCTGGCCGCGATCAGCCACGACGTGTTGCAGCCGCTCAACGCCGCACGCCTGTTCGCCTCGGCCTTGCGCGATGCGCATCAGAGCGAGGAGCAGCGGCACCTGGCCGAGCGCGTGGATGCCTCGCTGCGCGCGGCCGAGGAACTGCTCGACGGCCTGCTCGACGTGTCGCGGCTGGATGCCGGCGGCCTGCGCCCGACCATCGAGGACGTCGATGCCGGCCTGCTGCTGCGCGAACTGGCGGCGCAGTACAGCCCGATCGCCGCCGGCCGCGGGCTGCGGCTGCACGTGTACGCGCGCCCGCTGTGGGTGCGCAGCGATCGCCGGCTGCTGCGCCGGGTGCTGCAGAACTTCCTTGCCAACGCGCTGCGCTACACCCGCCAGGGCCGCATCGTGCTGGGCATGCGCCGCCGTGGCGCGGCGCTGGAACTGCAGGTCTGGGATACCGGCCCCGGCATCCCGCCGCACCACATGCAGCAGATCTTCGACGAGTTCCAGCGCTACCAGCAGCCGTTCGACTGGGGCGAGCAGGGGCTGGGCCTGGGCCTGTCGATCTGCCAGCGCATCTCGCGCCTGCTCGGCCACGACCTGGACGCGCGCAGCCGCGTCGGCCACGGCAGCATGTTCTCCATCAGCGTGCCGCGGGCGGCGCCGCCACCGCAGGCGCAGCAACGCGCGCCACGCGCGGCGGCGGCCGCCGACTCGCTGGCCGGACTGCGCGTGCTGTGCGTGGACAACGACCAGGAGATCCTCGACGGCATGCGCGCACTGCTCGGCCGCTGGCAGGTGGAGGTGATCTGCGCCAGCACCGTTGACGAGGCGCTGGCGCAGGCCGCGCGCGCGCCGCACGTGATGCTGGTCGATTACCACCTGCACGACCGGCTCGACGGCCTGGAGACGCTGGACGCGCTGCGCGCGGCGATGCCCGGGCCGGTGGCCGGCGCGCTGCTCACCGCCGACGGCCGCGACGAACTGAAGCTGCAGGCCCGCGAGCGCGGCTACCGGCTGCTGACCAAGCCGGTCAAGCCGGCCTCGCTGCGCGCCTTCCTCACCGCCTATCACGATCCGATCTAGGGACCGTCGTGTGTTTTGTAACGGCAATGTATGCGCTGTGTGGCAAGTGGCGGCGCGGCCGGCGTGGCGCACGGCGCGGGCGGGCGGCTAAGGTGGTGGACCGCCCACCACCCGCCTGCGCATGACCTCCCTGGACGACACCGCGATGCCTTCGCTTCCGGACCTGCTGGCGGCGCTGGAGGCCGGCCAGGCGCAGACGCTCGAACACGGTGCCCGCGCCTATCTGCGGCAGCGCCCCGACGATGTCCTGGCCAGCAGCCTGCTGGCGATGAGCCTGCAGATGCAGGGCCAGCCGGCGCCGGCCGCCGCCGTGTACCGCGCGCTGGCCGAGCGCGAGCCGCACGAAGTGGCGCACTGGAACAACCTGGGCACGGCGCTGCGCGAGGCCGGCGAACCCGGCCCGGCCGGCGAGGCCTATCTTCGCGCCCGCGCGCTGGCGCCGGACGATCCGCTGCCGCACCACAATCTGGGCCTGCTGGCGATGGACGCCGGCGACTACGCCGCTGCCCGCGAACATTTGCTCGATGCGCATGCGCTGGCGCCGCAGGCCCCGCCGCTGTGCGTGCACGCGGCGATGGCCTGCCACGAATGCGGCGACTTCCAGCGCGTACAGGCACTGATCGCCGACTGGCGGCAGTGGCCGCCGCTGGGTCCGGACACCACCGTGGAACTGGCCTGGCTGCTGTCGCAGGGCGGCGCGACCGATGTCGCCTGCACGCTGCTGCGCGCCTGCGCCGAAGGACCGATGGCACAGCCGGCGCGGGCCTGGTCGCGGCTGGTGCTGGTGCTCGAACGCGCCAATCGCCTGCCGCAGGCGCGCGAGGCCGCCGCGCAGCTGCCGCCGCCGGAGCGGATCGACGACCCCGACGTGCGCCAGGACGCTGCCAACGCGCTGGCGGTGCTGGCCATGCGCGAGGGCCACTGGCAGCAGGCGCATGCGCTGCTGCGCGGGCTGCTGGCCGACGGCAGTGCGGTCGACCGGCGCAAGCAGAGCAATCTGTTCTTCGCCCTGGCGCGGGTCTGCGACCGCCTGGGCCTGCATGACGAAGCGCTGGATGCCTGCGCGCAGGGCCACGCCGGCCAGGTCGACGGCCTGGCCGCGCTGGTGCCGGAACTGGCGGCGGCGGATGCGCCGCCGTTGCCGGTCGCGCGTTCTCGCTGGGACCCGGCGCGCCATGCCGCGGCGCGGCCGGTGAAGGCGCCGGCGATGGCGGACTCGCCGATCTTCGTGGTCGTCTTCCCGCGCTCGGGTACCACCTTGCTGGAACAGATGCTCGACGCCCATCCGCAGTTGGTCGCGATGGACGAGCGGCCGTTCCTGCAGGGACTGGCCGATCGCCTGGAGGCCCGCGGGGTGGCCTGGCCGGACGGGCTGGGCGACCTCGACGATGCCGCCTGCGCCGAGTTGCGCGCCGAGTACTGGCAGGCGGTGCGCGGGGTGGTGCAACTGCAGCCGGGCCAGCGCCTGGTCGACAAGAACCCGTTGAACCTGCTGCGCCTGCCGCTGATCCGGCGGCTGTTCCCGGAGGCCCCGGTGATCCTGGCGTTGCGCCATCCCTGCGATGTGCTGCTGAGCTGCTACATGCAGGCGTTCCGCTCGCCGGCCTTCGCCCTGCTGTGTTCCAGCCTGCCGCGGTTGGCCCGCGGCTATGCCGATGCGATGGAGTTCTGGCTGTATCACGCCGCCTTGCTGCAGCCGCGCGCGCTGGAATTGCGTTACGAGGACCTGGTGGCCGACCCGCAGGCGCAGGTGGCGCGGTTGGGGCAGTTCCTGCACCTGGAGCAGCCGGAACGCCTGCTGGAGTTCCAGCGGCATGCGCAGGGCAAGGGCTTCATCAGCACGCCGAGCTACGCGCAGGTGGTGGAGGGCATCAACCGCAAGGCCCTGGACCGCTGGCGTGCCTACCAGGATGCCTTCGCCCCGGTGCTGCCGGTACTGCAGCCGTTCCTGCGGCGCTGGGATTACCGCGGCGCTTGAGGCGCGCGCGGTTGTCTGAACCGTTCCCGTCTGCCGGTTGAACGGCAAGGACGCCGCGTGCGCTGCAGCCTGTTGCAGTGGCGTTTTTGTCAGGCCCTGGCGCACGTTGGCACACCGAAACAACACCCCTCTTATAAAAAACTAACAAGTGCCTGACGGTCCTGTAATGGACCGCAGGCCCGAGGCATCCATTCCACCCGCCGCGCAGCCGCGCGTTCGGGACGCTTCGCGCCTGCGTGCAGCGCTGGCGCTTGTCGCACATCACATGAGGTCTTCCCGATGTCCGTAGCAAAGAACAGACTCGCCCACGCCGTTTGCCTGGCCATGGCGACGCTTCCCGCCACGCTCTATGCGCAGAGCGCCGCGCCGGCGGCGGCCGCGTCCGGCGATGCGCCGGTGACCCTGGACAAGCTCACCGTCACCGGTTCGCTGGTGCGTCGCGTGGACGTGGAGACCGCCAGCCCGGTCGCCGTGGTCGATCGCCAGCAGATCCAGCAGAGCGGCAAGCAGACCCTGGGCGATCTGCTGCAGGCGCTGCCCGGCATCGCCGGTGCCGCCACCAACCCGCAGGTCAACAACGGCGGCGGCGACGGCGCCTCGACCATCTCGCTGCGCGGCCTCGGCGACGAGCGCACGCTGATCCTGATCGACGGCCACCGCATCCAGAACAACGACGTCAACTCGATCCCGGCCAACATGATCGACCACGTCGAAGTGCTGAAGGTCGGCGCCTCGGCGATGTACGGCTCCGACGCCATCGGCGGCGTGGTCAACTTCATCCTGCGCAAGAACTTCGAAGGCGGCGAAGTCTCGGCCAACTATGGCCAGACCAGCCGCGGCGACGGCGCGCGCCAGGGCGGCAGCTTCACCTTCGGCAAGACCTGGGACCGCGGCAACGTCGTGGTCGGCCTGGACTACAACAAGCAGAAGGAGGTCTCCACCGCCAACCGCGCGTTCTCCAAGTACGCGATGTACCTGTCCAGCGGCAGCGTCTACAAGGGCGGTTCCGCGCGCACGCCGACCGGCTACTACAAGCTGCCGGCGGCGACCCTGGCGGCCAACGGCTGCGCCGCCGACGGCGCGCTGACCGGCAACGGCAGCGGTGGCTACAAGTGCTACAGCTCCTCGGCCGATTCCTACAACTACGAGGCGCAGAACCTGCTGCTGACCCCGCAGCAGCGCGTCGGCGGCTTCGTGCTCGGCAGCTTCAACATCACCGACTCGATGCAGGCGTACGTCAACGCCTACCACAACCACACCATGTCCAACTTCGCGATCGCGCCGCTGCCGCTCGACGCGCAGAACGACGGCATCACCATCGCCGCCAACAATCCGTACAACCCGTTCGGTGTGGAGTTCGGCCCCAACGGCTACGAGTATCAGACGCGCTTCACCTCGCTCGGCCAGCGCGAAGGCTTCTACGACACCGCCACCGATCAGGACGTGATCGGCCTGAAGGGCGGTATCGGCGACAGCAGCTGGGTGTGGGACGCCAACTTCAACTACGGCCACTACCGCCAGCGCAACTGGAGCCACGGCTACGTCGATTACGCCGCGCTGCAGAACGCCATCAACGCCGGGCAGGTCAACATCCTCGACCAGGGCAGCCCGACCACGGTCGCCTGGCTGCAGAGCAACGAGTCGATCCCGCGCCAGGAAACCACCACCATCATGCGCCAGTGGGAGGCCAGCGCCAACGGCAGCCTGTGGGAGATGCCGGCCGGTGCCGCGCAGCTGGCGGTCGGTGCGCTGTACCGCAAGGAGAGCCTGAGCTCCAGCGTGTCGGCCAACGCGCTGATCAACAGCGACAACACCTGTGCGGTCTCCTCCGAAGCCTGCGCCTCGCCGCTGAGCGGCAGCTTCAACGTCAAGGAAGCCTACGCGCAGTTGTTCATGCCGGTGCTGGAGCAGTCCTCGCCGATCGGCGCGCTCAACCTGACGCTGAGCGACCGCTACTCCGACTACAGCAGCGTGCGGTCGGGCAACAACAGCGCCTCGTTCCAGGTGGAATGGCGGCCGATCCACGACCTGATGGTGCGTGGCACCGCGGCGCAGGTGTTCCGCGCGCCGACCATCACCGACATCTACCAGGGCCCGACCGCCGACGCGCCGAACTTCATCGATCCGTGCGTCGGCTATAGCGGCAGCGGCCATGATAACGCCTGCGCCGGCGTGCCGGCCGGCTTCAGCGGCACGGGCCTTTCGCAGACCAACGCGATCAAGTCCGGTGCCACCTATGTCGGCTACCAGCTCAAGCCGGAGAAGGGCACCTCGTTCGACTACGGCCTGGTCTACAGCCCCGAGTACGTGCCGGGCCTGTCGGTCAACCTCGACTGGTGGAAGGTCAAGCTCAATGATCTGATCCAGCCGATCTCCGCGCAGACCGTGGCCGACCTCTGCTACAACGACAACAACAGCCCGTACTGCAGCTACATCCACCGCTATCCCGCCAGCAGCGTCAGCGCCGGCAACATCGACTACATCCAGACGCCGGTGGTGAACATCGGCAAGCTCAATACCCAGGGCATCGACCTGGGCGCGAGCTACGCGCTGCCCGCCACCGACTACGGCAAGTTCACCGTGACCGTGGACAGCACCTACCTGCACCGCTACGACATCGACACCGGGGACACGGTGGTGCACATGGCTGGGCGCTACAACTCGTCCTACGGCAACTACGCGCACTGGCGCGCGCATGCCCTGCTCGGCTGGAAGCTGGGCAACTGGGATGCGAGCTGGACCACGCGTTGGGTCGGCAAGATGCAGGTCGGCAGCGGCGACCTGACCCAGAACATGTCCGCCGACGCGCAGTTCAAGGGCGTGGTGCTGGACTACGGCAGCTACATGTACCACGCGCTGCAGGTGGGTTACGACATGGCCGGGGCGAACCTGCGCCTGGATCTGGGCGTGGACAACCTGACCAACAAGCAGCCGCCGATGATGTATCAGAACAACGTGTTGAACGCGAACACCGACGTGAGCACCTACGACACGCTCGGCCGCTATTACTGGATGCGGGCCACGTACAAGTTCTAATACCGTTGTTGCAAAGGAAATGGTATCGGCGCCCCATCATGGGGCGCTGATTTCATGTGTCGTGGTTTGTTGTCGGTTTGATGCTGGTGAGGATCTCAAGAAAATTTCTTCAATTTCAACGGCAAGGATTTAGCTCATGAAATTTGCATATGGTCTGCTGGGTGTAGTGCTGTCCGCCTCGTCCTTCGGCGCAAGTGCCACCGTCGTCACCGACAGGGTCGATGAGATATTCATTCAATGCGCCGACTGCGCAGTGGCGAAAAATACGGACGCCGTACTGGGCTACGTGAAGATCGCGCTTAGTGCCTACGCATCCGCAGCAAGCAGTAAGGGTTGGGGGCCGGTCAAGGTCGGCAACCAAGTCCAGATCGAGAAGTACGCGCAGACACCCGGCGGCTATCTCCTTGTCGATCACTATTACACGATCAAGAATCTTCCGGTCACGTCCTTCAATGACTTGATCGATGGAGGTGTCGAACGGGATTCGGACGTCAGAGCCGTTCCCGCGCGGGCGCAAGCGGAAGCTTCAATGAAGGGCGATGTTGCCAGCTTCGTCGAAAGCTTCGCCGATTCCGGCGGAGTAACGACGATTTATGGATTCTTCCCGCAGAACTGATGCATGTTGATCGCGTCGCGCCACCCAATTCCCTGGGTGGCGCGGGGCGATGCCATCACTGCAGCGGTGGCTGAGCCTCACCAGTTGCGCATGCTCACGGTCGATGCCTGATGCTGCGCCTGCTGGATGCCCCTGCACGCGTGCCTGCCGCCGCGCTGCGGCGGCAAATCATCCGCTCACCTATCTGGTTCACCGCCAAGCCGGCGCGAACCACGCCACCGCATTGGCGGAGCGCACACAATGTCGTCGCGCATCCCCAATGCTGGCCGACCACATGGCGCGGCCGCAGCGATCAACCTGCGCCGTGCAGATGCTCGAACAGGATGGTGCTGCCGATCGCGATCAGCAGGGCGCCGCCGACGATCTCCGCCCGCTTGCCGGCGAGCGCGCCGAGCGCGCGGCCGAGCATGATGCCCAGGGTGACCATGGTCAGCGTGCACAGGCCGATGATGGCCGCGACCTCGACGATGTTCACTTCGAGGAAGGCCAGGCCGACGCCGACCGCCATCGCGTCGATGCTGGTGGCAAAGCCGGTGGCGGCCAGGCTCCAGAAGCCATGGCGCTTGGGCGCGGCGTCCTCCGGTGCGTCGCTCTCCGGCTTGAGGCCGGCAACGATCATGTGCACGCCCAGCGCGCCGAGCAGGCCGAAGGCGATCCAGTGGTCGAAGGCGACCACGTACTTGGACGCGGCCTGGCCCAGCACCCAGCCCAGCGCAGGCGTCAGCGCCTCGATGCAGCCGAAGATCAGGCCGGCGCGCAGCGCGTCGGCCCAGCGTGGGCGTTGCATCGCCGCGCCCTTGCCGACGGCGGCGGCGAAGGCGTCGGTCGACATGGCGATGCCGAGCAGGAGAATCGAAAGAAACGACATGGGGGACCGTACCGGGACAGGCGACAACGACGAGCGCGCGCGCCCGGCCTTCGCCTTGCGCACTCGCCGCTGGTCTCGCCAACCGAACTGGCTGCCCGTACCACGGCGCATCGGCCGAGTGTGTTGACACGGGCGCTGTCCGCGCAGGTCGGACAGCAGGCTACTCCCCAAGGGGACGCGCAGTCTAACAGCGGCCAACTGCGGCGAACATCCCTGGAACGCACGCGAACCTGCAGCTTCTCTTCTTAGCATCGGCTATAGCGGGGCGTGCCGGCCGGCGTTCCGCGTGGGGTGCTGCGATGGCCCGCAGCGCCCGTGATCACTGCAGCGCATTCGGTTGATCGCTGCAGGGAATCCGGTGTCGCCGCTGCGGCGCTGTGCATGCTGGTGATACGCGCCGCCTGCTTAGGCGAACGCGGCTGTGCGCGGTCGGCAATGGCGGCGCTGCGTGCTGACGCCAACACCGCGCGCTGCGCTGCAGCGTGTTGCTGTTGCCGCGGCGCGACTACACTGGCCACGCTTCAGGTGCCTGGTCGTCGCAAGACGCACCGGGTGAAACGGGAAGCCGGTCCGATTCCGGCGCTGCCCCCGCAACGGTAGGCGAGAACACCCGACAACAGACCACTGCGCAAGCGGGAAGGTGTCGGGGTGATGCGGTCCCGCATTGCTCGCAAGCCCGGAGACCGGCCTGACGTGGACGTCCTGCGACGTTCTTTCTCGGGTGTTGCGGTGGGCAACCTGACGAGCGGAACGACGTCGGGGCCCTTGCGCCGCGCGTTCGCTTGTCCTGTCCATCGCCGCCCGCCCGGTGGTGATGCGATGAGGAGACAGGACCCGTGAACCAGATGACCCGGACCGGCGCCGACGTGGCGACCGTCAAGCTCTTGATCGACGGTGCGTTCGTCGAATCCAGCAGCAGCCAATGGCGCGAGGTCGTCGATCCGGCGACCCAGGACGTGCTCGCGCGCGTGCCGTTCGCCACGGCCGCGGAAGTGGATGCCGCCGTGGCCGCCGCGCAACGCGCGTTCGCGAGTTGGCGCAAGACGCCGATCGGCACCCGCGCGCGGATCTTCCTGGCCTATCAGCAACTGATCCGTGCGCACATGGGCGAGCTGGCGGCGATCCTCACCCGCGAGCAGGGCAAGACCCTGGCGGACGCGGAAGGCGACGTGTTCCGCGGCCTGGAAGTGGTGGAACAGGCCGCGGCGATCGGCAACCTGCAGCTCGGCGAACTGGCCAACAACGTCGCCAACGGCGTGGATACCTACACGCTCTTGCAGCCGTTGGGCGTGTGCGCCGGCATCACCCCGTTCAACTTCCCGGCGATGATCCCGCTGTGGATGTTCCCGATGGCCATCGCCACCGGCAACACCTTCGTGCTCAAGCCATCCGAGCAGGATCCGCTGGTGACCATGCGCCTGGTCGAACTGGCGGTGCAGGCGGGCGTGCCCAAGGGCGTGCTGAACGTCGTGCATGGCGGCGCCGAGGTGGTCGATGCGCTGTGCGACCACCCCGACATCAAGGCGCTGTCGTTCGTCGGCTCCACCAAGGTCGGCACCCATGTCTACCGGCGTGCGGCGCTGGCCGGCAAACGCGTGCAATGCATGATGGGCGCCAAGAACCATGCGGTGGTGTTGCCGGATGCGGCGCGCGAGCAGACCCTCGACGCGCTGGTGGGGGCGGCCTTCGGCGCTGCCGGGCAGCGCTGCATGGCCGCCTCGACGGTGGTGCTGGTCGGCGCGGCGCGGCAGTGGATTCCGGCATTGGTGGCCAAGGCGCAGACGCTGAAGGTCAACGCCGGCAGCGAACCCGGCACCGACCTGGGGCCGGTGATCTCGCGCAGCGCGCGCGAGCGCATCGAAGCGCTGATCGCCACCGGCATCGCCGAGGGCGCGACGCTGGAGCTGGACGGACGCAACCCGACCGTGCCCGGGTTCGCGCACGGCAACTTCGTCGGCCCGACGATCTTCTCCGGGGTCGCGCCGGGCATGCGCATCTACGACGAGGAGATCTTCGGCCCGGTGCTGGTGATCCTGGAGGCGGCCACGCTGGAGGACGCGATCGCCCTGGTCAACGCCAATCCGAACGGCAACGGCACGGCGCTGTTCACCCAATCCGGCGCCGCCGCACGCAAGTTCCAGGAGGAGATCGACGTCGGCCAGGTCGGCATCAACGTGCCGATCCCGGTGCCGGTGCCGTTGTTCTCGTTCACCGGTTCGCGTGCGTCCAAGCTCGGCGACCTCGGCCCCTACGGCAAGCAGGCGGTGCAGTTCTATACGCAGACCAAGACCGTCACCGCGCGCTGGTTCGACGACGCTGGCGCCGGGCAGGGCGTCAACACCACGATCCGCCTGTCGTGATGGCCACGGCGATGCAGTGGCCGCTGGAGCAGCCGGCCGATGCCGGCCTGGACGAGGCGCAGCGCGCCTATCGCGAGGCCGCGCGCGGCTTCGCCCAGGCCGAACTGGCGCCGCACGCGGCGCGCTGGGACGCGAACGGGATCTTTCCGCGCGAGGCGATCGGCAAGGCCGGCGAACTCGGCTTCTGCGGCCTGTACGTGGACGAGCACGCCGGTGGCAGCGGGCTGTCGCGCCTGGATGCGGCGATCGTGTTCGAGGAACTGGCCGCGGTCGATCCGTCCACCGCCGCCTTTATCAGCATCCACAACATGGCCACCTGGATGCTGACCCATTTCGCCACGCCGGCCGTGCGCAACGACTGGGGCGCGGCGTTGGCCAGCGGCAGCAAGCTCGCCTCGTACTGCCTGACCGAACCCGGTGCCGGCTCCGATGCGGCCGCGCTGAAGACCCGGGCGGTGCGCGACGGCGACGGCTACCGCATCGACGGCAGCAAGGCGTTCATTTCCGGCGCCGGCGCGACCGACATGCTGGTGGTGATGGCGCGCACCGGCGAGGACGGCCCGCGCGGGATCAGTGCCTTCGCGGTGCCGGCCGATGCGGCGGGCATCGCCTACGGGCGCAACGAAGACAAGCTCGGCTGGCATAGCCAGCCGACCCGCGCGGTGAACTTCGACGGCGTGCGCGTGCCGCTCGCGCATCGCCTGGGCGAGGAAGGCGAGGGCTTCCGCATCGCGATGCGCGGCCTCGACGGCGGTCGCCTCAACATCGCCGCGTGCTCGCTGGGCGCGGGGCAGGGCGCGCTGGATGCGGCGCGGCGCTACCTGGGCGAGCGCCGCCAGTTCGGCAAGAAGCTCGCCGAGTTCCAGGCGCTGCAGTTCACGTTGGCCGACATGGCCACGCAACTGGTCGCCGCGCGGCAGATGGTGCACACCGCCGCGCGCAAGCTCGATGCCGGCGCGCGCGATGCCACGGTGTGGTGCGCAATGGCCAAGCGATTCGCCACCGATGCGGGCTTTTCGATCTGCAACGACGCGCTGCAGCTGCACGGCGGCTACGGCTACATCCGCGAGTATCCGGTCGAGCGCCTGCTGCGCGACAGCCGGGTGCACCAGATCCTGGAAGGCACCAACGAAATCATGCGCGTGATCGTCGCGCGCCACCTGCTGAACACCGAAGAGGAATTGCGATGAGCGTTGCCGACACCTCCTACCGCGGCCGGGACTGGACCGGGCTGGCCCTGCAGATCGACGGCCACACCGCCGTGGTGACCCTGTCCAATCCGCCGGCCAACACCTGGACGGTGCACAGCCTGCGTGCGCTGGGCGAACTGGTCGGCGCGCTGGACGCGGATCGCGACATCTATGCATTGGTGCTCGTCGGTGCCGGCGAGAAATTCTTCAGCGCCGGTGCCGACCTCAACCAGTTCGCGGACGGCGACAAGGCACTGGCGCGCGAAGCGGCACGCCGCTTCGGCGAGGCCTTCGAGGCGCTGAGCCGATTCCGCGGGGTCAGCATCGCCGCGATCAACGGCTATGCGATGGGCGGCGGGCTCGAAGCGGCGCTGGCCTGCGACCTGCGCATCGCCGAGGCGCAGGCGCAACTGGCGCTGCCCGAAGCGACGGTGGGCCTGCTGCCCTGCGCCGGCGGCACCCAGAACCTGCCGCGGCTGGTCGGCGAAGGCTGGGCCAAGCGCATGATCCTGCTCGGCGAACGGGTCGATGCCGAGACCGCGCTGCGGATCGGCCTGGTCGAGGAGGTCGTGCCGAGCGGGCAGGCGCTGGCGCGCGCGCTGGAATGGGCAGCCAAGGCGGCGCGGCAGAGTCCGATCAGCGTGGCCGCGGCCAAGCGCCTGGTGCAGGCTACCCGCGCGCAGTCGCACGCGAGCGCGCTGGTGAGCGAGCGCGAGGCGTTCGTGGACCTGTTCGACAGCGCCGACCAGGCCGAAGGCGTCAACGCCTTCCTCGGCAAGCGCGCGCCGCAATGGAGCAACGCGTGAGCGCGCCGGCCGCCGACGCCGCTGCGGTGCTGTTTGAGACGCGCGCCGCCGCCGAAGGCCGCCGCCTCGGCATTGCCACGCTCAACGCGCCACGCACCCTCAATGGCCTGTCGCTGGAGATGGCGCGCCTGCTGGATGCGCAGCTGACGCAGTGGGCGCAGGACCCGACAGTGGCGCTGGTGCTGCTGCAGGGTGCGGGCGAAAAGGCATTCTGCGCCGGTGGCGACCTGCATGGCCTGTATCGCGGGATGCGCGCGCGCACCACCGAGGGCGCCGCCCTGCACGAGGATCCGCGCGGCGATGCGCACGCCGAGGCGTTCTTCGAAACCGAGTACCGCCTCGACTACCGCATCCATACCTTCCCCAAGCCGGTGCTGTGCTGGGGCCACGGCATCGTGATGGGCGGCGGGATCGGGCTGATGGCGGGCGCCAGCCACCGCGTGGTCGGCGAACGTTCCCGGCTCGCCTTCCCCGAGATCAGCATCGGCCTGTTCCCGGATGTCGGCGGCAGCTGGCTGCTGTCGCGGGTGCCGGCGCATGCGGGCCTGTTCCTGGCCTTGACCGGCGCGCCGCTCGGCGCCGGCGATGCGATCTATGCCGGCATGGCCGACGTGCACGTGCCGGAGGCGGCACGCGCGGAGGTGCTGGACGCCCTGCAGGCGACGACCTGGCCGGATGCCGCGCACGACACCTCGCGCGCGCTGGACGCGCTGCTGGCCCGCTTCGCCACGCCTGCGCCGGCCGGCCCGTTGCAACGGCACGCCGCGGCGATCGCCGATGCCTGCGCGCATTCCACGCTGGACGCGGTGGTGGCGGCGATCGCCGGCCTCGACGCCACCGATCCGTGGATCGCGACGGCGCAGGCCACGCTGGCCGCCGGCGCGCCGGGCTCGGCGCGGCTGGCCTTCGAACTGCAGCAGCGCGCCGCGGCCCTGTCATTGGCCGAGGTGTTCCGCCTGGAGTACACCGTCGCCTTGCACTGCGCCGCGCATGGCGATTTCGCCGAAGGCATCCGCGCACTGTTGATCGACAAGGACCGCGCCCCGCGCTGGCAGCCGGCCACCCTCGACGCCGCATCCGCGGCCTGGGCGCGCGCCTTCTTCCATGCGCCCTGGCCGGCGCAGGCCCACCCCCTGGCCGTTCTCGGCCGCCACACGGAGACCAGCGCATGAGCCGGATCGCCTTTATCGGCCTGGGCAACATGGGCGGCCCGATGGCCGTCAACCTGATCAAGGCCGGGCACGTGCTGCGCGTGTTCGACCTCAACCGCGCCGCCGTCGAGGCCGCAACGGCGGCCGGCGCGCAGGCGGCCGACAGCGCGCCGGCGGCGGTCACCGACGCCGAGGTGGTGATCTCGATGCTGCCGGCCAGCCGCCACGTCGAAGACCTGTTCCTCGGCCCGGACGGACTGCTCGCGCACATTCCTGCTGGCGCGCTGCTCATCGACAGCAGCACGATTGCTCCCGCGTCGGCACGCAAGGTGGCCGCTGCGGCCGTGGCCCGCGGTCTGCAGCCGCTGGATGCGCCGGTGTCCGGCGGCACCGCCGGCGCCGCTGCCGGTACCTTGACCTTCATCGTCGGCGGTCCGGCCACCACCCTGGAGCGCGCGCGGCCGGTGCTGGAGGCGATGGGCCGCAACATCTTCCACATGGGCGAGGCCGGCGCGGGGCAGGTCGCCAAGCTGTGCAACAACATGGCGCTGGGAGTGATCATGGCCGCGACTGGCGAAGCGCTCGCGCTCGGTGCCGCGCATGGGCTGGATCCGGCGGCGCTGTCGCGGATGATGGCGGTCAGCACCGGCCGCAGCTGGGCCACCGAGGTCTGCAATCCGTGGCCGGGCGTGCTGGAACAGGCGCCGGCCTCGCGCGGCTACAGCGGTGGCTTCGGCAACGATCTGATGCTCAAGGACCTGGGCCTGGCGGCGGAAGCGGCGATGGCCACCGGCGCGGCGATCCCGCTCGGCGAACTGGCGCGCAACCTGTACGCACTGAATCGCCACCAGGGCCGCGGCGGCCTGGACTTCTCCAGTGTCGTGCAACTGCTGACGGAGGCCCCATGAGCAATGTCCGCGAGCGCCTGACCCTGCCCGGCGGCGGCGGACGCCTGCTGCTGCACTCGTGCTGCGCGCCGTGCTCGGGCGAACTGATGGAGTCGTTCGTCGAGTCCGGCATCGACTACACGGTGTTCTTCTACAACCCCAACATCCACCCGGCCAAGGAATACGAGCTGCGCAAGCAGGAGAACATCCGCTTCGCCGAGCAGCATGGGGTGCCCTTCGTCGATGCCGACTACGACACCGACCACTGGTTCGCCCGCGCCCGGGGCATGGAGAACGAACCGGAGCGCGGCATCCGCTGCACGATGTGCTTCGACATGCGCTTCGAGCGCACCGCGCTGTACGCGCACGAACACGGCTATGCGGTGATGACCAGTTCGCTGGGCATTTCGCGCTGGAAGGACATGCGCCAGATCACCGACAGCGGCATCCGCGCGGCCGCCCCGTACCCGGACCTGACCTACTGGGACTACAACTGGCGCAAGCATGGCGGCGCCGCGCGCATGATCGAGATCAGCAAGCGCGAGCACTTCTACCAGCAGGAGTACTGCGGCTGCGTGTATTCGCTGCGCGATACCAATCGCCATCGCCGCGCGCAGGGCCGCGAGCGGATCAAGCTCGGCGTGCTGTTCTACGGCGACGAGGAGGGGACATCGGACTGAGCGTGGCCTGCAGGCCGGGGCTTGCGCGCTCCCGGCAGCGGCTCAGTCCTCTTCCGGCGGCAGCACGATGGCGTCGCTGTCGATGGCCAGCTTGCCGGCCAGCAGCACCGCCTGGGTGCGGTTGGTGACCCCGAGCTTGCGCAGGATGGCGGTGACGTGCGCCTTGATCGTGGCCTCGGACACGCCCAGGTCGTAGGCGATCTGCTTGTTGAGGCTGCCGGCGCCGAGCATCTGCAGCACCCGGAACTGCTGCGGGGTCAGTTCGCGCAGGCGTTGCCCGACCTCGCGCTCGGCGCGGTCGGTGGGCGGCACGTTGTGCGCTTCCGGCGGCGCCCAGTGTTCGCCGTCCAGCACCGTGCCCAGGGCCAGGCCGATGGTGTCCGAGTCGGCCGACTTGGGAATGAAGCCGAACGCGCCGTGGTCCAGCGCGCGCCGCATCACCGTCGGCTCCTCGCGCGCGGACACCACCACCACCGGCAACTGCGGATGCAGCGCGCGCATGTGCACCAGCGCGCTGAAGCCCTGCGCGCCGGGCATGTTGAGATCCATCAGCAACAGATCGGCATCGGCGTGGCGATCGGCCAGCGCGTACAGCGCCTCGACGCTATCGGCCTCGTACAACTGCACCCCGGGCATCACCCGCTGCACCGCCCCACGCAGCGCCTCGCGGAACAGGGGATGGTCGTCGGCGATCAGCAGGGTGGGCATGGGGCGGGGATTCGGGATTTGGGATTAGGGATTCGTAGAGCAACAGCAACAGCGGAGCGTGACGTCGTCAGAAGATTGGACACGGACAGGGGACCGCCTTGGCGAATCCCCAATCCCCACTCCCGAATCCCGGCGCGCGCTAGCGCGCGAGCCGTTCGTTGACCAACGAATCCACCACCGACGGATCGGCCAAGGTCGAGGTGTCGCCGAGTTGGTCGGGGGCGTTCTCGGCGATCTTGCGCAGGATGCGGCGCATGATCTTGCCCGAGCGGGTCTTGGGCAGGCCGGGCGCCCACTGCAGGTGGTCGGGGGCGGCGATCGGGCCGATCTCCTTGCGCACCCAGGCCACCAGTTCCTTGTGCAGGGCCTCGCTGGGCTGCTCCTCGGCGACCAGGGTCACGTAGGCGTAGATGCCCTGGCCCTTGATGTCGTGCGGGAAACCGACCACCGCCGCTTCGGCGACCTTGGGGTGGGAGACCAGTGCGCTCTCCACCTCGGCGGTGCCGATGCGGTGGCCGGAGACGTTGATGACGTCGTCGACGCGGCCGGTGATCCAGTAGTAGCCGTCGGCATCGCGGCGGCAGCCGTCGCCGGTGAAGTAGCTGCCCGGGTAGGTGCGGAAATAGGTGTCGATGAAGCGCTGGTGGTCGCCGTAGACGGTGCGCATCTGCCCCGGCCAGGAATCGCGCAGCACCAGGTTGCCCTCGGTGGCGCCTTCCAGGATCTCGCCGTCGGCGCTGACCAGCGCCGGTTGCACGCCGAAGAACGGCAGCGTCGCCGAGCCGGGCTTGAGATCGATGGCGCCGGCCAGTGGGGTGATCAGGATGCCGCCGGTCTCGGTCTGCCACCAGGTGTCGACGATCGGGCAGCGGCCATCGCCGACGACGTCGTAGTACCAGCGCCAGGCTTCTGGATTGATCGGCTCGCCGACGCTGCCGAGCAGGCGCAGGCTGGTGCGCGCGGTCTTCTTCACCGGCGCCTCGCCCTCGCGCATCAGCGCGCGGATCGCGGTCGGGGCGGTGTAGAAGATCGTCACCTGGTGTTTGTCGATGACCTCCCAGAAGCGCGACACGCTCGGGTAGTTGGGCACGCCTTCGAACATCAGCGCGGTGGCGCCGTTGGCCAGCGGCCCGTAGACGATGTAGCTGTGGCCGGTGACCCAGCCGACATCGGCGGTACACCAGTAGATGTCGTCCTCGCGCAGGTCGAACACGGTCTCGTGGGTGTAGGCCGCGTACAACAGGTAGCCGGCGGTGGTGTGCAGCACGCCCTTGGGCTTGCCGGTGGAGCCGGAGGTGTAGAGGATGAACAGCGGGTCTTCGGCGTTCATGCGTTCCGGCGCGCATTCGGCCGGCTGGGTGTCGACCACGTCGTGGAACCAGCGGTCGCGCGGGGCCTGCATGTCCACCGCGCCGCCGGTGTGGCGCACCACCAGCACGGTCTCCACGCTGGTGGTGCCGGGTAGCTTCAGCGCCGCGTCGACGTTGGCCTTGAGCGGGATCTTCTTGCCGCCGCGCAGGCCTTCGTCGGCGGTGATGATCAGCTTGCTGCCGCAGTCGATCACGCGGTCGGCGATCGAGTTGGGCGCGAAGCCGCCGAACACCACCGAGTGGATCGCGCCGATGCGCGCGCAGGCCAGCATCGCCACCGCGGCGTCGGGGATCATCGGCAGGTAGATGGTGACGCGATCGCCCTTCTGCACGCCCAGCGCGCGCAGCGCGTTGCCGAGCCGGCACACGCGCTCGTACAGCTCGCGATAGGTGACGCGGTAGGACGGCGCGTCCGGGCTGTCCGGCTCGAACAGCAGCGCGGTCTTGTCGCCGCGGGTGGCCAGTTGCCGGTCCAGGCAGTTGACGCTGGCGTTGAGTTCGCCGTCGTCGAACCAGCGGATATGGAAGTCGTCCAGGGCGAAGCTGACGTCCTTGATCCGGGTCGGCTTCTTGAACCAGTCCAGGCGCTCGGCCACCTTGCCCCAGAACGCCTCCGGCTGTTCCACCGATTGCGTGTACTGGGTCTGGTACTGGGTCTTGTCGACCCGCGCACGGGCGGCGAACTGCGGATCGACGGGATAGAGATCGGCCATGGTTCCCTCTGCAATGAACGGGGCGCCGCATGCGGCGGCGCGTCAACGCGCAGTGTGCCGCATCCGGCGTCAAGCGCACACGCGCCGGGCCTTAGACGATGGTCGTAACTCAGCCGACGTTCGACTAATGGCCAATAGGCGCGGCCGACGCGGTCGCGCACGCTGGGCTACGGCCGTGCGCATGCGTGCGGCCATCCATTATTCGGGAGGGAGTAATGAGCAACCGCATCGCATCCTTGGCGCGTCGCCCGTTGGCGGCCGCGCTGTTGGTGGCCCTGGTCGCGCCTGGCGCGGCCTTCGCCCAAGGCAAACCCTCGGCGCGCGAACAGGCGCTGGAGACCCGCGTGGCCGAGCTGGAGCGGCAGGTGCAGCAACTGCTGTCCGCGCAACAGCAGCAGCAGGGCCAGATCGTGCAGACCCAGACCGAGGTCGCCGCGGTCCGCTCGAGCCAGGCCGCGCCGCCGCCGGCCGCCCCGGCGCCGCCGGCCGGCAAGGCGCCGATCCAGGTCACCACCATCACCCCGGGGGCCACGCCCGGCACCACCTTCAAGGTCGGTGGCTTCATCAAGGCCGATTTCCTGGCCACTCGCACCGGCGACGGCCAGCTCGCCGACGACGCCACCGGTCGCGCGCTGTACCTGCCCGGGCAGACCCCGGTGGGCGGTGCCAAGTCCGGCACCGACTACAACGCCCACGCCAAGTTCTCGCGGATCAACTTCGGTGTGGACAGCGTCACCGAAGGCGGCAACAAGGCCGGCGCGCTGGTGGAACTGGATTTCTTCGGCAATTCCCTGGGCACCCAGACCGCCACCAACACTTACGGCGCCACCCTGCGCCATGCCTACATGTACTGGAACCACTGGCTGGCCGGCCAGACCTGGTCCAACTTCATGGATCCTGCGGCGCTGCCGGAAGCGGCCGACTTCATCGGCCCCACCGACGGCGTGGTGTTCGTGCGTCAGGCGCAGCTGCGCTACACCAACGGCGGTTTCAGCATCGCCCTGGAGAACCCGGAAACGACCTTGTACACGCGCAGCGTGGCCGGCGTGGTCAGCACCACCAGTTCCGACCGCGGCGCGCTGCCGGACCTGACCGTGCGCTACGGCTGGAAGGGCGACTGGGGCAGCTTCGGCGTCGCCGGCGTGGTCGGCCAGCAGAAGGTCGACAACCGCGCCACCGGCGCCGACGCCAGCAAGGCCTCCGGCGGCCTGACCCTGGGCGGCAAGTGGGTGGCCAGCGACAGCGATAGCCTGTTCTATCAACTCACCGGCGGCGAAGGCATCGGCCGCTACATCGGCCTGGGCATCGCCCAGAACGCGGTGTACGACGCCGCCGACCGCGACCTGGACACGGTCGGGGTGGTCGCCGGCTACGTCGGCTGGCGCCACGCGTTCTCGCCCAAGCTGCGCACCAACCTGATCTACGCGCGCAGCGACTACGACAACGACACCGCGCGCACCGGCCTGGGCGTGACCAAGAGTGTGCAGAGCATCCGCGGCAACGTCTTCTACTCGCCGTTGCCCAAGGTCGATATCGGCGCCGAGCTGATGTACGGCAAACGCGAGATCGAAAGCGGCGCCAAGGGCGACATCACCCGCCTGCAGTTCACCACCAAGTACAGCTTCTGATCCGCGCTGCGGTCACTACCCCGGAGGCACCACATGACCCTCTCCAACGACGCGCTGATCGCCAAGATCGACGCCAATCCGAAGTACCACGCCCTCAAGCGCCAGCGCAACGCGCTGGGCTGGACGCTGACCGTCCTGATGTTGCTGGCCTACTACGGCTTCATCGGCCTGATCGCCTTCGACAAGGCGTTCCTGGCCCAGCCGATGGGCAGCGGCGTCACCACCATCGGCATCCCGATCGCGATCGGGGTGATGGTCTTCACCATCGCCATCACCGCGATCTACGTGCGTCGCGCCAACACCGTGTACGACCAGCTGACCGCCGAGATCCTCGAGGACGCCCGCCAATGAGCAAGCACCTGCGCTTCCTTCTGCTGCTGCTCGCAGCGCTGCTGCCGGCCGGCGCGGCCCTGGCCGCGGGCGGCGATGTCGGCCAGACCGACAAGCAGCCGACCAACTGGGTGGCGATCGGGATGTTCGCCTTCTTCGTCGCCGGCACGCTGTGGATCACCAAATGGGCGGCGAAGAAGACCCGCTCGGCGTCGGACTTCTACACCGCCGGCGGCGGCATCACCGGTTTCCAGAACGGCCTGGCGATCGCCGGCGACTACATGTCGGCGGCCTCGTTCCTGGGCATCACCGCCGCGGTGATGACCAACGGCTACGACGGCCTGATCTACGCCATCGGCTTTTTGGTCGGCTGGCCGATCCTGACCTTCCTGATGGCCGAGCGCCTGCGCAACCTCGGCAAATACACCTTCGCCGACGTGGCCGGCTACCGCTTCGCGCCGACCGCGATCCGCAGCTTCGCCGCCTCCGGCACGCTGGTGGTGGTGCTGTTCTACCTGATCGCGCAGATGGTCGGTGCCGGCGCGCTGATCAAGCTGCTGTTCGGCCTGGACTACTGGGTGGCGGTGAGCCTGGTCGGCGTGCTGATGATGGTCTACGTACTGTTCGGCGGCATGACCGCCACCACCTGGGTGCAGATCATCAAGGCGGTGCTGCTGCTGACCGGCGTGACCTTCATGGCCGTGGCGATCATGTGGCACTTCAACTTCAGCTTCGAGGCGCTGTTCGCCGAGGGCGTGCGGGTGAAGACCGCGGTGGCGGCCAACGGCGGCGCCTCGCCGGAAGAGGCGGCCAGTGCCGGCCTGTCGATCATGGGCCCGGGCGGCTTCGTCAAGGATCCGATCTCGGCGATCTCCTTCGGCATGGCGCTGATGTTCGGCACCGCCGGCCTGCCGCACATCCTGATGCGCTTCTTCACCGTTCCCGACGCCAAGCAGGCGCGCAAGTCGGTGCTGTGGGCCACCACCTGGATCGGCTACTTCTACATCCTGATCTTCATCATCGGCTTCGGCGCCATCGCCCTGGTGCTGACCAACCCGCAGTTCGCCGACGTCGCCACCGGCACCATCCACGGCGGCAAGGGCGCGGCCAACATGGCGGCGGTGCTGGTCGGCAACGCGGTGGGCGGCAACGTGTTCATGGGCTTCATCTCCGCGGTGGCCTTCGCCACCATCCTGGCGGTGGTCGCCGGCCTGACCCTGTCCGGCGCCTCGGCGGTGTCCCACGACCTGTACGCCACGGTGATCAAGAAGGGCAATCCGGCCCCGGGCTCGGAGCTGAAGGTGTCGCGCGTCACCACCATCGCGCTGGGCGTGATCGCGGTGTTGCTGGGCATCGTGTTCGAGAAGCAGAACGTGGCCTTCATGGTGTCGCTGGCCTTCGCCATCGCCGCCTCGGCCAACTTCCCGGTGCTGATCCTGTCGTTGCTGTGGAAGGACTGCACCACCCGCGGCGCGGTGATCGGCGGCTTCCTGGGCCTGATCTCCTCGCTGGTGCTGACGGTGCTGTCGCCGTCGGTGTGGGTGGATACGCTGGGCAACCCGACCGGCTCGGCGCCGTTCCCGTACACCTCGCCGGCGCTGTTCTCGGTGACGATCGGCTTTGTCGGCATCTGGCTGTTCTCGGTGCTGGACCGCAGCGCGCAGGCCGGCAAGGAACGCACCGCGTTCAAGGCGCAGCAGATCCGCGCCGAGACCGGGTTGGGCGCCTCGCGCGGGTCGGGTCACTGAGCCATCGACACGGCGGTCATCGACAGAACGCCGGCCTCGTGCCGGCGTTCTGCTTTGGAGCGACCGTGACTTTTTGGCATCAGCATCTGCGCCTGCCGATCTGAGGCGCTGACCGAGTGCCGGCTCGCGCTGGTCGCCGCACGCTTGCGTCACGGCCATGTGGCCGATGACGAGGCAGAACGATGACACGCCCATTGAATCCGCAGGAATTCCAGGTCGCCGACAAAGCGCTGGCAAACGCCGTGGCCCTCTGCAACCACGTCCTCGGGCTGTCCGATCAGGCGCTCGCCGGCCTGGTCGGCAAGCACTTCGACAGCCGCGGCACCCCCGCGCATCTGGACGGCTACCGTCGAGACTACCGACAGATCGTCGAGGCACTGCAGCGGCTGGACCGCAAGGCCGCGTTCGAGTTCGACGAGCACGAGGCCGAGGACACGATCGCGTACGTGTGGCCGAACAATCCGCAGCGGATCTACCTGTGCGCGGCGTACTTCACCCTGGATGCGGTGGAGCAGGCGGGGACCCTGGTTCACGAGGCGTCGCATTGGGCGGTGGTGCGGGGCACCGACGACCATGCCTATGGCGAGCGGCAGGTCCGGGCGCTGTCCTATACGCTCAAGCGCAACACCGCCGATGCCTACGAGTTGCTGGTCGAGGACCTGGCACGGACGGGCGGATGACGGCGCCAGGCGGCAGCGTGGTACTGAGTTGCCGCACGCGACGCCGGCCCTCGGGCCGGCGTCGTCGTCTGCACGGCGAGGCGGCGCTACCATGAGCGCCCACCGCCTTCGTCGTGCCGCCACATGCGCTACCGCTGGATCCTGTTCGACGCCGACGACACCCTGTTCCACTTCGACGCCTTCGCCGGCCTGCAGCGCATGTTCGCCGGCTACGGGGTGCAGTTCGGCGAAGCCGAGTACGCCGCCTATACCGCCTGCAACCGGCCGCTGTGGGTGCAGTACCAGAACGGCGCGATCACCGCGCTGCAATTGCAGCAGCGCCGTTTCGCCGATTGGGCGCAGCGCCTGCAGACTGAGCCGGAGATCTTGAACACGGCGTTCCTGGCGGCGATGGCCGAACTGTGCACGCCGCTGGACGGTGCGGTGGATCTGCTCGACGCCTTGCGCGGCCACGCGCGTCTGGGCTTGGTCACCAATGGCTTCGGCGCATTGCAGAACGCGCGCCTGCAACGCACCGGCCTGCACGATCGCTTCGAGGTCATCGCCATTTCCGAGGTGGTGGGCGTGGCCAAGCCGCACCCGGGGATCTTCGCGCACGCGCTGGCGCAGCTGGGCGATCCGCCGCCGGCGCAGGTGCTGATGGTCGGCGACAACCCGCAGGCGGACATCGGCGGCGGCCTGGCCGCGGGCCTGCACACCTGCTGGTTCAATGCGCACGGCGCCGCGGCGCCGGAGGGCATCGTGCCGCACCATGAAGTCGCCTCGCTGGCGCAGTTGCAGGCTTGGTTGCTGGAAGAACCGGCGTAGCTGTGTGGATGCGCGGGAGCGCCTGAGTTTATCGGTTCGGGACTGAAGTCCCTCCCACAGGTGGCACTTCAGTCCGCGGCGATGCTGGCGCGCCCCTTGTGGGAGGGACTTCAGTCCCGACGCGGGAAGGGTGGGGCTGTCGGCCCCAAGATGGCATGCCGCATCATCGAGCGCAGTTGCTCCGGCGCCTCTGTGGGAGGGACTTCAGTCCCGACGCGACCCGCTGTGAAACCCCAGGGTCTCGGTCGTGCCGCTGCCCTGCGACTGACGCGCACGACACCCGCGACCGCCATCGTATAGTGCGCCCATGCCGACCTCCGTTGCCGATGCCGCTTCCGCCGACACGCCGCTGGCCGCCCTGCCAGTCACCCTGCAGCGCCTGCGCGCGGCCTGGCAGTCGGCCAAGCCGGAGCGGACGCAGCGCCGCGAGGACCTGCTGCGGCTGCGTGCGGCGCTGAAGCGGCGGCTGCCGGAGATGGCCGATGCCATCGCCGCCGATTTCGGCCACCGTTCGCGCCACGAATCGCTGCTCGCCGACGGCATGACCGTGCTCGGCGAGATCGACCACCTGCTGCGCCACCTCAAGCGCTGGATGCGCCCGCAGCGGGTCGGCGCCGGCTGGCGGCTGTGGCCGGCGCGCGCGGAAGTGCGGCCGGTGCCGGTCGGTGTGGTCGGGGTGATCGCGCCCTGGAACTACCCGGTCAACCTGGCGCTGATCCCGCTGGCCACCGCCATCGCCGCCGGCAACCACGTCTACCTGAAACCCTCCGAGCACACCCCGCGCAGCGCGCAGTTCCTGCAGTCGCTGCTGGCCGAGGTGTTCCCGCCGCAGCGGGTGGCGGTGGCGCTGGGCGGTGCCGAAGTGGCGTCGGCGTTCGCCGCGCTGCCGCTGGACCACCTGGTGTTCACCGGCTCCACCGCGGTCGGGCGCAAGGTGATGGCGGCCGCCGCCGCCAACCTGACCCCGCTGACCCTGGAACTGGGCGGCAAGTCGCCGGCCATCGTCTGCGCCGACTACCCACTGGAACAGGCCGCCGCACGCCTGGCCACCGGCAAGTGGTTCAACGCCGGGCAG
Organism: Xanthomonas sp. 3307; assembly: GCF_014199735.1. NCBI lineage: Bacteria > Pseudomonadati > Pseudomonadota > Gammaproteobacteria > Lysobacterales > Lysobacteraceae > Xanthomonas > Xanthomonas sp. 3307. The sequence goes on along the minus strand of NZ_JACHOG010000006.1, from coordinate 14,684 downwards.
ACCTGCATCGCCCCGGACTACGTGCTGGTCGACGCCGGCCGCGAGGCGGCGCTGGTGCAGGCGCTGCGCGCGCAGGTGCTGGCGCGCTACGGCGATTTCGCCAGCGCCGAGGACTACACCCGCATCGTCAACGAGGGCCAGTACCGGCGCCTGCGCAGCTATCTGGACGATGCCCGTGCGCGCGGTCTGGAGGTCATCGAACTGGCCACGGTGGAGCGCGAACGTGCCGAGCGCGAGCGGTTGATCGTGCCCACGCTGGTGCTGCAGCCGGGCGACGACGCGCTGCTGATGCAGGAGGAGATCTTCGGCCCGATCCTGCCGGTGCGCAGCTACCGCTCCCTGGATGCGGCCATCGCCGAGATCAACAGCCGCGACCGGCCGCTGGCGCTGTATCCCTTCAGCCACGACCGTGCGCGGATCGAGACCATCCTGCACGCCACGATCGCCGGCGGCGTCACCGTCAACGACAGCCTGCTGCATTTCGCCGCCAACGCGCTGCCGTTCGGCGGCATCGGCCCCAGCGGCATGGGCGCCTATCACGGCCGCGCCGGCTTCGACGCCTTCAGCAAGGCGCTGCCGATCCTCTGGCAGTCGCGCCGCGCCGGCAGCGACCTGCTGAAACCGCCGTATGCGCGGATCGCGCGCATGCTCTCGTTCCTGGTGCGGTGAGCGCGGCGCAGCCGACGTCCAGGTGCGGGTGCAGGGCGGGGCGATAGGGCACGTGCGCGCGGGTTTGGCTTCACCGCGACAGCCTGGCCGGTAACGCCTCGTCACGGCTGAAGCCGCTCCCACAACGTAACCACGTGTCTCGCCATGTCGCGGCAACAGCGGCGATGACTGGAGGCGTGCTTCAGCCGCGACCGGCACGTCCTCGATGCAGCTAGCGCGCTCCCGACGGCAGCGCGCGCCAGTCGCGGCCACAAGGCGGTGTCCGAACTCCCGCCACCAGGGCCCATCGCGGGATCGAAACTGCACCAAATCGGGGCGCAGTCCACAGTCCCGCACCGGGTCGCACCTCGGAAATAAATAATTCACAGTAAGTTATTAGGTTCTTGCCCGACGCCGCCGCCGATCACGGCGGCTCAGGCTCCTGCGCGAGACGTCCGTGCGGAGCGCAACACACGAGATGCCGCCATGCGTCGACCTGACCGGCGCTCGTCCCCCGTGTCTCCCCCTTTCCTCAGAACCGGACGCAGCCCAATGAAGATCGCATTCGTTCCCTCGCCCCTGGCACGCGCTTGCCGCGTGCTCGGCGCCCTGGTGGTCCTGGCCGCCGCCCCGCAACTGGCGCTGGCCAACTGCAACGACACCGTCGGTACCAAGATGAGCAACATCCTGTTCGGCGACAGCAGCGGCGACAGCGTCGTGCTGGCCCACCGCGGTCTGTGGGGCAAGTACGGCAACTTCCCCGACATGCCGGAAAACTCGCGCGGTGCGCTGCAGCTGGCCAACGACCAGTGCATGGACGGCGTGGAGCTGGACATCAAGATGACCAGCGACGGCGTGCCGGTGGTGCTGCACGACTGGAACCTCGGTCGCACCACCAACGTGTGGACCAGCCGTGCCGGCGAAACCAAGTACGACCCGATGAGCAACCAGGGCTACAACCCGTCGATCACCGTGACCCCGTGGTCGGTGGTCAGCGGCCTGTTCCTGCTGACCCCCGACCGCCGCACCACCACCGGCTACCACGTGCCACGCGTGGACGAGCTGTTTTCCTACTTCAAGCAGCACGGCCTGAAGACCCCGATCGTGTTCGACATCAAGACCGCCGACGCGGTCCGCGCGGTGTCGCGTGCGGCCGATGCCGCGTTCTCGGTGGGTGCGTCCAACTTCGTCGCGGCCAAGGTCAATGCCACCCTGTACCCGAGCCGCTCGGCGTTCCGCGCCGACACCACCAGCATGGTCGGCATTCCGGTGTTCACCACCAACATGCTGACCAAGATCAATGTCGACAACGCCATCTCGGCCTGGAGCGATACCAAGGAGGCGATGGAGATCAACGTCAAGCAGCTCGGTGGCCTGCTGCAGGGCCAGGCCGACCGCGTGCGCGAGCGTGGCGTGCGCGTCGGCGTGTTCCAGGCGATTCCGGACAGCCCGCGCGCCGGGGAGTTCTACCAGAACAGCGGCGCCTGCTGCTATCGCCTGTCGGACCTGTACTTCTCCTATTCCGGCGGCCGCGACACCGCCGACAACCGTGGCGATCTCAACTTCATCGTCAACCAGGAGGCGTTCAGCCTGATCACCACCGACGACCCGAAGGCGGCGATCGCGTACCTGAAGGCGCGCGGCAAGCACGACTGAGTCCTTGCAGGTCCTGGCGGCCGGCCCCGTGTCGGCCGCCTCGTTGCGGCCGCGACGCTCCGGCGTCGCGTGCCGCCCTCTTCACTCCTGGAGAAGCGCATGTCCCTGTCTTTCGCAACGTCCGCCGTGGCCAGGTCCATCACCCTGGTCACGTGCGCGGTGGCCGCGTTCGCCGTCCTGGCCGCGCCGGCCGCCGAGACCGCCACCGCCGATCCGGTGGTGCTGCGCGTCGGTGCGCAGCAGTTCACCGCCAGCGAATACCGCGCCCTGGCCGGCGACGCCACGCGCGGCGACGCCGGCATCGACGACGCCTCCGTGGTGCGCCGCTTCGCCGACCGCGCCATCCTGCTCGACCAGGCCCGGCAACAGCATCTGCAGGACGACCCGGTGGTGGCCGCGCGCCTGCGCCGCGCCGCCGATGCGATCCTGGCCGAGGCCGCGCAGGCGCGGCTCGGCGCCGACGCGCACATCGACGAGGCGATGCTGCGCCGGCAGTTCGCCGCGCATCCGGACGACTACACCGAGTACCACCTGCGCCACCTGTTCGTTGCGCTGCACCCGCAGGGCGGGCCGCGCAGCGGGCACATCCTGACCGAGGCACAGGCGTTGCAGCGCGCCGAGGCGCTCAAGCGCCAGCTCGATGGCGGCGCCGACTTCGCCACCCTGGCGATGCACGAGTCCGACGACACCGCCACCGCCGGCGAGGGCGGGCAGCTGTCGCCGACCTTCGGCCGCTATCTGGCCGATGCGTTCGATGCGCCGATCCGCCAGCTGGCGGTGGAGCGGGTCTCCGCGCCGGTGCGCGGACCCGACGGCTATCACCTGATCCGCCTGGATGCGAAGACCGCGGCGCGCTTCGAGGCGGTGCGCGGGCAGATCGACCTGCAGTTGCGCGAGCAGGCCGCGGCCGACGCCATGCAGCGCCTGCGCCAGGCGCAGCCGATGGCGTTCGACCGCGACGCCTACACGGCGGCGGCGCACTGAGCATGGCGGCGATGCGGCGTGCGCTGCTTTGGTTCGGCGGCGCGGTGGTGGTGGGGGTGGCCGCGCTCACGCTCGCGGCGAAGCTGATACAGCCGACGGCCGCGCCGGCCGTCGCCGCGAACAAGGCGCAAGCGCCGGCGCTGCCGCGGTCTGCAGCATCGTCGCCGCTGCCGACGTCCGCGACCACGCCGCCCGGTACGGCACTGGCGGCCGGCACCAGCGAGGCGCAGCGCCTGTCCGCCATCGCGCTGCTGGCGCTGGATTGCCGGCAACGCGCGCAGGCGCCGCCGTCCCGTCCGGCATTGCTGCCGGGCGCAGACGCCGAGGACGCCGCGGCCGCTGCGGCGAGACGGGCGGCCGAGCGGCAACGTCTCGCCGCCTGCCGTGGCGTTGCCGGGCTCGATGCCGCGCAGGTCGAGGCGATGCTGCGCAGCGCCGCGGCGCGCGGTGATGCCGATGCGCAACGCCAGTTGCTGGCGCAGCGGGTGGCGCAACTGCTCGCGCGCGCCGGCAGCGTCGACGCGGACGGGCACCGCACGCCGCTGTCGGCCGCCGACGAGCACGATGCCGAGGACGTGGTGACGCAACTGGAAGATCGCGCGCTGCATGGCGACCGCACGTCGATCGACGCCTTGGCGCAACTGCTGCGCGCGCCCTGGCTGGCGGTGGCCGATCCGCCGTACGCCGCGGCCTGGCAACTGGCCGCGCGGCAGGCGCCGGAGCGGCCGTTCCCGCCGCCGGACCAGGCGCTCGGTGCCGAGGAGCTGCTCGACGGCTTGAACGAGGCGCAGCGGCAGCAGGCGCTGAACCTGGCGCCTGCGCTGTTCGCGCAGTGCTGCGCGCGGCGCTGAACGGCCTGGTGCCCGCGGTTTGGCCGCCGCGGCGGCTGCGGTCAGAATAGCGGCCGGCTTCCCCGTCCCGGATTTCCCTTGAAGATCGCCAGCTGGAACGTCAACTCGCTCAACGTGCGCCTGCCGCACCTGCAACAGTGGCTGGCCGCGTTCGCGCCGGACGTGGTCGGGATCCAGGAGACCAAGCTGGAAGACCACAAGTTTCCCGACACCGCGCTGGCCGAGGCCGGCTACCGCAGCGTGTTCGCCGGGCAGAAGACCTACAACGGCGTGGCGATCCTGTCGCGCCTGCCGATCAGCGACGTACAGATCGGCGTGCCGGGCCTGGAGGACGAACAGAAGCGCGCCATCGCCGCCACTGTCGGCGACCTGCGCATCGTCAATCTTTACGTGGTCAACGGCCAGGACGTGGGCACCGACAAGTACGCCTACAAGCTGCGTTGGCTGGAAGCGGTGCACGCCTGGCTGGCCGACGAGCTGCAGCGGCATCCGCGGCTGGTGGTGCTGGGCGACTTCAACATCGCCCCGGACGCGCGCGACGTACACGATCCGCTGGTGTGGAGCGACAACCACATCCTCACCTCCACCGCCGAGCGCGGCGCCCTGCACAAGCTGCTCGCGCTCGGCCTGCACGACGGCTTCCGCCTGCACCACGCCGACGGCGGCATCTTCAGCTGGTGGGATTACCGCCAGGCCGGTTTCCGCCGCGACCTGGGCCTGCGCATCGACCTGACCCTGGTGTCCGAGGCGCTGAAGGCGCGCACCCGCGGCGCCGGCATCGACCGCGAGCCGCGCAGCTGGGACCGCCCCAGCGACCACGCGCCGGCCTGGGTCGAGCTGGAGCCGGCGGCATGAGCGAGCGCCATGTGCGCCGCTGCATCGACAAGGTCGGCGACACCGCGATCGCGCCGCTGCATCGGCTCAGTTGCCACTGCGGTGCGGTGCAGATCGACCTGGAACTGCCGCACGGCATCGTCGACCCGCGCCGCTGCAACTGCTCGCTGTGCCGGCGCCGCGGCGCCATCGTCGCCTCGGTGCCGCTGGCGGCCCTGCATGTCCGCCAGGGCGAGCAGGCGCTGCGCTTGTACCAGTTCCACACCCACACCGCGCAGCACTACTTCTGCGGCACCTGCGGGATCTACACGCATCATCGGCGCCGCTCCGATCCCAGCCTGTACGGCTACAACGTTGGCTGCCTGGAGGGCGTGGACCCGTACGCGCTGACCATCGCGGTGCCGGTCGAGGACGGCGTGCGGCATCCGGCCGACCGCGCTGCGCCGTGAGCCGGGCCGAAAACGCAAAACGCCCGGCGAACCGGGCGTTTGCGCAAGCGGCGAGGGCGCTGCGTCAGCGCGCGCGGCCGCGGGTGAACAGGTTGACGATCGCCAGCAGGATGATGGCGCCGATCAACGAGTACAGGAACGTCCACAGGGTGATCGCCTGGTTGATGCCGCCGCCGAACAGCCAGCCGGCGATCAGCGCGCCGACGATGCCGACCACGATATTCAGGATGATGCCCTGCTGTGCGTCACGGCGCATGATGATGCTGGCCAGCCAGCCCACGATGCCGCCGACGATCAACCAGATGATGATGCCCATGCGTCAGACTCCTCGGTTCGGTCCGCACCAGAAGCGGTGGGGTGGGCGCCATTTAAGGAGCGCCGCCGTGAAGCGGCCGTATAACGCCGGCCGCACCGCGCAGTGGCCATTACAGTTTGTGGCGACGGCGTGAGCGTCCCCGCACCCCCGCCTGTCGCCGTTGCCGCCGAGGCACCGGACTGGCGTGTCGGCCCGGTGGCGCTGTGGCTGCGCCCGCATCCGCCGCGCACCTCCGGCGAGGCGCAGGCGCGGCGCCTGCTGGCCGGGGAGCTGGCGGTGCCGGCGGCGCAGTTGCCGCTGCGCCGCGACGCCCGCGGCCGGCCCGGGCTGCACGCACCGCTGGCGCACGTGGACACCGGCTGGAGCCACAGCGGCGACTATCTGCTGGTGGCGGTCGCCACGCACGCGCGGCTGGGCGTGGACATCGAGCGCCAGCGGCCGCGGCCGCGCCTGCTGGAACTGGCGCAGCGCTTCTTCCACCCGGAGGAGGTCGCGCTGCTGGCCGCGCTGGCGGCGCCGGAACGCGAGGCGGTGTTCTTCCGCCTGTGGTGCGCCAAGGAGGCGCTGCTCAAGGCGCACGGCCACGGCATCGCCTTCGGCCTGCACCGGCTGCGCTTCGCCGAGGACGCCGCCGGCGCGCTGCGCCTGGTCTGGTGCGACCCGGGGCTGGGCGCGGCCCAGGCCTGGCACCTGTACGAATGGGAGGCCGCACCCGGCTATCGGGCCGCCTTGGCCTGGCGGCCAGGGCTGTCGTAGTTTCCATAGCCTCAGGATCGTGCGGCAGCCTTTGTGACGTTAGTCTCGGCATGGCTGGCTGAAGAGGTCGTGCTTTGAGGTAATTTGATGTAAAAAGATACATGTGTTTTATAGGAAGGTGCAATGAAGCTCCCTGTGCCGCCCCCAGACAGCTGGCGTCTTCTAGCTGATGAACCTGAACGCATGCTGAGAGTGTTCAGGTCGAAGATCGGCCCTGAGGTGGCTGGAAGCTACGAGCACTGGGACAAACTCAGGCATAGAGTCGCGCCAGACGGCCTCACCACAGAAGAATGGTGGGCTGGCATCAAATGGAGCCGTCAAGCGCTGGCGCGCGAACTTGACCTCTTGGATAAAGACGACGAGAACTTCGTGGTTTCCATTACCGATTCAATGCAGCGCAGGCTGCACTACATTGATCGCGAGGCGGCTGGGGCGATCAAAGGAATGGAGAGCAGCGGTGGACAGAATAGGTTTCTGATCCGTTCGCTGATCGAAGAGGCTATGACTTCGTCCCAACTTGAGGGAGCCGCTACCACTCGGGCGGTTGCAAAAGAGATGTTGTCGACTGGCAGACTGCCTCGCGATCAGTCGGAGAGAATGATCTACAACAATTACCTCGCGATGAACATGATTCGGGAGAGGGGTAAGCGGCCAATCACGCCCGAGGAAGTGTTGGAACTGCATAGCATCCTGACGGACGGGACGCTGGAAAGCGCGGAATATTCTGGTCGATATCGCTCCGTGGGAGACAACGTCGTCATCTACGACCGAGGTTCTCCGCCGACGCTGCTGCATGTCCCTCCGCCTGCAATCCAAGTGGCTGACAGGATGAGACGGCTTTGTGCGTTCGCGAACGACACGGCGAGTGAAACCTTCATTCATCCGGTCGTGCGCGCCATCGCTATTCACTTCCAGATCGGATACGACCATCCATTCGTTGATGGGAATGGGCGAACGGCCAGGGCGCTCTTCTACTGGAGCATGATGAACTCCGGTTACTGGTTGACCGAATATCTGTCCATTTCGAGCGTCCTGAAGAAGTCGCCTGGTAAATACATGCGAGCCTATCTTTATACCGAGAGCGATGGTGCGGATCTGAGCTATTTCGTCTCGCAGCAGTTGGAAGCGATCGAGCAGTCCATCCAGGCGCTGCATACGTATATCGCGAAGAAGCAACAGGAAGATCGGCTTGCACGTCGCGTGCTGCGCAAGGCACATGTAGGCGACGCTGTGCTGAATCACAGGCAGCGCGCCTTGCTCGCCAATGCACTGAAGGATCCGGATCGGCCATACACCGTGGCCGGACATCGATCGGCACACACAATTACCTATCCGACAGCGCTGGGTGACCTGAATTCCCTGGCTGCTGCAGGGCTGCTCCACAAACAACGGGTTGGCAAGGCATTCGAGTACTACCCGGTGCCTGGCTTGGCACGGATGTTGGGTGCCTGAGCGCCATGGTGCCGTGTTGAGCCTCATGCGTTTCGAGAATGGGCTCGATCAGAGCGTGGCCGCGATCAAGCCACCTGCGATAATCCGCCGATGACCGATGCCTCTCTTCCCGATTCCGTCCGTGTCGCGCTCGAGCAGGGCCTGCACGCGCAAGGCCTGGACGCCGCCGCGCTGGCGCCACCGCTGCTGGCCTACCTGGCGCTGCTGACGCGCTGGAACCGCACCTACAACCTGACCGCGATCCGCGACCCGCACGAGATGGTGACCCGCCATCTGCTGGATTCGCTGGCCATGCAGCCGTTCGCCCAGGAGGGCGCGCTGGCCGACCTGGGTACCGGTCCCGGACTGCCCGGGATCCCGCTGGCGATCGCGCGGCCGCAGCTGCGGGTGACCCTGGTGGAGAGCAACGGCAAGAAGGCGCGGTTCCTGCGCGAGGCGGTGCGCCAGCTGCGCCTGGACAACGCGCGGGTGGCCGAGTCGCGCGCCGAGGCGCTGGACGAGCCCGGCGCCTACGACCTGCTGACCGCGCGCGCGCTGGATACGCTGGCCGGCATCGTCGCCGTCGGCGGCCACTTGCTGCGCCCGGGTGGGCGCCTGCTGGCGATGAAGGGCGTACGCCCGGACGAGGAGATCGCCGCGCTGCCACCGGGCTGGGTGGCGCCGACGGTGCACCCGCTGCAGGTCCCCGGCCTGGGCGCCGACCGCCACCTGGTGGTGGTCGAGCGCGGTTGAGCGGCGGCCGCGGCCGGCCCCGATTTCCGCCATGGGGGGCTGTGACCGCATAATGCCCGGTCCCACCCCATCGCCGACGAGGCTCCCGCATGGCCCGCATCATCGCCATCGCCAACCAGAAGGGCGGCGTCGGCAAGACCACCACCGCGGTCAACCTGGCCGCGTCGCTGGCGCGGCAGTCGCAGCGCGTCCTGCTGGTGGACCTGGACTCGCAGGGCAATGCGACGATGGGCAGCGGCATCGACAAGCGCGAGCTGGCTGCCTCCACCTGCGACGTGCTGCTCGGCGAGAGCAGCGCCGAACAGATCCGGGTGACCGCGCCGGAGGGCTTCGACCTGTTGCCGGGCAACATCGATCTCACCGCCGCCGAGATCCAGCTGATGGACCAGCCGGCGCGCGAGCAGCGGCTGAAGACCGCGCTGGCGCCGCTGCGCGAGGCCTACGACTTCATCCTGATCGACTGCCCGCCGGCGCTGTCGCTGCTGACCTTGAACGCGCTGACCGCCGCCGATTCGGTGATCGTGCCGATGCAGTGCGAGTACTACGCGCTGGAAGGGCTGACCGCGCTGCTGGAAACCATCGAGGCGCTGCGCGCCGAGCTGAACCCGGCGCTGGAGATTGAAGGCGTGCTGCGCACCATGTTCGACGTGCGCAACAACCTGGCCAACGCGGTGTCGGCGGAGCTGACCAACCACTTCGGCGACAAGGTGTTCCGCACCATCGTGCCGCGCAACGTGCGCCTGGCCGAGGCGCCCAGCCATGGCCAGAGCATCGTCGGCTACGACCGCACCTCGCGCGGTGGCGTCGCCTACCTGGGACTGGCCGGCGAGATCGTGCGCCGCCGCAACGAACGCAATCGGCCGGTGCCGGCCATGGAGACGTACTGATGAGTGCCAAGCCCCCCGCCCTCGGAGCGAAGAAGCGCGGCCTCGGCCGTGGCCTGGAAGCGCTGCTGGGGCCGAAGGGCGCGGCCGCGCCGGCGCCCACCGCCGAGCTGCAGCCGGGCGAGAGCCTGCGCCGCCTGCCGGTCGGGCAACTGCAGCCAGGCAAGTACCAGCCGCGCCAGGAAATGGACGAGGCCAAGCTGCAGGAGCTGGCAGAGTCGATCAAGGCGCAGGGCGTGATCCAGCCGATCGTCGCCCGCGAACTGGCGCCGGGCAGCTTCGAGATCGTCGCCGGCGAGCGTCGCTGGCGCGCCTCGCAGCTGGCCGGCCTCAGCGACGTGCCGGTGGTGGTGCGCGAGCTCGACGACCGCACCGTCATCGCCATGGCGCTGATCGAGAACATCCAGCGCGAGGACCTCAATCCGCTGGAAGAGGCGCAGGCGCTGCAGCGGCTGATCGACGAATTCTCGCTGACCCACGCCGAGGCCGCCGAGGCCGTCGGCCGCTCGCGCGCCTCGGTGTCCAACCTGCTGCGCCTGCTGGAACTGCCGCCGGCGATCCGCGCGCTGCTGGAAGCGCGGCGCCTGGAGATGGGCCATGCGCGTGCCTTGCTGACGCTGTCGCCGGAGCTGGCCAGTCGCCTGGCCTCCGACGCCGCCGACCAGGGCTGGTCGGTGCGCGAGGTCGAGCACCGCGCGCAGCAGTTCGCCGCCGGCAAGGTGCCGAGCAACCGCAAGGCCAAGCCGGCGCGCACCGCGCCGCAGGCCGACATCGCCTCGCTGGAGACCGAGCTGTCCGAGTCGCTGGGGACCAAGGTGTCCATCGCCCACGGCCGCGGCGGCAAGGGCAAGCTGGTGATCCACTACACCGACCTGGACACGCTGGACGGCGTGCTCGAGAAACTGCGTCCGCGGCAGGCCTGAGCGCCGCCGCCCGCGTCCGCCAGGACCGCCTCCGCCATGCATCCCAGTAAGGTCGACCGCCACCATCTGCTGCGCCTGACCGACCTGCCCAACGTCGGGCCGGCCTGCGAGAAGGACCTGCGCCTGATCGGCATCCGCGTGCCCGCGCACCTGCAGGGCCGCGATCCCTACGATATGTACGCGCAGCTGTGCCTGCGCACCGGCGTGGTCCACGACCACTGCGTGATCGACGTGTTCCTGTCCATCGTGCGCTTCATGCAGGGCGAGACGCCGCGCCCGTGGTGGGAATTCAGCAAGGAGCGCAAGGCGGCGCTGGCCAAGGACGCGCCGCTGACCTTGCGCTGAGGCCGCGCGCCGCGGCGCTGGCCAGCAACCGGAGCATTGCATGAGCAACGAGGACACGCAGATCAGCCCGGGCGGTAGCCCGATCCTGCAGCATCGCGAGGAAAAGCCGTTCGCACCGGCGCGCGGCGACTCCTGCATCGAGCAGATCGGCGCGCACATCGAACGCCACCTGGGGCCGGTCGCCGGCGTGCTGCACGAGATCATCTCCGACACCGTGCACCTGGACGTGCACGTGGTGCCGGCGACGGCGGAAGCGCCGTACCTGCGGCTGGTGACCTCGGGCATGAGCGACCTGCCGATGGTCCTGCCCGAGGGCGTGGAGGCGCCGCGCTTCATGGAGCTGATGCTGACCCTGCCGCCCGACTGGCCGATCACCCAGGACGACTTCCAGGACGAGCGCCACTACTGGCCGGTGCGCCTGCTCAAGACCCTGGCGCGACTGCCGCACAAGTACGACACCTGGCTGGGGTTCGGCCACACCGTGCCCAATGGTGACCCGGCCGAGCCGTACGCGCCCGGCGTCGGCTTCGACGGCGCGATCGTGCTGCCGCCGGTGAGCACCCCGGAGGCGTTTGCGGAGCTGGTCATCGATGCCGACAAGACCATCGCGTTCATGACCCTGGTGCCGCTGTATCCGGAGGAAATGGCGCTCAAGCTGAAGAAGGGCGCCGAGGCGCTGCTGGACCGCTTCGACGCCAAGGGGCTGCAGGACGTGATCGACCCCGCCCGGCCCAATGTCGCGCGCAAGCGCTTCGGGCTGTTCTGACCCGCTGCTCCGCCCCGCGCCCCGCGCACGCCGTTCCACGCTTTCCAGGACCTCCGCCATGCCCATTCTCGTCACCGGCGCTGCCGGCTTCATCGGCGCTCATACCGTTCGCGCGCTGCGTGCCGCCGGGCAACTGGTGGTGGGCCTGGACAACTACAACGACTACTACGACCCGCAGCTCAAGCGCGACCGCGTTGCCGCGCTGTGCGCGAACGCGGACATCCGCACCCTGGACCTGACCGATCGCGACGGCCTGGCCGCGCTGTTCGACGAGGTGCAGCCGACCCGCGTGGTGCACCTGGCCGCGCAGGCCGGAGTGCGCTATTCGCTGCAGAACCCCTACGCCTATGTCGACAGCAATCTGGTCGGCTTCGTCAACATGCTGGAGCTGTGCCGGCACCGCGGCGTGGAGCACCTGGTCTATGCGTCCAGCAGCTCGGTGTACGGCGATTCGGCGACGCCGCCGTTCTCCGAGGATCAGCGCATCGACCAGCCGCGCTCCCTGTACGCGGCGACCAAGGCCGCCAACGAACTGATGGCGCACACCTATGCGCAGCTGTACGGCCTGCGCGCCACCGGGCTGCGCTTCTTCACCGTGTACGGCCCCTGGGGCCGCCCGGACATGGCGCCGTTGCTGTTCAGCCGTGCGGTGCTGGCCGGGCGCCCGATCGAGGTGTTCAACCATGGCCGCATGCGCCGCGACTTCACCTTCGTCGCCGACATCGTCGCCGGCGTGCTCGGCGCCCTCGAACACCCCTCCACCGAGCCGGTGCCGCACCGCGTGTTCAACCTCGGCAATCACACCCCGGTGGAACTGGAGCACTTCATCGCGGTGATCGAGGCCGCCGCCGGGCGCAGCGCCCAAAAACAGTACCGACCGATGCAGCCGGGCGACATGATCGAGACGATGGCCGATACTGCACGGGCCCAGGCCGCGTTCGGCTTCGATCCGAGCACCCCGATCGAGGTCGGCCTGCCGCAGGTGGTGGCCTGGTGCCGGGAGTACTTCGGCGCCGCCGCCTGACGCTTCATCCGCGGATCATCGGTCCGCGGCACAATGCCTGCCGCTTTTTCCCCCACGCGCGCCCCGCGCCCAGCCTTGCCGAATCCATGAGCCAGCTTTCCCTCTCCGTCGTCGTCCCGGTGTTCAACGAGCGCGACAACGTGCCGCCGCTGGTCGCCGAGATTGTCGCCGCGCTGCGTGGCACGATCGATTTCGAGATCGTCTACGTCGACGATCATTCGCGCGACGACACCCTGGCGGTGCTCGAAGGGCTGAAGGCGTCCACGCCGGAGCTGCGCGTGCTGCACCACGTCAGCCAGAGCGGGCAGAGCACGGCGGTGCGCAACGGCGTCAAGGCCGCGCGCGGGCTGTGGATCGCCACCCTCGACGGCGACGGCCAGAACGACCCGGCCGACATTCCCAAGCTGCTGGCCGCGCGCCAGGCTGCCGAGCCGCTGGTCAAGCTGTTCGCCGGCTGGCGGGTGTCGCGGCAGGATTCGGGCAGCAAGCGCTGGGCGTCGAAGTGGGCCAACGCGATCCGCGCACGCATGCTGCGCGACGACACCCCTGACACCGGCTGCGGCATCAAGCTGTTCGAGCGCGAGGCGTTCCTGGACCTGCCGTACTTCGACCACATGCACCGCTACCTGCCGGCACTGATGCAGCGCGCCGGCTGGCAGACCCTGAGCGTGCCGGTGAACCATCGCCACCGCACCTCGGGCGTGTCCAAGTACAACAACCTCAACCGCGCCCTGGTCGGCATCCGCGATCTGCGCGGCGTGGCCTGGCTGATCGCACGCAGCCGCCGCACCGCAGTGCAGGAGCGCTGAAATGGACGCGCACTTCCTCAACGAACCGATCCAGGCGCTGTACTGGACCGGGCTGCACGTCACCGGCTGGAAGCTGATCGGCTACGTCGGCGCGCTGATGTTCGGCGGCCGCTGGCTGGTGCAGTTCGTCGCCTCCAAGCGCGCCGGCAAGCCGGTGATCCCGCGCCTGTTCTGGTACATGAGCGTGGTCGGCAGCCTGATGACGCTGAGCTACTTCATGTTCTCGGCCAAGCAGGACTCAGTGGGCGTGCTGCAGAACCTGTTCCCCGCCTTCACCGCGTTCTACAGCCTGTACCTGGACATCAAGCACCGCGGCTGGCGCCGCGACCGCGCCTCGCATTGAGCGCGGCGCGCCGGCGCGGGATCGCAGACGGCGCGTAACACCTTCCGATCGCGACCGGCCCTCTCGTAGGAGCGGCTTCAGCCGCGACCCGGACCCTGCCGCCCTCAGTGGCAAGGATCACGGCGCAGACACCGCGGCAAGCACGCGCCCCGCCGTTGCCGGCACCAATCCGACATGGATTCGCGCACTATTCCGACAAGCGCGCCAGTCAAGCGCCGCTGTTGCCATGGTGCGATGAGCTGGATGCTGGTGCCATGCACATCGAACCAACCAAAGGCCATCGCGCGTTGCGCGCTGGACGCCATAGCGACACGGGGCAGCTCTACTTGCTGACCGCTGTGACGTTCGAGCGCGCGCCATTGTTCGCGGATTGGCGGTGCGCCCATGCGGCTGCGGCGTGCCTGGCAGAGCGAAGCAGCTGGCCCGGTGCTCGCCTGCTGTGCTGGGTGTTGATGCCCGACCACTGGCATGGCCTGATCGAACTACATGCCACCATGACGTTGGCGCAGGCCATGCAGCGGGCCAAGGGGCGGTGCGCCCGCGCAGTGAATCTCGCGCGCGGTCGTGGCGGCTGTGTCTGGTCGCGTGGTTTCCATGATCATGCGCTGCGGCGCGACGACGATGTCCTGCGTGTTGCCCGTTACATCGTGGTTAATCCATTGCGTGCCGGCCTGGTGCCGCGTCTGGGCGACTATCCGTACTGGGATGCGGTATGGCTGACTTCTCCTTCGTGAAGTGGCAGTCGCAACCGAAGCCAACGGTGGAGGTGCATGTGTATCGGTGGTCTCAGGGGCTTCTAATCAGTGGGGAAGGCCCACTGTAGATACCGTCTTACCCCCTAGCAGGCAAGGCCCCTTTTCGGGTCGAACGCGGTGCCCGATTTGAGAACGCCGTAGGCGAGGTGCAGGAGCT
>NZ_JACHOG010000005.1:68793-388197 GCF_014199735.1 Xanthomonas sp. 3307 | reverse complement strand
GTCATCCGGGCGCTGAAACAGCGGCTAAACGAACGCGGCAAAGCCGGCAAGCAGATCGTGTGCGCCGCCATGCGCAAGCTCCTGCACCTCGCCTACGGCGTTCTCAAATCGGGCACCGCGTTCGACCCGAAAAGGGGCCTTGCCTGCTAGGGGGTAAGACGGTATCTACAGAACGCCCACACGCGCAAGGAGACATGCGATGAAGAAATGGCTGGCCTTGCTGTTCCTCGCCCTGCTCGCCCTCGGCGGCTATGTCGCCGCCGGGCCGTACCTGGCCATCCGCGGTATCGACCATGCGCTGCGCGAGCGCGATGCCGCGGCGTTGGAGCGCTACGTCGACTTCCCCACCCTGCGGGTCAACCTCAAGGCGCAGGTGGACGATGCGTTGGTGCGTCGCGCCGGGCCGGACCTGCAGTCCAGCCTGTTCGGCGGCGCACTGCTGTCGCTGGCCGGTGGCCTCGGCGGGATGAGCGTGGACGCGATGGTCACCCCGGCCGGCATCGGTGCGCTGATGCAGGGCGATGCATTGTGGAAACGCGCCAGCGGCGACACCGTCGGCGGCGACACCTACGCCGCGCCACGCCCGCCGCAACCGCTGCGCCAGGCCGAGCACCGCTTCGAATCGACCACGCGCTTCGTTGCCACCGTGCACACCGCCGACGGCACCGCGGTACCCTTCGTATTCACGCGCGACGGCCTGCAGTGGAAACTCAGCAATATCCTGCTGCCGTTGTAGGCGATGCGGCGGTTGGCGGCAAATGGGCGCGGCCGGAGACTTGAGGCCACGTCGAGCCGCCACGCATGCGCGTTGCTCTTGTAGGAGCGACTTCAGTCGCGACGGGCGAAGCGCCAATGTTTCATCGGGCAGCATGCAGTCGGGACTGAAGTCCCTCCCACACTAGGCACTCTAGCGATCTCGATCCGCTCACTTAACGTGACGCGACGCAGCGTTGGACCATCAGCCGCAGCATCACTTCTCATGAATCAGCGGCGACGCAGGGCATCAGTAACGCCCGTCGCGGCTGAAACCGCTCCTACAAGCGCGACGAGGTGGTCCGCTGAGCCACCGACAAGCGCGTTTGCAAGAGGCTCGCTGAGGTCCCCGCCCACACGACTCGGCGCGCGCGGAAGCGCTACAGCTGCAGGCAGATCAACTCGGACAGTTCCGGATCGCCGGCACTGCGCCACAGGTTGCGGGTGGCGAACGCGCATCCCGCGTCAGGGCACATCGATACGATCTCGAACTCCGGCGGCGCCTGCACCCACCGGTGCCGGCCGCCATCGTCGGTACGAAAGGAGGCAACGCTGGTCTGCACATGGCGCGGCGACTCGTCGGTTGTCGCCGTCGTTGCGGCCACCGAGAGCATGCTGCCATCCCGGGTGACCGCGATGTTCCAGAAGTCCATGCCGAGGTCGATCTCCGTCACCGATGTGTATGGCGGGTCCATGAAGCCGGCGGTCGCGGTCGGCGCTGCCCAGAACACCCGATTGCCCTCGACGATCCGGCCGGGTCCGAGCGAGAGCCAGAGACGGCCCTGTCCATCCATCGCCGATTGGCAGGTCGGCGGCGTCTGCGCGTTGCGCTTGGGCGGCTGCGGCAGGCCCGGCTCCGCCAGCCAGAGGCTGCCCTCGGCCGCCACCGCCAGGAGCTTCGCGTCGGGCGTCGCGTGCAGCTGCAATTCGTCCGCCAGCGCCCTGCGCCGTACGCTGCCATCCGGCAGCGCGATGGCGCTGAGTTGTGCGGAGCGCGCATTGGCCGCATGCACGTGGCCGCCCAGCGGCAGCAGGCGATCGGTGTAACGCGGAATGCGCGAGGTCCATTTCTCCACTACGCGCAGCGTGCCGGCATCGAGCCGGAACAGCTTGGTATCGGTGGCCACCAGCACGCTGCCCTCGCCGTCTCTGGCGAACGCCCGCGCCTGGTTGCCGAGGGCGACCGATGCCACTTCGGCCCCCGTCGCCATGGCCAGCGCGCGAACCCGCAGCGCACCGAAGCTGACGCCCCATCCATCCGCGACCAGCACATGCCCGGCCTGGTCATCCACCCAGAGTCGATGGGCGGCCACGCCGGGAACCGTGGTCCGCCACAGAATCGTGGCAGCCTGGGGATGTGCGCTTGTGTGCGCAGGCAGGGACGCAGCTGAACCTTGTCGCGGACGCATCGATGCGAGAACTCTTCCATCAAAGACGGCAGGATTTTCGCAAATCGCAGCTGAGCGGGACGTGTTTGCCAGCGATGGCGGGCAGCGCCCAGACAGGTGCCGCGGACCGGGCGCTGCAGGCGCCAGGCAAGGATGTCCTCGCGCGCGCCACATCGCAGATGCTCACCTCGCGCACCCCGCAACCAGCATCACGCTGCAGCGACTGCGCACCGCCGTGCGCATCGTGCCAGTGCGCGCCCCGACCCGTACCGGCACGCGCCAGTCCGCGCTTCGGGTGAGCAGCCGGTGGCGGCCGAAAAGACCGATGGTGCAGGCGCGCAGAGCATCGCGCCTGCACGTCGCAACGCGAAGGACACAGTGCCCCTACGAAGCCAGATCCTGCCTAGCGCTGAGCGCCGGCCCCAGTCCTGCCCGCCATCGCTTGCTGCAAGCGATGAAACGGCGTGCGCAATTGCCAGCGCGCCGACCACGGCAGGCGCGCCAGCGCCGCGTGCGCCTCCAGCGCCGGCAGCGCGGCGGTCCAGGCGAACACCACGTGGTTGTCCATGCCCGGCTCGTCCAGGCGCAGCACGCGGCCGCCGAATAGCGCGCGCAGATGCCCCAGGTGGCGGCGGGTGTCGGTGTCGTACAGGTTCACCGCCAGCACCCCGCCCGGCGCCAGCGCCGCATGGCAGTCCTCGTAGAAGCCGCGGCTGAGCAGCGCCGCCGGGATGCCGTCGGCATCGTAGGCGTCGAGCAGCAGCAGGTCGTAGCGATCGCGCCGCTGCGGCAGCAGCCGCGCGCCGTCGCCGTGCACGGCCTCGAAGCGCGCGTCGTCGTCCGGAATGCGGAAGGCGGCGCGCAAGGCCAGCACGTCGGCATCGGCCTCGATCGCCTCGATCCGCGCCTGCGGCAAGTGCCGGTAGCAGAACTTGGCCTGCGAGCCGCCGCCGAGCCCGACGATGCCGATCCGCTGCGGGTCCGGACGCAACAGCAGCGCGGCCAGCATGCTGCGGGTGTAGCCCACCTGCAGCACGTCCGGCCACCAGGTGTACATGCGGCTCTGCGTCACCTCGCCCTTGAACTGCAGGCTGGTATAGCGCCAGCCATGGCGCACGTAGGGTCGCCCGGGACGCAGGTCGGCGCGCGCGTCCACGGCTGGCCGCAGCAGGCGGCGCAGCGCAGCCCAGCGGCCGCCGCCGGGCGCCGCGCTCACGACTTGGCGATGTCGTTGGCGACCCCGTGCGGCACATGCCCGGCGGCGACGCGCTCGCGCGCCGCGCTGTCGATGTTGTGCTGCGAATCGTCGAAGAAGATGTCCGCGCCGAAGGCCTGCAGGAACGGCCCCTTGTGACGGCCGCCGAGGAACAGCGCCTCGTCCAGGCGCACCCCCCATTCGCGCAGGGTGCGGATCACCCGCTCGTGCGCGGGCGCCGAGCGCGCGGTGACCAGCGCGGTGCGGATCGGCGAGGCCTCGCCGGCCGGGAACGCCGACTGCAGCGCGTGCAGCGCCGACAGGAAATTGCGGAACGGGCCGCCGGTCAGCGGCTGGCGCGCGTTCTCGCGCTCGTAGCGGCCGAACGCCTCCACGCCCTGCTCGCGCGAGAAACGCTCGCCCTCGTCGCCGAAGATCACCGCATCGCCGTCGAAGGCGATGCGCAGCTGCGTGGACAGACGATCGGCATCGATCGCGCCGGCCGCCGCGGCCGCCTCCTGGGCGTGCTCGCCGGGCGGCTTGGGCAGGATGGTCGCCGCGGCGATGCCGTGGCTGAGCGCGCGGCGCACCGACTCCGGGTTGGCCGAGAGGAACAGGTCGGTACCGAACGGCTTGACGTAGGGCCAGGTCGCCTCGCCGGAGGTGAAGGTGGCGCGGACGATGCCCAGGCCGTAGTGCTGGATGGAATTGAAGATGCGCAGCCCAGTGTCGGCGGAATTGCGCGACAGCAGGATCACCTCCACCGGCGGCGTCTCCGGCGGCGTGCCCTGGTTCAGCGCCAGCAGCTTGCGCACCACCGGGAACGCGACCCCGGGCGCCAGCACATCGTCCTCGCGCTCGCGCTGGTACGCGCTGTACGCCTCCACGCCGTCCCGCTCGAACAGGGCATGGCCCTCTTCCAGATCGAACAGGGCGCGCGAGGTGACCGCGACGGTGAGCAGACGGGGGGAGTTGTCAGACATGAGAGCAGGGATTCGGCAGTGGGGATTGGGGATTGGCAAAAGCGGGCAAAGGAGTCGGAACGTGGACTGGAGACCGGAAGCAAAGCGGATGCGCTGTTGCGAATCCCCAATCCCGACTCCCGAATCCCCGCCCCTACACCATGAATTGCTCGCTCAGGATCCGCTCCTCCAGATTGTGTTCCGGGTCGAACAGCAAAGTGACCAGGCGGTCGCGGGATTCGCGGATGGTGACTTCGACCACGTCGCGGGTCTCGTGAGAGTCGGCGGTGACGCTGACCGGGCGCTTGTACGGGTCCAATACGCGGAAGCGCACCTCGATGTCGGCCTTGAGGATCGCGCCGCGCCAGCGCCGCGGCCGGTACGGCGCGATCGGGGTCAGCGCCAGGGTGTGCGAGCCCAACGGCAGGATCGGTCCGTGCGCGGAAGAGTTGTAGGCGGTACTGCCGGCCGGGGTGGACACCAGCACGCCGTCGCAGATCAGTTCATCGACCCGGGTCTGGCCATTGAGATCGATGCTCACGTGCGCGGCCTGGCGGGTCTGCCGCAGCAACGAGACCTCGTTGTAGGCCAGCGAGCCGGTGGTGGCGCCGGATTCGGTCTGCGCCAGCATTTCCAGCGGCCGTAGCTTGGCCGGCTCGGCCAGGGCCAAACGCGCGACCAGATCGTCGTCGCGAAACTGGTTCATCAGGAAGCCGACCGTGCCCAGCTTCATGCCGAACACCGGCTTGCCCAGGCTGCCGTGGCGATGCAGGGTCTGCAGCATGAAGCCGTCGCCGCCGAGCGCGCACAGCACATCGGCGTCGGCGGGCTCGCAATCGCCGTAGCGCGTGACCAGTTGTTCGCGCGCACGCTGGGATTCCGGCGTGACGCTGGCGAGGAAGCAGATGCGGGGCGAGGACGGCATGGGCGCATTCATGGCGCCGATCATACCTGCCCGGTCATGAAAGCCGGGATTCGGGAATCGGGATTGGGGATTCGCAGAAGCGGGCTGTCGCGTCGAGAGATGGGGATCCGCTTGGCGAATCCCCAATCCCGACTTCCCAATCTCGGCAATGGAGGAGAGCCCCCCTTCTGTTAAGGGGGGCGCGGCGAAGCCGCGGGGGATAGGCAAGGCCGCCGTGCGGCGCCAACCGTTTGCGGCGCAAGCGGTTGGGTCAGGCCCGCGCAGCGGGCCTGACCACGGGGCTACACGCCGTGCGCCGCCAGCTGGCCGAGCCGCTGTACCGCCACCGACACCGTCGGGTAGTCCAGCGTCTTCTGCGCGGCCAGTTCCTGCAGCATGCTCAGGGTGAAGCGCAGGCTGCTGTCGTCGCGCTGCAGCCAATGCTGCACCTTGGCCTCGGCGGTGCCACCCGGCAGGCTCAGCGCCTGGCCGGCCAGCACACCGTGGTGCTTGGCCAACTCGTCGCGCAGCACGCCGCGGGCCACCGCATGCCAGCGGCCGTTGACCTCCAGCGCGTCGATCTGCTCGAACAGCCATGGCAGCTGCAGCGCCTCGCCCAGGCGGAAGTGCACCTTCGACACCTCCACCGGCTTGAGCTTGCGGGTGCGCGCCATCTCGATGATGTCGAACGCCGGCTCCAGGAAGCGCAGTTCCGACAGTTGCTGGGCGAGCGCCGGCGGCAGGCCCTTGTCCTGCCACTCCTGCACCAGCGCTTCGTAGCGCGGACGCTGCGAATCGGGCAGCACGCCGGAGGCGACGCGGATGTCGTTGAACGGCTCGTAATAGCGCTCCACCGCCGCGGTGATGCCCGGCATCGGGCCCGGACGGAACAGCAGCCAGCGCACGAAGGCGCGCTGCAGCGTCCAGATCACCTCCAGCGCGTCGATCTGCACCGACTCGGGCACCTTGCCGTCCAGCGCATCGATCTGCGTCCACAGCGCGCGCGCATCCAGCGTCTCGCGGCTGATGGTGTAGGCCTTGGCGACCTCGGCGATGCTGCGGCCGGTGTCTTCCTGCATGCGCATCAGGAAGGTGGCGCCCATGCGGTTGATGGTGGTGTTGGTCACCGCGGTGGCGATGATCTCGCGCTTGAGGCGGTGCAGCTCCATCGCGTCGGCGTACTTCTTCTGCAGCGGCTGCGGGAAGTAGCGCTGCAGTTCCTTGGACAGGTACGGGTCCTCGGGAATGTCCGATTCGAGCAGTTGCTGGAACGCCACCAGCTTGGAATAGGACAGCAGCACCGCCAGTTCCGGCCGGGTCAGGCCCTGGCCACGCGCCTTGCGCGCGGAGATCTCCGCGTCCGAGGGCAGGTATTCGATCTGCCGGTCGAGCAGGCCCTGCGCTTCCAGGGTGCGGATGAAGTGCTGCTTGGAACCCAGGCGGGTGACGCTCATCCGCTCCATCAGGCTCAGCGCCTGGTTCTGGCGGATGTTGTCCCACAGCACCAGTTCGGCGACTTCGTCGGTCATCGACGCCAGCAGCTTGTTGCGCGCGTCCAGGGTCAGCTTCTTGGCCTGCACCACGTCGTTGAGCAGGATCTTGATGTTGACCTCGTGGTCGGACGTATCCACGCCGGCCGAGTTGTCGATGAAGTCGGTGTTGAGCAGCACGCCGACCTGCGCGGCCTCGATGCGGCCGAGCTGGGTCAGGCCGAGGTTGCCGCCCTCGCCCACGACCTTGCAACGCAGTTCGCCACCGTTGACGCGCAGGCCGTTGTTGGCGCGGTCGCCGACGTCGCCATGGGTCTCGCTGGCCGCCTTGACGTAGGTGCCGATGCCACCGTTCCAGAACAGGTCCACCGGCGCCTTGAGGATGGCGTTCATCAGGTCGTTCGGCGAGAGCTGCTTGACGCCCGGCTCCAGGCCCAGCGCCTCGCGCACCGGCGCGCTGATCTCGATCGACTTGAGCGTGCGCGGGTAGATGCCGCCGCCGGCGCTGATCAGCTTGGCGTCGTAGTCGGCCCAGCTGGAGCGCGGCAGCTTGAACAGGCGCTCGCGCTCGGCGAAGGACGTCGCCGCGTCCGGGTTCGGGTCGAGGAAGATGTGGCGGTGGTCGAACGCGGCCAGCAGGCGGATGTGGCGCGACAGCAGCATGCCGTTGCCGAACACGTCGCCGGACATGTCGCCGATACCCACGCAGGTGAAGTCCTCGCTCTGGCAATCGCGGCCCAGCGCGCGGAAATGGCGCTTGACCGACTCCCAGGCGCCGCGCGCGGTGATGCCCATGCCCTTGTGGTCGTAGCCGACCGAGCCGCCGGAGGCGAACGCATCGCCCAGCCAGAAGCCGTGGTCCAGCGCCAGACCATTGGCGATGTCGGAGAAGGTGGCCGTGCCCTTGTCGGCGGCGACCACCAGGTACGGATCGTCCTGGTCGTGGCGCACCACCTGCGGCGGCGGCACGATCTTGCCGCCGACGATGTTGTCGGTGATGTCCAGCAGGCCCTGGATGAACAGCTTGTAGCAGGCGATGCCTTCGGCCAGCACCGCATCGCGGTCACCACCGACCGGCGGGCGCTTGCAGAAGAAGCCGCCCTTGGCGCCGACCGGCACGATCACCGTGTTCTTGACCATCTGCGCCTTGACCAGGCCCAGCACCTCGGTGCGGAAGTCCTCGCGCCGGTCGGACCAGCGCAGGCCGCCGCGCGCCACCGCGCCGAAGCGCAGGTGCACGCCTTCCACGCGCGGGCCGTACACGAAGATTTCGCGGTACGGACGCGGCTTGGGCAGGTCCGGCACCTTGGCCGAATCCAGCTTGAAGCTGATGCAGTGGCCCAGCCCGCCGTCGGCGGCGCGCTGGTAGTGGCTGGTGCGCAGGGTCGCCTCGATCACGCCCTTGAAGCTGCGCAGGATGCGGTCCTCGTCCAGGCTCGCCACCTGGTCGAACAGCTTCAGCAGCGCGGCCGAGACCGCCTCCAGCTGCGCGGCGCGGCTGCCGCTGCGCGCGTCGATCACCGGCTGCAGCGCCTTCAGCGCGGCATCGTCGCCGTTGGCCAGCAGGCGCAGCTGCGCGGACAGCGCGGCCTGGCCCTCGGCGATCTGCGCCTTGCTCTCGTTGCCGGTGGCCGGATCGAAGCGCGCCTCGAACAGTTCCACCAGCAGCCGGGCCAGCAGCGGATAGCGGTTGCAGGTCTCTTCCACGTAGGCCTGCGAGAACGGCACGCCGGTCTGCAGCAGATACTTGCAGTAGCCGCGCAGCACCGCGACCTGGCGCCAGCTCAGGCTGGCGCCGACGATCAGGCGGTTGAAGCCGTCGTTCTCGGCATCGCCGCGCCAGATCCGCACGAACGCCTCGCACAGCGGCGCGTCGGCGGCTTCCACGTCGATGCTGCCGGCCAGCGGCTCGACCTCGAAATCCTGGATCGACAGCGCGGTGCCGTCGACCACCAGCCGGTACGGACGCTCGGAGATCACCCGCAGGCCCAGGTTCTCCATCATCGGCAGCACGTCGGACAGCGGCAGGTCGTCGTGCTGGCGGTACAGCTTCAGGCGCAGGCTGTCGGCGCCGTCGCGGCGCAACGCCTGCAGGCTCAGATGCAGGTCTTCCGGACCACGCAACGCGGCCAGGCGCTCCACGTCGCGCGCGGCGATCTGCGCGGTCGACTCCTCGATGTAGCCGGCCGGCAGCGCGCGGCCGTAGCCGGCGGCCAGGCGCAGGCCGTCGCGCTCGCCGCAGCTGGCCACCAGCGCTTCGCGCAGGTCGTCGTGCCAGTTGCGCAGCAGGTGCGCCAGACGCGACTCCAGCTCGCTGGTGTCGAACTCCAGCGCCTCGCCCGGCTTCGGCCGCACGATCAGGTGCAGTTGCGCCAGCGGCGATTCGCCCAGCACCACGCTGGAATCGATGTATTCGCCGTGCAGCGCGTCCTTCAGCAGCGCCTCGATGCGCAGGCGCACGTCGGTGTTGAAGCGCTCGCGCGGGATGTACACCAGCGCGGAAATGAAGCGGCCGTACTTGTCGCGGCGCAGGAACAGGCGGCTGCGCACCCGCTCCTGCAGGCCGAGGATGCCCATCGCCGTGCGGTACAGCTCTTCCTCGTTGGACTGGAACAGCTCCTCGCGCGGCAGCGTCTCCAGGATGTGGCGCAACGCCTTGCCGCTGTGGCTGCTCGGGGTCAGCTCGGACTTGCGCATGACCGAGTCGAAGCGCTCGCGCACCAGCGGGATCTCCCACGGGCGGCGGTTGTAGGCGCTGGAGGTGAACAGGCCGAGGAAGCGCTGCTCGGCGATGATGCGGCCCTTGGCGTCGAACTCCAGCACGCCGATGTAGTCCATGTAGCCGCTGCGGTGCACCCGCGAGCGCGCATTGGTCTTGGTCAGGATCAGCGCTTCCTTGGTACCGGACTCGCTGAGGCCGTGTGCGGCCAGCGTGCGCACCGGCCGCGCCGGCGACTTGTCCTGCCCGCGCAGCAGGCCCAGGCCGCTGTCTTCCAGCGGCGCCAGCACGTCTTCGCCGCCCTGCTTCTCCACGCGGTACTCGCGGTAGCCGAAGAAGGTGAAGTGGTCGGCCGCGGCCCAGCGCAGGAACTCCTGCGCCTCGCGCCGGCCCTTGTCGTCCACCGGCAGGCGCCGCGTGGTCAGGTCGTCGGCCAACGCCAGCATCTTCTCGCGCATGCTGCCCCAGTCGCGCACGATGTTGCGCACCTCGCCGAGGATGCGCCGGATCGCCGCTTCCACCTGGGCCATGTCCTCCGGCGGCTGGCGGTCGATCTCCAGCGCCATCAGCGATTCCGCCTTGCCCTCGCCCACGCTCTCCAGCGTGCCGCCCTTGTCGCGCTGCATGCGCAGCACCGGGTGGCCCAGCACGTGCACGCCGATGCCCAGTTCCGCCAGCGCCATGCTCACCGAATCGACCAGGAACGGCATGTCGTCGTTGACGATCTGCAGCACGGTGTGCGACGACTCCCAGCCGTCGTCCTTCAGATTCGGGTTGAACACCCGCACGTTGACCGTGCCCGGCTTGCGCTTGCGCGCGAATTCCAGCATCGACGCGGCCAGTGCCGCCCACTCCTGCGCGCTGTGGTGGGGGAACTCGTCCTCCTCCATGCGCTTGTAGAACTCCTCGGCGAAGGTCTGCGCCTGCTCCTGGCGTGCGGCCGGGTAGCGCTTGCGCAGCGCCGCGAACACCGGCGCCAAGCTGAAACCGCTGGCGACCGGCGCGGCGTCGATCACCTTGGCGGTGGCCGGAACGGTCACGGCCGGCTTGGCCGGCGGCGCGGCCTTGCGCGGGACAGCCGGCTTGGCCGGGGTCTTGGCCTTGGCAGGCGACTTCGCAGGTGCCTTGGCCGACTTGGCGGCGGACGCGGTCGCGGAGGTGCTGGCAGCGGCCGAAGAGGTGGAACGGGAAGCGGCGTGTTTGGGTTTCATGACGGAGAGCAGCAACGATGCTCGATGGGAAAGCCGGAATTGTACCGGTGCCTTGTTCAACTACCTTGCTGCATCGCAAACCGACGGTGCGCCAGAGACCACGCGCCAGATCGGGCAAAGTGTCTACAACATCTTCGTCACGCGGCGGTCACCATGCTTTGTCGGCCGCGCTGTTGTCAGCAAGAACGCCCCTGTGTCAAGGCTGTTCTAATTCTAAACTGGACGGTATAGTCCACAATCAATGAGCACCCCCCTCGCCTCCGCCGCACAGCGCCAGGCGCGCGACCAGCGCGTGTACGTCGCCGTGCGCGAATTGCTGGCCGAGGAAGGCATGGGCCTGAGCATGGACGCGGTGGCGGCACGCGCCGGCTGCTCCAAGCAGACCCTGTACAGCCGCTACCGCAGCAAGCAGGCCTTGCTGCAGCGGGCGCTGCAGGACCACCTGGACCTGGCCACCGCGCACCTGGAGCCGGTACAGGACGACCTGCGCGGCGGCCTGCTGCGCTTCGCCTGCGAATACCTGGAACAGTTGTCGGAACCGCGCGTGCTGCAGAGTTGTCAGCTGATCGCCGCCGAGTCGCGGCATTTCCCCGAAGAAGCCCGCGCCATGTTCCGCGACAGCGCCGGCGCGCTGATGCAGCGCCTGAGCGAGCGCCTGCGCGGTGCCATCGCCCGCGGCCAGCTCCGGCATGACGATCCGCACTTCATGGCCGAGCTGCTGTTGAGCATGATCGTCGGCATGGATTTCGAGCGTCAGCGCTTCCATAGCGCGCATCGCGGCGACGCCGCCGCGCAGCGCGCCTGGGCCGAGTTCGCCGTGGACGGCTTTTTGCGCGCGTTCGCCGCCGCCCCTTCCCTTCCTTCTACAAAACCAGACCGGAGTACCACCCGATGACCTCCCCGTTGCGTTCTCTCGCCCTGGCCTGCGCCGTCGTGGTGGTGTTGGCGTCCTGCAAGAAACAGGATCAGCAGCAGGCCATGCCGCCGCCGGAAGTGGGCGTGCTGCAGGCGCAGCCGCAGACCGTGCCGCTTGAGCGCGAGCTGGTCGGCCGCCTGTCCGCATTCCGCAGCGCCGATGTGCGCGCCCGCGTGCCCGGCGTGCTGGAAAAGCGTCTGTACACCGAAGGCACCGACGTCAAGGAAGGCCAGCCGCTGTTCCAGATCGATCCGGCGCCGCTGCGTGCGACCCTGGCCTCGGCGCAGGGCCAGCTGGCCGCCGCCGAAGCCACCTACGCCAACGCCAAGGCCGCCGCCGCCCGCGCGCGCAGCCTGGCGCCGCAGGCCTACGTGTCCAAGTCCGACCTGGACAACGCCGAGGCCACCGAGCGCAGTTCCGCCGCGTCGGTGCAGCAGGCCCGTGCGGCGGTCGAAACCGCGCGCATCAACCTCGGCTATGCCACCGTCACCGCGCCGATCGCCGGCCGCGCCGGCAAGCAGCAGGTCACCGAGGGCGCGCTGGTCGGCCAGGGCGACAGCACCCTGCTGACCACGATCGACCAGCTGGACCCGCTGTACGTCAACTTCTCGATGAGTTCCGACGAACTGGCGCAGCTGCGCCAGGCGCAGACCCAGGGCAACGTCGCCCTCAACGCCGAGGACAAGTCGACCGTGCAGATCAAGCTCGGCGACGGCAGCAGCTACGCGCATGCCGGCACCCTGGACTTCTCCGGCGCCGCGGTCGACCCGAGCACCGGCTCGGTGACGCTGCGCGCGCTGCTGCCGAATCCGGACCGGGTGCTGCTGCCCGGCGCCTTCGTCAGCTTCTCGGCCAACCTGGGCCAGCGCAAGGACGTGTACCTGATCCCGCAGGCCGCGGTGCTGCGCGATGCCAAGGGCGCCTATGCCATGGTCGTCGGCAAGGACAGCAAGGTGGTACGCAAGGATCTGACCACGGTCGGCCAGCAGGGCGACAAGTGGATCGTCAGCGGCGGCCTGCAGAGCGGCGACCAGGTCGTGGTCAGCGGCCTGCCCAAGGTCAAGGAAGGCGCACCGGCCGTGGCCAAGCCGTGGGATCCGAACGCCGCCGCCCAGGGCCAGGGCCCGGGTGCCGGCGCGGCTCCCGGCCAGGGCGCGCAAGGCGCCGCGGCGCCGGCCAAGGGCGCCGCCCCGGCGCAGGGCGCAGCGCACGGCGACACGCCGGACGCCGCCTCGCATTCCGACCAGCCGAAGCAGTAACGGACTCCCCCCATGCCTAAGTTCTTCATCGAACACCCGGTCTTCGCCTGGGTGGTGGCGATCCTGATCTCGCTCAGCGGCGTGATCGCCATCCTCAATCTCGGCGTCGAGTCGTATCCCTCGATCGCCCCGCCCCAGGTCACCGTCACCGCCACCTATCCCGGCGCCAGCGCCAGCACCACCGAACGCTCGGTCACCCAGGTGATCGAGCAGCAGCTGACCGGCATCGACCACCTGCTGTACTTCAGCTCGTCGTCGTCCTCCAGCGGCACCGCCACCATCACCCTGACCTTCGAGACCGGCACCGACGCGGACATCGCCCAGGTGCAGGTGCAGAACAAGGTGTCGCTGGCCACGCCGCGCCTGCCATCGGAAGTGACCGCGCAGGGCGTGGTGGTGGCCAAGGCCAACGCCGGCTTCCTCAGCGTGATCGCGCTGCGCTCGGACAACCCGTCGATCGACCGCGACGCGCTCAACGACATCGTCGGTTCGCGCGTGCTGGAGCAGATCTCGCGCGTGCCCGGCGTCGGCAGCACCCAGCAGTTCGGTGCCGAGTACGCCATGGACATCTGGCTCAACCCTGAGAAGCTGCAGGGTTACCACATGTCCGCCAACGACGTGTACACCGCGATCCGCGCCCAGAACGTGCAGTTCGCTGCCGGTTCGCTGGGCTCGGATCCGGCGCCGCAGGGCCAGTCGTTCACCGCCACGGTCAGCGCCGAGGGCCGCTTCACCTCGCCCGAGCAGTTCGAGAACATCATCCTGCGCGCCGACGGCAACGGCACCGTGGTGCGGCTGAAGGACGTGGCCCGGGTCGCGTTCGGCCCGACCAACTTCGGCTTCGACACCCAGTACAACGGCAAGCCGACAGGCGCCTTCGCGATCCAGCTGCTGCCGGGCGCCAATGCGCTGAACGTGTCCGCGGCGGTCAAGGCCAAGATGGACGAGCTGCAGCCCAGCTTCCCGCAGGGCGTCACCTGGTTCACGCCGTACGAGAGCACCACCTTCGTCAAGATCTCGATCGAGGAAGTGGTCAAGACCCTGGCCGAGGCGATCGTGCTGGTGTTCCTGGTGATGCTGGTGTTCCTGCAGAACTTCCGCGCCACCATCATCCCCACCCTGGTCATCCCGGTGGCGTTGCTGGGCACCTTCCTGGGCATGTGGGCGATCGGCTTCACCATCAACCAGCTGACCCTGTT
This sequence comes from Xanthomonas sp. 3307, assembly GCF_014199735.1. Taxonomy (NCBI): domain Bacteria; kingdom Pseudomonadati; phylum Pseudomonadota; class Gammaproteobacteria; order Lysobacterales; family Lysobacteraceae; genus Xanthomonas; species Xanthomonas sp. 3307. Next base: position 374,201 of record NZ_JACHOG010000005.1, on the reverse strand, counting down.
CGCGATGGTGCTGGCGATCGGCATCGTGGTCGACGACGCGATCGTGGTGATCGAGAACGTCGAACGCATCATGTCCGAGGAGCACCTGGCGCCGAAGGCGGCCACGCACAAGGCCATGACCCAGATCACCGGCGCGGTGGTGGCGATCACCGTGGTGCTGGCGGCGGTGTTCATCCCTTCGTCGATGCAGCCCGGCGCCGCCGGCGCGATCTACAAGCAGTTCGCGATCACCATCGCCATGTCGATGGCGTTCTCGGCGTTCCTGGCGCTGAGCTTCACCCCGGCGCTGTGCGCGGCGTTTCTCAAGCCCACCCACAACGACAACCCGAACTGGGTCTACCGCACCTTCAACAAGTACTACGACAAGCTCTCGCACCGCTACGTCGGCGCGGTCGGCAACACCATCCGCCGCGCGCCGCGCTGGATGGCGGTGTTCGCCCTGCTGCTGGTGCTGTGCGGGTTCCTGTACACGCGCATGCCCGGCAGCTTCCTGCCGGAAGAGGACCAGGGCTTCGCGCTGGCGATCGTGCAGTTGCCGCCGGGCGCGACCAAGACCCGCACCAACGAGGTGTTCGCGCAGATGCGCGGCGTGCTGCAGCAGCAGAAGGCGGTCGAAGGCATGCTGCAGGTGGCCGGCTTCAGCTTCCTGGGCCGCGGCGAGAACGTGGGCATGGGCTTCATCCGGCTCAAGCCCTGGGACGAGCGCGACATCGCCGCCGGCGACCTGATCCAGCAGTTGAACGGGATGTTCTACGGCATCAAGGACGCGCAGATCTTCGTGGTCAACCTGCCCACGGTGAACGGCCTGGGCCAGTTCGGCGGCTTCGACATGTGGCTGCAGGACCGCAGCGGCCAGGGCGAGGAAGCCCTGCTGCAGGCGCGCAACATCGTGCTCGGCAAGGCCGCGCAGCGCCAGGACACCCTGGCCGGGGTGCGCCCGAACGGCCTGGAGAACGCGCCGCAGCTGCAGTTGAAGGTGGACCGCGTGCAGGCGCAGTCGATGGGCCTGTCGGTCAGCGACATCTACCAGTCGATCCAGCTGATGCTGGCGCCGGTGTACGTCAACGACTTCTTCTACGAGGGCCGCATCAAGCGCGTCAACATGCAGGCGGATGCGCCGTTCCGCACCGGTCCGGAGTCGCTGCGCAACTTCTACGTGCCCAGCAACACCGCCACCGACAGCAGCGGCCTGCCGCAGATGATCCCGTTGAGCACGGTGGTGAGCTCGGACTGGATCTACAGCTCGCCGTCGCTGAGCCGCTACAACGGCTACTCGGCGATCAACATCGTCGGCAACCCGGCGCCGGGCGGCAGTTCCGGCCAGGCGATGAGCGCGATGGAGGACATCGTCAACAACGACCTGCCGCCGGGCTTCGGCTTCGACTGGAGCGGCATGTCGTACCAGGAAATCATCGCCGGCAACACCGCCACGCTGCTGCTGGTGCTGTCGATCGTGGTGGTGTTCCTGTGCCTGGCGGCGCTGTACGAAAGCTGGTCGATCCCGGTGTCGGTGCTGCTGGTGGTGCCGATCGGCGTGCTCGGCGCGGTGGCGTTCTCGCTGCTGCGCGGCCTGCCCAACGACATCTACTTCAAGATCGGCCTGATCACGGTGATCGGCCTGGCCGCCAAGAACGCGATCCTGATCGTCGAGTTCGCGGTGGAGCAGCGGGCGATGGGCAAGACCCTGCGCGAGGCCGCGGCCGAGGCGGCGCACCTGCGCTTCCGCCCGATCCTGATGACCTCGTTCGCGTTCATCCTCGGCGTGCTGCCGATGGCGATCTCCACCGGCGCAGGCGCCAACGCCCGCCACGCCATCGGTACCGGCGTGATCGGCGGCATGCTGTTCGCCACCGTGCTGGGCGTGCTGTTCATCCCGCTGTTCTTCGTGATGGTGCGGCGCATGCTCGGCGACAAGCTGGACGAGCCGTCGAAGGAGTTCACGCAGATGCAGGAGCAGGGTCTGGCGCGGCATCAGCCGGATCGCTGAAGCGCTGGGATTGGGGATTCGGGAGTTGGGATTCGTCAGTCGGGTCCCGCTCCCCGTCTTGATCCTTCCCTGTAGAAACAAACGAAAAGCGGCCGCAAGGCCGCTTTTTTGTTGTCTGGGAACCTGGTCGGGAAGCGCGGCCCAGAACCCGACGCAACGTTGAGGGTTCCTTGTGGGAGGGACTTCAGTCCCGACGCCTTGCAGCCAGACGCCACTCATTCCTTTTCCACACAAAGGCAACCAAGCGGCCGCATCTCCTGAACCCTCAACCGATCCGGGAACCGGCCAATCCCAAGTCCCGACTCCCCAATCCCGACCTTAGGGATTTCAGTCCCGACGCGCTGCAGCAGAACCCGCTCATTTCTTTTCCCACCCAAAGAAAAAGCGGCCCTGCGGCCGCTTCTCCTTAACTCACCAGCCGACTCAGGACCGGGCGAATCCCCAATCCCGACTCCCAAATCCCGGCCTCACCGCAGCCCGGTCTCGTTGCGGGCGATCACCAAGCGCTGGATCTCACTGGTGCCCTCGTAGATCTCGGTGATCTTCGCATCGCGGAAGTAGCGCTCCAGCGGCATCTCCTTGGAGTAGCCCATGCCGCCGTGGATCTGCACCGCCTGGTGGGTGATCCACATCGCCGCCTCGGAGGCGGTGAGCTTGGCCACCGAGGCCTCGGTGGTGAAGCGCTGGCCCTGCCCCTTCAGCCAGGCCGCGCGCAAGGTCAGCAGCAGCGCCGCGTCCAGCTTGCACTTCATGTCGGCGATCTTGGCCTGGGTCATCTGGAACGCGCCGATCGGCGAACCGAACGCCTTGCGCTCCTTCACGTACTCCAGGGTGGCCTCGTAGGCGGCGCGGGCCAGACCGATCGCCTGCGAGGCGATGCCGATGCGGCCGGCGTCGAGCACGCTCATCGCGATCTTGAAGCCTTCGCCCGGCGTACCCAGTACCTCGTCGGCGCTGGCCACGTAGTCCTGGAACTCGATCTCGCAAGTGGCCGAGGCGCGGATGCCCAGCTTGGGCTCGGTCTTGCCGCGGTGGAAGCCGGGCTTGTCGGTGTCGACGACGAAGGCGGTGATGCCCCGCGCGCCCTTGTCCGGCTCGCTCATCGCGAACAGCACGATGTACTTGGCGACCGGGCCGGAGGTGATCCAGCTCTTCTTGCCGTTGATGACGAAGCTGCCGTCGTCCTGGCGCACCGCACGGCACCGCATCGCGGTGGCGTCGGAACCGGACTGCGGCTCGGTTAGCGCAAAGGCGCCGATCTCGCGGCCCTCGGCGATGGCACGCACGTACTTCTGCTTCTGTTCCTCGTTGCCGTTCTTGAGGATGCCTGCGCAGAACAGCGAGTTGTTGACCGACATGATGGTCGAATGCGCCGCATCGCCGGCGGCGATCTCGACCATGGCCAGCACGTAGGCGATCGGGTCCATGCCCGCGCCGCCGTACTCGTCCGGCACCTCGATGCCCATCAGCCCGTTCTCGCCCAGCAGGCGGATGTTCTCCAACGGGAATTCGCCGGTACGGTCGTGGTGCTCGGCACTGGGAGCGATTCGCTCCTGGGCGATGCGCCGCGCCACGTCCTGGATCATCAATTGCTCTTCGGTAAAGCTGAAATCCACGTCGAACCCCTCCCGGGCATATTGGTCCGGCCATTGTAGCCGTGCAGACCATACGCCGGCGTGTGCAACTTGACCGCAACCGCCGCGCGGACCAAAATATCTCTATATCGCGATAGGAAGATATTTATGGATCTGGAGGACTGGTCGTCCCGGCTGAAGGTCTTCGCCGACGCCACCCGCGTGCGCCTGCTGGCGCTGCTGGAGCAGGAGGAGCTGACCGTGGCCGAGCTGTCGGCCATCACCCGCCTGGCACAGCCGCGGGTCTCGACCCACCTGGCCAAGCTCAAGGAGGCCGGACTGGTGCGCGACCGCCGCGCCGGCGTGTCGGCCTATTATCGCTTCGACGAGACCCTGCTGGACCCGGCCCAGCGCGCGCTGTGGCTGGCGCTGAGCACCGGCAGCGACGATCCGCTGCTGCGCCAGGACGCCGAGCGCGTGGCGGCGGTGCTGGCCAACCGCGCCGCCGACCAGAACTGGGCCGACTCGGTGGCCGGCGACATGGAACGCCACTATTCCCCCGGCCGCACCTGGGAAGCGCTGGCGCGCACCGCCCTGCCGTTGCTGGAGACCGGCGACGTGCTCGACATCGCCTCCGGCGACGGCGTGCTGGCCGAACTGGTGGCGCCGCACGCGCGCCGCTACGTCTGCATCGACACCAGCGCGCGAGTGGTGGCCGCGGCCAGCGAGCGCCTGCGCCGGCTCGGCAATGTGGAAGTGCGCGAGGGCGACATGCACGCCCTGCCCTTCGCCGATGCCAGCTTCGACCTGGTGGTGATGATGCACGCGCTGACCTACGCCACCAAGCCGGCGCAGGCGGTGTGCGAATCGGCGCGGGTGCTGCGTCCGGGCGGCCGCCTGCTGCTGTGCAGCCTGGCGCGCCACGAACACAAGGCCGCGGTGCAGGCCTACGGCCACGTCAACCTCGGCTTCGCCGCCAAGGAACTGCGCAAGTTCGTCGGCAAGGCCGGGCTCGAGGTCTCCAGCCTGGAAACCGTGACCCGCGAGAAGCGTCCGCCGCACTTCGAGGTGATTTCGTTGATTGCTGGGAAGCCGGGATTGGGGAGTGGGGATTCGGGATTGGATAAGGCAAAAGCCAAAGCAGGAGCTGAAGCATGACCGGCGCTTTTCCACCAATCCCCAATCGCCAATCCCCAATCCCGGGCCTGCCCTGGCTAAACCCGGAGCGCACGCAGAAACTGCTGCAGGCCTTGTCCGAACGCATCCTGATCATCGATGGGGCGATGGGCACGATGATCCAGCGTCATGGGCTGCAGGAGGCCGACTACCGCGGCGAGCGCTTTGCCGAGGGCTACGACGCGCAGGCCGGGCACGTGCACGGCCCCGGTTGCGACCACGCGCCGCAGGGCCACGACCTGAAGGGCAACAATGATCTGTTGCTGCTGACCCGCCCGGAGGTGATCGCCGAGATCCACCGCGCCTATCTCGACGCCGGCGCCGACCTGCTGGAGACCAACACCTTCAACGCCACCGCGATCAGCCAGGCCGATTATCACCTGGAACACCTGGTCTACGAACTCAACAAGGCCGGCGCGCAGGTCGCGCGCGCCTGCTGCGACGCGGTCGAGCAACTGACGCCGGACAAGCCGCGGTTCGTGATCGGCGTGCTCGGCCCGACCAGCCGCACCGCCTCGATCAGCCCGGACGTCAACGATCCCGGCTTCCGCAACACCAGCTTCGACGAATTGCGCGCCACCTACCGCGACGCGATCGACGGCCTGATCGACGGCGGCGCCGATACGCTGATGGTCGAGACCATCTTCGACACGCTCAACGCCAAGGCTGCGCTGTATGCGATCGAAGAGGTGTTCGACGCGCGCGGCGGGCGCCTGCCGGTGATGATCTCCGGCACCATCACCGATGCCTCCGGCCGCACCCTGTCCGGGCAGACCGCCGAAGCGTTCTATGCCTCGGTCGCGCACGGGCGGCCGCTGTCGGTGGGGCTGAACTGCGCGCTCGGCGCCAAGGACCTGCGCCCGCACGTGGAGACCCTGGCGCGGATCGCCGACGGCTACGTCAGCGCGCATCCCAACGCCGGCCTGCCCAACGCCTTCGGCGAATACGACGAGACGCCCGAGGAAATGGCGGCGACGCTGCGCGAGTTCGCCGAGTCCGGGCTGCTGAACCTGGTCGGCGGCTGCTGCGGCACCACCCCGGCGCACATCCGCGCCATCGCCGAGGCGGTGCGCGGACTGCCGCCGCGCGTGCCGCTGGCGACCACGGCGCAGGCCGCCTGATGTCCGCCGCGCGCATGCCCGCCGTCCCCGCCCGCGCACTCCTGCGCGGGCACGGTGCCGCCTGCGTGCGCGCCTGCACCTCCCCGTTTCCGGAACGCTGACCATGTCCTCCGCCCGCTACACCCGCCTGTCCGGCCTGGAGCCGTTGCTGCTGACCCCGGACCTGCTGTTCGTCAACGTCGGCGAACGCACCAACGTCACCGGCAGCGCGCAGTTCCGTAAGCTGATCAAGGAAGAGCGCTACGAGGAAGCGGTGGAAGTGGCACGCCAGCAGGTCGCCAACGGCGCGCAGATCCTCGACGTCAACATGGACGAGGGCCTGATCGACTCGGAGAAGGCGATGGTGCGCTTTCTCAACCTGATCATGTCCGAGCCGGATATCGCGCGCATCCCGGTGATGGTCGACTCCTCCAAGTGGAGCGTGATCGAGGCCGGGCTGAAGTGCCTGCAGGGCAAGAGCGTGGTCAACTCGATCTCGCTCAAGGAAGGCGAGGCGCCGTTCGTCGAACACGCGCGCAAGGTGCTGCGCTACGGCGCCGCGGCGGTGGTGATGGCCTTCGACGAGGTCGGACAGGCCGACACCTGCGCACGCAAGGTGGAGATCTGCACCCGCGCCTACCGCATCCTCACAGAGCAGGTCGGGTTCCCGCCGGAAGACATCATCTTCGATCCGAACATCTTCGCCGTGGCCACCGGCATCGAGGAACACGACAACTACGCGGTCGACTTCATCGAGGCGACCCGCGAGATCAAGCGCACCCTGCCGCACTGCCACGTCTCCGGCGGCGTGTCCAACGTGTCGTTCTCGTTCCGCGGCAACGAGACCGTGCGCCAGGCGATCCATTCGGTGTTCCTGTACCACGCCATCGCCGCCGGCATGGACATGGGCATCGTCAATGCCGGCGGCATGCCGATCTACGACGAGCTGGACCCGGAGCTGCGCGAGCGCGTGGAGGACGTGATCCTCAACCGCCGCCGCGATGCCACCGAACGCCTGCTGGAGATCGCCGAGCGCTACAAGAAAGCCGGGAATCGGGAATCGGGAATCGGGAATCGCGAGAAGCTGGCGTGGCGTGAGAAGACGGTGCGCGAGCGATTGAGCCATGCCCTGGTGCATGGCATCGACGAGTTCGTCGAGCTCGATACGGAAGAAGCTCGGCAACAGTCCACACGACCGCTGGACGTGATCGAAGGCCCGCTGATGGACGGCATGAACGTGGTCGGCGACCTGTTCGGCGCCGGCAAGATGTTCCTGCCGCAGGTGGTGAAATCGGCGCGGGTGATGAAGAAGGCGGTGGCCTACCTGCTGCCGTACATCGAGGCGGAGAAGCTGCGCAGCGGCGACACCGGCAAGTCCAACGGCAAGATCATCATGGCCACGGTCAAGGGCGACGTGCACGACATCGGCAAGAACATCGTCGGCGTGGTCCTGGCCTGCAACAACTTCGACGTGATCGACCTGGGGGTGATGGTGCCGACCCAGACCATCCTCGACCGCGCCCGCGCCGAGAACGCCGACATCATCGGCCTGTCCGGGCTGATCACCCCGTCGCTGGAAGAGATGACCCACGTCGCGCGCGAGATGCAGCGCCAGGGCTTTTCGATGCCGCTGCTGATCGGCGGCGCCACCACCTCGCGCGCGCACACCGCGCTGAAGATCGACCCGCACTATGCGGCGCCGACGGTCTGGGTCAAGGACGCCTCGCGCGCGGTCGGCGTGGCACAGTCGCTGATCTCGCGCGAACTGCGCGCGGCCTTCGTCGCCGCCAACGACGCCGACTACGCCGAAATCCGCCAGCGCCACAAGAACCGCGGCGACGCCAAGCGCCTGGTCTCGCTCGCGCATGCGCGCGGGCAGCGCTTCGATGGCGGCTGGGACGCCTACACCCCGCCGGCCCCACGCCAGCCCGGCCTGCATGTGTTCGACGACTACCCGTTGGACGACCTGGTCCCGCTCATCGACTGGACCCCGTTCTTCCAGGCCTGGGAACTGGCCGGCAAGTTCCCGGCGATCCTCACCGACGAGATCGTCGGCCAGCAGGCCAGCGAGCTGTACCAGGACGCGCGGGCGATGCTGCAGCGGATCGTCGAAGAGAAATGGCTGACCGCCAAGGCCGTGTTCGGGCTATGGCCGGCGCAGTCGGTGGGCGATGACGTTGTGGTCCTGACGGACCGGGAATCGGGAGACGAGAATGGGGAATCGTCGGACGCGACTGCTCCGCTCGGCCATTCCCGATTCTCCATTCCCCATTCCCTGCACTTCTTGCGCCAACAGGTCGACAAACCCGCCGAGCGCCCGGACTTCTGCCTGGCCGACTTCATCGCCCCGCGCGACAGCGGCAAGCAGGACTGGATCGGTGCGTTCGCGGTCACCGCCGGCATCGGCATCGAGCCGCACGTGGCGCGCTTCGAGGCGGCGCACGACGACTACAACGCGATCCTGCTCAAGGCCCTGGCCGATCGCCTGGCCGAGGCGCTGGCCGAGCGCCTGCACCAGCGCGTGCGCACCGAATTCTGGGGCTACGTCGGCGACGAGGCGCTGGACAACGAGGCGCTGATCGCCGAGCGCTACCGCGGCATCCGCCCCGCGCCCGGCTATCCGGCTTGCCCCGACCACAGCGAGAAGCAGACCCTGTTCGCGCTGCTCGACGCCGGGCGCAACGCCAGCATGTCGCTGACCGAGAGCTTCGCGATGCTGCCGACCGCCGCGGTGTCCGGCTACTACTTCAGCCACCCGCAGAGCCAATACTTCGTGGTCGGCCGGCTCGGCAAGGACCAGCTCGCCGACTACGCAAAGCGCAAGGGCGTCTCGCTGCAGCAGGCCGAGCGTTGGCTGGCCTCGAACCTGGACTACGATCCGGAGTAAGCCCGGGCCGTCGCAGGTGCGCCCCGCATCGCCTGCTTCGCCATCACGCACGCCCTTCCCGCCCACCGCCCATGCCGATGCCCACCTCATCCCCGCTGAAGATCCTGGTCACCGGCAGCGCCGGCCGGGTCGGCCGCGCGATCCACATCCGGCTCGCGCGCGAGCACCGCGTCAGTGGCTTCGACCGCACGCCCTGCTCCACCGCCGACTGGGTCGGCGACCTCGACGACGCCGCGCTGCTGGCGCGCGCAATGCAGGGCGCCGACGCGGTGATCCACACCGCCGCGCTGCATGCCCCGCACGTCGCGCATGTACCGGCGGCGCGCTTTCGCCAGGTCAATGTCGACGGTACGCGCCGCGTCCTGGATGCCGCGGCGGCGGCCGGCGTGCGCCGCATCGTGTTCACCAGCACCACCGCGTTGTACGGCAGCGCCGCCACGCCCGATGGCAGCGCCGGCTGGGTCGACGAAACGCTGACACCGCAGCCGCAGACCATCTACCACCACACCAAGCTGGAGGCCGAGGCGGTGCTGCGCGAAGCGGCCGACCAAGGCGGGCCGAGCGTGCGCATCCTGCGCATGTCGCGCTGCTTCCCGGAGCCGGTCAACGTGATGGCCGCGTTCCGCCTGCATCGTGGCATCGACGCGCGCGACGTCGCCGAGGCCCATGCCGCGGCATTGCGGCATGCCGGGCCGGCGGCCGCGATGTTCGTGATTTCCGGGGACACGCCGTTCCTGCGCGAGGATTGCGCCGACCTGCATAGCGCGGCAGCGACCGTCCTGCGACGACGCACCCCTGCCCTGGTGGCGGCGTTCGCGCAACGTGGCTGGGCATTGCCGAAACGGATCGACCGCGTCTACTCGGCACAGCACGCGATGCAGGCGCTGGATTGGCGACCGCGCTACGGTTTCGAGGAGGTGCTGGCGCAGTACGACCAGCACGTCCCGGAGGTCCTGCCGCCCGGCGATGGCGAGGCAGCGCGCGAGTAAGCATGCGGGCGGTAGCGGCAAGAATCTCGCGCACTCCGGCTCCACGAGCCGCTTCGCGCCGACCCTCACCCCACTCCCAAGGGGAGAGGGGCACACGTACTGCCGCTGTTCCCTTCTCCCCTCGGGAGAAGGTGCCCCGAAGGGGCGGATGAGAGTACGGGCACAGCCACGTCAACCCAAACACCACAAGACGCTTTCCGCCGACCCTCACCCCAACCCCTCTCCCGACGGGAGAGGGGCTTCGGGCTCAGCGCAGCAACACGGAAATGCCGAGGCCGCCCTGCCAGTCCGGGGTCTGCGACGACAGACCGCGCAGCACCGACACATCCAGTTGTACGCGCTTGGCGAACAGCCAGGTAACGCCGCTGCCGAGCGCGCGCATCTCGTCCTCGCCGCCGCCGATGCCGGCCTCGACGTAGGCGCTCAGCGTGTCGCCTGCATAGAAGGTATAGCTCGGCGAGACGCTCCAGCCGGAGCCGTCCTCGCTGTCGCTGACGTTGCCGTACAGCGCCAGGCTGCGCCCCTCCGGCAGGTCCCAGCCAGCGCTCACGCCCAGGTCGTAGCGATGTCCGGCATCGCCGTACGGTGCGCGCCCGACCGGCAGGCTGGCGCTGCCGAGCAGCGACCAGCTGAAGCCGTCGCGGGCGCTGGGCAGCGCCTGCTTCAGGCCGATGCTGGCGTCACCGCCGCTGTGCCCGCGCCGGTCCTGGCCGCCGCCGCGCACGCGTTGCCAGACCTGGCTGTCGATCGCCAACTGCAGCTCGGTGCGCGCGCTCAGGCCGATCCGCAGCCGGCTGTTGGCGACGTATTCGGTGCTGCGCACATCGCCGTCGCGGTCGTAGCTGCCGTCGAAGAACGCCTGCTCCCAGGCCACCTGGCCACGCTGCAGCGTGGTCGAGGCGAAACCGATGCCGGGCCGATCGAACGCCGGCGCATCCTCGGCGCAGGCCACGCCGGCGCTGCCGGCAGTGGCGGCCAGCAGCAGCGCCCCGCGCAGCAGCGCATCGCCGCGGCGGCGCAGCTGCGGCCGGCGGCAACGGTGGATGGCGACAGGCGACGGCACCGCCGGCGATGGACGCGGCGCGACGAAACGCAGAACAGGCATGCGCGAACTCCTTGCGATGCGGAAGGCGGAGGGGTGCGCCTCAAGGCGCCGGCGGCGAGTTTGCCTGGATCGCAGTGAAGTGCGCGGTGAAGCCCGGCAGCAGCACCCGGTTGCCATAGCCGCTGAGGTGATCGGCATCGAAGAACAGCGGGCGCCCATCGCGGAATCCGGTGCATTGCTGCGCATCGCACAGCAGCGGCAGCGGATCCCACACCGAGGCGTGCGGCAGCTGCGCGGCGATGCGCTGCAGGCTCTGCAGCACCGGCGCGCGGTAGCGCTGCATGGTCGCGCGCGGGATCGGGATGCCATGCGCGCAGATCGGATTGCCGCGGTTGAACCAGTCCGAACAGCGATACGGCGGCGCGCGCAGCACCGGCTTGGGCGCTTCGAAGACGATGCGCACGCCGCGCTGCGCCAGCGGCTGCAGCAGCGCCACCGCGGACGCTTCGCCAGCGCTTCGTGCCGCCTGCGCCGCGGCGCCCTCCTGCTCGGCCATCACCGCCGTCTCATCGAACAGGCGGTCCTGGTCGGCCAGGCGCAGCACGCGCAGGGCGGGCAGGAACAGCACATCGCCGTCGCGCGCGTGCGCGGCGACGTCGGCCAGGGTGCTGCGCTCGTAGGCCTGGCAGCCGGGATTGCCGGCCTGCCAGGCCTGCAATCCGACGATCGGGCAACCGCCGACGCCGTACAGGCGCACCGGCACCCCGCTCTGCAGCGCGAAACGCCGCAGCAGTTCGTTGTAGGCCAGCGCATGCGAATCGCCGGCGACGAACAACTGGCCGCCATCGCGATTGTGCAGCGTGCACGCGCCGCGCTCGAACAGCTTGGCGCTGCCCACCTGCACCGGCACCTGGCGGGTCTGCAGCGTGCATTGCGGGAATTCCCGGCGCAGGCCCTTGGCATAGGCGTACCAGTCCAGCGGATGCCGGCTGACCGTGCTCAGCCCGTAATAGCGCTGGGCGTTCTGCAGCAGCGCATGGGTGCCGGCGGCGAGCAGCACCAGCGCCAACCCGGCGACGATGGTCCGCGCCGGCGTGCGTGCGCGGCCGATGCGGCTGTGCCGCCAGGGCAGCTCCACCCAGCGGTACGAGGCCAGCGCCAGCACCGCCACCAGCAGCAGCGCCGCAGCCTTGGTCGACACCGAGTCCAGGCCGACGGTCCAGCGGAACAGCACGAACACCGGCCAATGCCACAGGTACAGCGAGTACGACACGCGGCCGATCGCCACCGGCACGCGGTGTGCCAGCGCGCGGTGGGTCCAGCCGGCCGGGCCGCCATGCAGCAGCGCCAGCAGGCCAAGCGTGCCCAGCACCGGCCACAGCCCGTCCGGCCATGGCGAGTGGCCGGGACGCGCGCGCCACAGGCCGACCGCGATCGCCGCCAGCGCCACCGCCAACAGCGGCGAACGCCAGCTCCACGCGCCCGGTGGCGGCGCCTGCGTGCCGGCCTCGAAGCGTCCGCGCAGCGCCAATACCTGGTACAGCAGCACGCCACTGCCGAGTTGCCAGAACCGCGCGGTGGTCAGATAGAACGCGGCCGCCGCATCGCTGGCGTCGCGGCTATGCCGCCAGGCGAACGCCAGCGACGCGGCCGAGGCCAACGCCACCAGTAGCGTCGACGCTATCCGGCCGCGGCCGCCGCGGTTCCAGGCCAGGAACAGCAGCGGGAACAGCAGATAGAACTGCTCCTCCACGCCCAGAGACCAGGTATGCGTGTACGGATTGAATTCGGCCTTGGGCGAGAAATAATCGTTGCCGGTCGCGGCCAGCACCCAGTTGCTGAGGCCGACGAAGGCCATGCGTCCGGTCTTGGCGCTGGTCTCGCTGAGCCAGGACTCGGGAATGAACAGGCCGCTGGCCAGGCCGGTGAGCAGCAGGCACGCCACCAGCGCCGGCGCGATGCGGCGCATGCGCCGCGCGTAGAACTGCGCGAACACACCCAACTGTCCGGCCGCCGGCAGGCGCTGCAGCGACGCGCTGACCACGAAGCCGGAGATCACGAAGAACATGTCCACGCCGGTGAACCCGCCCGGCAGCCACGCCGGATCGAGGTGGTAGGCGATCACCGCCAGCACCGCGATCGCGCGCAGCCCGTCCACGTACGGCAGGTAGCCGCCACCGGTCTGCCCGTGCGGCGGCGTGTGGCCGCGCCCGGCGGCCAGCGTGCCCATCCCTGGCAGCGCCACGCTTACCAGACCAGATCGTCTGGGATCTGGTACTTGGGATCGGCGTAGGGGTCTTCTTCTGCGGTCGCGTTGGGATCGACCCGCAGCGCCACCGCCGCCGGGAAGATCGCTTCGGCCTGGTCCAGCAGCGCCGCGGTCACCAGCAGGTAGCGGCCGTTCTGCTGCAGCACGCCCAGCTCGCCGGCGTTGAGCGCCTTGAGCTGGTCGGGGGTGACGTAGATGCGCTTGATCTTGCCGCCATAGGGGAAATGGCGGGCGATGTCGGCCTCGGCGTGGTTCAGCGCCTGGCCCTTGAGCAGTTCGTCGAGCTTGGCCCGCGCCTCGCGGCGCAGCCGCGCTTCTTCCTGCTTCTGCCGCTCGGCCTCGATGCGCTCGTCCTTCTCGCGCTGGGCGCGGATCGCGTAGGCCTTGGCCAAGTCGATGTCCTCGCGGCTGCGCGGCGGCCGCCCCTGCTGGCCACCCGCGCCCTGCGGCTTGCCCTGGCCGTGACCAGGGCCGTTCCCGTGCGGACGGCCACGCCCGCCGCCGGGCTTGCCGGCGTTGGGCGCGCCGCCGGGCGCGCGCTCGCCGCGCGCCCCGGCCGGTGCCGGGCGCTGGCCCGACCGTCCCTGCGGCCGCGGCGCGGCAGGCGGGGCTTTGCGTTCGGGTTTCGGCGCGGGCTTGAAGCCCAGGCCCAGCAACTGGTCGCGGAGGGTATCGCTCATCGGGTCGGAATCGATCGGTTCGGGGGATCAGTAATGCGGCGGCGGCGGTTCGTCGGCCGGATCGGCGTAGAGCGTGCTGCGCACCTTGCCCAGATCTTCGAGCAGGTGACGCAGCAACTCGGCGTTGCGCTGGCTTTCGATACGCGCTTCGGCCAGGGCATCGCTCATTTCCGACAGCGCCTGCTCCTGGAAGGAGAGGCGCGTTTCCAGCTCGATCAGGCGGTTCTCCAGCAACCGATCCTGGGTGGAAAAATCATGCTGCATGGATCGAACGTCCCCGGCCGATGCCGTAATACGCCAGGCCGAAGCTCTCGATTTCCTGCGGATCGTAGAGATTGCGGCCGTCGAACACCACCGCATCGCCGATCAGCTCCTTCATGCGGGTGAAGTCCGGGCTGCGGAACTGCTTCCACTCGGTGACCACCGCCAGCGCATCGGCGCCTTCCAGCGCTTCGAAGGCATCGCTGCAGAAGTGCAGGTCGGCGCGCTCGCCGAAGATGCGCTTGGCTTCGTCGGTTGCCTCTGGATCGTAGGCACGGACCGTCGCGCCCGCTTCCCACAGTTGCGCCAGCAGGCGGCGGCTGGAGGCCGCACGCATGTCGTCGGTGTTGGGCTTGAACGCCAGGCCCCACACCGCGAAGGTCTTGCCCTTGAGCGGCTGCGCCGCGCCGTAGTGGCGCTGGATCAGTTCGTACAGGTGGCCCTTCTGCGCCTCGTTGACCGCTTCCACCGCATCCAGCAGCCTCGGCGCGTGGCCGTACTGCTGCGCGGTGCGCGCCAGCGCCTGCACGTCCTTGGGGAAGCACGAGCCACCGTAGCCGGCACCCGGGTAGATGAAGTGCCAGCCGATGCGCGGATCCGAGCCGATGCCCTGGCGCACCTTCTCCACGTCGGCACCGACACGCTCGGCGATGTTGGCGATCTCGTTCATGAAACTGATCTTGGTCGCCAGCATCGCGTTGGCCGCGTACTTGGTCAGTTCGGCCGAACGCACGTCCATTTCCACGATGCGGTCGTGGTTGCGGTTGAACGGCGCGTACAGGCGACGCAGGCGCGCGGCCGAGCCGGGCTTGCTGCTGCCGATGACGATGCGGTCCGGCCGCATGCAGTCGGCGACCGCATCGCCTTCCTTCAGGAACTCCGGGTTGGAGACCACGTCGAACTCGATGGCCTCGCCGCGCGCTTCCAGCTCAGCGGCGATCGCCGCGCGCACCTTGTCGGCGGTACCGACCGGCACCGTCGACTTGTTGACCACGGTGGTCGGCCCCTGGATGTGCTGGCCGATGGTGCGGGCCACCGCCAGGACGTACTGCAGATCTGCGCTACCGTCCTCGTCCGGCGGCGTGCCGACGGCGATGAACACGATATCCCCATGCGCGATGGCGCTGGCCGCGTCGGTGGTGAAGAACAGCCTCCGTGCGGCGTGATTGGCCTTGACCATCGGCGAGAGGCCAGGCTCGTAAATCGGGACCACGCCCTTGTTGAGCCCATCCACCTTGGCCTGGTCGATGTCTACGCACACCACATGGTGGCCGACTTCGGCCAGACAGGTTCCGGTGACGAGCCCGACATAGCCGGTGCCGAATATCGCTACGCGCATGTAATCTCCTTTCGGTTATTGAAGGATGTTCAAAAGTTCCACGTCGAAGGTCAGCATCGCATCCGGGCCGATCGGGCCGCCCGGCGTTCCCTGCGGGCCGTAGCCCAGGTTGGACGGAATCCAGAAGCGGTACTTGGAGCCCACCGGCATCAGCGCCACGCCCTCGCTCCAGCCCGGCACGACCTGGTTCAGCGCGAACTCGGCCGGTTGGCCGTTCTTGTAGGAGCTGTCGAAGACGGTGCCGTCGAGCAGCTTGCCTTCGTAGTTCACCCGCACCTTGCTGGTGGGCGTGGGCCGCGCGCCGCTGCCTTCGCGCAGCACCATGTACTGCAGGCCAGACGGCGTGGTGATCACGCCCTTCTGATTCTTGTTCTGCGCCAGGAAGGCGTTGCCCTCCTGCTTGTTCTTGGTCGCCACGGCGGCCTGCTTGGACGCGCCGAACGCCTGCAGCGTGGCCATCGCCTGCTCCTGGGTCATCGCGGTCTGGCCCTTGGCGAACACGGTGCGCACCGCGCCCATCAGCGTCGGCAGGTCGATGTCGTTCTGGATCCGCGCCAGCGACGGGCCGACCGCACGGTCGCCCAGCATCAGGCCGACGTTTTCCTTGGACACCGGCGGCGGCTGCGCGCCCGGCGCCATGCCCGGCACCGGCTGACCGTTACGCGCGGCCAACTGCGTGCGCAGCGCGGTATCGGTGGCCTGGGTCTGCTCGTCGGACAGCAGCGGCTTGCCAGCCTTGAAGGCGTTCTCGATCGCGCGCTGCAGTGCGTTCACGTCGATGTCCTGGGCGATGGGCTCGAACGAACGCGCCACATCCATGCCGATCGCGTAGCTGACCTTCTGCTTCTCGCTGCCCAGCGTCGTCGCCGCGTTGCCGGCAGCCGGCGCCTGCGCGGACGCTTGGCCGGCGGCCAGCATCATCCCCACCACCAGCGACGCCACGGCGCCGCGCATTCCCATCTTCATTCGCTACTTTCCCTGGAAGTGAACTGTGAACTGGACGCGCCGCGATGGCGCAGACAGAGGCCGGCATTGTCGCATGTGCGGCCGAGATGTTGACCCGCTTTCAGTGCGACGCCGGCTGCGCTTTCAGTTCGCGTTCGATGGCACTGCGCAAGGCCGGATCGTCCGGCGTGACCTTGCTCGGAAATTGCGCGACCACGCGCCCGTCCCGCGCGATCAGATACTTGTGGAAATTCCAGCCCGGCGCCACGCCGGTGGCCTGGGTCAATTGCTTGTACAGCGGCGTCGCATCGTCGCCGATCACATGCACCTTCTCGAACATCGGGAACTTGACCCCGTAGGTGAGCGTGCAGAATTCCTGGATCTGCTTCTCCGATCCGGGCTCCTGGCCCTTGAAGTCGTTGGACGGGAAGCCGAGCACGCTGAAGCCCTGCGCCGCGTACTGCTGCTGCAGCTTCTCCAGGCCGTCGTACTGCGGGGTATAGCCGCACTTGCTGGCGGTGTTGACCACCAGCAGCACCTTGCCGCCGTAGGTCTTGTTCAGGTTCACCTTGTCCTTGCCGGCCAGCGGACGGTAGTCCCGGTCCAGCAGCGAGCCCGCCCAGGCACTGCCGACGGTGCCGGCAGCGGCCAGGATCGCAAGGAAAAACAGACGCTTGGAAAGTTTCATGAGGCACCGTTGGGAAGAAAAAGAAGTCGCGCACGACCAGGTCGGAAGTTGGGTCTGCAGCGTGTTGACATGCTGTGTAACGGTGTTATAGTTAAATACAACACCACTCACCCAGAGCAGGTCCCACGATGAATCTCAAACACCTCCAGCGCAGTCTCCCGGCCCTGGTCATCGTCGGCACCCTGCTCTGCGCGAGCTGGATCGGCGCCCAACGCCACCAGGGACGGCCGCTGGATTATGGCGCCAGCACGCCGCACGACGACAGCGCCGCCGGCGCCGCACCCTCTACCGTCCCGGCGGTGCGGCGACTGCGGGCCTCGCTGTCCGTGCCTTATTTCTCCTTCGCGCGCACCCTGCGCCCACGGAGCTGACCATGAGCGACATCCAATGGAGCGACGGCGCTCCGATCTATCGTCAACTGAAGGAGCGGGTCATCGCGATGATGCTCGACGGCATCCTCAAGCCCGGCGACGCCCTGCCCTCGGTGCGCCAGGTGGCCGCCGAATACCAGCTCAACCCGATCACCGTCTCGCGCGCCTACCAGGAACTGGCCGACGAGGCCCTGGTCGAGAAGCGTCGCGGGCTGGGCATGTTCATGACCGAGGAAGCAGCGCAGAAGCTGCGCGGCAGCGAGCGCGATCGCTTCCTCAACGAAGAGTGGCCTCTGGTGCTGGAACGCATCCAGCGCCTGGGCCTGACACTGCAAGACTTGTTGCCACCGGGGAAAACACCATGACTGCCGCTGTCGCCGCATCCGAATCCGTCGTCTATGCGCAGGGGTTGCGCAAGACCTACAACCACAAGCCGGCGCTGGCCGACGCGTCCTTCACCATCGCGCCCGGCCGCATCGTCGGCCTGATCGGCCCCAACGGCGCCGGCAAGACCACCGCACTGAAGGCGGTGCTGGGCCTGACCGCGGTGGACGGCGAACTGCGCGTGCTGGGCATGGACCCGCGCAAGCAGCGCGATGCGCTGATGAACGAGGTGTGCTTCATCGCCGACGTGGCGGTGCTGCCGCGCTGGATGCGGGTGAGCGAGGCGATCGACTTCGTCGCCGGCGTGCATCCGCGCTTCGACCGCGCCAAGTGCGAGCGCTTCCTGGCCAACACCAAGCTCTCGCCCAAGCTGCGGGTGCGCGAGATGTCCAAGGGCATGATCGTGCAGCTGCACCTGGCCCTGGTGATGGCGATCGACGCGCGCCTGCTGGTGCTGGACGAGCCGACCCTTGGCCTGGACATCCTGTACCGCAAGGAGTTCTACCAGCGCTTGCTGGAAGACTACTTCGACGAGCAGAAGACCATCATCATCACCACCCACCAGGTGGAGGAGATCGAGCACATCCTCACCGACGTGCTGTTCATCCGCGACGGCCGCATCGTGCTCAGCGCCGACATGGAGCACATGGCCACCCGCTACACCGAACTGCTGGTGCCGGCCGAGCGCATCGAGGCGGCGCGCACGCTGCAGCCGATCGACGAACGCGGCCTGCCGTTCGGCAAGTCGGTGTTCCTGTACGACGGCGTGCCGCAGGCGCAGCTGGCCGCGCTCGGCGAAACCCGCACCCCCGGCCTGGCCGACCTGTTCGTCGCCATCATGAAGGGCACCTACGCATGAACGCTCCCGCCAAATCGATCTCTCCCGTATCCACCTTCACGTGGCTGCTCAAGCGCGAGTTCTGGGAACACCGCGGCGGTTTCCTGTGGGCCCCGGTCATCACCGGCGGCATCGTCGCCGCGCTGTACACGGTGCTGTCGATCATCGGCAGCATCGCCGGCCGCAACCACGGCGGCGGCTCGCGGCTGAACGACGTGCAGTGGGACGGCCAGGCCCAGAACGCGCACCAGATCATCGGCGCGGTCGGCGACGGCACCATGCTCGCCGGCGTGATCCTGGCCTGCATCGTGGTCGGCTTCGTGGTGTTCTTTTACGCGCTGGGCGCGCTGTACGACGACCGCCGCGACCGCAGCGTGCTGTTCTGGAAGTCGCTGCCGCTGTCGGATACCGGCACCGTGCTGTCCAAGGCCGCCTGGGCGCTGCTGCTGGCGCCGCTGCTGGCGATCGGCATTGGCCTGCTGATCGGCCTGGCGCTGTGGGTGGTCTCCGCCCTGACCCTGTCGGTCAACGGCATTCCCCAGAGCACCGCGGTCTTCACCGAATCGCACCCGCTGCGCATCATCGGCATGGTCCTGGCCGCACTGCCGGTGCAGGTGATGTGGTCGCTGCCGGCGATCGGCTGGCTGATGCTGTGCTCGGCCTGGGCGCGCAGCAAGCCGTTCCTGTGGGCAGTGCTGATCCCGATCCTGGGCTGCGTGACCGCCAGCATGATGGGCATCCTGCCGATGCTGAACGTCAACCACAACCTGATCTGGTACACCGTGGTCTACCGCGGCCTGCTCAGCGTGCTGCCGGGCAGCTGGGGTCCGGTGCTGAACGAGCAGGTGGCCGAGACCCACATCAGCGGTCCGCAGGATCTGGTCAATGCGATCCATCTCGGCGACAGCTGGGTGCTGTTCCGCGACCCCGACATGTGGATCGGCGCCGCCGTCGGCGTGGCCTTCATCGTCGCCGCGATCTACGTGCGCCGCTGGCGCGACGAAGCCTGATCGCACTGCCGTCTCCCTACCCTTTTCCGCAAGGAGTGTTCCGATGCGCAAGACCCTCATCCTGTGTGCGCTGCTGTCGCTGCCGGCCGTCGCCATGGCCGACGACTGCAAGTATTCCGAACCGCGCGAACTGAAGCTGGACCTGGCCGGCGTCAAGACGGTCCTGCTGGACGTGCAGCAGAACGACCTCAAGCTCAGCGGCGCCAGCGCCGGCGACTCCACCTTGCGCGGCCGCGCCTGCGCTTCCGACGCGGACATGCTCAAGGAGCTGACCCTGCGCCAGCGCCACGACGGCGACACCCTGGTGGTGACGCTGAAGCATGAGGGCAAGATCCACGGCATCAGCGTCGGCAACCGTTACGCCTACCTCAACGTGGCCGGCAGCATTCCGGCCAACCTGCCGGTGCAACTGCAACTGGGCTCGGGCGATGCCGAGATCAGCGGCGTGGCCTCGCTCGACGCCAAGATCGGGTCCGGCGACCTGCATGCGCAGGGCATCCGCGGCGCGGTCAGCGCCACGGTCGGCTCCGGCGACATCGAACTGCGCAATGTCGGCAGCGTGGCGCTGCCGACGCTGGGCTCGGGCGACGTCAAGGCCGACCAGGTCGGCGGCGACGTCAAGGTCGGCACGGTCGGCTCCGGCGACCTGACCGTGCACGGTGTGCGCGGCAGCGTGCAGGTCGACAGCCTCGGTTCCGGCGACGTGCAACTGCGCGATGTCGGAGGCAGCGTCGCGGTGCAGACCGTGGGCTCCGGCGACCTGGACGTGGGCAACGTCGGCGGCAACCTGAGCGTGCAGAAGGTCGGCAGCGGCGACGTCACCCACCGTGGCGTGCGCGGCAGTGTCAACCTGCCCAAGCCGCGCTGATCCTCCACTCCGCTTTCTCTCTTCCGCACGAGGACACGCCCATGCAGTACCGTTCCCTGCCCCTGGCCGGCGTCGCCCTGGCCGTTCTGCTCTCGCTCAGCGCCTGCGAGCGCTCGTCGAACGACCGCGTCGTGGTCGATCACGGCGGCGCGCAAAGCCTGACCTTCCTCAACGGCGACCTCACCCTGAAGGCCGATGGCCAGCCGCCGGCCACCATCACCCGCGACGGCAAGTTGTTGATCGACGGCAAGCCGGTGGCCCTGGATGCCGAGCAGCAGCGCCTGTTGCTGGCCTACCGCGGCCAGATCGAAGCGGTGGGCAAGCAGGGCGTGGAAGTCGGCAAGGCCGGCGCCGCGCTCGGCGTGAAAGCGGCCGGCGATGCCATCAGTGGCGTGCTCAGCGGCAACACCGAGCACATCGGCGAGCATGTCGAAGCGCAGGCCGACAAGATCAAGCAGGCGGCGCTGAAGATCTGCGATCAGGTCGCCGCGCTGCGCGCCGCGCAGGATGCGCTGATGCAGAAGGTGCCGGCGTTCCGTCCCTACTCCACCCTCGACGACAGCGACGTCAACGACTGCAGGCACTCGGCCGCGTAACCGGCGGCAGCCACGCTGCCGCGACGATCGTCCATGACCGCCCGCTGTGTCCGCGCTCCGCCCGGCAGTCGCCCCACGCCTGCCGGGCGGGTCGCGGTCTCAGCGGGCGTATCGTTTCGCGCCCGCCACGCAGACCATGGCGACCAGGGTCACCGCCAGCATCGTCCAGCTCACCGTTTCGTGGAGCAACAGCGCGGCCAGGCCCAAGCCGATGAAGGGCTGGAACAACTGCAGTTGCCCGACCGCCGCGATGCCGCCTTGCGCCAGGCCGCGGTACCAGAACACGAAGCCGATCAACATGCTGAACAACGAGACATAGCCCAGGCCGAGCCATGCCGGCATGTGCACAGCGCCGAACGACGCGGGCTGCGTCAGCAAGGCCAGGGACACCATCAGCGGCAGCGACAGCACCAGCGCCCAACAGATGACCTGCCATCCGCCCAGGGTGCGCGACAGGCGCGCGCCCTCCGCGTAGCCCAGCCCACACAGCACCACCGCGGCCAGCATCAGCAGGTCGCCCTGCAGCGAGGCGTCGATCCCGCCGATCGCCGCATAGCCGACGACGCTGCAGGCACCGGCCAGCGAGAACACCCAGAACGGCGGACGCGGGCGTTCGCCGGCCCGCAACACGGCGAAGACGGCCGTGCACAACGGCAGCAGGCCCACGAACACGATGGAATGCGCCGAAGTGACATGCTGCAGCGCCAGCGCGGTCAGCAGCGGAAACCCGACCACGACCCCCAGCGCCGTCATCGCCAAGGCGGGCAGCTCGGCGCGGCGCGGACGCGGTTGCCGAAACCCGAGCAGGAGCGCCAGCCCGAGCGCGGCGGCAATGCTGGCGCGGGCGCAGGTCAGGAACACGGGGGAGAAATCGGCGACCGCGACGCGGGTCGCGGGCAACGACCCCGCAAAAATCATCACGCCGATACATCCATTGATCCAGCCACCGGTGGTTTTTTCCATGCGCGTCTCCTTCGGCATCGCCGGCGCAGTAGACGCCACGCGGGACCGATCCGGCCAGGTACGATCCAATACGGTTTCGCAGTACTGTTATGCCTCAAGACCCAGTACAGCCGACGACAGTGGACAGACCCGTAGCACCCGGCACGCGCATCGATGCGGTGATGACCGATATCCGCGCCCGCATCGCCAACCGCACCAGCCTGCCGGGAGCGCGCCTGCCCTCCGTACGCACGCAGGCGCGCGCGCTGCGCGTGTCGGTGTCGACGGTGGTGGAAGCCTACGAGCGGCTGGCGGCCGAAGGCGCGATCGTGGCGCGACCGGGGTCGGGCTTCTATGTGGCCGGGCCGGCGGCCCCGCTGGCGTTGGCGCAACTCGGCCCGAAGCTCGACCGGCAGATCGATCCGCTATGGGTGTCGCGGCAGTCGCTGGAAGCGGATGCGCGCGTGCTCAAGCCCGGCTGCGGCTGGCTGCCGCCGACGTGGCTGTACGGCGCGGGCATGCGCCGCGCGCTGCGCACGCTGGCGCGCGCCGACACGCTGGAACTGACCGAGTACGCCACGCCCCTGGGCCACCCCGGCTTGCGCCAGTTCCTGTCGCGACGGTTGGCGGGCAACGGCGTGCAGGCGCCGCCCGAACAGATCCTGCTCGCCGAATCGGGGACGCATGCGATCGACCTGATCGGTCGCTTCCTGCTCTCGCCCGGCGACACGGTGCTGGTCGACGACCCCTGCTACTTCAATTTCCATGCCTTGCTCAAGGCGCATCGCGTGCAGGTCGTGGGCGTGCCCTATACGCCGCACGGACCGGACGTGGCGCACTTCGAAGCGGCGCTGAAAGCGCACGCACCGCGTCTGTACATCACCAATTCGGGGATCCACAACCCCACCGGCGCGACCCTGTCCGCGGCGACGGCGCACCGGCTGCTGCTGCTGGCCGAGGGCTCGGACCTGGTGATCGTCGAGGACGACATCTTCGCCGACTTCGAGACCAGCCCAGCCCCACGGCTGGCGGCCTTCGACGGCCTGGCGCGGGTGATCCAGGTCGGCAGCTTTTCCAAGACGGTCTCGGCATCGCTGCGCTGCGGCTACATCGCCGCGCGTGGCGACTGGATCGAAAGCCTCGCCGACCTGAAGATCGCTACGAGCTTCGGGGGCGGCCGGCTGGCGGCCGACGCCGTGCTGATCGCCCTGACCGACAGCGGCTACCGCCGGCATCTGGAGAGCTTGCGGCGGCGCCTGGCGGAGCAGATGGCCAGGACCGTGGCGCGGCTGCAGGGCCTCGGCATCCGGCCCTGGCTGATCCCGCAGGCCGGCCTGTTCCTTTGGTGCAGGCTGCCCGCGGGCATGGAGGCCTCGGCGATCGCGCGCGCCTGCCTGCAGGAGGGCGTGGTACTGGCGCCGGGCAATGCCTTCAGCCAGTCGCTGAGCGCGGGCGATTTTCTCCGCTTCAACGTCGCGCAATCCACCGACGAACGGATGTTCGGCGTGCTCGCGCGCGCCATGCAGTCCGCTCCGAACCCGAGCCGCTAGCGCGCGTCCGGCACGCCTCCACGACCGAAGCCGCCGCACGTTCTAGAATGCCCGCACTCCCCCACTGCACCGCCTCCATGAAGAAGACGCTGTTCGCCTGGTTCTCGCTGCTGTCGTTGTGCCTGCTGCTCGCCGCCTGCGGCGGACGCGGCGGCGAGACCACTTCCTCGCGCGCCGAGCGCAGCAAGCCGCGGGTGGCGGTGGACAGCATGAACGTGATGTTGCGCCGCGCCCCGGCCGCCAATGCCACCATCGGGCCCGACGGCAGCCTGCGCATCGACGACATCGAGCTGCCGCTGCCCCCCGCACAGCGCACCGAACTGCAGCAGTTGTTCATGCACCTGCAGATGCAGCGCCAGCGCACCCTGGAGACCGCGGCGCCGGATCCGAACATGCGCTCGGTCGGCTTCGCGCCGACCCCGGAGATCACCGCCGCGCAGGCGGCGGTGCTGCGCGACATTCCGTCGCTGCAGCCGTACCGCGACAGCTTCGGCAACCTGCAGGCCGAGCGCCGCTGAGGGCTGCCGGCGCCGGCAATCCCGGCACGAGGGAGCCTCGAAGAATTGGAGGCGTCCCTGTAGGAGCGGCTTTAGCCGCGATGGACGTTCTCGGTAAAGCCCGTCGCGGCTGAAGCCGCTCCTACGAGGGTTTGCGGAGCGGTGTCCGGGCGCGATGTGGGAGGGACTTCAGTCCCGACTGCTTTCACCGTGCGAGCGTCCACTGCGCCTGGCACGCCATAACGCCATGCCAGGCCTTGCTGCTTGCAGCGCCAGCGCGCCTCAGCCGCCGCCGCCCGCGCCGGCGTGGATGCCGCCCTCGGTCAATGCGGCGGGGTCCAGCAGCCGGCGCAGTTCGTCCTCGCCGAGGCCGCTGTCCTCCTTGGCCACCTCCAACACCGGCCGGTTCTCCTTGTAGGCGCGCTTGGCGATCGCCGCGGCCTTCTCGTAGCCGATGATCGGATTCAGCGCGGTGACCAGGATCGGGTTGCGGTCCAGCGCCTCGCGCACGCGCTCTTCGCGCACCTTGAGCCCGGCGATCGCCGAATCGGCCAGCAGCACCGATACGTTGCCCAGCAACTGGATCGACTCCAGCAGGTTGGCCGCGATCAGCGGCAGGGTCACGTTCAACTGGAAATTGCCGGTCTGCCCGGCCACGGTGATCGCGGTGTGGTGGCCGATGACCTGCGCGCAGGCCATCACCGTGGCCTCGGGAATCACCGGATTGACCTTGCCCGGCATGATCGAACTGCCCGGCTGCAACGCCGGCAGTTCGATCTCGCCGAGGCCGGCCAGCGGCCCGGCGTTCATCCAGCGCAGGTCGTTGGCGATCTTGATCAGCGCCACCGCCAGCGCATTGAGTTGCCCGGACAGTTCCACCGCGTCGTCCTGCGCGGCCAGGCCCTCGAATTTGTTCTCGGCGCTCTCGAAGGTGAAGTCGGTCAGCGCCGACAACGCCTTGGCGACCTTGCCGCCGAAGCGCGGATCGGCGTTGATGCCGGTGCCGATCGCGGTGCCGCCCAGCGGCAGCCGGCGCAGGCGCTTGAGGCTGTCGTCGATGCGCGCCTGCGCCGACACCAGTTGCGCCGACCAGGCGCCGAACTCCTGGCCGAAGGTCAGCGGCATCGCGTCCATCAGGTGGGTGCGCCCGGTCTTGACCACGCCCTGCAGCTGCTTGGCGCGCTTGTCGATCGTCTTGCGCAGGTGCTTGAGCGACGGCAGCAGGTGCTCGCGCGCGGCCAGCAGCGCGGCGACGCGGATCGCGGTCGGTACCACGTCGTTGGAACTCTGGCCGAGGTTGACGTGGTCGTTGGGATGCACCGTCGGCAGTGCCTTGCTGCCGTGCTTGCCCTCGCCCTTGGCGGCGCGGTTGGCCAGCGTGGCAATGACCTCGTTGGCGTTCATGTTCGACGAAGTGCCCGATCCGGTCTGGTAGATGTCGATCGGGAAGTGCGCGTCGTGGCGGCCGTCGGCCACCTCCAGCGCCGCGGCCTGGATCGCCTTGGCGACGGCCTTTGGCAACAAGTCCAGGTCGGCGTTGACGCCGGCCGCGGCGGCCTTGATCAGGCCCAGCGCGCGGATGAAGCCGCGCGGCATCGGCTGCCCGGACACCGGAAAGTTCTGTACCGCACGCTGGGTCTGCGCCCCCCACAAGGCATCGGCGGGCACCTGCAGTTCGCCCATGCTGTCGTGTTCGACCCTGAATTTGTCACTCATTGCGCAATCTCCGCATCTGCAAAAAGGAATCCATCGGCGCCGTCATCGGACGTCCGGGGAGGCAGGCTGGCGGGATTGCGGCTGGCGCGCGCATTATCCGTGGCGCAGCGCCCGGCGTCAGCCAGTGTGCGCCGGCGGATGTTAGGAATGTCTGGAGGCGCGAGAAGCGCGGCAGCCCGCCATGACCGGCAGGCGTATGCGGTCCAGGATCGACTTTGCGAAGCCTGGCAACGGCGCGACGCATGATGGCACATTCCGCGAGCGCGCTATCGTGATGCGGACGGCGCGAACCGTGCGCACCGTCGGCGAAGGACGGGACTCCGGCATGCCGGGGCCGCCCTGGCGACGGCACCGGCGGGACCGGCGGCCTTGCGCCGCCGGCCCGCGCGCTCAGCGCTGGCGGTTGCTCTGGAACACCAGGTCGTTGTAGCTCTTCATCAAGCGTGCCGGCGAGCCTTCCGGCGCGACGATCGGGTTGTCCAGCGAGCGCTGCTCGAATGCGCTGTACGGGATCTTTTCCGCCACCCGCTTGATGCGCGCCTTGGATTCCTTGCGGAAGTTCTCCGCGGCGGTCTCGAAACCGCTCCAGTCGGACTTGCCCGGCTCCTGGTTGGCGACCTTGGCATGCGCCTCGTCGGACAGGCTGTTGAAGCCCGCCACCAACGCCGTGGCCTTGGCGGTGTCGAAATCGTCGTCCTGCATCAGGCTGACGATGTCCTTGGCCTCGAGCATCATCGACAGCCGATAGAAGTCGCGGGTGCGGCCCTCGGCCTTTTCCATCGCCTTCAACTGCTCGCGCTGGGCGGCGTCGTTCTGCGCCTCCAGTTCGTGGCTGAAGGCCTCGCTGGCCTCGTGGAATTCGGACAGCGCGGCCATCAGCGGCGCATGCATCTGCTTGCCCTTGGCGAACTGGTCGTCCTGGTAGTCCTCGCGGTCGTAGTAGTCGCGGGCCTGGTTGGCCAGCGGCTGCAACGTCTTCAAGGCGGCCAGATAGCGCTTCGCCGCCGCATCCAGGGCCGGCAAGGACGGCTTGGCCGCGATCGCCTGGGTCATCGGCGCATCGCACAGCTTCATCGCGTATTCGTCGATCGGGGCGGGCCCGTACACGCTGGTTTCCTTGCCGGTGGGGCCGACCTTGGGGTCGGCCATCCAGCGTATGTACTGCTGCGCACCTTCGTGGATGCGGCCATCGACCTTGTTGAAGCATTCGATGTAGGCGTTGAGCTTGCTGGTCAGCGCCTGGTCCGCGTCGCTGGCGCCAGCGTCGGAGGATGCGTGGCTGGCATCGGCACCGGCATCGGACGCAGTCGGCGTGGCCGAGGGCTTGCCGCCGCAGGCGGTCAGGAAAACGGACACAGCGGCGGCCAGCGCCGCCAGACGCAAAGAAGATTTCATGGGGGAATGTTGATGTTGAAAACGGTTACAGAAAGTTTAGCAAACGAAAAGATTGTGGTGGCGTGATGGTTGGAGGCCGGGATGATCAGCCATTCGGCTGCTGAAAGGCCGGCGATTCGGGATTGGGGATTCGCAACAGCGACTCCGCGCGCTGATCCACGGCGCATGTTGCAGCGCTGGCATGTGACGGAATACGCGAGACGGCGCGCGCCGGCGGCAACGACGCAACGCATCGGCTAGACTGCGGCGACGTATCACCGATGGAACGCGCACGCCGCCATGGGCGACGATTCAGACTGTAGATGCCGGCGCACGCTGCGCCGGGCCACGCACCCCGCCGTTTCCACCCCTTCCGCCCGGCGCCATGACGCGCCAGCGGCGCGCGCCGGGGAACGCACATGATCGGCAATCTCCTGCTGCTGGCGCTGGCGATGCTGCTGGTGCTGCTCAACGGTTTCTTTGTCGCCGCCGAGTTCGCCCTGGTCAAGCTGCGCCACACCCAGGCCGTGGGGCTGGCCGAGCACCACGGCTGGCGCGGCCGCCTGCTGCTCAATGTGCACGGCCACCTCGACGCCTACCTGTCGGCCTGCCAGCTCGGCATCACCCTGTCCTCGCTGGGCCTGGGCTGGGTCGGCGAACCGGCCTTCGCGCACCTGCTGCAGCCGCTGTTCGACCTGCTGGGGCTCAGCGAGGAGGCGGCACGCCTGAGCGCCTTCATCATCGCCTTCAGCGTCATCTCGTTCCTGCACATCGTGCTCGGCGAACTGGCCCCCAAGTCGATGGCGATCCGCCGCCCGGAGCGCATGTCGCTGTGGACCGCCGCGCCGCTGTACCTGTTCTACTGGGCGATGTATCCGGCGATCTGGCTGCTCAACACCAGTGCCAACACGCTGTTGAAGGCGATGGGCTGGGGCGAGGTCGAGCATGCCTCGCACCGCTACTCGCGCGAGGAACTGAAGCTGATCGTCGGCCGCCAGCAACCCGCCGGCGGCGCGCCCGATCACGAACTGACCCTGATGAGCCACGCGCTGGAACTGCCGGAACTGGTGGCCGGCGATCTGATGCGCGCGCGCGACCATCTGCGCGGGTTCCGCGAGGGCATGGCGCTGGACGCGGTGATGGCCGAGTTCGCCGAGAGCCGCTACAGCCGCTACCCGTGGTTCGACCGCGACGGCGAGCAGGTGCTCGGCATCCTGCACATGAAGGACCTGCTGGTGGAGATCGCCGGCGGCCGCCGCAGCGACGACCTGCGCCCGCTGCTGCGCCCGGCCAACCTGATCGCGCTGGAGACGCCGGTGCCGCTGGTACTGGAGCGCTTCCGTACCGGCGCCACGCACATGGCGCTGTGCGTGGACGAGCACGGCCGCATCCTCGGCTACTTCACCCTGGAAGACCTGCTGGAAGTGGTGGTCGGCGACATCGAGGACGAACACCCGCACGTGGTCAAGGACGCACCGACCCGCGGCGCCGACGGCAGCGTGCTGGTCGCCGGCTCGACCTCGATCTTCCGCCTCGAGCGCCTGCTCGGCCGCGACCTGCGCGCGCCGGAGCACCTCAACTCGGTGGGCGGACTGATCGTGCACCAGTTGCAGCGCCTGCCCGAGGAAGGCGAGCAACTGCAGATCGACGGGCACCTGTTCACGGTCAAGCGCATGGCCGGGCATCGCATCCAGGCAGTGACCGTGCGCCTGGCGCCGGCCGAGGCCGCGCCGACGTAGAATGGCGCCCCCGCCGACACCACCCCACGCCCTCGCCATGTCCGATTCCGCCCTGCTCGCCCTGTCCCCGCTCGATGGCCGCTATGCCGGCAAGGTCGACGCCCTGCGGCCGATCTTCTCCGAATACGGCCTGATCAAGGCGCGGGTGAAGGTGGAGATCGAATGGCTGCTGGCGCTGGGTGCCGAGTCGGGCATCGGCGAGCTGGCCGCGTTCTCGCCGGCGGCGGCGCAGCGCCTGCGCGCGCTGGCCGACGGCTTCGGCGTGGAACACGCGGCGCGGGTCAAGCAGATCGAGCGCACCACCAACCACGACGTCAAGGCGGTGGAGTACTTCATCAAGGAGCAGCTCAAGGACGACGCCGAACTCGGCCCGGCCCTGGAGTTCGTGCATTTCGCCTGCACCAGCGAGGACATCAACAACCTCAGCTACGGACTGATGCTGGAGCAGGCCCGGCGCGAGGTGCTGCTGCCGACCCTGGACGCAGTGATCGCCACGCTCCGCGCGCTCGCGCATGCGCAGGCCGCGCAGCCGATGCTGTCGCGCACCCACGGCCAGACCGCCTCGCCCACCACCCTGGGCAAGGAGATCGCCAACGTCGTCGCGCGCCTCGAGCGCCAACGTCGGCAGATCGCCGCAGTCGAACTCACCGGCAAGATCAACGGCGCAGTGGGCAACTACAACGCCCACGTCGCCAGTTACCCCGACGTCGACTGGCCGGGCTTCGCCCAGCGCTTCGTGGAAAGCCTGGGCCTGGTGTTCAACCCCTACACCACCCAGATCGAGCCGCACGACAACGTCGCCGAACTGGGCGACGCCGCCCGCCGCGCCAACACCGTGCTGATCGACCTGGCGCGCGACATCTGGGGCTACATCTCGCTGGGCTACTTCAAGCAGAAGCTCAAGGAAGGCGAAGTCGGCTCCTCGACCATGCCGCACAAGGTCAACCCGATCGACTTCGAGAACGCCGAAGGCAACTTCGGCATCGCCAACGCCCTGTTCGAGCACTTCTCGGCCAAGCTGCCGATCAGCCGCTGGCAGCGCGACCTCACCGACTCCACCGTGCTGCGCGCGCTCGGCACCGCCTTCGGCCACACCCAGGTGGCACTGGACTCGCTGGCCAAGGGCCTGGGCAAGCTGACCGTGAACCCGGAGCGCCTGGATGCCGACCTGGATGCCGCCTGGGAAGTGCTGGCCGAAGCCGTGCAGACGGTGATGCGCCGCCACGGCCTGCCCAACCCCTACGAGCAGCTCAAGGCGCTGACCCGCGGCCAGGGCATCACCGCCGCCTCGATGCGCGCCTTCGTCGAGACCCTGGAGCTGCCCGAGGACGCCAAGCAGCGCCTGCGCGACCTGACCCCGGGCGGCTACGTCGGCCTGGCCGAGCGGCTGGCGCGCGGCATCTAGGGCGTGTCACCAATCCCCGCGCAATCGCGCCCCTTCGGGTTGGTGACACGCCCTAGCCGCGGCCCGTCCATCCTGGGTTAATCGGCCAGCGGCATGCTGGTGGCTCACAGCAGAGCCCCACGATGAAACGCAACCCGTTGTTTGTGCTGCCGCTGCTGGCCCTGGTCGGCTGCGCCCAGGCGCCGCGCCCGCCGGCCGGAGATGGCGCGCACACCGCCGCCACGCGCACCGTGGTCATGCAGGCCGCGCCGCCGCCGATCGCGGCGGCACCGTCGGCCGGCGACATCGCCGACGGCGACGAGCGCGACGCCGAGGCGCCGATCCGCATGGCCGCCTCGGCCAGCGGCGAAATCGATTGCGACGGACGCGACCTGAACATCGTCGGCCGCGACGCCACCCTGGTGCTGCACGGCCACTGCGCCACGGTCAGCCTGTTCGGCCGTAACGGCAATCTGCAGATCGAGCGGGCCGACACCCTGCGCGTCCTCGGCGACAACGCCCAGGTGGCGATGCGCGGCGACGCCGGGCAGGTCGCGCTGTTCGGCCGCCATGGCCGGCTGCAGATGGCGCGCATCGCCACCCTCGAAGTGTCCGGCGACCAGAACCAGCTGCAGGCCAGCGAGATCGACACCATCGCCCTGCAGGGCAACGACAACGCCATCGTCCAGCGCAGCGGCACTGCTCAGGTCGACGACGGCGGCCGCGACAACCGCATCCTCAGCCAGTAGCGCGCCCGGCGCTGCGCTACCCGCTGCCTGTGCCCAACGGGGCGCCGCCGCGACTCCCAAGCCCCGTTGCACCTAGCGCCGCCCATGGGCCGCGCGCACGTGGTCACCTGCGACGCGCGGTCGCGGCACACGGCCAGGGCGGCCAACGGTCCCTTATCCGTGCGCAGCGGCGTACACGAAGGCCAGCGCGATGGCCCCACGCGCCAAACCGGCGGACAATGGCAGGGTCGGCCGGCGCCGCTGCGCGCCGCCCTTTACCTTCCGCGTTGCAAGGACCCATCGCCCATGGCTGCCCGCAAGACCGCCGCTCCCGCCTTCGAACTCCACGCCCGCCCCGGGCAACCGCTGGGCATGCCCGCCGCGACCTTCCTGCGCGACTACTGGCACAAGCGCCCGCTGCTGATCCGCAATGCCTTCCCCGGCTTCGTCTCGCCGATCGAGCCGGGCGACCTGGCCGGCCTGGCCTGTGAGGAGGCGGCGCTGTCGCGGCTGATCGAGCACGACCGCGCCAACGATCGCTGGCGCGTGCGCAGCGGCCCGTTCCAGGAGCAGGAGTTTCCCGGCATGCCCGACCACGACTGGACCCTGCTGGTGCAGGACGTGGACAAGTGGGACCCGGACATCCGCGCCCTGCTCGAGCAGTTCCGCTTCCTGCCGCGCTGGCGGGTGGACGACGTGATGGTCAGCTTCGCCGCGCGCGGCGGCTCGGTCGGCGCGCACGTGGACCACTACGACGTGTTCCTGCTGCAGGCCCACGGCCATCGCCGCTGGCAGATCGACGCCAGCGTCGCGCTGGGCCGGCCGGCGCCGCCGACCGACTTCCGCGACGACGTGGAGCTGAAGCTGCTGCGCCAGTTCGACCCGACCCACGACTGGGTGCTGGGGCCGGGCGACATGCTGTACCTGCCGCCGCTGGTGCCGCACCACGGCGTCGCCGAGGACGCCTGCCTGACCTTCTCGGTGGGCATGCGCGCGCCGTCCTCGGCCGAGCTGATCGCCGATTACCTGGACACCCTGATCGACGGCGCCGACGAGGCGCTGCGCTACCACGACGAAGACCTGCAGGCGCCGGCCGACCCCTACGAGATCGATGCGGCGGCGATGGGCCGCGTGGTCGAGGCGCTGAACGCGCTGCGCATGAACGACCCGGACAAGCTGGGTGCCTGGTTCGGCCGCTTCATCACCACCTACCGCGCCGCCGGCGAGATCCTGCCGCCGACCGGCCTGCCCCCCGCGGAGGAGATCGCCGCCGCGCTGGAACAGGGCCTGGTCCTGCAGCGGCATCCCTGGGCGCGGCCGGCCTGGCGGCGGACCAGCCGCGGCGCCATGCTGTTCTGCAGCGGCCAGGAGTTCGCGCTGCCGGTCAAGGACGCCAAGCGCCTGGCCGCGGCCGAGCACATCGACGGCACGGACTACGCGGCGCTGTCGGCGGCCGGCAAGCAGGCCCTGCTGGAGCTGATCGAAGGCGGCTTCTACCAGCCGCTGGAGGACGAGGACGCGACCGACGCGGACGCCGACCCGGCCTGATCCGACCATGCCCGGCCCCGGTTTCCGCATCGCTGCGCTGGATCCCGTCCACGACGGCGCCGAACTGCGCGCGCTGCGTGCCGCGGCCGGCACCGCCGCGGACCCGGCCGACGCCGCGGCGTCGGCGCTGGACACGCTGGGCGACCACCTGGTCGCGCGCAGCGACGACGGCCAGGCGGTGGGCGCGGCCCGGCTCGGCGCGGATCGGCGGATCGCCGCCCTGACCGTGCGGCCGGACTGGCGCGGGCGCGGCGTCGGCAGCGCGCTGCTGCGCAGCCTGATCGAGGAAGCGCAACGCCGGCGCTGGCCGCAACTGGAGTTGCATGCGCCCGCTGCCGCCCTGGCGTTCTGTGCCCGCCACGGCTTCCTGCCGCCGCCGGGCGGCATGGCCGCCACCGCGGAGGCCGTGCCGCTGCGCCGGCGCTTCGACGGCGCCGTGGCGGTGGAGGACGCGGCGATGGCGATCGCCGCCAGCATCGCGGTGCTGGCGCAGGCCCGCCGCCAGGTGCTGATCCATAGCCGCGCGCTGGATCCGGGTCTGTTCGACGATGCGCGGGTGCTGGAGCAGGTGCGGCGCTTCGCGGTCGCCGCGCACGCCAAGCAAGTGTGGATACTGCTGCACGACGCGGCCGCGCCGCAGCGCGCCGGCGCGCCCCTGCTGGCCCTGGCACAGCGCTTGCCCAGCGTGTTCCAGTTCCGCGAGGTCAGCGATCCGGTGGACCGCAGCGACGCCACCGCCTCTCTGGCGAACGAGGGCGGCGGCTACTACTTCCGTGGTCTCGGTCACCGTTACGACGGCGAGACCGACCTGCTCGGCGGTGGCCGCGCGCGGCAGTTGCGCACCTCTTTCGAACGGATATGGGAGCGCGCACGCCCCTGCAGCGAACTGCGCGCCCTGGGTTGGTGAGGCGGCCGGACCGGCGCCGCCATGCGCGCCGCGGATGAACCGGGATCGGCCTTGACCACGCCGAATGCACACCCCGGCTGGTTCATGGGGGTATAATTTTTGCGCTTGATTACGCCCGCGCGGCCCACGCGTCCGCCGGTTCCTACCGCAAGCCACTCCAACAAAGCGACCCGACCCCACCATCGTGGACAATCTACTCAAGCAGTTTGCGCAGTCATCGCAACTCGCCGGCGGCAATGCCGCCTATATCGAAGACCTGTACGAACAGTATCTGGTCTCTCCCGACAGCATCGATCCCAAGTGGAAAACCTACTTCGACGGCTTCCAGGGCCGCGATGCTGGTGACGTCCCCCACTCTGCGGTCATCGCCCACATCGCCAGCGCCGCGCGCCAGGCCGCCAACAGCGGCACCGGCCCGAGCGGCGACGAGCGCGAGCGCCATGTCGGCCGCCTGATCACCGCCTACCGTTCGCGCGGCCACCTCGGCGCGCGCCTGGATCCGCTGGGCCTGACCCCGCCGGTGAACCCGCCGGACCTGGGCCTGCCGTTCCACAGCCTGTCGGAAAGCGATCTGGGCAGCGAGTTCAGCACCGGCGGCCTCGGCGGCCAGCCGCGGATGAAACTGCGCGATCTGCTGTCGCGGCTGAAGGCGACCTACACCGGGTCGATCGGCAGCGAGTTCATGCACATCTCCGAGTTCGAACAGCGCCAGTGGATCTACCAGCGCCTGGAGAACGCGGGCGGCAACATCGCCGGCGACGCCGCCAGCCGCCGCCGCACCCTGGAGCGGATTACCGCCGCCGAGGGCCTGGAGCGCTACCTGCACACCAAGTACGTCGGCCAGAAGCGCTTCTCGCTGGAAGGCGGCGACTCGCTGATCCCGATGATGGACGTGCTGGTGCAGCGCGCCGGCAACGACGCGGTCAAGGACATCGTGGTCGGCATGGCCCACCGCGGCCGCCTCAACGTGCTGGTCAACACCCTGGGCAAGAACCCGCGCAAGCTGTTCGACGAGTTCGAAGGCAAGTTCGAGCACGCCCACGACGACCGCGCCCACACCGGCGACGTGAAGTACCACATGGGCTTCTCCGCCGACGTGGCGGTGGCCGACGGCAAGTCGGTGCACCTGGCGCTGGCGTTCAACCCCTCGCACCTTGAAATCGTCGATCCGGTCGTGGTCGGCAGCGTGCGTTCGCGCCAGGAGCGCTACGGCGACGCCGCGCGCAAGTCGGTGCTGCCGGTGATCATCCATGGCGATGCCGCGTTCGCCGGCCAGGGCGTGGTCATGGAGCTGTTCCAGATGTCGCAGGCGCGCGGCTTCGCGGTCGGCGGCACCGTGCACATCGTGGTCAACAACCAGATCGGCTTCACCACCAGCGCCCGCGACGACGCCCGCTCCACGCTGTACTGCACGGACGTGGCGAAGATGATCGGCGCGCCGGTGTTCCATGTGAACGGCGACGATCCGGACGCGGTGGCGTTCGTGGCCAACCTGGCCTACGACTTCCGCCAGCAGTTCAACAAGGACGTGGTCATCGACCTGGTCTGCTACCGCCGCTGGGGCCACAACGAGGCCGACGAGCCGGCGGCCACCCAGCCGGTGATGTACCAGACCATCCGCAAGCACAAGACCACCCGCGAGCTGTACGCCGCCCAGCTGGAAAGCGAGGGCGTGCTGCAGGCCGGCGAGGCCCAGGCGCTGGTCGACAGCTACCGCAACAAGCTCGACTCGGGCGAATACACCACCGAGCTGGCGACCCGCAAGCCGGACGAATTCGCCATCGATTGGTCCAAGTACCTGTCGGGCAAGCTGACGGACAAGGTCGACACCACGGTCAAGCGCAAGACCCTGGACCAGCTGGCCAAGCTCATCACCACCATCCCGGGCGGCGTCGAGCTGCACCCGCGCGTGGCCAAGATCTACGAAGACCGGGTGAAGATGGCCGCCGGCGAACTGCCGGGCGACTGGGGCTTCGCCGAGAACCTGGCCTACGCCACCCTGCTCGGCGAAGGCCACAAGCTGCGCCTGGTCGGCCAGGACGCGGGCCGCGGCACGTTCTTCCACCGCCACGCGATCCTGCACGACCAGAAGACCGACAGCTACTACCTGCCGCTGCGCCAGCTGGTGGAGAACCCGGAAGACGCCACCGTGATCGACTCGCTGCTCAGCGAGGAAGCGGTGATGGGCTTCGAGTACGGCTACTCCACCACCGATCCCAATGCGCTGTGCATCTGGGAAGCGCAGTTCGGCGACTTCGCCAACGGCGCGCAGGTGGTGATCGACCAGTTCATCGCCGCCGGCGAAGCCAAGTGGGGCCGCATCACCGGTCTGGCCCTGTTCCTGCCGCACGGCTACGAAGGCCAGGGCCCGGAGCACAGCTCCGCGCGTCTGGAGCGCTTCCTGCAGCTGTGCGCGCTGGAGAACATGCTGGTCTGCGTGCCGACCACCCCGGCGCAGGCGTTCCACATGATCCGCCGGCAGATGCGCATGTCCACGCGCAAGCCGCTGGTGGTGATGACGCCCAAGTCGCTGCTGCGCCACAAGCTGGCGGTGTCGACCCTGGAAGAACTGGCCGACGGCGAGTTCCAGCACCTGATCCCGGACGCCAAGGCCGACCCGAAGAAGGTCAAGCGCGTGGTCGCCTGCTCGGGCAAGGTCTACTACGACCTGCTCGAGGACCAGACCAAGCGCGGCCAGGACGACGTCGCCATCCTGCGCGTGGAGCAGCTGTACCCGTTCCCGCGCGAGCTGCTGTCGGCCGAACTGAAGCGCTACGGCAATGCCACCGACCTGGTCTGGTGCCAGGAAGAGCCGCAGAACCAGGGCGCCTGGTACCAGATCAAGCACCACCTGCAGGCCTGCCTGGCCGACGGACAGAGCCTGCACTACGCCGGCCGCGCCCGTTCGCCGTCTCCCGCCGCCGGCCATTTCGCCGAGCACGTGGAAGAGCAGCTGAAGCTGGTCGCCGATGCGCTATTGAATCCGTTCAACGACCAAGTCGCTGAATAACCTCCTTTCACATTCAAAAAAGACACCACTAGGACGCCCCCTGCAATGGCCACCGAAGTCAAAGTTCCGGTACTGCCCGAATCCGTATCCGACGCCACCATCGCCAGCTGGCACAAGAAGGCCGGCGACGCGGTCAAGCGCGACGAGAACCTGGTGGATCTGGAGACCGACAAGGTCGTGCTGGAAGTGCCCTCGCCCGTCGATGGCGTGCTGAAGGAGATCAAGTTCGAAGCCGGCGCCACCGTGACCAGCTCGCAGTTGCTGGCGATCATCGAGGAAGGCGCCACCGCCGCTGCGGCTCCGGCCGAAGCCAAGGTCGCCGAGGCGCCGAAGGCCGAGGCGCCCAAGGCGGCGGCCGCGGAAGCGCCGAAGGCCGCCAAGGCCGACGCGCCGAAGGCCGCTGGCGACGTCTCCAGCCTGCCGCCGGGCGCGCGTTTCAGCGCCATCACCGAGGGCGTGGATCCGTCGCAGGTCGAAGGCACCGGCCGCCGCGGCGCGGTGACCAAGGAAGACATCCTCAACTACGCCAAGAACGGCGGTGCCGGCAAGGCCAGCGGCGCACGTCCGGAAGAGCGCGTGCCGATGACCCGCGTGCGCAAGCGCATCGCCGAACGCCTGATGCAGTCGAAGAACTCGACCGCGATGCTGACCACCTTCAACGAGGTCAACCTCGCCAAGGTCTCGGCCGCGCGCAAGGAACTGCAGGACGAGTTCCAGAAGGCCCACGGCATCAAGCTCGGCTTCATGAGCTTCTTCGTCAAGGCCGCGGCCAACGCGCTGCAGCGCTTCCCGCTGGTCAACGCCTCGATCGACGGCGACGACATTATCTATCACGGCTACAGCGACATCTCCATCGCCGTGTCCACCGACAAGGGCCTGGTCACGCCGGTGCTGCGCAACGTCGAGCGGCAGTCCTTCGCCGACATCGAACAGGGCATCGCCGACTATGCCAAGAAGGCGCGCGACGGCAAGCTGAGCCTGGAAGAACTTCAGGGCGGCACCTTCACCGTGACCAACGGCGGCACCTTCGGCTCGCTGCTGTCGACCCCGATCATCAACCCGCCGCAGAGTGCGATCCTGGGCATGCACGCGATCAAGGAGCGTCCGATCGCCGAGAACGGCCAGGTCGTGATCGCGCCGATGATGTACCTGGCGCTGTCCTACGACCACCGCATCATCGACGGCAAGGACTCGGTGCAGTTCCTGGTCGACATCAAGAACCAGCTGGAAAACCCGGGCCGGATGCTGTTCGGTCTGTGATGAAAGCCGGGATTGGGGATTGGGGATTCGGGATTGGCGCAAGCGCTCCCGTTCCCCGGTGCCCGCTCTTGCGAATCCCCAATCCCCAATTCCTAATCTCGTGAGCGAAGAATGAGCGAACAAGAACAATTCGACGTCGTCGTCATCGGTGCCGGTCCTGCCGGCTATCACGCGGCCATCCGCGCCGCGCAGCTGGGCCTGAAGACCGCGTGCATCGACGCGGCGCTGGGCAAGGACGGCAAGCCGGCGCTGGGCGGTACCTGCCTGCGCGTGGGCTGCATCCCGTCCAAGGCGCTGCTGGATTCCTCGCGCCAGTTCTGGAACATGGGCCACCTGTTCGGCGAGCACGGCATCAGCTTCAAGGATGCCAAGATCGACGTCGCGGCGATGGTCGGCCGCAAGGACAAGATCGTCAAGCAGTTCACCGGCGGCATCGCGATGCTGTTCAAGGCGAACAAGATCACCCCGTACTACGGCTTCGGCGAGCTCCAAGCAAACGCGGGGCAGCCGGGCAACGTGGTCAAGGTCAAGCAGCACGACGGTAGCGAAGTCGAGCTGAAGGGCACCAACGTGATCCTGGCCGCCGGTTCGGATTCGATCGAACTGCCGTTCGCCAAGTTCGACGGCGAGACCATCGTCGACAACGTCGGCGCGCTGGACTTCACCGAGGTGCCCAAGCGCCTGGCAGTGATCGGCGCTGGCGTGATCGGCCTGGAACTGGGCAGCGTGTGGAAGCGCCTGGGCGCCGAGGTCACCATCCTCGAAGCGCTGCCGGACTTCCTGGCCCTGGCCGATGCCGAAGTGGCCAAGACCGCGCTGAAGGAATTCAAGAAGCAGGGCCTGGACATCAAGCTCGGCGCCAAGGTCTCCAAGACCGAGATCACCGGCAAGGGCAAGAAGCAGGAAGTGGTCGTCACCTACGCCGATGGCGAAGGCGAGAAGACCCTGACCGTGGACAAGCTGCTGGTGGCCGTCGGCCGCCGCGCCGCCACCAAGGGGCTGCTGGCCGACGGCACCGGCGTCAAGGTCAACGAGCGTGGCCAGATCGAGGTCGATGCGCACTGCCACACCGGCGTCGACGGCGTGTGGGCGATCGGCGACTGCGTGCGCGGGCCGATGCTGGCGCATAAGGGCTTCGAGGAAGGCATCGCGGTCGCCGAACTGATCGCCGGCCTGCCCGGCCACGTCAACTTCGACACCATTCCGTGGGTCATCTACACCGAGCCGGAAATCGCCTGGGTCGGCAAGACCGAGCAGCAGCTCAAGGCCGAGGGCGTGCCGTACAAGGCCGGCAGCTTCCCGTTCGCGGCGATCGGCCGTGCGGTGGCGATGGGCGAGCCGGCGGGCTTCGTCAAGGTCATCGCCCACGCCGAGACCGACCGCGTCCTGGGCATGCACCTGGTCGGCGTCGGCGTCTCCGAACTGGTCCACGAAGGCGTGCTGACCATGGAGTTCAACGGCTCGGCCGACGACCTGGCGCGCATCTGCCACGCCCACCCCACCCTGTCCGAAGCGATTCACGACGCGGCCATGGCGGTGAGCAAGCGGGCGATCCACAAGGCCAATTGAGGCTGGGATTGGGGATTTGGGAGTGGGGATTCGCAACAGCGCCCCTCTCCTGCCCCGCCCGGCAGCCGCACAACGCCGGGCACATGCCCGGCGTTGTGCTTTGCGGATCGCCGCACGCGTGAAGCGATCAAGCGATGACCCGCGCCCGCTCCGGCAGCATCAGCGCCCCGACAAACCCACCGCTTTTACGAATCCCCAATCCCGACTCTCCAATCCCATGAAAAGCATCTGCGTCTACTGCGGCTCCAATGCCGGCAACAAGCCCGCCTACGTCGAACGCGCCACCGCGCTGGGCACACGCATCGCCGAGCAGGGGCTGCGCCTGGTCTATGGCGGCGGCAATGTCGGCCTGATGGGCACCGTGGCCAATGCGGTGCTCGCCGCCGGCGGCGAGGTCACCGGCGTGATTCCCAAGCAACTGGCCGACTGGGAAGTGGCGCACCGCGGCCTCACCGAGCTGGAGATCGTCGGCTCGATGCACGAACGCAAGTCGCGCATGTTCGACCTGTCCGATGCCTTCGTCGCGCTGCCCGGCGGCTTCGGCACCATGGAAGAAATCTTCGAGATGCTGACCTGGCGCCAGCTCGGCATCGGCAACAAGCCCTGTGCCTTCCTCGACGTGGAAGGCTTCTACGCCCCGCTGATCGGCATGATCGATCGCATGGTGGAGGAACGCTTCCTGCACCCGGACCAGCGCGCCGACCTGTGGTACGGCAGCGACATCGAGACGATGCTGGGCTGGATGCGGGAGTACACGCCGGCGCAGGCGTCGAAATGGATTGACGAAAAGCGCCGCAACGCGCTGCGCTAAGAGCAACCGATCGGCGGTAAGCGATTGGCGCGTGGCGACGCGTTACGAATTTCGGCGTCTCACTACTCCCGTTGCGCGGCGCGGCTCGACGAGAAGCGCCGCAACGGGCTGCGTTGAGAGCATCGGATCAGCGGTTAGCGACTGGCGCGTGGCGACGCGTTATAGATTCCGGCGCCTCACTACTCCCGTGGCGCGGCGCGGCTCGACGAAAAGCACCGCAACGCGTTGCATTGAAACCCAAGGCAGCGTGTCGGCGGCGAGCGCAGGGCCCTCGGTGTCGCGCTTAGGGCACCTCACATGACGACAGGAAGCGCCCTGTAGGAGCGGCTTAGCCGCGACCGGGCTTTACCGGGAACGCCCGTCGCGGCTGAAGCCGCTCCTACGCGACAAGCGGCGATGGCGAAACCGTCGTTCACTCCAGCGTCCGGGATGACGGAGGCGCGAATCGAACAAACGCGCCGCAATACAGCGAGCTGCGGCCAATGCGCGCGTGCCGACAGCGAGCACCACGCGCATGGCGACGCGCTCCGCATGCGATCGCCTCAGAGCTGTTGCGGCGCGGCGGCCGGGCGCCCGAGCAGATAGCCCTGCCCATAATCGCAGCCCAGTTCGCGCAGGGTCGCCAGTTGTTGTTCGGTCTCGATGCCCTCGCCCACCGTCTCGATGCCCAGCGTGCTGGCCAGGGCGAGAATGCCGCGCACCAGTGCGTGGCTGCCGGTGCTCCCCTCGTCCTGCAGGCCGGCGACGAAGCTCTGGTCGATCTTCAGCACCGAGATCGGGAAGCGGTGCAGGTACGACAGCGCCGAGAAGCCGGTACCGAAGTCGTCCAGCTGCGCCAGCACGCCGCGCTCGCGCAAGGCCTGCAGGATGGTCAGGGTGCGCGGCGCGTCGTCGAGCAGCGCCACCTCGGTGATTTCCACGCGCAGGCGACGCGGATCGGCGCCGGCGGTGTCGATCAGCCCGAACAGCCGCTCGGTGAAATCCGGCGAGCGGAAGTGCCGCGGCGAGACGTTGACCGAAACGTAGCCGCCCTCGCTCTGCGCCAGGCGCCGGATCACCTGCGCGTACAGCAGCCAGTCGACCTGCTCGATCAGGCCACTCTCCTCGCCCAGGTCGATGAACTGGCTCGGCACCAGCAGCCCGCGGCTCTCGTGACGCCAGCGCAACAGGGCTTCGTGGCCGATCACCTCGCCATCGTGCAGGCGCACGATCGGCTGGTAGAACGGCTCGAAGTCGCGGTTGTTGATCGCACGACGCAGGTCCGCCTCCAGGTCGAGGCTGCGCAGCGCCGCCTCGCGCAT
Source organism: Xanthomonas sp. 3307 (assembly GCF_014199735.1). NCBI lineage: Bacteria > Pseudomonadati > Pseudomonadota > Gammaproteobacteria > Lysobacterales > Lysobacteraceae > Xanthomonas > Xanthomonas sp. 3307. The sequence goes on along the minus strand of NZ_JACHOG010000005.1, from coordinate 332,858 downwards.
GGCCTCGTCGAACACCACGCAGCGGTCCTGGCTCTGCGCTTTGGCCCGGTACATGGCCGCGTCCGCATCGCGCAGCATCTCCTCGCCGTTGTGGTAGCGCGGATGCCAGGCGGCGATGCCCAGGCTGCCGGACGGAAACAGTTCGCGGCCGGCCACCCACATCGGTTGGCCGAGCACGTGCAGCAGGCGTCGCGCCAGCTCGCGCGCACCATCCAGGCCGTGCTCGCAGGGCGTCAGCACCGCGAACTCGTCGCCGCCCAGGCGCGCCACCACGTCCTGGCCGCGGATCGTGGACACGATGCGCTTGGCCACCTGCACCAGCATCTCGTCGCCGGCAGCGTGGCCGATGCTGTCGTTGACCAGCTTGAACCGGTCCAGGTCCAGGAACAGCACGGCAAAGGTCCTGCCGCCGCCGCGGGCACGCGAGATCGCCTCGCTGAGCCGGTCCAGCAGATGCGAGCGGTTCGGCAAGCCGGTCAGCGCATCGTGCAGCGCCTGATGGGTCAGGCGCTGCTCGGCGCGCCAGCGTTCGGCGATCTGCGCCAGCAACTGCTCGTTGACCTCGGCCAGTTCGCGGGTGCGCTCGTCCACGCGCTGCTCCAGCTCCGCATGCGCCAGCCGCAACCGCTCCTGCGCGCGCTGCCGCGCCAGGCCGCTGCCGACGTTGTGCGCGACGAAGGTCAGCAGGCGCTGGTCGTGCTCGGTGAAGCGCACCTTGGCGACGTAGCTCTGCACCACGATCGCGCCGATCACCTCGCCCTCGTCGAACAGCGGCGCGCCCAGCCAGCTGTAGGGACGCTGGCCGTATTCCTGCACCTCGCCCTGCGCCAGCAAGGCATCGATGTCGGACAGTTCGAGCAGTTGCGGGCGCCGCACCCGCATAACGTATTCGGTCAGGCCGCGGCCGCGGCGCCGTTGCGGCCGGTACGGGGTGAACTCGTCCACCGAATACACGAACTCCAGCATGGTGTCGTCGTCGGACAGCAGGGCGATGTACAGATTGCGTGCGTCGATCAGCCCACCGATGATGGCATGCACCTCGGTGTAGAACTGCTGCAGGCTCTCCGACCGGATCGCCAGCTCGGCGATGCGGAACAGCGCCAACTGCAACATCTCGGCGCGCTTGCGCTCCTGGATCTCGTCCTGCAGATCGCAGTTGGCCCGCTGCAGTTCCTGTGTGCGCAGGTCCACCCGCCGCTCCAACTGCACCTGCGCGTGGCGCCGGTCCATTGCGGTCTGCACGTGCTGCGCCACATAGGCCAGCAACGCGCGGTCGGCATCGGTGTAGCGCAACGCGTAGTCGTAGTTCTGCACCACGATGGCGCCGCACACGCGGCCTTCGCGCAGCATCGGCACGCCGAGCCAGTCGCGGCTCTCCGGACCGTGGCCGATGTTGTCGCCCAACTGCAGGCGTTCGCGCACCTGTTCCGACGGACCGCGCACCGCGCGGCCGTGGCGCAGCAGGGCGAAAGTGAGGCTGTACGGCATGTCGCGCAGGAAGTAGGTCTGCTCCGGATCGGCGACGAAGTCGTCGTGGCGGTCGGAGAAGTACAGGAAGCGCATGCTCTGCTGGTCTTCGTCGTACTCGACGATGTAGCAGTTCTCCGCATACATCAGCGATTCCAGCACGGCGTGCACGCGCTGCAGCATCTGGCTCATCTCCAGATCGGCGCCGGCCAGGTCGGCGATCTCGTACAGCGCCTGCTGCAGCTGCTTGGATTTTTCCAGGCCCTCGATGCGCGCGCGCATGCGCTCGGTGTCGAGCAGATTCAGGCCGAAGGCGACCGCGGCATCGCACCAGGCCGCGCGTTGGGCCTCATCCAGGGGGTGCGCCAGTTCCGCGCCGATGGCCACGCAGGCGCCCTCGGCGGTGCGATGCACGTGCAGCACGGCCGGCACCGTCGACGGCAGCGGCGCGGTATCGGCCAGCGCCTCCGCGACCAGCGCCTGCAACCACCCCGGCGCATCCGCGCTTGCCCCGTGCAGGCGGCCGACCACGCCGTCGCCGCAGCCGATCGCCACGGCGCTGCCCGGCGGCAACAGGCCGCACAAGGCCTGCGCCGTGCGGGCGGGAGCATGGCCGCCAGAGGGGTCTTCACGGACGGTGGTGGACGAATTGAACAGCATCGACGACAACTCCTGCAGGGCCCCCCGGAACTGCTCCACGCTCGCCCTTCACATCAGCATACCCGTTGCATGCGCCGATCGACGCCCGCTCGACCCCGAAGTGGCGAGATGGGCGTTTGTCTACAGATGTTGCCCGAACTTCCGCCATCGCCGCCCGCGTCGCGACTCCCGCCTCCCGACTATGCGCCGGCCCGGGGAACGCTTAGGCTTGCCGCCGTGGACGCCCCGGTCGAAGCGAGCGACGAAGCCCTGATGCTGGCCTACGCGGCCGGCGACGCGCGTGCGTTCGAGACCTTGTACCTGCGTCACCGCGGCCGCCTGTACCAATACCTGCTGCGGCAGCTGCGCGACCGTGCGCTGGCCGAAGAACTGTTCCAGGACGTGTGGCAGCGGGTGATCGCCGCACGCCTGGACTGGCAGCCGCAGGCCGCGTTCACCACCTGGCTGCTGCGCATCGCCCACAATCGGCTCGGCGACCATTGGCGCGCGGCCAGGCATCGTCCGCCGGCACCGGCCGACGCCGACCTGCGCACGGCCCGCGTGCAGGACCCCGACACCCCGGAGCGGCAATTGTCGGCCTTCGAACAACGGCGCCAACTGCAACTGGCCCTGGATGCGCTTCCCGAGGAGCAACGCGACGTGCTGCTGCTGCGCCTGGAGCAGGAATTGAGCCTGGACGAGATCGGGCAGATCACCGGTGTCGGCCGCGAGACGGTCAAGTCGCGGCTGCGTTATGCGATGGACAAACTGCGCGCGAGGTTGGGCGGATGAGCGCCGACGAACCGCTGACCCCGGAAGAGCGCGCGCTCGCCGAACACTTGCGCCTGGGCCGGCAGGCGCTGCCGCCGCCGGCGCTGGATGCGGCGATCCTGGCCGCCGCGCGCGCGGCGGTCGCGCCGGGTGCCAACGAGATCGCGGAATATCCCAGCAGCGCTGCGGAAAGGGCTCGGGCGCAGACCGCCGCGGCGACGCCCACGCCGATACCGGCACCAGCGTCGGCAACGACCTCTCTCCCCACAGCGCCGCCCCCCGCGCCGCGCGCCGCAGCGCGCTCGCGCTGGCCGACCTGGCTCGGCCTGGCCGCCTCGCTGGTGCTGGTGGCGGGCATCGCCTGGCGCGGGCGCCCGCCGGCGCCCTCCGTGCCGGCCCCCGCACCGGCAGCGGTGCCTGCGCCTGCGCCGGCAGCCGCTCCCACCACCGACGCCAGGCCTGCGCCCGTCGCATCGCCGGCACCTTCCTCAGAGCAGCAGGCGCAGGCCACCGACGCGGCGGCGGCCTCCGAGACAGCAGTTCCCGCCCCTGCGGCCTCGGCGCGTATGGCCACGGAGGCACCTGCCGCACCACTACCGGAGCGTGCACCGCAGGCGCACAAGCCGACGCCCGCGCAGAGCATGACGCCTCCCGCACCAGCGGCCGTGGTGACGCCCGCGGCACCGCCGACCCCGGCCCCACCGCCGCCGGCCATCGCGGCCGACAGCAGCGAGTCGTCTCCGGAACCGGCTACCGAACAGCAAGCCGTCCCTGCCGCGAAGACCTTGCGCGCACCGGCGCGCGCGACAACGGCGCAGGACAGCTTGACCCGCAGCGCACCCAGCGACAACGCCCGCCAGGCCAAGCTGGCGAACTCCGCGCGCACGCAGGCCAGTGCGGCCGAATCGTCAGATGCCCTCTCGCTGCGCCCATCGACGTCGCCTGCTGCGCCCGCTGCCGCGTTGCCGCAGCCCCTGCCCGCCGCAGCCGCAGTGGAGGTGGCAGTGGAGGCAGACGCGCAGCTGTCGCCACGCCGCTGGCTGCAGCGGATCCGCGAGCGCCGCGACAGCGGCGAACTGGACGCCGCCCGTGCCAGCCTGCTGCGCTTCCAGCGCACACACCCGCACCGCGCGGTGCCCGCCGACCTGCGCAGGCTGTTGCAGGACTGAGCGGCGTGGTGCCGGCGCCTGCGCAGCAGGCCGGCGTCGCGTCTCGTCTACAATGCCGCCGATGCCCGATACGCTCCCGCACCCCGTCAGCCACAGCGTGGAGATCAAGCACAGTCGCTTCCTGGCCCACGCCGCACCGATCGCCGACGCCGGTGCGGCCCTGGCGTTCCTGCAACAGGTGACGGTGGCCGACGCCACCCACAATTGCTGGGCCTACCGCCATGGCGACGAGTACCGCTCCAGCGACGACGGCGAGCCCGCCGGTACCGCCGGCCGCCCGATCCTGGCGGCGATCGACGGCCAGGGCTTCGACCGTGTGGTGGTGGTGGTCACACGCTGGTACGGCGGCATCAAGCTCGGTGCCGGCGGCCTGGTCCGCGCCTACGGCGGCAGCGCCGCAGAATGCCTGCGGCTGGCGCCGCGACAACCGCTGCTGGCCTTGAGCCTGCTCACCCTGCACTGCGGCTTCGACGACCTGGGCGCGGTGCATGCCGCGCTCAGCGCCTGCGCCGCGGAGAAACTCGATGAACGCTTCGATGCCGGCGGCGCCGAACTGCGCCTGCGCCTGCCCAGCGATCGCGTGGACGCCTTGAAAACCCGCCTGCGCGACGCCACTCGCAATCGTGTCCGCTGTTCGGAACCCGCCCCCGCATGAACACCCCGTCGGCCGACCAGGCCAAGTCGCTGCGCAGACTCGGCAGCCTGCGCACCCTGTGGCCGTTCGTGCGTCGTCGGCGCGGCCTGCTCGTCGCCTGGCTGGTGGCGCTGGCGATCTCCTCCAGCGCCACGCTGAGCCTGCCGGTGGCGGTGCGACAGATGATCGACCACGGCTTCAGCGACAGCAGCCGCATCAATCAATCCTTCGCCCTGCTGTTCGCGGTCGCGCTGGTGCTGGCGGTGGCCACCGCCACGCGCTTCTACTTCGTGTCGCTGCTCGGCGAGAAGGTGGTCGCCGATCTGCGCGAACGCCTGTACACGCATCTGATCGGCCTGCATGCCGGCTTCCACGACCGCAACCGCAGCGGCGAACTGGTCTCGCGCCTGTCCGCCGACAGCGAACTGCTGCGCGGGGTGATCGGCAGCACCATGTCGGTGGCGTTGCGCAGCACGGTCACGGCGATCGGCAGCGTGGTGATGCTGTGCGTCACCAGCCCGCATCTGGCCGCCTATACCCTGCTCGGCATCCCGCTGGCGGTCCTGCCGATCGTGCTCGGCGCGCGGCGGCTGCAGAAGATCTCGCGCGCCAGCCAGGACCGCGTCGCCGACGCCAACACCCTGGCCGCCGAGACCCTGGGCGCGGTGCGCACGGTGCAGGCGTATGCGCGCGAAAGGTACGAACGCGGCCGCTTCGGCGAGGCGCTGGCGCAGACCGTGGCGGTGGCGCGACGCCGGGTCGGCGCGCAGGCACTGATCACCGCCGCCGCGATCGTGCTGATCTTCGGCGCCATCGTGCTGGTGCTGTGGTCGGGCGCGCACGAAGTGGCCGCCGGCGAACTCAGCGCCGGCGCGCTCGGCCAGTTCGTGCTGTACGCCATGTTCGGCGGCGGCTCGGTCGCCTCGCTGGCCGAAGTCTGGAACGACCTGCAGCGCGCGGCCGGCGGCATGGGCCGCATCGCCGAACTGTTTCAGGAACGCCCCGAAATCGTCGCGCCGGCGCAGCCGCTTGCGCTGCCGCAGCCGCTGCGCGGCGAGGTGCGCTTCGACAACGTCAGCTTCCGCTATCCGCAGCGCCCAGACCACCCGGCGCTGGACGGCTTCGATCTGCACGTGCGGCCCGGCGAGAGCGTGGCGCTGGTCGGCCCCTCCGGCGCCGGCAAGAGCACGGTGCTGGCACTGCTGATGCGCTTCCACGATCCGCAATCGGGCAGCGTGCAGGTGGACGGCCGCGACCTGCGCACATTGGATCCATTGCAGCTGCGCGAGGCGATCGGGCTGGTGCCGCAGCACCCGACCCTGTTCGCCGCCAGTGCCGCCGACAACATCCGCTACGGCCGGCTCGAGGCCAGCGAGGCCGAGGTCGAGGCTGCGGCGCGTGCGGCCGAAGCCGATGCGTTCCTGCGACAGTTGCCCGACGGCTACGCCAGCGAACTGGGCGAGCGCGGCGCACGCCTGTCCGGCGGCCAGCAGCAGCGCATCGCCATCGCCCGCGCCCTGCTCAAGGACGCGCCGATCCTGCTGCTGGACGAAGCCACCAGCGCCCTGGACGCGCAGAGCGAAAATGCCGTGCAGCATGCGCTGGAGCGGCTGATGGCCGGACGCACCACCCTGGTGATCGCGCACCGCCTGGCCACCGTGCTCAAGGCCGACCGCATCGTAGTGATGGATCACGGCCGCATCGTCGCCCAGGGCACCCACGCCGAGCTGCTGGCGCAGGACGGGCTATACGCGGAACTCGCTCGCCTGCAGTTCATCGACTGAGCACGCCGCGCTAACGGCGGCGGGACTACGGTCGAGCCGCGTCTGCTGCGGTCCGCGCGTGTCGCGGCCACCGCTGCAGCGTCCCGCATTCGATGCAGCGTTCGACAGGAGGCTCCCGATGTCCTTTCGCCAATTGCCTGCCCTCGGTCCCGACGGCGAGGCCTATCTGATCACTGAGTTCCAGGACGATGCGCCGCGCCAGCAGCAGGCGCAGCACGACCCGCACGCCGACAGCGGACTGCGCTACGAATTGGCCGATGGCCGCAAGCTGATCCGCCGCGGCCAGCAGTTCGTCACCACCGGCGGCGAACTGACCTTGACTGCAGTCTAGCGTTACGGCCTCGCGCTGTGGTCGCGCCCCGTCATCGCCTCTGGCGTTCGGGGCGCTGGCGATGCGCTGGTCATTTTTTCGCCAGGTGACTTGACAGGCCCGCTACGCAAGGCGCGCCGACAGTTATCCACATGTTTGCGCCGTGACCATCCACATGCGCTGTGGATGGATTTCGGGGTGGGGTCGTCCGTCGGGTGATCCCACGTGGTTCAGGCTGCACGGTCGCGGCTGAAGCCGCTCCTACGGCAGCGTAGAGGTCGTTGGGTCCTTGTAGGAGCGGCTTCAGCCGCGACCATGAACCCGAGAAATCGCGCAATCGACAATCACCGCGCAACTCAACCCACCAGCACCCGCCCAATCCCGCTGGCATCGATTTCCGCCGCAGCGGCACGTACTGCCGCAGCGTCGCTGCCCGGATCGAAGCCGAGCCGGAAATGCAGTTCGCCCGCCTGCGTGCGCGAAGAATGGATCGAGGCCAGGTTGACGCCATGGCGTTCGAACACGTGCAACAGCGCGCGCAGCGAGCCGGCGCGGTCCTCGGGCAGATACACGCTGAGCGTCATCTGCTCGGTCAGATCGGCCAGCAGGTATCCCACCCGCTCGTAGCTGTAGTTGCCCTGGGCGATCGCCGCCTCACCCAGCGCCTGGCGGTTGGCGTCGAGGAACTCCGCGCGGAACTGCGCACGTGCCGCATCGTCGCCGCGGCCGACCTGGTCGCGCAGCCGCGACAGCTGCGCGATCAGTCCATCGAGCACGCTGCCGACATGCGGATTGCCGAACTGGATGTCTTCGTAGATGGCCGGATTCAGCGCCAGGATGCGCGCGATGATCGCGGTGTCCAGTTCGAACGAGGCCGAGCGGTATGGCAGCAAGGCCTGCAACGGCCCCAACGCTGGCGCATGCTCGCGCAGCACGCCGGCCTGGGCCAGGTGCGTGGCATGGACCATCGCCTGCACCAGCGCCATCACCCGGTCGTGGTGCTCGGGCGTGGTGCGCACGCACTCGCCTTCCAGCGCCGTGCACATGCGCTGCAGCCAGGGCTGCCACTGCGCCACCCGCGCCTCGCAGACCACCAGCACGCGGCCCTTGAGCGTGGGCGACTTCGGCGGCGCCGTCATGGGATGCAGCCCGGCCACTTCCGCCTGCGAGGCCAGCATCGCCGCCACCGGCGCGGCCTTGACCGAGGTGACGTCCAGCCACAGCTGGCCGCGTTCGCGGCCGCCGGCGCGCTGCACGTACTCGCCGATCAGCGCCGGCGTGTGCCGGATCGGGGCGGAGAAGATCAGTACCTGCGCCTGTTGCAGCAGCGCCTCCGGTGCCAGCGACTGCGGATCGGCCGGATCGTGGCCGATCACCTCCAACTGCATGCGCTCGCGGAAGAAGCGGCTCAGCCAGCGGCCATAGGCGCCGGCACTGCCGACGATGCCGACGACCGGGCGCAGGCTCACGCCAGGCGCTCGGCGACGAAGCGCAGCGGCGTCGCCAACGCGGCCGGCGCCGCTGCCAGCACGTCCAGTTCTTCCACATCCGCGGCCAGGGTCGCCTCCAGCGCCGCATGCACACCGGCGATGGCGCGGCCGATCGCCGCCTCGAAGCTGTCGCCGCGCAGCAGGAACGCCACCAGCAGCGCCATCAGCACATCGCCGGTGCCGGCCACGTCCACCGGCAGCAGCGGCGAGCACCAGCGATAGACCGACTCGCGGCTCACCGCCAGCGTCACCAACTGCCCGGCATCGCCGCCGACGCTGTGGGCGAGCACCCACTGCGGGCCACGCGCCAGCAACACCCGCGCCGCGGCGATCGCCTCGTCCTGGGCCAGCGCCGGCATGCCGGTCAGGCGGCCGAGTTCGAATGCATTCGGCGTCACCAGCCACGCATGCGGCAACAGGCGCTCGGCGAAGATCGCTTCCAGTCCCGGTTCCACGTAGGGACCGGTATGCGTATCGCCGATCACCGGGTCCAGGCAGTAGCGCAGCGTCGGGCACTGCGGCAGCGTGGCGTCGAGCCAGTCGGCGAAGGCGGCGCCATTGCCGACGCTGCCGAAGTAGCCGGACACCAGCATGCGCGCGCGTTGCGGCAGGCCGCGTTCGCTGGCGCCGAGCAGCAGGTCGGCGAACCAGTCCGACGGCAGCACCTTGCCGCGCAAGGTCGCGTAGAACGGCGCATTGCTCAGCAGCGTGGTCGGAATCTCCGCCACGCGCAGGCCCAGCGCGCGCAACGGCGGCACTGCCGCGCTGTTGCCGGCGTGGCCGTAGACGAGTTGCGACTGCACGGAAATGACGTCGACCGGCACCGGCCCGTCGGGTCGCTGGCGGCGACCATGGATGAGATGACTGGCGGCGGAACTGTCGGCGGGAGTGTTCATCGCCGTAGTGTAGCGCCGGCGCAATGACGCCCAGCGGCGCGCGCATCCGTGGCGTTGCGAGGCTTTCAGCAACAACGGCCTCAGCTGCGACGCTCCGACGAGAAAGCGTCGCGGCTGAAGCCGCTTCTACAACGGGGGCCAGGATGCGGGAAAAAGCCCACGCATCCGGAATCTAAAGTTTCCATTTCCGCTCTGCTCAGCGAGCAGAACATTCCAGCGTAGGAGCGGCTTCAGCCGCGACGCTTTGGCGATAACGCATCGGGGCTGAAGCCCCTTCCACAAAAAAACACTGCGACGCGGAACAACACCGGGAACATCCAAGACCCCGGCTTTCAATAGCCGCAGGCTGGCCATCCCGAATCCCGAATCACCAATCCCGAATCCCAGCCTTACGACGTCATCCGATCCCAGAACCCCTTCACCCCATCGATGAAGGTCGCCGACTTGGGCGAATGCTTGCGCGCGTCCTCGCCGGTGAAGGTGGCCTCGAACTGCTCCAGCAGCTTGCGCTGGTCGGCAGTGAGGTTGACCGGCGTCTCCACCACCACCCGGCAGTACAGGTCGCCTTCGCTGCGGCTGCGCACCGAACGCACGCCCTTGCCGCGCAGGCGGAACAGCTTGCCGGTCTGGGTCTCGGCCGGAATGCGGATCTCCGCCTCGCCGCCGAGGGTGGCCACGCGCACGGTGTCGCCCAGGGCCGCCTGCGAGATGCGGATCGGCACCTCGCAGTGCAGGTCGTCGCCGTCGCGCTGGAAGATCGGATGCTCACGCACCCGCACTTCCACGTACAGATCGCCTGGCGGAGTGCCGGCCGGACCCGCTTCGCCCTCGCCCGACAGGCGGATGCGGTCGCCATTGTCGACGCCGGCGGGGATCTTCACCGACAGCACCTTGGTCTCTTCCACGCGCCCGGCGCCATGGCACACGCCGCACGGGTTCTGCACGGTCTGGCCGCGGCCGGCACAATGCGGGCAGGTCTGCTGCATGGCGAAGATGCCGCGCTGGATACGGACCTGGCCGCGCCCGTGGCAGGTCACGCAGGTCTCGACCTTGCCGTCCTCCGAGCCGCTGCCGTGGCAGTGCTCGCATTCGCTCAGGGTCGGAATCTCGATGCGGCGCTCGATGCCGGCCACCGCTTCTTCCAGGTCCAGCTCCAGCACGTAGCCGATGTCGGCGCCACGCCGCGGCGCACGCCCGCCACCACCACCGGCGCCACCGAAGATGTTGCCGAAGATGTCGCCGAAGATGTCGCCCATGTCCGGGCCGCCAGGGCCGCCGCCCATCCCGCCCATGCCGTGCTCGAACGCGGCGTGGCCGTGCGCGTCGTACATGCGCCGGCGGTTGCCATCGGACAGCACCTCATAGGCTTCCTTGCATTCCTTGAACGCGGCCTCGGCGGCGTGGTCGCCGGGATTGCGGTCCGGGTGGAACTTCATCGCGCAACGGCGATAGGCCTTCTTCAGCTCGTCGTCGCTGGCGGTGCGGGCCACACCCAGCACTTCGTAATAGTCGCGTTTGCTCATGGGGCGGGGATTCGAGATTCGGGAGTCGGGATTCGTTCAACGCAAAAGCGGAGAGCCTCGGCTCTTCCGCTTCTGCAAGCACTGCATGGACAGGGAACGGGAGCGGAGACCGCAAGGCGACGCCTTGCGCATCCCCAATCCCCAATCCCCGATCCCGGCCTTACTTCTTGTCGTCCTTGACCTCGGTGAACTCGGCGTCGACCACGTCGTCGGACTGGGCCGAGGACGCATGCGCGCCGCCGGCGTTGCCGCCCGGCTGCTGCTCGCCCGCCGCCGCGGCCGCGTACAGCGACTGACCGGCCTCTTCCAGCGCCTTGGTCTTGGCCTCGATCTGGCCCTTGTCGTCGCCCTTCATCGCGGTTTCCAGGTCCGCCAGCGCCGACTCGACCTTGCCGATCAGGTCGCCGCCGACCTTGCTGCCGTGCTCGGTGATCGCGCTGCGGGTGGCGTGGATCAGGCCGTCGGCCTGGTTGCGCGCCTGCACCAGCTCGTGGAACTTCTTGTCTTCCTCGCGGTTGGCTTCCGCGTCGGCGACCATCCGCTGGATCTCGTCGTCCGACAGACCGGAACCGGCCTTGATCTCGACCTTCTGTTCCTTGTTGGTCTTCTTGTCCTTGGCCGACACGTGCAGGATGCCGTTGGCGTCGATGTCGAAGGACACCTCCACCTGCGGCAGGCCGCGCGGCGCCGGCTCGATGCCGGACAGGTCGAACTTGGCCAGCGACTTGTTGTAGCGGGCCTGTTCGCGCTCGCCCTGCAGCACGTGCACGGTCACCGCCGACTGGTTGTCCTCGGCGGTGGAGAACACCTGCGAGGCCTTGGTCGGGATGGTGGTGTTCTTCTCGATGATCTTGGTGAACACGCCGCCCAGGGTCTCGATGCCCAGGCTCAGCGGGGTCACGTCGAGCAGCAGCACGTCCTTGACGTCGCCGGCCAGCACGCCGCCCTGGATCGCGGCGCCCAGCGCCACGGCCTCGTCGGGGTTGACGTCCTTGCGCGGCTCCTTGCCGAAGAACTCGGCCACCGCCTGCTGCACCTTCGGCATGCGGGTCTGCCCACCGACCAGGATCACCTCGGTGATGTCGCTGGCGCGCAGGCCGGCGTCGTTCAGCGCGGTGCGGCACGGGTCGATGGTGCGCTTGACCAGGTCCTCCACCAGCGCCTCGAGCTTGGCCCGGGTCAGCTTGATGTTGAGGTGCTTCGGGCCCGACGCGTCGGCGGTGACGTACGGCAGGTTGACTTCGGTCTGCTGCGAGGACGACAGCTCGATCTTGGCGCGCTCGGCGGCGTCCTTCAGGCGCTGCAGCGCCAGCGGATCCTTGCGCAGGTCGATGCCCTGATCCTTGTTGAACTCTTCCACCAGGTAGTCGATGACGCGTTTGTCGAAGTCTTCGCCGCCCAGGAAGGTGTCGCCGTTGGTGGCCAGCACTTCGAACTGCTTCTCGCCGTCGACGTTGGCGATCTCGATGATCGACACGTCGAAGGTGCCGCCGCCCAGGTCGTACACCGCGATCTTGCGGTCGCCGCCCTGGCCCTTGTCCAGGCCGTAGGCCAGCGCCGCGGCGGTCGGCTCGTTGATGATGCGCTTGACGTCCAGGCCGGCGATGCGGCCGGCGTCCTTGGTCGCCTGGCGCTGGCTGTCGTTGAAGTACGCCGGCACGGTGATGACCGCCTCGGTGACGGTCTCGCCCAGGAACGCCTCGGCGGTCTTCTTCATCTTCTCCAGCACCTGCGCGGAGATTTCCTGCGAGGCCAGCTTGCGGCCGTCGGCGGTGGCCACCCAGGCGTCGCCGTTGTCGTGCTGGACGATGCCGTACGGGACCAGGCCGATGTCCTTCTGCACCTCGGCGTCGGTGAACTTGCGGCCGATCAGGCGCTTGACTGCATAGAAGGTGTTCTTGGGGTTGGTGACGGCCTGGCGCTTGGCCGAGGCGCCCACCAACACTTCGCCGTCCTTGGTGTAGGCGACGATCGAAGGCGTGGTGCGGTCACCCTCGGAATTCTCGATGACGCGGGCCTTGCCGCCGTCCATGATCGCCACGCACGAGTTGGTCGTGCCCAGGTCGATGCCGATGATCTTGCCCATTGCAATGACTCCTGAAAGGTCGTGTAGCCGGCCAGTGCCGGGATCTGGTTCGGATATAGGGATGGCCGCCAGTCATTCAAGCCATCGCCGCAAATTAGCGTTCCACTGCCGCCGCACCGGGTTCAGGCGCGGGCGGCCGCGAACTCAGTCGTGCTTGGCCACCACCACCAGGGCGGGCCGCAGCAGGCGGTCGTTGAGCAGGTAGCCCTTCTGGAACACCTGGATCACGTGGCCCGGGGCGACGCCCTCGGCCTCGGCCTGGCTGATCGCCTGGTGATGCTCCGGGTTGAACGGCTCGCCGGTCGGGTCGAGCAGGGTCAGGCCGTTGTCGGCGGCGACCTTGAGCAGCTGCTTGTAGGTCAGCTCCAGGCCGTCGCGCAGCGGGCTGGGCTCGCTGCCGGCGGCGGTCAGGCCCGCATCCAGACTGTCGAACACCGGCAGCAGATCGCCGAGCAGGCGCTCGTTGGCGAACTTGCGCGCCTGCTCCACGTCGCGGGCGATGCGCTTGCGCTGGTTCTCCAGGTCGGCCCGCTCGCGCAGGGCGTCGGCCTTGACCAGGGCCAGCTCACTGCGCAGCGTCTCCACTTCCGCCTGCAGCGGATCGGTCGAGGGCTGCTGCGCCTCGGTCAGGTGTTCGGAATCGAATTCGGGGTGTTCTTGCGTCATGTCCGGGTCCCTGGCGGGGTGCGTCCCGCCTTACCGGACCACCTATGTGGGCGGTGCCGGCGGATTCAAGGGAATCCGGGATTGGGGAGTCGGGATTGGGGGTTGCGCGAGCCCGGCGGAAACGCCGGCTGGCGGACGGCGCCGCGGTGCCCTGCGCGCTGGCTCAGCGGTCGCCTTGCGGGGACGGGTCCAGGCGGGCGCCGAGGACGTCGGCGGCGGTCTGGACCAGGGGGATGACCCGGTCGTAGTCCATGCGCTTGGGGCCGATCACGCCGAGTACGCCCAGTACCTGGCCGCCGGCCATGTATGGGGCGGTCACCAGCGACACGCTCTCCAGCGGCACCATGCCGGTCTCCTCGCCGATGAAGATGCGCACGCCGGGTGCGCGGATGGTGCGTTCGAGCAGTTGCAGGATCTCGCGCTTGCTGGCGAAGACCTCGAACAGTTCGCGCAGCCGCTCCAGGTCCGACAGGTCCTGCACGCCCATCAGCTTGGTCTGCCCGGCCAGCACCATGTCGTCGCCGGCCGGCGCCAGCGCCTGCTCGGCCAGCTCGACGCTGTGCGCCAGCAACTGCTCCATCTCGTCGCGCGCATGGCGCAGGTCGCGCAGCAGGCTGGCGCGGATGTCGGCCAGCGCGCGCCCGGCGAAATGGCGGTTCAGATAATTGGCCACCTGCTCCAGCTCGGCCGGCTCGTAGGCCTTGCGCGGCTCGATGACCCGGTTCTGCACCTCGTTGTCGGCGAACACCAGGATCGCCAGCACCCGCCGCGCGTCCAGCGGCACGAAGTCGATGTGCCGGAAGGCGAACTGCTCGCGCTTGGGCGCGCTGACCACGCCGACGAAGTGGGTCATCGCCGACAGCAGTTCCGAGGCACTGCCCAGCAGCGCCTGGGTGCCGGCGGCATTGGCCATCTCCGCGCGCAGCCGCGCCACCTCGCCTTCGGCCGGCGGACGCATCTGCACCAGGCTGTCGACGAACACCCGGTAGCCGGTGGCGGTGGGCACGCGCCCGGCCGAGGTGTGCGGCGAGCTGAGCAGGCCGGCGTCCTCCAGGTCGGCGAGGATGTTGCGGATCGTCGCCGGACTCACGTCCAGGCCGGCGTGCCGGGCCAGGGTCTGCGAGCCGACCGGCTCGCCGTCACGGATATAGCGCGAGATCAGCGTCCGCAGCAGCTGCCGGGCACGCGGATCGAGGCTGGAATGGACCGGGGAAGCGCGCATGGAATCAACCCGTGAGACTGGCCCTTAGATAATGGCTGCACGCCGGCTTGGCAAGTCATTGGCCCACCTACCCGCGCATGCTAGCGTTGCGCGGCCCCGGAAGCAGACCCCATGCTCAGACATCTCTCGATCAAGGATTTCGCCGTCGTACGCGGCACCGAACTGGAATTCGGCCCAGGCATGACCGTGGTGTCCGGCGAAACCGGCGCCGGCAAGTCGCTGATGGTGGACGCGCTCGGCTTCCTGTCCGGGCTGCGCGCCGACAGCGGCGTGGTCCGCCACGGCGCCGACCGCGCCGAGTTGTCGGCCGAGTTCGTCGCCCCGGCCCCGGCCCGCGCCTGGCTGCGCGAGAACGAACTCGACGACGAGGAGCACTGCCAACTGCGCCGGGTGATCCGCGCCGATGGCGGCTCCCGCGCCTGGATCAACGGGCGCCCGGTGACCCTGTCGCAACTGGCGGAGCTGGCTGGCCACCTGGTCGAGATCCACGGCCAGCACGAACACCAGGCCCTGCTCTCGCGCGGCAGCCAGCTCGGCCTGCTCGACGCCTACGCCCGCAACGACGCCGAACGCGCCGCGGTGCGCGCCGCCGCCGCCCGCTGGCAGGGCCTGCTCAGCGAGCGCGAGACCTTGCTGGCGCAGGGCGATGTCAGCGACCGCATCGGTTTCCTGCAGCACCAGCTGGCCGAACTGCAGCGCGAGGACCTGGACCCGGCGGCGATCGCCGCCCTGGATGCCAACCACCGTCGCCAGGCCCACGCCGCCGCGCTGATCGGCGCCTGCGAGGGCGCGGCGCAGCGGCTCAACGGCGACGAGGCGCCGGCCGTGCTGGACCTGTTGCAGCAGACCCGCCACGAACTCGGCAAGGTCGGCGAGTACGACCCGCGCCTGGCCGAAGTGCAGGCGCTGATCGACAGCGCCGGCATCCAGTTGGAGGAAGCGCTGGCGCTGATCGACCGGGTCCGCGACGACCTAGACGCCGACCCGGCGCAGTTCGATGAGATGGAACGCAAGCTCGGCCGCCTGCACGACCTGGCGCGCAAGCACCGCATCGGCGTGGACGCGCTGGCCGAACACCGCGACGCCCTGCTCGCCGAAGTGGAGAGCCTGCGCGGCGCCGGCGAGCGGCTGGACGTGCTCGACGCCGAGATCGCCCAGGCCACCCAGGCCTGGCGCGACGCCGCGGCCGCCCTGACCGCCACCCGCGACCGCGGCGCACAGGCGCTGTCGCACGACACCACCGCCCTGATCGGTGAACTGGGCATGGGCGGCGGCCGCTTCCTGATCCAGCTCGAGCCGCACGACACCGAACGGCCGGACCCGGCCGGCGCCGAGCGGGTCGAGTTCCTGGTCGCCGCCAACGCCGGGCAGCCGCCGCGCGCCCTGCGCAAGGTCGCCTCCGGCGGCGAACTGTCGCGCATCTCGCTGGCGATCGAGGTCGCCGCGCTGGGCCTGGACGCCGTCCCAACCATGGTCTTCGACGAAGTGGACTCGGGCATCGGCGGCGCCGTCGCCGACATCGTCGGCAAGAAGCTGCGCGCGCTCGGCGAGCAGCGCCAGGTACTGTGCGTGACCCACCTGCCGCAGGTCGCCGCGCAGGGCCACGCCCACTACCGGGTCAGCAAGGCACCGGTCGAAGGCATGACCCAGAGCTCGGTGGAACTGCTGGCGCCGCGCCAGCGCGAGGAAGAACTGGCGCGGATGCTGGGCGGTGTCGAGGTCAGCAAGGAAGCCCGCGCGGCCGCCAAGCGGCTGCTGCTCAGCGCGGGCTGACTGGCCGGTCGCGGGGTCCAGGGTGCGCCGACCCTTGCGCGTACCGCCCTGCTCGATACAGGCGGCCGACGCCCGATCACAGGTTGGCTAAGCTCCGGCGTTAGGCGCCTGTGCGAATGCGCAAGGGCCGGCGCCCTGGCCCGCACCAGCCGCGACGGAAGTTAAGCACAGGAAACTGAAGCCCCTCTCCCACCGGGAGAGGGGTTGGGGTGAGGGTCGGGCGCGGAGCGACCCGCCGACGTGATCCACGCAACTACACACGGACACTCATCCGCCCCTTCTGGGCACCTCTCCCGGTGGGAGAAGGGAACAGCCGCTAGCCCCTCTCCCACCGGGAGAAGGGTTGGGGTGAGGGTTCGGCGCGGAGCGACCCGCCGACGTGATCCACGCGGCTACACCCGGACCCTCATCCGTCCCTTCGGGGCAGCGTCTCCCGGTGGGAGAAGGGAACAGCCGCTAGCCCCTCTCCCGCCGGGAGAGGGGTTGGGGTGAGGGTCCGGCGCGGAGCGACCCACCGACGTGATCCACGCGGCTACACCCGGACCCTCATCCGTCCCTTCGGGGCAGTGTCTCCCGGTGGGAGAAGGGAACAGGCGCTAGCCCCTCTCCCACCGGGAGAGGGGTTGGGGTGAGGGTACGTCGGCGAAGCCCCGCGCATCGCCAGCACAGGAAAGGACAACACCGGCCGACTTCACCGGCGCCAACACTTACCCCTTCCTGCCGCTCGGCCGCTTGCTGCGCACGTACAGCACCAGAGAATGCTCTTCCAGCTCGTAGCCGTGATCGGCGGCGATCTTGCGCTGCAATTCCTCGATTTCCGCGCTTTCGAACTCGATGATCTTGCCGGTATCCACGTCCACCATGTGGTCGTGGTGGCCACCACGGTCCAGTTCGTACACTGCCTGGCCGCCCTCGAAATTGTGCTTGAGCACCAAGCCGGCCGCCTCGAACTGGGTCAGCACCCGGTACACCGTGGCCAGGCCGATCTCGTCGCCGTGGTCCAGCAACTGCCGATAGATCTCCTCGGCGGTCATGTGGTGCCGCGCCGATTTCTGCTCCAGCAGCTCGAGGATGCGCATCCGCGGATGCGTGACCTTCAGGCCGACTTTGCGCAGATCGTGGGATTCCATGGCGTCTCCGTTCATAGCTGGTTTATCGCCAGCTGCCTGGGAATGGGTCGCGGCGGTCCCTGGGAGTGTATCATCGACGCGATTTCATTCAGCCCTGTCCCCGATGCGCAATCTCCTGCTGGTCGCCGCTGTTGCCCTGTCCACCGCTGGCTGCGGCATCATTTACAAGCAGCCCATCTACCAGGGCAACCTGATCAAGCCGTCGGCCGTGGACCAGCTCAAGGTCGGACAAAGCAAGCAGCAGGTCAGCGCGCTGCTGGGCAGCCCCTCGATCCCGGATCCGTTCCACGCGCAGCGCTGGGACTACACCTCCACCGAGCGTGTCGATCGCGTGGGCCATACCGAGATCAAGAACTTCGTCGTGTTCTTCGACAACGACATGGTCACCCGCTGGGAAGGCGACTACTTCCCGGATCAGGACGAAGAGCTGGCCAAGAACAGCGTGCGCCAGTTCGGCCGCAACCTGGCCAAGGACAAGAAGAAGCAGCGCCGCGGCGAATGACCCGGCGGCCGCGTCGCGCCCCGCCGCTCAGCGCGGCTTGGCGCGGCGCCGCCTGGCGTCCTTGGGGTCGATCAGCAACGGCCTGAGCAGTTCCACCCGGTCGCCGTCCTGCAGCAGCCGCGTCGGTGCGGCGACTTCGCCATAGACCGCGCACGGCATGCCCGGCGTCGCCTCGGGCATCGCGGCAGCGGCCAGCGCATCGGCCACCGTCGCGCCCTCCGGCAGCTCCAGCCGCTGCGACACGAAGCGCTCCGGCCAGGCCAGCACCACCTCGACCTGCATGGCGGCTAGGCCTGTTCCCGGTCGGCCACGCGCACGAAGTCGTTGACCATGCGGTCGGCCAGGCTCTGGAAACCCAGCGCCAGCGCGGGCCCCAGCAGGCGCGAGGCGGGCTCGAAGTCGAGCATCAGGCTGACCTTGCTGGCGTGCTCGTTGAAGCCCTGGAAGGTCCACTGCCCCTGCAGGCGCTTGAACGGACCGTCGCGCAGCTGCATATCGATGCGATCCGGGCGCTCAAGGCTGTTCTCGGTGGTGAACCAGGTGCGGAACGAGCCCAGCCCCAGGTCCAGCCGCGCCACCAGGAAGCGGTCGCTCTGCTCGAGAATATGGGCCGCGTCGCACCAGGCGAACCGGCGCGGATAGGCGGCGACGTCGTTGACCAGATCGAACATGCGCGTTGCGGCGTGTTCGACCAGAGCGCTGCGGCGGATGATAGGCATTCGGGACGGGAAGTGGGACCAAGACGTTCGGGAGGCCCCGAATCGGAGACAATAGCAAGATGAGCAAGAAACCCGTCAAGGATAAAGCAAACGGCGCGGCGGCCAACAAGACCATCGCCCTGAACAAGCGCGCGCGCCACGAGTACCACCTGGAGGACCGCTACGAGGCGGGCCTGGCCCTGCAAGGCTGGGAGGTGAAGTCGATCCGCGCAGGCCGCGCCAACATCGGCGAGAGTTATGCGTTCGTGCGCCAGGGCGAGCTGTTCCTGTTCGGCGCGCAGATCACCCCGTTGATCCAGGCCTCCACCCACGTGGTCGCCGACGACCGGCGCACGCGCAAGCTGCTGCTGCACCGGAACGAGATCGACAAGCTGATCGGCCGCGTCGAACGCGACGGCTACACCCTCGTACCCACCGCGATGTACTGGAGCAAGAACAAGATCAAGCTCGAGATCGCGCTGGCCAAGGGCAAGCAGGACCACGACAAGCGCAACGCGGCCAAGGACCGCGACTGGGCTCGCGACAAGCAGCGGATCATGCGCCGGCACAACAAGAATGCCTGAGGGGCCGGGATTGGGGATTGGGGATTGGGGATTCGCAACGGCGGGCGCCCTGCCCGCCAATCCCGAATCACCAACCCCAGCCGCATCGCGCCGCGGCTGAAGCCGCTCCCACACGGCAGGCCGCGCTGCACAGGGAATCGCCGTTGCGAATTCCAAATCCCGAACCTTCTAACTCCAATCTCAGCGTCTGGCGGCTAAAGCCGACACCCGCAGACGGGCAAGCAACCGGGGAGCCGTCGTTGCGAATCCCCATTCCCGAATCCCCAATCCCCAATCCCCGCCCCCCACTCACGTCCCGCCAAGCATCCGCATCAAGCTGGGCAGGCCGGCGCCCTGCATGTAGCGATCGCGCTGCAGGTCCAGGCACTGCGCCAGCGTCAGTTGCTTGACCCGGTCCGGGGTGCCGATGAACTCGCGGCGCACCGACAGGAACGCGGCGATCAGCCCCGAGACATGCGCCGCGGCCATGCTGGTGCCACTCATTTCCACCATCCAGGTGCCTGGATCCTCGACCACATAACCATGGTGCGCCGACAGGATCTTTTCGCCCGGCGCGACCAGGTCGGGCTTGTAGCGGCCATCGGCCGTGGGGCCGCGCGACGAAAAATACGAAATGCCGTAGCTGTGCGGGCTGCTCTTGTGCACCGAGCCCACCGCCAGCGATTCCTCCAGGTTGGCCGGGTCGCCGATGCTCAGGTCCAGGTTCAGCGGATAGGCCTCGCCATCGCCCTGCATCAGCCAGGCCAGGCCATCGTTGCCGGCCGCGATCACCACCACCACGCCCTGCCGCCAGAGACGGCGCAGTTCGTTGCACAGCGGGGTGAAGCCGCAGCCGTAGCTCTCGGCGTCGAAGTAGCCGCCCAGGCTCAGGTTGACCCCGTGCACCACCAGTTCCCCGGCACGCTCGTTGAGTTCGGCCACCTGTTGTACGCCCTTGATGATCCAGGAATCGCGGCCGTTGCCGTCGTCGTCCAGCACCTTCAGCCCGTACAGCCGCGCCAGCGGCGCCATGCCGGCGAACTGCAGCGGCGCTGAGGTCGGCGCGCCCGGCAGCGGCGCCTCGCACTGCCCGGCGATGATGCCGGCCACATGCGTGCCGTGGCCGTTGCCGTCGAGCGTGTCGAAGCCGGCTTCGCCCGGACGCAACGCGCGCGGGCGTCCGCGCTGGGTGCAGTCCCACTGGGCAAGCACGGTCGACGGCTGCCCGGTGCTGTGGAAGTGCGGATGCGCCGCGGCGATGCCGCTGTCCAGCACCGCCCAGCCGATGCCGGCGCCGAGCGCGCGATAGGCCACCTGCGCCGCGTCCACCTGGATCGTGCTGCGCGACTGGTAGATCAGCGCGCGCTTGCCGGCATCGCGCCACAGGCGCTTGAGGTTGAGGTCGCGATAGCGCTCGCGCAGGCTTTCGATCTCGAACCGGGTCAGCCGCGCCGACACGTAGCGCTGCATGGTGTCCTCCAGTTCGATCTGCGCATCCAGCGCCTCGCCGTGCAGGCCGGTGGACGCCTGGGCGAGCGTACGCAACGCGGCGATCAGGTCATGCTTGCGCTGCGCCGAATCGCCGGCATCGGACAGCTTCTCGAGTTCGATCAGCACCTCGTGACGATAATCCGGCGCGCGCGCCTCCAACTGGTCGGACAGGTCCTTGATCAGTACCGGATGCGCGATCGGCTGATCGAAGCCCACGCCCACCGCGCGCCGCACCGCGGCCCGCACGTCGGGGATGGACAGGTAGCCGGCCGCCGAATGTGGGTTGTGCTGCCAATCCGGGTTGATCTTCGACCCGGCGATGTTCTGGAAGCGCCCCCCGGCATCGGCGATGTCGTCGCTGAGATCGTCGTCCAGCGCCACCGGGTCGCGCCGCTCGGCGACGTTGACCCAGCGCGCCACGCAGGGCGGAAACGGCAGCTTCGGCGTACCGGTCCACTCCTTGAACATGCTGCGCACCACCGGCAGCCCCAGTGGCGAGCCGAGCGTGAGCAGTAGGGAGACCTCGCAGTCCTGCGGCTGCAACTCGCGCAGCACGTCGTAGGCGATCAGCGAGCCCTGGCTGTGCGCGATCACCACGAACGGGCCGCCGCCGGCGCGGATACGCTGCAGCAGGCTCTCGCGCATCTGCGTGTGCCGCGCCGGCACGAAGAAGAAGTCGTGCACGTCCTGCAGCAGCGCCGCGGAGATCAGCTTGAGCAGCGCGCGGTTGACCACGTCGATCACGCCCTGCGCATGCACCTCGGCGGCCGCGGCAGCCGGTGCAGGCGCGGCCGTCTCCACCTCGTCCAGCAGTTGCTGCAGCCTTGCGCGCTCGGCGTCGCTGGCGGCCAGCGTGTCGGCGAGCTGGCGCAGATCGGCCAATTGCGGCACCACGCCGAGCGCGCTGAGCACGCGCTGCTCGGCCTGGTTCAACACCGGGCCGCGGTCCTGATCCTGGCAGTCGCCCGGTTCCGGCGACGGATAGCGTTCGCGATTGACCCAGTAGGCCATGCGCGTGCGCTCGCCCATCGCGCGGCCGAACAGGGCGCGGTCCCACTGGCAGCGCAACACCTCGGCCGGCGGCTTGTTGCCGATGCCATGGATGTAGACGACCGTACGTGCGCGCCCTTGCGCCAGCGAGCCTTCCCCCGTGGCCTTGGGCCGCGGTGCGGTGCCGGCCGGTGCCGTGGCGGCGGATGTCGCGGTGGCGCGTCCGCTCGCGCCGGGAGTCGTGACGTGTGACCTGCGCAGTGCATCGGCACGTGCCGATGCAGTTGCCTTCGTCGATGTGGCTGCCGGTGCCGGCGTCTTCGCCGCCTTGGCAGCACGGGCGCTGCCCGCTGTCGTCTTGCGCGGCGTTGCTGTCGGCTTGGCGGCGGATTTTGCCGATGCCTTGACCGGCGCCTTGCCGGGCGTGGACGCGGAGGACGTGACCGGTGCTTTCCGCGCGCGCCCGCTGCTGCGGCCACGCGGCTGTCTGCTTGCCATAGCGCTGCTCCATGCTGGGGGAACCGCGGCGCCGCAGGGGCAGCACCGGAGTGAAGCCAGCTTAAGCGTGGCCTGTCTCAAGACTTGTGACTGGCCTCCCCGATCCCTACACTGTGCAGGTCAGCGTTTGACGTTGTCCCCGGGGGTGCACTGGTTTCGACGGGGGTTGCAAAATCGCTTGGCGCATGCCGAGGGGGCAGCTTTCCTCGTAAATCCAGCCGCAAACTTATAGTTGCCAACGACGACAACTACGCACTGGCCGCTTAAGGCCTAGCCCCGAAATCGCTTGTGTCCGTGCTCGCGACGTAGGGTCATTATCACGGAATCGCCGGTGGTGGCTGCCTGTCAGCCATTGGCTAAATCAAGCAGGCTGGTCCCGGGATGCGCTTCGCACATCGTGCTGTTCCGGGGCGAGATCCAACGATGAGCTAAGCATGTAGTGCCGGGGATGGAGTGCCTTCGGACGGCGGTTCGATTCCGCCCACCTCCACCATCCAAACGTCCATGGACGTGCAAACAAAGCTGGAATCCCGATCGCATCGAGGTTTCCGGCTTTTTTTGTGCCTGATGCTGGCCGGCGACACGCGGGATGGACCCTGCGCAAAGCGCCGCGTTCGCCAACCTTGGCTCGGTCGGTCACGCGGTCGCATGCCATGATGAGCGGGGACGCCAACGGCCCAGCAGCGTTACCAGGTGCCGCGGCCACTCGCTGAGGAAGAACCATGAAACGCATTCTTTTCGTGTCCATGCTATGGATGGCACTGGCCGGCACCGCGCAGGCCGGTGAACCAGAGTTTGCGCAGGTGTCACCCGGCGTGTGGATGGTGACGGTCAAGAACCACGCCGGCATCTTCGCGAGCGCTGCGACGACCAAGCGCAAAGCGCTTCTCGCCGCTAACGCGTTCGCCTCCGCCAAGAACATGCAGGCGGTACCGGTGGCAATGGAAGCGGTGGACGCGAGCGGACCTGGCCAGTGGCCGTACGTCGAGTATCAGTTCCGTCTAGTTCCGCAAGGTTCCGATGAGACCGTCGGGTTGCAGCCGCGAGCCGACATGCAAATCGAGATAAATGCGAGCGCGAAATCGCCGGCCGCAACCGGCGACGCTCCGCACGCATTCGGCGCGCAGCTTGATCTATACACCGAACTGCTGAAGCTCGACGACCTACGGAAGAAAGGTCTGCTCACCGATGCCGAGTTCCAGGCGCAGAAAGCCAAGCTGTTGTCGCGCTAGCCGCGTCGAAAGCAGCACTCACGCAGTTGTTCTTCGTAAACGGCCCTGACGACCGTCACGTTGCCAGAGAACCAAACGCGCCGTACCCCATCACGCTTGCTGGCGTGGGAACCGACAGCATTTGGAGCAGCAGCCGAAAACACCTTTAGCGTCGACCATCGGCTCCTGCGCAACGCACAGGAGCATCGCCGCCGTCCCGATGTCAGTTCCGACTCAGCCCGCGATGGTCTGCACAGACCCCGAATCGACCCGGATGCCGGCACCATTGATGAAGCTGGCACGCTCGGAGCAGAGGAACGCGACCGCCGCCGCCACCTCTTCCGGCCGACCGCGCCGCTTGAGGACCATGCCGGGGCGTTCCTCGTCCAGGAACGAGGACACCGCTTCATCGAAGGTCACCCCCTTCTCCTTCGCGCGCTTGTGCATCATCGCGTCGGTCATCGGGGTATGGATGAACGCGGGCGACACCGTATTGACCAGCACGTTGTCGCCGCCGTAGGCCTTGGACAGGCCCTTGGCGAGGCTCAGGATCCCGGCTTTCGAAGCGCAATAGGCCAGCTCGTCCACGTAGGGCTGCACGGCGTCCTCGGACGCGAACAGCACGATGCGCCCCCAGCCGTTTCGGCGCATCGCGGGAATCGCTTCGCGACACATCCGCACCGCGCCCATCAGGTTGATGTCCAGCGTTTCGAGCCACCCCGCATCGCTCACGTCCAGGAAGTCGCCGGTCGCGCCGGTGACGCCGGCCGCGTTGACGTAGATATCCGGGTCGCCAAACTGCGCCCGGACCTGCGCCCAGATGTTCGCCACGTCCTGCGCACGCGTCACATCGCCTGCCACGGCGATCACTTCGCCCAGGCTCGACAGTTCGGATAGGGCCTCATCGAGCGTGCCGTCAGCACGGTCGGTGATGGCCACACGGACGCCGGCCTGCAATAGCTGCCGCGCGGTTTCCTTGCCCATGCCCGAGTCGGCGCCGCTGATCAGGGCGATGCGCTGGTTGATTCCAAGGTCCATGTCGATTTCCTCGTTGGATAAAGGGGAAGCAAGCGCCTAGTGCGCGAGAAAGCGCTCCGCCGTGCGCAGGCCGAGCGCCATCTGCGTCAAGCCCGGATTGGCCGCCAGCGCACTGGGGAACACGGAGTTGTCGCAGACGTAGAGATTGCCGATGTCGAACGAACGGCCATCCGGATCGACCACGGCCTGCGCGGGATCGCGGCCCATCCGGCAGGTACCGAGCGTGTGCGCCGACCGCGCGGCGGCGAAGACGTCCTGCGCGCCGGCCGCCTCCCAGATCGCCTGCAGCGCGCGCCTGGCGTGGGCATCGAGCGCCTGTTCGTTGGGACCGTAGCTGAAGTCGATGCGCGCCTTGCGCAGGCCGAAGGCGTCGCGCTCGTCGGCGAGCGTCAGGCGATTGGCGTCCTGCGGCAGGCATTCGCCATTGATGCCGATGCCGGCCAGGCGGTTGTAGCGCATCATGGTCCGCACCAGCGCGGCGCCCCAGCGTCCGGCGCCGCGCGCCAGCGTGTTGGCGAGCGTCACCGGCTGCACGCCCAGGCTCTGGATCAGATAACCCCCGGCAAACCCGGCGTGCGCGGGGCGCAGCATGTCCTCGCTCATCAGCGACGACGGGTAGCCGCGGTTCATGCGCATGTCCATGTCGAACGTGCCCCAGACCTGGGTGGCGACATGCGCCATGAAATTGCGCCCGACCTGGCCGCTGGAGTTGGCCAGCCCCAGGTTCAGCAGCAAGCGCGGGGTTTCCACGCCGCCTGCGCACAGGAACAAGGCCGCGCAACGTTGGCGCAGCTCGCGCTCGCCTTGTCGGTAGACCACGCCGGTGACCGCGCCACGACCATCGCGCTCGATGCCGATGACGCGGCAATCGGTGCGCAGATCGGCACCGTGCGCCCGCGCCAGCGGCAACCAGGTCGTGTCCACGCTGACCTTGGCGCCGTTGCTGCAGCCCTGATGACACGCACCGCAATTGTTGCAGGCGACCCGCGTGCCCCAGTGCGGCTGCTCGTGCGTCCGGGTGACCAGCGCCGCCGGTGCATCGGCGGCAGTGATGCCAAGGGCACGGCAGCCGCGCTCCATCGCTTCGGCAGGCGCGTTGCGCTGGGCGGGCGGAAAGGCATAGCAACGCGCGCCATCCCACGGATAGACGGCCGGCCCGGACACGCCGATGACGCGTTCGACGCGCTCGATGTAGGACTGCAGTTCTTGGTGCGGGATCGGCCAGTCTTCGCCCTGGCCGGTCTGCGTCCGCAGTTGCAGATCGCGCGGGTCCGGGCGCGGACAGAATGCGCCCCAGTGCAACGTGGATCCACCGAGCCCCGTACCGGAATTGTTCGGGCCGAACGCCGTCGGCGTCCGCCCGCCGCTGAGGCGCTCTTCCATCCAGTAGATATCCGTCGCCAGCTCGTCCGCGCGGTGCGCGTCCGGACCAAATGCGGCGCCGGCCTCCAGCACCACCACCGAGACGCCGGCCTGGGCCAATCGCGCGGCAAGCGGACCGCCGCCGGCGCCGCTGCCGACCACCACGGCATCCACCGCGGCAGGCGATGCGCCGCTCATGGTTGCGCCTTGGGCCGCAGTTGCCAGGCCTCGCGCCGGTCGGCGGCCGTCTCCTGATAGCCAGGGCTGCCCGCGCCCAATCCGCCCACGGCGAAGCCGTCGTAGCCCAACGCCGCCATGGTGACCGGAAGGCTGGTCCAGATCCGCACCGTCTCGGCGCGCACGTCTTCGAACCAGGAGGCAAGCTGCGCCGCGCTCCATCCGCAATCGGCACAATCGCCCGCGTCGCGCAGGGCGATGGCGTGCAGCCAGCGATCCTGCTCCTGTGCATGCAAGGCGGCGAACCCGCCCGCCAGCGTGTCCAGCACATCGAGCCCCAACGGCCAGGCGAGACGATCGGGCGGAAGGTCGGCGAACCGCCACCCGTCTCCCACAGCCTTCGCGAGATCGACGTCGATGCGGCGCGCAATGTCCTTGGCGTCGCCCGCACCGTCGAGGACGCGCTCGACCAGCGCGGCCAGTGTGGTCGACTGCCGCTCGCTCAACACCCCTGCTTCCGCGCTGGATGGCCCGGCGTGGCGATGCAGCAGCGTCTTCCTGATCTGGGGCGCGACACGCTCCGCGTTGAGCAACGCCACGAAGTCGTCGGGCAGACGGCGTGCCGCGGTGCCGTCGACATGCGCGGCGATCAAAGCCGCAAGCGCCTGCGGTCGCTCGTAGGGAATCAGGTGCGCCGCCTGCGCCACCACCGTGAGGCGGGCGTCGCGATAATGCGGCAGGTTCCAGCGCCGCTGCGCCGCCTCGTCGAGATCGCCATCCTCGCTGCCCGCCACCACCAGGGCGGGCACCGCGATGCAGCCGGCTTGCGCGGCGCAATCCTCGCGACTGCCATGCGTGAGCCAGGCATTCCATGCCCGCGCGGTGCTACGCAGGACGTCGTCGACGGCACCGTCGCGCGGCGGTGTCGGCAATGGCGCCACGCAATTGTCGTCGATGAACTGCTCGGCCTGTTGCCGTGTGGGACCAGCGGCGTCGAACCAGGACAACATGGTCTGTCGCCGGGATTCGTCCATCGGCTCGGGCGCGGGCGGCGATGCGGCCACCAGGACCACTCCGGCCAGGCCAGCGAGGCCTGCCATGCCGTCGCGCGCGCGCGCGGCGGCCAGGGTGGCGATCTTCCCGCCCATGCTGTGGCCCACGACATACCAGCAGTGGGGCGCATCCCGCGCAACCTCGCCTGCGAACCAATCGACCAGCGCCTCCACATCGGAACGTTGCAACGCCGGCGCATTGCCGAAGCCGGGAATATCCAATGCGATGCAGTCGAAGCGCGTTTGCAGAATCTCGATCACCGAAGACCACTCACGACCGCTCGAGCCGAGGGCGTGCAGGAAGTACAGGACCGGCTTACCCATGGCGCACCTCGATGACGGTCACGCACGATGGACCAGCACTCGTCCACGCCACGTGCAGGCCAGCAAGCGCATGCCGTCTTCACCGCGTGTCGGCACACAGGCCTCTACCGTCGGGCTGCCCTCCCCTTCGCGCCTTCTCCATGTTCCATCGACACGTCAGCCTGGAATCGACGACGCGCCAGCGCTGTCACTGCGCGTGTCGGCGCAGGGACTGAGCGCGTGCCCAGCACAGCCCGGCGACGCCGCGCGACCGACAGCGCCGACCGCACCGATGGCGTGTTGCCCATCGAGCAGTACGGCGCGCTTGGAGAAGGACGTTCGGTCGCGCTGACCGGCGCGGACGGCTCCATCGATTGGTGGTGCGCCCCCAACATGGACAGTGCGCCACTGTTCGACCGGCTGGTGGACGCCGAGGAAGGCGGCTACTTCGTCCTCGCCCCGGACCAGCCGTTCAGCACCGAGCGACACTATCGGCAAGACAGCAATGTCCTGGTCACCACGTTCACCACCGCATCCGGACAGGCCACGCTGACCGAGTCGCTCAACAGCGGGCATGCGGGGCGACTGCCGTGGTGCGAACTTGCACGGCGGATCGAGTGCCAGCGCGGGAAAATGCGCTTCCGCCTGGAATTGAAGTTCAGTTTGCGGGCGCAGAACGCCAGCCCCTACTGCGCGGTGATCGGCCCGCACACGGTGTTCCATGTCGACCGCCTGCTCGGCGTCATGATCCATGACGACAGGCTGAGGTGCGCGTGGTCGGACCACGGCGCGCGCGGCGACATCACCGTGGCGAAGGGGCAACGCGCGACGATCGCCCTGGTCGTCGGCGAAGACGAGCCGCTGGTCGCTCCCACCATCGAGGAAATCGACAGCCGCATCGATCTGACCGACAAGGAATGGCGGGCGTGGGCGAAGAACGTGACGTTCCCCCGCGACGGCCGGGACTTTTTCGTGCGCAGCGCGCTTGCGCTCAAGTTGCTGCTGTACTCGCCCTCGGGCGCCATCGCCGCGGCCGCGACGACGTCGCTGCCGGAACGGATCGGCGGCGACAAGAACTTCGACTATCGCTACGCCTGGGTTCGCGATGCCGGCTATACCATCCAGGCGTTTCTGGCCGCGGGCCTGGAAGCGGAATCGAAGGCGGCGTTCACCTGGCTGATCCGGCAACTGCGACAGCACGGCCCGAAAGTCGTGTTCACCCTGGACGGCGGCTTGGTTCCCGACGTCACCGAACTGGAGGCCGCCGGCTACCGCAACACGGTGCCGGTGGTGAAAGGCAATCTCGCCGGCGGGCAACACCAGCACGGCATCTACGGCGACATTTTCGAGACCGCCTATTGCTTCGTGAGCCGCGGCAACATCCTGGACGCGTCCAGCGCCGAACTGCTGTCGCGCCTTGCCGACCAATGCGCCGATCACTGGCGCAAGGCCGACTCGGGGATCTGGGAATTGCCCGAGTTGCAGCACTACACCATGTCCAAGGTGAGTTGCTGGCAGGCACTGGCCAGAGCCGTGGAATTGGCCGACCAGGGCCAACTGCCGACCACGTGTCGCGATCGCTGGGAACGGGAGCGCGACAGGATCAAGACCTGGATCGAAGTCCACTGCTGGTCGGACGCGCAACAGGCGTTCGTGATGTATCCGGGCAGCGACAAGCTGGATGCGTCGGTGGCGTTGGCCGCGCGCTTCCGTTTCGACGGCAAGGATCGCTTGTTGGCCACGCTCGACGCGATCGACCGCGCGCTGGGGGCCGGCGCGTTCCATTACCGCTACTCCGGCATGCCGCAGGAAGAAGGTTGCTTCGTCGCCTGCTCCTACTGGATCGCCGAAGCCTATGCCCGCCTGGGACAGAAAGCCAAGGCCAGGAAACGGCTGGCCCAACTCAATGCCGCGCTCGATCGCTGCAATGGCCTGTTGAGCGAGATGGTCGATCCGCACAGCGGCGCTTTCCTGGGGAATTTCCCGCAAGGACTGAGCCATCTCGCCCAGATCATGGCGATGTCGACCATCGAGAACACGACAACCAATCCGGTAAAACTCCGTCCACACGCCAAGAAGAGGAAGACACGATGAACGATCGACTGAAGATGCAGGACCCGCGCGAACAATATCCCAAGCCGCCGTTTCCGCGGCAGCCGCAGCCGGTTCCGGGGAAAGCCTCGGACATGGACCCGGTTCCCGACCACGGTGAGACGAGCTATCGCGGCGCGGGCAAGCTGACCGGCCGCCGCGCCCTGGTCACCGGCGGCGACAGCGGCATCGGCCGCGCCGCGGCCATCGCGTTCGCGCGCGAAGGCGCCGATGTGGCGATCTCCTTCCTGGACGAGGAAGCGTCGGACGCACAGGAGGTAATCGCCCTCATCGAGGCCGAAGGACGCAAGGCGATCAGTCTGCCCGGCGACATCACCGATCGGCAATGGTGCGCGGAGCTCGTCGAGAAAGCCGTGGCCGGCCTGGGCGGCCTGGACATCCTGGTGATCAACGCGGGCCGGCAGCAATATCGGGAAGAGATTGGGGACGTCAGCGACGAGGATTTCGACAAGACGCTGAAGACCAATCTCTACGCGATGC
Organism: Xanthomonas sp. 3307; assembly: GCF_014199735.1. Classification (NCBI taxonomy): domain Bacteria; kingdom Pseudomonadati; phylum Pseudomonadota; class Gammaproteobacteria; order Lysobacterales; family Lysobacteraceae; genus Xanthomonas; species Xanthomonas sp. 3307. The sequence goes on along the minus strand of NZ_JACHOG010000005.1, from coordinate 302,821 downwards.
ACTGGATCTGCCGCGCCGCGGTCCCCCACCTCCCGCCGGGCGCCGCGGTGATCACCACCGCCTCCATCCAGGCCTACGATCCCTCGGCGATCCTGCTCGACTACGCGACCACCAAGGCCGGCATCGTCGCCTACACCAAGGCGCTGGCGGCGCAGTTGAGCGACAAGGGCGTGAGGGCGAACGTGGTGGCCCCGGGCCCGTTCTGGACCGCGCTGCAGTCCTCCGGCGGTCAACCGATGGACGCGGTCACCCAGTTCGGTTCGAAGACGCACTTCAAGCGTCCGGGCCAGCCGGTGGAAATTGCGCCGCTGTACGTGCTGCTTGCCAGCCAGGAAGGCAGCTACCTGACCGGCGAAGTGTTCGGCGCGACGGGTGGCGCCGGCGTTGCCTGACGCGTAGCGGGACAGGTGCACGATCCAGGCAGGTGCGCGCCGAGGCGCGCATTTGCTTGCATGGCCACCACTTCATGTCTCATTTGTGTCGCCGCGGGCGGGCGACATCAACGGTGCGTGTGCCTCTGCAATGCTCCACGCAACGACGCTGCATGTAGACGTCTTGACGCACTCCATGCTGCTGCGCTCCTGCACTCCGCAGCGAGCGCTCCCCGGGGGCATGCGACACAATCGGCAATACTGCCGGGCGAAGCTCATAATCGGCGTCCAGGCGCTTGGGAAAATCGTCCATGCATCTGGACAGCTGCCGTCCATTCCAACCGCCGCCTGCCGAACGGCGCCGGGCGGACCGGCCAGCAGCGAACCCGTTGCTCTCCGGTGCGCTGCGTGCCATCGCACCCCGCCGGCGTGCCGACAGTCGCCATTCTTCTTGCAGGTAGCCGGATGCTCCATCATGTTTCGTTTGGCGTTCGCGATCTTGCCGTGGCAGGCGCGTTCTACGATGCCGTGCTGCGCCCGTTGGGCTACCTCCGCGTGTTCGAAGACCAGACCGCGATCGGGTATGGCATCACCGAGGGCGCCGACGATCTGTTCTGCCTGAAACTGCACGAAGCCGCCACGGCGCCAGGGCCCGGCTTCCATCTGGCGTTCGCGGCGGCAACGCAGTTGCAGGTGGACGCATTCCACCGCGCCGCACTGCAGGCCGGCGGTTGCGACAATGGCGCGCCCGGCCTGCGCCCCGACTATGGGGACGCCTACTACGCCGCGTTCGTCGTCGACCCGGATGGGCACCGCATCGAGGCCGTCCTCAATCCACTGGCGACCTAGATCCGCAGCGTAGTGAATTCGGGCCGATCACCCCGCGCAGATCGGCTCGCAGACGGTTGGCTCCGAGGTGCTGTCGCAAAAGTCAGCGACAACGGGTCAGCGGCAACGGGCTTGGCCGGCGCCGCAGCGGGCAGCCGATCTGCAATGACAACGTAGCGGCGTGCAGGGCGGCAACGTGTCGTGCACTGCCAAAGCACTACACGGACAAGCAAACGCACCGGCAGGCGGATACCTGCCGGTGCGCGAAGAAGGTGGTCCAGCCGCGGATGCCTGCATCCTTGAAGCAGCCCCAGGCATCGCCCCGGCCGCACAGCTGGTATGCGCATCATGCGTGGACGCCCGTTACGCCGGCGTCCTCGACGCGTTGCGAAATGATGTCGGCGGCGTCGTGGCCGTGCGATGAGGCGGTGCTTGTCGATCTCGCCGTTGCCATGATCGCGTGACACGGACGTTGGGCGATCTGGACATCGCGGTCAGGCGCCGACATACCCGTCACCGCCTGTCTGTACGGTGGGAATACCCTCCACGACTCGGGCCCTCCGCCATGCCATTGACCCAGGAACAACTGCGCATCCTGCAGGACATCCACGCCACCAAGCCGGTCAGCGAAGCAGACGCCAGCTGGGCGGTGCGCGAGAACTATGCGGCTCAGGGCGAGGACGGCGATCTGGCGCTGAGCCAGAAGGGGCTGAAGGTCATCGACGGCAGCGAAGCGTAGCCGTACCTCTGGCCGGTGCATCTGCTCATCCCATCACGCCGGTGACGTTAGCGGCGCAGACATAGCCCGTCAGGTCGGCGCTGCGCGCAGCGCCGTCCCACGCGGCCACCGTACAGCTTGGGCTTGTTTGGCTGACGCCCTGCTTCACCCGTCCCCTCATCCGGCGCTCCCCTCATCCGGCGCTGGGCCCCACGTTCTCCCCCCGGAGAAGGATCAGGCGCGAGCGTCCTCGCATCAGCTCTGCCCGACTCGCCGCTAGACAACCTCCGCCGCGTGGCGCGGGGAGAAAGGTGCGACTCCGATCCCTGCGCCAATGCGACGTCGTCGTGGCGCGCTGCGTGCCGGCAATCCCGGTGCGCTCAGTCAGGTTCGGGATATCGACCACAAAAGAGTTCCAGGCATGGAAATTGCAGATGACACCGGAACGCCTCTTCGCCATCCTGCCGTCGCCATGTTCGTCGCCCGCCCTCGCCAGCCCGCCCGCAATGACCGTGTGCCGTTCCGGAGTTCTTGTCCGTGAGCGCGGGCTTGACCCTGCGCCGGCATTTCCGGCTCGGCATCATCAAGGCGCTCGGCCCGTCCACGGCAGGGGTGCTGCTGCTGTTCGCCATCTACCAGATGGCGATCGGTGCGCCGTGGACCGCACTGGCCGGCGCGGCGCTGGCCGGCCTGGCCACGCTGGCGACCTGGCTGGCGCTACACCGCGGCGACGGCCGCATGGATCCCTTGCTGTCGCTGAGCTGGCTGCTCGGCAGCGCCCTGGCCTGCCATGCACTGCGCCATGCCGCGGTGCCGTGGCTGTATCTGGTGATGATGAGCAACTTCTTCGTGGTGACGCGCCATGTCGCCTTGGCCTGCAACGCCACCCTGATCGCGGTGCTGCTGGTGGTCACGCCGAGCACCCTGGGCGCCGAGCACTTCTTCTCGCTGCTGGCGGTCTCGCTGCTGATCACCGGGCTGGGCTACATGCTGGCGTTGCGGGTGGAAGGCGATCGCGTGCAACTGGAGCAACTGGCGTCGCACGACTCGCTCACCGGCCTGCCGAACCGGCGCATGCTCGAGCGCAGCCTGTCGCAACGGGTAGCCGATCCGCGCCGCGCGACCCGCCGGCATGGGCTGATCGTGCTCGACATCGATCACTTCAAGGAGGTCAACGACCTCTATGGCCATGCCGAGGGCGATCGGGTGCTGACGGAGCTGGCCGCGCTGCTGCGCGCGCAGGTGCGCGCGCCGGACGAGGTGTTCCGGTTCGGCGGCGAGGAGTTCGTGGTGGTGGCGCGGCTGCAGTCCGCGACCGAGCTGTCCGCCTTCGCAAGGCGTCTGCACGATGCCGCGCGCACGGCGCTGCGCGGTCCCAACGGCACGATCACCGTCTCGCTGGGCGCGGCGATGCTGTGCGACGAGGTGCAGTGGCACGACTGGTTTTCGCGCGCCGACACCGCGCTGTACCAGGCCAAGAACAGCGGACGCGACCGCTACGTGATCGCCGAGGACGTGGCGCAGGACTGAGCGGCCGGCAGCCGCCGGCAGACGCGACGCGATCCGCCGCGTCGCCGGGCTGGCCTTCGGTTCGGCAGCCGTCACCAGGGCGGCTCTGAATAAGGCAAGAAGCATCCTGTGGGAGCCGCTCAGCCGCGACGAGTTTCCTCGGCAACGCCCGTCGCGGCTGACGCCGCAGCCCTGCATGCGGCTTGATGGTGGCGAACGCGGGTAACCAAGGCTGCCCCGCCAGGCGACGGGCGCGGCGGTACGGGCGGTCGGCCCGCACCGCGGCTTGCGGCGCCCTGCTCAGCGCGCCCGCACCGCAGATGCCGCCACGGCCGTGGTTGCGACATCCTTGCTGCCCGCGTCCGTGCCCGCATCCTGGCCCCAGCCGCCGAGCGCCTTGTACACCCGCACCACGCCGATGTTCACCGCCGCTTCGGCGTCGGCCAGGGTGGCCTCGGCGGTCAATTGCGTGCGCTGCGCATCGAGCAGGGTCAGAAAATCCTCCGAGCCTTCGCGGTAACGGATCTGCGCCAGCGCCGCTGCACGCTGCGCCGCCTGCGTCTGTTCGGCCACGATCGCCAGCCGCGCCTGCTCATGCGCATAGGCGGTCAGGGCGTTCTCGGTGTCTTCCAGCGCACCGAGCACGGCCTTCTCGTAGTCGGCGGCGGCGCCGTCGGCCTGCGCCTCGCTCGCGCGCAGGCGTGCCCGCACGCTGCCTAAGTCGAACGCCGCCCACTGGATCGACGGGGTCAACGACCAGGCCTTGCTGCGGCCGTGCAACAAGGCGCCGGCGTCGCCGGACAGGAAGCCGACGAAGCCGGACAGGCTGATCCGCGGGAACAGGTCGGCGGTGGCCACGCCGACCCGCGCGGTCGCCGCCGCCAGGTTGCGTTCGGCGATACGCACGTCGGGACGCCGGCGCAGCAACTGCGTGGTGTCGCCCAACGGCAAGGCCCGCGCATAGGCCGGGGTCGGCTGCGGCGCCAGGAGTGCGTCGAGCGTGCCCGGCGGCTTGCCCAGCAGCACCGCCAGCCGGTGCCGCGCCTGCGCGGCGTCGACTTCCAGCAACGGGATATCGGCCTCGATCGCCTTCAGCCGCGCGCGGCTGCTCTGCACGTCCAGTTCGCTGCCCGCGCCCAGCCGCCAACGGGTCTCGGTCAGGCGCTGGGTGTCACGCAGGTTGTCCAGCGTGGTGCGCGCCAGTGCGATGCGCTTCTGCGCACCACGCAGGGCGAAGTAGTTGCGTGCCACCTCCGCGGCCACGGTGACCTGGGCATCGGCCAGGCCGGCCTGTTCGGCCTCCAGGTTCGCGCGTGCCGCTTCGCTGGCACGGCGCTGGCGTCCGAACAGGTCCAGCTCCCAGCCGGCATCGAAGCCGAGCCGGTAGCTCTCGCTGAGCACGCGCGCGCCGCCGGCGTCCGCGTCCGGCGCCTTGCCACGGGTGTAGTCGCCGCCGGCGGTGACGTGCGGCGCCTGGTCCAGGCGCTGCTCGGCGAAGACCGCGCGCGCCTCGTGCACGCGCGCCAGGGCGATGCGCAGGTCCAGGTTGGCGACCAGGCCGTCGTGCACCAGTTGTTCCAGCACCGGATCGTCGAACTGCGCCCACCAGGACGCAACCGGCGAGTCGGTCGCGAACACCGGCGACGCCGCGCCCTGCAGCGTCACCGGCGGCTGCGCCGGTGCGCGGTAATTGGGGCCGACGCTGGCGCAGGCGCTGAGCAGCGCCAGCGCCAGCGCGCCCAATACGGGACGGATCACCATGGCAGCACCTGTCCGACATGGGTGTAGCTGCCAGTGGGGCCGTCGGCGTCGAGCAGCGCCATCATCACGCTGCTGCGCGCGCCGTCGGCCACTTCCAGTTCGCCCTCGCCCGAGTTCATGTCGGTCTTCACGTAGCCGGGGTGGATGGTGTTGACCTTGATCGGGGTCTCGCGCAGTTCGTAGGCCAACTGGATGGTCCAGGCATTCACGGCGCTCTTGGAGACGTTGTAGGCCGGCACCTTGAAGTCGTAGATCGGCGAGCCCGGCTGGCTGTGCAGCGCGAGCGAGCCGAGCAGGCTGGAGACGTTGACGATGCGCGCGGCCGGCGCTTCGCGCAGCAGCGGCAGGAAGGCCTGGGTGACCGCGATCAGGCCGAACAGGTTGGTGTCGAAGGTCTCGCGCCAGGTCTCCAGGGGCTGCTGCGACACGCTCAGGCGCAGGTCGTCGCGCAGGATGCCGGCGTTGTTGACCAGGATGTCCAGCCGCCCATGGCGGGCGCGCACCGTCTCCACCGCGGCGGCGATGCTGGCGGCGTCGGTGACGTCCAGGGTCAGCGGCTCGACCGGCAGGCCTTCGCCCTGCAGTTCCAGCGCCGCGGCGCTAGCACGGGTGGCATCGCGCCCGGCCAGCAGGGTGTGCACGCCGGCCTCGGCCAGTTGCCGCACGGTGTGCAGGCCGATGCCGCGGGTGGCGCCGGTGACCAGGGCGATCTTGTGTGCTGCGTTCATTGCGAAACTCCTGAGTAGGGTGAGGAAAGGTAGGAATCAGCGGTGCGCGGGCGCGTCGGCGTGGGCCGGCGCATGCGAGACCAGCGGCCGCCCGGCCAGCTTGCGCAGGGCGACATAGAACACGGGGGTGAGGAACAGACCGAACAGGGTCACGCCCAGCATGCCGGCGAACACGGTGATGCCGGTGGCAGAGCGCACTTCCGCGCCCGCACCATGCGAGAACACCAGCGGCACCGTGCCGGCGATGAAGGCGATGGAGGTCATCACGATCGGACGCAGGCGCAGGCGGCAGGCCTGCAGCGCCGACTCGACGATGCCCTTGCCCTGCAGTTCCAGTTCGCGGGCGAACTCGACGATCAGGATCGCGTTCTTGCACGCCAGGCCCATCAGCACCACCAGACCGACCTGCACGAACACGTTGTTGTCGCCGCCGCTCAGCCACACCCCGAACAGCGCCGACAGCAGCGTCATCGGTACGATCAGGATCACCGCCAGCGGCAGCGTCCAGCTCTCGTACAGCGCGGCCAGCACCAGGAACGCCAGCAGCACCGCCAGCGGGAACACCACCAGCGCCGCATTGCCCTGGGTGGCCTGCTGGTAGCTCAGGTCGGTCCACTCGATCTCCATGCCGTTGGGCAGCACCTGCTTGGCGATCTGGGTGATCTTGGCCATCGCCTCGGCCGAGGACAGCGATCGCGCATCCGCTTCGCCGGCCAGGTCGGCGGCCGGATAGCCGTTGTAGCGCAGCACCGGATCCGGGCCGTAGGTCTGCTTGATCGTCACCATCGAGCCGATCGGCACCATCTCGCCCTGGGCGTTGCGGGTGCGCAGCCGGGCGATGTCCTCCACGCTCTCGCGGAACGGCGCATCGGCCTGGGCGATCACCTGCCAGGTGCGGCCGAACTGGTTGAAGTCGTTGACGTAGGTCGAGCCCAGGTAGGTCTGCAAGGTGTCGAACAGATCGGTCAGGGCCACGCCCTGGGCCTTGGCCTTGACCCGGTCGACCTCGGCATCGAGCTGCGGCACGTTGGCCTGGTAGGTGCCGATCGGGAAGCTCATGCCCGGGGTCTGCGCCACCGCGCCCTGCATGGCGCTGACCGCGTTCTGCAGCGCGCCGTAGCCGAGGTTGGCGCGGTCCTCGATGAACAGCTGGTAGCCGTTGCCGTTGCCCAGGCCGAGGATCGGCGGCGGCATGAAGGCGAACGACATGCCCTCGCCCAGCTGCGAGATGCGCTGGTTGATCTCGGCATTGATCTCCAGCGCGCTGCGGTGGCGCTCGGCGAACGGCTTCAGCGGCAGGAACACCACGCCGGTGTTGGGCGTGTTGGTGAACTGCAGCGCGTTGAGGCCGGGGAACGAGATCGCATGGGCCACGCCGTCGGTCTGCATGGCGATGGTGGCGACCTTGCGCAGCATCGCGTCGGTGCGCTCGATCGAGGCGCCTTCCGGCAGCTTGACGCCGGCGATCAGGTACATCTTGTCCTGGGTCGGGATGAAGCCGCCCGGCACCGCCTTGAACATCAGCCCGGTGACCAGCAGCAGCGCCACGTACACCGCGAACACCGCGCCGCGGCGGCCGAGGATGCGCGACACCGCGCCCTGGTAGCGGTCGGAGCTGCGGTTGAAGAAACGGTTGAAGGGGCGGAACAGCCAGCCGCCGAACAGCCGCTCCATGCCGCGCGACAGGCGGTCCTTGGGCGCGTCATGGGCTTGCAGCAGGCGCGCGGCCAGCGCCGGCGACAGGGTCAGCGAGTTGATCGCCGAGATCACCGTCGAAATGGCGATGGTCACCGCGAACTGCTTGTAGAACTGCCCGGTCACCCCGGACAGGAACGCCATCGGCACGAACACCGCGCACAGCACCAGCGCGATCGCGATGATCGGCCCGGACACCTCGCGCATGGCCTGGTGCGCGGCCGCCAGCGGGGTCAGCCCCTCCTCGATGTTGCGCTCCACGTTCTCCACCACCACGATCGCATCGTCGACCACGATGCCGATCGCCAGCACCAGCCCGAACAGGGTCAGCGTGTTGATCGAGAAGCCCAGCAGGTACAGCGCGGCAAAGGTGCCGACCACCGACACCGGCACCGCGATCAACGGAATGATCGAGGCGCGCCAGGTCTGCAGGAACAGGATCACCACCAGCACCACCAGCAGCACCGCCTCCAGCAGGGTGTGCACCACCGCACTGATCGAGTCGCGCACGAAGATGGTGGTGTCGTACACCGCTTCGTACTTCACGTCGTCGGGGAACTGCTTGGTCAGCTCGTCCATCTTGGCGATGACCTGGTCGCGGATCTGCAGCGCATTGGCGCCCGGCGCCTGGAAGATGCCGATGCCGACCGCGTTCTTGCCGTCCAGCTGTGCGCGCAGGGTGTAGTCGCCGGCGCCCAGCTGCAGGCGCGCGACGTCGGACAGGCGCACGGTCTGGCCGTCCGCACCGACCTTGAGCACGATGTCGCCGAACTCCTGTTCGGTGCGCAGGCGGCCCTGGGCATTGATCAGGGTCAGGAACTTGCTCTCCGGCATCGGCTCGGCGCCGAGCTGGCCGGCGGAAACCTGCACGTTCTGCTCGCGCATCGCCGCGACCACGTCGCTGGCGGTGAGCCCGCGCGCGGCCACCCGCTCCGGGTCCAGCCAGGCGCGCATCGCATAGTCGCCACCGCCGAACACCTGCGCATCGCCCACGCCCTGGATCCGCGCCAGCGCATCCTTGACGTGCAGGCGTGCGTAGTTGCGCAGGTACAGCGTGTCGTACTTGCCCTTGGGCGAGGTCAGGTGCACCACCATCAGGAAGGTGGGCGACTGCTTCTGCGTGGTCACCCCCTGCCGGCGCACGTCCTCGGGCAGGCGCGCCTGCGCCTGCGCCACGCGGTTCTGCACCTTGACCGCGGCATCGTCCGGATCGGTGCCCGGGCGGAAGGTCACGGTCATCTGCAGCACGCCGTCGGAGCCGGCGACCGACTTGATGTACATCATGTTCTCCACGCCGTTGATCGCTTCCTCCAGCGGCGTGGCGACGGTCTCGGCGATGACCTTGGGGTTGGCGCCCGGATACACCGTGCGCACCACCACCGAGGGCGGCACCACGTCCGGGTATTCGCCGATGGGCAGCAGCGGGATGGCGATCAGGCCCGCGGCGAAGATGACGATCGACAGCACGGCGGCGAAGATCGGCCGGTCGATGAAGAATCTGGAAAAGTCCATGGGTGGTGGTCCTGGAAACGGATGAAACGGGGGACCGGGCGCGGACGCAGGCATGCCGGTGGCGGTGCCGGGCCATCACTGGCCCGGCGGGCGCGGCCGATACGTAACGACCCGGCAGGTGCTGCGTCGGCGCCCGCGACTCAGTCGAGGGCGACGGCCTGGTGCGGTGCGGCCGGCGACGTGGTCTGCGCGATCGGCTTGGCCTGCACCGGCATGCCGGGCATGAACACCTTCTGCACGCCGTCGACGATGACCTTGTCGCCGGCGGACAACCCGTTGGTCACGATGCGCAGGCCATCGGCGCTGCGGCCGAGCTGCACGTCGCGCCGCTGCGCCTTGCCGTCCTTGTCGACCACGTACACGTACTTGCGGTCCTGGTCGGTGAGCACCGCGCGGTCGTCGATCAGCACCGCATCGAAGCGGCCGCTGCCGAGCAGCCGCACCCGCGCGAACAGGCCGGGAGTGAAGCGGCGATCGGCGTTGTCCAGCAACGCGCGCACGTGGATGGTGCCGGTGCTGCGTACCAGCTGGTTGTCGAGGAAATCGACCTTGCCGGCATGCGGATAGCCGTCCTCACCGACCAGGCCGACCTGCACCGGCAGGCTGCCGTCGCGCTCGCTCGGGCGCTGGCCGTCGCGCGCCATCTGCGCATAGCGCAGGAAGGTGCCTTCGTCGGCGTCGAAGTACACGTGCACCTTGTCCAGCGACACCAGCGTGGTCAGCACGCTGGCGCTGTCGCCGGCGCTGACCAGGTTGCCGGCGGTGACCATGGCGCGGCCGGCGCGGCCGGCGATCGGCGCACGTACCTGGGTCCATTCCAGGTTCAAACGTGCGGTGTCCACCGCCGCCTGCGCGGCCAGCACGTCGGCCTGCGCCTGCTCGGCGGCGGCGCGCTTCTGTTCCCAGCTCTCGGTGGAGATGGCCTGCTGTTCGGACAGGGTCTTGGCACGCGCGGCCTCACTGGCGCTGAGCTTGGCCTGGGTGCGTGCGCGCGCCAGGTCGGCCTCGGCGCGCGCCAGTTCGGCACGGTAGCTGCGCGCATCGATGGTGAACAGCACATCGCCCTTCTTCACCTCCTGCCCTTCGACATAGTTGACCTTGTCGATGTAGCCGGACACGCGCGGCCGCAGGTCGACGTGCTCGACCGCTTCGACGCGGCCGCTGAACTCGTCCCACTGACTGATCTGCTTCTGCAGTGCGGGCGCCACGCCCACGCTCGGCGGCGGCGGCGCGCCCTGTTCGTTGGCCTTGCCGCCACAGGCGGCGAGCGTGGCGACCAGCAGCGCCACCGCCAGCGGGCGCAGGGCGCCCGGCAGCAGGCGCGACGGCATCGGAATCGGATTCATGGAGAGACCTCGTGGGTGGAGAAGGAGAACGGCAAGGCGTTGAGCAGGGCGCTGCGCGGGCGGGCGACGTGGCGGCGGTCGATCTCGACCAGGGCGCGGTCCGGTCGCTGCGGATCGGCGAGCAGGTGAACCACGGCGCGGCCAACGCCGAGGGTGGTGAACCAGTCCGGGCACTCGCCGATGGCATCGTCGCTGCGGCACACCGGCTCGGACAGCGACAGCAGGTGCACGTGCACGCCCAGCGGCTTGGCTTCTTCGTGCAGCACCTGGGCGAGCATGCGGATCGCCGCCGCCGCCACCGAACTGTCGCCATGCCCGGACCAGGCGCGCAGCGCGCAGGGGCTGCCGAGCAATACGTAACGGGCGCCGCGCTCGTGCTGCGCCAGCAACGGCAGCAGATGCCGGGCCGCAGCCAGATGCGGCAGCAGGTCGGCATCCAGGCGCCGGCGCAGCGCGCCCAGCGGCCGCTCCAGCAGACGCCCCGGCCGCAGCGGACTGCCCAGGGCGGCGACCACCGCCGCCAGCGGCCGCGGCCGCTGTGCGATCTCGGCCACCAGGGCCGCGGCGGCGGCGTCGGTGCCGACCGAGCCGCACAGCACGTCCAGGCCGGGTTCGTCGCGGTGGCGATCGCGCAGTTCGGCCAGGCGGGCGCGGTCGCGCGCCACTGCCAGCACCGGGCTGCCCGCCTCCAGCAGCGCCTGTACCACACCCTGGCCGACCGTGCCGCTGCCGCCGAGGACCAGGACCTCGGGGGCCAACATCCCGCTCACGGGACTTTTCCTCCCGCGGACGGGACAATCGCGATTCGACCCAGGCGGTCGGTGCCGGACGCACCCAGGCGTAGACTGCTGCCGCCCTGCCGCCGCGGTGGCGGGGTGAACTCGCGAAACGCTTTCGGGTAAAGGGATTGCGCCGGCGCCACCGGTGCAGAACGGCGCCGCGGCTGGCGATCGGGGCAGGCGAAAAACTGGAACAGAGTGCGCATCGACATGGGCAAAGACCGTCGGTGATGGCGAATGCGGACAAATTAGGCGCCAAAGCCGCACTTGATTAGTCCGAATTAAGGGGAATAATCGTCCCGCTACCGGTCCAATCGTCTCCACCTCAAGGAACCGTCATGAGCCACGATCTGAACGACACCCTGATCTTCGTCAAGGTGGTCGAGCAAGGCAGCTTCATCGCCGCGGCCAATGCCCTCGGCCTGCCCAAGACCACCGTCAGCCGCAAGGTGCAGGACCTGGAGGCGCGGCTGGGCGCGCGCCTGCTGCACCGGACCACGCGCCGGCTCGGGCTGACCGAGGCCGGCGCGGTCTACCACGAGCATTGCCAGCGCATCGCCCGCGAACTGGAGGAAGCCGAGAGCGCGGTGGGCCAACTGCAGGCCGGCCCGCGCGGCTGGCTGCGTTTCAGCGTGCCCTACTCGGCCGGCATCTCCTGGGTGGCGCCGATCCTGGGCGAGTTCCACCGCCAGCACCCGGAAGTGCGGCTGGAAATGATCATGACCAGCGACAAGGTCGACCCGATCGCCGAAGGCGTGGACGTGGCCCTGCACATGGGCACGCTGCCGGATTCGACCATGGTCGCGCGCAAGCTCGCCACCTTCCGCACCCAAGTCTTCGCCAGCCCCTACTACATCGAGCGCCACGGCGAACCGCTGCATCCGGACGACCTGCAGCACCACCGCACGCTGGCGCTGAGCACCGGCCGCGGCGGTGGCAGCCGGCTGTGCTGGCCGCTGCGCAACGGCAAGCAGAGCGGCGAGTTCCTGGTCCAGCCGATCCTGCTGGCCAACGATTCGGCGGCGCTGATCGGCGGGCTGGTCTGCGGCGAAGGCCTGGTGCTGGCCAGCGATGCGACGATCAAGCCGTTGATCGAGGCCGGCAAGGCGCGGCGCGTGCTCGGCGGCTGGGTCGGGCCGGACCTGGACTTCAACGCGGTGTTCCCGGGCGGACGCATGCTCTCGCCGAAGGTGCGCGCCTTCGTCGACTTCCTGGTCGACAAGCTCAACTTCGACGTCAGCTACATGATGGCGCAGTGCCCGGCCAAGCTGGCCACGCAGCAGGCCGAGGACGGCGCCGAGTTCACCCTGTGCAGCGGCGTGGCGATGAACACGCAGTCGCTGCCCAGCCTGCCGCGCGTGGCCGCCGCACCGGTGCCGACGGACGCGGCACTGGAGACGGAAGCCGAGGACGAAGAGGACGCGGCGCTGGTCTGAGCCGCGCCGCGCGCGACGCGTCGCAGCAGCAGCGCAGAAACGCGAACGGGCCGCAATGCGGCCCGTTCGTTGTTGCCGTCGCCGGATCGGTCAGCCGGCGGAGGAGCGCAGCGGGACCACGCGGATTTCCACGCGGCGGTTCTGCGCGCGGCCGGCCTCGGTGCTGTTGTCGGCGATCGGATACTTCTTGCCGGCGCCCAGCGTCTGGATACGCTCGGGCTGCACGCCCTGCGCGGTCAGATAGGCGGCGACCGAGGACGCGCGCTGTTCGGACAGGCGCTGGTTGACCGCATCGCTGCCGATGCTGTCGGTATGCCCGACCACTTCGATCATGGTCTGGTTGTATTCGCCCAGGGTCTGGGCCACGCCGTTGAGCGCCGAATAGAACTGCGGCTTGAGCGTGGACTGGTTGAAGTCGAAGGTGATGCCGTCGGGCAGGTTAAGGGTGATGTTGTCACCGTCGCGGCGCACGTCGATGCCGGTGTTGGCGGTGCGCTCGCGCAGCGCGCGCTCCTGCCGATCCTGGTAGTTGCCGATCGCCGCGCCGCTGAGCGCGCCGATGCCGGCGCCGATCATCGCGTGCTGGCGGCGCTCGGTGGCGCTGCTGCCGCTGAGCAGGCCGGCGGCGACGCCGACCGCGGTGCCGATCAGCGCGCCGCGGCCGGTGCGGTTCTGCTGCTCGGTGGGATTGCCGTACTGGTCGCGCTGCACGTAGGAGCCGCCGGTGGCGCAGGCGGACAGCACCAGCGCACTGGCCAGGGCCACGGACATGCCGCGAAGGGCGGTCGTTTTCATCGTGTTCTCTCCCGAACCTGGTTTGACGTGGCCGCAGCATAAACAGCGGTACGCGAGGCGCGGATGAACGCAGCCCGGCGCGCGATGCGCCCGGTTCAGGAAGACGGCAGCAGGTCTTCGGCGTCGGCCGCGCGCAGCGGCTGCTCCCAATCGCCCATCAGCGCCAGGTACAGCAGCTTCTCGAATTCGGCACCGACCCGGCGCATCACCGCATCCGGATCGGGAATCAGCCGCGCATCGCCGATCAGGCCGAAGTGCACGCGGTGGTTGTAGCTCATGATCGACACGCCCACGCCGATCGAACCGGTCTGCGGCACCCAGAACATCATCTCGCGCACGCGGCTGCCGGCCAGGTACAGCGGCTGCTGCGGCCCCGGCACGTTGGTCGCCACGGTGGTGGCCTTGCGGCTGAACAGGTCCAGCGCCGCCGACTGCAGCGCCGCCGGCGCCATGCCCACCGCCGCCAGCAGGCCGAACACCACCATCGCCTGGCGCGACTGCTTGAGCTGCTGCATCGACGCGGCCACGCACTGCAGGCGCCGCACCGGATTGGCCTCGCCCACCGGAAGGTCCAGGAACACCAGGCCGAAGTGGTTGCCGAGCTTGCGCGCGTGCTCCAGCGGCCGCAGGTTGACCGGCACGGTGGCGCGCAGGGTCACCCCGTCCAGGCGTTCGCCGCGTTCGAGCATGTAGTCGCGCAGGGCGCCGGCCATGGTCGCCATCAGCACGTCGTTGACCGTGCAGTCGCAGGCGCGACCGACCGACTTGACCTCGTCCAGGTCCAGCGGCTCGGCCCAGGCCACGCGCTTGCTGACGCCCAGGCGCCCGCGCAGCAGCGTCGGCGGATCGTCGGCCAGCAGCAAGGCATTGACCAGCTCGCGGCCGATCAGCCCGCCTTCGCGCGCCAGCATCTGCGGCAGGTTCGGGTCCTGCGCCATGGCCCGGCCCTTGTCGAGCATGCGCCCGCCGAGCTTGAGATAGCGGTCGACCGCGCCGACGCGACGCACGACTTCCTTGCCGTCGTCCTTGAGCCAGGCGCGCTCGAGCTGCGCCGACGGCTCCGGGGTGCGCTGGGTATCGGTCAGCGACAGCAGCACCTGCACCAGGGCGATGCCATCGGCATAGCTGTGGTGGATGCGCGCCACCAGCGCCGAGCCGCCTTCGTAGCGTTCGATCAGGTGGAACTGCCACAGCGGCTTGGTCTTGTCCAAGGGCGTGGACGCCATCTGCCCGGCGAAGCGCTCCAGTGCCTTCTTCTGGCCGCGCCCGGGCAAGGCCGACAGGCGCACGTGCCAGTCCAGGTCGAAATCGTCGTCGCGCTGCCAGTAGGCGCCGGTGGCGGTTTCCACCGGCTTCTGCAGGAACCGCGGGAAGGCCAGGAAGCGCTTGCGCACCAGCTGCTTGAGCGCAGGCAAGGTCAGCGGCTCGTCGAACATCAGCACGCCGGTGATCATCATCGGGTTGGTCGGCCGGTCCATCCGCAACCAGGCGGTGTCCACGCGCGACATCGGTTCGCGCTGCGGCTTGCGGCGAGCTGAGCTGGTGGCCATGCGGGCTCCTGTCCGAGCCCGGAGTGAATCATGGCCCCGCGAAGGGCGTCAATCGCGCGTGCAGCCGTGCTGCGCCGCGCAACACGGCGCGGTGCTCAGCTGGCGGCAGTCTGGCGGTAGGCGGCCAATGCCGCATCGCGGCCGGCCGCCAGGTCCACGATCGGCTGCAGCGGATACTGCGGCGCAGCGTGCGCCAGCCGCTGCGGCGCCTGCCACGGGGCGAAGCGGTCGGCCACCGGCAGCGCCGCCAGTTCCGGCACCCAGCGCGCGATGTACTCGCCCTTCGGATCGAACTTCTGCGCCTGCGTCACCGGATTGAACACGCGGAAATACGGCGCGGCATCGGCGCCGGTGCCGGCCACCCACTGCCAGCCCAGGGTGTTGTTGGCCAGGTCGGCATCGACCAGGGTGTCCCAGAACCAGCGCGCGCCCTCGGACCAATGCACGCGCAGGTGCTTGCACAGGTAGCTGGCGACGATCATGCGCACGCGGTTGTGCATCCAGCCGGTGTGCCACAACTCGCGCAGGCCGGCATCGACGATCGGCACGCCGGTGCGTCCGCGCTGCCAGGCCTGCAATGTCTCCGCATCGGGTTTGGCCCAGCGAAAACGGTCGAAGCGCGGATTGAGATTGCGCTCGGGTGTCTCCGGAAAATGGTGCAGCAGGTGGTGGGCGAAGTCGCGCCAGCCGAGCTGGCGGATGTAGCCGTCGATCGCCGCGGCGGTGGCGGCGCGGCGCTGCTGCTCCAGGGTCGCAACGATGCGCCACGGCGCGATCTCGCCGAAATGCAGGTGCGGCGACAGCCGCGAGGTGCCGACCTGGTCGGGGCGGTCGCGGCCGGCGAGGTAGTCGCGCAGCGCGCCATCGACGAACACGTCCAGCGCCTCGTGCGCGCCCGCCTCGCCCGGCTGCCAGACTTCCCAGAAGCCGCGATCCCAGTCCAGTGCCGGCGCCAGGCCGAGCCGCTCAAGTGACAGACTCTCCAGCTCCGCGGGCAGCGACGGCAACGTCTTCGGCGCAGGCTGCAGGGCCGGCACCTGCCAATGGCTCAAGGCGCTGCGCCAGAACGGGGTGAACACCTTGTACGGGCCGCCCTGCTGCGTCGCCAGTTGCCAGGGTTCGAACAGCAGCGCGCTGTTGTGGCTGTGCACCTCCAGGCCCTGCTCGCGCAGTTCGCGCTTGAGCCGCGCATCGCGCGGCTGCGTGGCCGGCTCGTAGCGGCGGTTCCAGTACACCGCTACGGCGCCGCACTCGGCGATCACCTGGCGCAATGCGGTTTCGGCCGGGCCCTGGCGCAGGATCAGGCGCGAACCGCGTTCGCGCAGCTGCGCGTCCAGTGCCGCCAGCGAGCGCTGCAGCCAGCGACGCGAGGCCGCGCCTGCGGCCCAGGCACCCTCGTCCTCCGGGCTGTGCAGATACACCGGCACCGGCGTGTGCCCGGCATCCAGCGCAGCCTGCAAGGCGGGTTGATCGTGCAGGCGCAGGTCGCGCCGGAACCAGACGATGGCGTAGCTCATGCGAGGGGACGCAGCGAAGGACGCGCCATGATACGAATCGCGTGCAGCGGCCAGGTGAGCATGCCGCGACGCGAACCGCACGCGCTTGGACGCTGCCGGTGGCGGTGCCGGTGCTGGCCCGGCGAGTGCGCACTGACAGGATTTCGTAGACATCGCCACACGCCGCGCTCGTGCGCCTCGCCTGCCCTGCTATAACGCCGAGGCGGGCGCCGTCATGTCGAAGCGGCGCCGCGACCGCTACTGTCGGATGACGTTCGGGGAAGGACGTCATCCGTGCTTTCGCTGCACCGCGCACGACATGGCCACGGCCGTTTCGCGCGCACGGGGAACATCCGCCATCGCCTCTGCGACCTCACGGCCACCACGGCCGGCGGGCGCGGTTGCGTGCGCCCCGAACCGCCCGCGCGCCCGGACCTGCATCGCCAGGGCCGCGGACGCGCTGCGGGCAGCGAACGGCGCAGCACGGCCATGCCCATCGCCGACATCCGCAATGACCTCAGGAGAGCAACACCCATGGACAAGCGCATCGCAAAAGCCGCCCTCACCCTGGCACTGAGCCTCGCCGCCCCGCTGGCGATGGCCTGCAGTACCGAGATCGAGGAAGGCCCGGGCTCCTGCGGCTACCAACCGCCGGGCAGCGGCGGCGGCAGCACGCCGGTCTACACGCTGCAGGGCGTGATCCAGAACCAGGGCTACGAGTCCGACAACCGCCCCGCCGGCGGCAAGCGCCTGAAGATCCGCGCCTACTCGCGCTTCGCCAACGCCAACAACGATCGCGTCGACGCCCGCTACATCAACGTGCGCTGCAACGCCTACGACCCGTTCGGCAACGGCTACACCACCGATTACGACGAGGAAGGCAACGGTGCACTGGTGGACGTGCACTTCACGTCCAACTTCGTCTACGGGATCTACCGCAAGATCACCGTGGTGTGCACCCACCACGCCGAGTACGGCGCCAACACCTACGACGCCACCAGCAACGCCGAGATCGAGATTCCCTACTGATCGTCGCGTCACGCCACCGAGCCGGCGCCCGGAACGTTGCGGGTGCCGCGCTCGCCAGGTGGACTGCGTGCAGCGCGCGGGCTTACTCGAACGCACCCACCGAATCGTGGGCGAGATTGTCGAAGCGGGTGTATTCGCCGAAGAACTTGAGCTTGCACGACCCGGTCGGGCCGCCGCGGTGCTTGCCGATGATGATTTCGGCCAGGCCCTTGTCCGGCGAATTTTCCTTGTTGTAGTAGTCGTCGCGGTAGATGAACACGATCATGTCCGCGTCCTGCTCGATCGCGCCCGATTCGCGCAGGTCGGCCATCACCGGGCGCTTGTCGGTGCGCGTTTCCAGCGAGCGGTTGAGCTGCGACAGCGCGATCACCGGCACCCCCAGCTCCTTGGCCAGGCCCTTGAGCGAGCGCGAGATCTCCGAAATCTCGGTGGCGCGGTTCTCGCTGTTGCCGGGCACCGACATCAGCTGCAGGTAGTCGATCACGATCAGGCCCAGGTCGTGTTCGCGCTTGAGCCGGCGCGCCTTGGAACGCAGCACTTCCGGCGACACGCCCGGCGTGTCGTCGATGAAGATCTTGGTCTCCTTGAGCATCTTGATCGCGCCGGTGACCCGCGCCCAGTCCTCGTCCTCGAGCTGGCCGGTACGCAGGCGCTGCGCATTGATGCGGCCGTTGGAGGAAATCAGGCGCATCGCCAGCTGCGAGGCGGACATTTCCATCGAGAACACCGCCACCGCCTTCTTCGACTTGATCGCCGCGTACTCGGCGATGTTCAGCGCGAAGGTGGTCTTGCCCATCGCCGGGCGCGCGGCGAGGATGATCAGGTCGGTCGGCTGCAGGCCGGCGGTCATCGCGTCGAAGTCGTTGTAGCCGGTCGGCAGGCCGGTGATGTTGCCGCCGTTCTCGAAGCGGTTGCGCAGCTCCTCGAACGCGTCCTTCAACGCGCCGGGCATCGCCACGAAGTCGCTGCGTCCGCGCGCGCCGGCCTCGGCGATCTGGAACACGGCCTTTTCCGCCGACGCCAGCAGTTCGGAACTCTCGCGCCCTTCCGGCTGGAAGCCGTCGTTGACGATGGTGGTGCCGACCTCGATCAACTGCCGCAGCACCGCCTTGTCGCGGACGATTTCCGCATAGGCGACGATGTTGGCCGCCGAGGGCGTGGTGCTGGCCAGTTCGATCAGGTAGGCGCCGTCGCCAACCATCTCCAGCTTGCCTTGCGATTCGAACCATTCGCCCAGGGTCACCGCGTCGAACGGGCGCCCCTTCTCGGCCAGCTCGCGGATCGCGCGATAGATCAGTTGGTGATCACGCCGATAGAAATCGTTGTCGGTGAGCTGATCGTTGACCCGGTCATAGGCATCAGGCGCCAGCATCAGGCCGCCGAGCACGGCCTGTTCGGCCTCGGTCGAGTGCGGCGGCACGCGCAACTGGTCGAGACGCGGCTCGCTGCGTTCGCTGCGTTCGCTCTTGCGATCGCTGCGGTAGCCGGGACGGGCGGACATAGGCTGGGTCTTCTCTGTGGGGCGCGGGCGCCGGGCGCGGCCTCACCGCGGCCCGGGCGCCGATTTTAGTCGCCGCGCCGGGCTGCGGCTAGGGCGTTTCCCGAGACGCCTGCCCGAGCGACGCCGCGCGCGTCGCCGCCCGCTCGCCAGGGCTGGGGACAAGTCTGGGGACAAGCGGTTGAGAACCTCGCCGATGCCCCACCGCACAAGGCTCGCCCTACCCGTGCGCCACCGACGGCACATGCCGCGGCAGCGCTCAGGCCTGCAGTTCGTCGATCCAGGCAACGAACTTGTCGACGAAGCCGGCGAGGAATTTGCGCGTGCGCTCGTCGTCGATGGTGCCGTCCTCGGCGATCAGGCCTTCCTTGAACTGCAGAAAGATCTCCGGCTGGCCCAACACCGGCATGTCCAGATAGGCCAGTACGTTGCGCAGGTGCTGCTGCGCCATCGCCGTGCCGATCGCCCCCGGCGAGGTCCCGCACACCGCCGCCGGCTTGCCGGCGAAGGCGCTGTCGCCGTACGGCCGCGAGCCCAGGTCGATGGCGTTCTTGAGCACGCCGGGGATGGAGCGGTTGTATTCGGGGGTCACGAACAGCACCGCGTCGGCGTTGCTGACCTGCGTCTTCAGGCGCCGGCCCTGCGCCGGGTAGTCGTGGTCGTGGTCCTGGTTGTACAGCGGCAGGTCGCCGATCTCGACGTACTCGAAACTGGCACGGTCACCGGCGAGTCGCTCCAGCGCGTGCGCCAGGCGCCGGTTGAACGACTCCTTGCGCAGGCTGCCGACGAAGACGGCGATGCGGTACTGGCTCATGGCATTGCTCCTGACCGAATGGACCTGCAGGCTAGCCGCCGGCGCGCGGCAGTCAGGTGAACGCCGCCTGCGTTCCGCTCAGCGCCAGACGCGCGCGCACGTCGTCCGGCAACTCCGGCAGCGCCACGAAACCCGGCGTCGCGCGCACCCGCTGCAGCCAGTCGCACAGCGCCGGATAGTGCGCCAGCACGATGCCGGCATCGCCGGCGCAGTGGGTGTAGGCGAACAGCGCGATGTCGGCGATGCCGTAGGCCGGGCCGGTGAACCAGGCCTGCGTCTGCAGGTGCTGCTCCATCACCGCCAGCGCCCGCATCGCGCCCTCGCGCAGGCGCGGCAACTCCGCGCGGCGCGGCGAGTCGGGCGGCGTCCAGCCGCAGACGAAGCGCGCCACCGCCACGTAGGGTTCGTGGCTGTACTGCTCGAAGAACAGCCAGCTCAGCGCCTGCGCGCGCTGCCAGGAATCGGCGGGCAGATACGCGGTGCCCTCGGCCAGCCAGCACAGGATGGCATTGGATTCGGCCAGCACGCGCCCGTCCTCGCGCTCCAGCAGCGGCACCTTGCCGTTGGGATTCCTGGCCAGGAACGCCGGGGTGCGGGTCTGGCCGTTGGCGCTGTCGATCTCCACCCAACGGTAGGCGCAGCCGAGCTGCTCCAGCAACAGTCGCACCTTGTAGCAATTGCCGGACAGCGCCATGCCGTACACGGTCAGGGGGAAGCGTTCGGATGCCATGCGCCGCTCCTTGCTTGCGGGATCGGGATTGGGGAGTCGGGAATGGGGATTCGCAAGAGCGGGGCCTCGGCCCCCGGACGACGCTCCGCCGCGGCCGCGGGTCAGCGCCGCGCCTGCCATTGCGCGCGCGACTGGCCCCAAACCTCGATCGGCTCCTGCGGCAGCGGCTCCGGCAATTGCCCGGGACGCAGATACTGCGAACCGAGCTTACTCGCCACCGCCTTGGAGTTGGCGTTGTCCGGTGCGATCACATGGATCACCTCGCTCCAGCCCAACTGCGCGAACGCCCAGTCGATCGACGCCGCGGCCGCCTCCGGCGCATAGCCATGGCCCCAGTACGCACGCGCGATGCCCCAACCGACCTCCGTGCCCGGCCAGCCGTGCGGCTGCCAGGGACCGACCCGGCCGATCCATTGCCCGCTGCGCTTTTCGATCACCGAGAACATCGCAAAGCCCTGCAACTGCCAGCTGCCGACCATCGTCGCCAGGCCGCGCCAGACGACTGACGGCGCCTGCACGCCGCCGAGGTGATGCATGGTCTGCGCATCGGCGGAAAATGCGCAGAACGCCGCGAAATCCTCGGCGGTCGGCGGCCGCAGCAACAGGCGCTCGGTTTCCACGCGCACATCGAAGACACTCATCCTCGGTTCTCCTGCAAAAAGGGCCCGCGCCGCGCGCGGGCCATGGGTTCAAAACGCATTGATGCCGGTCAGCTCGCGGCCGACCACCAGTTGGTGCACGGTCTCGGTACCCTCGTAGGTGATCACCGATTCCAGGTTCAGCGCATGCCGGATCGCGCCGTAGTCGGTGGTGATGCCGGCACCGCCCAGCAGGTCGCGGCACTCGCGGGCGATGTCCAGGGCCATGCGCACGTTGTTCCACTTGGCCAGCGACACCTGCGCCGGCTGCAGCGTGCCGGCATCCTTGAGCCGGCCCAGTTGCAGCGCCAGCAACTGCGCGGTGGCGATGCGCCGCGCCATGTCGGCGAGCTTGATCTGCGCGCTCTGGGTCGCCGCCAGCGGCCGCCCGAACAGCATGCGCTCGCCAGCGTAGGCCAGCGCCTCGCGCAGGCAGGCGATGGCCGCGCCGATCGCGCCCCAGCTGATGCCGTAGCGGGCCTGGGTCAGGCAGCCCAGCGGTCCTTTCAGCCCGCGCACCCCAGGCAGGCGCTGGCTGTCGGGCAGGCGCACCTCATCGAAGAACAGCGCCGAGGTCACCGAGGCGCGCAGGCTCATCTTGTGCGCGATGTCCTGGGTGCCGAAGCCCGGCGTGCCCGCCTCGACCAGGAAGCCCTGGATGCCGTCCTCGGTCTGCGCCCACACGATCGCCACGTCGGCGATGCTGCCGTTGGTGATCCACATCTTGCTGCCGCTCAGGCGCCAGCCGTCGCCGTCGCGCACCGCGCGGGTCTGCATCGCCGCCGGGTCGGAGCCGCCCTGGGACTCGGTCAGGCCGAAGCAGCCGATCGCGGTGCCGGCGGCCATCGCCGGCAGCCAGCGCTGGCGTTGCGCCTCGCTGCCGTAGGCGTGGATCGGATACATGCACAGCGAGGATTGCACGCTGACGAAGCTGCGCAGGCCGCTGTCGCCGCGCTCCAGTTCCTGGCAGATCAGGCCGTAGCAGACCGCGTTGAGGCCGCCGCCGCCCTGCCCGGGCGGCAGGCTGGCGCCGAGCAGTCCCAGTTGCGCCAGTTCCGGCACCAGTTCGCGCGGGAACCGCGCCTGGTCGAAGGCATCGCCGATCACCGGCAGCACCTTGGCATCGACGAAGCGCGCCACCGCCTGCTGGATCGCACGCTCCTCCTCGCTGAGCAGCGCGGCTACGTCGAACAGATCGTCGCAAGGCAGGGGCATGGCGGTGTCCACGGCGAAAACCGCATTGTATCGGCCCCGCCCGCGCCGCCGCCTCCAGATAGACGAAGGCCGGCGCAAGCGCCGGCCTTCGGGGGTGCATCCAAACTGCGACTCAGCGCTGGCTGACGGCGACGTCGCCGGCCGAGGCGGTCTGGGTGACCAGGCGGCCGTCCAGCACCGGCAAGCGGTCGCTGTTCGGGCGGTCGTCCATGCGCACGGTCTTTTCCTGGCCGTCGTAGCGGTAGGTCACGTCGTAGCCCTTGACCACGTCCTGCGAACCCATGGCGATGCGGTTGCCCGGCTTGCTGTCCATGCGCATGGTGCCGGTGGTGCCGTCGTCGTTGCGGTAGGTCACGTTGTAGCCGGTGATGGTCGAGGACTGCGCCGTGCTGTTCTCGGTGTGGCACTGGCGCTCGGTGCGGTCGACCACGCGGCCGCCGACGTGATTCTGGTCGATGCGGTTGCCGATGAAGCCGCCGGCCACCGCGCCGGCCGCGGTGGCGGCCTTGCGGCCATTGCCGTGGCCGACCTGGTTGCCGAGCAGGCCGCCGACCAGCGCGCCGACCACAGTGCCGCCGACGTTGCCGTCGCGCTCGGGCAGGCGCTCCTGCACCACCACGTCGTTGCACACCTGGCGCGGCGTCGTGGTGGTGGAGGTCTCGCGCAGCGGCTCGGTGCCGATCACCTCGGCGTAGCGCTGCTGCTTCTGGGTGATCGGGTCGACCCGCACCACGTCGGCGTACTCCAGCTTGCCGCCGACGCTGTTGTCCAGCGCGCTGTCGCCGCGCGTATTGTCCAGGGCCGGGCGCACGTCGCTGTTGGCGACGTCCACGGGTTTGTCGCGATTGTTCATGAAGGCCGCGGTGGCCACGCCGCCGACCAGCAAGGCGCCAGCCGCGACCAGAACGGTTGTCGTAGTGCTTTTCATGTGTGCTCTCCTGCGGGCTGACCGCGTTGTCTACGGTGCTGTGATTACCATGCGGAAGCTGAACCAATCCGCTCCCTATTCAGCAACGCGCCGGCGCCGCGGCTGGTAACGCCGCCGGAATGTCGCCATATCGAGGCTGTTAGCGTTTCCACCGCTGCCCCGGAGAACGTGCCATGCCCAATCCGATCGTCTATCCGCTGCTGCGCTGGGCGGGCAAATTGCGCTACCCGACGCTGTTCAAGATCACCGCCGGCCTGTTCGTACTGAGCGTGCTGCTGCCCGATCCGGTGCCCTTCATCGACGAGATCGTGTTCGGCCTGGGCACCCTGCTGCTGGCCAACTGGAAGACCCGCACGCCGGCGCCGGCCACCGAACCGCTGACCTCCACCGCGCAGCGCGTACGCCGCTGAGCGCCATGCAACTGATCGACAGCCACTGCCACCTGGATGCGGAGGAGTTCGACCCGGACCGCGCCGCGGTGATCGCACGCGCGCAGGCGGCGGGCGTGCGGGCGCAGGTGGTGCCGGCGGTGACCGCGGCGTCCTGGCCCAAGCTGCGCGCGGTCTGCGCGGCCGCCCCCGGCCTGTATCCCGCGTATGGCATGCATCCGCTGTTTCTGGACCAGCATCGTCCCGAGCACCTGCCGTTGCTCGGCGAGTGGATCGAACGCGAGCGTCCCTGCGCCATCGGCGAGTGCGGCCTGGATTTCTTCGTCGAAGGATTGGACGAAGCCGAGCAGCAGCGTTACTTCGTCGGCCAACTGCAGCTGGCGCGCGCGTTCGACCTGCCGGTGATCGTGCACGCCAGGCGCGCGGTGGACGCGGTGATCCTGGCGATCCGCAAGGTCGGGCGCGTGCGTGGCGTGGTGCACAGTTTCGCCGGCAGCGCCGAACAGGCCGCGCAGTTGCAGTCGCTGGATTTCCTGATCGGCCTCGGCGGGCCGGTCACCTACGAGCGCGCGCAGCGCCTGCGCCGGCTGGCCGCCGCGGTGCCGTTGCAACAGGTGCTACTGGAAACCGATGCGCCGGACCAGCCCGATGCGTCGATCCGCGGACAGCGCAACGAACCGGCGCGGCTGCGCACGGTGCTGGACACCATCGCCGAGCTGCGCGACGCACCTGCCGCCTCCATCGCCGCACAGACCACGGCCAATGCACGCCGCCTGTTCGGCTTGCCCGACACGCTCGCTGGCGCGACCGATCCGGCCTGACGCAGGACTGTCTCGCAGACAGTCGACGGCCCTCGCCACGGTGTCGCCGCCGTCCGCAACCACCACCATCGCGGACCGCGCGGAGCGGCCAACGCCCTCGCATGACGCACCAGCGCACTGAAAATCCGCTTGCCGCGCACCTTTCGCACGAAACTGTGAACTGAGCAGCCGGAACGTCGCCTTTCGATAGCGTTTCGGCACGCTTGCTTCTGCTACTGTGCACCGCGCTGAAACGGCGAGCGGATCTTTTGTCCGCCAGGCACCGGAGTGTGAACCCGTTCGCTCTCAGCAAAGGCTCGGCGGCCGGCTCGATGGCACGCGTTCTGGCAGATCGGATCCTCCTGGCGTGAAACAACCGGCAAGCCGCATCCCCTACCCGCTTCTCCACAGCGCGCCGCGTACGTGTTCGATCGCGTGCTTCGCCGACGTTCCGGTGCGAGCGACGACGGCGCATAGGCGGGCGCTGCGACGATGAAAAGCGTCGCGAATTCGGAAAAACACGCCTCCAACGGCGAAAGCTGGGTCTCCCTGAAGTTCCGCGACAGCAATCGCAGCCGCAAGATGCGCAGCACCCTGACCCTGGCCGGGGTCTCGTGCACCACACTCGGCACCTTCTGGACCGTGTGCTACCTGTACTACGGGCGGCCAGAACTGGCATTCGCCTTCGTCGGGCTGACTGCGGTCGGGCTGCTCGCGCTCGGCCGTCGCCGCCATTGCGACGAGGCCTCGCTGTCGCTGGTGGCGCACGGCATCTTCGTCGTGGTGCTGGTGATCTCGATCATCGACGCGCCGATCGGCACGGTGCCGCGCTCGGTGCACACCTTCTTCCTGCCGTTGGCGGCCGGCGCGCTGTTCGTGTTCGACCGCAGCCGCCGCTACCGCGCACTGGTGTTCCCGATGGCCTGCCTGGGCGCCTTCGTCGCGTTCGGCTCGGGCGAACTGGACTGGCTGGCGCCGGCGTCCTCGCCGCCGCTGGGGATGCGCCGGCTCGGCGCGATCTCCAACCTTGCGTGCGCCGCCGGCCTGCTGGCGGCGATCCTGCACATCTACCGCAACGACGTGAACGCGCGCATTTCGCTGGAGCGGGAACTGTCGCGTGCGGTCGGCAACGGCGAGATCGAGGTGCTGTACCAGCCGCAGGTCAACGCGAACGGCCGCATGCTCGGCGCCGAGGCGCTGGTGCGCTGGCGCCATCCCAGCGGCAGGCTGCTGACCCCGGACAAGTTCATCCCGCTGGCCGAAGAGAGCCAGTTGATCCGCGAAGTGGGGCTGGAAGTGCTGCGTCAGGTCTGCCGCACGCTGCGGCGCTGGTCGCAGGAGCCGGACCTGCATGCGCTGGTGGTGGCGGTGAACGTCAGCCCGGTGCAGTTGCTCGATCCCAACTTCGTGGCCTCGGTGAAGCAGGTGATCAGCAGCGAGGGCGTGGCGCCGGCATCGCTGGAATTCGAACTGACCGAGTCGGCGCTGTACGTGGACACCGCCGGAGTGCGCACCAAGATGCACGAACTCAAGGCGTTCGGCATCGGCTGGGCGCTGGACGACTTCGGCACCGGCTTCTCCTCGCTGGCGATGCTCCGGACCTTGCCGGTCACCAAGCTCAAGATCGACCGGCAGTTCGTCAACGACGCCAAGGCCGACGAGTCCTCGCGGCGCCTGCTGGCCAAGATCGTGGAGATCTCCGAGGTGATGGGCATGGTCGCGCTCGCCGAAGGCATCGAGGAGGCGCAGCAGTGCGAGATGCTCTCGGCGATGGGCTGCCGGCACTTCCAGGGCTTCCTGTTCGGCCGGCCGCAGCCGGCGCAGGACCTGGAACGGCTGGCCGTCCTGCAGGCGGCCACCGAGCGCAACCTGGCGACCGGCGCGACGGCGCCGACCTAGCACGCGTCAGGCGGCCGCCGCCTCGCGCGCCGCGGCGCGCTTCAACAGCATCTCCAGCGCCTTGCCGACCGCGGCGAAGGCGAAGGCCCCGGTGATGTGCGTGGCGGCGCCCAGCCCGGCGCCGCAGTCCAGGTTCAAGGCGGCATCCGGACCCAACACTGGGCGCAGTCCGCAGACGCTGCCGTCGGCCTGCGGATAGCGCACGTTCTCCAGCGAGTACACCGCCGGCACGCCGAAGTAGCGCTGCGGGTTCTTGGGGAAGTTGAATTCGCTGCGCAGCTTCTTGCGGATCAGCGCCAGCATCGCGTCGTGCTCGGTGCGCGACACGTCGCGGATCCGCACCAGGGTCGGGTCGGTACGTCCGCCGGCCGAGCCCACCGTCAGCAGCGGCAGCTTGCGGCGCCGGCACCAGGCGATGGTCTCGACCTTGACCCGGAAGCTGTCGCAGGCGTCGATCACCAGGTCGAAGCCGGCATCGAGCAGTTCGGCGATGTTGGTCGGCGTCAGGAACGCTTCGACCGCGAGCGCCTCGATCTGCGGATTGATCGCCGCGCAGCGCTCGGCCATCGCCACCGCCTTGTTGCGTCCGTACTGACCCGCCAGTGCCGGCAGCTGCCGGTTGGTATTGGACACACAGATGTCGTCGGCGTCGATCAGGGTCAGATGCCCGACCGCCGAGCGCGCCAAGGCCTCGACGACCCACGAGCCGACCCCGCCCATGCCCACCACCGCCACCCGGCAGTGCGCCAGCCGCTCGATCGTGCCTTGCCCGTAGAGCCGGTCGATGCCGGCGAAGCGCTCGCGCCATTGTTCGTTCATGCGCCCATTTTAGGGGATTGCCGGTGGAGCCGGGATTGGGGATTGGGGATTCGGGATTGCGCCGCTGGGCTGCGCAGGCGACGGCAGGCGTACCATCGGGATTCCTTTCCCGCCGCGCATGCCGCCATGGCCAAGCCGCCTCCGCCCGCCTCCGCGTCCCGCTATCTGTTCGTGTTGCTGGCCGGGCTGCTGCTCGGCCTGGTGCTGACGGTGATGGCACTGCGTGCGGTGCAGGCGCGGCAGGATCCGTTCCCGCGCAGCCTGATGCAGGTCATGGGCAAGCAACTGGCGCTGCTCGAACGCGACACCGCGCATCGGCAATGCAGCGGCGCGGGGCCGCAGGCGCGGCTGCGCACGTTGCGCCTGCTCGGCGACGAGCTGAGCACGGCATTCCCCGACCTGGCCGACGACAGCCGCTTTCGCGAGCACGCCGATGCGCTACGCACCGGCGTGGACGCGGCGCTGGCACAACCACCGACCGACTGCGCCGCGCTGGCGCAGGCACGCCAGCAGATCGACGAACGCTGCGACGCCTGCCATCGCGATTTCCGCTGAGGCTCCGGCGGGATCGGCACCGACCGGTCATGCGGGTTTCGCCGAAGTGGCGTGGCCCGTGTCGATAAAACCCGGTGTGCCTTGCTGGCGACGTGGCATCGTGCTGTTCCCATCATCCGCCGGCAGATGCTCAGGCTGTCCCGCCGTTACCCCTCTCGGTGCCTGCGGGCCGGTTTTTGTGCTGATCCACACCCGTGCGTGTGGATGAATTGGCGCTGACGCCAGCCGCCGCGAGGCTGAACGGCACCCGCCAGGGTTGGCGTTGCATTCACGCAGGGGTGGACAGGATGCGTGCGAACGCGGCGCTGCCGCCGCGCTCCATCACTGTTTGAGGAGAGCACCCATGAAGATCCAATTGATGGCCACCGCTGCCGTGGCGACCCTGGCGCTGGCAGGCTGCGCCACGTCCCCCGGCTATGGCGGCGGGTACGGCGGCGGCTACAGCCAGCCGGCGCGCGGTGGTTACACCCAGACGCGCTGCGCCGACTGCGGCATCGTCACCCGCATCGACACCGTGGCGTCCGGGCGCACGGCGCCATCGGCGACCGGCGCGATTCTGGGCGGCATCGTCGGAGCGGTCGCCGGCCACGAGATTTCCGACCACACCGGCGGCAGCAAGGGCAACCAGAACGTGTCCGCCGTGGCCGGCGCGGCAGCCGGCGCGCTCGCCGGCAACGAGATCCAGAAGAACGTCACCAGCGACACCTACGACGTACACGTGCAGATGGACGATGGCCGGGTGATCGTGGTCAACCAGCGCGACCTGGCCGGGGTGCGCGAGAACACCTACGTGCGCGTGGTCAACGGGCGCGTCGTGCCGCGCTGATCCGGTATCCCCTGAAAACGCAAAAAGGCCCGCAATGCGGGCCTTTTTGCTGCGCGCCACATCGCGCGGCAATCCTCAGATGGGCTGCACCGCGTCGGCCTGCAGGCCCTTCTGGCCCTGCACCACGGTGAAGCTGACCTTCTGGCCTTCCTTCAGGCTCTTGAAGCCCTGGGTCTGGATGGCCCGGAAGTGCACGAACACGTCCTCGCCGTTTTCGCGGCTGATGAAACCGAAACCCTTGGCATCGTTGAACCACTTCACGGTGCCGTTTTCGCGATTGCCAGTGCCGTTCATGATGGACTTACTCCTTGGAACTCGTCTCAGGGGTGGGTACGCCGTGGGGGCGGCGGCTGGTTGCAAGGAGGAAGCGAGGTATAACGATGTAGCGGATCGATGGATCTACCGCATCAGGCCACGATTCACGGTGACCTTTGCAAACGCAGCGGCTGCAACTTACCCCGGTCAAAATGAAAATGCAATCAGCAAAAAGACCCCATCTGTCAACCCCCAAATCTCCCCCGCGGTGAGCCACGTGGACCCTGCGTTCATCTATTACCTGTGTGCCGGGCTGTTGGTGCTGGTCGGGCTGGCGGGGGTGCTGCTGCCGGCCCTGCCCGGCACACCGCTGATGTTCGCCGGGATGCTGCTGGCGGCCTGGGCCGATGGCTTCCAACGCCTCGGCTGGCCGACGCTGACCGTGCTGGGTGTGCTCACCGCGCTGTCGCTGCTGGTCGACCTGCTGGCCACCGCGTTCGGCGCGCAGCGCGTCGGCGCCAGTCGCAAGGCGCTGTGGGGATCGGTGCTGGGCGGGATCGCCGGCATGTTCTTCATGCCGATCGGGCTGTTCGTCGGCCCCTTCGTCGGCGCCCTGGCCGGGGAGTATTGGCACGGCCGCGAACTGCGCCAGGCGACCCGGGTCGGCGTCGGCACCT
Source organism: Xanthomonas sp. 3307 (assembly GCF_014199735.1). NCBI lineage: Bacteria > Pseudomonadati > Pseudomonadota > Gammaproteobacteria > Lysobacterales > Lysobacteraceae > Xanthomonas > Xanthomonas sp. 3307. The sequence goes on along the minus strand of NZ_JACHOG010000005.1, from coordinate 273,225 downwards.
GGCTGGGGATCGTGCTGGGCACCGCCGCCAAACTCGGCCTGGCGCTGGCGATGCTCGCGGTGTTCGCGGTGGCCTGGCTGCTCTGAAGACGCCTGCCTGAAGACGGCGTCGCGGCGACAGCATGAACGCGTGATGACCCTGTTGTCGTCACTTCCTGTATTTTCGCTGCCGGCCATTCACCCCGGCAGCGCACCACCCGCCCGCGCCGCCCGTTGCAGCGAGAACCGCATGTCCCACCGCCAGGTCCGCCCCCTGTTACTGCTGTCGATCGCGGCCGTGCCGCTTGCACATGCGCAGGAAGTCCTGCCCACTCCCGCCTCGCCGGAAGCCTGCGTGGCCATCTCCAGCGACGCCGCCCGCCTGGCCTGCTACGACCAGGCGCTGTCGCGCCGGACCGCCGACCCGCAGGCGGCCGATGCCGCCGCGCAGGTCGCCAGCGAACGCCAGAAGCAACAGCTGGACGCCAGCGTGCCGGAGGATGCCGGCGTCGCCGAGCGCACCCGCCAGCGCGCCGCCGCGATCTTCAAGCAGGACCGCTACGACAGCACCATCGCCAATGCCGGCAAGGGTTCGCTGCTGGACAGCCGCTGGGAACTGGCCAAGGACTCCAAGCTGGGCACCTTCCAGCTGCGCGCCTACAAGCCGGTGTACCTGCTGCCGGCGTTCTGGACCAGCAAGAAGAACGAGCTGCCGTCCTCGCCGAACCCGGTCAACACGGTGACCACCGCCGAACCGCTGGACAGCGTGGAGGCGAAGTTCCAGCTGAGCTTCAAGACCAAGATCGTGGAGAACATCTTCGGCGACAACGGCGACCTGTGGGGTGCCTACACCCAGAGCTCGCGCTGGCAGGTCTACAACTCGGAGCAGTCGCGCCCGTTCCGCGAGACCAACTACGAGCCGGAATTGATGCTGGTGTTCCGCAACAACTACAGCCTGTTCGGCTGGAAGGGACGGATGACCGGCATCCAGCTGACCCACCAGTCCAACGGCCGCAGCGATCCGCTGTCGCGCAGTTGGAACCGGGCAATGCTCAACATCGGCCTGGACCGCGACAACTGGGCGCTGGTGCTGCGCCCCTGGTACCGCATCCCGGAGAGCCGCAAGCAGGACAACAACCCGGACATCGAGGACTACATGGGCCGTGGCGACGCGACCCTGATCTACAACCGCAACGGCCACGAAGTGGCGCTGATGGCGCGGCACTCGCTGCGCGGCGGCGACCGTTCGCACGGCGCGGTGCAGTTGGACTGGGGCTTCCCGATCAGCAACCTGCTGCGCGGCCATGTGCAGGTGTTCGACGGCTACGGCGAGAGCATGATCGACTACAACCACCGCGCCACCTACGTCGGCGTAGGCATCTCGCTGCTGGAATGGTTCTGAGCCAACGCCACGCCTGAGCGGCACGCGCGGCGCCCGACTGGCGGGCGTCGCGTGTGCTGGTCGCGCATTCCGCGCGCGACCCGCGGACGTCTGGATTGCTGCAGTCACGACGGACGCAGGCAGCGTTGAAGTTTTTCGTATGCGGCGCCGCCTCGATGAGAGCTGCATGCGTTGTGCCTGGGCGCACATAAGCGCCCTACCCCGATGGCGGCGCAGTCGCCATGCGACCGCGCCCACCGATCGCCGATCGCCGATCGCTCAGAACCGGTAGTTGCCCTTCAACCACAGGTTGCGGCCCGGTTCGGCAATGCGCACCGGATCGGCCGGAAAGCCGAAGTCGGCGCTGCCGGCGAGGTTGAGATGTTCGCTGTAGCGCCGGTCGAACACGTTGTCGATGCCCGCGCTCAACCGCAACGCCGCGCTGACCAGATAGCCACCGCTCAGCCCCAGCGTGGCGAAGCCGGCACTGCGGCCGAGGTCGCGGCCGACCACATTGCCCTGGTCCAACGCCACCCGTCCCTGTCGCGCGACCGCGCGCAGCAGCGCACCGGCCGACCAGCGCTGCCCTTCCCACTCCAGCCGTAGCCGCGATTCCAGCGGCGGCATCTGCGGCAACGGCGTGCCGTCGCTGCGGTTCTCGCCCCAGGCATAGGCCAGCGTGCCGCCGAGGGTCAGACCCTGCCGCGGCTGCCAGTCCACTCCCGCCTCGGCGCCGGCAATGCGCGCGTCGACGTTGTCGACACGGGTGGTAGTGCCCATCATGCCGCCGTCGGCGTAGGTGAACAGGATGAAGTCCTGCACCCGCCCGGCATAGGCGGAGACCCAGCTCTGCACGGTCGCGCCACGGTACTGCAGGCCGAGGTCGAGCTGGGTGGTGCGCTCGGGACGCAGCCCGGCGAACGCATTGGCCGCGCCCATCGGGCCCATGTCGGCCGAGAACAGTTCCCAGTAGTCGGGCATGCGTGCGCTGCGGCCGAAGCCGGCATACCAGACGGTGTCGGCCGAGAGGTTGCGTTCCACGCGCAGGAAGCCGCTGCCCAGGTCTTCGCTGCGCGTCTGCCCGGCGGTGGGATTGGGCATGCCCATCATGCCGACGCTGCGGCGGGTGTCCTCGACCTGCGCGCGGTCTAGGCGCAGGCCGGCGATCCAGCGCTGCGCCGTGCCGGCACCGAAGGTGGCTTCGGTAAAGGCGCCGAGGTTGTCGAACCGCGCGTCGGTGCGCCACGGCAGGCTCCGGTACACGCCCTCGCCGCTGGCGCTGCGGTCGCGGTGGCGGCTTTGCTGGGTATCGACGCCGGCCTGGACCACGATCTGCTCCCAGCGCCACTCCGATTCCACGCGCCCGCCGCTGGTGCGCCGGTCCACGTTGGAGGCCATCGGCATCGGCATCGCCGACTGCGGGTTGGGCCGGCGCAAGGTGTAGTTGTCCATGACGTGGTCGGCGTCGTTGACATAGGCATTGGCGCGCAGCGCTTCCCAGGCACCGGGCAGGCCGGTGCGCTCGAAGCGCGCGGCATAGCTTCGGCGGCGGAACTGGACGCCGTCCATGCTGCGCCCCGCGTAGCGGGCCAGACCGTCACCGGTGCCGGCGGAGAGTTCCAGCACGGTGTCCGGATCCGGGGTCCAGCCGACCGCGGCATCGGCATTCCACTTGCGCCAGCGCGACGGCACCACCGCGTCATCGCCGTCGCGGTAGTCGCCGGACTCGGAGCGGTTGGCGTCCACGCGGGCGTAGCCGCTGCGGTTGCCGCCGCGCAGGTCGAGGGTCTGGTCGTTGCGGTTCCAGGAGCCGACCAGCGCGCTGGCTTCGCCTTCCAGCGTGGGCGCGGCGTAATGCGGGGTGTCGCGCTCGAAGCGCACTGTGCCGGCGGAGGCGCCGGGTCCCCAGCGCACGGTCTGCGGGCCCTTGACGATGGTGAGCCGGTCGAAGGTTTCCGGGGCGATGTAGGACAAGGCGTTGTCCATGCGCGCCGGGCAGGCCCCGACCAGGGTGCCGTCGTTGCTGAGCACGTTGAGCCGCGAGCCGAACATGCCGCGCAGCACCGGATCGCCGTTGGTGCCACCGTTGCGGATCGCGGCGAAGCCGGGCACGGTCTTCAGATAGTCGGCGCCGTCGCTGGCCGGCACAGGCTGCCGCGGCAGTTTCGGATCGACCGTCCAGGTCAGCGGCGCGACCGGCGCGGTGGCGGTCACCTGCATCCGGTCGAGGGTGGTGGCATCGGGCGTCTCGGCGTGGCCGGCGGCGGGAAACAGGCTCGCGAGGATGCAGCACGACAACGCCGCCCGCGCGGGCGACGGCAGGAACTGAGGCATGAGGTGAACTCCAGAAAAGAACGGCGCCGGCGCGCCTAGCGCACCGGAAACAGGAGAGCGTTCTGGAGAACAACTGGCGGCCCGCGTGCGGCGTGCGCGCGCCAGCGCACGGCGGCATGGACACGATGGCGCAGCAGCGTGGTGGCCCTCGGCGCCGGCAGCGACGCGGCCAGCAGCAGGACGATCGCCAGCCACGGCAGCAGCCGCGCGGCGAGCACGCAGTAGTCGCAGGCGGCATGGTCCGGGCCATGGTCGCGCTGCGCGCCCGACGCGTCGTCATGACCAGCGTGGACGGCAGCGTGCTGCGGCAGCACGTCCGCGGCGGCCTGCAACCCGGCCGCCGTGCACATCGGCACCGGCAGGCTTGCGGCCTCCAGCAACCGGCTGGCCACCGGCGCGACCACCAGCAACAGCGCGGCCAGCAAGGCGGGCCAACGCATCAGGCGGCGCAGTCGGGCAGGAGCACGGAGGGCGGACACCGCGTCATTCTAGGCGGCAGCGCCGACAACGAGCCGACCGCGGTGCCGGGTGCGACAACGTGACGCAGGATGGGGACGGCAAACCACGCGAGCGGTCAGCGCAGTGCCTGTTGATCCGCGCGTCGTTGGTTCGACTCCAATATAGAGCGCAAGACGAAACCGCTTGCGCAGCTTCCGCGAGCGCTGTTTCGTTGCCGCAGAAAACTGCCGGAAAAACCCGATAGCCGACGCCAGGCAATGCAGCCGCCGTCGCTTCCGATCAGCGCACCCGCACCCTGCTCACACCCAGTCGGTAATGCCTTCCCGCCGATAGGTCTCGTGGAACGCCGGGCGCGCCTTCATCCGCTCGGCCAGGGCCTTCAGCGCCGGCCAGCTGTCGGTGGGCCGCGGCATGTTGCGCGACCAGCGCATCAGCATGACCAGCACGAAGTCGGCGGCGCTGCAGTGCTCGCCCAGCAGGTAGGGGCCGCCCTGCTCCAGGTGCGTGGCCACCTCGTCCCAGGCTTTTTCCAGGAATGCGCGGGCGCTGGCGCGCACGCGCTCGGCGTTGTCGGCGCCGGCCGGTTCGTCGGGATAGAACCAGTCGCGGTAGGCCGGCATCAGGGTGTAGGCGCCGAACAGCATCCAGCGGTAGTAGGCCGCGCGCTCGGGGGTGCCGGGCGGCGGCGCCAGGCCGGCGTGCGGATAGAGGTCGGCCAGGTGCATGGCGATGGCGACCGATTCGGTCAGCACCTGCCCGTCCAAGACCAGGGTCGGCACCCTCCCCTGCGGGTTGATCGCCAGGTACTCGGGACGTTTCTGCTCCTGGCGCTCGAAATCGAGCATACGCAGTTCGAAATCGACCTGCAGTTCGATCAACAACCAATGCACGACGAATGAGGCGGTACTGGGCGAGCCGTAAAGCACGATGGACACGACGCTTTCCCCGGAGGCGGAACCAGCGCCGATTATTGCCGCGACGCCGGCGCGCCGCCAGCGTCGCGCAGAACGCCGGCGTCCTCGCCGGCGTTCGCGGTACGGCCGATCAGGCCTCGACCACCACCGGGATCTTGCCGATGCGCGCCTGCCACTCGCGCGGGCCGGTCTTGTGCACCGACTCGCCGCTGGCGTCGACCGCCACGGTCACCGGCATGTCCTTGACCTCGAACTCGTAGATCGCCTCCATGCCCAGGTCTTCGAACGCCAGTACCTTGCTGGCCTTGATCGCCTTGGACACCAGGTAGGCCGAGCCGCCGACCGCCATCAGGTACACCGCCTTGTTGTCGCGGATCGCGGCGATCGCCGCGTCGCCGCGCTCGGACTTGCCGACCATGCCCAGCAGGCCGGTCTGCTCCAGCATCTGCCGGGTGAACTTGTCCATGCGCGTGGCGGTGGTGGGGCCGGCCGGGCCGACCACTTCGTCGCGTACCGGATCGACCGGGCCGACGTAGTAGATGAAGCGGTTGGTGAAGTCCACCGGCAGCGTCTCGCCGCGGTTGAGCATGTCGATCATGCGCTTGTGCGCGGCGTCGCGGCCGGTCAGCAGCTTGCCGTTGAGCAGGATCGTCTCGCCCGGCTTGAAGCTGGCCACGTCCTCGCGGGTGATGGTGTCCAGGTTCACCCGGCGCGCGTTGGTCGGGTTGTAGGTCAGCTTGGGCCAGTCTTCCAGCGAGGGCGGATCCAGCATCACCGCGCCGCTGCCGTCCAGGGTGAAGTGCGCATGGCGGGTGGCCGCGCAGTTGGGAATCAGCGCCACCGGCAGGTTGGCGGCGTGGGTCGGGTAGTCCTTGACCTTGATGTCCAGCACCGTGGTCAGGCCGCCCAGGCCCTGCGCGCCGATGCCCAGCGCGTTGACCTTCTCGTACAGCTCCAGGCGCAGTTCCTCGGCACGGTTGGACGCGCCGCGGGCCTGCAGGTCGACGATGTCGATCGGCTCCATCAGCGCTTCCTTGGCCAGCAGCATCGCCTTCTCGGCGGTGCCGCCGATGCCGATGCCGAGCATGCCCGGCGGGCACCAGCCGGCGCCCATGGTCGGCACGGTCTTGAGCACCCAGTCGACGATGGAATCGGACGGGTTGAGCATGGCGAACTTGCTCTTGGCCTCCGAGCCGCCGCCCTTGGCCGCGACGATGACGTCGACGGTGTCGCCGGGGACGACCTTCACGTTGACCACCGCCGGGGTGTTGTCCTTGGTGTTCTGGCGCTTGCCGGCCGGGTCGGCCAGCACCGAGGCGCGCAGCTTGTTGTCCGGATGGTTGTAGGCGCGGCGCACGCCCTCGTTGACCATGTCCTCCACGCCCATGGTGGCGTCGTCCCAGCGCACGTTCATGCCGATCTCGAGGAACACGGTGACGATGCCGGTGTCCTGGCAGATCGGCCGGTGGCCCTCGGCGCACATGCGCGAATTGATCAGGATCTGCGCGATGGCGTCCTTGGCCGCCGGCGACTGCTCGCGCTCGTAGGCCGCGGACAGGTTCTTGATGTAGTCGACCGGGTGGTAGTAGCTGATGTACTGCAGCGCGTCGGCGACGGACTGGATGAGGTCTTCCTGCTTGATCGAGGTCACGGCTGGCTCTGCGGCTGGCGGGGGGAAACCCGCCCATTTTAGGGCAAAGTGGCGGCCCCGCCCGGTGTCACGCCGGCACGCCCTGTTCCGTCCTGGTCGTCATGACCCACGATCCGACCTTCGAATCCCACCGCGCCAGGCTGTTCGGCCTGGCCTACCGCCTGCTCGGCAGCCGCGCCGACGCCGAGGACACCGTGCAGGACGCCTGGCTGCGCTGGCAGGCCAGCGACCGCGGCGCGATCCGCGACGCCGAAGCCTGGCTGGTGACCGCCACCACCCGGCTCGGCCTGGACCGCCTGCGCGCGGCGCGCAGCGCCCGCGTCCACTACGTCGGCCCGTGGCTGCCCGAGCCGCTGGAGATCGCCGACGACGCCGACCCGGCCGAGCGCCACGACCGCGCCGAACAGGTGTCGGTGGCGTTCCTGGCGTTGCTGGAGCGGCTGAACCCGCACGAGCGCGCGGCGTTCCTGCTGAAGGAGGCGTTCGACTACGACTACGCGCAGATCGGCCGCGCCCTGGAACGCAGCGAGGCCGGCTGCCGGCAACTGGTGCACCGGGCGCGCGAGCGGCTCGGCCAGGGCCAGGCGCGCTTCGCGGTCACCCCCGAGCGCCACCGCCAGTTGCTGGAGCGCTTCCTGCACGCCTCGCAGCGCGGCGACCGCGCCGCCATCGCCGCCTTGCTGCATGCCGACGCGCAGTTGCGCTCCGACGGCGGCGGCAAGGTCACCGCCAGCCTGCGCCCCTTGCACGGCGCCGAGCGCATCGGCCGGCTGTACTGGGCGCTGGCGCGGCGCGACCTGGGCCTGCAAACGCGGATCGGCACGGTCAATGGCGAACCGGCGATCCTACGCTTCCTGGGGTCACGCCTGCAGTCGGCGACGCTGTTGCTGATCGACGGCGAGCGCATCGCCGAGGTGCTGACCCTGATGAACCCGGACAAGCTGCCGGCCCCGACCGCGCCGCCTGCAGCCAGCCGCGAATGACCTGCGGCGGCGCTGTCACGCCGCGACGCATAGGTGCGTCCTGGAGGGGAAGGCGGCCACGGTGGCCGCCATGAGCGACCCACCATGCACTTCCATCGCATCGACTACACCCGCCACGAACCCGAAGCGTTCCGTGCCCTGCTGACCGCCAGCCAGCACGTGCACGATGGCGTGCTCGGCAGCGCCCTCGCCGAACTGGTGTTCCTGCGCGTCTCCCAACTCAACGGCTGCGCCTACTGCATCGACATGCATGCCAGCGCCCTGCGCAAGGCCGGCACCGAGCCACGCAAGCTCGATACCCTCGCCGCCTGGCGCGACAGCCGCTTCTTCGACGCACGCGAGCGCGCCGCGCTGGACTGGGCCGAAGCGCTGACCACGCTGCCCGCCGGCGCGCCGCCGCAGGCCGTCTACGACGCGCTGGCGGCGCAGTTCGATCCGGCCGGGATCAGCGCCCTGACCATGGCCGTGGCGGTGATCAACGCCTGGAACCGGCTGGGCGTGGGTCTGCAGCCGGCGCTGCCGTAAAGGCGCTGCGCGCCGGGATTGGGGATTGGGGATTGGGGATTGGGGATTGGGGATTGGGGAATCGGGAATCGGGAATCGGGAATCGGGAATCGGGGGCAGGATCGCGTAGTCGGCAAGGATGCGTGGCGTTTCAAAACTCCCGGTTGCTCGCCGCTGGACCACGACCACGCACGCCGACGCCAGCAGACCCGCAGCGCGCGCGGTTCTGCTTGCACGAATCCCCAATCCCGAATCCCCAATCCCGCCACCAGTCCGCCGACATGTCCTCGCAACACGGCGCCGCTAGCGTGGCGCGCATCCCCGACGCGGAGTGCGCGCATGATCGAGAACGTCCTTGCTGGCGGCCTGGCCGACGAGACCGACCTGGCCCTCGCCTCCCCCGAGCCGCAGTTCCGCAGCGCCGCCGGCCATGGCCACCGCCTGCTGATGTGCGCGCCGCAGCACTTCGCGGTGGACTACGTGATCAACCCCTGGATGGAAGGCAACGTCCACGCCGCCAGCCGCGAGCGGGCGCAGGCGCAGTGGAACGCGCTGGTGGCCGCCGCCGAGGCGGCAGGAGCGCGCGTCGACTGCATCGCCGCCGCCCCGGGGCTGCCGGACATGGTGTTCAGCGCCAACGCCGGCCTGGTGCTTGGCGACCGCTTCGTGCCCAGCCGCTTCCGCCACGCCGAACGCCGTGGCGAGGAAGCCTTGTTCACCGCCTGGTGTCGCCAGGCCGGGCTGCGCATCCGCGAACTGCCGGAGCAGGTGTATTTCGAAGGCGCCGGCGACGCACTGCTGGACCGCGGCGCACGCCGGCTGTGGATGGGCCACGGCCACCGCAGCGACCTGGCCGCCGCGCACGAACTGACCGACCTGCTGGACATCGAAGTCGTGCCGCTGCGCCTGGTCGACGCGCGCTTCTATCACCTGGACACCTGCTTCTGCCCGCTGCGCGACGGCTACCTGCTGTACTACCCGGCCGCGTTCGATGCCGACGCGCAGCAGGCGATCGCCCAGCACATCCCGGCCTCGCGGCGCATCGCCGTCGGCGAGGCCGACGCCCTCGCCTTCGCCTGCAACGCGGTGGACCTGGACGACACCCTGCTGCTCAACCGCGCCTCGCCCACGCTATGCGCCGCGCTGGCCGCGATCGGCTACCGCGTGGTGCAGACCCCGCTGGACGAATTCCTCAAGGCCGGCGGCGCCGCCAAGTGCCTGACGCTGCGGCTGGACGAATAAGCCAAAGATGCTCCCGTGAGACGCAGAATCAGCCACTCTCCCATCGGGAGAGGGGTTGGGGTGAGGGTACGACCGCCATGGAACGCCTGGCGGTAGCAAGCATTTCGAGGCTTCGCCCGCACCCTTATCCGCCCCTGCGGGGCACCTGCTCCCGCAGGGAGAAGGGAAGCGCTAGCCCCTCTCCCACCGGGAGAGGGGTTGGGGTGAGGGTACGGCCGCCACGGAGCGCCTGGCGGTAGCAAGCATTTCGAGGCTTCGCCCGTACCCCCATCCGCCCCTTCGGGGCACCTTCTCCCGCAGGGAGAAGGGAAGCGCTAGCCCCTCTCCCACCGGGAGAGGGGTTGGGGTGAGGGTACGGCCGCCATGGAACGCCTGGCGGTAGCAAGCATTTCTAGGCTTTGCCCGTACCCTCATCCGCCCCTTCGGGGCACCTTCTCCCGGCGGGAGAAGGAAAAAGCGCTCGCCCCTCTCCCACCGGGAGAGGGGTTGGGGTGAGGGTACGGCCGCCATGGAACGCTTGGCGGTAGCAAGCATTTCGAGGCTTCGCCCGTACCCTCATCCGCCCCTTCGGGGCACCTTCTCCCGGCGGGAGAAGGAAAAGCGCTCGCCCCTCTCCCACCGGGAGAGGGGTTGGGGTGAGGGTACGGAGACGCCGCATGACATGGCGCCGCGCCGGACAGGCCAGCCGCAACCAGCCCCCATCAGCACAGACCGAGTACCGCATCGAGCACATCGCGCCACAACTGTTCGAGATCGATGCCGCCGCGCCCGCCGAACAAGCGAAACAGGCTGTAGCCGATCGCGAAAGCCACATACGACAGCGTCAACACCAACACGGCGGCGTTGCCCCACAGCAGCAGCGCGGTGGCCACCAAGGCGAAAATCGTGCAGCCCAGCAGTTCGCGCCACGACGGCATGTGCGCACGCAGGCGGGCAAATGCAGGCGCGGCAGGATCGGACATGGCAACGGCCTTGGCTGGACATCCACGATGCTAAGCCACTCCTCGTCTTCAGACATCGCGCGCCAGCCACCGGCGTCAGCGCCGGTGCAGCCTCGGCCCCGGCGCAGTCCACACTCCCCGCGCACGCCCGCCCCCGGCACAATGCGCCGATGGCATCTACCTCCCCTTCCCATGGCGGCGCCCGCACCGCGCCCGCCACCGGCCCAAGCCTGCGCGAGCGCTTCGACGCGATGCGCAACCTGCCGCCGTTCCTGCGCCAGATCTGGCAGACCAGCCGCTGGCTGACCCTCAGCAGCATCGGCCTGCGCGTGATCCGGGCGCTGCTGCCGGTGGCCTCGCTGTACGTGGGCAAGCTGATCATCGACGAGGCCATCCACCTGGTTGGGCAATCGCCCGGGTTCGACTCGCTGGGTCAGGCCCTGGCCAGCGGCCGCCTGAACCGGCTGCTGGAATTGCTGGGCCTGGAGCTGGCGCTGGCGATCGCCTCGGACCTGCTCGGGCGGTTGGTCAGCTATGCCGACACGCTGTTGTCGGAGCTGTTCAACAACACCACCAGCGTGCAGTTGATGGAGCATGCCGCCCAGCTGGACCTGGAGGATTTCGAGGACCCGGAACAACAGGACCGGCTGGACCGCGCGCGGCGCCAGACCATGGGCCGCATGAACCTGATGAGCCAGTTGTTCGGCCAGGTGCAGGATGCGATCACCGTGGCCAGCTTCGCGGTCGGCCTGCTGGTGTACGCGCCGTGGCTCATCGCCCTGCTGGCGGTGGCGCTGGTGCCGGCCTTCATCGGCGAGGCGCACTTCAACGCGCTGGGGTATTCGCTCAACTTCCAGTGGACGGCCGAACGCCGTCAGCTCGACTACCTGCGCCAGCTCGGCGCCAGCGTCGAGACCGCCAAGGAAGTGAAGATCTTCAACCTGCACAACTTCCTGATCACCCGCTACCGCGCCCTGGCCGACCGCTATTTCCAGGCCAACCGCGCGCTGGCGCGCAAGCGCATGCTGTGGGGCACCGTGCTGGCGGCGCTGGGCACGCTGGGCTACTACGGCGCCTATGGCTACATCGCCTGGCGCACCGTGCGCGGCGATTTCAGCATCGGCGACCTGACCTTCCTGGCCGGCAGCTTCCTGCGCCTGCGGCAGTTGCTGGAAGGTCTGCTGATCGGCTTCTCGCAGGTGGCCGGGCAGGCGTTGTACCTGGACGATCTGTACTCGTTTTTCCGCATCGTCCCGGAGATCCGCAGCCGTCCGGGCGCGGTGCCGGTACCGCGGCCGATCGTGCAGGGCTTCGTGTTCGAGAACGTCGGCTTTCGCTACCCGGACGCCGAGCAGTGGGCGGTGCGGCACCTGGATTTCGCGCTGCGCGCCGGCGAGGTGCTGGCCCTGGTCGGCGAGAACGGCGCCGGCAAGACCACCCTGGTCAAGCTGCTGGCGCGGCTGTACGACCCGGACGAGGGCCGCATCCTGCTCGACGGGCGCGACCTGCGCGACTACGACCTGGACGACCTGCGCGCCAACCTGGGGGTGATCTTCCAGGATTTCGTGCGCTACCACTTCAGCGCCGGCGAGAACATCGGCGTCGGCCAGGTCGACGCGCTGGACGACGCGGCGCGAATCCGCGCCGCCGCGCAACGGGCGATGGCCGCCGAGCTGATCGACGGCCTGCCGCAGGGCTACGCGCAGGTGATCGGGCGCCGCTTCAAGACCGGCGTGGACCTGTCCGGCGGGCAGTGGCAGAAGATCGCCATCGCCCGCGCCTACATGCGCGACGCGCAGGTGATGATCCTCGACGAGCCGACCGCCGCGCTGGATGCGCGCAGCGAGTTCGAGGTGTTCCAGCGCTTCAAGGAACTGTCCGACAACCGCACCGCGGTGCTGATCTCGCACCGTTTCTCCAGCGTGCGCATGGCCGACCGCATCCTGGTCCTGGCCGATGGCCGGATCGAGGCCAGCGGCACCCACGACGAACTGATGGCGCAGGGCGGCCGCTACGCGGAGCTGTTCGAACTGCAGGCCGCTGGGTATCGTTAGCCTGTCCGCCCCTTCCGACACCGCCATGCTCCGCACCCTGTCCTGCCTGTTCGCCGCCGCCCTCGCCGTCCCGGCACTCGCCGCTCCCGCCGCGGACACGCCGGCGCCTTCCGACTACGCCGCGGCCAAGACCCTGGCCGACCGCGACGAGGCCGCCCTGCCGGCGGCCATGCAGGAGCGCCTGCAGACCCTGCAGCGCGCGGCACTGGACGAGGGTGTAGCCAGTTGCGCCACGCCGCGTCCGGACACCTCGCCGTTCACCGTGGTGGTGCAGGTGCAGGCCGACGGCAGCGTCGGCGCCAGCTGGCGCAACGGCACCACCCCGCTGGCGCTGTGCCTGGAGCGCTTCCTGCGCCAGCGCCCGCTGCTGGCACCGCCGCAGGCGCCGCTATACCTGTCCTACGAGGTCTCGTTCGAGAAGTAAGCCGGATCGCGTGATCGGCACCGGGCCACAAATGAGATTTGATCTCATTTGAGCCGGCATGGGGTAGAATGGCCGCCGTTCCTTCCCCATCACGATCAACGGCATGTCTTCCGCTTTTGGCCCCGAAACGGTGCTCGATGTCCGCCACTGGACCGAGGACTACTTCAGCTTCACCACCACCCGCAACGACGGCTTCCGCTTCGACAACGGCCAGTTCGTGATGATCGGCCTGGAGACGGAGACGCGGCCGCTGCTGCGCGCCTACTCCATCGCCAGCGCCAACTGGGAAGAGCAGCTGGAGTTCTTCAGCATCAAGGTGCCGGACGGCCCGCTGACCTCGCGCCTGCAGCACATCAAGCCCGGCGATTCGGTACTGGTCGGCAAGAAGCCCACCGGCACCCTGCTGATCAGCGACCTGCACGCGGGCCGCCATTTGTACCTGCTGGGCACCGGCACCGGCCTGGCGCCGTGGCTGTCGGTGATCAAGGACCCGGAAACCTACGAGCGCTTCGACAAGGTGATCCTCACCCACGGCGTGCGCTTCGAGAAGGATCTGGCCTACCGCGACTACTTCGAGAAGGAACTGCCGCAGCACGAGTTCCTCGGCGAGACCATCCGCGAGAAGCTGCTGTACTACCCGGCAGTGACCCGCGAAGACTTCCGCAACCGCGGCCGCCTTACCGAGTTGCTCGAGAGCGGCGAGATGCAGCGCACCCTCGGCCTGCCGCCGCTGAACCCGGAACACGACCGCGCGATGATCTGCGGCAGCCCGCAGATGCTGGCCGACCTGCGCCACACCCTGGACGCCCGCGGCTTCGTCGCCTCGCCGCGCATCGGCTCGCCGGGCCACTACGTGTTCGAGCGCGCGTTCGTCGAGAAGTAACGGCGCTGCGCGTCTCCCGTCGTAGGAGCGGCTTTAGCCGCGACAGGCTTTACCGGTAAAGCGCATCGCGGCTGAAGCCGCTCCTACCGGCATAAGCGACATGGCGGCAGGCCAAAGCGCAATAGTGGCGAAATCGTGTGTGGGAAGGACTTCAGTCCCGACGCGTTCGAGTCAAAGGCGTCGGGACTGAAGTCCCTACCACAAGGGCAAGGCAACCACCCCGGCATTCGGGACCACGCCGGGCGTTTGCGGTCGAATCGTCAGCCCAGCGCCCGCTCGATATCGGCCGCCAGCGCTTCCGGCTTGTCGGTCGGCGCATAGCGCGCCAGCACCTGGCCGTCGCGGCCGATCAGGAACTTGCTGAAATTCCACTTGATCGCGGCGATGCCGAGCAGCCCGGATTTCTGCTGCTTGAGCCAGCGCCACAGCGGATGCGCGCCGTCGCCGTTGACCTGCACCTTGGCGAACATCGGGAAATCGACGTCGTAGCTGAGCGAACAGAACTGGCGGATCTCCGCGGCATCGCCCGGTTCCTGGTGGCCGAACTGGTCGCAGGGAAAGCCCAGCACCACCAGTCCGCGCTCGCGATAGCGCTGCCACAGCGCCTGCAGCCCGGCGTACTGGGGCGTGAAACCGCACTTGGAGGCGACATTGACGATCAGCAGCACCTTGCCGGTGTACTCGGCGAGCGGCTGCGTCTGCCCGTCCAGCGTGGTCGCGGTGAAGGCGTAGGCGGTGGTCGGCGTGTCCATGATTCCTCGTGCTGCGGCGCGCCGCGGCGGCGCTGGTTCGACGCGATCCTACGCGGTGCCCGCACGCGTCGCCAGCAGGCCGGACTACACGCGCAAGCCAGCATCGCAGGCGCTCGCGCGGACAAGGCAACACACTGCCAGCGCAACACCCATGCAACCGCCTTCACCGGCGCAGCCGCGCATGAGAGCGCACTGCATCAAGGTTCACGCCAAATGCCGCAAAGCCCTGAGAAACAAGCGTCGATGCTGCAGCGCTCCCATGGCTTTCGTCACAGGCCACGCCTGCTTGCCTGGGGTAGCCTGCCCGATCACCATGATTGCGGATACCGCTTGATGACCTCTCGCCTCGCCCTTGCCCTCGCCGCCACGCTCGGACTCGCCATGCCCGCCTACGCCGCTCCAGCCACCACGCCCACCGCCGCCACGGCGGCCACGCAGGCCAACCCGTTCTTCGCCGAGAGCCCGCTGCCGCTGCACTACCCGCAGTTCGACAAGATCAAGGACAGCGACTTCGCCCCCGCGTTCGACGCCGGCATGGCGCAGCAGTTGAAGGAAATCCAGGCCATCGCCGACCAACAGGCCAAGCCGACCTTCGACAACACCATCGTGGCGATGGAGAAGAGCGGGCAAGTCCTGGACCGCGCCACCACCGTGTTCTTCAACCTGGTCGGTGCCGACACCAACGACACCCGCAAGCAGTTGCAGGCCGAGTACGCCGGCAAGCTGGCCGCGCACCGCGACGCGATCGCGCTCAACCCCAAGCTGTTCGCGCGCATCCAGACCCTGTACGACACCCGCAACCAGCTCGGCCTGGACGCGGAGGGCGTGCGCCTGATCGAGAAGTACCACAGCGACTTCGTCCGCGACGGCGCCAAGCTCAACGACGCGGACAAGGCCAAGCTCAAGGCGATGAACGCCGAGCTGGCCGAACTGGGCACCAAGTTCAGCCAGAACGTGCTGGCCGAAGTGAACGCCGCCGCGGTCGTGGTGGACGACGTCAAGCAGCTCGACGGCCTGTCCGATGCGCAGATCGCCGCGGCCGCCGAAGCGGCCAAGGCGCGCAAGCTCGACGGCAAGTACGTGATCGCCCTGCTCAACACCACCGGCCAGCCGCCGCTGGCCCAGCTCAAGGACCGCGCGCTGCGGCAGAAGATCTACGAAGCCTCGGTGTCGCGCGGCAGCCACGGCGGCCCGTACGACAACACCGCGCTGGTGTCGCGGATCATGACCCTGCGCGCCGACCGTGCCAAGCTGCTCGGCTACCCGAACCACGCCGCCTACTCGCTGGAAACCCAGACCGCCAAGACTCCCGAAGCGGTCAACGCCATGCTCGGCAAGCTGGCCCCGGCCGCGGTGGCCAACGCCAAGCGCGAGGCCGCCGACCTGCAGGCGATGATCGACCAGGAACAGAAGGCCGCCGGCAAGCCCAGCTTCAAGCTCGAAGCCTGGGACTGGGCCTACTACACCGAGAAGGTGCGCCAGGCCAAGTACGACTTCGACGAGGCCCAGCTCAAGCCCTACTTCGAACTGAAGAACGTGCTGGAAAATGGCGTGTTCTACGCCGCCAACCAGGAGTACGGGCTGACCTTCAAGCAGCGCACCGACCTGCCCACCTACCGCGACGACGTGCTGGTCTACGACGTGTTCGACGCCGACGGCAGCCAGTTGGCGATCTTCATCGCCGACATGTACGCACGCGAGTCCAAGCGAGGCGGCGCGTGGATGAGCTCCTACGTGTCGCAGTCGGCGCTGACCGGCGACAAGCCGGTGGTCGCCAACCACCTCAACATCCCCAAGCCGCCGGCCGGCCAGCCGACCCTGCTGACCTGGGACGAAGTCACCACCGCGTTCCACGAGTTCGGCCATGCGCTGCACGGCATGTTTTCGAACGTGAAGTATCCATACTTCTCCGGCACCAGCGTGCCGCGCGACTTCGTCGAGTTCCCCTCGCAGGTCAACGAGATGTGGGCCGACGATCCGGCCATCCTCAAGCACTACGCCAAGCACTACCAGAGCGGCGCGCCGATGCCGCAGGTGCTGCTGGACAAGGTGGTGGCCACCGCCAAGTTCAACCAGGGCTTCGCCACCACCGAGTACCTGGGTGCGGCGATGCTGGACCAGCGCTGGCACCAGCTCAGCGCCGGCCAGGTGCCGCCGGCATCGGACGTGATGGATTTCGAGGCCAAGGCGCTGGCCGCCGACGGCATCGCCTATGCGCCGGTGCCGCCGCGGTACCGCACGCCGTATTTCAGCCACATCATGGGCGGCTACGCGGCCGGCTACTACGCCTACATCTGGTCCGAAGTGCTGGACGCCAACACCCAGCAGTGGTTCAAGCAGCACGGCGGGCTGAGCCGCGCCAACGGCGACCGCTTCCGCAAGACATTGCTCTCGCGCGGCGGCAGCGTCGATGCGATGCAGTTGTTCCAGGACTTCGCCGGGCACGCACCGCAGATCGAACCCTTGCTGGAGAAGCGCGGCCTCAACGCCACGCCGGCGGCGACGCCGAGCGCGCGCTGAGGCGCATCGCGGCCTGGCCCACGCGGCCGTGCCGCCACCTCGCGACGACATCGCGGCGGAAGACACCCGCGACCAACCGCAAGACGCAACACGCACGACGCCCGGCCCAGCCGGGCGTCGTGTTTTTCAGCCTGCTATTTCAGCGGCGACACGCAGTGCGCCGCGTGCAGTCCGCAAGCGGCTACTGGCCGTTGCCGGAGGCATCGACGCTGACGCCCAACGAGGCCGCGCCGCCGGCCTGTCCCTGCGCCTGACCGGTGCCGGCCTGCGCACCGCCCTGGCCGCCCGCACCCGCCTGGCCCGACACCGACCCGCCACGCGTGCCTGCGCTATGAGACGCGCTGCCGCTGGCCGCACCAGTGGCATGGCCGCTCCCGGACAGCGCCGGCACCGTGGGCAGACCAGCACCGTTGACGGCACCGTTGCTACCGCCATTGCCGGCCGCATTCGCCGCGCCCGCACCGTGACCGGCCATGCCATCGACTGCACCAGCGGCATTGCCAGCCGTGGACAACGTCGCAGTGGGATTGACCGCGCTGCGCGCCGCGCCGAGCGCAGCATTGGCCTGGCCCATCGCGCTACCGGCCGTATTCCGTGCCGCCGCATTGCCGCTGGCGGCAGCGTTGCCGGCCAGCGTCCGGCCCTCGTTCACCGCGGTGCCCGCGCGCTGCGCGGCACCGTCCGCCGTGGCCGCGCCACGCGCCGCCGCCCGCTGTGCCGCCATCCGCGTACGCTGCGACTGTTGCTCGATGCCGCTGCGCGCCCGATCCAGCGGAACCCCGGCGTCCAGGCGGCCCGCCCCCATTCCGTTGCCGCCGAGGCTGCCGCCCCCCAGGCCGCCCAGCGTGCCGTTGACGGCACCGCCCACGCTGCCCGCGCCGCCCAGCACCTGCGCGCCGGCCACACCCGGGGTCAGCGCCACTGTCGCCACCAGCACCGCGCTCGCCAACAGAGTCTTGCCGTTCATCGCGTTCTCCTCATGACGCCGCAGGCCATCTGCGGCTCTCACCTGGTCCTACGTGTCGAACGGCGCAGAACATCCCGGCCGGGATCGGCGCAGACAGAATGCGTTCAGCCGCCCGGCGCGCGCTGCAGCGGCAGGTCCGCGCCGAGCAGCCCGGCGCCGTATACCGGATCGGCGCCAGGCGCACCGAGATCGCGCGCCTGCGCCTGCAACTGGGCACGCACCTGCGCGGCCGCCTGTGGATCCGGCTGCGGCAACGCCTGCGCAGCAAGCCGCGCTACCAGCGGCGCGGCGAACGACGTGCCGCGCTGCGTCTGCCAACGGCCCTGCGGCGCCGCGGCGATCAATTCGCCGACCGCGGCGAAGGCCACCTGCGGTCCTCGCCCGGCCTCCGGCAACACCCGCGCACGCGCATCCACCGCGGTGACGCCAATCACTCCGGGATAAGCGGCCGGATACAGCGGCGGTGCCGCCGGGCCGTCGTTGCCCACCGCTGCGACCAGCACATGGCCGCGCGCGAGCATGCGCTGCACGGCGAGCTGCAAGGCGCGGTTGGGGCCGCCGATCAGGCTGATATTGATCACCGGCACCTGCTGCTGCGCCATCCACGCCAACGCGCCGACCAACTCCACCACGGTGCCGCCGTCGGCCTGCCCGCAGTAGATATCGGCCGCATACAGCGTGCGCGCGAACGGCCCGTGCGCCACCGCGCGGCCGGCCAGCAGCGAGGCGACCGCCGTGCCGTGCGGCTGCGCGCGCACCTGCCCGCCGCAGCCCCAGGTCTGCACCTGCACGCCGGCCAGCGCCGGATGCGACGCGTCCACGCCGCTATCGATCAGGCCGACCACGAATCCGCCCGCCGCAGCGCTTGCGGCTGCCGGTGCCGCGGGCGCGCTGGCAGGTGCTGGTGCTGGTGGCGTCGCGGCCGATCCGCTGTAGACGTGGTTGTAGTCGTACTGACCCTGCGGATCGCGCTCGCGTAATTGCTGCAACGCGCGGCGCGTGGACAGGCCCGACGGCACCTGCAGCACCACCAAGCGTAGGCCGAATTCGCCGAAGCTGCGCTGCTCCAACACGGCGAAGCCGGCCGCCTGCGCCGCCTGCAACGCGGCTGGGTCCGGCTCCAGCGCCACCACCTGCCCGCGCATCACCACGGCGCCGCCCTCGTCGCGCTCCAACCCACGCGGATCGCTGCGCAGCAGCGCCTGCAGGCGTTTCAGGCGCAGCCGTTCGAGATCGCCACGCGCGTCCTGCATCGACTGTCCCAACCGATCCATGCCGCTGTGCACGCCCTGGGTGACGTCCTGCACCAGCCCGCCCGCCGATGGCAGCGCCAGCTGCGCCAATGCCGGTGTCGCCACCGCCAGCAAGGCCGCCGCCATCCAGCGCATTCGCCTACCCGTCGCCATGCCCCCCGCTCCGTCGCCCGCCCCTGTTGGCGTGCCACACTAATCCAGCCATTCCGACATGCCGTGAACGCCGCGCCGCGCCCATGGAAGAAAACGCCTCCGCCGAACGTATCCCCCACATGCACGCCGATCCCACGGCCGCCGTCGGCGACGGCATCTGTACCCTGCTGCCGCAACTGCGGCGCTTCGCGCGTGCCGTCGCCGGCCATCGCGAGGATGCCGACGACCTGCTGCAGATCGCGATCGAACGCGCACTGCGCCGCGCCGAACAATGGCGGCCGGAGACGCCGCTGCAGTACTGGCTGTACGGCATCATTCGCCACGCCTGGATCGACGAGGTACGGGCGCAGCGGCGACGGCGACAGGTGTTCGTCGATGCCGCCGAGGGCGAACACGTCGGCGACACGCCGCTGGAGCGGCAGCAGGACTGGATGGCGGTGCAGGCGGCGATGGCCGGCCTGCCCGAGGAACAACGCCTGGCGATCGCGCTGGTGCTGATCGAAGGCCTGTCCTACAAGGACGCCGCGGCGGTGCTGGAGATTCCGCTCGGCACACTCACCAGCCGGCTCGCGCGCGGTCGCGAAGCCCTGCAAGCGTCACTGGAGGCGACCGCATGAACAGCACGATCGATGCACTCACCCTGCAGGCCTACGCCGACGGCGAACTGGATGCGGCGCAGGCCGCCCAGGTGGAAGCGGCGCTACGCACCGACCCGCAACTGGCGCAGGCCCTGCAGCGGCTGCGCAGCCTGCAGGCGCGGTTGCTTGCCGGCTTCGCGCCGGTGCTGGACGAGGAGGTGCCAGAGCGCCTGCTCGCCGCCGCGCGCGCGCGACCGGCCGAAGCGCCCGACCAGGACGCTGCTGTCGCTGCGTCATCTCCCCCGCCCGTCCAGGCGACGGCGCATGCGAGCCGGCCGACGCCACTGCGGCCGCGTGCACGCCGCCGCTGGGCGCTGCCGGCGGCGTTGGCGGCGGCGCTGCTGCTGGGGCTGTGGATCGCGCAGCGGCAATTGCCGCAGGGCGCTGCGCCGCGCCCGACCGTCGCCGCAACACAGGGGGGCGTCGCCGAGGGCGTGCTGGCGCAGGCACTGGCGCAGCAGCTGTCCGGCCAACCCCAGGGCGGCGTTCGCATCGGCCTGAGCTTCCGCGATCGCGACGGCCATTACTGCCGCACCTTCGCCCTGCCGAGCGCCAGCGCCGGCCTGGCCTGCCAGCGCGATGGCGCATGGCGGGTGGAGTTGCTGGTGCCCGCCAGCGAAAGTCACGATGGCAGCGGCATGCGCATGGCGGCCAGCCCGATGCCGGCCGCGGTGCTGCAAGCGGTGGATGCGCGCATCGTCGGCGAGGCGCTGGATGCCGACGGCGAACAGCGCGCGCGGGCGCGCGGCTGGCGCTAGGCGGCCCCACCCCGCAGGCAGCGCGGCCTAGGTCATCGGCTCGGCTGCGGCATCGAGGCCATCGATGCCGGCCAGCATCTTCTTCAGCAGCATCTCCAACTGCTGCTGCTCGCCGGCATCCAGCGCCGCCGTCTCCGTATCCAGGAACGCGCAGACGTCCGGCAGCAGCCGCTCGATCAGGGCGATGCCGTCCGGCTGCAGGGTCAATGCGACCTTGCGCCGGTCGTCGGGACTGGCAGTGCGCGACAGCAGTCCCTTGCTGCACAGGCTGTCGGTGAGACGGGTGATGTTGGCCGGCTTCTCGCTGGCGGCCTCGGCCACCTCGGTGGGCGTGATGCGCTGCTCGGGCGTGCCGTACAGCATCATCAGAATCTCGTATTCCGGCGGGCTGATGCCGTATTCCTTGAGCACGCCGCTGGCGTTGGCATGCACGCGCTTGTACAGATGCTTGACCAGCCGGACCAGGACGGCAGGCTCGCGCGGAAAGGCCGGATAGCGCGCGCAGGTGTGCGCCACGCGCCGCTCGGTCTGATCAAAACTGCCCATGAGAAATCGATTGCAAGTGGGGGAAGCGGTCAATGCTAACCATTGCGCCCCGCCACGACGAGGGCATGCGTTGCGTTCTGGCGCGCTGTGCACGCCATGCGCCACGCGCCGTCGTGCGCCGGCGCGGTGGCGACCTCTCAGGCGGCGAACAGCGGCGCGTACTCCGGCGCCACCAGCTCGCGCAGCACGCTGGCCGGCACGTCCACGGTCTGCGTGCCATCGGCATACGGCCCCACCTGGTACGGCGGGAACACGAAGCGCAAGGCGGTGATCTTGCCCGCTGCGTCGACCAGCGGCTGGAACTGGCTGAAATTGCCGGGCTGCGGCTCGGTGCCCTCGGCGATCATCTTGCTGGCGCTACGCACCTGCTCGTCCTGATCCTCCGGCGGCACCTGCTCGGCATTGACCCGTGTCTGCACCGCCTGGCGCAGCTGCGCGGCGACATAGTCGGCCACCTGCTTCCAGTGCGTCGCATCCGGGATCAGCGTCTCGGCGGTGAGCATGCGCTGCTGCTGCGGCAGCCACACCCAGCGCGCCACCAGCGGCTCGCCGTGGGCGCCGCCGGTATAGCGGCTGCCGTCGGCACTCAGCGCGACCAGGTCCGGGCGCTCCAGCAGCATCTCGAACTGCAGCGACAGTTCGTAGGGCGCGCGCGGGCGATCGTTGCCAAGGCCGTCGACCGCTTCCATCAGCTCGCTGCGCGCGCTCTGCGCATAGCGGTTGGCCGCGTCGGCCAATCCCGGATAACGGTTGATCGACGGCGGGAAGGTGATCCCGACCACATAGCTGGGGCTGTGTTCGACGATGTCCTTCAGTTCCGGCGGTGCGGTCTGCGCCGGCTCCGCAGGCGCGGCGGCTTCGCTTTGTGCCGGTGCCGCGGCGGGCGCCGGTGCGGCGGCCGGTTCCTCGCGTTTGCAGCCGGCCAGTGCCAGCGCCGCCGCGACCGCCAGTGCCGTCCATGCCATCCGCCCGTTGCCCATCGTCTCTGCCCTACTCACGTCGACTGCCCCTGTTCCTGCGATATCTGTGGATTGGCGCGCATTATCGCGCCGTTGCGATGCTGCGCGCTCAGGCGAGCAGCGCGGCGTACTGCGGATGCCGCTGGATGAACACCGCCGCGTACGAACACGCCGGCACCACCTTCCAGCCTTGCGCCTGCGCGTGGTCCAGCGCGGCGGTGACCAGCTGCGCCGCCACGCCGCGCCCGCCGATGGACGTCGGCACCCCGGTGTGGGTGATGACCATGCGCCCCTGCTCCAGCACGTAATCGAGTTCGGCGCGGTGGCCGTCGACCTCCAGGGTGAAGCGCCGCTGCTGCGGATCGTGCGCGATCGGGACGGTGGGTTCGGACATGAGGGCTGGCTGTGTAGCGGAGGACGCAGTGTCCGCTGCGGTTCGCCGTGGCCATGTGAAACACGTGCCTCACCGCGTCACGCCGCCGACGCGGCGCGTCACCCGGACGCCGCTCAAGTCGTGCCGCGCGCGGCCGATACCGCCAGGACAGGACGAAAACCTGGCATGGGAGTTGCACCTCCCATCACGCAGCGATCCAACAGGGAGCCACGCGCATGAGCGAGAACGAGAACAAATACAACCAGGGCGACCACAACGCCTCCCTGCTGGAAGGGCTGTTCCAACTGTCGGTCAGCGGCGACCATCATGGCGGCGAGTTCCAGCAGCTCGACGACGAGGTCTACCAGCGCCTCAAGGTCACCTACGAGAACGCGGCTATCGGCAGCGCCAAGGTGCAGCTGCGCGGCCAGCAGACCCGCTGAGCGGCGACGGCGGCCGCACGCGCCGCCGCAGCCAGCCTGTCCGCGATACGGTGGTCCACGAGCGCACTGACGCCCTGCGTCCACCTGATGCACCGCATCCGAAAGGTGCCGATCGCGCACCGCCGTGCAGGCACCGCCGCGCCGCGTATCACCCCCGCCCGAAGCGCGGGTTCGCCAGCTCACCGAGGAAGTGCTGCAGCACCGACGGCTCCATGATCAGCAGGAACATGACGCCAAACGCCGCACCGGCCAGGTGCGCACTGTGGTTGACGTTGTCGCCGCCGCGGCGGTCCATCCAGATGCTGTAGCCGACGTAGAACACGGCATACAGGATGGCGGGGATCGGAATCGGGATGAAGAAGAAGAAGATCCCGGTCCACGGCGCCATCAAAATGAAGGCGAACAGCACCGCCGACACCGCGCCCGACGCGCCGAGGCTCATGTAGTTGGGATTCTTCTGGTTCTTCAGGTAGCTGGGCAGGATCGAGACCACCAGCGCCGCCAGGTAGAACAGCGGATACACCAGCATGTTGCCGGTCAGCCGCTCCATCAGCACCTCGATCGGGCCGCCGAAGAAGTACAGCGTGACCATGTTGAACAGCAGGTGCGGGAAATCGGCGTGGATGAAGCCGTAGGTCACCAGCCGGTCGTACTGCTTGTGGCGATCGACCGCCGGCGGCCACAGAATCAGCCGGTCGAGCAGCCGGCGGTTGTTGAACGCCGCCCACGACACCAGCACGGTAAGGACGATCAGGATCAGGTTGACGGGGGTGACGGAGGGCATGCGGGGTCTCAGGCGGGGCGGTAGTGGTCGACCATGCGGTAGCGGCGCGCGTACAGCCCGAACAGCAGTGCGGCGACGAAAGCGAAGGCGGCGAAGAAGAACATCAGGAACGCGGTCTCGCTGAGCCCGGTGCTGCCGATGTGCGCGGTGACGCGGTCATTGCGCACCGCCGCGTTGGACAGCAGCACCCACAGGTTGCCGACGGTGGTGGTGAGGTTCCAGAAACTCATCACCACGCCCTTCATCGACTGCGGCGCCTGGCTGTAGGCGAACTCCAGGCCGGTCGCCGAGACCAGCACTTCGCCGAAGGTCAGCAGCGCATACGGCAGGATCTGCCAGGCGATGGACAAGGCGTCGCCGCCATCCATCATCACCTGCAGGCTGCCGACCACGATCCAGGCCAGGCCGCTGAAGGCGATGCCGGCGGTCATCCGCCGCAGCGCGGTCGGCTCGTAACCGCGCCGGCGCAGCAGCGGGTACAGCACCAGGTTGTTGAACGGGATCAGCAGCATCACCAGCGCCGGATTCAGCGCCTGCATCTGCGAGGCGCTGAACCATGCCGGCATCTGCATCTGCTGGCCCTGCAGCACCCAGGTCGAGGCCTTCTGATCGAACAACGAAAAGAACGGGGTGACCAGCGCGAACACCACCAGCACCCGCAACACTGCGCGCACGCCGTCCACCGCGGCGTCCGGATGCACCGCGCGGGCGCGCTCCAGTTGCCACCAGGTGCCGCCGCCGATGCCGGCCAGCAGCAGCACCAGCGCCAGACACAGGCAGATCACCAGGCCCAGCGTCGGCACCAGCGCGAAGGTGCCCAGCGCCAGCAGCATCGCCACGCCGGCCAGGGCCAGCCCGGGACGCCCCTGCCCCGGCGCCTGCCGCAGCAGCGCGGTGCGCACCACCTGGGCGAAGCCGTGCGGATCCTTGGGCCGCAGCGGCACGCGCACGTAGCGGTGGCGCCCGGCCCAGAACACCAGGGTCGCCACCAGCATCAGGATGCCGGGGATGCCGAACGCCCACGCCGGACCAAGGTTCTTCAGCGCCAGCGGGATCAGCAGCGAGGCGAACAGCGAGCCGAAATTGATGATCCAGTAGAAGGCGTCGAACACCACTTTGGCCAGGTGCTTGTTGCCCTGGTCGAACTGGTCGCCCATGAACGAGGCCACCAGCGGCTTGATCCCGCCCGCGCCCAGCGCGATCAGGCCCAGGCCGAGGAAGAAGCCGTTGCGGTGGCCTTCGAACAGCGCCAGGCACAGGTGTCCCACGCAGTAGATCAGGCTGAACCAGAGGATGGTGCTGTACTTGCCGAAGAAGCGATCGGCCAGCCAGCCGCCGAGCAGCGGGAAGAAATACACGCCGATCATGAAGCTGTGCATGATGTGCTTGGCCTCGGCCTCGCGGCCGGGCGCGGTCACTTCCTGCAGCAGCAGCGAGGTGATCAGGAACTGCACCAGGATGTTGCGCATCCCGTAAAAGCTGAAGCGCTCGCAGGCCTCGTTGCCGATGATGTACGGAATCTGCCGCGGCATGCGCGTGGTGGCGCGCTCTTGCGCCGCGCTCATGCGGCGTGTCTCGTGGTGGCTTGGCTGCTCACGGGCCCTCGTCCAGGCAAAATTTTCAGAAGGTTACCCCAACGTTCCGGCGAATCGAACCGCTAGGGCGTGTCACCCATTCCCGAGTATGCCGCGTTGGGTCTGGCAGGCGCGCTGCCGGCGTTGCGTGGCGCAGCGCCTGACTGGCCAGGTCAAGCCGCGCGACGCCGGCAGCACGCCTGCCAGGCCCAACCCGAAGGGCCGCGCTTGCGCGCGCCCGTGGCCGCGTCATCGCTCGGGCGTGGACGCACGTCCACGCCCTCGCTCTTCCTTTCCACAGGCACGCGCAAGCGCGGCGCAGCATGCTCGGGAATGGGTGACACGCCCCAGGGTGCTTTCGCAATCGGCGCGCTGCCCGCATCATGGGGGTCTGTTCCGACACGGTGCCGAGATGATCCGAGCCTGGCTGGCCACCCTGCTGTTGCCGATGCTGCTGTGCAGCATGCCATCGCTGGCCAGCGAGGCGGGCCTGTCCACCGAGGCCGAGCGCAGCGGGTTCGCGCGCACCGGCCGCTACGCCGAAACCATCGCGCTGTGCGATGCGTTCGCGCAGCGCTATCCGCACGCGGTGCGCTGCTTCGACTTCGGCACCACGCCGGAAGGCCGGCCGATGAAGGCGTTGGCGGTGTCCACCTCCGGCGCATTCGATCCCGCCGCCGCACAGGCGCGCAAGCTGCCGGTGGTGCTGATCCAGGGCGGCATCCATGCCGGCGAGATCGACGGCAAGGACGCCGGCTTCCTCGCGCTGCGCCAGCTGCTCGACGGCCAGGCCGCGCGCGGCGCGCTGGACAAGCAGGTGTGGCTGTTCGTGCCGGTGTTCAACGTCGACGGACACGAGCGCTTCGGCGCCTGGAACCGGCCCAACCAGCGCGGCCCGGAGCAGATGGGCTGGCGCACCACCGCGCAGAACCTCAACCTCAACCGCGACTACGTCAAGGCCGATGCGCCGGAGATGCAGGCGATGCTGCGCCTGGTCGAGCAATGGGATCCGCTGCTGTACGTGGACCTGCACGTCACCGACGGCGCGCAGTTCGAGCACGACGTGTCGATCCAGGTGGAACCGCTGCACGCCGGCGACACCGCGCTGCGTGGCGACGGCCTGCGCCTGCGCGACGGCGTGCTCGCCGACCTGAAGCGGCAGGGCTCGCTGCCGCTGCCCTACTACCCCTCGTTCGTGGTCAACGACGACCCGACCTCCGGCTTCGAGGACGGCGTGCCGACACCGCGCTTTTCGCACGGCTATTTTCAGCTGCGCAACCGCTTCGGCATGCTGGTGGAGACGCATTCGTGGAAGCGCTACCCCGAGCGCGTGCGCATCACCCGCAACACCATCGTCTCGGTACTGCAGCAGGTGGCGCGGCACGGTGCGCAGTGGCGCGCCGACGCACTGGCCGCCGACGTGCGCGCGCAAGCCCTGGGAGGGAAGACCGTGGCGCTGGACTACCGCACCACCGACGCCTCGCACCTGGTGGACTTCCGCGGCTACGCCTATACGCGCACGCTCTCGCCGGTCTCCGGCGCGCTGATGACCCGCTACGACGAGCGCACCCCGCAGATATGGCGCGTGCCGCTGCGCGACCAGATCGTGCCCAGCGTCGAAGTCGCCGCGCCGCGCGCCGGCTACCTGGTGCCGGCGGCGCAGGCCGCCCTGGTCGGTGCCAAGTTGCGCCAGCACGGCATTGCCTTCCGCACGCTGGACCACGACGCCACCCTGCCGGTGCAGACCTTCCGCGCCGACGACGCCAGCTTCGCCGCGCGCTCGTCCGAAGGCCACCAGCGGCTCAGCGTCACCGGCACCTGGAAACCCGAGACCCGCGCAGTCGGCGCCGGCGCGCTGTTCGTGCCGATCGCCCAGCCCAAGGCGCGGCTGCTGATGGCGCTGCTGGAGCCGCAGGCGCCGGACTCGTTGCTGCAATGGGGCGAGTTCAACAGCGCGTTCGAGCGCGCCGAATACATGGAGGATTACGTCGCCGAGGACGTGGCGCGGCAGATGCTGGCCAGCGACCCGGCGCTCAAGGCCGAGTTCGAGGACAAGCTCGAACACGACGCGGCCTTCGCCAAGGACCCGCAAGCGCGGCTGGAGTTCTTCTACCGCCGCCACAGCTCCTGGGACGAGCGCTACCGCCTGTACCCGGTCATGCGCAGCGACGAAGCACCGTCCTGACGCGCGGTTCCGCCCTCCCCCCCCGACTCCCCCCGATGCGCCTTCCCTTTATCTGCTAGAGAGGCTGTTCGCCCCGATATGAAAACGTTTACAGGATCCCTTTGCCTGACCCTCGCGCTGGCCTCGCCCGCCTCCGCCTCCGCCGCGCCGCCGGCGACGGCCGCGGGCACGGCGTCCACGCCGAACGCCGCTGCTGCGCAGCGTCCCTGGAACGACCGCAGCCTGTCGCCGGACCGGCGCGCCGCGCTGCTGGTGCAGGCGATGACCCCGGACGAGAAGTTCCAGATGCTGCACAGCTACTTCGGCCTGGGCAAGGACGGCGGCCCGCGTCCGCCCGGCGCGACCGGCTCGGCCGGTTACGTGCCGGCGGTCGAACGCCTGGGCATCCCCGCACAGCAGCTGGCCGATGCCGGCGTCGGCGTGACCAACCCCGGCAACATCCGCCCCGGCGACCACGCCACCGCGATGCCCTCCGGCCCCGCCACCGCCGCCACCTGGAACCGCGAGCTGGCCTTCGCTGGCGGCGCCACCATGGGCCGCGAGGCCTGGCAGCAGGGCTTCAACGTGCTGCTGGCCGGCAGCGTCAACCTGCAGCGCGACCCGCGCAATGGCCGCAACTTCGAGTACGCCGGCGAAGATCCGCTGCTGGCCGGCGTACTAGTCGGCGAATCGATCCGCGGCGTGCAGAGCCAGCACGTGGTCTCGACCATGAAGCACTTCGCGATGAACGACCTGGAGACCGGGCGCAACACCCACAGCGCCGACATCGGCGAACAGGCCATGCACGAATCGGATCTGCTGGCCTTCGAGCTGGCGCTGAAGATCGGCCAGCCCGGCTCGGTGATGTGTTCGTACAACCGCATCAACGGCGTGTACGGCTGCGAGCACGACTACCTGCTCAACCAGGTGCTGAAGCAGGAGTGGAAGTTCCCCGGCTACGTGATGTCCGACTGGGGCGGCGTGCACAGCGGCTCCAAGGCGGCGCTGGCCGGCCTGGACCAGCAGTCGGCCGGCGAAGTGTTCGACAAGGCGGTGTACTTCGACCAGCCGCTGCGCATGGCGGTGGCCGCCGGCACCGTGCCGCAGGCGCGCCTGGACGACATGGTCAAGCGCATCCTGCGCGCCTTCATCGCCACCGGCAGTTTCGACAACCCGCCGCAGCACCAGCCGATCGACGATGCCGCCGGCGGCCTGGCCGCGCAGCGCGTGGTCGAGGAAGGCACGGTGCTGTTGCGCAACGAGGGCAAGCTGCTGCCGCTGTCGCGCAACCTGCGCCGCATCGCAGTGATCGGCGGGCATGCCGACAAGGGTGTGATCGGCGGCGGCGGTTCCTCGATGGTCGGGGTCACCGTCAACGGCGGCAACGCGGTGCCGGGAATTGCCCCGACCACCTGGCCGGGCCCGGTGATGTTCCATCCGTCCTCGCCGCTGCAGGCGCTGCGCAAGGCCTTGCCGGATGCGCAGATCGACTACGCCAGCGGCGACGATCCCGCGGCCGCGGCCAAGCTGGCACGCGAGGCCGAGGTGGCGATCGTGTTCGCCACACAATGGTCGGCCGAATCGGTGGACCTGCCGGACATCGCCCTGCCCGACAAGCAGGACGCACTGATCGCGGCGGTGGTCAAGGCCAACCCGAAGACGGCGGTGGTGCTGGAGACCAACGGCCCGGTGGCGATGCCGTGGCTGCAGCAGGTGCCGGCGGTGCTGGAGGCCTGGTACCCGGGCATCCGCGGCGGCGAAGGTCTGGCGCGGCTGCTGCTGGGCGAGGTCAATCCGTCCGGCCGCCTGCCGGTGACTTGGCTGCGCGACGTGTCGCAACTGCCGCGGCCGTCGATTCCCGGCCTGGGCTTCAAGCCGGCGCAACCGCCGGGGAGCAACGTCGACTACAACATCGAAGGCGCCAACGTCGGCTACCGCTGGTTCGCCGCGCGCGGCCTGGAGCCGGTGTATCCGTTCGGCTATGGCCTGTCCTACACCACGTTCGCTTACTCGAACTTCAAGGTGCAGGCCAACGGTAGCCACGTCGTCGCCAGTTTCGATGTGCGCAACACCGGCGATCGCGAAGGCGCCGACGTGCCGCAGCTGTACCTGCGCCTGCCGCAGGGCCACCACGCCCCGATCCGCCTGGTCGGCTGGGACAAGGTGATGCTCAAGCCGGGCGAGAGCCGCCACGTCAGCATCGTCGCCGAGCCCAAGACCCTGGCCGACTTCGATCCGAAGAAGCGCCACTGGCACATCGCCGCCGGCGACTACGAGCTGCTGCTGGGCCGTTCGGCGACGCAGGTGGAAGCGCGCGCGCCGCTGCACCTGAAGGACGGCGTGCTGCAGCACTGAGCGAGGGGCTGCGGCGCCCGCGCGCCTCGGCTCGGTTCCCGCCCCGCCTCCGCGCCTGTGCGCGCCGGCGGCGGGGCGATGTTCGCGATCGCGACGTGCGCAGCAACGATTGTGTGGCGGCTGCCGCAGCGCCGCCGGCTGTATACGCAACCCTGAGACCCTGCGCCGTAGCATCGCCACATGAATCCCCGCGTCTTCCAATGGCATCGCACCGGCTGGCTGTTGCTGGCCGTGGCGGCATTGGCACAGGCGCAGGCGATGACCGACGCGGTGCCGACGGTCCAGGCAGCGCCGGACAGCCCCCTTACCGTGGTCACCCTCACGCTCGCCGTCGATCCACGCCAGGCGCAGGAGGGCGACGACTGGCCCGCGCGCCGCGAGCGCATCGTGGTGGCCCTGCAGCGGCTGCACCCCGACGCCATCGCCCTGCAGGAAGTGCTGCAGACACCGGAGATGCCGAACCAGGCGCAATGGCTGGCGGCTCGCCTGGGCTACCACTGCCACTTCATCAGCCCCGATCCGCCGAGCCGACCGCAACGCCGCGGCAACGCGCTGCTGACCCGCCTGCCGGTGCTGGAGGAAGCCGAGACCTTGCTGCATCCGCTGGAGGACTACAGCGTGGCCGGCCTGGTGCGGGTGGACCTGCACGGGCAGCCGGTGAACCTGTACTTCACTCGACTGCACGCCGCGCGCGACGGCAGCGCCAGCCGCCGCGAACAGGCCGAGGATCTGATGGCATGGATCGATGCCACCGCCGAGGGCGTGCCTTCGCTGCTGGCGGGCGGCTTCTTCGCCGCAGCGCGCGCGCCCGAACTGGCGCCGCTGGCGGTGCGCTTCGAGGACGGCAGCGTGCGCGGCGAGTCGCCACGCAACCGGATCGACGTGCGGGCACCCGCCACGACGGCGGCGGCCGACCACGTGTTCTTCGAACGCGGCCACTTCCGCCCGCTGCGCGGCGCACGCCTGTTCGCGCCGGCGCCGGGCCTGCCTGCAGCCGGCACGCGTGGCCTGCTGATGACACTGCAGCCGCTGGACCCGATGCCGACATCGCTGCAACCGGCGCCGTAGCGGACGGCAGGCTGGACGTGGTCGCACGCCGTGCGATACGGCGCGTGGGGATGGACCGGCGGTGTGCCATTGCACGCAACGATCGTGCACCGCTAATGCCCTGCCTTCGTCACGCATCACCGCATCTGTTGTAGGAGCGGCTTCAGCCGCGACGGGCATTCCCGGTAACGCCCATCGCGGCTGAAGCCGCTCCTACAGGTGCGTCCCTAGGTTGTTCGAGGTGCCCTGGCGACGCAGCGGCGCAAGCGGTGGCCGATGCGGCGCAGACCGCCATCGCTGCCGAAGCACGCTGCTCACGCGCGCGAAGGCACGTGCCAACCTGCCTCTCCGCACCTCGCTGCCACGCCCCGCCCGCACTACCAGCGCTTCTGTCTGACACACACAAAAAAAGGCCGGGCGAACCCGGCCTTCTTGCTGCTGCGGCGCTGACGCGCGATCAGCCGATCGCGGCGTGGTAGCGGCGCTCCACTTCCTTCCAGTCGACCACGTTGAAGAACGCGCCGATGTAGTCCGGACGGCGGTTCTGGTACTTCAGGTAGTAGGCGTGTTCCCACACGTCCAGGCCCAGGATCGGGGTGTTGCCCTCGAACAGCGGGCTGTCCTGGTTGGCGGTGCTCTCGACCACCAGCTTCTTGTCGGGGGTGACGCTCAGCCAGGCCCAGCCGCTACCGAAGCGGGTCAGTGCGGCCTTGGTGAAAGCTTCCTTGAACTTGTCGAAGCCGCCCAGCTCGCTGTCGATCGCCTTGCCGACGTCGCCGCTCGGGGTGCCGCCGGCATTGGGCGCCATCACCGTCCAGAACAGCGAGTGGTTGGCATGGCCGCCGCCGTTGTTGCGCACCGGACCCTGCAGGTTCTCCGGCAGCGACTTCAGCTTGGACACCAGCGCCTCGATCGGCAGATCGGCGTACTCGGTGCCTTCCAGCGCGGCGTTGACGTTGTTGATGTAGGTCTGGTGATGCTTGGTGTGATGGATCTCCATCGTCTGCGCATCGATGTGCGGTTCCAGCGCGTCGTAGGCGTAGGGCAACTTGGGGAGGGTGTAGGCCATGCGGTTCTCCTGGACTTTCGCCGTCGAAAGGACGAGCGTTGCGTGAGCAATGGTAGGGACGGTCGGCAACCTTACCAAGGGCGCGGCTGGGGAAACATCGTCCCATCCCGCGGCGGCGGTGCCGGCCGGCCTTACGAATCGGCGCCTACCATGCCCCACGCCCCGGTTAGTCGGATGTGAATCGCACGCGTCACAGGCGTGACCGGCGGCGTTTAGAGCGGGAACAGGCAGGGCGGCCCATACTGTGCGCGATGGCGCCATGCCGCGCGCCGCTGCCGTTCCTGCAGGAGAGTCCATGCGCAAGCCCGTGCTGTTGATCGCCGCCATCGTGTTGCTGGTCGGCGGGCTGTGGGGCATCCGCGGGCTGCAGCATCCGCCGCACCAGCAATTCGCGCCCTCGCTCGACGCCGCCGCAAAGACCCCATACACCGCACCCGGCAACTCCACGCCCGCCGACGCGGCATCGCCGGAACTGCCGGCGTTTCTGCCGCCCGAAGCGCGCGCCACGGTGGTGCTGATCCTGCGTGGCGGCCCGTTCCCGCATCGCCAGGATGGCAGCGTGTTCGGCAACCGCGAGCACCGGTTGCCGACGCAACCGCGCGGCTATTACCGCGAGTACACCGTCGATACCCCCGGCCTGTCGCATCGCGGCGCGCGCCGCATCGTCACCGGCGGCACGCCGCCGCAGGTCTGGTATTACAGCGACGACCACTACGACAGTTTCCGCAGCTTCCAGGTCGGCGGTGCGGGGCCGACGCCATGAGCGGCTTCCCGTTCGCGCTGAACCTGGCCGAGCCGGCTGCCTCCGGCGTGTATCGCGTCGCCAACCGCGACCTGGACAGCGTCGCCGCCCTGGCCCGCGACGCCGGCCTGCGGCTGTGCCGGATCGACCTGGACGGTTGCACCGGCAAGGCCATGCTGCTGATGCGGTTGGCCGCGCAATTGGACTTCCCACCCGGCTTCGGCCGCAACTGGGACGCGCTCACCGATGGCCTGCGCGACCTGTCCTGGCTGCCCTCGCCGCGCGGCTACGCCTTGCTGCTGGAGGACGCCGGGCAGTTGCAGACGGTGGCGCAGCCGGCCTTCGACGTGCTGCTGGAGATCCTCGACGACGTCGCCCGCGAGTGGGCGCAGGACGGCGTCAGCTTCGTCGCGTTCGTGGGCGGAAGCGGGGACTCGGGACCCGGGACCGGGGACCCGGAAGAGCGCGATCCGGCGTAGCAATGTTCCCTGCGCGTGCGACGGGAATAATTGCCCTCCTTGATCTGCCCTTGTTTTTCCGGCCCCGGGTCCCCGGTCCCGGGCCCCGGCTTTTCAGGCGTCCAACTCGCTCCAGCGCGCATACGCCGCATCCAGGTCCGCCTGCGCCTGGCTCAAGGCCTGCGTGTGCGCATTCACCGCCGCCGCGTCGCGCTGATAGAACGCCGCGTCCGTCATCGCCTCGGTCAGTGCCGCGACCTGCTGTTCCAGCGCTTCGATCCGCGCCGGCAACTGCTCCAGTTCGCGCGCGTCCTTGTAGCTGAGCTTGCGCTTGGCCGGCGCTGGGGCCGCGGCGGCCGCCACCGGCGTGGTCGCCGCCGCGGTGGCCGAGGCCTTGGCGACTGCCATGGCACTGGCCGGGGCCGCCGGGCGCTGGCGCACCCAGTCGCTGTAGCCACCGACGTACTCGCCGATGCGGCCATCGCCTTCCATGACCATGGTCGAGGTCACCACGTTGTCGATGAAATCGCGGTCGTGGCTGACCAGCAACAAGGTGCCGCTGTAGTCGCCGAGCAGTTCTTCCAGCAGCTCCAGTGTTTCCACGTCCAGGTCGTTGGTCGGTTCGTCCATCACCAGCAGGTTGGACGGCTGCGCGAACAGCCGCGCCAGCAGCAGGCGGTTGCGCTCGCCGCCGGACAGGCGGGTGATCGGCGCACGCGCGCGCTCGGGGGTGAACAGGAAATCCTGCAGGTAGGCATGCACGTGCTTGCGCTTGCCGTTGACCTCGATGAAGTCGCGGCCCTCGGCCACGTTCTCGATCGCGCTCCAGTCCTCGCGCAGCGTGGCCCGGTACTGGTCGAAATACGCCACCTGCAGATTGGTGCCGGCGCGCACTTCGCCCTGGTCCGGGGTCAGTTCGCCCAGCAACAGCTTCAGCAGCGTGGTCTTGCCGCTGCCGTTGGGGCCGATCAGGCCGATGCGGTCGCCGCGCAGGATGGTGGTGGAAAAATCGCGCACCATGCTGCGCGCGCCGAAGGCGAAGCTCAGGTCCTTGGCCTCGATCACCTTCTTGCCGGAGGACTCGCCCTGCGCCGCTTCCATGCGCACGTTGCCGCCGAGTTCGCGGCGCTGGGTGCGCTCGCGACGCATGGCCTCAAGCCGCCGTACCCGCCCCTCGTCGCGGGTACGTCGCGCCTTGATGCCCTGGCGGATCCACACTTCTTCCTGCGCCAGCAGCTTGTCGAAGCGCGCGTTTTCCTGCGCCTGCGCGTTGAGCCGCTCCTCGCGGCGGCGCTCGTAGTTGGCCCAGTCGCCCGGCCAGCTG
The DNA here is from genome assembly GCF_014199735.1 of Xanthomonas sp. 3307. NCBI lineage: Bacteria > Pseudomonadati > Pseudomonadota > Gammaproteobacteria > Lysobacterales > Lysobacteraceae > Xanthomonas > Xanthomonas sp. 3307. The sequence goes on along the minus strand of NZ_JACHOG010000005.1, from coordinate 238,598 downwards.
CTGACCTGGCCGCGGTCGATCTCGACGATGCGGGTGGCCAGGGCACGCAGGAAACGCCGATCGTGGGTCACGAACACCACGCTGCCGTTCCAGCCCTTGAGGAAGCCTTCCAGCCAGTCGATGGCCTCGATGTCGAGGTGGTTGGTCGGTTCGTCCAGCAACAGCAGGTCCGGCGCCGACACCAGCGCCCGCGCCAGCAGCACCCGGCGCTTCATGCCGCCGGACAGCCGCGCGAACTCGGCATCGCCGTCCAGCTCCAGGCGGGTCAGGGTCTCGTTGACCCGTTGGTCCAGCGCCCAGCCATTGGCGCCATCGATCTTGGACTGCACCGCGCCCAGCGCATCGCCGTCGAACTCGGCGGCATGGCTGAGCCGATGGAACTCGGCCAGCCAATGGCCGAGCTCGCCCAGGCCGTCGGCGACCACGTCGAACACGCTGCCGGCGGCGCCATGCGGCACCTCCTGCTCGAGCCGGGCGATGCGCACGCCCTGCTGCACGCGAACTTCGCCGTCGTCGGGCTTGAGCTCGCCGGCGATCAGTTTCATCAAGGTGGATTTGCCGGCGCCGTTGCGGCCGATCAGGGCGATCCGCTCGCCCGGCTCGATCGACAGGTCGGTCTTTTCCAGCAACAAGGGGCCGCCGACGCTGTAGTCGAGGTTCTGCAGAGTGATAAGAGGCATTGCGCCATTGTACGGGAGCGCACTGTTCCGGTTCGGGATTGGGGATTGGGGATTGGGGATTGGGGATTGGCAGTTTCCTGCGAGCTTCGATGCTCGCGCATGCCCCCTGATCCCCACCGTTCGGCAGCGACGCCCCTGGGCCCACCGCCTGCCTTTGCGAATCCCCAATCCCCACTCCCGAATCCCCGCCGTCAACCGGCTAAAATGCCGCATGAACGATTTCGCCTCTCTCTCCCTTTCCCCCGCGCTCGCGCCCGGCATCGATGCGCTCGGCTACACGAGCATGACCCCGGTGCAGGCGCAGAGCCTGCCGCCGATCCTGGCCGGCCAGGACGTCATCGTGCAGGCGCCCACCGGCAGCGGCAAGACCGCGGCGTTCGGCCTGGGCCTGCTGCACAAGCTGGATCCGGCGCTGAGCCGCGCGCAGGCGCTGGTGCTGTGCCCGACCCGCGAACTGGCCGACCAGGTCGGCAAGCAGCTGCGCAAGCTGGCCACCGGCATCCCCAACATGAAGCTGGTGGTGCTGACCGGCGGCATGCCGCTGGGCCCGCAGTTGGCCTCGCTGGAGGCGCACGACCCGCAGGTGGTGGTCGGCACGCCCGGCCGCATCCAGGAGCTGGCGCGCAAGCGGGCGCTACACCTGGGCGGGGTGCGCACGCTGGTGCTGGACGAGGCCGACCGCATGCTCGACATGGGTTTCGAGGAGCCGATCCGCGAAATCGCCAGCCGATGCGACAAGCACCGGCAGAGCCTGCTGTTCTCGGCCACCTTCCCGGAGGAAATCCGCGCATTGGCGCGCGACCTGCTGAAGGAACCGGCGGAAATCACCATCGAAGGCGCCGACAGCGCGCCGGAAATCGACCAGCAGTTCTTCGAGGTCGACCCCACCTACCGGCAGAAGGCGGTGGCCGGCCTGCTGCTGCGCTTCACCCCCGAGTCCAGCGTGGTGTTCTGCAACACCCGCAAGGAGGTCGATGAAGTCGCCGGGTCGCTGCAGCAGTTCGGCTTCTCCGCACTCGCGCTGCATGGCGACATGGAGCAGCGCGACCGCGACGAGGTGCTGGTGCGCTTCGTCAACCGCAGCTGCAACGTGCTGGTGGCCAGCGACGTGGCCGCGCGCGGGCTGGACGTGGAAGACCTGGCGGCGGTGATCAACTACGAACTGCCGACCGACAGCGAGACCTACCGCCACCGCATCGGCCGCACCGCGCGCGCCGGCAAGCATGGCCTGGCCCTGAGCCTGATGGCGCCGCGCGAGACCGCGCGCGCACAAGCGCTGGAAACCGAACAGGGCCAGCCGCTGCGCTGGTCGCGCGCACCGCTGGCCACCGCGCGGCCGGCGCAGTTGCCGCAAGCGGCGATGGTCACCCTGCGCATCGACGGCGGCAAGACCGACAAGCTGCGTCCCGGCGACATCCTCGGCGCGCTGACCGGCGATGCCGGGCTGTCCGGCGCGGCGATCGGCAAGATCGCGATCTACGCCACCCGCTCCTACGTCGCCATCGCCCGTGCCCATGCCGGCAAGGCGCTGGCGCAGCTGCAGGCCGGCAAGATCAAGGGCCGCCGGTTCCGGGTCGTCAAGCTGTGAACGCATCGACGGAATTGCAGACCGTCCTCGCGTCGCTGGAGCAGGACGAAGACGGCGCCGCCTGGAGCGCAGCGGTATCGGTACCGTGGATGCAGGACGCGTGCAGCTTCGTGTTCGAGGACTACGCGGAGGATCCGGCGCCGGCCGACTTCGCCGCCGCCGTCGCCGCATTCCTGCGCATCGACCAGGCCGTGCTCGACGCGGCGACGCCGCATGTGTTCGCCTATTACCGGCGCATGCATGCCCTGCACCAGCAATACGACACACCCTGCCCGCGCATCGACGACCCGTCGCAAGTATGGCGACACGTGCAGTTCGGCGGCGAGGCCTACGTCAGCCGCTATCGCGACGGCCGCCTGCGCATCAGCCTGGAATGCAACTGCGACTGGGAAGCCGAACACGGGCTGCAACTGGTATTCACCGACGCCGGCCGGATCTGCAAGATCGGTCCGTTCGATGGCCACCTGAGCCACGCCGACGCGTATGCCGACCCGGCGCTGGAGGACGTGATCTACCCCCATTGAGCCGGTTGCCGCCGCAGACGCGCCCGATCCAGGCCGCGCCCGTGCGCGGTATCGGCCTCAGTAGCGCAACGGCGCGGTGAGCGGAATGTCCGCGGGCCAGCGCGCCCGCGCACCGAGTTCGCCGAGTTCCACCAGCACCGTCGCCGCCACCACCTCGGCACCCATCCGCTGCGCCAGGGCCAGGGCCGCCAGCAGCGTACCGCCGGTGGCCAGCACGTCGTCGACCAGCAGCACGCGCATGCCCGGCCGTAGCGCATCGGCATGGATCTCGATGCGGTCGCGGCCGTACTCCAGGCCGTAGTCCTGGGCCAGGGTCTGTGCCGGCAGCTTGCCGGGCTTGCGCACCGGCACGAAACCGGTGCGCAGTTCGTGCGCCAGCGGCGCGCCGAGGATGAAGCCGCGGGCCTCGATGCCCAGCACCGCGTCCAGCGGAGTGCCGCGCCAGGGCTGGGCCAACGCATCCAGGGCGGAGGCGAAATCAGGCCCGTCGGCCAGCAGCGGGGTGATGTCCTTGAACAGGATGCCGGGCTTGGGAAAGTCCGGCACATCGCGAATCAAAGTGGCCCAGGTCGGGGAATCGGCAACGGCGTCGGTCATGGTCACGCGTCCCGGCAGGCCGGGACGATCGATGGGGGGCGCGACATCCTACCCGCTGTGCGCTGCCGTTGCCGCATCCGCCGGGCTGCGCCGCAGCGCGCGCCGCACCAGCACGAAGAACAACGGCACCAGCAACACCGCCAGCACGGTGCCGGTGACCATGCCGCCGATCACGCACACGCCGATCTCGCGGCGGCTGGAGGCGCCGGCGCCGGTGGACAGCGCCAGCGGCAGCACGCCGGCCACGAACGCCAGCGAGGTCATCACGATCGGCCGCAGGCGCAGTCGCGCGCCTTCCAGCGTCGCTTCCAGCAACGGCCGCCCGGCACGCTGTCGCGCCTCGGCGAATTCGACGATCAGGATCGCGTTCTTCGCCGACAGGCCGATCGTGGTCAGCAGGCCGACCTGGAAATAGATGTCGTTGACGAAGCCGGCCAGCGTGGTCGCCAGCACCGTGCCGACCACGCCCAGCGGAATCACCAGCAGCACCGCCACCGGGATCGACCAGCTCTCGTACAGCGCCGCCAGGCACAGGAAAATGAACAGGATCGAGGCGGTGTACAGCCACAGCGTCTGGTTGCTGGACAACTGCTCCTGGTAGGACAGCCCGCTCCACTGCAGATCGAAGCCCTCCTGCTTGGCCACCAGCGCCTGCATGCGCTGCATCGCCTCGCCGGAACTGCTGCCGGCCGCCGCCCCGCCCTGGATCTGCGACGCCGGCAGGCCATTGAAGCGCTGCTGCAGCTGCGGGCCACGGGTCCAGTGGGTGCTGGCGAAACTGGCGAACGGCGCCATCTGCCCGCCGCTGCCGCGCACGTACCACTGCGCGATGTCCTCCGGCAGCGCGCGGTACGGCGCGTCGCCCTGCACGTACACGCGCTTGACCCGGCCGCGGTCGATGAAGTCGTTGACGTAGCTGCCGCCCCACGCAGTGGCCAGGGTCGTATTGATGTCGCTCTGCGCCAGGCCCAGCGCGCTGGCCTGGGCATGGTCGATGTCCACCTGCAGCTGCGCCTTGTCGCCCAGGCCGTTGAGCCGCACCGCGGTCAGCTGCGGATCGTCGCCGGCGGCCTTGAGCACCTGCTGCTGCGCCTTCAGCAGCGCTGCGCGGCCGGCGCCGTCGCTGTCGCGGATCCACAGCTCGAAGCCGCTGGACTGGCCCAGGCCACGCACCGCCGGCGGCGACAGCACGCTGATCTTGGCATCGCCGACGCCGCGGAAATGCGCGTTGGCGCGGTCGATGATGGCCTGCGCGGTGTTGTCGCGGTTGCGCTCGCCCCAGGGTCTGAGCGCCACGAAGGCCTGGCCGGCGTTCTGCCCGGTGCCGGCGTTGTTGCGCCCCACCACCATGAAGATCGCGGTGAGATTGGCCTTCTCGTGGGTCATGAAGTAGTCGCTGATGCGCTTGCCCAGGGCCTGGGTCTTGGCCAGCGGCGTGCCTTCCGGGGTGGTGAACTGGATCTGCACCTGGCCCTGGTCCTCCACCGGCAGGAAGCCGGTGGGCATGCGCATGTACAGCACGACCATCGCCAGCACCACCAGCGCATACAGCGCCATCCAGCGCCGCGGCCGCTGCAGCACCGTGCCGAGACGGCGCTGGTAGGCCTGCTGGCCGCGCTCGACGCTGCGGTTGAACCATTGGAAGAAACGGCCGAGCTTGCGCTCCTGCTCCACCGGCTTGAGCAGGGTCGCGCACAGCGCCGGGGTCAGGGTCAGCGCGACCAGCGCCGACAGCGCCATCGCCGAGGCGATGGTGATCGAGAACTGCCGGTAGATGATGCCGGTGGAGCCGCCGAAGAACGCCATCGGCAGGAACACCGCGCCCAGCACCACGGTGATGCCGATCAGCGCGCCGGTGATCTCGCCCATCGAGCGCTCGGTGGCCTCGCGCGGCGGCAGGTGCTCCTCGTGCATGATCCGCTCGACGTTCTCCACCACCACGATGGCGTCGTCCACCAGCAGGCCGATCGCCAGCACCATCGCGAACAGGGTCAGCGTGTTGATGGTGAAGCCGGCCGCGGCAAGGATGCCGAAGGTGCCCAGCAGCACCACCGGCACGGTGATCGCCGGGATCAACGTGGCGCGGGCGTTCTGCAGGAACAGGAACATCACCACCACCACCAACACGATGGCCTCGGCCAGGGTGTGCACCACGTTCTCGATGGAGATGCGCACGAACGGCGTGCTGTCGCGCGGATAGGCCACGTCCAGGCCCGGCGGGAAGGTCGGCTTGAGCCGTTCGATGGTGGCGTGGATCGCGTCGGAGGTGGCGATCGCATTGGCGCCGGCGGACAGCGTCACCGAGAAGCCGGACGCCGGGTGGCCATTGAGCGTGGCGTTGTTCTGGTAGTTCTCCGCGCCGATCTCCACCCGCGCCACATCGCCCAGGCGCACGCTGGAGCCGTCCGCGCGCGTGGCCAGGATGATCTGCCGGAACTGCTCGGGCGTCTGCAGCCGCGACTGCGCGGTGACCGTGGCGTTGAGTTCCTGCTCGGCGCCGGTGGGCAGCGCGCCGAGCTCGCCGGCGGTGACCTGGGTGTTCTGCGCCAGGATCGCGCTGCGCACGTCGCCGGGCATGAGTTGGTAGGCGTTGAGCTTGTGCGGGTCCAGCCACACCCGCATCGCGTACTGCGCGCCGAACACGTTGATCTCGCCGACGCCGTTGATGCGGCTGATCGGGTCCTGCAGGGTGCTGACCAGGTAGTCGGAGATGTCGACGTTGTCCATGCGGTCGGTGCGGTCGTAGATCGCCACCGCCATTAGGCTGTCGCCCTGCGACTTGGCCACGGTCACGCCCTGCTGCTGCACTTCCTGCGGCAGACGGTTGAGCGCCTGGTTGACCGCGTTCTGCACCTGCACCTGGGCGATGTCGGGATTGGCCGCCTGGTCGAAGGTGATGCTGATCCGCGCCTGTCCGGACGAAGAACTGGTCGAGGAGAAGTACAGCAGGTGGTCGATGCCCTTGATCTGCTGTTCGATCACCTGGGTGACGCTGTCCTCCACGGTCTGCGCCGAGGCACCGTTGTAGGTGGCGGTGACATTGACCGAGGGCGGCGCGATGTCCGGGTACTGCTCGATCGGCAGGGTGAACACGGCGATGGCGCCGGCGGCCATGATGCAGATGGCCAGGACCCAGGCGAAGATCGGGCGGTGGATGAAGAAACGCGGCAGCATGCGGCTCAGCCCTGGCCGGCGGCAGGCGCGGCGGCGGCGGCCTTCACCGTCACCTTGGCACCGTCGCTGAGGCCTTGCCGACCCGCCACCACCACCCGTTCGCCGGGCTTCAGGCCATCGCCGACCAGCCAGCGATCGCCCACCGCGCGCAGCGTGGTGAACTCGCGTTGGCGCACCACGTTGTCGGCACCCACCACCCAGGCGACGGCTTCGCCACGCGGGGTGCGGTCCACCGCCGCCTGCGGCACCAGCAGCGCCTGCTGGCGCACGCCCTGCCCCACCAGCGCACGCACGTACATGCCCGGCAGCAGTTGCGCATCCGGATTGGGGAAACGCGCGCGCAGGGTCACCGCGCCGGTGGTTTCCTCCACGTCGAGGTCGGCGAACTCCAGCGTGCCCGGCAGCGGGTACGCGGTGCCGTCGGACAGGGTCAGCCGCACCTGCGTGCTGGCCGGCTGCACGCCGCCGGCGGCGATCGCCCGGCGCAGCGCCAGGAACTGGTTGCCGGACTGGGTGATGTCCACGTTCATCGGATCCAGCTGCTGGATCTTGGCGATGGCATCGGTCTGGTTGGCGGTGACCAGCGCGCCCGGGGTCACCCGCGCGCGGCCGATGCGCCCGCCGATCGGCGCCACGACCGTGGCGAAGCGCAGTTGCGTGCGTGCGGTGTCCAGCGCCGCGCGTTGCGCGTCGCGGCTGGCCAGCGCCTGCTTGTAGGCGGCCTGCGCATCGTCCACGTCCTGCTGCGCGGCCAGCCGGGTCTTGCCCAGCGTGCGGTAGCGCTCGGCACGCAGCGTGGCGGCGGCGAGCGTGGCCTCGGCGGTGGCCAGATTGGCCTGTGCCTGGTTGGCCGCGGCCTGGTACAGGGTCGGCTCGATCTGGAACAGCGGCTGCCCGGCCCGCACCGTGGCGCCCTCTTCGAACAGGCGCTGGCGCAGGATGCCGCTGACCTGCGGCCGCACCTCCGATTCTTCCGAGGCCACCGTGCGCCCGGCCAGTTCAACGCTCAGCGGCACGCTTTGCGGCTGCAGGGTCAGCACCTCCACCGTTTTCGGCGCCGGTGTCTGGGCGCTGCCTCCGCCCTTGCAGCCGGCGAACGCGAGCACGACGACGGACAGCAGCAACGGCAGCGCGCGGCGGCGCTGGACGAGAGGCGCGGGCATGCGCTTGATCCTGGGGACGACGAAAGGGGAGCGTCTAATTTATCAAAGACAAGAAGGCGCTGATGAAGGTGCCCTCACCCCTTCGCCGTCACGGCGCAGGACGGGCATCAGGCGCGGGCCGGGCGTACGCCGGCGGGCGACGGGGGGCGGTTGCGAGCCCCGCACGCTGGAAAACCTCACGCCTCGCCCGAATCGCGCGCCGGACCGCGCCATCAGCGCCCGGACCGACAGCCTGAGCGCACGCGCCGGCCCTGCTCAGGAACTGCAGGACAGCATCGAGCAGCCGGCCCGGCTCCGCGCCCAGTCCGGCCGCTTCGCCGCGAAGGCCTCGCGCCCGGGCTGTTCGTCGTAGGGATGGCGCATCACCTCCAGCAGTTCGTCGATGCCGCCGGTGTCGCCCTGCTCGGCGCGGTCGATCGCCTGCTGCGCCAGGTAGTTGCGCAGCACGTAGCGCGGATTGGCCGCACGCATCCGTGCGACGCGGGCGGCGGCGGGCAACGGATCCTGCTGCAGGCGCTGCGCGTAGCGCGCTAGCCAGGCCTCGAAGGCCGGGGCCTGCGTCGCCAGCCGGGCCGGGTCGTAGAACGCCTCGGCCAGCGCCGCCAGGGCCTGCGCCGGCGCCCAAGGCTGCAGCGGCAACGCGCTCAACCCGCGGAACCACAGGGTCATGTCGACCTCGCCCTGCTGCAGCAGGTCCAGCCCATCGCGCATCAGCGCCACATCGTCGTCGGCGCAGGTCGCCAGGCCGAGCTTGGCGGCGATGTTGTCGCGCTCGGCCTGCGCATACTCGGCGCGGAACCGCTCCAGGCCGTCGTGCAGCGGCGCGACGTCGTCGAACAGCGGTGCCAGCGCCTGCGCCAGCCGCCCCAGATTCCAGTACGCGACCTGCGGCTGGGTGCCGAAGCGGTAGCGACGGCCCTGCGCATCGGTGGTGTTGGGTGTCCAGTCCGGGTCGTAGTCGTCGACCCAGCCATAGGGGCCATAGTCGATGGTCAGCCCCAGGATCGACATGTTGTCGGTGTTCATCACCCCGTGCACGAAGCCGACCCGCATCCAGTGCGCGACCATGCGCGCGGTACGCGCGCAGATCTCGGCGAACCAGGCCGCGTCGCGCGCGCCAGCGGCACCCTGCAGGTGCGGGAAGTCGCGCGCGATCACCAGGTCGGCCAGGCGCCGCAGCAAGGCGGTGTCGCCGCGTGCGGCCGGCAATTCGAAACTGCCGAAGCGCACGAACGACGGCGCCACCCGGCACACCACCGCGCCCGGTTCGGCGCGCGGATGGCCGTCGTAGAACATGTCGCGCACCACCGTCTCGCCGGTGCCGACCAGGCTCAGCGCGCGGGTGGTCGGCACGCCCAGGTGATGCATGGCCTCGCTGCACAGGAACTCGCGGACCGAGGAGCGCAGCACCGCGCGGCCATCGGCGCCACGCGAATACGGCGTGGGCCCGGCACCCTTGAGCTGCAGTTCCCAGCGCCGCCCGTCCGCGCCCAGGGCCTCGCCCAGGGAGATCGCGCGGCCGTCGCCGAGTTGCCCGGCCCAATGCCCGAACTGGTGGCCGCCGTAGTTCGCCGCATAGGGCTGCATGCCCGGATAGCGCGCATTGCCGGCGAACACCGCGGCGAACTCCGGCGACCGCACCTCCTGCTCGGACAGCCCGAGCAAGGTCGCCACCTCCGGCGAATACGCCAGCAGCTGAGGCGCCACCACCGGGGTCGGCTCGACCGGCGACCACAGCGCCCCCAGCACCTCGCGGCGGCGCGGACCGGTTTCCGGATCGCCAGGCAGCTCGGCGACGAAGCGATTGTCGAAACGCAAGGCAGTCATGAGCACAGCGTAGAAGGCACAACCTGGATTGAAAAGGCCGCGAGGTGAGCACACGGTGCAGGCCTGTCGCCGCGCGGGCCTGCAAAGCCCCTCTCCCCCCGGGAGAGGGGTTGGGGTGAGGGTCGGGGCGCGAAGCGCATGCTGTGTTTCAAGTGCACCGGGCTTCGCCGTACTCTCATCCGCCCCTCCGGGGCACCTTCTCCCGCAGGGAGAAGGGAGTACAAGCCCCTCTCCCCCCCCGGGAGAGGGGTTGGGGTGAGGGTACGGCGCCGCAAAAGCTCCACGGCGCCGACGCGGGCACCGCAAGCCCACGCTCTTGCCAATCCCCACTCCCGAATCCCCAATCCCCGCCCCACCTCCACTCGCCACCGACATGGGCATCCGGCATGCTCCGCGCTCCTCTCCGGGATCGCCCATGTCCGACCGTCCGTCTCCGCCCCGCTGGCCCCGCAACGCCCTGATTGCCCTGTCCTCGCTGCTGGTCTCTGCCTGCAGCAGCCTGTTCTTCGGCGGCCTCAACGCCGGTTCCTCGCGCCATGGCCTCAGCGAGCAGCGCGGGATCGTCTACGACGCGGCGCACGGCCTGGCGCTGGACGTGTACCGCCCGGCCGGGGTGCAGCACGCGCCGGTGGTGGTGTTCTTCCACGGCGGCACCTGGAAGACCGGCAACCGCCAGAACTACCGCTGGGCCGGCGAAGCGCTGGCCCGGCACGGCGTGGTCGCGATCGTGCCGGACTACCGCAAGTATCCGCAGGTGACCCTGGATGGGTTCATGCGCGACGCCGCCAGCGCCGTGGCCTGGAGCCAGCGCCATGCCGCCGAGTATGGCGGCGACCCGCAACGGCTGGTGCTGATGGGCCACTCCGCCGGCGCGCACATCGCCGCGCTGCTGGCCACCGATGGCCACTGGCTGCAGGCGCAGGGCCTGTCGCCGCGGCAGTTGTGCGGCCTGGTCGGGCTGGCCGGCCCCTACGACTTCCTGCCGCTGACCGACCCGGACCTGATCGGCATGTTCGGCCAGGACCCGGCACAGCAGCGGCGCTCGCAGCCGGTGAACTTCGTCGACGGCGACGAGCCGCCGGCGCTGCTGCTGCACGGCGACGCCGACACGGTGGTGGAACCGCACAACAGCCAGTCGCTGCAGGCCGCGCTGCAGCGCGTCGGGGTGCCGGCCGAATTGAAGACCTATCCCGGCGTCGGCCACATGCGTCTGGTGCTGGCGCTGCGCAAGGACGACCCGGCGCTGCCGGTCATGGCCGACAGCATCGCCTTCGTGCGCGCCTGCCCGGCGCGTCCCGCCGGCCCCTGATCCGGCCGGCACCGCGAGCGGCGCGAACCGGGTTCAGCCGTCCGCGCTACCGAGCAGCTCGAACGGGCCGCCCTGCTGCAGCGCGCGCAGATAGGCCGGGCGCTGCTCGATCCGCTGCACGAACCCGGCCAGGTTCGGATGCGTCTGCAGGCCGATGCGCGCGGCCGCGGCCTGCACCGGGAAGCTCATCTGCACGTCCGCCGCGGTAAAGCGGTCGCCGGCGAACCAGCCAGTCTCGGCCAGCTCGCGCTCCATCCAGTCCAGGTGAAGGCGCACCTGCGGCCCGACGAAGCCCTGCATCGCCTTGTCGACGATGGCCTTGGCGATCGGCCGCGCGAAGAACGGCATCTTCGCCGAGCGGATCCGCCCGAACACCAGGCTCATCAGCAGCGGCGGCATCGCCGAGCCCTCGGCGTAGTGCATCCAGTAGCGGTAGCGCAGGCGCTCGGGCGAATCCAGCGGCTGCGGCGCCGGCGACAGCGTGCTGCCGGTGTCGTAGCGGTCCACCAGATAGTCGAGGATCGCCCCGGACTCGGCCAGGACGTGGCCGTCGTCCACCAGCACCGGCGACTTGCCCAGCGGATGGATCGCGCGCAGTTCCGGCGGCGCCAGCATGGTCTTGGGATCGCGCTGGTACTTGATCACCTGGTACGGCAGCGCCAGTTCCTCCAGCAACCACAACACGCGCTGCGACCTGGACTGGTTGAGGTGATGCACGGTGATCATGGCGACGGCTCCGGAGCTCGGGGGCCGCCATGGTAGCCGGATGCGGGTGTGAAGCCGCGCATGCAGGGCCCGTCGCTGCGCCTGGCGACCCGGCCGCAGCGCCGCCGCCGCAGCGCGCGCGATGCCCGAAAAACGATCGCCCAAACAAAAACGCCGGAAGCTTGCGCTTCCGGCGTCTGGCAACCTTGCGGTGGCGGGCGTCCTTAGACGGCCTGCACCTGGTCAGCCTGCATACCCTTCTGGCCCTGCACGGCGACGAAGGTCACCTTCTGGCCTTCCTGCAGCGACTTGAAGCCGGTGCCCTGGATCGCGCGGAAATGCACGAACAGGTCCGGGCCGCTTTCCGGGGTGATGAAGCCGAAGCCCTTGGCATCGTTGAACCACTTCACGGTGCCGTTCTGACGGTCAGTCATTTTGCTAACTCCTGAAACATTGAATTGAAGAAATCGCAGCCATCGGAAATCGAGGCCGAGACTGAGTTGCAGGCGTTAGTAAAGCGAGCGGAACGATGAAGTGGATCGCGAGATCTACTGCACCAAGCCACGATTCACGGTGACTCTAGCAAACACAGTGGGGTCACCATACGCGGGTAGCGCTCAAAAAGCGACATGTTTGTGTAGACAAACCGGGATCCACCACAAGGAAGCTGAACCCAACCCTAAAGTTAGCGCCAGCGCGGCCGAACCCCCTGCCGGCCCGTGGAAATTGCGCAAATCCGCCCGCGTACCTGGCAACGGCGACCGAGCCCGAGGCCATGGCGCATGCGTCCACATCAGCCTGCGGCCCCTCGCCCGCCCCAGCCAAGGCGGCCGGCACCGATCCCCATGTCCCACGCACGTTCCGGGCCCGGCGCCGCCGCACACCGTATCCTATTGCGCCCTCGATCCCGGTAGCCGCATGGCCCTCACCGCCACCCTCCGCAAGGCGGAGCTGCAGATTTCCGACATGGACCGCGGCTACTACGCCGCCCATTCCCTGACCCTGGCGCAACACCCGTCCGAGACCGACCAGCGGCTGATGGCGCGCCTGCTGACCTTCGCCCTGTTCGCCGAGGAGCGCCTGCTGTTCGGCAAGGGCCTGAGCAGCGACGACGAGCCCGACCTGTGGCGGATGGACTACACCGGCGCGATCGAGCAATGGATCGAGGTCGGCCAGCCCGACGAGTCGCGGGTGCGCAAGGCCTGCGGCCGGGCGCGCTCGGTGGTGGTGGCCAACTACGGCGGCCGCGCCGCGGACATCTGGTGGGACAAGAATGCCTCCGCCCTGGCCAAGCTCAAGCAGGTGCAGGTGATCGACCTGCCGGCCGACGCCGTCGCCGCGGCGGCCGAGCTGATCCAGCGCAGCATGCGGTTCGACGTGATGATCCAGGACGGCGAAGTGCAGTGGCTGGGCGACAGCGGCAGCTTCGCCTTCACCCCCTCGGTGCGCAAAGCCGCGGCATGAGCGCCGGGAACGCCCCCATCCAGACCGACGTCGTGGTGATCGGTGCCGGCGCCGCCGGGCTGATGTGTGCGATCGCCGCCGGCCAGCGCGGACGCCGGGTGCGGGTGATCGACCATGCCAACAAGGTCGGCAAGAAAATCTTGATGTCCGGCGGCGGCCGCTGCAACTTCACCAATACCGGCACCGGGCCGGGCAACTTCCTGTCCGCCAATCCGCACTTCTGCAAGTCGGCGCTGGCCCGCTACCGCCCCGCCGACTTCATCGACCTGGTCGAACGCCACGCCATCGCCTACCACGAGAAGGAACTGGGGCAGCTGTTCTGCGACGTCTCCTCCAAGCAGATCGTGCGCATGCTGGTGGACGAGTGCGCCGCGGCCGAGGTAACGGTGCGCACCAGTTGCAGCGTGCGCGCGGTGGAACGCGGCAGCGAGGGCTTCCGCCTGGACACCGACGATGGCCCGGTGCATGCGACGTCGCTGGTGGTGGCCACCGGCGGCCTATCGATTCCCAGCCTCGGCGCCAGCGGCTTCGGCTACGAACTGGCGCGGCAGTTCGGCCACGCGGTGCTGCCGACCCGTGCCGGGCTGGTCCCGCTGACCCTGAGCGGCAAGCACCAGGAACGCCTGCACGACCTGTCCGGCCTCGCCTTGCCGGTGGAGGCCAGTTGCAACGGCGCGCGCTTCCGCAACTTCATGCTGATCACCCACCGCGGGGTCAGCGGCCCGGCGATCCTGCAGATCTCCTCGTACTGGCAGCCGGGCGACGACCTGCGCCTGGACCTGCTGCCGGGGCAGGACGCGGCGAGCTGGCTGCGCGACCAGAAACGCCTGCGCGGTGCCGCCGAGCTGCGCACGGTGCTGGGCGAGGCGCTGCCGCGCCGCTTCGCGCAACGCCTGTGCGAGGTGTGGCTGCCGGACAAACCGGTGCGCCAACTGGACGAACCGCAGTTGCGCGCGGCCGCCGAGCTACTCGGCGCCTGGCCGCTGGTGGCCAGCGGCACCGAAGGTTACCGCACTGCCGAAGTCACCCTGGGCGGCGTGGATACCGACCAGGTGTCGTCCTCGACCATGGAATCGCGGCGCGTGCCCGGCCTGTACTTCGTCGGCGAAGTGCTCGACGTCACCGGCTGGCTGGGCGGCTACAACTTCCAGTGGGCCTGGGCCTCGGGCCATGCGGCTGGTTTGGCGGCGTGACCCCGCCGCCGGGATTGGGGATTCGGGATTGGGGATTCGTCAAGACAAACTCCGCACGGGTTGGGTTGGTCGGCCTGGGCTGGCTCGCGTATCTACAGCCGTGATGAGCCCGCCTTGGCGAATCCCCACTCCCGAATCCCAAATCTCCGCTTCACCTCGAATCCCCACTCCCGAATCCCCAATCCCCGCCCCTCATTCATGGACGCCGCAGCGGCCATCGTGTATTAAACCCCGTCTCCGGGAGGCTTCATGCACACAGGCAAAGACATCACCCTCCGCCTGATGATCGTCGACGACAGCGGCGAAGACGCCGAGGCGATCGTCAGCAGCCTGCGCAACAGCGGCATCGCCGTGCGCCCGTCGCGGCCGCAGCACGCCGAGGAGTTGTCGGCGACGCTGGCCGCGCAGCCGATCGACCTGGTGCTCAGCGCGCAGGCCCAGTCGATCCCGCTGCCGCAGGTGCTGCAGCGGGTCGCGGCCAGCGGCAAGGACATCCCGGTCATCGTACTGGCCGAACGCATCGACGAACAGGAATGGCTGGAGGCCGTGGCCGGCGGCGCGCGCGCGATCGCGCTGCGGCAGCGCCCCGAACATCTGCTGGCGGTGGTCCGCACCACCTGGGCCGACCTGCAGGCACGACGCGGGCTGCGCCGGATCGAGGCGCAGATGCGCGAGACCGAACGCCGCTGCGACGCGCTGATCGCCTCCTCGCGCGACCCGATCGCCTACATCCACGAAGGCATGCACATCCGGGCCAACGACGCCTACCTGGAGATGTTCGGGTTCGCGTCGTTCGACGACGTCGAAGGCGTGTCGCTGCTGGACATGGTCGCCCCGCAACACGTGGAAGGCTTCAAGCAACTGCTGAAGTCGCTAAGCAAGGGCGAGCCGCCGCCGGCGCAGTATCAGGTGGACGCACGCACCCTGGAAGGCGACAGCTTTCCGGCGACGATGGAGTTCGCCACCGCCAGCTACGAGGGCGAAGCCTGCGTGCAGGTGGTGTTCCGCCGCCGCGAAGAGTTCGACCCGGAACTGGCGCGCGAGGTCGAGGACCTGCGCCAGCGCGACCAGGTCACCGGCCTGCTCAACCGCCCGACCTTCATGCTGGCGCTGGAAACCGCGGTGGCCCAGGTCGGCCGCGGCGAGGGCCAGTACGGCTTCCTGCTGGTCGAGCCGGACCACTACGCGCGGCTACTGGCCGACATCGGCCTGGATTCGGCCGACGCGCTGGTCGCGGCGCTGGCCCAGCACCTGGCCGCCGCCATCGACGGCGACGTACAGGCCGCGCGCTTCGGCGAGCACAACTTCGCGCTGCTGCTGGAAGGCGACTACGCGCGCACCGCGGCGCTGGCCGAACGCCTGCTGCAGGCCTACGCCAGCCACGTGTTCAGCGTCGGCGAGCGCTCGGCCACGGTCACCGTCAGCATCGGCGGCGTGCAGATCGGCGAGAAGATCGCCAGCGTCGGCCAGGTCCTGGCGCGCGCCAGCGAGAACGTGCAGGCGACCGTCGAACTCGGCGGCAATGCCTGCAAGATCTTCGACCCCGGCGCGGCCGACCGCCTCGAGGAGGAGCGCGTGCAGCGCTGGGTCCAGCACCTGCGCGAGGCCCTGGCGGGCGACGGCTTCCTGCTGCACTACCAGCCGGTGCTGAACCTGCAGGGCGAGCCGCACGAACTGTACGAGGCTTACCTGCGCCTGGAGCGCAACGACGAGCTGATCGGCCCGTCGACCTTCCTCGGCATCGCCGCCGAACACGGCCTGACCGCCGAGATCGACCGCTGGGTGGTCGCCCGCGCGATCGCGGTGATCGGTGAACGCCAGCGCGCCGGCCACGCCACCAGCCTGCTGGTCAAGGTCAGCCCGGAGGCCTTCGCCGACACGCAGATGGTCGATCTGATCCGGCGCGAACTGGCCGCGCACGGCGTGCCCGGCGACCGCCTGTGGCTGCAGACGCCGGAGGCCAAGGTGTTCACCCACCTGCGCAACGCGCAGCAGTTCCTGGCCGACGCCACCACCCTGGGCTGCAAGGTCGGGCTGGAACAGTTCGGCTCCGGCCTGGACTCGTTCCAGCTGCTGGCACACTTCCAGCCCTCGTTCCTGAAGCTGGACCGCGGCTTCACCCAGGACCTGACCCAGACCCGCGAACACCAGGACAAGATCCGCGAGATCACCGCGCGCGCGCAGTCGGCGAGCATCCGCACCATCGCCGAGTTCGTCTCCGACGCGACCTCGATGAGCCTGTTGTTCAGCGCCGGCGTCGACTACGTGCAGGGCGAGTTCGTGGGCCTGGCCACGCCGGGGATGACGTTCGATTTTGCCTGAGGGGCGGAGATTCGGGATTCGGGATTGGGGATTCGCAAAAGCGCCGACCGGCGAAGCCTGCGCTTCGCCGGTCGGCGTGTCGATCCCGCGGTGGCTCAGCTCACTGTCGCGTTGACGTGCGAGGCGCGCAGGGTGGCGATGCGCTCGGACAGCGGCGGGTGGCTCATGAACAACTTGCGCAGGCCCTGGCCCAGGCCGCCGGCGATGCCGAACGCCTGCACCTGCGACGGCAAGGTGCTCTGCCCATGGTTGAGTTCCAGCCGCTGCAGCGCCGCGATCATCTTGGCGCGGCCGGCCAGGCTGGCGCCGCCGGCGTCGGCACGGAACTCGCGGTAGCGCGAGAACCACATCGCGATCATCGTCGCGAACAGGCCGAACACCAGTTCCAGCACCATCACGATCGCGAAGTAGGCCAGGCCGCGGCGGCCGTCGCGGTTGCCCGACAGGTAGCTGTCGATCACGCCGCCGACCACGCGCGCCAGCACGATCACGAAGGTGTTGAGCACGCCCTGCAGCAGCGCCATGGTCACCATGTCGCCGTTGGCGATGTGGCTGATCTCATGGCCCAGCACCGCCTCGGCCTCGTCCTCGGTCATGTTCTGCAGCAGGCCGGTGGAGACCGCGACCAATGCGTTGTTGCGGTTGGCGCCGGTGGCGAAGGCGTTGATCTCGGGGCCGTCGTACACGGCCACTTCGGGCATGCCGATGCCGGCCGCCTGCGCCTGGCGCTGCACGGTCTGCAGCAACCAGCGCTCGGTGTGGTTGCGCGGCTCGGTGATCACCTGCGCGCCGGTGGCGCGCTTGGCCATGAACTTGGACAGCAGCAGCGACACCAGCGAGCCGCCGAAGCCGAAGATCGCGGCCATCACCAGCAGGCCGCCCATCTGGTTGGGATTGACCCCGAACACGGACATGACAATGCCGGCCAGCACCAGCACCGCCAGGTTGGTGATGAGGAACAGGGCGATACGATTGAACATGTGAGCGTGGGCTCCGCACAGATTAAATGGAAGGATTGGCTCGAATCTGCGGTGTCGGCCGCTTGAATTCAAGCGCGTACCTGACCGAGGATTCAGCTTGCCCATGTCCCCGCCTCCCTATCGCGGCCGCTTCGCGCCCTCGCCCACCGGCCCGCTGCACCTGGGTTCGCTGCTTGCCGCCTTCGGCAGCTGGCTGCTTGCCCGCCACGCCGGCGGCCAATGGCTGCTGCGCATCGAGGACGTGGACCGCCCGCGCAGCGTGCCCGGCGCCGCCGAGCGGCAACTGGCCAGCCTGCGCGCCTGCGGCCTGGAGGCCGACGGGCTGGTGCTACGGCAGAGCGAGCGCGACCCGGTCTACCGCGACGCGCTGCAGCGGCTGCTGCAGGCCGGCCTCGCCTTTCCCTGCAGTTGCAGCCGTAGCGCGCTGGCGGCGCAGGGCGGCGTGCACCATGCCTGCGTCGCCGCCGCGCCGCGCGCGCAGCCGGCCATCCGCCTGCGCGTGCCGCCCGGCGTGGCCAGCGTGGTCGCCTTCGACGACGGCGTGCGCGGCCGGCTGAGCCAGGACGTCCATGCCGAGGTCGGCGATGTGGTGCTGCTGCGTGCCGACGGCTGCTGGGCCTACCAGTTGGCGGTGGTGGTCGACGATGCCGCACAAGGCATCACCGACGTGGTGCGCGGCGCCGACCTGCTGGAGTCCACGCCGCGGCAGATCCTGCTGCAGCGTGCGCTGGGTCTGCCGACGCCGCGCTACCTGCATCTGCCGCTGCTGCTCGACGCCGACGGCCGCAAGCTGTCCAAGTCGCACGCGGCGCTGCCGCTCGACGATGCCGACCCGCTGCCGGCGCTGCGCCTGGCCTGGGCCACGCTGGGCCAGCCGCCCGCAGCATTGGCAGGCGCCGGTTCGGTGCCGGGGCTGCTGGCCGCGGCGCTGCGGGCCTTCGATCCGGCCGGACTGCCGGCGCAGGACCGGAGCGTGGACGATGCCGCCGGTCAGCAGCGACATCCCCAGCGACATCAAGGCTGACTAGAATCGCACCTTCGGCCGCAGCACGGCCGCTCTTCCCTTTCCCTCTCTATCCGGAGCGACATCCATGACATCACGCGTTGCGCTGGTCACCGGCGGCACCGGCGGCATCGGAACCGCGATCTGCGAGCGGTTGGCCGCGCAGGGCCACCGCGTGGCCAGCAACTACCGCGACCAGGCCAAGGCCCTGGCCTGGCAGCAGCGCATGCGCGAGCGCGGCCATGACGTCGCTATCGTCCCCGGCGACGTCGCCTCGCCCGAGCACGCGCAGGCCCTGGTGCATGAGGTCGAACGCCAGCTCGGCCCGGTCGAGATCCTGGTCAACAACGCAGGCATTACCCGCGACACCACCTTCCACAAGATGACCGCCGAGCAATGGCACGAAGTCATCAACACCAACCTCAACTCGGTGTTCAACGTCACCCGACCGGTGATCGAGGGCATGCGCCAGCAGCGCTGGGGCCGGGTCATCCAGATCAGCTCGATCAACGGCCTCAAGGGCCAGTACGGCCAGGCCAACTACGCCGCGGCCAAGGCTGGCATGCACGGCTTCACCATTTCGCTGGCACGCGAAAACGCCAGCTACGGCATCACCGTCAACACGGTCTCGCCCGGCTACGTCGCCACCGACATGGTGATGGCGGTGCCGGAGGAAGTGCGCGCCAAGATCGCCGCCGAGATCCCCACCGGGCGTCTCGGCAAGCCGGAGGAGATCGCCTACGCCGTGGCGTTCCTGGTCGCCGAGGAAGCCGCATGGATCACCGGTTCCAACCTGGACATCAACGGCGGCCACCACATGGGTTGGTGATCGACTGAACCGCTCGGTCGGCGGCTTTCGCGCGAGGTAACGCTACCCCAACCGGCGCGAAGCGTAGCGTGGCGGCCCTTGGCCGCTCCGCGAATGCTGCGCAGCATGATTTCTATGCTGCACCCGCGTGTTCAGGGAGTAACGGCGGTTGCAAGCCCTGCTGCGCTGCGCCATGCTGCGCGCCTACCGTCACAGAGCGATCGCTTCATGGCTGAGATTCGCATCATCAAGAAGTATCCCAATCGCCGCCTCTACGACACCGAGATCTCCAGTTACATCACCATCGAAGACGTTCGCCAGCTGATCATCGACGGCGAGGAATTCGAAGTCCGCGACGCCAAGACCGGCGAAGACCTCAGCCGCGCGGTCCTGCTGCAGATCATCGCCGACCAGGAACAGGACGGCGAGCCGATGCTGTCCACGCAGTTGCTCAGCCAGATCATCCGCTTCTATGGCGACTCGCTGCAGGGCTTCATGGGCAACTACCTGGAGCGCAGCATGCAGGTGTTTCTCGACCAGCAGCAGCAGTTCCGCCAGCAGATGGGCAATCTGCTGGGGCAGACCCCGTGGACCATGATGAACCAGCTCACCGAGCGCAACCTGGAGCTGTGGCAGGAGTTCCAGCGCAACCTCGGCGCCGGCTTCGGCCGCCCCGCCGCCGGCACGGGCACCGGCAAGCCCGGCGAGCCGCCGGCCGGCGCTGCGCCGAAGTCGCGTCCGCGCTGATCCCTGCGCGCGGGGCGAGGTTCGGCGGGGCGCTGCGCGCCCTACCCTCACCCCAACCCCTCTCCCGGCGGGAGAGGGGCTTTAGCCTCTCCCTTCTCCCACCGGGAGAAGGTGCCCCGAAGGGGCGGATGAGGGTCGGGCGAAGCCTCGCAGACTTGCTTCAGCGCAGCGCTTCGCGCCCCGCCCTCACCCCAACCCCTCTCCCGACGGGAGAGGGGCTTTAGCCTCTCCCTTCTCCCACCGGGAGACGGTGCCCCGAAGGGGCGGATGAGGGTCGGGCGAAGCCGCGCAGACTTGCTTCAGCGCGACCGCGCCGGCTTGCAGCTCGCGCAGATCCGCTCGACCTTGTAGCCGCGCGCGCGCAGGCCATCGACCACGCCGTCCGGCCCCAGCAGGTGCAGCGCGCCGACTACCACCATGGTGTCGCCGCCGCCATCCTTCAGGCGTTGCTCCAGCCGCGGCAGCCAGGCCTGGTTGCGCTCCACGTCGATGCGCTGGTACAGCCGCGGGTAGTCGCGTTTCATCTGCGCGCCGATCTCCTGCCACAGCTGGCGCTCGTCGCCGCGGCGCCAGGCGTCGTGCAGGCGCAGGGTCTGCGCCGCGCCCTGCTCGGCATCGTCCAGCGCCTCGGTCAGCATCTGCTTCTGCTCCACCGGGTCCATGCCGTCGAGCAGGTCGATCTGCGCCTGCGCTGTCTCCAGGCCCTCGGCGGTCTTGCCGTCCTGCAGGGCCAGGGTCATGAAGTGGCGGTCCAGCCCGGCATCGGCCTGCAGGCCCTGCGCCTTCATGTCGGCGATGCTGATGCTGAGGCCGACGAACCACGGCTCGAAGCCGCTCATCTGCGCCAGCGGCAGGCCGTGGCCGGCGGCATAGCGGCGCAGCCGCTCCCAGGTGACCGGGTCCAGGTCGTCCTGCAGGCGCTTGCCGTCATGGCGCTGCGCCGCCTGCAGCATCTGCGCACCCAGTTGCGGCGCGTCCACGTCCTTCGGCGACAATTCGAAAAGCAGCCGCGGCGACGCCGCGTAGGCCGCATCGACCTCGCGCGCCAGCGGGTAGTCGTCGGCCTTGAGCATGTGGAACGAACCCAGCAAGTACAGCGTGCCGCGCGGGCCGCTGACCTTCCACAACAGCGGCGTGGGCGGCGCCACGGCGGGCGCAGCGGCGGCCGGTGCGACGGGCGTCGCCGCCACCGGCGGCGGCGTGCGGGCCAAGGCCGGCAGCGCCAGGCACAGCGACAGGCCCAGCAGCAGGCGGCGCAACAGGCGCGGGAACGGGGTCATCGGCATCCTCGGTTCAATGGGTGGCGGCGTAGGTCTTCTCGCCGGCATCCACCGCCAGGTCGAGGCGGTTCTCCGGCGGCGGCAGCGGACAGGTGGCGAACGGGGTGAACGCGCATGGCGGATCGTAGGCGCGGTTGAAATCCAGCACCACGCTGCCGTCGGCTGCCGGTGCATCCACGTCCAGGAAGCGTCCGGCCGGGTAGCTGCCGTGGCCGCTGGTGCGGTCGGCGAACACCACGAACAGCTTCCCGTCCGGCTCGCCGATCGCCTGCAGGCGGAAGCGCTTGCCGCCGCGCTCGAACTCCAGCGCGCCGGGATTGGGCGATGGCGTGGTGACGCCGATGATGTCGACGATGGGCAGGGTCGTGCCCGGCGGATTGGGCACGAAGCGCCCGTGCACGCGCCAGGATTCGGCCAGCGGCCAGGACGGCACGCCGGTGAAACTGCGCCGGGTCGGCGCGTCGGCGTGCTTGACCCGCAGCGCATAACGGCCGCCGCGTTCGATCAGGCTGAGCTTGCCCTTGCCGTCGTCGAAGTCGATCACCGTCGGCTGCGGGTCATGGTCGCCGTACAGGCGGATGCGCCCCTGCACCGGCGTACCGGCGACGCTGAGCGCGGCGCCACGTTCGGGGGTCAGGTAGACCTCGCGCTGCACCTGCGACACCAGCGCCATCCGCGCCGGCCCCACCGCCAGGCGGATGCCGCTGTCCGCGCCGCTGCCGATGTAGTGCTCTTTCAATTCCAGCCAGTGCAGGCCGACCAGGCTGGTCCAGCCATCCGGCGCCTGCAGCTCGCGCTGGCGCTGCGCGCGCCAGGCCTGTTCGTCGGCCACGAAGCGCGCGTCCATCGCCTTCGGCGCGGCCGGTGCCGGCGCCTGTTTGCCACAGCCCCCCAAGGCGACGAGCGCCGCCAGCAACGCCGTCGTCCACACCCGCTTGCGCATCATCGCCCCCGCAAGAACCAACGATCGATCTCGCCCAGGGTGAACCGCGCCCAGGTCGGACGCCCATGATTGCACTGTCCGGAGCGCTCGGTGGCTTCCATGTCGCGCAGCAAAGCGTTCATTTCCGGCACGGTGAGGCGCCGGTTGGCGCGCACCGCGCCGTGGCAGGCCATGGTCGACAGCAGCGCGTCGCGCGCGCCGGCGACGCGGCCGCTGTGGCCGTGTTCGCGCAGGTCGGTGAGCACGTCGCGCAGCAAGGCCTCCGGCTCGGCCTGCGCCAGCAAGGCCGGGATGCTGCGCACGTGCAGCGATTGCGGTCCGCTGCGGGTGATCTCGAAACCGAGCGCGGCCAGCGTCTCCGCCTCGCGCTCGGCGGTGTCGGCATCGCGTTCGCCGACCGCCAGGGTGATCGGCACCAGCAGCGGCTGCGCATGCAGGCCGATGCCGTCGTGCGCGGTCTTCAGGCGCTCGTAGCCGATGCGTTCGTGCGCCGCGTGCATGTCCACCACGATCAGGCCGTCGGCGTTCTCGGCCAGGATGTAGATGCCGTGCAACTGCGCAATGGCGTAGCCGAGCGGTGGCACGCCACTGTCGGCGGACGTCGGTGGCAGGCCGCCGGCCGGGTCCTGGGTCTGCCGCGGCAGGCCGGTGGCACTTCCCGCCTCCGCGGCAGGCGCGTACAGCGCCGCATACGCCGCTGGCGCCTCTTCCACTCGCAAGCCCAGCGGCGATTGTGCCGGCCGCCACTGCGCACCGTAGCCGTAGCCCTGTCCGCCACCGCCCGCCCCACTGCCGCCGTTCGGCGCACCTGCGGGTGCCCAGGCCGCAGCGCCCGCGGTTGGCGCCGCTGCCGATTCGGCGCCAAGCGCGCCGGGCAGGCTGCCGGCACGGGTCTGCGCCAGCGCGTCCTGCAACGTGCGATAGACGAAATCATGGATCAGCCGCGCATCGCGGAAGCGCACCTCGTGCTTGGCCGGATGCACGTTGACGTCGACCCGCGACGGCTCCAGTTCCAGGAACAGCACATAGGCCGGCTGGCGGCCATGGAACAGCACGTCGCCGTAGGCCATCTTCACCGCATGGGCGACGCTGCGATCGCGCACCGAGCGGCCGTTGACGTAGAGGTATTGCTGATCGGCACTGGCGCGCGAGTAATGCGGCTGCGCGATCCAGCCGTGCAGGCGCAGGCCGGCGCCGCTATGGTCCACGCGCAGCGCCTGCCGCGCGAAGTCCTCGCCCAGGGTCTCGCCCAGGCGCGCATCCGAATACAGATCGCCGGGCTTGTAGCGCCGCGACGGCTTGCCGTTGTGCGAGACGCGCAGCTCCACGTCCGGGCGCGCCAGCGCCAGCGAACGCAACCACTCCTCGATGTGGCCCAGTTCGGTGCGCTCGGCCCGCAGGAACTTGCGCCGCGCCGGCACGTTGTAGAACAGCTCGCGGACCTCGACCAGGGTACCCGGCGGCAGCGCGCGCGGCTGCACCTCGCCGACCTTGCCGCCCTCGACCTGCAGGGCCGCGCCGTGTTCGTCGCCGGCACGGCGCGAGGCCAGGGTGAAGCGGCTGACCGAAGCGATCGACGGCAGCGCTTCGCCGCGGAAGCCGAGCGTGCCCACCGATTCCAGATCGTCCAGCGAGGCGATCTTGCTGGTGGCATGTCGCGATATCGCCAGCGGCAGTTCCTCGGGCGCGATGCCGCCACCATCGTCGCGGATGCGGATCAGGCGCACGCCGCCTTCTTCCAGATCGATGTCGACGCGGTGCGCGCCGGCGTCCAGCGCGTTCTCCACCAATTCCTTGACCACCGAGGCCGGACGCTCGACCACTTCGCCTGCGGCGATCTGGTTGATCAGGATCTCGGGCAGCTGACGAATGCTCATGCCGCCGTCGCTCCATGCACGCGCAGGCGCGCACCGGTCTTGGCGACAGGACGAAAACGACAGCAGGGAAAGGACATCGGCACGGCTCGCGGCGCGGACGCCGTCATCGAGGATCAGCCGTTAATGATAGCGCCTCAGCGGCTGCCGCCGGCCACGGTGCTGGCCGCTTCCGCCTCGGCCTGCGCACGCGCGGCGAACAGCGTGCCCGGCGGCGGCTGCCGGGTGAAGAAGGTGCTGACGCCGTCGAGCACCGCGCCGGCGATGCGGCGCTGGTAGGCCGGATCGGTCAGCCGGCGCTCTTCGTCCGGGTTGGAGATGAAGGCGGTCTCGACCAGCATCGCCGGCATGTCCGAGGTGCGCAGCACCGCGAAGTTGGCGCGCTCGATCTCGGGCTTGTGGTTGTTGCCGATCCGCTTCAGCCCGCCCAGCACATGGCCGGCCGCGTCTTCGGAAGCCTTCATGTGCCCGCTCTGGGCCAGGTCCAGCAACACGTTGGCCAGGGTGCTGTCGGTCTTCTGCAGGCGCACGCCGCCGATCAGGTCGGCGGCGTTTTCCTTGTCCGCCAGCCAGCGCGCGCGCTGCGAGGACGCGCCCTTGGTCGAAAGCACGTACACCGAGGAACCGGTCGCGCTGCGGTTTTCCGCGGCGTCGGCGTGGATCGAGATGAAGATGTCGGCCTTGGCCGCGCGCGCCTTCTGCGCGCGCATCGGCAAGGGAATGAACACGTCCGTGGTGCGGGTCATGTAGGCCTTCATGCCCGGCGTGGCGTTGATCTGGCGCGCCAGTTCGCGGCCGATCGCCAGGGTCACGTCCTTCTCGTGCTTGCCGCTCG
Organism: Xanthomonas sp. 3307; assembly: GCF_014199735.1. NCBI lineage: Bacteria > Pseudomonadati > Pseudomonadota > Gammaproteobacteria > Lysobacterales > Lysobacteraceae > Xanthomonas > Xanthomonas sp. 3307. The sequence continues at coordinate 213,582 of NZ_JACHOG010000005.1, read as the reverse complement.
GGCCGCTCGCGCCCGGATCCTGGCCGCCATGGCCCGGATCGATCGCCACGATCAGCGGGCGCATGCCCGGCGCCATCTTCACCCGCGATGCCGCGCTCGGCATCACCGGCCGTGCTTCGGCGGCAGCGGCAACCGCTGCGTCGTCGTCCGCGTCGTCACGCTCGGAAGGATCGTTCGCCGGCGGCGCGACCGTCGCGGGCGTCGGCACCACGCCGGGCACGGGACGGCCGGGCACCGCCGCAGCAACGCTCGGCGCAGAGGCCACGACGGTCGGTGCGGGCGCGGGCGCCACTGGCGGCGGGACCGGGGTCGGCTGATTGGCACGCTGCACCACCGACGAGGTCAGCGCCGCAGTCGCGCGTGCCGCTTCGGCGCGCGCATCCACTGCGGGCTTCGGTGCCGGAACGGGCGGCGCGGCCTGCGGTACCGGGGTCGCGGCTGCCGGCGCGTCGCCAGCCACCGCACGACCCGACGGCGCCTCGCCCGGCCACTCGATCACCAGCACCGAACTGCCGCCGACGGTCTGCATCTGCGGCTTGAACGCCACCACCGAGCTGCTCAGGTCGAACACGATGCGCAAGGTGCCCGGCACCGGGTGTCCGGTGCGCACCGCGCTGACCACGCCGCCGCCGGCCGGCAGCTTCAGGCCCTTGGCGGCGGAGGAATCGGGAAGATCGACCACGAGGCGATTCGGATTGGCCAGCGACAGCGTGCTGAAGCCGCCACTGCCCTGCAGGCGGATCTCGGCGCGGGTGCCGGTGGCACCGTTGTCGAGCGAGACCGACTGTACCTGCCCGGCAAACGCCGTCTGCACCGCCAGGCACCAGCCTGCGGCAGCGGCAAGACTGGTGAAAAAACGGGTCCCCGGGCGCATAACGCGATTCAAACATCGCTGGGAGCCAAAGGCAAGCGGTTTTCCCTTAATAATCCATAACCTGCCTTCACTTTCTAGCGTCAGCCGGCAAAAAGTCCTTGCAAGTCGGCCTCCTCGGCCACCCGCGCCAGCCACGCGGCGCCCGCATCGGTACGCGCCTGCAGGGCGACGCTGCGCCCGCGATCGCGCACCGCCAGGCGCACGTCCAGGTCGGCCGGCGCCAGCACGTCCCCACCGCGCTCGGGCCATTCCACCAGCCACAGCGTGGCCCCGCCCTCGTCCAGCCCCAGGAAATCCAGTTCGCCGGCCGCGCCGATGCGGTACAGATCCAGGTGCCAGGCCTCGCCGTCGGCCAACGGGTAGCGCTCCACCAGGGTGTAGGTGGGGCTGCGGATCGCCCCCTGCACGCCGAGCGCGCGCAGCAGCGCCCGCGCCAGGGTCGATTTGCCGGCGCCCAAATCCCCGTGCAGATGCACCGAGGCCTGCGCCGGGCGGGTCGCGGCCAGCGCGCGGCCGAGACGTTCGGTGGCCTCGCTGTCGGGCAGGAACAAGGTGATGCTCATGGTTCGGATTCCGGATTGGACAGGCGCCGCAGCGCCGGCAACAGGTCGGTGGGCAGCAGCCCGCGCTGGCCCGCGGCAGCGGCATGGTCGCCGGCGCCGGCATGCAGCAGGGCGCCGACGCTGGCCGCTTCGAATGCCGGCAGGCCTTGCGCGCGCAGCGCCGCGATCACCCCGGTCAACAGATCGCCCATGCCGCCGACCGCCATGCCCGGATTGCCGGCGGCGATCACCCGTGGCGTTTGCCCGGGCGCGGCAACCAGGCTACCGGCGCCTTTCAGCACTACCGCGGCCTGGTAGCGGTCGGCCAATGCCGCGGCAGCCGCGAAGCGATCGCGTTGCACCTCGGCGGTGGCGATGCCGAGCAGGCGCCCGGCCTCGCCCGGATGCGGGGTCAGCACCGCCTGCGGCACGGCACGTGGCGCCTGCGCCAGCAGATTCAATGCGTCGGCATCCACCACCAGTGCGCAGTCCTCGTCGGCCAGCACCGCCTGCCACAGCGCCTGCGCCCAGGCGTCCTGGCCCAGCCCGGGGCCGAGTGCGACCACGCTGGCCTTGCCCAGCAACGGCGCCAACGACGCCGCCTCGTCGACCGCATGCACCATCGCCTCCGGACAGCGCGCCAGCAACGGCGCCACGTGCACGCCGCGGGTCGCCACGCTGACCAGGCCGGCCCCGCTGCGCAGCGCCGATTCGGCGCTGAGCATCACCGCCCCACCGCTGCCGAGGTTGCCGCCGACGCACAGAACATGGCCGGAATCGCCCTTGTGGCTGTCCTGCCGACGCGGCGCCAGACGGCTGCGCAAGGCGCCAACGGCCCAGGCCTGCGCGCGCGGCGCGCAGCCGGCGAACGCGGCCGCTGGCACCTCCAGCGTCGCCAGCGCCCGCTCGCCGACATGGTTCAAGGCCGCGCCGGTATGCAAGCCGGCGTGGGCCACGATGAACTGCAGCGTCAGTGTTGCCGGCAACACCGCACCGGGCACGCTGCCGGACTCGGCGTCCACGCCGCTGGGCACGTCCAGCGCCAGCACCGGCGCGCCGAGTCCGCCCAGCGCGCCGAGCAGCGCGGCCAGTTCGGCGTCCGGTGCGCGATTGAGGCCGATGCCGAGCAGCGCATCGACCACCACATCGGCCGGCGCCAGCGCTGCGTCGAACTCCTCGATGCGACCGCCGACACCGATGTAGTCGGTGCAGGCGCGCTGCGCCAGCGGCGATTGCGGGCCGCGCCCGGGCAACTGCAGCACGCGCACCTGGCGCCCGGCGCGATGCGCCAGCCGGGCCAGCACGTAACCATCGCCGCCGTTGTTGCCGCTGCCGCAGGCCACCAGGATGCGCTGCGCCTGTGGCCAGCGCTGCAGCAGCGTCTGCCAGGCGGCCTGGCCGGCGCGCTGCATCAGCGTGTAGCCGTCGCCGCCGAGCAGCGCGGTGGCCTGCGCATCGATGCGGCGTGCGGCCGCGGTGGCATAAAGATCGAAGCAGTCGTACATGCACGGGATTCTATACTTGCGCGATGTCCGCCCGCCTCGACATCGCCGACCCCCACGCTGCGGCCGCGCGCATCCGCGCGTTGGCGCGCACGTTCGGCTTCCAGCGCTGCGGCATCGCCGGGATCGAACTGCAGCAGGACGAGGCGCATCTGCGCGACTGGCTGGCGCAGGGCCTGTACGGCACGATGCACTGGATGGCCCAGCACGGCGACAAGCGCGCGCGCCCGGCCGAACTCATTCCCGGCACGCTGCGGGTGATCTCGGTGGGCCTGGACTACGGCCGCAACGACGACGATTCGGCCTGGGACACGCTGCGCGACGGCGAGCGCGCCTACGTCGCGCGCTATGCGCTGGGCCGCGATTATCACAAGCTGATGCGCAACCGCCTGCAGAAGCTGGCCGAGCGCATTCAAGAGGAGATCGGCCCGTTCGGCCACCGCGTGTTCGTCGATTCGGCACCGGTGCTCGAACGCGCCCTGGCGCGCGACGCCGGCCTCGGCTGGATCGGCAAGCACACCTGCCTGATCGACCGCAACGGCGGCTCCTGGTTCTTTCTCGGCGAGATCTACGTCGATCTGCCGCTGCCGATCGATCCGCCGGCCACCGCGCACTGCGGCACCTGCACGCGCTGCATCGACGTCTGCCCGACCCAGGCGATCGTCGCGCCGTACCGGCTCGATGCGCGCCGCTGCATCGCCTACCTGACCATCGAGCACGACGGCGCAATCCCCGAAGACCTGCGTCCAGCGATCGGCAACCGTATCTTCGGCTGCGACGACTGCCAGCTGATCTGCCCCTGGAACAAGTTCGCCAAGCGCAGCGACGAGCCGGACTTCCGCGCCCGCAACGATCTGGACAAGGCCACGCTGGCGCAGTTGTTCGCCTGGGAGGAAGACGAATTCCTGCGCCGCACCGAAGGCAGCGCGATCCGCCGCAGCGGCCACGAACGCTGGCTGCGCAATCTGGCGGTGGCGCTGGGCAACGCCCCGACCACGCCGCAGGTGCTGGCCGCGCTGGGCGCGCGCGCGCAGCATCCCTCGCCGCTGGTGCGCGAGCACGTGCAATGGGCGCTGGCGCAGCATGCGCAGGCGCCGACACGTGTGACGGCAGCGCCGGCAGCGCCGATGCCGAAAGCGAACGTGCGAGGATAGGCGCCCGTACGCCCTGCACTGCCCGCATGCCCGATCGCGCCGACCAGATCTTCAGCCCCAGCCAGCTCAACACACTGGCCCGCGACCTGCTGGAGAGCACGTTCTCAGTGGCCTGGGTGGAAGGCGAACTGGGCAACGTCACCCGTCCCTCGTCCGGCCATCTGTACTTCACCCTGAAGGACGCGCGCGCACAGGTGCGTTGCGCCATGTTCAAGCCCAAGAGCCAGTGGCTGCGGTTCGTGCCACGCGAAGGCCTGCGCGTGCTCGCGCGCGGGCGCCTGACCCTGTACGAAGCGCGCGGCGACTACCAATTGGTGCTGGACCACCTGGAGGAGGCCGGCGAAGGCGCATTGCGCCGCGCGTTCGAGGACCTCAAGGCCCGGCTCGCCGCCGAGGGCCTGTTCGCCAGCGAGCGCAAGCGCTCCCTGCCCGGGTTCATGCGCCGCCTGGCGGTCATCACCTCGCCCAGCGGCGCCGCAGTGCGCGACGTGCTGAGCGTGCTCGGCCGGCGCATGCCGCTGCTGCAGGTGGACATTCTGCCGAGCCTGGTCCAGGGCGACAGCGCCGCGGCGCAGATCGCCGCATTGCTGCGCCAGGCCGACGCCAGCGGCCGCTACGACGCGATCCTGCTGACCCGCGGCGGCGGTTCGCTGGAGGACCTGTGGGCGTTCAACGACGAACACCTGGCCCGCACCATCGCCGCGGCCATCACCCCGGTGGTGTCGGCGGTCGGCCACGAAACCGACGTGACCCTGGCCGATTTCGCCGCCGACCTGCGTGCGCCGACGCCGTCGGTCGCCGCCGAATTGCTGGTCCCCGACCAGCGCGATCTTAGTGCGCGCCTGCGTGCCCAGCATGCCGCGCTGCTGCGCTGGCAGCAGCACCGGCTGCGGCAAGCGCAGCAACGCGCCGACCGCGCCCTGCTGCGCCTGCAGGCGCAGAGTCCGCAAGCGCGCCTGCAATTGCTGCAGCGCCGCCAGCACGAGCTCGGACGACGGCTGAAGACAGTCTGGCGGCAACAGCAGGAACGCCGCCATGCGCAGTTGCGCCATGCCGCCGCAGTGCTGCGCGCCTCCCAACCGCAGCGGCGGCTGGCGATGCTGCGCGTGCGCCTGCTTGCGCTGGGCCGGCGCCCGCAGGCGGCGATGGCGCGGCAGCTGCAGGCCGATGCGCAGCGCCTGCGGGCGTTGGCCCGTGCACTGGAGACGGTCAGCCCGCTGGCCACGGTGGCGCGCGGCTACAGCATCCTGAGCCGCGCCGACGACGGCAGCGTGGTGCGCTCGGCGGCCCAGGTCGCGCCCGGCGATCGCCTGCGCGCACGCCTGGCCGACGGCGAATTGCACCTGCGTGCCGAGCGCACGGAGTGATCCCTTCGCCCCATCGCCCTTGCCGCCCATGACCGGCAACCTCCACGAAGAAAGGATCAAGGCGATCCTGCAGGGCATGCGCCGCGCCGAACGGCGCCGGGCCGCGCGCCGCGCCGACAGCAATGACCTGCTGTCGCTGATCGACGGCGCCGCCTATGGCGCGCCGGAGGATGCGCAACGCGCGCTCGCCTGGCTTGCGCACGACGGAACCCTGGAGCACCTGAACCACGCCGACCTGCACAATGTCGGCGAAACCATCTGCGTGGCCTGGAACGGCTGCGGCAGCGACCTGGCGACGCTGTCGCAATGGCTGCGGGAGGTACGCCTCGCCGACGGTCGCAGCGCACTGCAGACCCTGCGCGACGGCGACAGCGCGGCGCTGCTGGACGCGGCGCTGACGGCGTTTCCCAGCTAGCGCGGATCACGCGATGCGCGCAGTGCGGCTCCTCGCCACGCGAATGCAACCGTCCGACACGCGCTGCGCGTGAGACACAAGCGGCAGTTCGTCGCTGGCGCATGTCATCGCATCGCGGCAAGGCGAAGCGCGCAGGCATGCCGGCCCGTTTGCCAAGCCCGCGGCCCACAACACCTACCGAGACGACACACGAGACATTCGGCACATGAGGCCGCGTGGCGAGGCGACCGGCGCCAGCACCGTCAATCCAGCGGCGCGACCACCAGCAGCGGATCGAGGTCATACCCCATCGCCAGCGCCTTGGCCTTGATCCCTTCGAACACCGTGCGCGACATGCGCGGCGAGCGCGACAGCACCCACAGGTACTTGCGCCCAGGTTCGCCGATCAACGCCCACTGATAATCCGGATCCAGCGCGATCACCCAGTAGTCGGCCCACACGAACGGTACCCAGCCCAGCCAGTCCGGCGCAAAGCGCACCTGCAACCGCCCGGGATGCCCCTCCACCCGCCTTGCCACGCCTTCGGCCGCCAGCCTGTCGCCGCTGGCAGTGCGACAGGCGTTGCGCACGCCGATCTGGCCATCGTCGCGCAACACGTAGGCTGCGGTGACGTCGCCGACGCACTTCTTCTGGAAGGAGACCGGCAGGTGCGCGATCTCGTGCCACTGCCCGGCATAACGACCGAGATCGAACTCGGCGACCGAGGTCACCGGCTGCGCGGCGCGCAGCGGCGGTGCGAGGCACAACAGGCACGCCAGCAACAGCAGCGCGATCGGCGAGAAGCGCATGCGCAGGTTCCGATGGACGGGAAGCAGCAGCTTATGCAGGAGCTGCGCAGCGATGTAAAGCGCGGCGCGGAACGCCGGCAATCATGGCACGGCCGGTCAGTTGCTCAGGTCGGCCATGGAGCGCTGGTCCGGCTGGCTGGCGCATTGCACCGGCTCGCGCAGCACCACGCGCTCGACCACCCCGTCGCGTCGCTGCAGATAGGTGTTGACCATCACGCACTCGGAGCCGACCTGCTCGATGTAAGGCGCATCGGCACCGGGACCGCCCTGCTCGCCCGCGTGCTCCGCCTGGTCGGCGGGGGCCGCCATCGCGGCGCCGGCCATGGCCCACAGCAGCACGACGCCGCCACATATCCGTCCGAATCCGCTGGTCATTGGCAGGTCCCCTGATTGCCCATGCCTATGATTACGACAGGCGGCGCCATTGATTGAGCGAAATATCCCGGAAAACCGTGAAAGGGGCGTATTTGTCTACAGAATTGGACACGCCTTCTTCACATGCGCTCGGTGTAGGCAGCCGTCAAAAGCCGCGGGCGCATGCGGAAGTCTGCATAGCGCACGGATGCGGCACAGAGTCCGGATGGCGACGCCGCGGCAACTCCGGCTACCGGGACCACCGGAACAACAACAAGCCGCAAAAGCCGGACAAACGCCGCAAAACCTTGCGGCAAAAGAAAAGGGCTTGCATTGCTGCAAGCCCTGAAAGAGTGGTGGCCGAGGACGGAATCGAACCGCCGACACGGGGATTTTCAATCCCCTGCTCTACCAACTGAGCTACTCGGCCACTGCGCAACGCGGCAGGACCGGTGCGAGGACGCGCATCATAGCGAGGCGATCGGAATTGGGCAAGCGCAATGTTGCAGAATTTTCCTACCGATCGCTGCGGGGTGCGCCGACGGCGTCCGACCCGGGGATGGCGCGATGCTGGACGCGTCCTCGGCATCCGGCCGGCGCACGGCAGGGACGCCTGGAGATGGCCGCCGGCCGGATTGCCGTGGACACTGCCCGAAAATCGAACAGCAATGGGGACCGCACCACGCCCTGAACAAATTCAGCCACATACAGGCCAACTGGCTCACCGGGACCTATTGGATGACTGGAACAGCGACGGCTGATGCTGGCCGCCTGATGAAACGTCTGACAAAAGCCGAGCCGCGCCGGCCACGCTGAGCCGAGCGCACTGACCGCGTTGGCGCGGCAACAGGCACACCGGATCCAGCCTCAGCAGACGCGACTCGGCGCGCTGCAGATCGGCCGCACCGCCTCCAGCCGCTGCTGCGCTGCACCCGCCGCACCGGTGCTTGAGAGAAGGAACCACAGGTGACGAACCGGCGCACTTGCACGCCCCTAGACAGCCAATCGGCGCCAGCACATCGCCACGGCCTGATGCCTTTGGCGAGAGCGCGACATGAGGATGGCCATGGGTGATGTGTCTTCATCCATTTGGTCGCGAAAACGCCCATTGGATATCGCCAGTCATAGCGCGCCAACCGCCCTCCCACGACGCCAGGCGTCGGCGCCGCGTAGCGGGATCCGCCAGCATCGCGCCGCAACGTTAGACAGGGGTGTGGTGTAGTCTTCGCCGGTCTACCTACCCTGGAATCCGCCCATGCGTCACCCGCTCCGCCTCGGCTTGCTCGTGTTGTGCACCGCATTGCTCGGCGCCTGCAGCGACGGCATCGTGCGGCGTGTGTCCGACCCGGCCGCCAGCGTGCAGCAGCTGACGGTCAACATGGACGGCAGTTGGAAGGTGGAACTGCGCCTGCAGAACTACAGCAGCATCCCGATGCGCTACGACACCTTGCGCCTGGATCTGGACGTGGGGGGCGAAGCCGCCGGCAGCCTGCAGGCTGCGCCTGGGATCTCGATCGGCCCGGAAACGGCGGACGTGGTGAGCGTCGCGCTGAAGCCCAGCTCGAGCGCGCGCATCGCCGTCGCCGACGCCCTCGCCGGCCGCCGCAGCCTGGAGTACACGCTGAAGGGCAGCATCGCCGCGACGCCGGAAGACAAGAAGCAGCGCAGCTTCGACATCGACACCCGCAACATGCTCTCGCCGGCGCCTGGCCTGGACGGCGTGCTGCGCTGACCATGCGACGGCGCTGACGCGCCACCCGCTCCGCTTTCTCGAACGCAATGTCCCGGACTCCGGGCGCAGGACGCGTCTGCGTCGACCTGCGCTTCACCGGACTCAGGCGCTTCCTCGACCCGCTCTTCGCGATGCTGACGGTAACCCCGCGGCGCGTTGGCGCATGGCCGCGCGTGCGCTCGCCTCTCTACATGACCGTCTACCAAGAAGTTCGACCCGCTGCCACCCGCCGCGTTCAGCCAGCATTACTGTAAAATTAATACACAAATGTATTATTTACACATGTACGAAATGTCGAGCCAAGCATGAGCCGCTTCGCCGCCACCGAGCAGCGCCTGGATGTGACCGCCCGCAAGCATCCGCACTTCCCCCGAGAAGCCGCGCTGGTGCTGCGGCTGATCAAGCTGCTGCACAAGCTGAGCCTGGACCAGAGCAACGAGGTGTTGCGGCCCTACGGGCTGAGCTATGCCGAATACAACGTGCTGATGATGATCGACGCCAGCCCGGACGGGACCTTGAACCCGTCCCAGCTCGGCGACGCGGCCGGCGAGAAGTCGGCCAACATCACCCGCCTGACCACCCAACTGGTCGACAAGGGCCTGATCCAGCGCATGCCCAGCGCCCAGGACCGGCGCATGCTGCTGCTGCGCCTGACTGAGGCCGGCGAGCGCCTGATCGAAGCGCTGATCCCCGACCTGTGCGCCCAGCTCGACACCTATGTGCGGCATCTGGATCCGGCGGCGCTGGCGCAGTTGCAGGCGCTGCTGAAGACCCTGCTGCGCGGGGTCGAGGACGCCGCATGAGCGCGCCGCAGCCCAACGTCGCCGCTGCAGCCGAGCCCGCGCCGGGCCTGCGCACCGTCCTGGCCGACGCGCTGCGCGGCGAAGGCGATGCCTGGCTGTTCGTGCTGCGCACGCTGCTGTCGATCTATCTGGCCGGCTGGATCGCGCTGCGCCTGGACCTGGCCTCGCCGATGACCGCGATGATCACCGTGGTGGTGGTGATGCACCGGCAGACCGGCATGGTCTTCGCCAAGGGCTTCTACCGGATACTGGGCACGCTGATCGGCAGCGTCGCGGCGCTGACGATGGTGGCGCTGTTCCCGCAGGAGCCGGTGCTGTTCGTGCTGGTGCTGTCGCTGTGGATCGGCGCCTGCACCGGCGGCGCGCTGCTGTACCGCAACTTCAAGGCCTATGCCTTCGTGCTGTCCGGTTACACGGTGGCGCTGATCGCGCTGCCGGCGGTGAACCAGCCGCAGAACGTGTTCAACCTGGTGGTGGCGCGGGTCACCGAAGTGGTGCTGGGCCTGCTGGTGACCGGCATCGTCAGCGACGCGGTGTTCCCCAGCCGGTTGCGCCAGACCCTGCGCGACACCGTGCGCCGCGCCTCCGACGGCTTCCTGGACTTCGTCCGCGACGCCACTGGTGGGCAGCTGCCGCGCGAGGCGATGGAGCAGGCGCACCTGCGCTTCGTGCGCGACGCGGTGACCATCGAGGACCTGCGCAGTTCGGTGGTGTTCGAGGATCCGGAGGCGCGGGCCCGCAGCGGCCGCCTGCGCCTGCTCAACCAGCGCTTCATGGCGGTGTCGACCAGCTTCCAGGCGCTACACCACTACATCAACCGGCTGCTGCGCAGCGGCGGCGCGGACGTGGCCGAGGCGCTGATCGGCCTGTACCGGCCGCTCAAGGCCGCGCTCAGCGACCGTGGCGGGCGCGAGGGTGCGGCCGCCACGGCGCGCAAGCTGGCCGCATGCCGCGATGCGCTGGCGACGCGTGCGGCCGAGGCGCGTGCGCCGCTGGCCGTCCCGCAGCACGAGGCGTTCGACACCGGCGTGTCTCTGCTGCGGCGCTTCTTCGCCGACCTGCACGACTACGTCGCCACCGAAGCGACCCTGGTCGCGCCGCAGCAGTGGCGCACGCCGCAGGACGGCGGCGGCGACACCGCGGTGTTCCTGCGCGGCAACGACTACGCCGCCGCCGCACTGACTGCGCTGCGCAGCGCGCTATTGGTGGCGACGATGTGCTGGCTGTGGATCCAGGCCGGCTGGATCAGCGGTGCCACCGCGGTGTTCCAGGCGGTGGCGCTGAGCGCGATCCTGTCGTCCAGCGCCAATGCCCCGGCTGCCGCGCGCTCGCTGTTCAACGGCTTCGTGTTCGGCATCGCGCTGGGCGTGATCTGCCAGCTTCTGGTGCTGCCGCAGATGGACGGCTACGGTCTGTTCATCGCAGGCACCTTGCCGTTCCTGCTGGTGACCCTGTACCTGGCCTCGAAACCGGCGTTGTACGGCTTCGCCACCGGCGCCAACCTCGCCTTCGTGTCGATCCTGGCGGTCCAGCCCACGCCCAGCTTCAACGCTGCGGCCACCTTCAACAGTGTGGTGCCCTTGCTGCTGGGGACGCTGGCGGTGAGCGCGACCTTCGTGTTCGTGCCGCCGGTGATCGGCACGCGCTGGCAGCGCCGGCGCCTGCTCGAGCGGTTGCGGCGGCAGACCACGCTGGCTGCGCGTGCGCCGCTGTCGGGGCTGGCGCTGCGCCTGGAGAGCGTCAACCGCGACCTGTTCCAGCAGATCGTCGCGCACACCCCGCCCGGCAGCGACGAACTGCGCGACCTGCTGGGCTGGGCGCTGTCGGTGCACGAAACCGGACGCACCCTGGTCGAGCTGCGCCGTGACGCGGCCGAAGGCACGCTGCCGCCGGCGCTGGCCGCCGAGGTGGATGCCGCGGTGCAGGCATTGGCGGATCTGTATCTCGACCCCGGCCCGCAGCGGCACCGCCAGGCGCTGCAGCGGGTGGAGGCCGCGCTGACCGCCAGCCAGGTGGAAGGCGCGGTCCCGCTGCGCTGGAAGGCCACCCGCGAACATCTGTTGCTGCTGCGCGGCGCGCTGCTCGACGCCGATTCCGTTCTCGCCGCGCTGGCCGACACGCCGGCGCCGACCACCGCCACGCCAGGAGCCGACGATGCTGCTGCCCGCTGAACTCTCGATCGCCGGAGTGTACGTGCCCGGTCTGCTGGTGCTGGGCCTGGCCCTGCTGCTGGTGGCCTGGGCGCTGGACGCGGTCGCCGGTCGCGCCGGCCTGTACCGCTACGCCTGGCATCCCTCCCTGTTCCGTCTGGCCATCTACGTCGGCGCGTTCGCCGCGCTCGGCCTGCTCCTTTTGCCGTGAGTCCCGCCATGAAGACCCCTGCCCTGATCCGTTTCGCCCTGACCGCCATCGTGGTGCTGGTCGCCGCCCTGCTGGCGCATGCGCTGTGGCGCCACTACATGCTCTCGCCCTGGACCCGCGACGGCCGCGTGCGCGCAGAAGTCGTACGCATCGCACCCGACGTCTCCGGCCTGGTGGATGCGGTGGCGGTGCGCGACAACCAGCACGTCAAGCGTGGCGACCTGTTGTTCAGCGTGGACCGCAAGCGCTATGAGCTGGCCCTGGAAAAGGCCCGCGCCAACCTCGCGGTCGCGCAGGCGCAGGCGCGTGCGGCCGGCGCCAGCCTGTCGGCGGCGGCCGCCACTCAGGCGGCCAGCGAGGCGGAGTTCCAGATGCGCCGCGCCCAGGCCGAACGGCGCGCACGCGCCGCCGCGGTGATCTCCGCCGAGGCGCGCTCGGACGCCGAAGCCACCGCGCGTTCGGCCCAGGCCGACGTGCATCGCAGCGCGGCGCTGCGCGGCCAGGCCACCGCGGCGCAGGCGCAGGCGGTGGCATCGGTGGAACAAGCGCAGGCCGCGCTCGATCTGGCCGAGCTGGATCTGCAGCGCACCCAGGTCCGTGCCACCGCCGACGGCTACATCACCAATCTGGAGGTGCGCGTGGGCGATTACGCCCAGGCCGGTGGCGCCCGTCTGGCGCTGGTGCGCGACGATGCGATGTGGGTCTACGGCTACTTCGAGGAAACCAAGCTGCCGCGCGTGCATGTCGGCGACCGTGCCGACATCCGTCTGATGAGCGGCGGCCTGTTGCTGCACGGCCAGGTCGAGGGCATCGCCCGCGGCATCGCCGACAGCGACAACCCGACCGGTACCTCGCTGCTGGCCGACGTCAGCCCCACCTTCAACTGGATCCGCCTGGCACAGCGCGTGCCGGTGCGCATCCGCATCGATCCAGCCAGCGTGCCGCAGGGCACCCTGCTCGCGGCCGGCATGACCGCGACGGTGAGCGTGCATCCGCGGCAGGACTGATGCGGCGCCCGCGGAGCTTCTGGTAATCGGGCAAGGCTTACGTGACGCCTGGCAGCGACTTCAGCCGCAACGGGCGTTGCCGGTAACGTCCCTCGCGCGGTAGGACACGCCACTCGATCCAATGAACGCCACGACCGCAGCGGAAACAGGACGCGTCCCAGGCAGCGGGGATCGACATGCGGCAACAACAGCATCCGGCAGCGGCGCGCCGGTCCGACGCAGTCCACGCCATGCTGCAAAAAAGAATGCGGGACGTGCGGGGCCCTTCCGATTCCCGGACGCCATTCCGGGGAGCGGTGGAACCCCGCACGCCCCAGCACGGGGGATCGCGGAGGCTGCCGACCACGCTGCCGAACGGCGACAGCGTGATCGAAGGCAACCGCGAGGAGGTCCTGACTGCATCGCAAGCGTCGACACGGCGGTCGACTGCGCTTGCGGTGTCTCGGGCGGACGTTGGGCGTCCGCCCGAGACGGTCACTTCTTGCTGGCTTCGCGCAACGCCGAGTAGGCGTTGAGATAGCCGGCGCCCACTTCCCAGGAAGCACGTCCCGCCATCGGCGTGGCGGTGCGCTCGATCAGGTCCTTGACCTGGTCCGGGGTCAGGTTCGGATTGGCCTCCAGCACCAGCGCCACCACACCGGCCACATGCGGGGTGGCCATCGAGGTGCCGCTCATGGTGGTGTAGAACGGCAGCTGCGCCGGCGCGATCAGCTTGGCGTCCGTCTGCGCGGCCAGCGGCGGCAACAAGCCGGTGGAGGCGCGGGTGGAGATGATGTCCACGCCCGGCGCGGTGATGCTGGGTTCGTTGATGTGGGTCCAGCTCTTGCCATCGGCGGTGGTGAAGGTATCGCGCTCGCCGGCCTTGCCGCGCGAGGAGAAGTCGGCCAGCGTACCGTCGACGTTGCCGGCGGCGACCGAGATCACCCACGGCGCCTGCGCGTACGGATTGTGGGTGTCCTCCTTCGGGCCGTCGTTGCCGGCGGCGAACACGCTGACGATGCCGCGCTTGTACAGCTCGTAGGTGGCGACGTTGACCGGATCGGCCGGATCGAACTTGCCGGACGTGCCCCAGGAGTTGCTGACGACGCGGATCGGATCCTTGAAGCTGTTCTGGTGCGCCGCCGCGTAGTCCAGGCCGCCGACCGCGTCCAGGATCAGCAGCACGCCACTGGAGCCGTAGCCGACCAGGCTGGCGCCGGTCGCCACGCCGCGGTACTTGCCGCCGGACTGCGCGCCATTGCCGCCGACCGTGCCGGCGCAGTGGGTGCCGTGGCCGGAGCCGGCGTCGGTGTTCGGCACGCCTTCCAGGTAGGTGACCGGCAGCATCGAATTCAGATTGTGCAGGTTGGTGTTGGCCAGCACGTTCTGCACCACACGGTCGCCATAGGCCAGGTCGCGGTGGGTGGCGTCGATGCCCGAGTCGTTGATCAGCACGCCGACACCGCGGCCGGTGTACGGCACGGTGCGGCCGAAGTCGCCCGGATTGCTCTGCGCGCGGTCGACCCCGGTGGCCTGGCGCGCGTCCTGGTTGAAGTAGCGCAGCGGCGCGTTGTAGTAGATCGAGGCGACGTCGTCGCGCTCGGCCAGCGCCAGGATCTCTTCGGGCGTGGCCAGCGCACCGGCGATCGGCAGGGTCTGCATGCTGACGCCGCGGGTGATGCCCAGGTCGTGCAACACGGTCAGCTGCGCCGCCGAGACCGGCTTGGACTGCTTGTAGGTGATGACGATCTGCAGCTCGTCGGTCAGCGGCGTGCTGGCCAGCTTGGACTCCAGCAGGCTGTCCAGATGCGCGGCGGCTTCGGCCTTGCCACCAGCGAAGATACCGCTGGCGAGAACGGCGCAAATGCCGATGGCGAGTGCGGGACGACGGATGGGCATCTGGGATCTCCGGTTGGTGGCCCGGGACGGGCGGGTGACTGCAGCCTGACGCGGCGGCGCAGCGACGCCTATCCGGGATCGCCCCTAGCGGACGTGGGTGAAAACACCCAGGGCCGCGTGCATCGCCCGTACGGATGGGTATGATCGGATCGTAGGCCGCTGCCTCGCCGCGTCGTCGGGCGAAACGCGGGGTGCGGTGCGCGGTGCCGGCACATGCAACAGGGGGTTTCAGATGCACATGATGTTCGCAAGGGTTTGCCTGCTGTTCTGCGCCATGGCGGCGTCCAGCGGGCTCGCCGCACAACCGCTGCCGGTGCAGGTTGACGTGAGCGGCAACGTGGCGACGGCGACGATCGGCGCCGGGCCGTATCCGCTGGCGGAGCTGACGCTGGAATTCGACGACGCCAGCGACCTCAACCCAGGCAGCCTGGGCCTGAGCGCGCAACTGCTGACCCCGGCCCAGGTCGCGGCGCTGCTGCCGCGACTGCCCAGCACGCAAGCCAGCCAGGTGCCATCGCAGTTGCCGCTGCTGGTCACGGTGACGCCGCCGCCGAGCGGCGGCCTGGCGTTCCGGCGGCTCGTGCATGTGGAACTGCACACGCACGCGCTGGCCTACACCGCCGACAGCAACCTGCGTCTGTTCAAGGCCCCGGAAGGCGGCGATTTCCGCGACATCACCGACGACATCGCGCCCGGCAGCGTCCGTGCCCGCGGCACCACCGGCGGCTTCTCACAGTTCATCGTGATCCACGACCTGCGCCCGACCGCCACCGTGGTGTCCGCCAAGCTGGGCCGCCTGCAGGCCTTGGTGGCGCAGCTGCCGGCCAGCGAGGCGGCGCCGCTGGCAGCCATGCTGAGCAGCGTGCAGAGCGCTCTGGCCAATGCCGACTACACCACCGCCACGGTGGCGCTGGACGGGTTCCGCGAGCAGGTGTCGGCGCGCGCCGGCCACGGCATCGCGCAGACCTGGAATACCGGCATGAGCGAAGGCAACCCCGCCGGCGAACTGCTGGCCGGCGCGGCGACGCTGCGCTTCTCCATCGACTACCAACGTCTCTACGCGCCTTGAGCACTGCTGGACCGGTCACCCGCACCGCGATCGAGGACACCCCGCGATGCCCGCGCGCCTGACCGCCTACCTGCCCGACGCGCCGGCGCCGACGCTGCTGCTCGCCGCCGGGCAGACGCTGGCGATCGGCCGCGCGGCGGACAACGCGCTGGCACTGGAACATCCCTCGGTGTCGCGCTGGCACGCCCGGCTGCAGCCGCAGGCCGACGGCCACTGGCAGTTGCACGACCTGGGCAGCAAGAACGGCAGCTTCCGCGATGGCGTGCGCGTGGCCGCGCCGATCGCGCTGGAGACCGCGACCTGGCTGCGCTTTGGCGACATCTACGCCGAGTTCGCCCCGCTCAGCCCGGCCGATGCGGAACTGGCCGAACGCCGCCAGCGCGCCCGCTGCGATCGCGCCACCGCGCTCACCCAGGGGCTCGCCCAGATCGGCGGACTCGACGATCTGCTCGGCGCCAGCCTGGACGCGGTAGTCGAACTGTCCCAGGCCGAACGCGGCCTGCTGGTCCTGGCCGAGGCGCACGGCCAGCGCATCGCGGCCAGCCACGGCACCGGGCCGCTGCCGCTGCAGCGCGGGCTCGCCGGCAGCGAGGGTGCCCTGCAACGCGCCCTGCGCCACGGCCAGGCCACCGTGGCCCACGACGTCGGCGGCGTGCCGTGGCTGGCCGAGCGCGCCTCGGTCTGCGCCGCCGGCCTGCGCACGGTGCTGTGCCTGCCGCTGCGCGACGGCGCGCGCGTGCTCGGCGCGATCTACGCCGACAGCCGCCGCGCCGGAAGTGCCATCGGTGCGCTGGACATGCAATTGCTCGAAGCCTTCTGCGAGCGCGCCGCACTCTGGATCGCCGCGCGCCAGGCGCTGCGCGACACCGGTGCGGAACAGGGTCCTGGGCCGGCATGAGCGACGCCGCCACCGCCACCGGCCTGTACGCGCAGGAAAGCCTGACGCCGGGGGACGTGCTGGCCGGCCGCTTCCGCATCGAGCGCCTGCTCGGCATCGGCGGCATGGGTCTGGTGTACCTGGCCCACGACCAGGCGCTCGGCATCGACGTCGCGGTCAAGCTGCTGCGCCCGGAACTGGCGCAGCGGCCGCAGGCCTTCGCCCGCTTCCGCCAGGAACTGCTGCTGGCGCGGCAGGTATCCAGTCCGCACGTGGTGCGGATCCACGACCTGGCCGAACACGCCGGGCGCTGGCTGATCAGCATGGACTACGTGGAGGGCGAGTCGCTGGAAGCGCGGCTGCAGCGCGAGGAACGGCTGGACGTCGACACCGCGTTGCGCATCGCCGGCGACATCGCCCGCGGCCTGCAGGCGGCGCATGCGCGCGGCGTCGTGCACCGCGACCTCAAGCCGGCCAACATCCTGCTGCAACGCGGCGGCGATG
Source organism: Xanthomonas sp. 3307 (assembly GCF_014199735.1). Classification (NCBI taxonomy): domain Bacteria; kingdom Pseudomonadati; phylum Pseudomonadota; class Gammaproteobacteria; order Lysobacterales; family Lysobacteraceae; genus Xanthomonas; species Xanthomonas sp. 3307. Next base: position 196,355 of record NZ_JACHOG010000005.1, on the reverse strand, counting down.
CGCTGATCAGCGACTTCGGCGTGGCCTGCTCGATGGCCAGCAGCGGTCTGGGCGCGACCCTGGGCAACGTCATCGGCACGCCCGCCTACCTGTCGCCCGAACAGGCGCGCGGCGACGCGCTCGACCCGCGCAGCGACCTCTACGCCTTGGGCCTGATCCTGTACGAAATGCTCGCCGGGCAGGTGCCGTTCGCCGGCGGCACCCTGTCCGAGACCCTGGCCCAACGCATGCTGCGCGAGCCGCCGCCGGTGGACCGGCTGCGCACGGACGTGCCGGGCTGGCTGGTGCGGCTGCTGCAGCGGCTGCTGCGCCCGCAGCCGCGCGACCGCTTGCAGCACGCTGGCGAAGTCATCGTGGCGATCGAGCGCCGACAACTGCCGCGCGATCGTCGGCGCTGGCGCCGCCTCGCCATTGGCTTGGCAGCGACCCTGGCCGGCGCCGCCCTGCTCGGTGCCGGCGCCTGGCAATGGCATGCGCAACGCACCAGCATCGCGTCGCCGGCAGCGGCGGTCGTGCACCAGCTGCCGCGCCTGCTGGTGCTGCCGCTGGCCGGCGACCCGGGCAACGCCGAACAACGCCTGGCGCTCGGTGCGTGGCTGCGCGGCAGCCTCGGCGAAACGCTGACCGTGGTCGACGACGCGCGCACCCGGCAGGCGCTGCGCCAGTACGACCCCACCGGCCAGGCGCCGCTCGACGTGGCGGCGCTGCGCCGGCTCGCCTCCGCGCAACGCGTGCTGCAGCCGAGCCTGCAACGCCAGGGTGCCGGCTGGCGCCTGCAGGCGCTGCTGCATCCGGCCAGCGGCGCGGCGCAACGCCTCGACGGACCGGTCGCCGCCGATCCGGCCGCGGCCTACGCGGCCTGGTTGCCGGTCGCGTCCAGGGCCCTGCTCGGCGAGGGCGCCGCCCTGCCCGACGACCTGCCGGCGCCCGCCGCGCTGCAGGCGTATGCGCGCGGCCTGGCGGCGCAGCAACGCGACGACAGCGCGCAGGCGCTGCAGCAATTCGCCGAGGCCAGCGCGCAGGCGCCGCAGTCCGCGCCGTTGCGCCTGGCCGAGGTGGTCGCGGCGCAGGCCATCGGCGAAGAACAGAGAGCGCGTGAAGCCTTGAGCGCGCGCGCGCCCACGGCGCCGGCGCGGCCGCACACCCTGGCGATGCTGGAGGCGCTGCGCCTGGAAGCGGAAGACGATCTCGCCGCCGCCGACCGCACCTGGCAGGCGCTGGCCACGGCCCGGCCCGACGACAGCGTGGTGCAACTGCAGTTCGCGCGGGTCCAGGCGCAGGCCGGCCATCTGGACGCGGCGCGCGATCGCCTGCGCGCGTTGTCGCAGCGCGATCCCGACGATCCGCGACTATGGCTGGCGCTGGGCAAGCTGGCGATCCTCAGCGGCAACGCCGCCACCGCGGTGGACGACGACCTGCTGCGCGCACAGTTGTTGTTCCGCCGCGGACGCGACCTCTATGGCGAGGCGGAAACGGTGAACGCACTGGGCGTGGGCTACGGTCGGCTCGGCCTGGCCCAGCAGGCGCAGGCGCAGTACCTTCGGGCCGTGGAGCTGCGTCGCCAGGTCGGCAATCGCCGTGGCGTCGCCACCAGCCTACGCAACCTGGCCGGCACGCTGAGCATCGGCGGTGCCTTCGCCGAGGCCGAACAGCAGCTGCGCCAGGCGCAGGCGCTGTACGTCGAGCTGGGCGACCGCGACGGCCAGGCCGCCGCCGCCAACGAACTCGGCCTGCTGGCCGAAGAGCGCGGCGACTACCCGCAGGCGCTGCAGGCGTTCCGCGGCGCGCTGACCGCCTGGCGCGCGCTCGGCGACGCGCACGGAGTCGCCGAGACGCTCAACAACATCGGCTTCGCGCATTTCCAGTTGGGCGACCTGGACAGCGCGCAGGCGTTCTGGGAACAGGCCGCGCGCGCCTATGCCGATCTCAACGACGCCACCGGCCGCGTGCGCACCGCGCAGAACCTCGGCCTGCTGGCCACCGCGCGCGGCCAGTGGGCGCAGGCGCAGACCCTGCTGACCCAGGCACTGCGCGAGGCCGAGCGCCACCAGATGCTCGAGGAGGTGGCGGTGAGCCGGCGCAACCTGGCCGAACTGGCGTTCTGGCAGGGCCAGCGCGACGTGGCGCTGACCGAACTGGACCAGGCGCAACGGCTGTTCCAGCAGAGCCGCGACCAGCGCGGCCAGACCGACATCACCCTGCTGCGCGCGCAACTGTGGCTGGCGCTGGACGACCCGGCGCAGGCGCGGCTGGCGCTGCAGCAGGTGCAGCGCCAGGCCGCCGCCTCGGTATCCAGCGAACAGCGCGCCGGTGCGGCGCTGCTGCAGGCGCAACTGGCCGAACGCGACGGCGACGACGCCGCGGCCGCCGCCGCGCTGCGCCAGGCCGAGACCCTGGCGCGCGCTAGTGGAACCCGCCTGCTGCAACTGCAGGTGCAGGTACAGCAGGCGCACGACGAACCCGCCCTGGCCGCGCTGGCGGCCGATGTCGCACGCCTGGGCAACGCCGGGCTGCGCCTGCGCTACCTGCAGCAGGCGCTGCGCTACGGGGCGGCCGACCAGGTGGCGGCGCGCTACGCACAGCTGCAGACCCTGCTGCTGCGCGGCAGCCCGCTGTTCGCCGCCGCCCTGCACACGCAGGCCGCGCAGCGCCTGGACGCGCTCGGCGACCACGCCGCCGCGCAACGCGCCCGCCGCGCCGCGGCGCAGGCCACCGACGGCTCCGCTATCGCGCGCGCACAGACCACGCCATGAACGACGACGCCACGACCGCCGCCGAACGCTACCGCCTGCTGCTGCAGCGCTTGGAATCGAACGAGCGCGAGTTCCGCCGGCTCGGCCGCGCCGTGGTCAAGGTCCAGGAGGACGAGCGCCGGCGTCTGGCCCGCGAACTGCACGATGGCGTCGGCCAGAACCTCACCGTGCTCAAGCACCGGCTGGCGCAGTTGGGTGCGGCGCTCGGCACAGCCGACGCTGCGCTGCGCGCGCCGCTGGAGGAGGCCATCCATCTATGCACGCAGGCGCTGGAAGACACCCGGCAGATGTCGCGCTTGCTGCGCCCACCGATTCTCGACGACCTGGGGCTGGAGGCGGCCTTGGGCTGGCTGGGCCGCAGCCAGTCCGCCGCCGGTGCCACCCCGGTCACGGTCGAGATCGGCTCGCTGCCGGCGCTGGACGAAGCGCTGCAGACCCTGCTGTTCCGCAGCGCACAGGAGGCGCTGACCAATGCGCTCAAGCACGCCGCGGCGCAGTCGGTGCTGCTGCGGCTGGTCGCGCGCGAGGGCTGGGCGCATCTACAGGTGCTGGACGACGGCCGCGGCTGCGACCCGCAGCAGGCGCTGGCCGCCGGCGGCAGCGGCCTCAGCGGCCTGCGCGAACGACTGCGCCTGAGCGGCGGCAGCCTGCGCCTGCAGTCGTCCCCGGGCGAGGGCTGCTGCGTGCAGATCCGGGTGCCGCTGGAGACCGATTGAACGTGATCGCCCTGCCCCGCCCCGACACCCGCGCGGCGCTGCACACGCCGCGAGATCCCGCCTGTCAGCGCAATTGGAGCGCACCGGCATGAGCGCGCCGATCCGGGTCCTCATCGCCGACGACCACACCCTGGTGCGCGAAAGCCTGGTCGCCGTGCTCGACGCGATCGACGGCATCCAGGTGGTGGCGCAGGCCGCCGACGGCATCGAGGCGCTGGCCAAGGCCGAGGCGACCAGCCCGGACGTGGCGATCGTGGACATCTCGATGCCGCGGCTCAACGGCATCGACGTGGTCCGACGATTGTGCGAGACCGTACCGCTGGCGCGGATCCTGGTGCTGACCATGCACGAGGAACACGAGTATGTGCTGCACGCCGTGCGCGCCGGCGCCTCCGGCTACCTGCTCAAGGACAGCGCCAGCGCCGACCTGATCGCCGCGGTGCGCAACCTGCATGCCGGCCGCGGCCACTTCTCGCCGCAGGCCGCGCAGGCGCTGGTGACGCAGATGCAGCAGCCGCAGGCGCTGCCGCCCGATCCCTACCGCAGCCTGACCGCACGCGAACGCGAGGTGTTCCACCTGATCGTGGAAGGCCGCACCACCAAGGAGATCGCGCGGGTGCTGCAGATCAGCGTCAAGACCGCCGAGAACCACCGCTTCCGCGTGCTCAACAAGCTCGGCATGCGCAATACCGCCGAACTGGTGCGCTACGCGGTCCGCCACGGCCTGCTCGACTGAACGGCACCGCGCGGCGGTTCGTTCGGAGCCGGCTACGCTTACTCCATACGCCATAGTATCCTGGGGACCTCGGCCGCACCGCGGCCCTCGTCACGAGCGATCGCATGAGCACCTATCAAGCCCCGTTGACCGATCTCCGCTTCGCGCTGCACGACGTGCTGCAGGTGGAAGCGCTGTTCGCCCGCCTCGGCCATGCCGAGGCCAACGCCGAACTGATCGACGCGGTGCTGGAGGAAGCGGCACGCTTCACCGGCACCGTGCTGGCGCCGCTGAACCGGGTCGGCGACGAGCACGGCTGCACCCTGGACAAGGCCACCGGCGCGGTGACCACCGCGCCCGGCTTCCGCGAGGCCTACCGGCAGTTCGCCGAGGGCGGCTGGACCGGGCTGACCGCCGCCGCCGAGTTCGGCGGCCAGGGCCTGCCGCACACCCTGGGCGTGCCGCTCAACGAAATGGTCAACGCCGCCAACCTGGCCTGGGGCAACTTCCCGCTGCTGTCGCACGGCGCGGTCGAGGCGCTCAAGCAGCACGGCGAGGCCTGGCAGCAGGAGGTATTCCTGAAGCCGCTGGTGGACGGCCGCTGGACCGGCACCATGTGCCTGACCGAGCCGCATTGCGGCACCGACCTGGGCCTGCTCAAGACCCGCGCCGAACCCAACGCCGACGGCAGTTGGTCGGTCAGCGGCACCAAGATCTTCATCACCGCCGGCGAGCACGACTTCACCGACAACATCGTGCACCTGGTGCTGGCGCGGCTGCCGGACGCGCCGGCCGGCGCCAAGGGCATCTCGCTGCTGGTGGTGCCGAAGTTCAAGGTCGCCCGCGACGGCAGCGTCGGCGAGCGCAACGCGCTGCGCTGCGGCTCGCTGGAGCACAAGATGGGCATCCACGGCTCGGCCACCTGCGTGATGAACTTCGACGGCGCCCAGGGCTATCTGGTCGGGCAGCCGCACAAGGGCCTGCAGGCCATGTTCACCATGATGAACACCGCGCGCCTGGGTGTCGGCCTGCAGGGCATCGGCCTGTCCGAGCGCGCCTACCAGAACGCGCTGCACTACGCCCGCGAGCGCCTGCAGTCGCGTTCGTTGAGCGGCGCCAAGCTGCCGGAGAAGCCGGCCGACCCGATCCTGGTGCACCCGGACGTGCGGCGCATGCTGCTGACGGTGAAGGCGCTGACCGAAGGCAGCCGCCTGCTGGCGCTGCACGCCGCGACCCTGATCGACATCGCGCACAGCGCGCAGGATCCGGCCGAACGCGAGCAGGCCGACGTGCTGGTCAGCTTCCTCACCCCGATCTCCAAGGCCTGCCAGACCGAGTGGGCAGTGGAGAACACCTACCACGCGCTGCAGTGCTTCGGCGGCCACGGCTACATCCACGAACACGGCATGGAGCAGTTGGCCCGCGACGCACGCATCACCACCCTCTACGAAGGCACCACCGGCATCCAGGCGCTGGACCTGATCGGCCGCAAGACCGCGTCCAGCCAGGGCGCGGGACTGAAGCTGTTCCTGGCGCAGGTCGAGGCCTTCCTGAGCGAGCACGCCGACAACCCGGCGGTGGCCGAATTCGTCGCGCCGCTGCGCGAGAAGGCCGCCGAGTGGGCGGCGCTGACCAAGCGCATCCTGCAGCGCGCCGCCGGCAACCCCGAGGAACTGGGCGCGGCCAGCTACGACTACGTGTTCTATTCAGGCTACGTGGTGCTGGCCTACTGGTGGGCGCGCAGCGTTGCCGCGGCCGAGGCCTCGACGCACGGCGAGGCGTTCAAGCAGTCCAAGCGCGAGACCGCCCGGTTCTACTACGCCCGCCTGCTGCCGCGCACGCTGACCCACGCCGCGGCCATCGACAGCGGCGCCGAGCCGCTGATGGCGCTTGCCGACGCGCAGTTCTGAGTCCGCGCACGCAGCCCCGGCACGCCCGCCGTGCCGGGACTGCATGGCCCGCCGCGGCCGATACACAAACCGTCACCAATCGGGTATAAGCTGTTTTCCCGATGGAGACAGACACAACAACGCTTGGTCTGATCGATACCGGGGCCTGCGGCACTTCGGTCGCGGTCCCGTCGCCTGCGGCGTCCCCTTCCCACCTGCCTTCGGTCCGGCTGCTGTCGCTGGACGCGCACGGCCGCGTGCTGGACTGGATCAACTGGCAGGACGCCGCCTGCCTGTACGCGCGCGGCGCGGTCGCCTGGACCCTCGGCGAGCCGTGCCTGCACATCCATGGCGGCATCAGCCGCGCCAGTGGCGAGCGCAGCGTGCTGGAGTTGCACCCGATCATCGCCGCGCGCGGCCACGCGCATGCGCGTGCGCTCGACCCCACCCCGACCCTGACCAATACCGCGCTGTTCGCCCGCGATGCGCAGCTGTGCCTGTACTGCGGCCAGCAGTTCAGCCGCCCGCAGCTGACCCGCGATCACGTGCTGCCGGTGTCCAAGGGCGGCCGCGACATCTGGGAGAACGTGGTCACCGCGTGCTTCCACTGCAATTCGCGCAAGGGCAACCGCACCCCGCAGCAGGCCTCGATGCCACTGCTGGCGGTGCCGTACCGGCCGAGCTGGATCGAGCACCTGATCCTGTCCAACCGCAACATCCTGGCCGACCAGATGTCGTTCCTGAAGGCGCAGTTGCCGAAGCGCTCGAAGCTGTCGCGCTAGCCGCATCACATCATCTTCATGGGGCTGCGACGGATTGCCGCACCCGTGCCGAAACAGGCCATGCGCGCGCCCGCGACTGAACGGGTTGATTGCGTGTGCCCGGAATGGAGAGGAAAATGACAGGTCCGCTGAACCTCCATCCCGATGATCGACTCCACCCGCTATCCGCGCCTCTCGCGCATCCAGGTCCCCGCCGAACTGCGTCGCTTCGATGAATCGGAGCTGCCGGCCATCGCCGAGGAACTGCGTGCCTTTCTGATCGAGTGCGTCGGCAAGAGCGGCGGCCATTTCGGCGCCGGGCTGGGCGTGATCGAACTCACCGTCGCCCTGCATTACCTGTACGACACGCCGGTCGACCAACTGGTGTGGGATGTCGGCCACCAGACCTATCCGCACAAGATCCTCACCGGGCGCCGCGACCGCATCCACACGGTCAAGCAGGCCGACGGCGTGGCGCCGTTCCCCAAGCGCGAGGAAAGCGAGTACGACACCTTCGGCGTCGGCCATTCCTCCACCTCGATCTCGGCTGCGCTGGGCATGGCGGTGGCGCTGCAGCGCATGGGCGACGAGCGCAAGGTGGTGGCGGTGATCGGCGACGGCGCGATGACCGCCGGCATGGCCTACGAGGCGCTGAACCACGCCGGCGGCATGGACCCGGAACCGAACCTGCTGGTGATCCTCAACGACAACCGCATGTCGATTTCCGAGGCGGTCGGCGGCGTCACCAAGATGCTGGGGCGGATGAGCGGCAGCAAGACCCTCAACGCCATCCGCGAGGGCGGCAAGAAGATCCTCGGCGACAAGAAGAGCAACCCTACCGCGCGCTTCGTGCGGCGCTGGGAAGAGCACTGGAAGGGCATGTTCGTGCCGTCCACGCTGTTCGAGGAAATGGGCTTCCACTACACCGGCCCGATCGACGGCCACGACCTGCCGGCGCTGCTGGGCGCGCTGAAGACGCTCAAGACCCTCAAGGGTCCGCAGCTGCTGCACGTCATCACCACCAAGGGCAAGGGCTACGAACTGGCCGAGGGCGACCAGATCGGCTATCACGCGGTCGGCCCGTTCGATCCCAGCAAGGGCCTGGTGGCCAAGCCGGGCGCCAAGGCCCCGACCTACACCGACGTGTTCGGCGACTGGATCTGCGACATGGCCGCGGCCGAGCCGGCGCTGCTGGCGATCACCCCGGCGATGCGCGAGGGTTCGGGCCTGGTGCGCTTCAGCAAGGAGTACCCGCAGCGCTATTTCGACGTGGCCATCGCCGAGCAGCATGCGGTGACCCTGGCCGCGGGCATGGCCGTGCACGGCGCCAAGCCCGTCGTGGCGATCTACTCCACCTTCCTGCAGCGCGGTTACGACCAGCTGGTGCACGACGTGGCGGTGCAGCAGCTCGACGTGCTGTTCGCGATCGACCGCGGCGGCGTGGTCGGCCCGGACGGCGCCACCCATGCCGGCAACCTGGACCTGAGTTTCCTGCGCTGCGTGCCGCACCTGGTGGTGATGGCACCGGCCGACGAAGCCGAGTGCCGGCAACTGCTCAGCACCGGCCTGCGCCATGCCGGCCCCGCCGCGGTGCGCTACCCGCGCGGCACCGGTCCCGGGATCGCCCCCGGAACCACGCTGGAACCCTTGCCGATCGGCAAGGCGCAGCTGCGCGCGCAGGGCCACACGGTGGCGCTGCTGGCGTTCGGCGCGACCCTGGCCGCGGCCGAACAGGTCGGCCGCGAACTCGGCCTGAGCGTGGTCAACATGCGCTTCGTCAAGCCGCTGGACCGCGCCTTGCTGCTGGAACTTGCGCAGAGCCACGAGGGCTTCGTGACCATTGAGGACAACGTGGTGGCCGGCGGCGCCGGCTCCGGCGTGGCCGAGCTGTTCAACGCCGAAGGCGTGCTGCGCCCGGTGCTGCACCTGGGCCTGCCCGACGCGTTCCAGCACCATGCCAGCCGCGAGCAATTGCTGGCCGAAGCCGGCATCGACGCCGCCGGCATCCGCGCCGCAGTGCTGAAGCGCTGGCCGCAACTGGCCACCAGCGCCAGCGCACCGCGCACTGCGGCGGGCTGACCGCCGCGGTCGGCGGGTACGGCACGGCCTCAGCGCGTGCCGTGCCTGATGGCTTGCGCCACCGCGCGTGCATCTACATTCCGGACGCGCACAGAGGCCGCTCCGCGTGGGACACGGCCCCCAGCGCACGCCCTAAGGCGCGATCACCTCGTCACCGCGGGCACGCAGCCGGTCCAGCGGCCCGCCAGGGTCCTGCAGGGTCTGCATCGGCAACGCCGCGAAACTGGAGCGGTTCTGCGTCAGCGCCCGCTCGGCCGCCTGCAACCAGGCCGCCTGGGCCCGCTTGCGCACATCGCCCAGGCCCAGCTTGCGCGCGATCGCCGCTTCGCCGACCGCATCGAGGCAGACCCGGTACTGATCGTTGGCGGGCAACGTGGTCAGCGTCTCCAGATCGCCTTCGGACCAGGCGTTGGCGCGCTGGCGCATCGTCGCCAGGTCGCGATCGATGACCTGCAGGGTGCGCGCGAAGCAGGTGCTGTCGTTCAAGGTCGTTGCCCGGAATTCCTGCAGCGCGCGCTTGGCGTCGGGCACCTTGACCTCCACGACCACCGGCACGATCGGTACCTTGGCGCGCTTGGCCGCACGCTCGATCACCGGTTGCACGACGCTGCCCAGGCTCAGGCCGGATGTGCGCATCGCCGCCTCGTACAGTTCCTGCGCGGCGAACACTGGACGCCAGCGTTCCACGCCGTTGTCGCGGCCCAGGTAACGCGCCTTCAACGGCAGCCAGCGTGCATAGAGCTCGGGCGGCAGCACCTGTTGCAGGGTGCGGTCGTCGGGGTTGCGCCGCGCCTTGAGCAAGGACGGCAGCAGCAACAGGCTGCGGAACATGCCCAGGCCAGAGTCCAGGGTGAGGGTCGGTGCCCCGATCACCTGTTGCGATTGGGCGATCACCCGCTCCACCTCGCCCGATTCCCACTGCATGCGCCTGGGCAGCGGCGAGACCGTGCCGAGGATCCACAGCACGTGGTCGCCGCGGCGGACCTGCCAGAGTCCGGGTCCGGGCTGGCGCCCGCTCACCAGCACCGCGTCCAGGTCGACCACCGGTGGACTGGTTGGCGCTGACGACGGTGCCAATGCCGCAGTCTGCGCCTGCGCCGCGGGCACACCGACCGGCACCAGCAGCGCGGCCACCAGGCACAGCAGCGCCCGCAACCGGCGCGCAACGCGTTCTTGTCTGGTCGTCGCGTGCAGTCCGCGTGCCCTGCTCCACCCCAGCCGCGGAGGCATGACTACCCGTCCAGTCTGGGCAGATGCGCGGCCAGCGGGTCGCTGTCTTCCAGCAATTCGAAGCGCTCCCAGAGAAAGCCCGGCGCCACCACGCAGCGCACCAGGCAATAGTCGGCCAGCGGACGCGCCGCCTGCCAGGTGCCGGCCGCAATCACCACCGAGGGCATGCCGCCGTGCTCGCTGGCATCCAGGCGGTAGCGCTGCAAGCCGTGGTGCGGGTCGAAGCCGAACAGCTCCAGCGCCCCGCCCTCTTCCCACTGCCAGGTCTCGTCGGCATCGATGCGGTGCCAGCGGCTGACCTCGCCCTGCTCCAGCAGGAAGCGGATCGCGGTACAGGCCGGGCGCAGCGTCTGCGCGTGCTGCACCATTACCGCCGAGGTATGCACGCGCGCATAGCGCCCGCCTTCCGGGTGCGGCAGCAGCGACAAGTCGCGCACCAGGGCGGCGATTCGGAAGGCGGCGGCACTGGACATGCCTCCAGTCTAATCCTGCCGCGCGGCCCCGCGCATGTCAGGCGCTGCGATCTGCGCGGCCGATGCGCGCCCCGTTCATGCCTGCGGCAGCGAGTCGCGGGCGGGCGCTGCTGCCAGCCGCCGGCCACGGCGCAGACACAGCGCGAAGAACACCAGCAGATCCCAGCTGTAGCGCTTGAGCAGGCGCCGCGGTTCGCGCAGCAGGCGGTAGATCCATTCCAGGCGCAGCCGGCGCACCCAGGCCGGCGCACGCCGGGCGGTACCGGACAGGAAGTCCAGCAGCGCGCCCACGCCGAACGCCAACGGCACCTGCAGCCGGCCGGCCTGCTGCAGCAGCCAGCGCTCCTGCAGCGGATTGCCGAAGGCCACCAGCAGCACGTCGGCGCCGCTGGCGTTGATGCGCGCGGCGAGGTCTTCGCCGGCCGCGGCGAACTCGGCGTAGCCGTCGCAGGTACCGACCACCTGCTGTCCCAGCGTCTGCCGCAAGGTCTGCGCCGCGGTCTCGGCCACGCCGGGACGGCCGCCGAGCAGGAAGAAGCGCAGCGGACGCGCGCTCTTCCGGCACAGCGCCGGAATCAGATCGGTGCCGTTGAGGTTGCCGGCGAAGCGGCGGCCGTGCACCAGCAGCGCGCCCAGGTCCATGCCGATGCCGTCGTTGACGATGCACACGCCCGGCGCGGCCAGGCGCGCGCGCAGGGCCTGGCACTGCACCACGAAGTTGGTATTGGCGAAAAACACCTGGCGGCGCTCGCCGCGTGCCAGCGCCTGCAGCAGGGTGGCGACGAAATCGGCTTCGGTGCTGCGCAGGATCGGATAGCCGCCCAGCGCGAGCACCTCGCCCGTCGCGCGCTCACCAGAGGTCATGCGGAAAACTCTCCAGCAGGCCGCGCTGCACCGCCGCCAGGTCGAACACGGTATTGCCGCCCAGCGCCACGCATTCCTCCACCGTGTGTCCGGCGTGCCAGCGACTGCGGCCGGTGCCCGCGTAGTAGTCGTCGTACTTGAAACGGTCCTCGCCGTTGCCCCAATCCAGGTATACCGAGGGCACGCCATAGGCCTCGGCCAGGATCAGCCCGTGCAAGGAACTGGACACGACCAGGTCGGCGCCGAGCAGTTGCCGCACGAACGCGGCCGGCTGCCGGTTCGGCAACACCAGGTGATCCTTGTAGCCGGCGTACTTGTCCAACGGTTCGTTGAAGTGCGGCACCACCAGGAACGGCCGCCGTGCCGGCGCCGGTGCCAGGGCCTCGCGCGGGAAGAACAGCGGCATCAGCAAGCCCGGGTCGCCATACACCTCAGGCACCTGCAGGCCGCGCTCGCGCAGGAACGCGCGGGTCTTGGGTCCGCGCACGGCGCGCACGTCGAGCTGGCGGAAGCTGTGGCGGTCGGCGGGGATCTTGCCGTTGACGCCGCTGCCCCACACGGTGTCGCCGTCGCGGGCGAAATGCAGCACCGAGCCGATCGCGATCAGCCGCTGGCGCTTGTCGCGCTTGTCCAGCAAGGTGCGGTCGCGCTGGCCGAGCACGTTGGAGACGATGATCTTGGACAGGTGATCGCCGACGTTGATCTCGCCATTCTTCGGCTTCCACCAGAACAGCGCCCGGCGCTCTTCGTAATCGATCCACTTTTGCAATGCGGACATCGGTCCTCCTTGGTTGCGCGGGGTGGACGGCGAACACGCCGACGGCGTGTGCTCAGACCGCGCCGTCGGCGAACAGACGTGTCTCCGGATAGGCAGCCGGATCCAGCACCCGATCGGTGGTGTCGGACCAGCTCAGGCACTGGCGATGGCGCACGTGCGGCGCCTGCAGCGCCTGCCCGATCGCGGCGACGATGGATGCCTCGTCGCCGGGGGTGTAGCCGAAGCGCGACGGATAGCGGCCGACGACGGCATGCGGGCACACCGCCGGCAGGCCGAAGAAGTCGTACTGCAGCAGCTTCATCGAACTGTCGGCCAGGTAGGCCGGTACCTGCTCGGAGGCATACGGGGCGATGCCGAAGCGCGCATGCTTGATGTAGCGAATGGTCTCGGCGTGCTTCATTTCGCCGTACACCACCACGTTGTCGCCATAGCCGGGCGCGCGGTCCATGCCCGAGCCGATGACGTGGAAGGTGACCTGCGGGAAGGCGCGGCTGGCGGCGACGAAGAACGCCGGGTCGAACAGCATCGAGCCCACCGCCACCGCATGGATGCCCTCGCCGTAAGGCGACGGGTCGCCGAGCGTGTGCAGGTCGTGGTCCACGCCGTGGCCGACGTGGTACACGTTGTGGCGGCTGGCGACCTCCTCGGCCATCGCCGGCGACACCAGGGCGATCACGTCCAGGCTCGGCGCCACGCGGTCGAACTCGCGTTCGATGTAGTCGGCGACGTTGATCGTGCTCAAGCCGTCGGAGGCGCGGTACACCTTGCGTGCGGTCGGGTTGATCCGCGCCGCCAGCGCGATGAAGGCCACTGCGATGCCGCTCTCGAACACGATCACGTCGGCCTCGCGCATCCAGCGCAGCAGCGTGGCCGGCGCGCGCGCCGCGTACAGCTTGAACATCAGGTCTTCCAGCGGCCGCAGCCAGCGCCGCCGGGTGTTGAACGGATGCAGCGGCGCGCGCCACAGGTAGCAATCCACGCCGTTGTGGCGAACCACCTGGTTGGCGCTGGCGTCCAGCGGCAGGCGCAGGTCGCCCTTGAGCCGCGACAGCAGGCTGTAGCGCAGCGAGAAGAAGCGCGTGGTGCCGCGCTTGGCCAGCTCATCGGCGATGAAGTGGATGTTGGCGCGGCGCGGCGTGCGGTAGTCGTGCGCCGACAGCACCAGGTAGCACGGCGGGCGGCCGGTGGCGGCTGCGCTCGGCGCCGACGCGGGCAGCGCCGCTGCGGAAGAATCGCTCATGCGCTCGCTCCTAGGCGGGAGGAAGGAAAAGAAAGAGGCGGCAGGCCTGCGCTCATCGCGTGCTCCGCGCCTGGCGCAGCAGCGTGCGCATCTGCAGGATCGCCAGCACGTCGCGGCGGAACGCCGGCCACAGCGCGAACACCAGCAGGCACGCGATCGCCATGGCCGCCGCGCCCACGATGAGTTGCAGCCACAACGACGCGCCGCCCCACTGCTGCGCGGCGAAGTAGGCGGCGACGCCGCACACGCCGTAACCAAGCACCGCGCGCAAGGCGTTGTTGAACAGTTCCCAGGCCGGGATCTGCGGCGCGATCCGCGCGATCCAGATCACCGACAGCGGCCACATCACCAGCAAGCCCAGCGTGTAGCCCACGGTCACACCCATCACGCCCCACAGCGAGCCGGCGAAGATGCAGGCGATCAGCATCACCCGCCCCACCACCGAGTACACCAGCTGTTGGCGCATCAGGCCCAGCGCCAGGAACACCCAGTAAGTGGCGTAGGAGGCGGTCTGGAAGATGCCGCCGAGGGTCAGCACCTGGAACAGCGGCACCGCCGGCCGCCACTGTTCGCCCAGCACCAGCACGATCAGCGGCATCGCCAGCGCACAGGCGAAGGAAAACAGCGCCACGATCAGGTGCACCATCACCGTCTGCCCGCGCAGCAGGAAGTTGCCGAAGCGCGGCGGATCGTCCTGCAGCTGCGACAGCACCGGCAGCGCCACCGAGGTGGCCGGCGCGTTGATCTGGTTCAGCGGCATCATCAGCAGCTGGAACGCGCGGTTGTACAGGCCCAGCGCCTCGGCGCCGATGCGGTGGCCGATGATCACCTGGCCGACGTTGCGGCTGGCATAGCCGAGCAACTGCGCCGCCATCAGGTTCCAGCCGAAGCTCAGGAAGGTGCGCATCGGCGCGTCGCGCCGATAGCCGCGCGGCAGCCAGCGCGCGCAGGCACCGGCGATCAGCAGGTTGACCAGCGCCTGCACCACCTGCTGCCAGACCAGCGCCCAGTAGCCGTAGCCGGCCAGCGCCACGCCGACGCCGGCCAGCAGGCCCAGCACCTGCGCGCCGACATCGCTCAGCGAGACCTGGCCGAAGCGCAGCGCACGGCTCAGGTGCGCGCGGTACTGCGTGGTCATGCCATTGAGCAGGAAGGTCACCGCCAACGCCTGGGAAATGCCGAGCAAGGCCGGCTCGCGGTAGAAGTGCGCGATCCACGCCGAGGACAGGAACACCACGATCGCCAGCACCAGGCCGATGCCGCTGTTGATCCAGAACAGGTTGTCGCGCTGCTCGCGGCTGACGTGCTTGGCCTGGATCGCCGCCGAGGACAGGCCGAAATCGCGCAGGATCTCGGCCATGCCGACGATCGCCGTCACCATCGCCATCAGGCCGTAGTCATAGGGCGTCAGCAGCCGCGCCAACAGAATGATGCCGCCGAACTGCACCACCATCTTGGCCAGCTGCCCGGCCATGGTCACCGCCGCACCGCCGGCCGCGCGCGCGCCCAGCCCGGGTTGCGGCGCCGCCGGCCGTGGGGTCTCGGTGCCGCTCATGCGTGCTCCCCGCGGCGCGCGGTCAGCGCCTGCAGATAACTGCGGTAGTGCTGCAAGCCGATCCCGTTCCAGTCGCGCCGCGACAGGTCCGGCACGGCCTCGGCCGGCAGCTGCTGCGCCTGCGCCAGGGCCTGCGCCAGCTGCGTCGCGTCCAGCTCGCCCTGGTACAGCTGCACCCACTGCGCACCGACCTCCTCGGCGATGGCGGCATTGGCCTCGCTCCACGGCGCCAGCACCGGGCGCGCCAGCGACAGTGCCAGCAGCAGGGTGCCGGAGTTGTGCATCTGCCGGTACGGCAGCACCACCAGTTCGGCTTCGCCGATTTCCTGCGCCAGCACCGCGTCTTCCACGTACTGCAGGCGAGCGCTGATCCGCGGATCCTCGGCGCAGGCGCGCTCGACCACGTCGCGGATCTGTGCGTCGATCGGATTGCCGGCGATGCGCAGGCTGAGTTGTGGATCGGGCAGCGCACGCAGCGTGGCGATCAGCGTTTCCACGCCCTTGTACGGGCGCAACAGCCCGAAATGCAGCAGACGCCCGGGGACCCGCGGCGGTTGCGGCAGCGGCGCGTACCAGTCGCGGTAGTGGCCGTGCAGGATGGTGTCGGTGGCCGGCGCGCGCGTGGGCGTGGTCGCGTTGATGCGGATCCAGCGTGCGGTCTGGCGGTCGATCCAGCGCAGCAGCAGGCGTTCGCGCCAGCCCTTGTCCTCGTGCGGCGCGACGTTGTGCAGGGTGCGCACAATCGGCACCCCGGCCATGCGCAGGCGCAACAGCAACAGGGCCACGCAGACCTGCTTGGCCAGCGTGCCGAGCGCGGTGCGATGCCGCAGCAGGTACTCCGGCCAGTGCAGGTGCAACACGTCGTAGCGCGACAGCAGTGCCGCACGCATCGAGAAGAAACGCAGTTGCACCTGCGGCGGCAGCGCCGCGTAGAGCTGGGTCAGGTAGGGATTGGTGGTCGCGGTCGGGCGTTCGGTGGACAGCAGCACCGTCACCGCCGGCGCAGCCTGCTGCGACGCGCCGTGACGCTGACTCTCGCCGCTCATCGGCCGCCCTCCGCGCCGTCCAGCGCCAAGTGATACTCGTCCAGATAGGCGCCGACCACGCGGTCCCAGTCGTAGCGATGCGCATAGGCCATCGCCGCTTCGCGCTGCGCGGCGAAGGCCGCATCGGTGCCGCTGGCAAAGGCACGCACCGTGGCCGCGGCGGCCTGCACATCGGCGGGGTCGACCAGCACGCCCTGCCCCGACTCGCGTTGCAGACGCGCGAACGGCGGGATGTCGCTGAGGATCGGCAACAGCCCGGCACTCATCGCCTCCACCGCTGCCAGGCCAAAGCCCTCGTGCCGCGACAGGCACACGAAGTACTGCGCGCTGCCGAGCAACTGCGCCAGCTGCGCCTGGGTCGGCGCCACCTGCAGGCGCACCCGCTGCTGCAGGCCGCGCTCGGCGATGGCCTGCTGCAGGTCGGCCACGCTGAAGTCGTATTCGCGCCCGGCCACGATCAACTGCCAGGCCGGGTCCTGCGCGGCCAGCGCGCGCACCAGGTCCAGCGTCTCCAGCAGGCCCTTGTTGACCGACCAGCGCCCGAAGTAGATCAGCGTGCGTCCTGGGGTGGTGCTGCCCTGCCCGGCGAACTTGTCCACGTCCACGCCGTTCTCGATCACCCGCAGCCGCCGCGGCGCGACCACCTGCGAGAACAGTTGGCCGTCGTTCTCGCTGGTCGCCACCACCCGCGCATAGGCGAGCGCCGAGGCGCGGGTGAGGGTCTTGAACCAGAGCATCTTCAGGCGCGAGGCGTAGGTGGTATGGAAGAAACCGCCATGGGTGGAGACGATCATCGGCACACGGTGCAGCGGCCGGGTCAGGGCCAGGAAGTCGTAGAAGAAATCGATGCCGTGCACGTGCAGCAGATCCGCACCGCGCACCGCCGCCAGCACCGACGGCGCCAGCGGGTAGCGCGAGGAGCCGCGGTACGGCAGGCGCACGATCGGCACGCCCTGATGACTATCGCGCGGCGCCAGGCGCCGCTGCGGATCGGTGAACACCCGCTCCAGGCTCACCACCTCGACCTGGTCGCGTCCCTGCTGCAGATGGCGGCGGGCGATGTTCAGCACCACTTCCTCCATGCCGCCCACCGAGGGATGGAACTGGCGCACCACATGCACCACCTTCATGCCCGGCCTCCGTCGCGCCTGTGCGCGGTCCGCGGCGCCGCCGTCATGCCGTCGCTCCTGCGACCGCGCTGCGCCGCACGCCGATCATCCACGGCGCGACCCGCACCAGCACCGCGCGGATCGGCACGCTGGCCAGCACCGCCAGCACGCTCACCGACACCGCCCAGGCCGGTCCCCAGGCATCGCCGCGGACCAGGCCGGTACGGGCGGCGACGCCGGCCATCACCGAGAACAACAAGGTGTGCGTGCACAGGATCAGCAAGGTATTGCGTCCGATCCACTGCAGCCAGGCCCAGCGCTGCACCAGGCCGGCGATGCACAAGGCCATGGCGCTGCCGAGCAGGCTGGCGGCGAGGAAGCCCAGCGGCGAATCGCCGAACTTGAGCAGGTTCACGTCCACGCGGCCGTTGTGCCAGGCGATCGCGAACCAGGCCGCGCCCAGCAGCACCGCCGCCAGCGCATTGCCGGCCGGCCGTGCCGGCCACCAGTGCGCGCGCGTCGCGGCGAGCGCGCCGATCGCGAAGAAGCACAGCGCCACCGGCAGCACGTCCAGGGAGAACGGCAGGCGCATGTCCTGCCCCGGGAACCAGCAGGCCCAGCCCCAGGCCAGCGGCAGCGACAGCCCGGCCAGGGCCTGCACCGACAGCGTCCGCCGCAGCGCCAGATACGCCAGCGTGGTCACGAACAGCGCCGGCAGGAACCACAGCGCCGGCATCACGTAGAGTTTGGGGCCGATGCCGCTGACCAGGCCCAGCAGCGGCTCCCACCAGGGCCGGTCGCCCCACAGCTGCGCCTTGCTGCCGATATGCCGGGTCAGCGTCCAGTACGCGTAGGCGACGAAGAAGAACGCCACATACGGCAGCAACAGGCTGCGCGCCAGCTTGCCAACCGTGGCCAGAGTCAGTGGGCGATTGCCAAAGGCCTCGCCGACCCAGCCCGACAACAGGAAGAACATCGGCACGTGGAAGCTGTAGGCCAGGATCACGTAGGCATGCGGAATGCCCTTGGCATGGCCGAACACCACCAGCAGGATCGCAATCGCCTTGGCCGCGTCGATGCGCATGTCGCGCGGCACGCTCGCGCGTGCGCTGCGCGCCTGCGCCGGCACCGACGCGGAGACGGCCGTGGCGGGCGCGCTCATGCCGGCACCGCCGGAATCCGCGGGACCGGTGCCGGCCGCGGCGGCACCGCGGACGCATCGCGCAACTGCGGCGCCATCTGCCACAGGCAGCCGCACACGAACCACCACAGCGCCGCGGTCTTGATCGAGAAGTAGCCGTTGGAGACCAGCAGACTCAGCGAGAACGCGAAGATCAGCAGGTTCTTGAACAACTGCCCTTCGATGGTGCGCATCAGCATCGCGAACGAATAGGCCAGCAGGAACGCCAGCACCAGCAGCACCGACTGCGAGGAGATGAAGTAGGCGATGCCGCTGTCGAAGTAGCGGTACGGCTGGTCCACGTCCAGCCCCATCCACGCATCGGCGCTCATCCTGCGGATCGAATCGACGGTGAAGAACACCCGCCCCAGCGTGGTGTCCTCATAGCTCTGGATGCCCGAGGCCCACACCAGCAGCCATGCACCGCCCATCACCGCGAAGAAGATCAGGAAGCCCAGGCGCTGATCCATGCGCAGCAGCAACGGACTCAGCAGCGCCATCATCACGCAGGTGCCGGCGGCCAGGCGTCCGTCCGAGGCCACGATCAGGAAGCCGATCATCGCCACCGAGGCGACGACCGCGAACGGCCGCATCCAGCGCCAGAAGGTCAGCAGGATGGCGGTGAAGAAGATGATGAAGTTGCCCATCGTCACCGGCTCGATGAACACCGAGGAGGCGCGCGGCAGGTTCGACGACGGCAGGAAGTTGCGCGCACCCGGTCGCGTCGCGCTGACGAACAGGTTGCTGTCCTGGTTCCAGAAGCTCGACGCGCTGGCGCCGCGTGCATTGACGAAATAGCTCTTGGGATTGACCACGTCGCCGTAGACCTTGGGCAGCGCCAGTTCGAACACCGCCACCAGCGACACCAGCAGCGCCATGCGCACGAACATGCGCGGCAGCGAGCCGGTATAGGCGGCGCCGAGCAGCAGGAAGGCGAACGGGATCAGCGCATCGCGGAAGAATTTCGGATCCAGCGACCACGCCAGGAACAGGCGCACCAGCATCAGCAGCGCCAACAGGGCGATGCCGGTGAACACCATCGCCAGGCGCTTGCGATCCAGCGCGCGCAGGCCGAGCAGGAAGCAGGCGGCATAGACCGCCAGTTCCACCGCATAGGTCATCGCCGGGCTGACCCGGAACACCTTGGCGTTGATCACCGCCAGCACGAAGTTGTAGCCGATGGCGAACAGCAACACCAGCTCGATCAGCAGGTTGCGGCGCTGCTCGCGCAGCGGCATGTCCGATGCGCTCAGCATGCGCAGCTCCCTGCGGTGGCGATGCATCGCGCGCCAACGCGGCAGCGCGCCGCCGCCAGGCGCGGCACACGGGTGCCGCGCGCGACGTCATTCGGCGCAAGCGGGACAGAAACGACAGCGACGCGGCGGCGACGCCGGCGCTGCTCACGGTCGGCGGGAAGAAGACGCATCGGGCGCATCAGTAGGCGGTCTTCTGCCCGAGCACCTTGAACGCGGTCAGCACGATGATCCGCGTGTCCAGCCACAACGACCAACGGCGGATGTAGTCGAGGTCGTACTGGATGCGCTTCTTCATCGTGCGCAGCTCCGGCGTCTCGCCGCGGAAGCCGTTGACCTGCGCCCAGCCGGTGATGCCCGGCTTCACGTAGTGCCGCTGCATGTAGTGGTGGATCAGCTTTTCGTAGTGGGTGTTGTGCTGCGCGGCATGCGGACGCGGCCCCACCACCGACATGCTGCCGCCCAGGACGTTGAACAGTTGCGGCAGCTCGTCCAGGCTGGTCCGGCGCAGGAACGCACCGAAGCGGGTCACCCGGCTGTCGCCGCGCGTGGCCTGCACCACCACCTCGCTGGGCTCCTGCTGCACGCGCATGGAGCGGAACTTGTACATGTAGAACTCGCGCCCGCCCAGGCCGTGGCGGCGCTGGCGGAAGAACACCGGGCCCGGCGAGCTCAGCTTCACGCCCACCGCGATCGCCAGCATCAGTGGCCACAACACGGCCAGCGCGGCCAGGGCCACCAGCTTGTCCTGCAGCGCCTTGGCGACCACGAAGTAGGTGTTGCGGTCCACGCCGCCCTGGCGCAGGTTGATCACCGGCACGTTGCCGATCTGGTCGCCGGACTGGTTGAGCATGCCGAAGTCGAACAGGTCGGGGATCAGCCGGACCTGGATCGGATAGCGGTCCATGCGCTGCAGCAGTTGTTTGATGTGGTCGCGTTCGCCCAGCGGCAGCGAGATCCACACCTGCTCGACCTGGTGGTCGTCGAGGTAGTCGATCAGCGCGTCCGCGGTGCCTTCGCCCAGGCACTGCAGCTTCTGCGGATGGTCGGCCACCGACAGGTCGTAGTCGCTGCTGAAGTAGCCCATCACCTGCATGCCGACCCAGGGATTGCGGCTCAGGTAGTTGTGGATCTTCACCACCGGATGGCGCAGGCCGACCACCACCACCCGCTGCACGTCCACACCTTCGGAGCGCAGCCGGTTGAGCACGCCGCGCACCACCGTGCGCGAGAACAGCAGCGTCGCCAGGCTGGTGACGAACCAAGTGCCGATCCACAGCCGCGAGACCTGCTGGCCGAACTGCACGACGAAGGCGTGCACCGCGAACAGCGCGAACACGCCACCGCAGGCCAGGCTCAACACCATCATTTCGCGCAGCAGGCCGCGCCCGCGCCAACTGCGGTACAGCGGGAACAGCGCGAAGCAGATCACTGCGTACAGCAGGGTGGTGCCGATCGCCACCCGGTACGCCGGTTCCGGCATCCAGGTGCCGAACAGCAACCGATGGGTCAGCAAGGCGCCGCCGACCATGACGGTCAGGTCGGAGACGCGCAGCAGGATGTCTGCCGCGGCCGCGTACTTGGACAGCATGCGCGGCGAGGAGGTCGTATAGGTGGCGCTACTCAGGTCTGCCAAAAGCATGATCGGGATTCCTATCCAAACCCGGTCGATCGGCATGCGGGGGAACATGCGACGCCGCCGGGCCTCGATTTCGCCTGCCTATGGACCGCTGCGGCGCCTCCCTCGCCGACCCCAGGTCCACGGCAGCCCGTGACTACTTCAACAGAAGAACGTCTTCGTACAACCGCGCTGGAAAATAATGGAGCACCTCATTGCCTAGCTGAACCACGTATCACCTCACTGAAGACTGTGCGTCGAACCGATGCCGATGTGTGCGTTGCGGCACGCGCTCGCGCCATGCGCGGTGCGGCGCGCCATCGCGCTGCGACATCACGCCGAAGCCGCCGCCGCGGCTTCGGCCTCGCGGATGAAGTAGCGCACCAGCGCCACCGCCACCGCCAGGAACAAGCCGAACACGAAGGCCAGCGCCAGGCCGAGCAGCTTCTTCGGCGAACTCGGCTTGCCCGGCACATCGGCGCGGTCGACGATGGAAATGTTGTTGGTGCCCACGTTGCCGACCACGCCGATCTCCTTGTAGCGCTGCAGCAGCGCGTCGTAGAGCTGGCGGTTGGTGTCGGCCTCGCGGCGCAGCATGGTGTAGCGGATGCTGCGGGTCTGCAGGTCAAGTTCGTCGTTCTTCAGTGCGGCGATGCGGTCGGCGAGCAGCGTCTCCTGCTGCCGCGCCGCTTCGTAGTCGTTCTTCAGCGCACCGCGGATGTTGGCGATCTCGTCGGCGATCTGCCGCTTGGTCTCGGCGATCTGGTTCTGCAGGCGCTGCATTTCCGGATAGCCGGGCTGGAACGTGGCCAGCTTCTGCTGGTAGTCGGCGGTCAGCTTGGCCTGTTCGGTACGCAGGCTCTGGATCAACGGGTTGCTGACCACCTGCGGCAGGCCCATGCCGTCGCCGATGCCGGCCTGGCGCCAGGCCGCCTCGGCCTTGATCCGCGCGTCCTGCGCCGCGGCCAGGCGCACATTCAGCTCGCTCATGTTCTGTGTCGGCAGCGACGGCTTGTCCTCGCCCATCGACACGATCTGTTCCTGGCTGGAATAGTCGACCGCGTTCTTCTCCGACTCCTCGACCTTGTCGCGCAGTTGCGCCAGGCGCTCGGACAGGTAGCGCGCCGCGAACGAGGACGCCTGCAGCCGGCGTTCCTGGGTCGAGGCGATGAACATCTTGGCGTAGGTGTTGGCCACGCGCGTGGCCAGCACGCGATCGGGCGAATCGAAATTGATCCGCACCAGGCGCGAGTCGCGGACCGGCTCGATGGTCAACGCGTCCAGCACCGGTCCAACCAGCGCATTCTCGGCCGCGGCGGCACGCGCCTGCGGCGTCGGCGCAAGCCCGTCGCCGTTGTCCTGCAGCTTCTCCAGGGCTTCGTCGACCAGCGGCTTGAACGCCGGCGCCTGGGTCAGCTTGGCCTCGCGGATCACCTGCCGCGCCAGCGAACGGCTGCCGAGCAGTTCGTACTGGGTCTGGTAGAAGTCGCGGTCCTGCGGCGACTCCACCGGCATCAGGTTGGCGACGTTGGCGACGTTGAGCGATTCGCGCTCGATCTGCAGCACGCTGGTGGCGCGGTACTTGGGCGTCATCAGCAGCATCACCAGCAGCGCCAGCAGCACCACGGCGGCGGTGATGCCGACGATCAGCCAACGCTGGCGGTACAGCGCATTCCAGTAATCCAGCAGGCCGATGTCGGCCGGGCTCAGCGGCGCGGCCACCGGGCGCGGACGCGGCGCGGAGGCGGGAGGCAAGGTGGAGGCGCTCATCGGTAGGCCCTCCAGACCATCACGAACGGGGTCAGTTGCACCACGGTACGCAGCAACACCAGCGCATCGGAGCGGTACACCACCACGATGTCGCCGCCGTAGATCGCCGGATCGGGCGCCGCGCCCTTCTGGATATCGCGCAGATCGAAACGGGCCAGCATCTTCTGCCCGCCGACGGTACGGAACACCACCACGTTGCCGCGGCTGGCCACGTCGCTCACGCCCTTGCCCAGCGACAGCGCCTGCTGCAGGGTCAGCGCGGAGCCCTGGATGGGATAGATGCCCGGCTCGCTGACCGCGCCGGTGACCGTGACCCGGTTGCCGGTGAACTCGTCCACCAGCACCGATACCTGCGGGTTCTGCAGATAGCCGTTGCGGTAGCGGTCGGCGATCTCCTTCTGCAAGGCATTGACGCTGGAGCCGGCGGCCTTGACGTCGCCGATCAGCGGCAGCGAGATGCGGCCCTCGTTGTCGACCCGCACCTGGCGCTCCAGATCGTCGACCTGGAACACCTTGACCGTGAGCAGGTCGCCCGGGCCGAGCAGGTATTCCGGCTTGCCCATGGACGCGGCAAGCGGATCGCCCGGCGGCAGGTCCGAACGCATCGCCGGCCCGCTGTTGCATGCCGACAGCAGCGCCAGGCAGAAAAGGGCCAGCGCCCAATGGAAGGTCACGGAGAGTTTACCCATGCGCGATGCTGATGCCCTCTGTCGAATGGTTTTCGAAGCGCCGCACTCGTCCAGCCGGCCAGGGTTCCCTCCCGGCCGGAGAATGATCACGGTGTCAATTCCTGCCTGGGACGAACGGCCCTGGCCAACAGCGAAGCTTCGTGTTGCAACGCACTATGGCACAGGCATCTGCCGTCACCAAGGCGTTACCCGACATTTTTTTGACGCAGTAACAGCAAGGTTCAACTACATGTCCGGCGATTCAGCCTGGCAAGGGCCCGTGAACGTTCCATCGACGCGGTGTTAACGTGACCAATGTCAATGCATTGACGCTGCACTGCTCCCAGTTCTGACGGGGCTTTCCGTTCCGGCTGGGCGACGGCGCGGCGCTGGAACGGCGCACTACCGCGCTTTTTGTCTACGGCGACGTGCTCGCCGCCCCTCGCGGCGTTACAGATCGCCACGTGTGGCGACCCCGACACGCAACCGGCATGCGCGCCGGGCGTCCAAACGCCGCATCCCGATCAGCTCTCCAGCCAGCCCCAGCCTTCCTCGCGACCAAAACAAAAAGGCCCATGTCATGGACATGGGCCTTCGAAAGATGGTCGGGGTAGCCGGATTCGAACCGACGACCACTAGTCCCCCAGACTAGTGCGCTACCAGGCTGCGCTATACCCCGGTGTGTTGCGTCTCCGCCGTCATGACGGACCCGCCTTGCGGCGAGCTGGCGATTATAGCGGGTTTGCGGCGGCCATTCCTAGCGCTGGCCCGACTCACCGCCGCAGCAACTGCAGGACTTCTTCCAGCTCCTGCCGCACCTGCTTGATGATCTGGTTGCTCAGCGCCGATTCCTGGCGGGCACCCTCGCCTTCCAGGCGCAGCCGCGCACCGCCGATGGTGTAGCCCTGTTCGTACAGCAGGCTGCGGATCTGCCGCACCATCAGCACGTCGTGGCGCTGGTAGTAGCGTCGGTTGCCGCGCCGCTTGACCGGTTCCAGGCTGGGGAATTCGGTTTCCCAGTAGCGCAGCACGTGCGGCTTGACGTCGCACAGCTCGCTGACCTCACCGATGGTGAAGTAGCGCTTGGCCGGAATCGGCGGAAGTTCGCGGTTACTGCCCGGGTCCAGCATAAGCCTCCACTCGCTCCTTGAGCTTCTGTCCAGGACGGAAGGTCACCACCGTCCGCGCCGAAATCGGGATCTCTTCGCCGGTCTTGGGATTGCGGCCGGGCCGTTGGTTCTTGCGGCGCAGGTCGAAGTTGCCGAAACCGGACAACTTCACCTGCCGCCCCTGCTCGAGCGCATCGCGCAGCACGTCGAAGAACGCATCGACGAATTCCTTGGCCTCGCGCTTGTTCAGCCCGACTTCGTCGAACAACCGCTCGGCCATTTCCGCTTTGGTCAACGCCATTGCCCTGCTATCCCCTGTACGTCTCAACCACGCATCCGCGCGTCGTGTTCGCGCGCCAGCGCGGCCACGGCATCGGCGACCACCGCCTCCACGTCGCGGTCTGTCAGAGTGCGCGTGTTGTCCTGCAAAATCAAGCCCATAGCGAGACTCTTGCAACCAGCCTCGACCCCCGCGCCGACGTAGCGGTCGAACAGCACCACCTCGCGCAGCAAGGGCCCCACCGCCGCACGCACGCTGCGCGCCAGCGCCGCCCAACTCACCGCGTCCGGCACCACGAAGGCCAGGTCGCGACGCACCGACGGGAACCGCGACAGCTCGGCGGCGCGCGGCAGGGCGCGCGCGGCCAGCGGCGCCAGGTCCAGCTCGAACGCCAGCACGTCCACGTCGATCTGCATCGCCTGCAGCAGCCGCGGATGCAGCTGGCCGATCCAGCCGATCCGGGTTTCGTCGCGATAGACGTCGGCCGAACGGGCCGGATGCGCGAACGGGTGCGTCGACGCACGGTAGTCCAGGCGCGCGCCGGAGGCCGCGGCCAATGCGTCCAGGTCGCCCTTGAGGTCGTGGAAATCGACCTTGCGCGCCGGCAGGCCCCACTGCAGGGCGTCGGCATCGCCGCACACGGCCGCCGCCACGCGCTGGGTCTCGGTCGGCGCCGCGCCGGCCTCCGCCGCCGCGGCGAACACCTTGCCCAGCTCGAACAGACGCACGCGCCCGGCCTGGCGCGCGACGTTGCGGCCCAGCGCGGCGACCAGCCCCGGCAACAGCGACGGGCGCATCACCGCCAGTTCGGCGCTGAGCGGATTGGCCAGCGCCACGCGCCCGTCGTGCAGGCCCCACTGGTCCAGCAGCGCGGCATCGACGAAGGCGTAGTTGATGGTTTCGAGCAGATCGCGCGCCAGCAACTGGCGGCGCACGCTGCGCTCGTCCAGTTGGATCTCGCTATCCATGGCGATGCGGGTGGCGCCGCCGGGCAAGGTGGTCGGCAAACGGTCATAACCGTGGATGCGCGCCAGTTCCTCGATCAGGTCCTCTTCCAGCGCGATGTCGAAGCGACGGCTCGGCGCGGTGACCTGCCATCCATCGGCCGAGGCGGCCACGTCCATGCCCAGCGCGCGCAGGATGCGCTCCACGTCGGCATCGGCGATCTCGATGCCGAGCACGCGCAGGATGCGCGCGCGGCGCAGCGCGATCGGCGCCGGCGTCGGCAGGAACTCCGGCAACTCGGCCTCGACCACCGGGCCGGCACGTCCGCCGGCCAGCTCCAGCACCAACCGCGTGGCCAACTCCAGCGCCTGCCGCGGCAATGCCGGGTCCACGCCGCGCTCGAAACGGTGACCGGCATCGGTGTGCAGGCCGAGCTTGCGGCCGCGGCCCATGATCGCCGCCGGGGCGAAATGCGCGGCCTCCAGGAACACGTGCCGAGTGGTCTCGGTGACACGGGTGGCCTGGCCGCCCATCAACCCAGCCAGCGCCACCGGCCGATCGGCATCGGTGACCAGCAGGAACCCCGGATCCAGCGCGGCCTCGCGGCCATCGAGCAGGGTCAGGGTCTCGCCGGCGCGCGCGTGACGCACACCGACCGGGCCCTGCAACGTGTCCAAGTCGAACGCATGCATCGGCTGGCCCAGTTCCAGCATCACGTACTGGGTGATGTCCACCAGCAGCGACACAGGGCGCACACCGCTGCGGCGCAGGCGCTCGGCCATCCACAGCGGCGTCTTCGCCGCCGCATCCAGGTCCTCGACCACGCGGCCGCAGTAACGCGGCGCGTCGGCGCCCGCCCCCAGCGCGACCGGCAGCGTGCGCTCGCTGCTCACTGCGACCGGCGCCACCACCAGCGGCAGCACGTCGCTGCCGCAGGCCGCGGCCACGTCGTAGGCGATGCCGCGCACGCCGAAGCAGTCGGCACGGTTGGGGGTGAGCTTGATCTCGATGCTGGCGTCGGGCAGGCCCAGATACTCGGTCAGCGCCTGGCCGATCGGCGCATCGTCGGGCAGTTCGAACAGGCCCGACGCGTCGCTGTCCAGGCCCAGCTCCTTGGCCGAACACAGCATGCCGTTGGATTCGACCCCGCGCAGCTTGGCCGGCTTGATCGCGATGCCGCCGACCTGGGCGCCGACCAGCGCCAGCGGCGCAACCAGTCCGGCGCGCGCATTGGGCGCGCCGCAGACGATCTGCAGCAGCTCGCCGTGTCCGGCATCGACCCGGCACACCTGCAGCCGGTCGGCCTCGGGATGCGGCGCGGCCTCGACGATCCGCGCCACCACCACCTGCTGCAGGCCGTCGCCGAGCGACACGACCTCCTCGACCTCCAGGCCGATCGCGGTCAGGGTGGCCACAAGCTGCTCGCGCGAGGCCTGGGTCGGAACGTGGCTACGCAGCCAGTTTTCGCTGAATTTCATTGGGGAGCCGGGATTGGGGATTCGGGAGTGGGGATTCGTAAGAGCGGGTCAAGCGAGATCCGGAAGCCGCGTGGACCCGCTTTCGCGAATCCCCACTCCCGAATCCCGAATCCCCGCCCTCAAGCGAACTGCCGCAGGAACCGCACGTCGTTCTCGAAGAAGGCGCGCAGGTCGTTGACGCCGTAGCGCAGCATCGCGAAGCGCTCCACGCCCATGCCGAAGGCGAAGCCGGTGTAGCGCTCCGGGTCGATGCCGACGTTGCGCAGCACGTTCGGGTGCACCATGCCGCAGCCGAGCACCTCCAGCCAGCGGGTGCTGCCGTCGGGCTGCTGCCAGGCGATGTCGACCTCGGCGCCGGGTTCGACGAAGGGGAAGTAGCTGGGACGGAAGCGCATCTGGAAATCGCGCTCGAAGAACGCGCGCACGAACTCGGCCAGGGTGCCCTTGAGGTCGGCGAAGGTCGCGTGCTCGTCGACCAGCAGGCCTTCGACCTGGTGGAACATCGGCGAATGGGTCTGGTCGCTGTCGCTGCGGTAGACCTTGCCGGCGGCGATCATGCGCAGCGGCGGCGCATGCTCACCCATGTAGCGCACCTGCACGCCCGAGGTATGGGTGCGCAGCAGGCGGCCATCGCCGAAATAGAAGGTGTCGTGCATCGCCCGCGCCGGGTGGTGCGGCGGGAAGTTCAGCGCCTCGAAGTTGTGCCAGTCGTCCTCGATCTCGGGGCCGTCGGACAGTTCGTAGCCCAGCCGCGCGAAGATCTCGGTGATGCGCTCCAGGGTGCGGGTGACCGGATGCAGCCCGCCGCGTTCGCCGCGCCGGCCCGGCAGGGTCACGTCGATGCGCTCGGCGGCCAGGCGTGCGTCCAGCGCCGCGGTTTCCAGCAGCGCGCGGCGCTCGGCCAGCGCGGCGGATACCGTGTCGCGCGCGCGATTGATCGCCTCGCCGGCCAGCTTGCGCTGCTCCGGCGCCAGCGCGCCGAGCTGCTTGAGCTGGGCGGTGATGCTGCCGCTCTTGCCGAGCAGCGCGACCCGCAGTTGCTCCAGCGCCTCCGGACTCTGCGCCGCGGCGATGTCCGCCAGCGCCTGCCCGCTCAGGGAATCGATCTCACTCATTGCACTCGCGCCTCACTGCTCCGGCCGAACCCGTGGCCACCGTGTCCCGCCGATGCGGAACCTCCCTACCCGGCAGGCGCCCCGTCGCCGGGACGCCCAAAAACGCAAAAGGGGAAGGACTTGCGCCCTTCCCCTGCATGACTGCGATTGCTCCCGCCGAACACCCGCACATGAATGTGCGGGTTTCTGCGGGGACTCGCACTTATGCCGCCAGCGCGCCCTTCGCCTTCTCCGCCAGGGCGGCAAAGCCCTGCGCGTCGTGCACGGCGATGTCCGCCAGCACCTTGCGGTCGAGGGTGATGCCAGCCTTGAGCAGGCCGTTCATGAAACGGCTGTAGCTCATGCCGTTGATGCGGGCCGCCGCATTGATGCGGGTGATCCACAGCGAACGGAAATTGCGCTTCTTCTGCTTGCGGCCGATGTAGGCGTACTGCTGCGCCTTGATCACCGCCTGCTTGGCGACGCGGAAGACCTTGCGACGGGCGTTGTAATAGCCCTTGGCGAGGTTCAGAACTTTCTTGTGACGGCGGCGCGCCTGGACGCCACGCTTGACTCGAGCCATGGTTCAGTCCTCAGAGGTAGGGAAGCATACGGTCAAGACGGCCTGCGTCCTCGGCACGGACGTGGTTCGTCTGCCGCAGGTTGCGCTTCCGCTTGGTCGCTTTCTTGGTGAGGATGTGGCTACGGTTGGCGTGGCCGGCCTTGTACTTGCCGGAGGCGGTCTTGCGGAAACGCTTGGCCGCCGCCCGGTTGGTCTTGATCTTGGGCATTGCAATGTCCTTGATGGTGTTTTGTCACTGGTCAGGGCGGTGGCTGCGCCACACTTTCCGTCCGTGCCCTTACCTGCTTGTAAGCCCTTGATCCACTGAGGATCCGGGCGGGTCCTATTGCCGCGCGAGCGGCAAACCCGATGAACTGGGCCGCGCATTATGCCAGGGCTTGGAATGCCTTGCAAATCATGCAGTTTGGGTGGCGCGCACTGGCGCGCCGCGATTCGGGAATGGAGCATCGGAAACGGCGCGCACCACGCAACCACGCAGCCTGCGTCGGGGCAAAAACGCCGGGATTACGATGCCAGTGGGCGCCGTGGGCGCCCGGTTGGTCGCGCGCCCGCGTTGGGCGGGGCGCGATCCTGGCCTGCGTCAGCGCTTCTTCGGCGCGATCATCATCACCATCTGCCGGCCTTCCAGGCGCGGACGCGATTCGATGACGATGTCTTCGCCCAGATCGGCCTCGATCCGCGCGGCCATTTCGCGGCCGAGCTCCTGATGGCTCATCTCGCGACCGCGGAAGCGGATGTTGACCTTGACCTTGTCGCCTTCCTCGATGAAGCGGCGCATGTTGCGCAGCTTGATCTGGTAATCGCCTTCGTCCGTGACCGGACGGAACTTGATTTCCTTGATCTCGACCTGCTTGGTCTTCTTCTTGGCTTCGTTGGCCTTTTTCTGCTGCTCGAACTTGAACTTGCCGAAGTCCATGATCTTGCAGACCGGCGGATCGGCTTGCGGCTGGATCTCGACCAGGTCGAGTCCGTCCTCTTCGGCCAGCGCCAGCGCTTCGTCGCGGGTCAACACGCCGACCATCTCGCCGTCCGCGCCGATCACGCGCACGCGCGGCACGCGGATCTCTTGGTTCTTGCGGTTCTGTTTGTTGTCAGGGGTACTGATGTTGCAATCTCCCAGGGGAATCGGACTGGTGCGGACGGAGGCTCCGTCCGCGCCAGGGTGGTGTCACGCCAACTGCTCGGCGCGCAGCCGTTCGGCGAAGGCGGCGACCGACATGGTGCCCAGATCCTCCCCCGATCGCGTACGGACCGCAATCGCGCCGTTTTCCGTCTCGCGGTCACCTGCGACCAACAGGTACGGCACCCGCTGCAGCGTGTGTTCGCGAATCTTATAACCGATTTTTTCGTTCCGCAAATCGGCCTCGATGCGGAAGCCTTGATTTGCAAGGAGTTTCCGCACGTTGTCTACATAGTCTGCCTGCGCGTCGGTGATGTTCATGACCACGGCCTGCACCGGCGCCAGCCAAGCCGGGAACATGCCGGCATGGTGCTCGATCAGGATGCCGATGAACCGCTCCATCGAGCCGACGATGGCCCGGTGCAGCATGACCGGATGTTTCTTCTGGCTATGCTCGTCCACGTACTCGGCGCCGAGGCGGCCGGGCATCATGAAATCCACCTGCATGGTGCCGAGTTGCCAGGTGCGGCCGATCGCGTCCTTCAGGTGGTACTCGATCTTCGGGCCGTAGAAGGCGCCCTCGCCCGGCAGTTCCTGCCACTCCACCCCGCAGGCGCCGAGCGCGGCGCGCAGCGCGGCCTCGGCCTTGTCCCAGGTGGCGTCGTCGCCGAGGCGCTTTTCCGGGCGCAAGGCGATCTTGATCTGGATGTCGTCGAAGCCGAAGTCGCCGTACACCTTCAACGCCTGCTGGTGGAAGGCGGTGACCTCGGCCTCGATCTGCTGCTCGGTACAGAAGATGTGGCCGTCGTCCTGGGTGAAACCGCGCACGCGCAGGATGCCGTGCAGCGCGCCGGACGGCTCGTTGCGATGGCAGGCGCCGAACTCGCCGTAGCGGATCGGCAGGTCGCGGTAGCTGTGCAGGCCCTGGTTGAACACCTGCACGTGGCCCGGGCAGTTCATCGGCTTGACCGCGTAGGTGCGCTTCTCCGACTCGGTGAAGAACATGTTGTCCTGGTAGTTGTCCCAGTGGCCGGACTTCTGCCACAGCGACACGTCCAGGATCTGCGGGCAACGCACCTCGCCGTAGCCGCTGTCGCGGTAGACCTTGCGCATGTACTGCTCGACCACCTGCCAGATCGACCAGCCCTTCGGGTGCCAGAACACCAGGCCCGGGCCCTCTTCCTGCAGGTGGAACAGGTCCTGCTGCTTGCCGATCTTGCGGTGGTCGCGCTTGTCGGCTTCCTCCATGCGCAGGATGTAGGCCTCGAGTTGCTTCTTGTCGGCCCAGGCGGTGCCGTAGATGCGCTGCAGCTGCTCGTTCTTGGCGTCGCCGCGCCAGTAGGCGCCGGAGATGCGGGTCAGCTTGAAGGCTTTGAGGAAGCGCGTGTTCGGCACGTGCGGACCGCGGCACATGTCCACGTATTCCTGGTGGTAGTACAGGCCCATCGCGGTGACGTCGTCGGGCATGTCCTCGATCAGGCGCAACTTGTAGTCCTCGCCGCGCTGCTTGAACAGCTCGATCACCTCGGCACGCGGAGTGACCTTCTTGATCACGTCGTAGTCCTGCGCGATCAGTTCCTGCATGCGCTTCTCGATCGCCGCCATGTCCTCGGGGGTGAACGGGCGCTCGCTGTAGATGTCGTAGTAGAAGCCCTCGGCGATGACCGGGCCGATCACCATCTTGACCTCGGGATACAGCTGCTTGACCGCGTGGCCGACCAGGTGCGCGCAGGAGTGGCGGATGATCTCCACGCCCTCGGCGTCCTTGGCGGTGATCAGGCGCAGGCTGGCGTCATGGTCGATGAGGTCGCAGGCGTCGACCAGGCGGCCGTCGACCTGGCCAGCGATGGTGGCCTTGGCCAGGCCGGGGCCGATGGACTGGGCCACGTCCATGGGGCTGACGGGATGTTCGAATTCGCGGCGGCTGCCGTCGGGGAGCGTAATCGTGATCATGGGAGTCGGCGAAAAGGGAAACGGGGGGACGGCGTCCACGCCATCGTGGTGGCAGTCGAGGCAGGGCGCGGGACAGAAAGAAGGCGCCACAAGGGCGCCTGCTCGGACAGCCTTGGGCGGGAACTCAAGCGAGGGCGGTGGTAGTGCTCATGTCGCACGCTCGGCCGGCGTCGCCGCGGGCCACCCAGGTCCGGATCAGGTGATTGGGACGATGGTAAACCACTCTTTTTCAAAACGATACCTTTTGGCAACTGCCTGAGGCCCGCGAAGAGAGGACGCCACCACCCTTCTCGCTGCAGCGCAGCAAGAGCTGCGGCAGGCGCCATGGCATGCTTCGACCACGTTTTCTCCGCAACGGACGCGCCATCATCAAAGGCAAGGCCACATCGCTGGACATCGCCTACCTGGCAGGCGTATCGCAACCCACGGTCTCGCGCGCGTTGCGCGGCAGCCCGGCGGTCAATGAGCAGACCCGGCGCAAGATCCTGGCGATCGCGCGCGAGCTGAACTACAAGGTCGACAAGCACGCCTCCAGCCTGCGCCTGCGCAATGCCGGCACCCTGGCGCTGCTGTTCTTCGAAGATCCGACCACCGACGACTCGCTGATCAACCCGTTCTTCCACTCGATGCTGGGCTCGATCACCCGCGCCTGCGCCCGCCATGGCTACGACCTGCTGGTGTCGTTCCAGCAGTTGTCGGACAACTGGCGCGCCGACTACGGCGACAGCCAGAAGGCCGATGGCCTGATCCTGCTCGGCTACGGCGACTACCTGCAGGCGCAGCAACGGCTGCAGCACCTGGTCGACCAGGGCACCCATTTCGTACGCTGGGGCGCAGTGCTGCCCGGGCAGCCCGGGGTGTCGATCGGCAGCGACAACTTCCAGGGCGGGCACGACATCACCGCACACCTGCTGGCGCAGGGCCGCCGCCGCGTCGCCTTCCTCGGCGACGCCTCCAACCATTACCCCGAGTTCCTGGAGCGCTACCGCGGCCATCTGCAGGCGCTGCACGCGGCCGGCGCCGAGGCCACGCCGGCACTGCAGGTCGATGCGATCACTACCGAGCAGTCCGGCTACGAGGCCGCCCTGGCCCTGCTGGGGCGCGGCGAGCGCTTCGATGCGCTGTTCGCCGCCAGCGACCTGATCGCGATCGGCGCGCTGAAAGCCTTGCGCGAGCACGGCCTGCGCGTGCCCGAGGACGTGGCCCTGGCCGGCTTCGACGACATTCCTGTCGCCGCCAGCGTCGATCCGGCGCTGTCGACGGTGCAGCAGGACACCAAGCTGGCCGGTGCGGTGCTGGTGGACACCTTGCTGGCGCAGATCGCCGGGCAGCCAGTGAGCAGCCGCACCCTGCCGGTGACGCTGGCGCTGCGCGGTTCTTCGCTGCGCAGTTGACATTGCCGGCCTGCGTCACGGCAGCGCATCGGCCTGTCAGCTGCCTGAAAGGGCCGGAACCCGACGCGAGGCGCCCACGCCGGGTCCTGCAGGCAGGCGCGACGACGCAACGCCTGCCACGTCGCGCTCAGGGCGTCGGCGCAACCCCGTCCTTGGCCGCCATCAGCCAGCGCAGCCGCGCGCGCAGGTCCGGGCGCACGATCGGCGCATCGGACAGGAACACGCGCACGCCGTGTGCCGGCACCTCGGCGCGCAGCGCATCCGTTACCTCGATAGCGCTGCCATCGAAGCCGTCGTGCCAGGTGCCGGGCTGCAGGTAGCGGCGCACCTCCATCGTCCGTGGCGCATCGCTCTTGTTCAGCAGCACCAGTGCGGTCTGGATGCTGCCCGCGTGCTGGAACACCCGGTAGAACACCGCCTCGTCGCCGGATAACTGCAGGTTGAGCTGCAGGCCGCGCTGCAGCGCGGGGCTGCGCTGGCGCAGCGTGGCGATGCGTCGCAACGGCGCGAAGATCGGGCTGGATGGCGCGGCGTTCACCCGCGCCTGACCGAAGTAGTTGCGGTTGCCGGCGTGCTCGGCGCGGCCGCGCATGAAGCCGGTCTCCGAGCCGTAGTAGATCACCGGGATGCCGCGCGCGGTGAACAGCCAGTTGTGCGCGTCGATGAAGCCGGCGTCGCTGGCATCCAGCCGCGCCATATCGTGGTTGTCGTAAAAGGTCATCAACTCGTACGGATTGGCGTACGGGCCACGCTCCAGATACAGCGCCGGCTGCAGCGTTTCGTAGCCGCGCTGGGCGTGGCCGAACGTCGCCGCCAGCGCCTGCTTGAGCGGGAAATCCAGCACGCTGACGCCCGCATTACTGGCCCAGGTGTGGCCGGCGATCTTGTGCGCGTTGTAGTCGAAGTCCTCGCCGAACATGAACATGCCCGGGCGCTGCGCGCGGATGCGGCGCACGAACTCGTGCCAGAAGCTGTCCGGCATCCAGCCGATCGTGTCGATGCGGAACGCGTCGGCGCCCTGCCCCAGCCACTGCGAGTAAGCGCCGACCAGATACTCCATCACCGCCGGATTGCGCTCGTTGAAATCGGACAACTGCGCCAGGTTGCCGCCGGTGTTGTAGAACGCGTGCAGCGGGTTGTGCGCCGGGTCCAGCTTGGACGGCGGCAGGTTCTGGTGGTCGGCGATGAGTTTGCCGTCGCGGTCGAACACCTGGCCGAACATCGGCTGCCGCTTGGGCATGGTCCAGGCCGGCGAGCCGTGATTGCCGACGATGTCCAGCACCACCTTCAGTTGCTGCGCGTGCATGGCCTGGGTAAAGCCGGCGAAATCCAGCCCCGGGCTCGGCAGATGCTCGTCGAGCTTGTAGAAGTTCACACCCCAGTAGCCGTGGTAGCCGGTCTTGCCGCGGTCGCTCAGCGAGCTGCCCCAGGTGATCGGCTTGCCGCCGGTGAAGGCCTCGTCCGGGTTGTCGACGATGGGGGTGATCCACACCGCGCCGAAGCCCAGGTCGCGGATGTAGCCGGCGTTGTCGACCACGCCCTTGAAGTCGCCGCCGAGGTAGCCGATGTTGTCGCTCTCGCCCGGCGGCGCCGGGATCGGGATGTCGAAGGTGCGGTGCGCGCCGCCCTGGTCGCGATGATCGTTGCCCGGGTCGCCGTTGACGAAGCGGTCGGTGACCACGAAGTACACCGCCTCGCTGGCGAACGGCTCCAGCGTGCCGTAGAACTCCTCCTGCGCCGGCGCCTGCGCCTGCGCCGACCCAGCGCAGGCACCCAGCAGGGCCAGCGCCAACAACGACATCCGATCGATCATGCGTTCGCTCCCGAATCCGACGGCACCCACAGCACGCACAGCGCCGCCACCAGCAGGCTGCCGCCGCCGATCGCCAACGCGTACAGCGGCCGGCCATCGAGCCAGTGCGTGAGCACGAAGCCCAGCACGCTGACCGCGACCAACTGCGGGATCACGATGAAGAAATTGAAGATGCCCATGTACACGCCCATCTTCGCCGCCGGCACGCTGTCCGACAGCAGCGCATACGGCAGCGACAGGATCGAGGCCCAGGCGAAGCCGACCCCGACCATCGACAGCAGCAGCCACTGCGGGTCGCGGATCCACAGGAACGACAGCAGGCCGGCCGCGCCCAGGCACAGGTTGAGCAGGTGGCTCACGCGCAGCCCGCAGGCACGCACCAGCAGCGGGATCGCGATCGCCGCCAGGGCGGCGAAGCCGTTGTAGGCGGCGAACAGCACACCGACCCAGTTTGCCCCCTCGTTGTACGCGGCCGAGGTCGCATCGTGGGTGCCGTAGTGGGTCTGGGTGACCGCGGCGGTGGTGTAGATCCACATCGCGAACAGCGCGAACCACGAGAAGAACTGCACCCAGGCCAGGCGCCGCATCGCCTGCGGCATGGTCTGCAGGTCGCAGACGATCGCGGCCAGCATGTGCCCGCGGCGCAGGCGCGGCGCCACGCCCTGCAGCACGCCGTAGCCGAGGCACAGCCCGGCCAGCACGTACAGCATGCGGTCGCCGCCACTGAAGGCGATCGCCGCCGCCCCGGCGATGCCCGCGGCGCACCACAGCGTCGCGGCGACATCGGCGTAGCGCGGCTGCGTCGCCGTGGCGGCCGGCGTGGCGTCGTCGAAACCGTGCAGATCCTCGGGCGGATATTCGCGGGTGCGCAGTACGGTCCAGCCGATCGACAGGAACAGCACCGCGCCGCCGAGATAGAACGCGTAGCGCACCGTCGCCGGCACCTCGCCGGGGCCCGCGGTGTTGCTCACCCCCCAGTGCGCCAGCAACCATGGCAGCATGCTCGCCACCACCGCACCGACGCCGATGAAGAAGCTCTGCATGGCGTAGCCGCTGGCGCGCTGGCGCGCCGGCAACTGGTCGCCGACGAAGGCGCGGAACGGCTCCATCGAGATGTTGATCGAGGCGTCCAGCACCCACAGCGTCCCGGCCGCCACCCACAGCGCCGGCGAGTTCGGCATCACCAGCAACGCCAGCGTGGTGAGCAGCGCACCGACCATGAAATACGGCCGGCGCCGCCCGAAACGGTTCCAGGTGCGATCGGACAGGTAGCCGACGATGGGCTGCACGATCAGGCCGGTCAGCGGCGCAGCGATCCACAGCCCCGGCACCTGCTCCATGTCCGCGCCCAGGGTCTGGAAAATGCGGCTGGCGTTGGCGTTCTGCAGCGCAAAGCCGAACTGGATGCCCAGGAAGCCGAAGCACATGTTCCAGATCTGCCAGAACGACAGCGCCGGCTTGGCGCGTGGCACGGCGCTCATGGGCGCTCCTCGATCGGGCCGGCCGGCGCGATCAGCAGCGCGGCGACATCGGCGGCATTGACCACGCCATCGGCGCCGCCCTGGCCGCCGGTGTAGCGCGCGAAGTGCTGCAGCGCGCTCATGTTCTGCGCCGGCAGCAAGCGCGCGACGCACCGTTGCCCAGCCTGCAGCGCGAACACCGCCGCCGTGGAGGTCTGCTCGCCGACGCTGTGCGGCATCACCAGCGGCTGCGACTGCGGCGACGCCGCTCCGCACTGCACCTGCAGGCGCTTGACCGCCGCGGTGACACCGGTGTTGATCGGGCCATGCGCATTGACGTAGCGCAAGCTCAGCCGGTACGCGCCATCGTGCGGCACCGTCCAGGCCCAGTCATCGGCGCCCTCCACGCGCGCCACGTCGCCGACGCAGACGGTAGGGCTATGCAACGACTCCCAACGCGCGCTCTGCCGGGTCAGGCTCAGGCATTGCACGCGCTCGGCCAGCGGCAACAGCGCGCCGTCGGCGCTGCCGGGTCGCGCCTGCCCATCGACGTACAGCACCGTGTCCGTGGCCGCCTGCACACGCCAGCCCTGCGCCTCGCGCCGCACCTGCGGTGCCGGCGGCGCCAGCGGCGCGAAGGCGTCCGCGGCCGTGAGCATTTGCAATGGCGCGCCGCCGCTGCGGCGCGCGACCAGGTCGACGGTGGTCACACCGTCCTGGGTGCGGGTCTTGCCAGCGACCAACAGGTCGCCTTGCAGCCGCCGCGGCCTCCGCAGCACGATACGTCGGTCCTTTAGCTGCAATGCGATCTCCTGGCGCTCGCCGAACAGCAGCGGCACCAGGCTGGTCGGCAGCTTGGGCAGCACGCGGCCATCGTCCTCGAGGCCGAACACGCCCTCGATCACCGTTGCCAGGTAGCCCGCCACCGACCACAGCTGCCGCGGCGAATTGACCACCGGGCCGCTGAGCGGGCCGTCGTCGAGATGCGCGGCCTGGCTCAGGAATTCGTAGTTCTCCATGTTCGAGCCGGCGAGCGCGGCGCCGCGCAGCAGCGAGCGCACTTCCAGATCGATGCGCGCGCCGTCGTCGGTATGCCGCGCCGCGCGCAGCGCATAGGCGCTGACGAACGGCCAGATCGCCCGATTGTGGTAGATCGGCACCTCGCGCTGCTGCGGCCACACCACCGGGCTGCCCGCCTCCACCGCGGGATAGCGGGCCAGCGCCTGGCGCGCGCGCTCGGCCGGCAGCACGTCGGCCAGCACCGCCAGCGACAGGCCCAGCAGATCGTAGCTTTCGTAGCGCACCGGATGCTCGGCCGTGCCGATGTAGCTGACGTAGGTGCCGCGGTCCTCGCGCCAGAAGCGCTGCGCGATCGCCTGGCGCAGCGCATCGGCCCAGCCGGCATAGCGCGCGGCCGCCTGCGTGTCGCCCTGCTCCCTGGCCAGACGCTCGCCCAGACGCAGCGCCTGATAGTGCAGCACGTTGGTCGACAGCGCGAAGGAGCTGGCGATGAAGCCGACGTCGTCGCGGGTCCAGGCCGGATAGGTCTGCTCGCGCCAGTCCAGGAACGAGGTCTCGCCGCGGTACAGGCCGATGTGCGGGTCGAACGCGAACGCGCGGTCCTGCGCCAGCGTGGCGGCGAGCGCGGCACGGGTGTCGGCGGCAAAGCCCGGTTCGTCCAGCAAGTGACGCGCGGCCAGAAACCACACCACGCGGTCGCTGCTCACCGGCCAGCTGCCGCCGGAGCCGGTGTCCTGCGCCACGAACAGCCCCGGCAGCGCATCGGCGCCGCGCATCGGCGACAGCTTGAAGTGCAGCGAGCGCCGCGTGCGCTCGGGATCCAGCCGCGCCAGGGCCAGGTCGGCGGCATAGCTGACATCGCGGGTCCACACGTAGGGCCAGCGCTCGCCGGTCTGGTAGCAATCGCACGGCAACGGTTTGCCGTGATCGAACGCCGGGTCACGGATCGCCTGGACCTGGTCGTCGCGCAGTTCCTGCTGCGCCAACGCGAACAGCGCATCGAACAACAGGCTGTCGGTCTCGCTGCGCAGCGGCTGCAACGACAGCGTGCGCGTGCCCTGCGCCGCGTGCAGCACGAAGCCGCCGTCGGCGGTGGCCTCGGCCTGCGCGGTCTGACCGCGCCATTGCAATGACGTCTGTCCAGCAGACGCCGACGCCGCAGCACCCAAGGTGGCGGCCAAGCAGATCATCTTCAGCATCGAAGCGGCAGACCGGCTCGCACCGATCGACCTCCCTCCCTCTTTGCCTGCATGGTGGAAGCGCAGGCCGGCATGCCGGCGCTGCGGTCGCCGCCTCCGCATCGCGGGGCGCTGCGGACATGGTAGACGGGCAGCACCGCGGCGCGTGTAGTTGCATACGTATTCATCGCCACGGCCTCCGGCTGCAAGGAACCGCCTCGCTATAGTCGTTGCGGTGCCACGGTCGCCTTGGGAGGGGATATGCCGCTGCCGCTTCACGCCTCATTGCGCCTGCGCCCGACGCAGCGCCTGCCATCGTGGCTGGCAACGCTGCTGCTGTGCATCGCCCCTGGACTGCAGGCCGCACCGCAGACCGTGGCCAGCATCGATTCGCCGGACAAGATCCTGCGCGTGTCCGTGCAACTGGACGACGGCCGCCCCAGCTATCGCGTGCAGCGCCTGGGCGAGCCGGTGATCGGCGAATCGCGGCTCGGCTTCCAGTTGCGCGATGGCAGCCTGGATCGCGACCTGGCGTTGCTGGACCAGCGCAGCCGCAGCGTCGACGAAACCTGGGAACAGCCCTGGGGCGAGCGCCGCTACGTACGCAATCACTACAACGAGCTGCGCGTGGACCTGGGCGAGCGCGGCGGCCGCCAGCGCCGCTTCGCGGTGGTGTTCCGCGTCTACGACGACGGGCTCGGCTTCCGCTACAGCTTTCCGCAGCAGGCGGGGATGCAGGAGGCGGTGATCGACGAGGAGCTCACCGAGTTCGACATCGTCCCCGACGCGACGGCCTGGTGGATTCCCGCCGGCGCTCCCATTCACTACGAATACCTGTACCGGCGCACGCCGCTGCGCGAAGTGCCGCTGGCGCACACGCCGTTCACTCTGCGCAGCCAGGACGGCCTGCACCTGGCCATCCACGAGGCGGCCCTGGTCGACTACGCCGGCATGTGGCTGCGCCGCGGCGAAGGCCAGCGCCTGCATGCGCAACTCTCGCCGTCGGCGGAGGGCTGGAAGGTCCGCCGTCGCCTGCCCTTCGACACGCCGTGGCGCACGCTGCAGATCAGCGACACCGCCGGCGGCCTGGTCGATTCCAACCTGATCCTCAACCTCAACGAACCCAACGCACTGGGCGACGTGAGCTGGGTGCACCCGGCCAAGTACATCGGCGTGTGGTGGTCGATGCACTTGAACCAGGAAACCTGGGCGCGCGGCCCCAAGCATGCCGCCACCACCGCCAATACCCGCCGCTACATCGACTTCGCCGCGGCGCACGGCTTCCGTGGCGTGCTGGTCGAAGGCTGGAACCCCGGCTGGGACGGCAACTGGGTCGGCAATGGGTACGACTTCGACTTCACCCACGCCACCGCGGACTTCGACATCGCCGCGCTCAGCGCCTACGCGGCGAAGAAGGGCGTGCACCTGATCGGCCACCACGAGACCGGTTGCGCGGTGGAGCACTACGAGGACCAGCTCGATGCGGCGCTGGACCTGTATGCGCGGCTGGGCGTGGACACCTTCAAGACCGGCTACGTCTGCGACGACGGCCAGGTGGACCGGCGCAATCCGGCCGGCGGCCCGCTGTGGCGCGAATGGCACGATGGCCAGTTCATGGCCCGCCACCATCTCAAGGTGGTGCAGGAGGCGGCCAAGCGCCATCTGTCGGTCAATGCCCACGAGCCGATCAAGGACACCGGCCTGCGCCGCACCTACCCGAACTGGCTCTCGCGCGAAGGCGCACGTGGCATGGAGTACAACGCCTGGGGCGAGCCGCCGAATCCACCGGAGCACGAGGTCAATCTGGTGTTCACGCGGATGCTGGCCGGGCCGATGGACTACACGCCCGGCATCCTCAGCCTGAAGGGCCGCGGCGGACGCGCGATTCCGAGCACGCTGGCACGGCAGCTGGCACTGTATGTGACCCTGTACAGCCCGATCCAGATGGCGGCCGACCTGCCCGAACACTACCTGCAGCACCGCGACGCCTTCCGCTTCATCGAGGACGTGGCAGTGGACTGGGACGACAGTCGCGTGCTCGACGGCGAGATCGGCGATTACGTGACCATCGTGCGCAAGGACCGCCACAGCCGCGACTGGTTCCTCGGCAGCATCACCGACGAGCACGGCCGCGTGCTGCCGATCGCGCTGGGCTTTCTCGAACCTGGCGTGCGCTACCGCGCCGAGATCTACCGCGACGGCGACGCCGCCGACTACCAGCACAATCCGTTCGACTTCGCCCGCGAACAGCGCCAGGTCACCAGCCGCGACCAGTTGCAGCTGAAGCTGGCGCCTGGCGGCGGCCAGGCGATCCGTTTCGTCCCGCTGGATCCGGCGCCTGCATCTGCCGGCTCGGGTGCGCCGCGCTAACCGGGCATCTTGGCGGATGCAGTGCCGCCAGCGGTACACCGGCGGCGACTGCGCTCTTTGCTTGGCCCTCTTGCCTGGCCACTTCCTCGTGCGCCAGGCGTCGCGCCAGTGCGCACGAAAGGACAGCGCCGTTGCACGCGCCGTTGGCCTGGATCTGCCGCGCTATCAGCGCCATGGCCGGATAGGTCCACGCGTTCACGCAACCGCTACATCCCCTGCTCACGGCACCCGAGCATCCACGACAGTCGACATCGGCTGCAGAGCGCAATGCACGTACCCAACGGCACCGGCTTAGCGCCAAGCGCACGACATCGCGATCCTGAAAGCGCTTCCAATGCGATGCAGGCCAGTGAATACGTATGCAGCGGACGTTCGCGACGAAGCCGCGTGTCTACCATACAGCGCAATCGCGACACCGCCCTGCGGCTGCGCGACACGCATATCCGGCCGCCTCGCCGGTTCAGACATTCGCAAGACAACATTGCCTGGGAGGGGAAAATGTTGAACCACAAGCGCAACGCGCTGACGCTGGCGCTGGCCGTCGCGATGACGCCGATGCTGGCCGCCGCACAGTCCGATACCACCGCCGCCACGCCCAACAATCCGGTGACCGAACTGGACAAGGTCCAGGTGACCGGCATCCGCCGCGGCATCGAGAACGCCATCGCGATCAAGCAGGACTCGACGTCCATCGTCGAGGCGATCTCGGCCGAGGACATCGGCAAGCTGCCGGACGTGAGCATCGCCGAGTCGCTCGGCCGCCTGCCCGGCCTGGCCGCACAGCGCGTCGCCGGCCGTGCCCAGGTGATCAGCGTGCGTGGCCTGTCGCCCGACTTCGCCACCACCCTGCTCAACGGCCGCGAAGTGGTCAGCACCGGCGACAACCGCAGCGTCGAGTTCGACCAGTACCCCTCGGAACTGGTCAATGGCGTGACCGTGTACAAGACGCCCGATGCCGGCCTGGTCGGCCAGGGCCTGTCCGGCACCATCGACATGCAGACCGTGCGCCCGCTGAGCTTCCCGGACCGGGTGATCGCGATCAGCGGCCGCCTGCAGAAGAGCTCGCTCGGCAAGGCCGCCGACGTCGACGCCTTCGGCAATCGCTTCAGCGCCAGCTACATCGACCAGTTCCTGGACAACACCCTGGGCGTGTCGATCGGCTATGCCCACAGCGACATGCCGATCCAGGAGAACCAGGTCGGCCTGTATGAGCCGTGGACGACGCAGAACACCGACAGCGGCAGCCGTCCCGGCGTGGCCCCGGGCACCTATTTCTCCGACGGCATCAAGGCGCTGCGCCGCACCGGCAACAACAAGCGCGATGGCGTGATGGCGACCGTGCAGTTCCGTCCGTCCAGCAGTTGGACCAGCACCTTCGATGCGTTCCATACCGAAGCCGAGCAGATCGACACCGCCAATCAGTTCGAGGTCAATCTCAGCAACTTCAATGGCGGCTACACGCCCGGCCTGCTGATCAGCAATCCGCAGGTCGACGCCAGCGGCAGCTTCACCGGCGGCACCGCCAGCGGCGTGTATCCGCTGGTCCGCGGGATGTACAACAAGCGCAAGGACAAGATCGACGCGTTCGGCTGGAACAACGAGTTCAACCTCGGCAGCGTGCGCCTGATGGCCGACCTCAACTACTCCAAGGCGACGCGTAAAGAGCTGAATCTGGAAAACAACCTGCAGCTGGTGCCGATGCCGCAGTTGGACACCGTCGGCCTCGTGGTCAAGCCCAATGGCTTCTCGCAGATCACGCCCGGCCGCGACTACTCCGACCCGAACAACCTGTTCCTGACCAACACCATCTACGGCTCCGGCTACGGCAAGGTCCCGGAGGTCGAAGACCGCCTGAAGGGCGGCCGCCTGGCGGCGACGCTACCGGCACCGCAGGCGCTGACCTGGTTCTCCGACATCGACGTGGGCGTCAACTACGCCGACCGGCGCAAGCAGAAGACCCAGGCCGAAGGCAACATCCTGCTCGGCGCGCAGGGCGACACCAACATCGCCAGCGACCTGCAGTACGACCCGGTCAACCTTGGCTTCGCCGGCATCGGCACCATCCCGGCCTGGAACGTCCCGGCGGCGGTCTCGCGCTACATGAGCTTCAACCCGGTCACCAACCTGGACTATCTGATCCCGAAGTCCTGGACCGTGCAGGAGAAGATCACCACGGCCTGGCTGCGCGCCAACATCAACACCGACATCGGCGAGGTCGGCGTGCGCGGCAACATCGGCGTACAGTTGCAGCACGCCGACCAGAGCTCGCAGTCCAGCTACTTCGACCAATCGCGTCCCGCCGGCCAGAACGTGCTGCCGATCGATGCCGGCAAGACCTACAACGACTGGCTGCCGAGCCTCAACCTGGCCTTCCTGTTCCCGCACCAGCAGACCCTGCGCTTCGCCGCGGCCAAGCAGGTGGCGCGGCCGCGCGTGGACCAGATGCGCGCCGGCCTGGACTTCGGCGTGGATACCTCCACCGGCAAGCCCGGCGGCAGCGGCGGCAATCCCCTACTCGATCCGTGGCGTGCCAACGCGCTGGACCTGTCGTACGAGAAGTACTTCGGCGAGAAGGCCTATGTGGCCGCCGCGGTGTTCTACAAGGACCTGAAGAGCTACATCTACACGCAGTCGCGCGACGATTACGACTTTTCCGCCCTGCTCGCCAGCTATGTGCCCCCGCCGGGGAT
Organism: Xanthomonas sp. 3307; assembly: GCF_014199735.1. Taxonomy (NCBI): domain Bacteria; kingdom Pseudomonadati; phylum Pseudomonadota; class Gammaproteobacteria; order Lysobacterales; family Lysobacteraceae; genus Xanthomonas; species Xanthomonas sp. 3307. Next base: position 152,171 of record NZ_JACHOG010000005.1, on the reverse strand, counting down.
GACCGTACCGGTGCAGACCACCGGCACCTTCTCCTCGCCGCAGAACGGCAAGGGCGGCACCCTGCGCGGCCTGGAGCTGACCGCCTCGCTGCCGCTGGACATGCTCAGCGACAGCCTGCGCGGCTTCGGCGTGCAAGCCAGCGCCACCTTCAACGACAGCGATATCAAGATCGTCGATCCCGAGAGCGCCTCCAGCGTCGGCTCGGCGCCGATCGACCTGCCGGGCCTGTCCAAGCGCGTGTACAACCTCACCGCGTATTACGAGCACAACGGCTTCGAGGCGCGTGTCAGCCAGCGGCGCCGCTCGGATTTCATCGGCGAGATCGGCAACTTCAACGGCAATCGCACGCTGCGCTACGTGGTCGGCGAAAACGTCACCGACGCGCAGGTCAGCTATACCTTCGCCGACGGCAGCACCCTGGCCGGGCTAAGCCTGCTGTTGCAGGCCAGCAACCTGACCAACTCGCCCTACCGCACGTATGCCGGCACCAAGGATCGCCCGCTGGAATACGTCGAATGGGGACGCACCTACATGCTGGGCGTGAACTACAAGTTCTGAGTCCCGCGTAAAGGCTGCAGACGACGCCCGCCGGCGCACCCGGCGGGCGTTTTCGTTGGGCGATTGCCGCTTGTGTTTGTGTCGAATGCTGCGGAGTGCCGGGAGGCAACACGATGAGATCAGGATCGCGCGGGGCGGCGGCGTTTTTGTCGATCGTGATCAAGCCGAGCGGTTCGCGGAGGGAAACCGACCTTCGCGCCTGCGAGAAGACCCATACTAGGCAATCGTGCGGTAACTGATAGAAATCTCGCCTCGTCAACGAGGTTCCCAACAGAAAGGCGCGAGAGCACGAAATGGCTCGCGTCGCGTGGAAAAGCTGTATCTCGGGAAAGCATAGGCCAATCCTCCAGCATGCGAGCAAGCGTCATGCATGGACATTCAATGCTGAATTCCGAGCGACCGCCTGACCGCACCACAGGCGATGCATCCTCGCCGACTCGATGCTGCAGCAACTGATCGAGGTCAGCAATCCATCGTCAACGACGGGTCTCAGCAGAGACGCTGCGAGACCGAGACCGGGGCCTCGCTGGCAAAAGCGGCGTTTCAGGTCACAAAGGTGGGCACGCAGACGTGCTGACCTTGCCGCGATTCCACCATCGCAGCGATGACGGCGGATTCGTAGCCGAGTAGCCGGCGGGATCGACAGCGCGGGGGGAGGCGGCCGTCTGTCGTGTGGAGCAACGAGGCAAGCCTCTGCGCTGACCTTGGTGCCAGGACCGCGCCATTGTCGGCGACGACGCGAGCGCTGACGACCGCACGCACCGGCTGCGAAAACGGCGCGATCACCGCAACATGCCTACAGACACTGGAATTCCGAATCGACCAGTGTCGTTCAATCGAGCGCCAACGCTGCCTCGGCACGCATAAGGCCCTATCCGCGACGCGATGCACACACCGGACTGTCTCTTCGCAGATAAACATCGTTTGCAGTGCCGCAGCCGATCACCGGCGATGCGGCACCTCCCTAGCCAGCAACTACCGACCCGCGCTCACGCGCCCTGCAGACACACCATCGCATAGCCGGGCAAACGCAGACGCTCGCCGACCGCGCCAGGCGCCACGCCCGGTACTTCCAGCACCTCCCAGGCGCCCTGCGGCACCGCCACGTCGACGGCTTCTGCAGACAGATTGAACGCCAGCAGCAGGGTTTGCGCGGCGTGGCGACGCTCGAACATCAGCACGGGCTCAGTCGTCTCGTGAAACACGATGTCGCCCTCGCGCAGCGCCGAATGGTGCTTGCGCCAGGCCAGGAACTCGCGGATCGCACGCAGGACCGACTGTGGATCGGCCTCCTGGGCCGCAACCGACTGTGCGCGATGCGCTGGCGCGATCGGCAACCAGGGCGTCCCGGTGCTGAAGCCGGCCTGTTCGCCGGCGTCCCATGGCAGCGGCGTCCGGCATCCATCGCGGCCCTTGAAGTTCGGCCAGAACGCGATGCCATAGGGATCCTGCAACGCCTCGAACGGCACCTCCGCCTCGCCCAGGCCCAACTCTTCGCCCTGGTAGACGCAGACCGAGCCACGCAGCGAGCACAGCATCGCGATCAGCAGGCGCGCGAAGGCCGGAGTCTCGGTGCCCTGCCCCCAACGCGTCACCGCGCGTTGCACGTCGTGATTGGAAATCGCCCAGCAAGGCCAGCCTTCGGTCATTGCCGCTTCCAGGCGCGACACCGTCTCGCGGATGTAAGCGGCGCTGAAATCGTCGGTCAGCAATTCGAAGCTGTAGCCCATGTGCAGGTGACCGGCCCGGGTGTACTCGGCCGTGGTCGCCAGCGAATCTTCCGACGAGATCTCGCCCAGACTCACTGTCCCCGGATAGCGGTCGAGCAGACTGCGCAGCTTCTGCAGGAACGGGAGATTCTCCGCCTGCGTGTTGTTGTAGTAGTGGTATTGGAAGGCGTAGGGATTGTCCGGGCTGAAGCCGCGGCCGACCCGCTTTTCCGGCGGCTTGGGCGGATTGTCGCGCAGCTGCGGATCGTGGAAGCAGAAATTGATCGCATCCAGCCGGAAGCCGTCCACGCCGCGCGCCAGCCAGAACTCCACGTTGTCCAGCGTCGCCTGCTGCACCTGCGGATTGTGGAAGTTCAGATCCGGCTGCGAAGCCAGGAAGTTGTGCAGATAGTACTGACCGCGGCGCGGCTCCCACTGCCACGCCACACCACCGAAGATCGACAGCCAGTTGTTCGGCGGCGTCCCATCCTCGCGCGCATCGGCCCACACGTACCAATCGGCCTTTGGGTTGTCGCGGCTCTGCCGGCTCTCCTTGAACCAGTCGTGCTCCACCGAGGTATGGCTGAGCACCTGGTCGATCATCACCTTCAGGCCCAGCGCATGTGCCTTGGCCAGCAGTGCATCGAAGTCGGCCATCGTGCCGAACAGCGGATCGACCTCGCGGTAATCGGCGATGTCGTAGCCGAAATCGGCCATCGGCGATTTGAAGAACGGCGAGATCCAGATCGCATCCACGCCCAATGCCGCGATGTAATCCAGCTTGCGCACGATACCCGGCAGGTCGCCGATACCGTCGCCGTTGGCGTCGAGGAAGCTACGCGGGTAGATCTGATAGATGACGGCACCGCGCCACCATGGAGCCTGAGACATGCAACGCCCCCCTTCGGGCAGAGATCGCGCGTGCGACGGGCACGCGAAACGCTGCGCTAGAGTAGCGTTGATGCTTCATGTTCAGACGTGGATGCATACGTATTCACGCCAAGCGCACATGAGAATGCATATGTGCCGGCGTCCCTAGTGAGCTGCTAGCGCCTTAAATTCCGCACACAAGCAAAAATTTAGAATTCAAGAAAACCAAAAACAATGGAAGCTTACTGCATATCAATATTTTTTAAATTTCGCATCTGAGCAATCCGTGCCTCTAACGACACATTCAGAGCCGGAAGCCTCCTTACACCGACGTAATGCTTCTTTCGTAGCTGCTTCAACACTGATACCACTTACTATCTTCCCCACCCCGGAGCCGTCGGGGCCTTGGACGACGGCTACGCATTGGTTCTTATAAGTGAAGGCAACCTTGCAATCCGAATTGCCGAGATCAGCACATCTTTTCAGCGCGCCAGCCTCAGCATCCTCTTCGGAAAGTCTACCGGTACTGCTTCCGATGTCTCCGCTGGACGCAGTCGCGATCGCCCCCCACGTTTTAATCCACTCTCCGGTTGGACGCGCAGGAGCGTCAGCCCCCCAGAACTTGGGCCACACTGAGCGCTACCAGGCGCCACGCCGGATGGACAAGCCGTTTGCGCAAATGCCATCGGGCTGAGTAACAAGCAAGATAGAAATAGGATGGCTTTCACAGCAACCTCCAAACTTGATTAACCGATGTCCTGAGGTCTATATCTGCCAGTCCCCGTCTGGCCACTCGCATCAGAGGAGAAGCTAGGCTGCCTCAACGCATGATTTTGCGTAACAGAACTGGGCGCGTTGAAGTCACCGCCTCGATAGGGAGAATCACGACCAGGCGACTGCGGCGCATAAGGCTGGCCAGACGCCGGATCTTTGCCGACCGCACCAAGTCCCGAGTACGGCGAGAACTGGCCCAGCGTGCCCTGGAAGAACGAGGCTGCCATCGGCGGGGCCGTGATGATCAGCGTGCAACGGGCACGCTAAACGAGGCGTAAGAATAGCACCAATGGAGAGGGTTCAGGCATTGATGCATATGCAATCAGCCACTGGAGAACTAACTTCTCTTCCAGTGAAATCTATAGCGGTGCAAAACCCGCTTTAAATCAGCCTAAAAACAAACAGGCTACACTGAAAAACATACGCCAACCCCGGGTGGAATTAAATCAATATTTAACAAAAATAGGCTTCGTGCAGTCCGTATACATCACAGAACACTTAAATCCTGATTTTTTCTGACAAGAATCTAGAGCTCTTTGACTTGCAACACTTTCATTCTTACCAGTATCGATGCTGCCAGCTCCGCTGCCATTTGATCCCGCGACAGCCACGCATTGATTAAAGTAGGCCATATCAACGACGCAGTCGCTGGCGCCAGTTGAACGGCATTTTCCCAAAGCATCCTGCCTTGCAGCATCTTCAGTTGTCTTACCTGTAGAAGTCCAGGCTCCATGCCCCTGATTAGAGCTAACTAGAGCTCCCCAGGTCTTTATCCATTCCCCAGTAGGACGCGCCGGGCCAGAGTCTTCATCATCAGGCAAACACTGGGCGCCGCCGGCCTGAACGCCTGTCGGGCATCGAGTTTGCGCCATTACATCCGTCGAAAAAAAAGAAATGGCAAGCAGAAACAAAAATGAACCAAGGCTATTCATCATAATCCTCTTAAACATTGTTGCCGTAAGCACCCCGGCTTCCTGCTTGAGCGACCTGACCAGAGGTGTCAACACCCCTATTTACGTTAGCGTAGTTATTGCCGACCTCGCCACCCGAATTCGTTGAATGGCTATTAGTCGTCCCAGGCGCCTGCGGGGTATACGGCCTACCAGACGCCGGATCCTTGCCAACCGCACCAAATCCAGAGTAAGGCGAGAACTGGCCCAATGTGCCCTGGAAGAACGAGGCTGCCATCGGGGGGGCCGTAATGATCAGCGTACTCAAGACCAAGCCGATTCCTCCTTGCTGCAATGCCATGCTGCTGACACCTTCGGTCGAGCCGCCGGGAAGCGCCCACTTGGCCAGGAACCCAGCTGCAACCGCCGCCACCACCTTCGTCGCCAGGCCGACCGTGAAGCTCAACACGGCCAGCGAGAAGACCGTCCCGATTCCATACATCAGCCACTTCTGAAACAAGGACTTGGTGGCATCAAATAGCAGACACAGAATGAACAACGGCCCAAAGCCGACGAACAGCGCCATCGCCAGCTTGTTCAGCAGCAACAGCGATCCACCCACCACGCCAGGGCCTGCCATGCCCAAGCCGGTGAACCAACGCGCGCGACTTTTTTCGTCTTCCAGCTGAGGATTGCTCGCTGTATCGATCTGATCGATGCTCGTCATCGCGATCTGCATCAACGCCAGGTTCTTATCGATCGCCTGATAGGCGCTCTCCGAGTCGCCGGTCACGGTCTCCACGATGGCGCTGCTGAGTCCGTCCGTGAGCCGCCAATACAGACCGTTCATCTGCTGATCGCCCGTGGTGGCCCCAGGCCTGGCAGCGGACACCATGCTCATGGCCACACCGATGATGAGCGCCGAGCGCAGCGAACTCACCACCAGCTCCATCGCCGATTCACGCGATTGTCCGGTGGCCACGCGGTAACCCTTGAGGAGGATCCACAGCGTCAGCGCGCTCATCGCCGTCACCGTCACCCACCACGACATGCGGATCAACAAGGCCCACTGAAAATAGTCGATCTCATCCCGCAAGAAATTGTTGATGAGGATGAAGAACTGGTAGTTGGCGTAGTTCTGCAAAAAATCCATGACTGCTCCATAACGCGCACGCTCATCACTGAGCTTTAGCAGGTGTCGCCGCTCCGATCAGGCGGAAGCAGCGACACGTGGGTCTTACTTCGCGATGCTCAGACGCTCGAGATTCTTGGGACTGGACGACTTGACCGCCTCAAGGGCGACGCCCATGGCGGCGCCTGCAGCGATCTTGCTCGCAAAATCACTCAATCCGGAGAAGCCGTCGAACAGGCTGCCACTGCTGCCGGTATCGGTCGCCGATGGCGCCTTCTTGCCGCGCATCGCCGCCCAGGCGCCAGCGGACTGCACCTGGGTCAGGTAAGACAAGCGCTTCTCGTAGGCGAACATCGCCGCTTCGGTCTGCTGGCGATCGATGTCCATCAGCGCCCGCAGCGCGATCAGCTTGTTCGTGTTGTCTTCCAGCAAGCCGATCTGGTTCGTGTCGATCTTCGCACGCTGCTGTTCCAGGTCGCGCAGGCGCTGCAATCGCTTCTCGGTGATGTCGTACATTGCCACCATGTAGTTGAACTGCGAATTGCGCGTGCGCTGGATCAATTCGCAAGTCTGCTGCTGTTCCTGCGACACGGGCGTTCCCGAGGTCTTGGCCGCGCAGTCGGAGACGCCGTAATTGTCGTCGACCTTGACCAGCTTCTCCTTCGGCTTCTCGACCTCGTCGCCGCTGGACTTTTCCTTTTCGGCCTTGCCGACCTCGTTGTCCCCGCGGATCTTGTCCAGCTTCTCATCCAGCGTCTTTGTATTGTTTTTGTTCTCGTCAATTTGCGTCTTGTCGATCACTTTCCACTGCGCAAAAGCAGTGGCCGGCAACAGCGTGAGCAGCGCAATTGCAGCAACGACACCAGTACGGCTAAAGACTTTCGTCATCTTGTCCATAAACACCTCAACACAATCTTGTAGAAACATTCCCATGCGTAACCTGGGCGAAGCAGTCAGGTGACCGCCGTTGCCCCCCGATTATCCGAAGACACCGACCTCGCTGGGCCCGATTTCCCGGACCCCTTGCGCCGTGCATAGAACTCGCTCAACCACTGTTCGGGCGTCAGGTCGTCCGGCGCGACACCGTGCTGCTTGGCCTTGCGCTCCAGCACCTGGTGCATGATTTCGATATTGTCGGTCGACGCCGAAATGACCGACAGCGCATCGTCCATGCCACGCAGATTGAGCTGGCACACCGATGACCCATGCCCCTGCTTGACCAGGAAGCAGCGCGAGCGCTCGTCCAGGCTGACCACGACCTGGTACTCGGCGTCGGTGAGCTTGAGGCCGTCCATGTAGTCTTCCTTGCTGGCGTTGGGATTGGGCAGCAGGATCATGGTTGCGGTCTGTTCGACCAGCGCCGCGGAGATATCGCTGGCGAGCGCATCCTCCGGACTCTGGGTGGCGAAGATGCCCAGGCCATTCTGCTTACGGATGGTCTTCTGCTTGTTCTTGGCGAATTCCTTCAGGCCGCCCTTGCCGTCAAGAATCTTCCAGAACTCGTCCATCACATAGATCAACGGCCGGCCGTCGATCAGGGCCTCCAGCCGATGCAGCAGGTAGTTGATGACCGGAACGCGCACTTCCGGGTTGTCGATGACGTCGGTGTAGTCGAAGCCGATGATGCTGGCCTTTTCCAGATCGATCGTATCGACCGGGTTGTCGAACACCCAGCCGTGCGAGTTGCCGGCGGTCCACTTGCGCATGCGCGCGTAGAGGCCGTCGTCGCCCATGTTGGGCAGGCTCTTGCGGAAGTTGGTCATGCTGCGCAGATGCATCGGCGTATCCAGCATGCCTTCCACGCCGCGGAAGATGTCTTCCTCCTCGCGCGAGGTGTACTCGATCTTGCCGGCCAGGACCTTGATCAGGTCGGCCAGGAACTGCACGTTCGCCTCGGTGCGCTCGCACTGGAACGGGTTGAAGCCGGTGGGCTTGCCGTTCTCCAGCGCCAGATAATTGCCGCCGCAGGCGCGCACGAAGATCTCGGCACCGCGATCCTTGTCGAAGAAGAAGATGGTCGGGATCGGATCGAACTTCTGCACCTGGCTGAGCAGGAAGTTGATCAACGCGGTCTTACCGGTACCCGACTTGCCGATCACCATGGTGTTGGCGATCGCCTTCTCGCCCAGCGAGTTCTCCGCCGGATGCGTGGCGTGGAAATTGAAGTAGTACGGCTGGCCGTTGGTGGTCTGCAAGGTGGTGACGCACTCGCCCCACGGATTGTTCTCGCGCTTGCCCTGGGCGAAGTTGTGCAGCGGCGACAGGCCGAGGAAGTTCAGCGAGCTGACACTGGCGATACGCGTGCGGTAGCGCCAGTTGCCTGGCAGCTGGGCATAGAAGGAGGACGCGACCGCAAGATCCTCCTTGGTCGAGACGAAACCGGCGTTGGACAGCTCGGCGCGCGTGGTGGCCACCTGCTGCGCGAGCTTTTCCTGCGTCTCGGCGTAGACCGCGATGGTGAAGTGATACTCGCCCAAGACGAAATTGCCCGACGAGAGTTGATCCATCGCCAGGTCGAGTTCGTGGATCTGGCTGACAGCCTTGTCGCCCGAGGACACCATCATGCCCTTGGTGCGATCGAGCACCTTCAGCGCGTCGTGCCGGCCCATCGGACTGAAGGAGTGGGTCACCACGTACTCGAAGTCGAGATACTTCAAGCCATTGAGAATGCCGGGATAGGTCGCGTCGGTGTATTCCTTGATGTTCAGAATGGCACCGAAATGATTGACGCCCTCCGGAGTCTTGATCACGAAGTCGCCGGTCTTGTTGGCGAACATGTGCTTGCTGACCGGCAAATAGGCGGGTACCGGCGCCTGCAGCACCGGCACCGGCTCGTCGATGCGGTTGATCAGATAGCCGAAGAACTCCAGGGCCTCGGAAAACACCACACCATTGCTGGCTTCGTACATGCTCAGCCGGTAGGGCGAGTAGTCCTTCAGCACGGCTTCGACGTTGCCGGCAAGCTCGAGCACCTTGGCGATCGCCTGGTCCTGCTCGGACTGCAACTGCGCAATGTTCGACGACTTGTCCATGAGACGCTTACCCGTGACCACAGGGCGATAGATCATGGTCATGTACAGCTCGTTCTGCATGATCTTCTGCGAGGACAAGGTGCCGTAGTACTGGTCCGACAGCTCCTGGTTGAACGCCTGCTTGAACTTGCCGGCGTTCTTGATGCGGCGGCGGCGACGCACGTCGTGCACCCAGAACGCCACGTTGGCGAAATCCGGCGCGCGCAGCGTCTGCAACATGCGATTGAAGGTGTTGTGCCGGTGTTCGATCTCCCACTCTTCGCGGCCCACGAACGGAAGCCCGCCCAAGTGCCAGATCAGCATGAAATCTCCTCCCGTCGTCTTCAGCACGGACGGCGCCACATGCGTGGAGATGGAGATGAACTCGCTGATTGAAGTATCCGGGATGAACATAAGGGAATAACTCAGAATCCGTTTCGTCTTGCCAAGGCCCGGCGCGTATGCACCGGGAACCGCCGACTGCGCTCGCACCTGCAACGCGCGCCGACACGAAAAACCGAACAACCCCATGCACGACAGAGGTGTCGTGCATGGGGTCGAGACCCGGTGCCCGGTTCCAAGCTAGCGCTTGGCGCCCGGCACGTCTTTCCTGTACTCATTCGGCGAGAACACCCACATGCCGGAATAGCGCTGCAGGTTGCGCACGCGCATCCTCATCATCCAGCGCAACCCGAGCATGCGGAAGATCATCTCGTCCCGCTTGGTCATCTGCTGCATGACGAAGACGATGACCGGAATGAGCGCCAGCAGCCACATGTTGAAATAGATACCCATCAGGAAGCCGCCGCCCGCGCCGATGAAGAACGGGATGTACGGCACCCCGAAAAACATCGCAGGCCGGGTGCAGCCCCGGAAAAGTACGTTCTTATGCATAGTGCAGTACGTGCTGGATCATCTGAATGGCCGCAGTGGCCTTGCACTCGCTCTGACCGGTGTCGCCGATCAGCATCTTGGCCAACTGACCGGCCGCGCCAATCAACACGCCGCCGAGCAGCACGGGCGCCACTTCCGCAACGCGCTTGTGCGCGAACGCGATCTGGTAGCCGGCGAAGACAACCGCGATGGTCACCACGACGACCGACGCCATGTTCAGGATGTTGTTGGTCTTGCCGAGGAAGCCGCACACCTTCTGGTCCGCACCGGCATAGTCCTGCGCCATTGCGAAGCTGGACGCGAGCAGCGCCACGGTGAACACCGCCGCCTGCAGCGCCGCCGTACCGACGACCTTGGCGTTCGACTTCAGTTGATTGTTCTTGAACATCGTGAGTATCTCCTTGACTGGAAAACAGGGGGTGATCAAAAAGCCACTTGCATGGCCGCGCTACTGCATCTGGCTAGAATACGAAGGCCCCGTCGCCAGACGTCGGCGGCGGCGTACTTGTGCCAGGAACGGCCGCTCCCGCCACGGCCTGGGGCGCGTGTGCGGCAACGTGCGGAGCTGGGGGCGCTCCGCCACCTGCAGGAACCGCCACTCCTTTGCCGGCGCCTGTAGGTCGTATCACATAGAGATCGGAGTCTGCCGCGGTCGGCTGTGAAGGCGATGCCGCCACTGCGCCGGCTGCCTGCTGCGCCGGCGCCGCAACGGCAGCCTGGGGACGCACCGACAACTGGCTTTGCGCAGCGAGGCCGCTGGCGAGCTGACCCGCCGCGGCGTCGATACGCCGCGACACGATTGAATCGACTTCGCGCACCGCGGCCGCCTTCGCCGAGTCGGTGACCACGCGGCGCACGTTCCCTGCCGGGATGACCGGGATCGCGCCTGCGGTGGACACGGCGAGCGCCCTGCCCTGGTTGATCGACGCATAGACCTTCTGCACGTAGCCGTGCCGATATCCGGTCTCGAAGTTGCCGGAGTAGTAGCAACTGAACGACTTGCCCCAGTTGCCACCGGAGCGACTGTAGCACTCGGCCAGGATCTTGGACGCGGCCTGCAGATTCGGACAGGTCTTGAACGCCTTTTCGTAGCTATCCAGACCGTACTTGATCAGGTTGTAGCGATTGACCTGCCCCAGGCCGAGGGAAAAATTGTAGCCCTTCTCTTCCAGCATCCGCGCAGTGGCGACGGCTTCGGGCAGGTTCTGCGGCTGGCGCACCAGGCGTCCGCCGACCACACCGATCGCGAACGGATTGTGCGACGACTCCACGCGCACAACGTGCTGCATGACTTCAGCCGGAACTGCCATTTCGGGACAGCTCAGTAGTTCCATGCCTGGCAACATGCCGTGGTTACTCCTTATGCATCGACTTCCCGGCAACTCGTCCGGAACGCCGCAGATGTCGCAAATCAATCGTGTTGGAAGAAAAATTCAAAGTCAATCGGCGTGGTTTCGCCTTATCACTTCAATGAACATATTCACCCTCCACCCGAATGCATGCGCTCCGGATCGAAATCGATACCGGTGATATAGCGCCGGCCCGCATGCGATTTGATATGGACAACGATGTCGATGGTCATCATCAGCAACCGCTTGATGACGGCGAACTCCAGGCCCGAGCCCTCGGCCGACGCCTTGACCATCAACGCCAGCTGGTCCCAGGTCTGCCCGATGCTGCCAGCATGGCAACTGGTGATGGAACCCGGATGACCGGAGGCGCAGTTGCGGATGAAATAGAACGACTCGTCGCCGCGCAACTCGGCCAGGATGATGCGGTCGGGCTTCATGCGCAGGCATGCTTCCATGCAGCTCTTCGCGGTGACGTTGCTCGTGCTTTGTCCACCTTTCGAATAGAGCAAATGCACGGAATTGGGCTGACTGATGAAGAGCTCGCGCGCATCTTCGATCGTCACCAGCCGCTCTTCGTGCGGGATGTGATTGACCAGCGACTTCATGAAGGTGGTCTTGCCGCTGCCGGTGGCGCCGGCGACGACGACGTTCTTCTTGAACAGCACCGCCTTCTTGAAGAATTCGGCGTAATCGCGCTGCCGACGCAGCTCGAGCAGTTCGCGATCCTGCTCGCTGAGCCCCGACTGCACCTCCAGGATCTCCTGGAAGAAGCCGTCTTCCTTGTACTGCTCCAGCGTCTTGGTGTGCTTGGACGGCAGCCGGATGGTGATCGACACCTTGCCGGCGTCGCAAGCCGGCGGAATCACGAACTGCGCGCGCTGCCCGGTGGGAAAGGTCAACGACACCACCGGATCGGCGTCGGTGATGCGTTGACCGGTATTGCTCTCGTTGACCACCGCCGTGCAGAACTGCCGCGCACGGTCGAAGGTCAGCGACGGAATGTCCATCCGCTGCCAGCCGCGCAGCGTCTCCAGGTACAGCTCGCCGGGACGGTTGATGCAGATTTCCGTCACTTCCGGCGAGTTCAGGTAATCCAGGATGCCCAGCACCGAGTACTGGTAATCCAGGAAATCCGTGGAGATCTGCGCGGTCGGAGAGTCGTCGAAGGTCACGTCGCTGTCTCGTTCTCGGTCAACGCGGCAACACGGCCGTGAAGTCGACGTCCTTGGCCACGTAGACGTTCACGATGGTGCCCTGGTTGATGGTCACGGTGGCAGGGCGCCGGCGATCCAGTGCCTGGTCGGCCAGACGCTGGATGGACTGCGCCGTGTTGCTCTCGAACGGCTGCTCGGTGACCACGCCGGAGTTGATGCCGGTGGTCGTGGTCTTCGGGCCGTGCTCGGCCGCCGCCCACTTGAAGGCGTCGCTGAGCATGCTGATCATCAGCGCGGACGAAATCCGGCTCGCCCAGTGTGCACTGTACTGACCCGGATGGCCGGAACTGCCGAGATTGTCGACGCCAGGACCGACCAGCGTCACATCGATGCCGGTCGGGGTGGTGATGCGATCCCAAACCACCTGCATGCGCGGGCCGGTCGGTTCCGCGGAACCGTACTGGCCGAGGATCTTCGATCCCTTCGGCAGCAGCAGACGGCGGCCGTTGATGGAGTAGACCGGCTCGGTGATGATGCAGGAAGTGAAGCCCGGGAAGTCGGTGATGATCCGGGTCTCCAGCACACAGCGGATATAGGTGCCACGCACCAGCAGACCGTCCGGGTTGGCGATCGGCTTGGCGGAGGTTTCCTGCTCCTGCTGGATCGGCGCGCCGCCCTGCTCCTGGCCCGGCAGCATGCCACCAAGGCCCTGGCCGCCGGCGTCCTGTTGCAGGCCGGCCATGCGCCGCTCCAGCAAGGACGGCCCACGCTCTTGTCGCGGCGCCGACTGCATCTGCGCGTCGGGATCGGTGGGCATCGGCGGCAACGGCGGCAGGTTCGGCTGCTCGGCCAGTTGCACCGGCTCGGCCGGCTGCACCGGCGGCGGCGCGGCGGTCTGCGGCAACGCAGGCGCCACCACCGCCTCCTGGCGCGGCTTCGGCGCGGGTTCGGGCGTGCTGCTGCCGCTCACTAGCCAGAAGATCGCCAGGATCAGCAGCGCAGCGATACCGGCCAGGAACACCAGCGCCTTGCGATTGAGCTTCTTCAGGTCGCTGGACCGCAACACCGGCTCATTGGCGTCCAGATCCGGATCGGCAGTCTGCTGCTGGCGAGCGAAATAAGGATTCTCGCGCGGCGCATCGTCCGCATGCGGGGAACGAGGCTGACCGTTGTCGCGGCCGTAGTTTTCGTCAGACGGGGGTAGATTCGAGTTCACTTTTGCTTGTTCCTACGCAAGCCGACAACATTCTTGCCGTGGCGGATGACCAGGAAGGGATAGGTCCCGTGGACAATCAGGGTGTTGCCCTCGACTGTGGTGTTGACCAGGAAATCCTCATCGCTTTCCTTCTCGCGACCGAACACGGCCGGGAAGTTGCCAGTGGGGAAACGCGTCAGATCCATTTTGATGTAGGTGAACTTGCCATCGTCGTAGACGCTGCTCGGCACGATCCACATTTGCTTGGAACGCGTGGAGTAGTCGTAGTCGAAGTAGTAATGACGATCTTTGGTCAAACGGGTGTCGAGCTGCGACTCATCCTTCACTTCGTCGCTCGCGGCGGCAAAGCTGGTGTCCTTCGGATAGGTGAAGGTCACCTTGTACTGCACGCCGGCCTGCTTGGCCTGCTCCAGCCGCTGCCAATCCGTCGCCACCACCTTCAATTCCAGGATGTAGGAATGGGTGGCGGTGCGGATCATCATGTTGGTGTCGACGTCGACGTTCTTCGGCTTCAGATAGAAGACGTTCTCGCGACGGCTGAGCTCCCAGCCACTGGTGAAACCGGTGCTGTAATCGAGGATCTTCTCGTTCGGGCTCAGTTCGATCTGGGTGGTGATGCCCAAGCCGGTACGTACCTGATAGATCTTGTCAGGCTCGTACTCGTACTGCTGGACCACCTGGGCCGACGCGATCGGCGCGAACAGGCCCAGAGCCAGCAACGCAATATGCGCCGCACCGGTTTTCGTCAGGAAACTCATCGAACGTTCGCTCCATTACCATTGTGCTGAGGTGCAACGTTGGGTGCAGGAGGCGCAGTAGCGGGCTGCGCCCCGGGGTAGACAGGTGCGCTGGTCGGATTGGCCATCGGCTCCTGTTGCGGAACCGGCATCGTGCCGCCAGCGCCCGGTGCCATCGGCTGGCCCGGTATCTGCTGCACAGGCACTTGTCCCGCCGCTCCCGGCATCTGCTGAGCAGCCGCCGGCTGCTGAACCGCGCCGGCGGCAGGCGTCTGCACGGCGGACGACGGAGGCACCGGCATGGCCGAGTAGTCGTTGTCGACACGGTAATCGGTCACCTGGAACCCCAGCGGATTCTGCACCCGCAGTTCGTCTTCCATGGCCAGGTTGCTGTTGTAACGGAAGCCCATGATGGCGAACTTGTTGTCCAGAAGCGTGGACTGCCCGGTCTTCTTGTCGTAGATGCTGCGCTGGAAGCGCACATTCGCACCGGTATAGGGCTTGCCGCTGCCACCGAGCAGCGAGATGCTCAGAATCTTGACCCGAATCGAGCGTGCCTTGCCGTAGGTGTAGTACGGCGCCGACGGATTGTTGGGCGCATGCAGATTGAAGTACTCGGCGCCCACCGCGGTATTCCGCGGCGCCATCGAGAACACCGTATTCCAGTCGTTGAGCCCCATCATCTCCGAGTCGTAGGACTCACGTGCAGTGATGAAGCGCGCCACATTGCTCCTGGCCAGTGCTTCGCTGCTGGTGACGCTCTGCACATCGCCGCTGTTGCGCAGGACCGAGATCGTGGAATTGCCGGTGTACGCATCCGCCATCACCAGGTACGGCACCTTCTCCTTCAACGGCAGCATGTAGTAATACCCGCCGCCGAGCAGCAGGCACATGATGATGGCGCCGAACGCGACCCACCACGCACGGCGCTCGCTGCGGCGCGCCAGATCAGCAATGCTGATTTCGTAGTTGACCGCCTTCGCTACCGCTTTGTTGACGTTTTCGCTTTCGACCGGCTTTTTACCGAACATCAGACTTCACCAGGTTTCGTAATGTGGCTGCGGGCGTACAGCGCGTATGCCCACGGTGAGGTCACTTCGCGCTGCCGCTGGCCGCCGGCGCACCGCTCAGCGACGACGACGGCTGCACCAGGATGCGATTGCCCGCGGCGGTCACGCTCAGCCCTTCCTGCGCATAGACCACGCTCAGCTCGGCGACCGCCTGCTGGATGCTGGTGGTGTTGATCTTGGCGACCGGTGCGTACAACGTGTAATCGGACTGGATGCCGTAGGACAGCTGCATGTTCGAGTCCTTGGCCCAGCGCTCGAGCATCGTCTTCAGCGTGCCGTCCATCGGGATCGCCTGGTACACGTACGACGAGTACAGCGGGATCTCCATGGTCGACTCGGAGAAACGATTGACCGGCTTCCACTTGCCGCGGAAGTCGGGTGCCGGCCTGGTTGCGCAGGCGCTCAACAGCGCGACGGCACTCAACGTAGCGATGAGCCGAAACATATGCGTTCTTTTCACGCGAGCCTCTGAATTGCGGAAACGTATTGAGAGCGGACGGCGCACAGGCGGCCCGCTACTGGATGGCGAAGTTCGACGCGACGACGCCACGCGCGCATCGCGAGAAGGAAGGCGCCGGGAACGGCGCGGGCACAGACCTGCTGCGGGCAACGGAGGACTCCCGAGGCCGCGCGACCAGCGCCGAAGAAAACGGAATTTGACAGCAAACCTTCCATGTCACCCCTTACGTGCGCCTGTTCGGCCCACGCCCCTGTTCCTGTTTCTGTTACCAACGCGCCGCCATACTCGCGAGAATGTGCCGCAGGGGCATGCTCACGTCAAGCATTTGGCAAAAAAACGTTCAATTGATAAATACGCCCAAAAAATAAGTGTTTCTTGTCACACTTTCAGATCGAGAGCGTCGGGATATCGACTTTCGGAAGCAGCCGCGCGGTGAAGTGGCGATCCTTGTAGTACTTGATCTTGTCGCACTTCACCGGATGTGGAATGCCCTCGTACAAGAACACTTCCTGGTCGTTCCCCATCGCCTTCAACTCCTGCGGCAGCATCAGCGCCCGCTTCTCCTCCGACACGCTCCGGGTCACGTCCTTGCCGCGCGTGACGTTCTTCTTGCGGAAGGTGGTGTAGCCGAGCATCTCGGAGTAGTCGTTGGCGTCCTGCTGCTCGCGCGGAGCGTAAAGAATCTGCAGTGCATGATTCGTGATGATGGTCCGCGAGACGTCTTTGCCATAGGTGGCATCGAGCTGCGCCATGCTCTGGATGATCGGCAGAAGGCGGACATTGTAACCGGCCATATATGACACTGCCGAGGCGATGATGTCGACTTTGCCGATCGCGGTGAACTCGTCCATCAACAGCAGGCACTGGTACTTCAACTCAGGATTGCTCTTGGGCAGCTCCTTGGTGTTGAGGTTGATGATCTGGCTGAAGAACAGGTTGATGATCAGGCGACTTTCGGCCAGCTTGTTGGGCTGGATGCCGATGTAGATGGTCATCTTCTTCTTGCGCAGGTCGGTCAGCAGGAAGTCGTTGTCGCTGGTGGCCGCATCCAGCACCGGGTTGATCCAGGCATTGAGCGGCTCCTTCAGCGTGCCCATGATCGAGGCGAAGGTCTCGTCCGCCTGCGACAGCATATTGGAGAACGCCGACTTGGCATTGCCGCTGAGGAAGCGCCGCTCCGAAAGCGACTTCAGATACTTCTTCAGGTCGGTGCCGTCGCCGGAAGACAGGCGGTAGATCGCGCCCAGCGTCGGCGTGCCGAGACCGCCGGGAAAGCCGATGTTGCGCTCGTCGTCCCAGTTCTCGAACAGGTACAGCGAGAACGCCATGAACGCGTTGCGCGCCTGGCTGACCCAGAACTTCTGATCGTCGGAGCCGTCCGGGTACAGCATGGCGGCAATGCTCATCAGGTCCGAGACGCGGAACGCCGGATCGTCGGAGACATAGCTGAGCGGATTCCAGCGATGGGTGCGGCGGTCCTCGGCAAAGGGATTGAACAGGAACACCTCCTGGCCCTGGCTGGCGCGCCAGCCGCTGGTCAGATCGAAGTTCTCCTGTTTGATGTCCAGCACCACCACCGATTCCTGGTACTCGAGCAGGTTCGGAATGACCACGCCGACGCCCTTGCCCGAGCGGGTCGGGGCGGCCAGGATCACGAACTGCTGACCGCTGAGGCGCACCAGCTTGCCGCGGAACTTGCCGACCACGATGCCGTCGCCGCTGGTCTTGAACAGCCCATGCTTGGACAGGTCGGCCGCGCCCGCGAAGCGCGCGTCGCCATGCAGGCTGCGCTTGGGCGGCTTGAACATCAGCACCAGGATCAGCAGGGCCAGCAGGCCGGGCAAGCCGAAACCGAGGTAGCCCGCCCATTTGATCTTGCCGACGTAGGGAGCCACCTCCGGCAAGCCGATGGCGTGGACGTACTGGTAGTAGGTGCCGAGCCCGAACATCCGCGTGTCCAGCTTCAGCAGCAGCAGGACCAGGTAGCCGGACAGGAAATAGCCACAGACGGCCGTGAGCACGACGACGAGCGCCGCCGCAACGAGTTTACGATTCGACAAGCCCTATCCTCCCTGATCCATCCTGGCGAATATTCTAGAGCGAGTTACGCACTTTGAGACGACCTGCGTAGGCAGTCTGTGCGGCGAGATGGATGCGGGTGCGGCGCCTGCGGGAAACGGCGCACAGCCGGACAGGCGTCCACCGCAACTGCCATGCCTCCGATGGGGCTCATGGCCACGCCCATGGCGTCGACACATCCTGCCCGAGCGTCCAGCGCGGCGCGCCCTGCCTCGACGCATACGCCACGCCTCAGCGACGCTGCCGCGTGCTCGGCTTGTTCCGTGACGGCTTCTTTTCCGCGCTGACCGCGTCCCGATCGCGCTCGACCAGGGTATCCAGGAAGACCCGCGCCTCGTCCCAGGACATGTCGTGCGGATCCACGCGCGCGCCGCCGTCGGTGGTAACCGCATAGCCCACCACGTTGGCCGGGCTGTACTCCGGCTCCCGGGTCAACGCCACGAGCTGGTAGCGTCCTTTGACTTGCACCGTATGATGGTATTCCACCATGCGCCTGGCCTCCTCGCCTGATCGTCCGCTTGGATGCTAAAGCAAGCGTGGCCGTGCGACCAGCGCTACTCCGCGGGCGCTACCCGGCGGCCGCAGCGCAGGCACAAAAAAGCCGGCTTTCGCCGGCTTCATCGTGTCCACGTCCGCTTTTTGGCGTCGTGGTGGGCGGTACAGGGTTCGAACCTGTGACCCCTACCATGTCAAGGTAGTGCTCTACCGCTGAGCTAACCGCCCTTCTCTGCCGCGGCGCACCGCTGCAGGGGCGCGAATCTTAGCCCACCTGGCGGACAAGAACAATACCCGCCCCCATATCGGCCACTGCGGCCCGCCTAGCCGACCAGGCTGGCATCGCGCAGCTTCTTGATCTGGTCGCGCACCCGCGCCGCGTCCTCGAACTCCAGATCGCGTGCGTGCTGGTACATCTCCTGCTCCAGCGCCTTGAGCCGAGCGGCGATCTCCGCTGGCGCCAGCGTCCGGTAGTCGGCCGGCTCTTCCGCGATCCGGCGCGCTTTGCCCTTGCCTTTGCCCTTGCCCGACTTGGCCTCGGACGCGTCTTCGCGTGCCCCCTCCAGGATGTCCACGATCGGACGCGCCACCGACTTCGGGGTGATCCCATGTTCCAGGTTGTACTCCACCTGCTTCTCGCGGCGGCGCCCGGTCTCGTCGATCGCGGCCTGCATCGAGCGCGTCATCTTGTCCGCATACAGGATGGCCTTGCCGCGCAGGTTGCGTGCGGCGCGGCCGATGGTCTGGATCAGCGAGCCGGTGGAGCGCAGGAAGCCTTCCTTGTCGGCATCGAGGATCGCGACCAGCGAGACCTCGGGCATGTCCAGCCCCTCGCGCAGCAGGTTGATGCCGACCAGCACGTCGAACTTGCCCAGGCGCAGGTCGCGGATGATTTCCACGCGCTCGACCGTATCGATGTCCGAGTGCAGGTAGCGCACCTTCACACCGTGCTCGCCCAGGTACTCGGTGAGGTTCTCGGCCATCCGCTTGGTCAGCGTGGTGACCAGCACGCGGTCGCCATCGGCCACGCGCAGGTTGATCTCCGACAGCAGGTCGTCGACCTGGGTCCCGACTGGCCGGATCTCCACCTCAGGATCGATCAGGCCGGTTGGGCGCACCACCAGTTCGGTGATCTCGCCGGCCGACTCGCGCAACTCGTACGGACCGGGCGTGGCCGACACGTAGATGCTGCGCGGCGAGCGCGCCTCCCATTCCTCGAAGCGCAGCGGCCGGTTGTCCAGCGCGGACGGCAGGCGGAAGCCGAACTCCACCAGGGTTTCCTTGCGCGAGCGGTCGCCTTTGTACATCGCGCCGATCTGCGGCACGGTGACGTGCGACTCGTCCACCACCAGCAACGCGTCGGCCGGGAGATAGTCGAACAGGGTCGGCGGCGGCTCGCCCGGCGCCTTGCCGGTGAGATGCCGCGAGTAGTTCTCGATGCCGTTGCAGAAGCCGACCTCGGCCATCATTTCCAGGTCGAACTGGGTGCGCTGCGCCAGCCGCTGCGCCTCGACCAGCTTGTTCTGCGCGTACAGCTGCTCGAGCCGGTCCTTCAGCTCCAGCTTGATCGTATCCACCGCACTGAGGGTGCGCTCGCGGGTGGTGGCGTAGTGGGTCTTCGGGTAGATCGTGTAGCGCTGCAGCTTGCGCAGGGTCTCGCCGGTCAGCGGATCGAACAGGGTCAGCTGCTCCACGTCGCCGTCGAACAGCTCGATGCGCAAGGCTTCACTGTCGGATTCGGCCGGGAACACGTCGATGACCTCGCCGCGCACGCGGAAGCTGCCGCGGTGCAGCTCGTACTCGTTGCGGGTGTACTGCAGATCGGTCAGGTGGCGGATCAACTGGCGCTGCTCGACATGCTCGCCGATCGACAGGATCAGCCGCAGCGACAGGTAGTCCTCCGGCGCGCCCAGGCCGTAGATCGCCGAGACCGTGGCCACCACCAGCGCATCGCGCCGCGACAGCAGGGTCTTGGTCGCGGCCAGGCGCATCTGCTCGATGTGCTCGTTGATCGAACTGTCCTTCTCGATGAAGGTGTCCGAAGACGGCACGTAGGCCTCGGGCTGGTAGTAGTCGTAGTAGCTGACGAAGTACTCGACCGCGTTGTTGGGGAAGAACGCCTTGAACTCGCCGTACAGCTGCGCCGCCAGGGTCTTGTTCGGCGCCATGACCAGGGTCGGCTTCTGGATCGCCTGGACCACGTTGGCGATGGTGTAGGTCTTGCCCGACCCGGTCACGCCAAGCAGGGTCTGCTTGGCCAGGCCGGCCTCGAAGCCGGCCACCAGCTTCTCGATCGCCTGCGGCTGGTCGCCGGCCGGCGAATACGGCGATACGAGTTGGAAACGGTCGGACATGCACAAGCCTCAAGGTGGAAAGCGCGGGCGACAGCGTCGGCCGACCCCGCGCCGGGGGGATTTCCTACATGGGAACGCACAACCCCCTCATTCAAGCCCTGCCGCCCCGCCGCGAGACTGGCGACCTCGCACCGGGACGGGAGACGACGGACATGCGCAACGCTGCGGTCAAAGGCTACACATTGCTCGAGGCGATGATCGTGATGGTGGTAATCTGCCTGGTCGCCGGCATCGGCCTGCCAGCATTCCGGGAAATGCTGGCAAACCAGCGCTTGACGGCCGCCACGCACCAGCTGAGCGCACACCTCGCCCTGGCGCGCAGCAGCGCCATCAGTTCAGGCGTCCCGGTCAGCGCCTGCCCGTCCAACGGAGACGGCAGTTGCCGCAGCGACAGCGACTGGAGCCAGGGCTGGCTGGTGTTCCGCGACCCGGAACGGCAAGGCCAGCCCATCGCGCCGGACAGCATCCTCAGCGAAGGCAACGCACCGGGCGCCGGCACCCTGGTCCTGCGCTCCAACCGCGGCCGACCCTCGATCCGCTTCCTGCCCGATGGCCGCAGCGCCGGCAGCAACCTGACCGTCAACATCTGCGAGCGGGGGCAGCTACGCGCCGCGGTAGTGGTGAACAACACCGGGCGCATCCGCGCCCGGAAAACGACGGAACCGATGCCCTGCCGGACGCCGGACTGACACGCAAAAGCAAAGGCCGCGATTGCTCGCGGCCTTTGCGGATTTGGCGCCCGAAGTTGGACTCGAACCAACGACCCCCTGATTAACAGTCAAGTGCTCTAACCGGCTGAGCTATTCGGGCGGGGAGGCGCATTGTATAGAGGCCTCATGCCGACCGCAAGGGGTGGGAGAGCCCACTTCTGCGACTGCCGCCATGCCCTTGCCCTAGCCGCCCTCCCTACCAGCAGGTGCCCTCGCCCGCGCCGGTGGACGTGGTGCGGGCACCCTTCTGGTCGATGCTCAGCGAACCGCACTGCGTGTCCTTGGCCAACTGCGGGCCGGTCGGTGTTGCGGTCAGCTTGAACGTGTTGGCGGTCGGCGTGCCAGTGAAGTCAACGTTGTAGAACTGCACGGCATCAGTTCCGCATTGCGGCTTGGGGACGCCTTCATACGTCAGTTTGGTGGTGTAGTAGCGCTCGATGAGCTGTGCCCCTTGCTGTAAGCACACGGACGCAGCCGAACGGCGCGCCTTGACGACGTGCGACTGATAGCTAGCGAACGCGATCGCCGCCAGCACACCCACGATCGCGACCACGATCATCAGTTCGATCAGGGTGAAGCCGCGCTGACGACGGGCCGTGAAAGTGAGTGATCGCATCAATTGTTCCTCAGGAGTTCGCGCCAGGACACGCGCTTCATGCTGAGCGCGCTGCTGTTGGTACCGAGCGTGGTCGTACTCGCGTTGTCCAATGCGATCTGCATCTGGTTACCGATGAAGATCGGACTATTGGGACTGCTGTTCAGGCCAATGCCGGAGACGGGAGTGCCATTGAGTGTATCGCCGGTGCTGGATCCGCCACTGCCATCCAGGTCGAAGAAGGATTGCGACAGACGGCCGCCGGTGAAGGGGTTGATCGCCATCACGAAACCCTTGCCGCTCGGGCTGCACACATCGCCCGAATCCGGAATACGCGTGGTGCCGATCAGCGCAGTGCCCTGGAAGAAGTTGGACACCACCATGCGCTCGCCCTGCGGCGTGCCGGGAGGCGACAGCAAGTCCATGTACCAGCCGTCCTGTCCGGCGCTGGGTTTGTCCTCGATCACGCGCACGGCAAAGCCGTTGACGGTGCCTTCCTCCAGGATGTTGACCTTGTTCAGGGTGGTGCGATTGGAAGGAATGGTGCTGCCGCGGTCGATCAGGCCGTACCAGGACTGGACGTCCTTGTTGCCGATATCGCCACTGGAAAGATACTTGCCGGTGCCGAAGAACACCCAGGTCAAGCCCGTCGCCGGGTCCTTCGCCGCCGTGGGCGCCGCGGTGATCGGCTGCGCCTTCGCCCCATAGCTGGCGGAGAACAGCCTGCTCGCGGTACCGCTCGTGCCGGTCATGTTGAATCGCCAGACATTCCCGTTGAGATCCCCGGCATATAGGCGATCGACGATGAAATCGTTGTTGGACGACCAAGCCAATACAGCGGACAGGCCATTGTTGCCACTCGCCCCCGTCTGGATGCGGCTCGACGCGCCAGTGATGGCGTTCACCAAGATGAGATCCGCTGAATCGCCGCTGCTGTTGGGGCCATTGCCGAGCATCGCGTACCACTGCCCGTTGGCGAGCTGCCCGATGATCGGCTTGCCGAGATTGTTCCCCAGCCCGACGAGGTCGGTGGTGGTGGAGGTCTTGTCCCACAGCAGCGTGATGTTGTTGGGGTCAGTGACATCCAGCGCGAACATACCCTTGCCGCCACGCCCCATAGTGCCGATCAGCACCGAGCGCCAGCCGCTCCCGGAGTAGACGTCCGACACGGTGAGTTCGCCATCCACGTAATACCGGTGCTGGTAGTTCGGATCGGTGTAGTCGAGCAGTCCTGTCATCGCCGCTTTCGGCACGAAGGCGAACTTCTCCGCGCCGGTGCTGGCATCGAACCCATGCAGCATGCCGTCATTGGCACCGACATAGATCATCGGCGCGCGTGTGGACTTGGCCGCGGCGAAGGAGGCATACGTGCTGGCGCCGTTGAACGTCGCCGTCGTGTAAAGACGCGGATTGGGCGCTCCCACATAGACCGGCTGCGAATTGACGATGTCGCCCAGGATGCCCGTACGGGTACGCAAGACGCCACCGTTGGCCTTCTCCTGCGAGCGATCGCCACGCAGATAGTTAATCTGGTTCTGCGTTGCGGACGACAACGGCGTTCCGGAGAGCTTGCCATAGGCGAAGTTGTCCAGATTCCCGTTCGAGTTGACGAACTTGATTGTCCGGGTATCCCATGCCGGGAACTGCGCGCTCGCGCTCCACGCCTGCGTCAGCGCGCCGGTGGTCTGGTTGACGTCGTATGCCACCACATCGCCACGCCAGGTACCGCTGTAGAACACCGACTGGTACGTCCGCGCCCCAGCCTCCAGCTTGGTCGTGTTACTGGCGAGGGACGCCGCGGACCCCTTCATCTCCTCCAGGATGCGCTCGAACGCCTGGCGCAGGCTGGCCACCATCTTTTCCGCGTCGGCGGCGAGGTAGTAATTGTCCGGCTTCTTGTAATTGGTATTGCCATTGACGTAGGAGCTGCCGTCCCACCAGGTGGAGTCCGCCAAGGCGCTGATATTGGTCTCCGGATCGTAGCCTTCCGGCACACGGAAACCGCCGTACTTCGTGGTCAGCCAATATTGGTTGGTGTTCGGCGACTTGTAATCGCCATACTCCACCACGTCGACCCAGTGTGTGGACAGGGTCTGTTTGCCGGCCAGACCGTCGCTGGCGTTGTCCGGGCGCAGATCCTTGGTATGCGCGTCGTAGGCGAGCGCCGCGATGTAGGCGGAGTTCTTGTCGCTATTGAACTGCGGCGTGACCGCGCTGGAGGCGGCGTCGGAGGCAGACTTGCCTTCCTTGCGCCAGATCTGCGTCATGCGGTCGATGACGCTGACCGAGGTATCGCGGGTCACTTCCGGCGGCGTGGCCGGCTCGCCACTCAAATTGGTGGTGTTGCCTGGCAGATTCTTGTCCAAATGCGTATTGGTGTCGCCGATTCCCAAGATCACATTGATCTGGCAGCGATAAGAAATCGGATCGTTCCACTGGGTGATGACCGGGAAACCATCGGTTTGCTGGTATCGCTGCTGCGCGTTCCCACTCAACGAAGAGTAGGCCGCGATATTGCCCTGGTGCTTGAAATAGCGGATTGCGGCGTAATAGAGCTCACTGACATCGTCGTACGACTTGACGTTCTTGCCGGTATTGAGTTGACCGAACTTGTTCAGATAATTGATGACGCCGCTGTTGACGACCTGATACCGGGGGTCTGTTCCGCCGATTGCCGACGTTGTCGCTGCGGCGTCGGAGGCATCGGGATTCTGGTAGATGACACCCGTCTGCGGATCCCACTCTCGCGCCGTATTCGCGAGCGTTCCCTGGTCGGGATTGTAGGTATAGGGGCCTACGAATTTCTGGTTAGCACGCAAGACACCGCTGTCCACGGAAGGATCATCCGTGTTCTTGTAGCCGAAGACGCTGTAACGGATCCGCTTGGCATACTGCTGGATCAAGCCCTCAGGCTTGTAATAGCCGCTCGGATAGGCAACGCAGTTGTCTTCAAGGTACCCCGCGCCCAAGCTGGCATCGCACACTTTGACCCGCACCGAGACCTGAAAGGTCAAGGTGGTGTCGCGCACGCAGCCTATGTTGAAAAGCGTGTTACACGGAGAGCCGTCCGGCTTGAGAAAGCTGCCATTCAGGGCATGCTTGCTCGGATCGTAGGCGATTTGCTGATTCGAGGAGGGATCGACCAGGCTTCCGTTGGCAAAGAACATCTGGTTGCCCAGCCCGTCGATGCGCATATTGAAATTCTGCCACTGCGCACCCGTCCCCCCCGCGATCAGCGTGGCATTGTTGCTGATCGAACGACGCGGAAAATTGCTGGTCGCTGTGCGATCGGCGACCGCCTTTTCCAGCAGCGTCTCGCTCGCCGTGTCGCGCGAACGATAGCCGCCGGTCAACGCCGAGCGAAACGGATCGATGGTCTGGGTCGCGGCCCAGTTGAGGAAGTTGCCCGCCCAGACGCCCGCACCGGTACAGGCATAGCTGCTCGGATTGTTACCGAGCAGGCTGACCGGGTAGAAGTAGCGGTCGCTCTCGGTGTCGCTGTAGTGGTATCTGTAGCACTTCTCGGAGTCGAAATAGCCGACGAACCTGCTCGTCACCGAATAGGTATCGGACAGATTCGCCTTGCTGATGACCGTCGGAAATTCCACCGACGGCACGAAGGCCAGGTTGCCCGGCACATCGCTACCGACATACAGCGGCGACTGCGAGACATCCACATCCGCGCCGGCCCCACCGACGGTACCGATGAACAGGCCGGCCACCACGGCAAGGAGCCAGTCCCGGTATGTCGTCTTCTTCGCTCGACTGGTCATAGAGGGCTCCATTACTTGACGGTGACGTTGGTCTGCAGCACGACAATGGCGCGGCCATTGGACGCGGACGGATCGCCGCTACGCGCGATCACCCGATAGTATTTTTCAAGCGACGTGCCGCCGGTACCGCCATACTGGTTCTGGTTGATGCTCGACCCCAGGCCCAACTGATCCTCGCTGGTGCGCTGGCCCAGATACTGGATGTAGTACTGGGCCGGCACTGCCTGGCCCTTCGGCGCCACCGTGCCGTTCACCCAGCACTCCTGGGTGCCCAGCGCACAGCCGCTGGAGGCATTGCCGGTATACGTGTTACTGGGCACGGCCGGACATACGGTGGTGCCTGACGAGCAGTTGAAGCCGACGGTATTGCCGGCCGCAGCGGCGGTCTGAATGACCTTCTCCGCATCGCGCAAGGCGCTTTCGGCGGCCTGGAATCCCAGGCTGCGGTCGTACATGTTGGAAGACATGCGCTCCTGCAGCAGCGTGCCGCGCAGCACGGCCAGTCCCAACAGGGTCATCACCAGCAACAGCAGCAGGACGACGATGAGCGAAATGCCGGCCTGCCGGCGGGGCGACGGAGACATGTTCACGGGTTCCGGTTCCTGATGCTCACGATCGTGCTGAAAGTCCGTGTCGCCGGCTGCTGGTTTGCGCCGGCCGCCGTGTTGGCGCTGACGGTCATGCTGATCTGCACCGCGATGACGTTGGCCCAATTGCCCACGGCGCTGGCATCGGCATAGGCGGTGCCGCCGGTGGACAGGTATTTGAACTGCAGGCCGGTGACGCCATCGGCGATTTCGTTCTTCTGACTCGTGCCGCCTGGCGCGATCACTTCCTGATACAGGGACGTGCCCCCTGCCCCGCCGCTACTGGCGGCCACATACCAGCGTACGGCCCGCACTTCGGTCAGGATGGAGTTGATCTCGTATTGGTAATTGTTCGAACCAGCGACACACACGCCCGGCAGGCGCCCGAGCCGCGTGCAGGCGTTGAGCCCACCACTGGAGTAATTGGCGGTGGTGCCGGAAACGCTGTTCACCTGCAGCACCGCCAGTTGCTGGCGGTCGCACAACAGCATGATCGCGTTGCTGTGCAGATCCGGCGCTGCCGCGTTGAGCGTCAGCGTCTGGTTCACGGGGTTGTGCGCCGTCACGGTCGCACCGCCGGTACCGGCGGACAGGATCTGGATCACGTCAGTGCCTGACGTGATGGAGAGGCCGGACGGGCTGGTGTTCTCGTAACCGGTCAGCGGCAACGCCCAATTCATCCACCAGCTCGCCGTCGGATTGTTCAGCACGTTCGCCACCGGCAATCCGGAATCGCAGGGATTGCCGCCGGCCTCGCGGATGTCCTGGGCCATCATCTCGAAGCCGGTCCGCGCCGACTCCTGGATCCGGCTCAGGCCCTCGGTCGCCGCATAGGTCTGGCGGTTGGACAGGAAGATGCCGATCGCCGCACCGACCACCAGCAGGCCGAGCAACATCGAAATCATCAGCTCGATCAGGTTGAAGCCGGATTGGCGCCGCGGCGGCGTAAGCGCGATACGTATGTTCACAGTTGGGCCGTCGTGCTCAGGGTCTGGGTCGCGCTGCCGCTGATGTTGCCGTTAGCACTGGAGTTCATTCCGCGGCTGTCGTCCCATTGCACGGTGATCGTGCAATTGCCGTCGTTGCAGGCGATGGAACCGCAGGTCGTCGTCTTGTCGCCGCCAATCGCATCCTTCAAGCCGTTGAGCCAGACCGACTTGTCGGTCGCCACCAGATCGCCCGCGGCCGGCGCCGTGCACAGCATGCTGCCGGTGTTGTAGGCCCCGAGCATCGCCGCGCTGCGGTTGGCGCGCATCGCATCGAGGATCGTGTAGGTCTGCATGACGATCTGGCTGCGCTGCAGCGCGCTCTGGTTGTTGCGCAGCGCCGTGGTCTGCATCGCCGCCACGCCCAGCATCCCCACTCCCAGGATCAACACCGAGATCATCACCTCGATGAGGGTGACGCCTGCCATGTGTCTGCCGCTCTGGAACCGCTTCATGGTGTCTCCGCTTGCCGGAACCGGCTCAGCCGGTGGTGGTACAGCTGCCGCCGTCGGATGTCGATGTGACCTGGGCGCGGCTGCCGCCCATCAGCTTGACGCTCCGGACATTGTTGGATGGGTTGGTAACCGCCATGCAGACCACGATGCCGCCTATCACTGGCGTACCGCTGCTGTTGCGCGCAATGCCGTCGGCACCGAAGGTCAGCTTGTCGCCGAGGGCATCCAGGGTGCTACTGGTGACGACCAGGCCGGTGCGCAGGGTCGTGCTGCGCAGCACGGTGCCATCGCGGGCGACGGTCAGGTAACGGGTCCAGTTGCCGCCGCTGGCGCAGGTGGCACCGTCGTCGCTACGGCAGAGACTGACACCACCGTTCAGGCGTACCGCTTCCGAGCGCGTCAACTGCACCGCGGCGATCAGCTCGTTGGCGGCGCTGGTCAGGCGGTTGCTGCGGATCAGGCCGGTGAAGCTGGGCACTGCCAGCGCCATGATGATGGCCAGCACCGCCACGGTGACCATCAGCTCCACCAGCGTGAAGCCACGTTGCGTCCGCTCGGCAAGGCCACGCTCGCAAGGAACCGCCATAGTCTTCCCCAGATTCTCCCGCCGGCCACGCTAGCGGCCGGACCGCCCACGCGCCAGCCGTTGCCGACGGATGGCGGATATGGGGGAGTGGACGGACCGTGCGCGGCGCGGCGCCAGCCGGCATGATGCACCTCGGCCCTGCCCCACCGCCTTCCGCCCCGATGCCCGCCTCCGCCTATTCCAACGACCAGTTGCAGGTCCTCAAGCAACCCTCGACCCTGATCTGGATCGTGATGGCCGGCGAATGCATCGCCGCCATCCTGGCCCTGACCCCGGTCCCGGGCGCGGGCATGGCCGGAAGCCGCTGGGTCTACTTCGGGCTGGCATCGCTGGGCATCCAGTGGGTCGCGCTGCTGACCCTGGCCAGCCTACTGCTGTTGCGACGGGCGCTGGCCGGAGGCGGCTTCCTGTCCATCACCGTGGCCACGTTGGGCCTGATGCAGGCACTGACCTGGCTGATCAGCGGGGTGATCCTGTATGCCTTCGGCGACTACTGGCAGCTCTCCAGCCGCGCATGGCTGGCATTGTCGCTGCAGTTGTCCGGCATCGCCCTGCTGATCGGCCTGCTCGGCATGGCCGCGCTGCACAACCATGTGCGCATCAAGCAACTGGTCGAACGCGCCAAGCAGGCCGAGATCGACGCGCTGACCGCGCGCGTGCAGCCGCACTTCCTGTTCAACACGCTCAACACCGCGGTGATGCTGGTGCACCGGCAACCGCAGCAGGTGGAACAGCTGCTGATGGACCTGTCGGACCTGTTTCGCGCCGCGCTGGCGGCGCCGGACCTGGTCGACCTGCAGGACGAGATCGACCTGGCCAGGCGTTACCTGGACATCGAGGCGATCCGCTTCGGGCCGCGCCTGCGCGTGCAGTGGGATTTACCCGAGATGTCGGTACCGGTGCGGATTCCGCGGCTGTCGTTGCAACCGCTGCTGGAGAACGCCGTGCATCATGGCATCGAATGCACTGCCGAGGGCGGCGAGATCGGCATCGCCATCGGCGAACGCGACGGCGCCCTGGAGATCCGGGTGCGCAACGCAGTGCCGGCAGGCGGCCTGTCGCCGCACATCGGTCGCGGTCACCGCGTCGGCCTGTCGGCCCTGCGCACGCGCCTGGAAAGCATGGAAGGCGCCTCGCTGCACACCGCCAGCGATGGCGCCTGGTTCGTCGCGACGATCCGGATCGGGCTCAGGCCATGACCCGGTAGCAGGGCCGGTACTCGCCGGAGATCTTCATGCGGCGCTGTTCGACGAAGGCGCGCAGCAGTTCGTCCAGCGCCTGCATCATGTCCGCATCGCCATGGATCTCGAACGGGCCATGCTGCTCGATGCGGCGCATGCCGTCTTCCTTGACGTTGCCGGCGACGATGCCGGAGAAGGCGCGACGCAGGTCAGCGGCCAATGCGTGCGGCGGACGGCCATGGTGCAGATCCAGCGCGGCCATCGCCTCGTGAGTCGGCTCGAACGGACGCTGATATTCCAGCGGGATGTCCACCGACCAGTTGAAGTAGAACGCGTCCTTCTGCTCCTTGCGGTGCGTGCGCACCTGCTGGATGCCGGCAGCCATCTTGCGCGCCACCGCCACCGGATCGCCGACCACGATCTCGTAGCGCGAGGTCGCCGCTTCGCCCAGGGTCAGGCGCAGGAAGCGATCGATCTGCTCGAAATACGGCGCGGCGATGGTCGGGCCAGTGAGGATCAGCGGGAACGGCAGGTCGCGGTTCTCCTCGCGCAGCAGGATACCGAGCAGGTACAGGATCTCCTCGGCGGTACCGACGCCACCGGGAAACACGATGATGCCGTGGCCGATGCGGACGAAGGCCTCCAGGCGCTTCTCGATGTCCGGCATGATCACCAGATGGTTGACGATCGGGTTCGGCGACTCGGCGGCGATGATGCCCGGCTCGGTCACGCCGATGTAGCGGTTGTCGTGCTTGCGCTGCTTGGCGTGGGCGATGGTGGCGCCCTTCATCGGCCCCTTCATCGCACCCGGGCCGCAGCCGGTGCAGATGTCCAGCCCGCGCAACCCCAGCTCGTAGCCGACCTGCTTGGTGTACAGGTACTCGTCGCGCGAGATCGAATGGCCGCCCCAGCACACCACCAGCTTGGGATCGTTCGGCTGCAGGATGCGCGCGTTGCGCAACTGGCCGAACACCGCATTGGTGATACCTTCGCTGGACTGCAGGTCGGTGGTCGATTCCGGGCCGAGCTCGATGGCCATGTAGGCCAGGTCGCGGACCACGGCGAACAGCAGCTCGGCCACGCCGTTGATGATCTCGCCGTCGACGAAGGCCATCGCCGGTGCGTTGAGCAGATCGATGCGCACACCGCGGTCGCGCTGCACCACCTGGATGTCGAAGTCGGGATACAGGTCGCGCGCCGCGCGCGGATCGTCGGACGCGCTGCCACTGGTCAGCACCGCCAGCGCGCAGCGCCGCAGCAACTCGTGCAGGCCGCCGCTGGAGGCATCGCGCAGGCGCGCCACTTCCACGCGCGAGAGGATGTCCAGGCCGCCGCGCGGGTAGATCCGCGCATCCACTACCGGCAGCGCGCGCGCGGCCGTATTGCTGGTCGTCATATCGAATGTCTTGTCGGTGTCGTCAGCCGGCGACTTTAACGTCAGCCCCCACAAAAAGAAAACGGCCGGGTCGCCCCGGCCGTTCCCAACGCTTCAGCTAGCCTGCGCCGCGATCAGAACTGATAGCGGAAGCCCAACTGCAGCGACCACTGCGACACGCCGGTGTTGAAACCATCGGCGTCGGCGTTGGCGGCCGTCGGCTGGTCGGTGTACAGGGTGTTGTACACGTACTTGCCCTGATAGATGCCCTGCAGGTTGGCGACGCGGGCGTCGGCGTAGAAGCCGTAGTCGTAGATCCGGCCCCACTTCTTGTTCAGCAGGTTGCCCACGTTCTGGATGTCCAGCCAGACCTCGGACTTGTGGCCCTTGAAGAAGCCGGGCAGCTGCTGGGTGATGCGCACGTCGAAGGTGTTGATCCAGCCGGAACGGAAGCCGTTGGCCGGGGCGTAGCTGCCGGCGTACTTGGCCAGCTGCGGGTTCTTGGCCAGCCAGTCGAAGAACTGCTGCTGCAGGGCCGGGTTGGCGGTGAACGCACCGGTGCTGCTCAGCGTGCCGAACAGCACGTCGCCCGGGCCCTTCGGCACGTAGAACAGGTCGTTGGTCGAACGGCCGTCGCCGTTGGCGTCGCCGTTGAACACGTAGCTGTACGGACGGCCGCTGCGGCCTTCGTAGACCAGGCCCACACGGGTCTCGTAGTCGCCGAAGAACATGTGCTTCCAATCCAGCGAGCCGGAGATGCGGTCCTTGATCTCGTAGCGCGAGGTGTTCTCGGTTTCCGAGTTGGCGTTGAAGGCGTACTGGTAGCCCCAGCCCGAGCTGGCGGTGGAGCTGGTCAGCGAGCCGACTTCGGTGGCGTGGGTGTAGGTGTAGCCCAGGGTCCAGGACCAGTCGCCGCCTTCGCTGAACGGCTTGGACAGCGACACGGTGAACTGCTGGGTCTTGCCCTTGTCGGTGTTGTCGATCAGGTAGACGTCGCTATACGCCTGGTTGCGGTTGTAGCGGTTGTCGCCGGTCGCCCACGGACGCCCGGTACGGGCCGGGTTCCAGTACAGCGCACGGCCGTCCGGACCATAGTAGGCCGCGCTCGGATCCTGGCCCTGGCCATTGACGCGACCGATATTCAGGCTCTTGTAGTACAGGCCGTCCTTGACCTTGGTCACCAGCAGCTCGGCCGAGGCCACGATGCCGTACCACGGCAGTTCGTGATCCAGGGCCAGGTTGGCCTTGTACAGCGACGGCAGCTTGAAGTCGTTGCCGACGAAGCTCACGCCCTGGGTCGCCGAACCCGGGGCGTTCGGTACCGGCTGGGTGTCCTTGTTCGGGCTGAACGGCAGTGCCGGGTTGTAGGCGGTATAGCTGTAGGCGTTGTAGTTGAAGCCGGTGTTGGAGTAGCTGTTGCCGATCCACACCTGCGGCGCATCGCCCTGGAACAGGCCCACGCCACCGCGCAACTGGGTCGGACGGTCGGTGTCGAAGGTGTAGTTGAAGCCGACGCGCGGCTGGATCAGGAAGTCGCCGTTGAAGACCTTGCTGTTGTCGTAGCCGAAGTAGGCCTGCGCCGCCGCGTTGTAGGTCGGATCCGGGCTCACCTTCGCACGATCGCCGCGCAGACCCAGGGTCAGGGTCAGGTTGTTGTTGACGTACCAGGTGTCTTGCACGAACAGGCCGAGGTTGCTGTTCTTGTAGTCGGCCGCGATCGAACCCGGGCTACGCTCCTGGTTGAGCTGGTACGAGCTCCAGCGGCCGCTGGCGAAGTTGTCCAGGCCGAAGAAGGTGTACACGCCCCAGGTGTTGCGGCCGTACAGGTTGTAGATGTCGTTGGTGCTGTAGTCGACGCCGAACTTCAGGTTGTGGTTGTCCAGGGTCAGCGTGCCCGCACCGTAGTAGTTCCAGGTCTTGGTGGTGAGGATGTTGCCCTGCGAGTTGGTCTCGGTGCCCAGGTACAGCACGTCGCCGGTCGGGTTGGCGACCGAACCGTCGAAGTACACGGCGATGCTCGGCGCGTTGGTCGGCACCACGCGGATCGCGGAGTAGTCGCGGTAGGACACCTTGAACTCGGTGGAGAAGTTCTCGGACCAGTCGCTGAACAGCTGGCCGACGTAGCTCTCGACCGACTTCTCGTGCTGGTACCAGTACGAGCTCAGCGAGGCCTGGCTGGAACTGCCGGCGCCGTTGATGCGCAGTTTGCTCTGGTCGAGCTTGCTGTAGCGGAAGCTGGCGCGGTGGTTGTCGCTGATGTTCCAGTCGAGCTTGAGCGCGTATTCCTTCAGATCGGTGTTGCCGTCGCTGTCCAGGGTGCCGGCGTCGAAGCCGTAGTTCTGGGCGATCTGCTGGGCGCGGGTCACGTCGGCCATGCCGTACTTGGCGTTGGCCTTGCCCAGCGCGGTGCTGCCCAGGTCGAGGCCCGGCGCGTCCTGCTGGAACTTCTCGTAGTTGGCGAAGAAGAACAGCTTGTCCTTGACGATCGGGCCGCCGAAGGTCGCGCCGTAGGTCTTCTCCTTGGTGAAGCCGTTGAACTTGCTGCCGTCCGGGTTGTCGCCGAACCAGTCGCCGTCGCGATAGCTGCCGTACACCGAACCGTGGAACTCGTTGGTACCGGACTTGGTCACCGCGTTGACGGTGGCGCCGGCGGCGCTGGCGATGCTGACGTCGTAGTTGGACAGGTTGACGTCGATGGCTTCGATGGCCTCCATCGACACCGGCTGGCGCCGGGTGGTCATGTTGTTGCCTTCCAGGCCGAAGGTGTCGCTGGCCGAGACGCCGTCGATGTTGATCGAGTTGTAGCGCGGGTTCAGGCCGCCGGCGCTGATCGTGCCCGAGGCGCGATCGACGAAGGCCACGCGCGGATCCAGGCGCATGTAGTCCTGGATGTTGCCGTTGATCGACGGCAGCGCTTCGATCTGCTCGCGGCCGACGTTGGTGCCCGAGCCCATCTTGGTGGCGCTGAACACTTCCGAGCCGCCGGCGATAGCGACGGCATTGACCGTCTCCAGCGTGGTCGGCGCGGCCATGTCGCCGGTCAGGTCGGCGTTGATGGTGGCGTTCTGGTTGACGCTCAGGTACACGCCGTCTTCGGTCTTGGTGCCGTCGCCCGACTTGGTGATGGTGATGCTGTACGGACCGCCGACGCGCAGGCCGCGCGCGTTGTAGCGACCTGCGGCATCGGTGGTGGCGCGGCTGACCGTACCCGACTCGACGTGGGTGATGGTCACCTCGGCGCCAGCGACCGGCTGGCCACCATGGGTCACCACACCGCCGACACCGGCGGAGGTGCTCTGGGCGAACACCGGCGCAGCGGCCAGCGCCGCAACGAGGCCCAGAGTGAGCTTGGACATCCGCAGACGGGGTTGAATCATTGCAATAGCCTCGATGGAGTTTGACGAAATGCGCATGGCAGTGCCGTGCGAGTAAGGGCGCACGGCCGCGGAATGGGGGCTGGTCACCCTTGCCGATTCCCCGCAAGGGTTAACATGAGTTTAACACCATAGGGCCAATTTGTTGCCAAATCGTGACAACCCGGCACAAGCGGACATCACAGGACCTGGATCCCAGTCCTGGCCGCTTTTGGCGACAAGGAGGAGACAGGATCACGGCCGGGATGTGGCGGCGATCGACCGGATGCCCTCCCATGACCTCACACGCTGGCCGGCGAGCGGCGCAGCGTGATGCGGCGAAACATTTGCCGGGACCGCGCCGTCCCCACGGCGCTCACCGCTCGGCCGCGGGCGGCCTCAGCCGGCGACTGGCAGCTTCAGATAGGCGCTGAGCCCGTCCAGGAACATCTGCACCGAGATCGCCACCAGCAGCATGCCCATCAGCCGCTCCACTGCGGTCAGCACCCGCATGCCGAGCAACTTGTACAGCAGCGTGCCGGAGAACAGCAGCGCCGAGGTCCCCAGCCAAGCCAGGATCAGCGCCAGGCTCCACTCGCCCAGCCGGGTCGGCTCGTTGCTGCCCATCAGCATCACCGCGGCCATGCCGGAGGGACCGGCCACCAGCGGGATGGCCAGCGGCACGATAAAGGGCTCGCCGTCGGGAATCTCGCCCATCAGCCCTTCCGGGCGCGGGAAGATCATGCGGATGCCGATCAGGAACAGCACGATGCCGCCGGCGATGGCCACCGACTCCTGGCGCAGATGCATCACTTCCAGCGCGTACTTGCCGCCCCACAGGAAGCCCATCAGCACGCCCAGCGCGATCAGCAGTTCGCGTGCCAGCACGACGCGCTGGCGCCGCGCCGGCAGCGGCTTGAGCACGCTGAGGAACACCGGGATATTGCCCAGCGGGTCGAGGATCAGGAACAGCAGCAGCGCTGCCGACAGAATGGTCATGCCAGGGGATTCCAGATCGCGCCGCGGTGCGCGGCGCCGGCGGGCGACAACAGCTCGACGCAGGCGCCGGCGTAGCGCGCCGGGTCGACCGCATCGAGGTCTTCTTGATGGGTATAGGCGCGGGCGCGCAAGGCGGTGCGCATCGGCCCCGGCTGCAGGCCGGCCACGCGCACGCGCGAGGCGGCCAGTTCACCGTGCAGGCTCGCCAACAGGCCGCGGCGGCCATGCTGGGCCGCGCCGTAGCCACCCCAGTAAGCCTGGCCGACCCGCTCCGGATCGTCCACCGCGAACACGATCGCGGCATCCTCGGCCTGCCGCAGCAACGGCAGGCAAGCCTGGGTCAGCCAGGCCGCGGCGGTCAGGTTGACGTGGAGGGCGCGCGCGAACTGGGCCGGATCGGCATGCTCGAACGGAGTCAGCCCGGCGAAGTCGGCGGCGCAGTGCAGCAGCCCGTCCAGGCGGCCGAGTTCGCCCTGCAGGCGCTCGGCCAAGGTGGCGTAGTCCGGGGGAGTGGCGCCGAGCAGGTCCAGCGGATACAGCAGCGGCGCGGCGCCGACCGCGGCGATCGCATCGTAGACCCGGTTCAAGCGCGCCGGCTTGTGCCCCAGCAGGACCACCGTGGCCCCTGCCTGGGCGCAGGCCAGCGCCGCGGCGCTGCCGAGCCCGCCGGCGGCACCGCTGACTAGGATCACCCGCTGCGCCAGCGCGCCGGCCTGCGGCGACGCAGGCGCGCTCACGACTGGTAGGCCTCGGTCACGATGCGCTGCAGTTCGCCGGACTCGAACAGTTCCATGGTGATGTCGCAGCCGCCGATCAGCTCGCCGTGGATGAACAACTGCGGGTACGTCGGCCAGTTCGAGTAGCGCGGCAGGTTGGCCCGGATCTCCGGCTCGTCGAGCACGTTGACGGTGTGCAGGCGGTCGGCACCTGCGGCCAGCAGCGCCTGCAACGCGCGGCTGGAAAAGCCGCACATCGGGTACTGCGGCGTGCCCTTCATGAACAACACGATGGGATGGCGTTCGACGTCGGCCTGGATGCGCTCCATCACCTGCATGCGGGTTCTCTCCTGCTGGGGCGAAAGAACGACCTTGGCGGTCGGCTAGACTCTCGCGTAGCCGCATAGTGTAAGCCCTGCGCGCGGCAGTACCGCGACGCGCGCCCGAAACCGCCAGAGGATCCATGCCCATCGAACTCGCTCCCCTGCCCTACGCCGCTGCGGCGCTGGCCCCGCACCTGTCCGCTGCCGCGGTGGAACAGCACCACGGCCAACATCAGCGCGCCCTGGTGGAGCGGCTCAATGCGCGGCTGGCCGGCAGCGACCTGGCCGAGCTGGCGCTGCCGGACCTGCTGCGGCGCGCCCAGGGCCGGCTGTTCCAGGAGGCGGCCGAAGTCTGGAACCACGAGTTCTACTGGCGCGGCCTGCGCCCGCGCGGCGGCGGCGAACCCGGCGGTGCGCTCGGCGAACGCCTGGTCAAGAGCTTCGGCGACGTGGCCCGGTTCAAGGCCGAGTTCGAGCGCATGGCGCTGGCCGTGTTCGGCTCCGGCTGGGTCTGGCTGGTGCAGCGTCCGGACGCCAGTCTGGCGGTGGTCAGCACGGCCAACGCCGGCACCCCGCTGACCGGCGACGACACGCCGCTGCTGGCCTGCGACGTCTGGGAACACGCCTACTACACCGACTACCCCGGCGACCGCGCGCGCTATCTGCAGGCGTTCTGGAAGCTGGTGAACTGGGAGTTCGCGGCGTTCAATCTGCGGTGAGCCGGGAGTGGGGATTGGGGAGTCGGGATTGGGGAGTCGCAGGAGCGGTGGCCGTGGCCGCCAGTCACCGGCCCAGGCGTAACCTGGGCCTATTGCTCCTGATTCAGCGCTGGCCGCGCAGGGCGGCGATCACCGGGGCGACCTGGGCTTGGCGCTGCAGCTGCTCGCCCACCGCCTGCAGTGCCTGGGCCAGCGCCTCGGGCGTGTCCTCGCGCAAGGTGGCGTGGCCGACCTTGCGGCCCTCGCGCGGTTCCTTGCCGTAGTCGTGCCAGTGTCCGCCGGGCTGCGCCAGCACCGCTGCGGCATCGGGCATCGTGCCGATCCAGTTGAGCATGCAGGCGTGGCCGCGCATGCGCGTGGAACCGAGCGGCAGCCCCAGCACCGCGCGCAGGTGGTTCTCGAACTGCGAGGTTTCCGCGCCTTCGATGGTCCAGTGGCCGGAGTTGTGCACGCGCGGGGCCATCTCGTTGGCCAGCAGCTCGCCGTCGCGGCAGAACAGTTCCAGCGCGAACACGCCCACGTACTGCAGACGCTCGGCCAGGGCACGCGCATGCGCCACCGCCGCCTGCTCCAGCGCGGCATCGGCCTGCGCCGGGGCCAGGCTGGCCGAGAGCACACCGTGCACATGCCAGTTCTCGGTGAGCGGCCAGGTGCGGAATTCGCCGTCGCGGCTGCGCACCGCCACCACGCTGACCTCGCGCTGGAACGGCACGAACGCCTCGGCGATCAGGCCCACGCTTGCCGCCTGCGCACCCAGCGCCGCCCAGGCCGCATCGGCGTCGGCGGCGGAGGCGATGCGGAACTGGCCCTTGCCGTCGTAACCGAGCCGGCGGGTCTTGAGGATGCAGGGCGTACCGACCTGCGCCAGCGCCGCATCCAGGTCCGCGCGGGTGTCGATCGCGGCGAACGCCGGCACCGGGATGCCGAGCTCGCGGAACAGGGTCTTCTCGGCCAGGCGGTCCTGCGCCACCGCCAGCGCATCCGGGCTCGGGAACACCGGCACCTGTCCGGCCAGGGCCGCGGCGCTGTCCGCCGGCACGTTCTCGAAATCGAAGGTCGCCACGTCGACCGCGTCCGCGAACGCCGCCAGCGCGGCCTGGTCGGCATAGTCGCCGACCCGCAGCGGCGCCACCTGCCCGGCGCAGGCATCGGCCGCCGGATCCAGCAGCGCGAAGCGCAGGCCCAGCGGCACGCCGGCCACCGCCAGCATGCGCGCCAACTGCCCCGCCCCCAGAATGCCGACGGTGGTCATTGGCGCGGATCGTCCTTGGTCATCACCTCGTCGGTCTGACGCTGGCGGAACTCGCGCAGCGCCGCGCCGATCTCGGCGTGGTCGTGAGCCAGCATCGCCGCGGCGAACAGCGCGGCATTGGCCGCGCCGGCGACGCCGATCGCGAACGTGGCTACCGGGATGCCGGCCGGCATCTGCACGATCGACAGCAGCGAGTCCATGCCGTTGAGCGCCTTGGACTGCACCGGCACACCCAGCACCGGCACCGCGGTCTTGGCCGCCAGCATGCCCGGCAGGTGCGCGGCGCCGCCAGCGCCGGCCACGATCGCGCGCAGGCCGCGCGCGGCCGCTTGCTCGGCATAGGAGAACAACACGTCCGGGGTGCGATGCGCCGACACCACCTTCACTTCATAGGGCACACCCAGCGCATCGAGTTTCTGCGCCGCATGCTGCATGGTCTCCCAATCGGAGCGGGAACCCATCACGATGCCGACGAGCGGCGCGGTTTGCTTGGAGGTCATGGCCGTCCCCTGCCTTAAAGACGTATTCTAGCCGTCTTCCACGCAAGACGAAGACCGGATGGACCGCAAACTGCTCGACCTGCTCTGCTCGCCCGACACCCGCCAACCGCTGGCGCTGCTGGAGGCGCGCGGCCTGGAGGCGTTGAATCGCGCCATCGCCGCCGGCGGCGTGCAGCGCGCCGATGGCAGTGCGCAGGCGCAACCGCTGCGCGAAGCCCTGATCACCCGCGACCGCAAGCAGGTGTTCCGCGTCGACGACGGCATTCCAGTGCTGCTGGCCGAGGAAGCCATCGGCACCGCCCAACTCGCCGACTTCCCGGCCAAATGAGCCCCGACCCGGCGCCGCCGCAGGCGCCTGCAGCGGAGCTGATCGCCGCCGACGTGGCGCGCGCACTGGCCGAGGACCTCGGCAGCGGCGACGTCACCGCCGCGCTGCTGCCCGACCGTGCCGACAGCGCCTACCTGCTGTGCAAGCAGGACGCGGTGATCGCCGGCCGCCCCTGGTTCGACGCCTGCCACCAGGCGCTGGATCCGCAGGTACGGATCGACTGGCAGGTGGCCGAAGGCCAGCGCGTGGCTGCCGGCACCGTGCTGGCCCTGCTGCACGGGCGCAGTCGCGCCCTGGTCAGCGCCGAGCGCGCCTCGTTGAACTTCCTGCAGACTCTGTCGGCCACCGCTACCGCCACCGCCGCCTACGTGGCTGCAGTCGCCGGCACCGGCGCGCGCATCCTGGATACGCGCAAGACCCTGCCCGGCCTGCGCCTGGCGCAGAAGTACGCGGTGCGTTGCGGCGGCGGCAGCAACCACCGCATCGGCCTGTACGACACGGTGATGCTCAAGGAAAACCACATCCACGCCGCCGGCTCGCTGCCCGCCGCGGTGGCCGCCGCGCGCGCGCAGTGGCCGACACTGCCGCTGGTGGTCGAGGTGGAAACCCTGGAGCAACTGCGCGAGGCGCTAGAGGCCGGCTGCGACCGCATCCTGATCGACGACTTCACCGCGGAGCAGCGCCGCGACGCGGTGGCGATCGCCGCAGCCGCACCATTCCACCGCGCGATCCCGCTGGAAGTCTCCGGCGGCGTCGACCTGGACGCGGTGCGCGCGATCGCCGCCGACGGCGTCGACTGCATCTCCATCGGTGCCCTGACCAAACACGTGCAGGCGGTGGATCTATCGCTGAAACTCGGCCCGCCCCCGCGGTAGCGGCAAGACCTGCACGTGGCGAGGCGACCGCTGTGGCGAAACCCTCGCCCGCGGCGAACGCGGACACATTCTCTCAAGCGTGCACGTCTGCACGCATGCCTCGGTCCCGAGATTGATCGCTTCAGCCCTCGCTGGATGAGTCACGCCACGCGCCAGGGCAAGCTGCAAAGCGCCTGATCGCCAGCGAACGCGTCAGCCAGCACGGTGCGACCTGCCTACATCGCACGACACGCCCTACACTTCACGGCCTCGCCAACGCCGCTCTGCGACGCTGCACGCTTTCCCCTCCCCGCCGAGTTCGCCGATGTTCCGCCCCTGGTTCGCGCTGCTGTGTGTCGCCGCCCTGTTTCCCGCCGGCCGCGCCGCGGCCGCGGAAGTCTGCGATCTGCCGCCGCGCTTCGGCCTGACTCCGGCGGCAGTGGCGATCGTGCGCACCGCCTGCAACGAACACCGGCTGTGGTGGCGCCCGTTCATCGATCGCGACGGCCGCCTGGCCGGCCTGCGCGTCACCGAGGCAGAGCGCGCCGACCTTGCCGACGATGGCATCGAAGCCTGGCAGCGCGTCGCCACGTACTGGCGCGACAGCGGCACGCTGGGCGCGATGGGCCGCTTCGACGGCGCCGAGAGCTGCCAGCAGCTGGACGGGTCGCGCTACCGCGAGAACGACTGCCGCGCCTTCATCGTCGACAACCCGTGGTCGGCGGCCTTCGTGTCCTACGTGATGGTGCGCGCTGGCGTGGCCGGCTTCCACACCTCGATCCGCCATATCGACTACATCCGTGCCGCTTACCAGGCCGGTGCCGACGGCCTGCCCTATCGCCTTGCCGACCCGCAGCAGGAAAAACCCGCGCCCGGCGACCTGCTGTGTTTTCTGCGCGGACGTCGGCAGCCGGTCGGCGCTGCCGGCCTGCGCGAGGCGCTGGCGCGCGGCCGCCCGCTGCCGTGGGAATCGCATTGCGACATCGTGGTCGCGGCCAATGTCGGCGGCGACCAGACCCTGTATCTGATCGGCGGCAACGTGTTCAACGCGGTGACCATGCGCAAGCTCAAGCTGGACCGCAGCGGGCGTCTGCAACTGGATGCGCCGCTGGCGCAGGACCAGAACGACGAAGGCGCCGCGCTCGAATGCACGCCCGGCCACGAGGAACTGTGCGACTTCAACCGCCAGGACTGGTCCGCCCTGCTGAAGCTGCAACCGCAGGCGCAGATGCTGCTGCCGACCGCGCCGACCGATCCCGCCACCGCGCCGATGGCGACGCCAGCCGCGCCCGCGGCCAGCGCGGCGGCCCCCGGCACGCCCGCCACCCCGCCGGCACCACTCACACCACCCACGATCCCGAACACGCCGGCGGCGGCATCACCCGTCCCCATCGCGGTACCAGCACCGCCGCAACCCACCGCGCCCACCGGCAACCAGGCACCCAAGACCGAACCTCAGCCACAGCCACAGCCACAGCCACAGCGCTAAGGCGTGTTCGCCCAATCGTGACACCAGGGCACCTCTAAACACCGGGACTCCGGTGGACGCACACCTCGCGTGATCAATGCAATGCAGGCGCCTCGCTCAGGACCATGGTGGGGGCTGGAGGCGCCCGTCAGCCAAGGCACCTCGCCCCAGACATCTGCAAGCAGCGCGCGACGCGGCCCAAGGGCGCGGCTCTTGCAAATCCCCAATCCCCAATCCCCAATCACCGCCCCAAGATTGCCCGCCTACCGCCGCCTCGCTACAGTGGCGCCATGCCCAGCCTGATCCTGTTGATGATCGCCGGCGCCGCGGTGTTCGCGTTCTGGAACGCCGCGCGCGCCGCCGCCGAACGCGCCGAAATCCTCGGCCGCAATGCCTGCAAGGCCGCCGACGTGCAGTGGCTGGACCAGAGCGTGCACGGCACCGGCCTGCGCCTGCGGCGTCTGCCCAACGGCTGGCTCGGCTTCGAGCGCAGCTTCCGTTTCGACTATTCCTACGACGGCACCGACCGCCACAGCGGGCGTCTGGTGCTGCTCGGCGACCAGCTGATCGCCTTCAGCGGGCCGTCGGTGGCCAGCGTGAGCAGCCTGCAGGAAGCGCGCGCGCAGCGCGACTGAGCCGAGTTATCACGACTGCGCACCGATGGCGTGCGGCCTCTTGGGCGACAGCAAAGGTGGGTCAACACCGCTTCGCGTGCCACCTGGAATGGACGGCGACCGTCCTCGATCCTCGACACCGGCGCGTCCAGCGGGCAGTCGCAGGGATTCGCCCCGCCTGTTGTAGGAGCGGCTTCAGCCGCGATCGGCTTTACCAGTAACGCCCGTCGCGGCTAAAGCCGCTCCTACGACGGAACGCGGTGCGTGCGATGCGCGCACACTGAAAAACACCAGCTCGCGGGGCCAGCGCGCGGCCACCGGGGCCGCACAACCACTGCTTACTTGACCACGCGCAGACGCGGACGCTTGCCGGCGTCGTCGGAACCGCCCGGCCGCGGCGGCGGCGGAGTGTCGTCGCCCTGCGGCTCGCTGGCGCCGTGGATGTCGTCCGGCAGCGCCATGCCCTGCCCGGTTTCGCGCGCATAGACCGCCAGCACCGCGGACATCGGCACCTGCACCGGGTAGCTGACGCCCCCGAAGCGGGCGGTGAAGCTGACTCCGTCGTTGTCGATCTGCAACCGCACCACCGCGCGCTCGGCGATGTTCAGTACCACCCGCCCGTCCTTGACCGCGCTCGGCGGCACCTGGACGCCGGGCAGTCCCGCATCCACCAGGATGTGCGGGGTCATGCCGTTGTCGTTGATCCATTCCACCAGCGCCCGCAGCAGGTACGGGCGATGGCTGGTCATGCGGGAAGTATCGTCGCTCATGCGCCCATTCTACGTGCCGGCGCGCAACGCCGGTACAGCTCGGAAGTCAGCGGGGACGGCGCGGCGGACAGCATCATGCCGGCAGGTCGCGCAGTTTCTTTTCCTGGTCGGTCAGGCTGCGGATGAATCCCGGGTTGCGGAAGATGCGGTTGCCGTAATCCTCGATCGCCTTGCCGTCCTTCGGCAGCGGGATGTCCAGCGCCTGCAGGCGCCAGATGATCGGCGCCATCGCGCAATCGGCCAGGCTCATCTCCGGATTGAGGAAGAACTTGCTGGCCTTGAACAGCGGCACCGACGCGGTCAGCAGTTCCTTCAGGCGCTTGCGCCCGGCTTCGGCCTGGGCCTTGTTGCCGAGCTGGATCGCCTGCACCTGCGGCACCCAGTCGTGCTCGATGCGCAGCATCGCCAGGCGCAGCCGCGCGCGCGAGAGCGGGTCCACCGGCATCAGCGGCGGATGCGGATAGCGCTCGTCCAGGTACTCGCTGACCACCGAGGCGGCGTACAGCACCAGCTCGCGCTCCACCAGGGTCGGCACCGAGTGGTAGGGATTCAGGTCGATCAGGTCTTCCGGCGGATTCTGCGGATCCACCGCCACGAAATCGTAGGTCACGCCCTTGGCCGCGAGCACCAGGCGGACGCGGTGGCACAGGACATCATCCGTGGAGGAAAACAACGTCAAGGTATTTCGCATGCGCAAACTCGCCGCCATTCAAGGCTCTCCGACGGCCGGAATCCGCCGGCCGCATCGACGCCGCCCGCACATTGCGGACGGTCGTCACGGCCCCTGAGTGTGCAACCCTCGCTCACAAAAGCCAATAGGATGAACAGGGGATCGGCTCAGCAACGGTGCAGCCGGGATGCGGCCGAGACGGCCGCCGCTCAATGCACGTCCTTCCAG
The DNA here is from genome assembly GCF_014199735.1 of Xanthomonas sp. 3307. Lineage (NCBI taxonomy): Bacteria > Pseudomonadati > Pseudomonadota > Gammaproteobacteria > Lysobacterales > Lysobacteraceae > Xanthomonas > Xanthomonas sp. 3307. The sequence continues at coordinate 108,373 of NZ_JACHOG010000005.1, read as the reverse complement.
TATTCCTTCTTCAGCAGATAGGCCAGGAAGGTCAGCAGCGCCAGGAACAGCACCACCCACACGCCCAGGCTCTGCCGCTTCAACGCCGCCGGCTCGCCGGCGTATTCGAGGAAATTGCTGATGTCGCGCACCGTCTGGTCGAACTCGACCGGGCTCTGCTTGCCCGGTGTCGCCAGCTGCAGCCGCTCCACCGGCTTGTCCACCCCCGGCTGCTCGGCCTTGCCGTAGACCGGCTGCTGCAGGCCCTGCAGATCCCACAGCGGATTGGGCATGGACGCGTTGGCGAACAGCTTGTTGTTCCAGCCCAGCGGCCGCGACTGGTCGAGATAGAACGACTTGAGGTAGGTGTAGACCCAGTCGGTGCCGCGCACGCGGGCGATCAGGCTCAGGTCCGGCGGCGCCTTGCCGAACCACTTGGTCGCCGCATCGTGCGGCATCGCCGTCTCGATGTGTTCGCCGATCTTGGCCCCGGTGAAGTTGAGGTTGTGCATCACCTCGTCCTCGCTCAGGCCCAGATCCTCGGCCATGCGCTGGTAGCGCAGGTACTTCAGCGAGTGGCAGCCGGAACAGTAGTTCATGAACAGCTTGGCGCCACGCTGCAGCGAGGCGCGGTCGCCCAGGTCGTTGCCGGCCTGCAGGGTGGCGGCGCCCTCGGCGGCCATGGCCGAGGCGGACAGCAGCAGCGCCGAGGCGAAGCCGGCGAACACAGCGATCAGGCGCTTAGTCATGGCTGCTCACCCGCTCCGGCACCGGCTTGGTTCGATCCAGCGAGGTCCATATCGGCATCGTCAGGAAGAAGGCGAAATACAGCACGGTCAGCACGCGGCCGATATAGGTCTCGATGATCTCGGTACCGGGGCCGGAACCGATCACGCCGAGCCAGACGAAGCACACCACCAGGATTCCCAGCATCACCCGCGAGATCCAGCCGCGGTAGCGGATCGACTTGACCTTGGCGCGGTCCAGCCAGGGCACCAGGAACAGGATCGCGATCGCCGAGAACATCACCAGCACGCCGCCGAGCTTGTTCGGCACCACCCGCAACATCGCGTAGTACGGGGTGTAGTACCAGACCGGCTTGATGTGCTCCGGCGTCACCAGGCGGTTGGCCTCGGTGAAGTTGTCGTGCTCCAGGAACAGGCCGCCGAAGCCGGGCACGAAGAAGATGATGAAGGCGCCGATCATCAGCAGGAAGCCGACGCCGACCAGATCCTTGACCGTGTAGTACGGATGGAACGGGATGCCGTCGGCGGGCTTGTTCGGGCTCCAGCGATTGCCCTTGGGGCCCTTCTTGATCTCCACGCCGTCGGGATTGTTGGAGCCGACCTCGTGCAGCGCGCCCAGGTGCAGCACCACCAGCAGCAACAGCACCAGCGGCAGCGCGATCACGTGCAGGGCGAAGAAGCGGTTGAGGGTGGCGTCGGACGGCAGGTAATCGCCCATGATCCACTCGGTCAGGCCGTTGCCGATCACCGGGATGGCACCGAACAGCGAGATGATCACCTTCGCGCCCCAGAACGACATCTGCCCCCAGGGCAGCACGTAGCCCATGAAGGCTTCGGCCATCAGCACCAGGTAGATCAGCATGCCCAGGATCCACACCAGCTCGCGCGGCTTCTTGTAGCTGCCGTACATCAGCCCGCGGAACATGTGCAGGTACACCACGATGAAGAACAGCGAGGCGCCGGTGGAGTGCATGTAGCGGATCAGCCAGCCCCACTCGACGTCGCGCATGATGTACTCGACCGAGTTGAACGCCTCGGCCGCGCTGGTCTTGTAGTGCATCGTCAGGAAGATGCCGGTGACGATCTGGTTGACCAGCACCACCATCGCCAACGAGCCGAAGTAGTACCAGAGGTTGAAGTTCTTCGGCGCGTAGTACTCGGTGACGTGCTTGCGGTAGAACGGCATCAGCCCGGGGGCGCGCTCGTTGACCCAGTCGAACACGTTGCCCGCGGTGCGGGTGAGGATGTTGTCGGCCATGACTTACGCCCCTCCCTTCGCGGACCCGGCCGGGTCGACGCCGATCACCAGGGTGTTGTCGTCCTGGTAATGGTGCGGCGGCACCAGCAGGTTGATCGGCGCCGGCACGCCCTGGAACACGCGGCCGGACATGTCGAAGCGCGACTTGTGGCAAGGGCAGAAGTAACCGCCCTTCCAATCGGCGTCGTAGGGTTCGGGGCGGATCTCGGCGACCATTTCCGGCGAGCAGCCCAGATGGGTGCACAGGCCGACCAGCACCGAGACGTCGGGCTTGATCGAGCGGTACTCCGGATTCTTCAGCACGTAGTCCGGCTGCTGGTCCTTGTTGGTGGACTCCGGATCCTTGAGCCGGCCGTCCAGCGACGGCAACGCGTCGAGCATCGCCTTGGAGCGCTTGACGATCCAGATCGGCTGGCCGCGCCACTCCAGGATCAGGCGCTGGCCTTCCTGCAGGGCGCTGATGTCGGCGGTGACCGGCGCGCCGGCCAGCTTGGCCTTTGCGCTCGGATTCCAGGACTTGATGAAAGGAACCGCGACGAACCCCGCACCGACCGCGCCCACGACGGACGTGGTGGCGGTGAGAAAGCGGCGGCGTCCTACGTTTACAGAATCGTTGACCCCATCGTTGGCCATCCGGCACTCCGATCTGTGATTGGGTAGCGTGAGGCTGCCAGCAGCTCGGTGGGGGTCGAGCCGCACTGAATCCACTGCAGTGTAGCGGAACCCTTAACGCGCCGACAATGGACGCGCAACGCCTCCTGCCGGGCCGCGGCGACGGCTCAATGCGCGGTCGCCAGCACGCCGCGGTAGCGCTCGGCGAGCACGCCCACCCGTTGCACGTAGCGTTGGGTCTCGCTGTACGGCGGCACGCCGCCGTGTTTGTCTACGGCGCCCTCGCCGGCGTTGTAGCCGGCCGCGGCCAGGCTGAGGTTGCCGTTGAAGCGCTTCAGCAGCCACGCCAGGTACTGCACGCCGCCGCGAATATTTTGCGCTGCATCATACGAATCGCTGACGCCGAAGCGGCGTGCGGTGGGCGGCATCAACTGCATCAGCCCCTGCGCGCCGGCACGACTGAGCGCCATCGGGTTGTAGGCGGACTCGGCATGGATGATGGCGCGCACCACCGCCTCGTCGACCCCATATTCGCGCGCGGCGGCGGCGATCTCGCTCTGGTAGGCGGTGGTGTTCAGCCGCACCGCACCGAAGTTCACCCCCGGGTTGGCGCAGGCGTAGCAGGTCTCCATGAAGCTGTAGCGGATCGTGCGCACCGCACCGAGATTGGCGACCTGGGTCGGGCGCGCACTGGTGTAGTGGCGCACGCCGTCCTTCATGTACGAGTACAGCTGGCCACTGACCAGGCGCCGTGGCGTACCGCTGCTGCTGGGCGGCACCGGCGCCACGCGATTGGGCATGGCATTGGCAGTGACCGGCGTAGGAGCCGCGACCGGCGCGCTGATCAGGGTGGCCGGCGCCACGGTGCCGGCGTTGGCGATGACGCCGCGGCTGGGCGGCCGCTCGGTGCTGGCCCTGGCCGGCGCTGGCGCCGGGGCGGTATGCGCGGCGCGGCGGTCAGGGGTGTAGCGGCCGATCACGCTGCAGTTGGCGCCGGATACGCGCTTGCTGCCGTAGCTGGGCACGCCGTCGCCGCCGGTGCACTTGTACAGGGTGCCGGCGCTGGCCGGCGCAGCCGTCAACGTGGCGAGTCCCAGCCCCAGGAGCCACAGCTTCCCCTTCATGGCGGCGAGTGTCCCAACTTCCCTGGCGCTTGCCAAGTCCAGGCCGCTCGAGGCCGCGACGCGGCCGAGCGGTCAGTGTGCCCTCCCTGGCCGTAGCACCTATCCCACCGGAACCGACTCCGGCACCTGCTCCAGCAACGCGTTCAGCGCCTCGCGCAGCGCCGCACGCACCTCGGGCGTAGCCTCCAGCCCGGCGAACGGCACGCCGAGGGTTAGCAACTGCGCTGCCAGCCACGGTATCGCGTCGGCCAGCAGCGACAGCCGACAGTGGCCGTCGGCTTCGTCCTGCAGGGTGCCGCACCACAGCGGAATGCGCGCGCCCAACTCGGCGGCGCTACCGCGCAGCCGTACGCTGAGGGCGAAGCCCAGCGCCTGCGGGCTGTAGCGGATCGCCGCATCGACCATGGCCGCCGGTTCCTGCGGCGGCAGGCGCAACGCCGCCGCCGCGCCGAGCTGCAAGGGCGGCGCGATGCGCTCGGCGCGGAAGGTACGCCAGTCGGCACGGTCGCGGTCCCAGGCCAGCAGGTACCAGCGGCGGCCGGCATTGACCAGGCGCAACGGCTCCACCAGGCGCTGGCTGGCGCGGCCGCCGTGGTCGCGGTAGGCGAAGCCGAGCAGGCGCCGATCGCGGCAGGCGCTGGCGACACCGATCAGCACCCGCGTGTCCGGCCGCAGCGGGTCCTGGCCCAGCGCCAGGGTCGCCCCCTGCAAGGCCTCGGCGCGCTGCCGCACCCTCGCCGGCAGCAGCGGTTCGAGCTTGGCCAGCACCCGCACCGCGGTGTCCTCCAGGCCGGCCATGCTGGCGCAGGCAGCGCGCAGCGCCACCGCGACCGCCACCGCTTCGTCCTCCTCGAACAGCAGCGGCAGCATCTGCGCGCCCGCCGCGAGCCGGTAGCCGCCGCCGACGCCGGCCGCCGCCTCCACCGCATAGCCCAGCGCGCGCAGCCGCTCCACGTCGCGGCGCAGGCTGCGCCGGTCCACCCCCAACCGCGCCGCCAGTTCGGCGCCGGACCACAGGCGGCGGGTCTGCAGCAAGGCGATCAGGCGCAACAGGCGGGCGGCGGGCGATGACATCGGTGCACGCTATTGCGGACAGAAGCTGTCCGCAATGGGGTCTAGGCTGTGCGCACCGACCACCCAGGAGCCGCCCATGACCGCCGACCGCCACGTCACCCTGTTCCACAACCCGCATTCGCGCTCGCGCGGCGTGCTGATCCTGCTCGAGGAACTGGGCGCCGACTACGCCATCGAGCGCATCGACTTCGATCGGCAGGGGCAACTGGCGCCGGAGTACCTGGCGATCAACCCGATGGGCAAGGTGCCGGCCATCGTGCATGCCGGCGCGGTGGTCACCGAACAGGGCGCGATCTACCCCTACCTGGCCGACCTGTATCCCGAGGCCGGCATGGCGCCGCCGATCGGCGACCCGCTGCGCGGCCCCTACCTGCGCTGGCTGGCGTTTTACGGCGCCTGCTTCGAACCGGCACTGGTCGATCGCGCGCTCAAGCGCGCCCCGCCGCCGCGGGCGATGTCGCCGTATGCCGACTGCGACACCGTACTGGCGGTGGTGGACGCGCAACTGGCGCGCGGCGACTACCTGCTCGGCGACCGCTGCAGCGCCGCCGACGTGCTGTGGGGCAGCGCACTGGGCTGGATGCTGGGGTTCGGCCTGCTCGACCCGCCGGCACCGACCCGCGCGTACGCCGAACGCATGGCGGCACGGCCGGCGGTGCAGCGCGCGCTGGCGGTGGACGCCGCCGCCTGAGCCCTGCCAGCGACGCCGCAGCTTTCCTGCAGAGAGTCTGCACCGTACCATTCGCGTTGCGTGTGCTCCGCGCACGGACTCGCCATCGACGCCAAGGAAGACATCGCCATGCAAAAGATCTTGATCGCAATTCTGCTGTTCGCGTTGCTGGCGGTCAGCGGCGCCTGGGGATACAGCACCTGGAAGGCGCAACAGGCCGCCCCGACGGCGGCAGCGCCGGTGGCGGCAACCGCGGCCAAGCCAGCCGACCCCAAGCAGGCCGCGCCCGCCGAGGCCGACAAGGCCGCCGGGGCTCCGCCGGCGCCGGCCGCGGATGCAGTGGCCGCGGAAGGGGTCAAGTTCACCTACGAGTATGTCGCGCCGAAGAATCCCGACCTGAAGGAGGCGCACGACTTCGCCGTCGACATCGACATCCTGCATCGCCTGCCCGAGATCAACGCGATGGACGGGATGCTGATGCTGCCGGGGCCGCTGCATCTGATCGCGGCCGAATGCGGCCAGATCAATGCCTTTTACTCGCCCGCCAAGCACGAATTGGTGATGTGCTATGAAATGGTGGACATGCTGGTCAAGGTCGGCGCCGGCCTCGGCGAACAGAACCAGGATCAAAACTTCAGCGCACGCTTCCTGCTCGCCAACGCACGCTTCATCATGCTGCACGAATTCGGCCACGCGCTGATCGACATGCTGAAGCTGCCCAGCACCGGCCGTGAAGAGGATGCTGCCGATCAGTTGGCCTCATCGCTCATGCTGATGTTCATGGCCCCCAACGAGTCGCCGAGCATTCTGGCTGAGAACCTGCGCCTGGCCGGTCTGTTCTTCATGCTGAACACCAAGGAACAGTACGGCGCGGCCGACTTCGCCGACGAGCATTCGCTCGGTCAGCAACGCTTCTACAACCTGATGTGCATGCTGTACGGGCACGACCCGGCCAAATACCTGCGCCTGGTCACCAGCGGCATGCTGCCCGAGGACCGTGCCCTGCGCTGCCAGACCGAAAGCGAACGCATCACTACCGCCTGGGCCAAGTTGCTGCTGCCGCATCTCGCACCCAAGTACCGGATGAGCGGCGAAGAGGCGCAGCGGCGCTACGACGAGGCCAAGCGCAAGCAGGAAGAGAACGCCGAATCCCCCTACGTGCGCTGAGCCGCACCCGGGCGGCCGGCGACAACGCCGGCCGTCTGCGCCTTCCGTGCCGGACTGGCCACCGCGCAACGTCCTGGCGCGGTTCCCGATACACTATGTGGCTCACCGCAGCCGTCGCCGGCTGCCCGCCCGCAACCCGTCTGGAATAAGCGCCATGCCCGGGACGCCCGCCCCTGTTTCGCCGACCGCGACCGCCGCCGCGGACGTCCCCGCCCTGCTGCCGCTGCCGAGCGCACGGCCGGCACCACCGACCGTGGTGCGCGGCAAGCTGTACATCAAGACCCACGGTTGCCAGATGAACGAGTACGACTCGGCCAAGATGGCCGACGTGCTCGCCGCGTCCGAGGGCCTGGAGCTGACCGACAACCCGGAAGAAGCGGACGTGGTCCTGGTCAACACCTGCTCGATCCGCGAGAAGGCGCAGGAGAAGGTGTTCAGCCAGCTCGGCCGCTGGAAGGCGCTGAAGGCCGGCGGCAAGCCGGTGATCATCGGCGTCGGCGGCTGCGTGGCGTCGCAGGAAGGCGAGGCCATCGTCAAGCGGGCGCCCTACGTGGACCTGGTGTTCGGCCCGCAGACCCTGCACCGGCTGCCGGAACTGATCCGCGCGCGGCGCGAATCGGGCAAGTCGCAGGTGGACATCAGCTTCCCCGAAGTCGAGAAGTTCGACCGCCTGCCGGAGCCGCGCGCCGAAGGCCCGTCGGCCTTCGTGTCGATCATGGAAGGCTGCTCCAAGTACTGCTCGTTCTGCGTGGTGCCCTACACCCGCGGCGAGGAGATCAGCCGGCCGTTCGAGGACGTGCTGGTGGAAGTGGCGCAACTGGCGGCGCAGGGCGTGCGCGAGATCAACCTGCTCGGCCAGAACGTCAATGCCTACCGCGGTCCCTACGCCGACGCCGAGGCCGGCGAGGACCTGCAGCATGCCGACCTGGGCCTGCTGATCCGCAGCATCGCGCAGATCGAGGGCATCGGCCGCATCCGCTTCACCACCTCGCATCCGCTGGAGTTCAGCGACTCGCTGGTGGAGGCCTACCGCGACGTGCCGCAGCTGGCCAACTACCTGCACCTGCCGGTGCAGGCCGGCAGCGACCGCATCCTCAGCGCGATGAAGCGCGGCTACACCGCGCTGGAGTTCAAGCAGAAGATCCGCAAGCTGCGCGCGGTGCGCCCGGACATCTCGATCAGCTCGGACTTCATCGTCGGCTTCCCCGGCGAGACCGACGCCGACTTCGACAAGACCATGAAGCTGATCGAGGACGTGGGCTTCGACCAGAGCTTCTCCTTCATCTATTCGCGGCGCCCGGGCACGCCCGCCGCCGACCTGGAAGACGACACCCCCGAGGCGGTCAAACACGCGCGGCTGGCGCGGCTGCAGGCGCACATCAATGCGCATGCGCAGCAGATCTCGCAGGGGATGATCGGCAGCGTGCAGACCGTGCTGGTGGAAGGGCCGTCGAAGAAGAATCCGGCCGAGCTGACCGGCAAGACCGAGAACATGCGCTCGGTGAACTTCCCCGGCCACCCGCGCCTGGTCGGCCAGTTCGTCGAGGTGACGATCACCGAGGCGCTGAGCAATTCGCTGCGCGGCCGCCTGCACCTGGCCGAGGACGACGCCGCGGCCTGAGCGGCGGCGGGTGCGTTCTATTCGAGCGCGCTGAGGAACCGTTCTCCGCGCGGGCCGATCTGCACGGCCCGCGAATCCGGCACACGCCGGGCCAGGCCGTTGTCGAGCAGATACCCGAGCATGGCGCTGCCCAGCGCACCGGCGACGTGGTCGCGGCGCTCGCTCCAGTCCAGGCACGGCCGGCACAACGGCCGGCGCGACGCACGCAGCGCCGCCACGTCGATGCCGATCGCCGCGCACCAGGCCGCGCCGGACGCGCTCAGGGCCATGCCATCGCTGCACAGCAGGTGCCCGCGCGCTTCCATCTGCTGGCGCCAGCGGATCGCCAGGTCGCCGGCGAGGTGGTCGTAGCACACCCGCGCCCGGCGCAAGGCGGGATCCGCCGGACCGACCCGCCGCGTCGACGGCGGCGCCAGCCCCATCATCGCCTCGACCGCCGCGGCGACCTGCGCGCCGGCCAGGCGGAAATAGCGATGCCGACCCTGGCGCGCCACCACGAGCAAGCCGGCGTCGACCAGTTGCGCCAGGTGCCGGCTGGCGGTCGACGGCGCCACCGCGCCGTCCAACGCCAGTTCGCTGGCGGTACGCGCCTGGCCGCTCATCAGCGCCGCCAGCATGCGGCTGCGCGCCGGGTCGCCGAGCAGGAAGGCGGCGCGCGCAAGCAGGGTGTCCTCGCTCATGCTTCGATTCTAGACGAAGCATGGCGCCACGCCGGCGCCTACCGTGCCCGCTCTCCACACGAGGCAGGCGCATGACCGACACGCTCCACCACTACGCATCGCAGTTGCACTGGACCGGCAACCGCGGCAACGGCACCGTCGACTACAGCGGCTACGGTCGCGACTACACGCTGCAGGTTCCCGGCAAAGCGGCGCTGGCCGGCAGCGCCGACCCGCGCTTCCGCGGCGACCCGGCGCTGCACAACCCCGAGGATCTGCTGGTCGGCGCCCTCGCTGCCTGCCACATGCTCACCTACCTGGCGCTGTGCGCGCATGCCGGCATCCGGGTGCTGGCCTACGAGGACCAGGCCCAGGGCTGGCTGGAGGTGGTTCCAGGCCAGGGCGGACGCTTTCGCGAGGTGGCACTGGCGCCACGGGTGACCATCGCGGCGGACGGCGATGCGCGCCGCGCGCAGGCCTTGCACGCGCAGGCCCACGCGCAGTGCTTCGTCGCCAACAGCTGCGCCATGCCGGTGCGTTGCGAGGCGACGATCGTGTGCCTGGACGGTTCGCCGGAGGCAGGCCGATGAAGGACGTCGAAATCCGCCTCGAAGACCGCCCCGGCGCCCTGTCCGCCATGGCCCAGGCACTCGGCGCGGCCGGCATCAGCATCGAAGGCGGTGGCGTGTGGCGCGTGGACGGACGCGCGGTCGCGCACTTCCTGTTCGACGCCGCCGCACCGGCAAGCGAGACCCTGCGCGCGCGCGGTTTCCACGTGGCCGCCGAACACCCGGTGGTGAGCCTGCGCCTGGACCAGGAAACGCCAGGGCAGCTCGGCCTGCTGACCGGCATGCTCGGCGCCGCCGGCATCAACATCGCCGTGCAGTACAGCGACCACCACGGGCAACTGATCCTGGTCGTGGACGATCCCGCCGGCGCACGCGCGATTGCGGGCGCGTGGATGCAGGCCCGCGAGGCGCGCTGCGAAGGCGACACCGACGCTGGCGATCGTCGATAAGACGCGCCGCAACCGATTCCGCGGAACCAGCGCCGCCGCCATGCAGGCGTTGCCGGGCGGATCGGTGCGATTTTTTCGCCAGCACAGGCCGGGGCCTTGCGCAGCGAGGTATTCGCGCGGTTGTCCACAGGCTTTTGGACAATCGATCCACATCCATTGTGGACAACGTTGCCATCGCCGCGGCGCGAGGATCGCGGCGGTGGCGCCGCGCCTGCGCGCGCCGATCCGCACGGCGCACCTCCACCGCGGCGGCCTGCGCACCACGACGGCGCCGCCGCGCGCCCTTCACTGGCCCGGCTACGCGCTGCGCGCTACCCTTTGCGCCCCTCGTTTCTTCGACGCCGCCGCTGGCGGTGTGCGCCCGCCATGACCACCCCTGCGCAACGCGACTTCACCCTGGATCCCGCCGACACCGAGCGCCTGGCCAACCTGGCCGGCCCGTTCGATGCGCACCTGCGGCAGATCGAACTGCGCCTGGGCGTGGAGATCTCCAACCGCGGCAACGTGTACCGGGTGACCGGGCCGGAGCAGGCGGTGGCGGCGGCCGAGCGGCTGCTGCAGGCGCTATATGTCGAGGCCGACCACGTCACCTTCGACGACCAGGAAATCCACCTGCGGCTCAATCAGTCCAACGTCGACCAGGTGGCGCAGCGCGCATACCAGCCGCAAGAAGTGGCGATCAAGGTCAGGCGCGGCACGGTGCGCGGCCGCGGCGCCAACCAGGCCAAGTACCTGCACCAGATCGCCACCCACGACATCAACTTCGGCATCGGCCCGGCCGGCACCGGCAAGACCTTCCTGGCCGTGGCCAGCGCGGTGGAAGCGCTGAACGAATCGCGGGTGCAGCGCCTGATCCTGGTGCGCCCGGCGGTGGAGGCCGGCGAGAAGCTGGGCTTTTTGCCCGGCGACCTCAGCCAGAAGGTCGATCCCTACCTGCGCCCGCTGTACGACGCGCTGTACGAGATGCTGGGCGTGGAGAAGGTGGTCAAGCTGCTGGAGAAGAACGTCATCGAGATCGCGCCGCTGGCGTACATGCGCGGACGCACCCTCAACGACGCCTACGTGATCCTGGACGAGGCGCAGAACACTACCATCGAGCAGATGAAGATGTTCCTGACCCGGCTCGGCTTCGGCAGCACCGCGGTGGTCACCGGCGACCTGACCCAGATCGACCTGCCCAAGCACGTCAAGTCCGGCCTGCGCGACGCGATCGAGGTGCTGCACGAAGTAGACGGGGTGAGCTTCACCTTCTTCGAGGCGCGCGACGTGGTCCGGCATCCGCTGGTGGCGCGCATCGTCAACGCCTACGAGAAGCGCGACGTCGTCGACCGCGCCACCGGACCCGCCGCATGATCCGGCCCTGGCCCGGCCTGCTGGCAGCGATGCTCGGCGTGGCCGGTGGCGCCAGCGGCCATTCGTCGGACCCGCCGCGCGCGCAGAACCCGGCGCCGCAACGCATCGCCCTGGCGCAAGCGCTGACCCCGCCCTGCCTGTCGATCGTGCAGGACGCGGCCAGCATCGGCCTGCCGCGCGACGTCCTCGAGCGCGCTGCGGCAATTTCTCGCACCTCGCCGACCGCACCGCGCGGCGACGAAGCGCAACGCCTGGCCTGGATCGCCGGCACCCGCGCGCAAGCGCTGCTCGATGCGGCCGAAACCGCCGGCGTGACACGCGATCGCTTCGGCTGCAACGCGCTGGCCTACGCCAAGGTGCCAGCGGACAGCCTCTACCTGGTCGGCCGCCTGCTCGAACGCGGCCAGGCCGCCGTATGGCTCTCTGCTTCGGGGCGCTTCGCCGCCACGGTGGAGATCCGGCACGACAATCCGCAATGCCAGCAAGGCCCGATGGGCAGCGTGGCGTACCGCATAGACGCCGAAAAAAAGCCCGTGCTGTTCCTGGTCGAATGCGTCACCTGAGTCTGTAGTGGCGCGTCTGCCGCTCCAGGACAAGGCGTGCATGACCGGAACTGCACAGCGGACGCCGGCATCGACCGCACGACAGTGATCGAAATCGCCTACGACGCCGGCGACGGGGCGTCGCCCTGAGCGCGCGTTAGCGCGATACTGTGGCACCCACCGCTGCACCCGGCCGTTCCGCCATGACCAAAGGTCCCGTCCGCCTCGATGTCGGCGTCAGCTACGCCCTGCCCCGTGCCGGGCTGCCGGCGGCGCCGAGCTTCCGCAAATGGGTCGCCGCGGCGCTGAAGGGCCGCATCCGCGAGGCCGATCTGGCGATCCGCCTGGTCGACGACCGCGAAGGCCGCGCCCTCAACCTGCATTACCGCGGCAAGGACTACGCCACCAATGTGCTCAGCTTCCCGGCGGAACTGCCGGAGGGGCTGCCGAAGGGCGTCAAGCTGCCGCTGCTCGGCGATCTGGTGATCTGCGCACCGGTGGTGGCGCGCGAAGCCGCCGAACAGGACAAGCCGCTCAACGCGCATTACGCGCACCTGACCGTGCACGGCGTGCTGCACCTGCTCGGCTGGGACCACGAGGACGACAAGGAAGCCGAGGCGATGGAGCAACTGGAGCGAGAGATCCTCGCCGGCCTCGGCGTGTCCGACCCCTACGCCGGCGAGCGTTGATCCGATATCCCGCGCGCTCTGCCGCGACCGACCCTCACCCCAACCCCTCTCCCGGGGGGAGAGGGGCTCGGTGTGTCGCCCACCTCTCCCACGCTGGTCAAGCGCAGGCGCCGGCGGTAACGTGGCCGCGCGGCGATCGCCGCCCCGTTTTCCTTCGAGGTTCCGTGCGTTGATCCGTCCCTCGCTCGTCCTGCTCGCGCTCGCCTGCGCCGCTCCAGCGGTCGCCGCGCCTGCCGTGCCGCCGGCGGCAGCGCCTGCCGCCACCACGGCCGCCGATCCGGCCATCGACCTGCCGGCGCTGCTGGAATGCCGCCAGCACGTGGCCGACTTCAGTGCGCTGGCGCCGCTGCTGGCCGATCCGCTGAAGGCGGTGGCGCACGGCTGGCGACCGCTGCCGCAGTCCAACCTGTTCATGACCGAGTACGCGCTGACCCGGCCGATCCAGGTGTTCGGCTACAGCAGCGAGCGCATCGCCTTCTCCGGCTCCAGCGTGATGGCGATCCTGGACCTGCCCGACCCGCGGCCGCTGGCCAAGCGCCTGAACCTGGAAGCGGCGGTGGACACCCCGGAGAAGGCCATGTTCGGCCGCGAGGTACTCAGCCGCGACGTCCACGACCCCAAGACCGGCGAGCCGATGATCGAGTCGATCATCCTCAGCGTGTCCACGGTGAAATCGCACCCCGGCAAGACCCTGGCCGGCTGCAGCTACAGCCTGGACCTGCCCGAGGAACCGGGCGCGGCACCGGCACCCGACGCGCTGCATACTCCGCCCCCCGGCGGCTGAACCCGGGCCGGCGCGCCGCCGATGGCCCGCCGCCGGCGTCGCGATGCTGTCGCGACCGCCCTGCTAGACTTGGGGTTACCGCCCGTTCGACCGGGCGCCTACCCACAGAACATGTCAGAAGACGGACCGAGTAGCTCCTCCCCCGAATCCCACGAAAAACGTCGCGGCTGGCTGGAACGCCTGACCTCGGTGTTCTCCGGCGATCCGCACACCCGCGACGATCTGGTCGAGGTGCTGCGCGACGCGCAGCACGATGGCCTGATCGCCGCCGACACGCTGCGCATGATGGAGGGCGCGCTGTCGGTCTCCGAACTCACCGTCGGCGATGTGATGATCTCGCGCGCGCAGATGGTCTCGCTGCCGGTGGAGGCGCGCTTCCTCGACCTGATGAAGCAGGTGGTCGAATCCGGCCATTCGCGCTTCCCGGTGCATGGCGAGAACAAGGACGACATCCTCGGCATCCTGCTGGCCAAGGACCTGCTGCGCGGCGTGGTCGCCGATGACGGTCCGGGCACGGTGCGCGAACTGTTGCGGCCGGCGGTGCTGATTCCCGAGTCGAAGAAGCTCAACGTGCTGCTCAAGGAGTTCCGGCTCTCGCGCAACCACATGGCGATCGTGGTCGACGAGTACGGCGGCGTGGCCGGGCTGGTGACCATCGAGGACGTGCTGGAGCAGATCGTCGGCGACATCGACGACGAGCACGACGACGCCGAGGACGAGGCGTCGCTGATCGCCGCGCAGGCCGACGGCCAGTACGTGGTGGATGCGCTGACCCCGATCGAGGATTTCAACGAACGCTTCGGCGCCGACTTCCCCGACGACGACTACGACACCGTCGGCGGGCTGGTCACCGAGGCGATCGGCCACCTGCCCGAGACCGGCGAGGAACTGACCCTGGGGCGTTTCGCATTCCGTGTGGCGCGGGCCGACGCGCGCCGGGTGCAGGCCTTCCACGTGACCATCCTGCCGCCGCCTGCGCAGGACGGCGCTTGAGCACGCACGCCGTGCCGCGCAGACGCGCGGCCCGCTGGCTGGGAATGCTGCTGGCCCTGTGGGCCGGGCTGGCCTTCGCGCAGATCACGTCCGCGGATCCGGCGTCACCGCCGCCGCTGGCCGCACCGGCGCCCGTTACGGCTGCGCCCGCCGCGGCCGATGCCAGCGACCCGGCGCCGCGCATCGGCGTGGCCACGATGCAGCCCGGCGAAGTGTTCTTCGAGCGCTTCGGCCACGACGCCATCGTGGTGCTGGATCCGCGCACGGGCCAGGCCACCTCGTACAACTTCGGGTTCTTCGACCCCAGCGAACCGGGCTTCGTCGGCCGCTTCGCCGCCGGCGACATGCGCTACTACCTGGTCGCACTGCCGCTGCAGGAGGATCTGCAGCAGTACCGCGAGGCCGGACGCGGCGTGGACATCCAGTGGCTGGACCTGGCGCCGGCGCAGGCACGCGCACTCGAGCAGGCGCTGGCCTGGCGCGCACGCCCGGAGAATGCCCGCTACCGCTACGACTACTACACCGCCAACTGCGCCACGATGGTCCGCGACGCGCTGGACCGGGCCATGGGCGGGGCGCTGCATGCGCAACTGTCGGGCCGCTCGCGCGGCAACACCTACCGCAGCGAATCGGTGCGCCTGGCCTCGCCGGCGCCGTGGATGTGGCTCGGCTTCGACCTGGGCCTGGGCCCGTATGCCGACAAGCCGCTGTCGCGCTGGGAAGAAGCCTTCGTGCCGATGCGCCTGGCCGAGAGCCTGAACGAGGTTCACAACAGCGCCGGCCGCCCGCTGGTGCAGGCGCGCCAACAATTGCTGCCGCAGCGCCTGCCGCCGGAGCCGCCGGAACAGCTGCGGCACTGGTGGCCGTGGCTGCTGGTCGGGCTGGCCGCGGCGGCCGGTGTGCTGGCGCTGGGCCGCCGCCCGCGCTGGCTGGCCACGCTGGCGCTGCCGTTCTGGCTGCTGTGCGCGCTGGGCGGTGCGGTCCTGCTGTACCTGTGGGGCTTCAGCGAGCATCGCGCCGCCTGGGGCAACCGCAACCTGCTGCTGCTGGATCCACTGTGCCTGCCGCTGCTGGTCGGCGGCGTGGCGCTGCTGCGCGGGCGCCGCCCCGGGCGCTGGTTCGACGTGCTGCTGTGGCTGGTGGTGGCGCTGGCCGGCGCCGCGCTGCTGATCCACTGGCTGTCGATGCTGCAGCCGCAGTTCAACCTGCAGTGGATCGCACTGATGCTGCCGGTGCACGCGGCACTGGCCTGGGCGCTCACCCGCCCTCGCCCGCAGCCCTGATACCGTCGCGCCACCTCGCCACGCGCGTCTCCGCCGAACCCGATCCCGCCATGGCCTCCGCGACCGCCAATCCCGCCTGCGTCATCAACTGCGTGCACTACGACGGCCACGGCCGCCGCCACGACATCGCCCTGGAGCAGATCAGCGATGTGCTGGCCGGGCATGACGACGGCTTCGTCTGGGTCGGCATGTACGAGCCCGGCGACGCCGTGTTGCAGCAGCTCAAGGAAGAGTTCCAGCTGCACGAACTGGCGATCGAGGACACCCGCAAGGCGCACCAGCGGCCCAAGGTCGAGGCCTTCGGCAATTCGCTGTTCCTGGCGGTGCACACCGCGCAGGTGATCGACGCGCGCATCGTCTACGGCGAGACCCACGCCTTCCTCGGCGAGCGCTTCCTGCTGACCGTGCGCCATGGCGCCTCGCTGCCCTACGCGCCGGTGCGCGAGCGGCTGGAACGCGAGGCCTCGCTGATGAAACTGGGGCCGTCGTATGCGCTGTACGCGGTGCTGGACTACATCGTCGACAACTACCAGCCGATCCTCGACGACTTCCGGCAGAGCCTGGAACGCCTGGAGACGGACATCTTCGCCGAGGCCTATCGGCGCGACACCGCGATCCGCCTGTACGAACTCAAGCGCGAACTCAACCAGATGCGCCTGGGCGTGGCGCCGCTGCAGGACGTGCTGGCGCACCTCAAGCGCCACCCCGGCCCGCTGATCGCCGAGGAAGTAAGGCTGTACGTGCGCGACGTGCTCGACCATGCGGTGCGCACCAACGACGCCATCGACACCCTGCGCGAAATGCTCGGCACCGCGCTGAGCGTGAACCTGTCGCTGGTCACCCTGGCCCAGGGCGAGACGGTCAAGCGCCTCGGCGCCTGGGCCGCCCTGCTCGCCGCCCCGACCCTGATCACCAGCTGGTACGGCATGAACTTCAAGCAGATGCCGGAACTGGAATGGCCCTGGGCCTACCCGCTGATGGTCGGCGGCGTCGCCGCGGTGTGCGTGGCGCTGTATGTGGCGTTCAAGCGGGCAAGGTGGCTGTGAAGCCGGGATTGGAGATTGGGGATTGGGGATTCGTTGAAGCGGTGCGCTGCGCCTGATGGTTTAAAGCCTGGGTTGCACGGGCTGCATCAGCGGAGGGGATCCGCTGTTGCGAATCCCCAATCCCCACTCCCGAATCCCCGCCCTCAAGCCACATACACCGTCTTGATGTTCATGAACTCGTGGATGCCATGCTCGGCCAGTTCGCGGCCGAAGCCGGAGCGCTTGATGCCGCCGAACGGGAGGCGCACGTCGCTCTTGACGATGGCGTTGACGAAGGCGGCGCCGCACTCGAGTTGACAGGCCACGCGTTCGCCGCGGGCGCGGTCGCCGGTCCACACGCTGCCGCCGAGGCCGAACGTGGTGTCGTTGGCCACGCGTACGGCTTCGGTTTCGTCGGCCACGCGCAGGATCGCCGCGACCGGACCGAACAGTTCTTCGTCGTAGGCCGGCATGCCCGGTGCCACGTGGTCGAGGATCGACGCCGGATAGCCGGCGTGGCTGCCGCGCTCGGGCTCGCAACCGAGCAGCGGCTTGGCCCCCTTGGCAATGCTGGCCTGCACCTGCTTGTGCAGTTCGTCGCGCAGGTCCTGGCGCGCCATCGGCGCCAGCGTGGTCGCCTCGTCCTGCGGATCGCCGAGGCGACGCTCGGCGGTGGCGGCCACGAAGCGACGCACGAATTCGTCGGCGATCGCCTCCACCACCACGAAACGCTTGGCGGCGATGCAGGTCTGCCCGGCGTTGTCGAAGCGCGACTTCACCGCCGCGGCCACGGTAACGTCCAGATCGGCGTCGTCCAGCACCACGAAGGCGTCGCTGCCGCCCAGTTCCATCACGCACTTCTTCAGCTGCCCACCGGCGTTGGCGGCGATGGAGCGGCCGGCGCGCTCGCTGCCGGTCAGGGTGACCGCGGCCACCCGTGCATCGCGCAGCACCTCGGCGGCCTGGTCGTTGTCGATGTGCAACACGTCGAACACGCCGGTCGGCAGGCCGGCGTCGGCCAGCACCTTGGCGATCGCGTCGGCGCAGCGCGGCACGTTGCTGGCGTGCTTGAGCAGGGCGACGTTGCCGGCCATCAGCGCCGGCGCCAGGAAGCGGAACACCTGCCAGATCGGGAAGTTCCACGGCATCACCGCCAGCACGCAGCCCAACGGTTCGTAGCGCACGTAGCTGCGCTGCGCATCGGTGGCCACCGCCTGCTCGCGCAGGTACTCGGCCGCGTGCTCGGCGTAGTAGTCGCAGGCCGCGGCGCACTTGTCGAGTTCGGCCAGGGCTTCCTTGCGCAGCTTGCCCATTTCCGCGGTCATCACCCGCTGGATCGCGTCGCGCTGGTCGCGCAACTGCGCACCGACCTTGCGCACCAGCGCGCCGCGCTGCTCCAGCGGCGTCGCCGCCCAGCCCGGGAACGCCTGCGCCGCGGCGGCCAGGCGCTGCTCGACGGCAGCGGCATCCATCAGCTCGAGACTGTATTCGACCTGGCCGTTGGCCGGGTTGACGGTGTCGTAAGGCATCGCGCGGACTCCTCGGAAAATGTCCGGTCAGCCTAGCGCGGCGGAAGTTGCGGCGGCGTGGCGATCATGCCGAGTGCGATGGCTCACAGTGTTCCGCAAGGCCCGTAGGAGCGGCTTTAGCCGCGACGGGGCCGTTACCGGCAATGCCCAGTCGCGGCTGAAGCCGCTCCTACGCGGAGCAACGCAACACCTTAGCCGGCTTGCTGCTGAGCCAGCTGGATATCGCGCTGACGCCGCTTCTCGTTGCGCGCCATCAACCACCAGCCGACGACGGCGGCGATCGACACCGCCAGCACCATCAGCGTGGCCAGCGCGTTGATCTTGGGCTTCAGGCCCATGCGCACCGAGGAGAACACGGTCATCGGCAGCGTTGTCGAATCCGGGCCGGCGACGAAGTTGGCGATCACCACGTCGTCCAGCGACAGGGTAAACGCCAGCAGCCAACCCGACACCAGCGCCGGCGCGATGATCGGCACGGTGATCAGGAAGAACACCTTGAGCCGGTTGGCGCCCAGGTCCATCGCCGCCTCTTCCAGCGAGCGGTCCAGCTCCTGCAGGCGCGAGGACACCACCACGGTGACGAAGGACAGGGTGAAGGTGACGTGCGCGGCCCAGATCGCCATCACCCCCTTGGGCGGGATGCCGAGCACGCCGCCCATCGACACCAGCATCATCATGATCGACAGGCCGATGATCACCTCGGGCATCACCAGCGGCGCGGTCACCAGCGCGCCGAACAGGCTCTTGCTGGGAAAGCGGCGGAAGCGGGTCATCGCCATCGCCGCCAGCGTGCCGAGCACCATCGACGCGGTGGCGGTCCAGAACGCCACCTTCAGGCTGATCCACGCCGCCTGCAGGATCTGCCGGTCGCGCAGCAACTCGCCGTACCACTTGGTGGAGAAGCCGGCCCACACCGTCGCCAGCTTGGAGGCGTTGAACGAATACACCATCAACAGCAGGATCGGCAGGTACAGGAAGGCGAAGCCGGCGCCCAGCACCGTCCAGCGCAGCACCGTGCCCATGCCGCCGCGCGCGCCGCTCATGCCTGCCCGCCTTCGAGCTGGCGCTGCTGGTAGCGGTTGAAGATCAGGATCGGCACCATCAGCAACGCCAGCATCGCGATCGCCACCGCCGAGGCGGTCGGCCAGTCGCGGTTGTTGAAGAACTCGCCCCACAGCACCCGGCCGATCATCAGCGTGTCCGGACCGCCGAGCATCTCCGGGATCACGAACTCGCCCACCGCCGGGATCATCACCAGCATGCAGCCGGCGACGATGCCCGGCCGCGACAGCGGCAGGGTCACGGTCAGGAACGCCTTCCACGGCGGCGCGCCGAGATCGTAGGCGGCCTCGAGCAGGCGCTGGTCCAGCTTGACCAGGGTCGCATACAGCGGCAGCACCATGAACGGCAGGTAGCAGTAGACGATGCCGATGTAGGCCGCGACCGGGGTGTACAGGATGTGCAGCGGCGCATCGATCAGGCCCAGCGCCAGCAGCGCCCGGTTGAGCACGCCGTTGCTGTCGAGGATGCCGATCCAGGCATAGACGCGGATCAGGAACGAGGTCCACGACGGCAGCACCACCAGCATCATTGCGATGTTGCGCGCCGACGGCGACAGCCGTGCGATCGCGTAGGCCATCGGGTAGCCGATCAGCAGGGTCAGCGCGGTGGAGATGCCGGCGATCTTGATCGAGCCCCAGTAGGCCTCGATGTACTGGTGGTCGCGCAGCAGCGCCAGGTAGTTCTGCAGGGTCAGCTTCAGCGTCAGCACGCCGTCGCGGACCTGCAGCAGCTCGCTGTATGGCGGGCTGCGGATCGCCTGTTCGGCGAAGGAAATGCGCAGCACGATCAGGAACGGGATCGCGAAGAACAGCAGCAGCCACAGGTACGGTGCGGCGATCACCAGCCAGCGCATCGCCGGCAGGGAGCGCAGGCGCAAGCGCTGCTGCAGGCGCAGCCGCAGTGTCGAGTCGGGCGGCACCGGCACGACGGGCGCGCTCATGCGGTCAGCACCACGCCGTCGTTGTCGTCCCACGACACCCACACCGTGTCGCCCCAGGTCATGCCTTCGCTGTCCCAGCGTTTCTGGTTGGCGAAATTGGATTGCACGCGGATACCGCTGGGCAGGCGCACGTGGAAGATCGAGTGGCTGCCGAAATAGGCGATGTCCTCGATGGTGCCGCGCGCCTTGTTGTAGGTCTGCTCGGGTTCGCCCTTGGTGATCCAGACCTTCTCCGGACGCACCGCGAACGCCACCTCCTGCCCTTCCACGCCGGTGATGCCGTGGCTGATGTAGATGGGCACCGGGAACTGCGGGCAGAGCACGGTCACGTGGTCGGGGTGGTCTTCGCCGATGCGGCCCTCGAACATGTTCACCGAGCCGATGAACTCGGCAACGAAACGGCTGTTCGGCGACTCGTAGATGTCGCCCGGGGTACCGACCTGGCGGATGCGCCCCTGCTCCATCAGCGCGATGCGCGTGGCCATGGTCATCGCCTCCTCCTGGTCGTGGGTGACCATCACGCAGGTCACCCCCGAGGTCTCGATGATGGACACCAGCTCCAGTTGCATCTGCGAGCGCAGCTTCTTGTCCAGCGCGCCCATGGGTTCGTCCAGCAGCAGCAATTTCGGCCGCTTGGCCAACGAGCGCGCCAGCGCCACGCGCTGCTGCTGGCCGCCGGAGAGCTGGTGCGGCTTGCGCTTGCCGAGCGTGCCCAGCCGCACCAGCTCCAGCATCTCGCCGACGCGGCTGGCGATGGCGCTGCGCGACAACCCGTCCTGCTTCAGCCCGAAGGCGATGTTCTGCTCCACGCTCATGTGCGGGAACAGCGCGTAGGACTGGAACATCATGTTGAGCGGCCGCTGGTACGGCGGCAGCCCATCCAGCGGCTGGCCGTCGAGCACGATGCGGCCGCGGCTGGGCTGCTCGAACCCGCCCAGGCAGCGCAGCAGCGTCGACTTGCCGCTGCCGGAGCCGCCGAGCAGCGCGAAGATCTCGCCCTGGCCGATGTCCAGATCGATGTCGTCCAGCGCGACGAACCCGTCGAACTCCTTGCGCAGGCCGGCGATGGACACATAACCGGCCCCCTTGGCCGGCGGCGGCGCCGGCAGATGGTCGGTTCTCGCTTCGCTCAACGCCATTGGTGATTTCCCCGTGAAACAACGCCGTCGTGCGGAGCGCCGATGCAGTGGCGACCGCGGCGCGGTGAACCGCAGTGTAGCTGTGACGGCGCGGGATTCGGGAGTCTGGATTGGGGATTGGTAAAAGCAGCGCGCGCTCAGTGCGCCGTGGCTGGCGCTGGCGCGGACGACGGAGCCTCCGGTGCCGCCCAACCCAGGCCCAGACTCTTCTGCAACGCGACGTAGCGCAGCAGCACCTGGGTGTGCGCCTGCAGCGCGCTGTCCTGCGCGGAGGCTTGCTGGCGCTGCACGTCCAGCGCATCGATCAGCGACGAGGCGCCGGCGGCATAGCGCTGCTGCAGCAACGCGGCGGAACGATCCGCCGAGGCCGCGGCCTTGTCCGCCGCCAGCGCCTGCTGGCGCGCGGCGCCGAACCGCGCCAGCGCGCCGTTGGCATCCTGCAGCGCGGCCAGCACCGTGCCCTCGTAGGCGGCCACCCGCGCGGCATTGCCGGCACGGGCCTGCTCGACCTTGGCGCGGGTGCCGCCGAAGTCGAAGATCGACCAGCGCAGGAACGGCGCCACCACGCTGTTGACCGCGTCGCGGCCGAGATCGCCCGGCGAGGTCGCGGCCATGCCGATGTTGCCCAGCAACGTGACCTGCGGGAAATACGCGGTCAGCGCTTCGCCGATCTTCGCCGACGAGGCGGCCAGCTGGCGCTCGGCACGGCGCACGTCCGGGCGCCGCCGGATCAGCGCGCCGGCATCGTCCACCGGCACGCTGGCCGGCAGCGTCGGCAACGGGCGGTCGGCGGCCAGTTCGGCGTCGAGCGCCCCGGGCTCGCGGCCGATCATCAGCGCCAGTTGGTCCAGCGCCACCTGCGCCTGGGCCTGCAGGTCCGGCAGCACCGCTTCCTGCTGCTGCAGTTGGGCCTGCGCGCGTTCCACCTGCAGGTCGGCGTCGGCGCCGCGCTCGCGGCGCTGCCGGGTCAGTTGCAGGGTCTGGCGGGCGGCCTCCAGATTGCGCTGGGCCACGGCCATGCGCGCACGGGTGCTGCGGTAGCCCAGGTAGGCCTGCCCCACTTCGGCGGCGATCTGCACCTGGGTATCGGCGAGGTCGGCCTCGTCGGCCTGGGCATCGGCCAGTGCGCCCTCGCTGGCGCGGCGGCGGCGGCCGAAGAAATCCAGTTCCCAGCTGGCATCGATGCCGACGCTGTAGAGCTGTGCGCGCGGATCGATCTCCACCGGCTGGCCGGTGCCGGCGGCGATGCTGCCCAGGCGATCGGTCAGCGCATCCGGCGCGTGCGCGTTGAGATAGGCCGCGTTGGCGCCGACGCTGGGCAACTGCTCGGCGTGGCGCTGGTCCACCAGCGCGCGCGAGGCGCGCAGGCGCGCCTGTGCCACCCGCAGGTTCGGGCTGTGCTGCAGAGCCTGCTCGACCAGCGTGTTCAACTGCGGGTCGTGCAGGGTTTCCCACCAACGCTGCGGCGGCGGTGCCGGCACCACCCCGGCGGCGGCGGCCGTGGCATCGGCGCGATGCAGCCGAGGCTGCGCCAGCGCCGCCTCGGCCACCGGCGGCGGCTTCACGTAGTCCGGGCCGAGCATGCAGGCCGACAGCAGCGACGGCAGCGCGGCGGCGACAAGAACGCGGGAGAAACGCTGGGCCATGGAATCCTCAATGCATCGCGAGCGGAGCGCCGCCCTTGGGCAGCGGCTTGAGCAGGAACGCCAGCGGGATCGTGCAGACCACGATCACCCCGAAGATCCAGAACAGGTCGTTGTAGGTCATCACCAGCGCCTGCTGCTGCACCAGCCGCGCCAGTTGCGCCAGCGACTGCATCGCCGCGCCGGCACCGGAGACCGATTGCAGTTGCGCGCTGATGCCGTGCAGGTAGTCCTGCGCCAATGGAGAGTTGGCGGTGGTGCCGCTGCCGAGCATCTGCGTATGGAACACCATGCGCCGCTCCTGGAAGGTGGAGATCAGCGCCAGGCCGATCGAGCCACCCATGTTGCGCGCGGCATTGAACAGGCCCGAGGCGTCGCCTGCCAGGTCCGGCGGCACCGAGGAGATCGCCGCCTGGTTCAGCGACATCATCGCCAGCGCCAGCCCGCAGCCCTGCAACAGCTGCCCGGCGACGAAGTGCATGCCGACCGACTCGGCGGTCAGGTGCATGTTGACGAAACAGGCCGTAGCGAAGCAGGTCAGCCCGCCGAGCACCAGCACGCGCACGTCCACCGTGGTCAGCAGCTTGGGCATCATCGGCATCAGCAACACCGTGGGAATGCCCGACAGCAGCACCACGTAGCCGGACTGCTCGGTGTTGTAGCCGGAGATCACCGCCAGGAACTGCGGGATCATGTACATGACCCCGAACAGGATCATGCCCACCGCCATCACCATCACGAACACCGCGCCGAAACTGCGCTGCAGCAGGATCGACAGGCGGATCACCGGCTGCCGGCTGAAGAACTGCGAGGCCACCAGGGCGATGAAGCCGACCAGGGAGATCACGCTCAGCAGCACGATCTCGGTGGATTCGAACCAGCGCTCGCGCTGGCCTTCTTCCAGCACCACGGTCAACGCGCCCAGCCCCGCGGTCAGGCCGAAGATGCCGAGCCAGTCGGCATCCAGCAGCCCGCGCAGGTACATGCGCTCGTGCGGCAGGCCGAGCAGCAGCAGCGCCACCAGGCCGGCGCAGACCGGCACGTTGAGGAAGAACGCGTAATGCCAGCTGACGTTCTCGGTGAGCCAGCCGCCCAGCAGCGGCCCGATCACCGGACCCAGGATCACGGTCATGCCGAACAGCGCCGTGCCCAGGGTCTGCTGCGCTGGCGGCAGGCGCGTGGCGACGATGGTCAGCGCGGTGGGGATCAACGCGCCGCCGGCGAAGCCCTGGCCGACGCGGCCGAGGATCATCATGGTCAGGCTGTTGGACAGCCCGCACACCACCGAGAAGAAGGTGAACAGCAGCGCGCAGATCAGCAGGAAATTGCGCAGCCCGAGGGTGCGCACGAACCAGCCGGTCAGCGGGATCATCACGATCTCGGCGACCAGGTAGGAGGTCGAGATCCAGGTGCCCTCGGTGCCGCTGGCGCCGACCTCGCCCTGGATGGTCGGCAGCGCGGCGTTGACGATGGAGATGTCCAGCGTCGCCATGAACGAACCGATGGTGCCGGCGGCGACCGCCAGCCAGGCGCCGCTGTCGGCCTTGCGCGGCGCCTGCGCGCCAGCCGCCGCGGCCGCTTCGCTCACGGGTTGCGCCCGCGCGGGGCGACCGCATCCTGGCCCTGCGCGTCTTCCTGCTTCACGCGCTCCTTGGCGTCCTTGGCGCCGCGCGTATCGACGGTCACGGTGACCGACATGCCCGGCACCAGCACCTTGCGCGCTTCCGCGCCGGCCTTGAGCCGGATCCGCACCGGCACCCGCTGCACCACCTTGGTGAAGTTGCCGGTGGCGTTCTCCGGCGGCAGCAGCGCGAACTGCGAGCCGGTGCCCGGCGCGATGCTCTCGACCACGCCGTCCAGTTCCACGCCCGACAGCGCATCGACCTCGATCCGCGCCGGCTGCCCGGGCCGCATCAGCCCGACCTGGGTTTCCTTGAAATTGGCGCTCAGGTACAGCGCCTCCACCGGCACCACGCTCATCAGCCGGGTGCCGGCGGCGACGAACTGGCCGACCTGCACGGTCTTGTCGCCGATGCGGCCGGCGATGCGCGCGGTCAGCCGGGTGTCCTCCACCGCCACCTGCGCCTGCGCGGCGTCGGCCTGCGCCTGCACCAGCGCGGCGCGCGCCTGGTCGAGCTGGGCACTGGTGCCCTGCACCTGGCTCTCGGCGGCGACCACCTGGGCCTTGGCCGCGTCGAACTGCGCCTGCGCACGGTCGCGGTCGTGCAGGATGCTTTCGTAGTGCTCGTGGGTGTCGGCACCGGAGGCGGCCAACGGCCCGAAGCGCTTGGCCTCACCCTGGGCGAAGCGCAGACTGGCGGCGGCCGCGGTCACCTGGGTGCGTGCCTGCAGCAGGCTGGCGCGCTGCGCCTGCAGCCCGGCCTCGGCGGCGGCGATGTTCGCCTGGCGTACCGCAATGGCGGCCTGCGCCTGCTCCAGCGTGGCGCGGTAGGTGCGCGGGTCGATCTCCAGCAGCGGCTGCCCGGCGGCGACGGTCTGGTTGTCGCGCACGTATACCGCGGTCACGTAGCCGTTGACACGCGGCGCCACCGCGACCGTGTCGGCCTGCAGATAGGCGTTGTTGGTCTCCTGCAGGTAGCGGCCGGTGGTGAGGTAGTAGATCAGCCACACCACCAGGCCGATCACCACCACCAGGCCGATCAGCAGCAGGGTCCATTTGACCTTCGGGTTCTTCAGCGGCGACGGAGTGTCGGCCTTGCCGGCGTCGTCGCCGCCCGCGTCGTCCCGGCGCTTGCCGGCCTGGCCCTGGTCGGCGTGGGCGTCGTGCGCGGCGGCCTGCCGCGGCGCCTGCGAGGAGTCTGGGTCGTGGTTGCTCAAGTCGCTGATTCCTGGGGAGAGGAAGAACGTCGCCGGGTCGGGACGGCGACACCACCAAACGGTAGCGTACGCCGGCCGGCGCATTATTTGTACCGGCGAGTACAGAGTGTGTGAGCATCGCGTGGCGATGGCCCTGCGGCGTCTACACGATTTGCGGACGCTTGGGCAGCGCCAGACCCGGTCGCCTGCGCCGAGGGAGCGATTTCCGGTCTCCCATGCCGATAGGGAAGCCATGTGTCGGGCTGCGCCGTGCAGCCGCGCGGCGAGGCGCTATCGGGAAGGCCCGTCGCGGCTGAAGCCGCTCCTACGGGAGCGGTTCCTGCCTGTCCGATCTCAACCGGGAGAGCCCGCCGGCGCGGTACCTGCGTGCGCCAGCAAACCTTGTAGGAGCGGCTTCAGCCGCGACGAGCGAAGACGCCAGATGTCCCGGGCGGCATGGCGTCGGGACTGATGTCCCTCCCACAACAGCCGCTCACTCACGCTCACCCTGGTCGCTTGGGCAAGCGCAGTGCGATGGCTGTCCGGGTCAAACCGCAAAGGATTACCCGGACCGCGAACGCCAGCGGCTCAGCGGCCGGTCTTGATCTCCGTCCACAGGCGGGTGTACAGCTTGTCCACCTCGGGCGGGTTGATCGAATAGGTGAACATCTTCGCGGCCACGTCCGGCGGCGGATAGATGGTGGGGTCGTTGCGGATCGCCGCGTCCACCAGCGGGGTCGCCTGCGGCACCGGGTTGGCGTAATGGATGAAGTCGGTGTTGGCCGCGGCCACCTTCGGCGTCAGCAGGTAGTTGATGAACGCGTAGGCGTTCTCCGGATGCTTGGCGTCCTTGGGGATGGCCAGCATGTCGAACCACTGCGGTGCGCCTTCCTTGGGGATCGAATAGGCCACGTGCACGCCGTTCTTGGCTTCTTCGGCGCGGTCGCGCGCCTGGATGATGTCGCCGGACCAGCCCACCGCCAGGCAGGTGCTGCCGTTGGCCAGCGAGGTCACGTACTGCGAGGAGTGGAAGTTCTGCACGTACGGGCGGATGCGCTTGATCAGCGCCGCGGCCTGCTCGATCTTGGCGGGATCGGTGCTGTGCGGATCCTCGCCCAGGTAGTGCAGCGCGATCGGGATCAGGTCCGAGGGCGTGTCCAGCAGGGTCACGCCGCAGTCCTTGAGCTTGGACAGGTTCTCGGGCTTGAACACCAGGTCCCAGCTGTTGGCGATGTCGGTGCTGCCGAACGCGGCCTTGACCTTGTCCACGTTGTAGCCGATGCCGGTGGTGCCGACCATGTACGGCACGCCGTACTTGTTGCCCGGATCCTGCTGCGCGATGCGCTGCATGATCTGCGGGTCGAGATTGCCCAGGTTGGGGATCTTGCTCTTGTCCAGCGGCAGGAACACGCCGGCCTGGATCTGCCGGCCGAAGAAGTTCAGCGTCGGCACCACCACGTCGTAGCCGCTGCCGCCGGCCAGCAGCTTGGTCTCCACCATCTCGTCGCTGTCGAAGACGTCGTAGGTGACCTTGATGCCGGTCTGCTTTTCGAAGTCGGGAATCGTGTTCTCGGCGATGTAGTCCGAGTAGTTGTACACGTTGAGCACCTTCGCCTCGCCCTGCCCCGCCTTGTCCGCATCGCTGCCGGAGCCGCCGCAGCCGGCGAGCAGCGCCGTGGCCAGGGAAAGAGTGAGCAGTCGCAAGGTCATGGCAGGTCTCCGCAGGTCCATGGGCAAGAGGGGGAGGATCGGCGAGGCGAGCCGGATCCGGGGTCGACGTTCCAGACTACCCAGCGCCGGGCTATTTGCCCAGGGCCTGCGCCGTATCCTCCAGCGCAAGCCAGGCCTTGTCGAACAGTTCGTCGACCTGGGCGCGGCTGAGGATCAGCGGCGGCGACAGCAGCATCGCGTCGTTGGTGGCGCGCAGGATCAGGCCGCGGCGCAGCGCTTTGTCGCGGCACAGCGCGCCGACCTTGCCGCGCTCGGGGAAGTAGTGCCGGCGTGGCTTGTCCGGCACCAGTTCCAGCGCACCGATCATGCCGACGATGCGCGCCTCGCCGACCAGCCGATGCTCGCCCAGCTCGGCCCAGCGCTGCGCCAGATACGGCGCGATCTCGCTGCGCGCGCGTGCGACGATGCCCTCGTCCTGCAGCAGGCGCAGGTTCTCCAGCGCCACCGCCGCGCACACCGGGTGGCCGGAATAGGTGCAGCCGTGCGCCAACTCGCCGCCCTGCTCCTTCAGCACCGTGGCCACGCGCGTGCCGAACATCGCCGCGCCGAGCGGGATGTAGCCGGAGGTGATGCCCTTGGCGATGGTCATCACGTCCGGCTGGAAGCCGAAGTGCTGCGACCCGAACCATTCGCCGGTCCGGCCGAAGCCGCAGATCACCTCGTCAGCGACCAGCAGCACGTCGTAGCGGCGGCAGATGCGCTCGATCTCCGGCCAATAGCTGCGCGGCGGGATGTACACGCCGATCGCGCCCATGATCGGTTCGCCGATGAACGCGGCCACCCGCTCCGGCCCCAGTTCCAGGATCTTGTCTTCCAGCCGCCGCGCGGCCAGCAGCCCGTACTCGTCCGGATCCATGTCGCCGCCGTCGCCGAACCCGTAGGGCGGATCGATGTGGTGGATATCCGGGATCGGCAGGCCCCCCTGGCGATGCATGCCCTTCATCCCGCCGAGGCTGGCGCCGGCCATGGTGGTGCCGTGGTAGCCGTCGTGGCGGCCGATGAAGATGGTTTTCTGCGGCTGGTCCTGCACTGCCCAGAAGTGCCGCACCAGGCGCAGGATGGTGTCGTTGGCCTCGGAGCCGGAGTTGGTGAAGAAGGCATGGTCGAGGTCGCCCGGTGCCAGCTCGGCGAGCTTGGCGGCCAGGCGGATGGTGGGTTCGGTGGTGCACTGGAAGAAGCTGTTGTAGTACGCCAGCTGCTCCATCTGCCGCGCGGCGGCCTGACCGAGTTCCTTCCGTCCGTAGCCGACGTTGACGCACCACAGGCCGGCGAAGGCGTCGAGCAATTGATTGCCGTCGGCATCCCAGACGTAGGCGCCGTCGCCGCGGGTGAGGATGCGGGTGCCTTTCTGCGCCAGGGCGGCGTTGTCGTTGAACGGGTGCAGGTGGTGCGCGGCATCCAGGTCCTGCAGCGCACGCGTGTCGATTCGGTCCATGTCCACTCCAATGTCGGTGCCAAGGCCGCCGCCGCGACCAAGCTTTGCTGTTGCTGTTGCTGTTGCTGTTGCTGTTGCTGTTGTTGGTGCACTTGTTGTTGCCGTTGCTCTTGCTGTTGCTGGCGCTCTTGTTGTTGCCGTTGCTCTCGCTGTTGCCCTTGCCTTACCGGGTTCCCTTCCGAAGCGGCGGCCGGCCCGGGGAAAAACCCCGAAGGGGCGGCGCACAGGGACGTGCGCCGTTCGCGGCAGGGGCAGGATGCCCCTTCCGCGAATCCCCGGGGTGGACGCGGACCCGGAGCGCGTTAGCGCGGAGGGCGCGAGGCAGGGTGTGCTTTCTTTTGGTTACTTTTCTTTGCACAAGCAAAGAAAAGTGACTCGCCGCCAGGCGAAAGCTTTGCTCTTGCTCTAGCTGATGCGGCGGCGCCGCTGGATTGTAGGAGCGGCTTCAGCCGCGACAGGTATGACCAATTACGTTGGTCGCGGCTAAAGCCGCTCCTACAGTCTTTCTCATCCGACACTCAAGCCTGAAGCAACAGCAAAGGCTTTCGCCCTTGCGGGCGAGTTACTTTTCTTTGCTCGCGCAAAGAAAAGGTAACCAAAAGAAAGCGCGCCCTGCCTACGCGCCCTCCGCGCTGCGCGCTCCGGGTCCGCGAACCAGACGGGATCCGCGGAAGGGGCATCCTGCCCCTGCCGCGGACGGCGCACGTCCCTGTGCGCCGCCCTTCGGGTTTTTCCCGTCTGGTTCGCCGCTTCGGAAGGGAACCCGGTAAATCAAAAGCCAAAGACAACAGCCGAAGCAACAGCGGAAGCGTAAGCCGAAGCCGAGCCGAAGCCGAAGCCGAAGCCGAAGCACCGACGATGAGTACGAACAAGCCTGAAGCAGCCCAACCAGAGCGTCCGCAAGCAGCTCACACGTTCAACAACAAAAACTCCCGCTCCCACGAACTGATCACCCGGAAGAACGTCTCGTACTCCTTGCGCTTGACCGAAATGTACGCCCGCACGAAGCGCGGCCCCAGCAACTCCTGCAACGGCGCACACCGCTCCAGCTCGTCCAGCGCCTCGCCCAGCGAGCGCGGCAACTGATAGCCCAACTCCTTGCCGTTGCCGCTGATCGGCGC
Source organism: Xanthomonas sp. 3307 (assembly GCF_014199735.1). Taxonomy (NCBI): domain Bacteria; kingdom Pseudomonadati; phylum Pseudomonadota; class Gammaproteobacteria; order Lysobacterales; family Lysobacteraceae; genus Xanthomonas; species Xanthomonas sp. 3307. The sequence goes on along the minus strand of NZ_JACHOG010000005.1, from coordinate 78,359 downwards.
GGTCGGCTCCAGCTTCTCGCGGATGCCCAGCAGGCCACAGGCCAGCGTCGCCGCCATCGCCAGGTACGGGTTGGCGTCGGAACCGGCGAAGCGGCTCTCCACCCGCATGTTCTCGATCGTGTCGATCGGCACGCGCAGGCCGCAGGTGCGGTTGTCGAAGCCCCACAGCACGTTGCTCGGCGACACCTCGCCGAACATCAGCCGGCGGTAGGAATTGACGTTCGGCGCCAGCACCGCCATTGCCATCGGCACGTACTTCTGCAGGCCCGCCAGGTAATGGGCGAAGGTGCGGCTGTACTCGCCGGCGCGGCGGCCGCTGAAGACGTTCTTGCCGTGCTTGTCCACCAGACTCTGGTGGATATGCATCGCGCTGCCCGGCTCGTTCTCCATCGGCTTGGCCAGGAAGGTGGCGTAGACACCGTGGCGCAGCGCCGCCTCGCGCATGGTGCGCTTGAACAGGAACACCTGGTCGGCGCGCGACAGCGCGTCGTCGTGGGTGAAGTTGACCTCCAGCTGCGCCGCGCCGGATTCGTGGATCAGCGTGTCCACGTCCAGTTCCATCGCGTCGCAATAGTCGTACATCAGGTCCAGGATCGGGTCGAACTCGTTGACCGCGTCGATCGAGTACGACTGCCGCGCCGTCTCCGGACGGCCCGAGCGACCGGCCGGCGGCAGCAACGGGAAGTCCGGGTCGGTGTTCTTCTGCACCAGGAAGAACTCCAGCTCCGGCGCCACCACCGGCTTGTAGCCGATCGCCGCATACGCCGCCAGCACCCCGCGCAGCACGTTGCGCGGCGCCAGTTCGTGCGGCTGGCCTTCCTTGGTGTAGCAATCGTGGATCACCTGCGCGGTGGGGTCGGCGGCCCACGGCACCATCCGCACCGTGTCCGGGTCCGGGCGCAGTTGCATGTCCGAATCCGAGGGCGAGGTCAGGTCGTAGTAGTCGTCCGGGTAGTCGCCGGTGACGGTGGTGGCGAAGATGCCCTCGGGCAGCCGTGTGCCGTAGTCGTGCGAGAACTTGGCGGCGGGAATGATCTTGCCGCGGGCGTTGCCGGTGATGTCCGGCACCAGGCACTCGACCTCGGTGATGTGGCGTTCCTTGAGCCAGCGCCGCAGCGAGCTTTCCTGCTGTTCCGGGGTGTGCTTGCGCGATCGGGGTCGACTGGCCATGGGAATCAGTGCCTGCGGGTGGCCGCATAGTGGCGACAGGCGTCGCCGAAGGATTGGAAGATGCCGAGATAGAACGCGTCGTCCAGCACCCGCCACTCCGGATGCCATTGCACGCCCAGCAGGAAGCCGGGGCCGATGCCGCGAAAGGCCTCGATCAGCCCGTCCGGCGCCAGCGCCTCGACGATCAGGTCGCCGCCGAGCCGGGCCACGCCCTGCCCGTGCAGCGAGTTGACCCGCACCCGGTCGCGGCCGGCGATCTCCTCCAGCCAGCCGCCGTGGCTCAGCGTCACCTCGTGCGCCGGCGCGTACTGGGCCTCCAGCGACGCCTGCGGATCCTCGCGGTGATCGGACAACCCCGGCTGCGCATGCACCTTCTGATGCAGCGTGCCGCCGAGGGCGACGTTGACTTCCTGGAAGCCGCGGCAGATCGCCAGGATCGGCAGGCCCAGCGAAATCGCCTGCGGAATCAGGTCCAGGGTGTTGGCGTCGCGCGCCGGGTCGTGAATGTTGCCGAGCCAGCTCGGCTCGTCGCTGTAGTGATGCGGCTCGATGTTGCTGACCGCGCCGGTCAGCAGCAGGCCGTCGAGGCGCGTCAGCCAGGCGCGGGCATCCACCGGCGGCTGCAGCGACGGCAGCAACACCGGGGTCACCCCGGCTCCATCGACGGCGGCGCGCAGATACTTTTCGCCTGCCGCCAGGAACGGATGGTGGCCGATGAGCTTGCGGTCGGTCGGCACGCCGACCAGGGGCGATACGGCCATGCGAAGAACTCGTGCGGCGTCGCCGCAACTTACCGCGGGCGTTTTATTTTTACAACACGACGCACCGCGGAACGCAACACAGAGCGAGCGCACGCAGCGCTTGCCGGGCCTGCGCAATGCGTGCATTGCGCCTGCAACTCGGCAAAACCGCGCAACCGCCGCGCAACCGCTTGATCGAACGCCGGCACATCGCGCCGGGCACCTGTTGAGTATTCTTGACGCCATGGCGCTCTGCTAAGCTCGAAGCACTCCCGCAGTCCGCCGCGATGACCCGCATGCACGATGCCCCGCTGCTGCCCCCGGACGACGCCCAGACCCTGCAGCGCATCGCCGGCTGCGAGCAGATCGACCTGTTGCTGCCGGACTGCAACGGCCTGCTGCGCGGCAAGCGCATCGCCCGCGACGCGCTGGACAAGGTCCACCGCGACGGCGTGTGCCTGCCGATGTCGCTGATCGCCACCGATATCACCGGCAACACCGTCGAGGAAACCGGGCTGGGCTACGACATCGGCGACGAGGACCGGCTGTGCTTCCCGGTACCGGGCAGCCTGCGACCGGTGCCGTGGGCGCCGGTGCCCTCGGCGCAACTGCTGCTGGCGATGCAGGACGGCGCCGGCGGCGCGCTCGACTTCGCCCCGCGCCAGGTGCTGGCGCAGGTGCTGGCGCGCCTGCAGGCGCGCGGGCTGACCCCGGTGATCGCGGTGGAACTGGAGTTCTACCTGTTCGACCCGCACGCCGACGCGCACGGCCGCCCGCAGCCGCCGCTGCACGCCCACAGCGGGCTGCGCAACGACAGCACCCAGGTCTATTACATGCAGGAACTGGACGACCAGCGTGGCTTCACCGATGCGGTCGCGCAGGCCTGCCGCGCGCAGGGCATTCCGGCCGACACCGCGGTGGCCGAGTACGCGCCCGGCCAGTTCGAGATCAACCTCAAGCATCGCGCCGATGCGCTGGCCGCCTGCGACGATGCGGTGCTGCTCAAGCGCGCGATCAAGGCGATCGCGCAGCAGCAGGGGCTGCTCGCCAGCTTCATGGCCAAACCGTTCGCCGCGCAGTCCGGTAGCGGCCTGCATGTGCACGTGAGCCTGCTCGACGACGCCGGCCACAACGTGTTCGCCTGCACCCCGCAGGCGCCGGCCGCGCCGCTGCGCCATGCCATCGGCGGTTTGCAGCGCAGCGCCGAGGACTGCCTGCTGCTGTTCGCGCCGCACGCCAACAGCTACCGGCGTTTCGTCGCCAATGCCTTCGTTCCGCTCAACGACAGTTGGGGCTTCAACAACCGCACCGTGGCGATGCGGGTGCCGCACAGCGATCCGGCCAACACCCGCATCGAACACCGCATCGCCGGCGCCGACGCCAACCCCTACCTGGTCGCCGCGGCGGTGCTGGCCGGCATCGAACACGGCCTGGCGCAGGGCCTCGATCCGGGCCCGCCGACCCAGGGCAACGCCTACGCGCAACACGCCGCACGCGAACCGGACTGGCGCGACGCAATCGCCCGCTTCCTGGGCAGCGACTTCGCCGCCACCCATTTCGGCACACGCTTCCGGCATGTCTACGGCCAGCAGAAGCGCCGCGAGCTGCTGGATTTCCAGGCGCAGGTCAGCGATGTGGACTATCGCTGGTATCTGCGGACGGTGTGAGGTGCGGGGATTGGGCATTCGGGATTGGGGATTCGTAACGGCAGCACGACGGCCCTCTTCTGGTCCGATGAACCCAGTTCCCAGCAGCGCGACTCCCAATCTCTAATTCCCAATCCCGAATCCCCATTCGCATGCCCTCCCACTCCCGCAACTGGTATACCCAAAGCGCCACGCCGTTCCCGGCGCAGGAGCCGTTGCGTGGGCAGGTGCGCGCCGACGTGTGCATCCTTGGCGCGGGCTACACCGGGCTGAGTGCGGCGCTGGCCCTGGCCGAGGCCGGGTATCGGGTGGTGGTGCTGGAGGCGCAGCGGGTCGGCTGGGGCGCGTCCGGGCGCAACGGCGGGCAGGCCATCGTCGGCTACGGCTGCGAGCAGCACACCCTGGAAGCCCTGCTCGGGCCGGACGAAGCGCGGCTGCTGTTCGATTTCTCCCGCGACGGCATGCAGCTGCTGCGCACCCGCATCGCCCGCCACGGCATCGCCTGCGACTGGCGCGACGGCCATGCGCACGTGGCGATCAAGCCGCGCCAGGAGCGCGCGTTGCGCGCCGGCATCATCGAGATGGCGCAGCGCTACGACTATCCGCTGCAATGGTGGGACCGCGCGCAGTTGCAGTCGCAGCTGCGCAGCCCGCGCTACCTGGGGGCGATGTACGACGCGGCCAGCGGCCACCTGCACCCGCTGGAGTACGCGCGCGGCCTGGCGCGGGCGGCGCTGGCCGCCGGCGTGCGCATCTACGAGCAGACCCCGGTCACGCAACTGGTGCGCGGGGCGCGACCGATCCTGCGCAGCGCGCACGGCGAGGTCGAAGGCGAATTCGCCATTCTCGCCGGCAACGCCTGGCTGCGCGGCATCGCCCCTGAACTGGAATCGCGGATCATGCCGGTGGGCACCTACATCGGCGCCAGCGCGCCGCTGGGCGAGGCGCTGGCGCGCGAGCTGATCGGCAACGACATGGCCGTGGCCGACGTCAACTGGGCGCTGGACTACTTCCGCCTCAGCCGCGACCACAGGCTGCTGTTCGGCGGCCGTGCCAGCTATTCGTCGCTGCCGCCGCCGGGCCTGCGCGGGGTGATGACCCGGCGCATGCGGCGGGTGTTCCCGCAATTGCGCCAGGTCGAGATGGCGTCGGTGTGGGGCGGCTACGTCGACATCACCCGCAACCGCGCCCCGCACTGGGGCCGGCTGACCCCGAACGTGTACTTCGCGCAGGGGTTTTCCGGCCATGGCGTGGCTGCGACCGGCCTGGCCGGCGCGGTCATCGCCGCGGCGATCGCCGGGCAGGCGCAGCGGCTGGACGTGTTCGCGCGGATCCCACACGCCCCCTTCCCTGGCGGCCGCCTGCTGCGCACGCCGCTGCTGGTGGCGGCGATGTCCTGGTACAAGCTGCGCGACGCGCTGTGGTGACCGCCGGCGCGACCGCGCCGCCCTCAAGTTCGCGCGCGCGCGGCCGCTAACCGGGGTTCCACCCCTGGATTGCCGCCCGCGAGGCACGCATGTCGCACCCGCTGCCGATCTCCCCGATCGCCCCCGACGGCAGCCCTGCACAGCAGCGCATCCTGCTGGTGGAAAACTCGCGCACCTTCACCGACCTGCTGCGCGCGGCGATCGAGCAACGGGTCGAACTGCCGGTGGTCGTGGTCTCCACCCTGGCCGAGGCCGCCGCCGCCCTGGATGACGGCGGCCCCTGGTTCCTGGCGCTGACCGGACTGGTGCTGGCCGACGGCGACCGCGACACGGTGGTGGATTTCTTCGTCGCACGCGGACTGCCGACGGTGGTGGTCAGCGGCGTCTACGACGAAAGCCTGCGCAAGCGCATCCTGACCCAGCAGATCATCGACTTCGTGCTGAAGAACGCACCGGACAGCATCGACTACCTGGCCTGGCTGGTGCAGCGGCTGGCGCGCAACCGGTCCATCACCGCGCTGGTGGTGGACGACTCGCCGTCGGCGCGCGCCTATGCCGCCTGCTTGCTGTCGATGTACGGCTACCGCGTGGTCGAGGCCGCCGACGGCGCCGCCGGGCTGCGCGCGATCGAGGCCAACCCGTCGATCCGCCTGGCGGTGGTGGACCAGGAGATGCCGGGCATGGAAGGCGTGGAATTCACCCGCAGGCTGCGCGCGTTGCGTGCGCGCGACATGCTGGCGGTGATCGGCCTGTCCGGCAACAACGACCCGTCGCTGGTGCCGCGCTTCCTCAAGAACGGCGCCAACGACTTCCTGCGCAAGCCCTTCTCGCGCGAGGAATTCTTCTGCCGGGTCTCGCAGAACGTGGATCAGCTGGAACTGATCGGCACCCTGCAGGACCTGGCGACGCGCGACTTCCTCACCAGCCTGCCCAACCGCCGGCACTTCCTCGAACAGAGCCAGCGCGTGCTGGCGAAGTGGCTGGCGCGGCAGGAGCCGGTCGCCGTGGCGATGCTCGACATCGACCACTTCAAGCACATCAACGACACGTTCGGCCACGAGGCCGGCGACGAAGCGCTACGCGCGGTCGCCGCAGCCCTGGCCGCGCACGCGCGCTCGCAGGACATGGTGGCGCGCTTCGGCGGCGAGGAATTCTGCATGCTGGTGCCGGGCCTGGACGCCACCGCGGCGGCCGACTACTTCGAAACCCTGCGCGCGCGCATCGCCGACCTCAAGATCCCGCTGGGCGCGCAGATCCTGCGCCTGACCATCAGCATCGGCGTCAGCAGCAGCGGCGCACAACGCCAGACCCTGCATCCGCTGCTGACCGAGGCCGACAAGTACCTGTACCTGGCCAAGGCCGGCGGCCGCAACCGGGTCGAACACGCGCCGCCGGCGGAGCCGGCGCTCAGCGACGCGGCCGCCTGATCGCCAGCAGTGCCAGCACGGTCAGCAGCGCCGCCGCGCTGAGGTAGTAGCCCACCCACGGCAGGCCATGGTGCGTGGCCAGCCACACCGCCACATACGGCGCCGGCGCCGCGCCGACGATGCCGGCCAGGTTGAACGCCAGCGAGGCGCCGGTGTAGCGCACCGGCACCGGATACAGTTCGGCCAGCAGCGTGCCGCACGGGCCGTAGGTCAGGCCCATGAAGAAGAACCCGAGCGCCAGGAAGGCCAGCACCTGCCAGGGCTGCCCGGCCTGGAACAGCGGCGCGAACAGCAGCCCGAACGCGATGATGGCCACGCTGGCCACCAGCATCGCCGGGCGCGTGCCGCGGCGGTCGCCGTACCACGCCGACAACGGGATGCCGGCGGCGAAGAACAGGATGCCGACCATCTGGAGCAGCAGGAACTGCTCGCGGCTGTAGTGCAGCGTGGTGGTGCCGTAGCCCAGCGCGAACACCGTCATCAGGTAGAACAGCACGAAGGTCGCCAGCACCGCGAACGTGCCCAGCACCGTCGCGCCCGCGTGCTGCGACAGCACCGTCTGCATCGGCAGGCGCACGCGCTCGTTGCGGTCCAGCGCGCGCTGGAAGTCCGGGGTCTCGTGGATGCGCAGGCGCACCCACAGCCCGGTGATCACCAACAGGGCGCTGGCGACGAACGGGATGCGCCAGCCCCAGCGCAGGAACTGCGCATCGTCCAGCGCCGCGCCCAGCAGCAGGAAGATGCCCGAACACAGCAGGAAGCCCAGCGGCGCGCCCAGCTGCGGGAACATCCCGTACCAGGCGCGCTTGCCCGGCGGCGCGTTCTCGGTGGCCAGCAGCACCGCCCCGCCCCACTCCCCGCCCAGGCCCAGGCCCTGGCCGAAGCGGCACAGCACCAGCAGCGCCGGCGCCCACAGGCCGATCCGGTCGTAGCTGGGCAACAGGCCGATCAGCACGGTGGACAGGCCCATGGTCAGCAGCGCCGCCACCAGGGTGGCCTTGCGGCCAATGCGGTCGCCGAAATGACCGAACAGCGCCGACCCCAACGGTCGCGCGATGAAGGCCACGGCAAAGGTTGCCAGCGACTGCAACTGCGCCGCATCGGCGTCGCCCTTGGGGAAGAACAGCTTGGGGAACACCAACACCGCAGCGGTGGCGTAGATGTAGAAATCGAAGAACTCGATGGTGGTGCCGACCAGGCTGGCCAGCAGCACGCGACGCGGCGAGTTGACGGGCGGAACGGCAGACGCGGCAACGGTCATGGAGGCGGTATCGACGGGCAACCGGCCGATTCTGGCAGATCGCCCTCCCTTTCGCAGCGTGGCGCAGCCGTTCCGTGCCGCGCTGCCGCCGCCTGGAATCCCTCGTGCACCATGCCGCAAGTGACATCAGCTGTCCGGAAGCGGACGACGGCCGCAACGGTTGCAACGGGCGAAGGGCACAACGCAAAAGCGTGTCGCACGACACCCACCACACCGCGACGATCGACCCCGGATGTGCCCGTGCGCGCCTCGCACGAGCACATCCGGGAGCGGCCGGAAAACTAGGCAATCGAACTACGCACGCAACCGGGCGGCTTCGAACGCATCCAGAGTCCCGTTGCGACCACGACCTGCGCCGTCACCTCGCACCTCAGGCATCGCGCACGTCCTCCAAGGCATCTGGATCACGGTCCGAGGGCACGCACGGCACCAGCTCCAGCACCTCGGCGGCATCGGCCCTTCCGACGAGGTTGCCTTGCTCGTCGACCTGATACGGCATATCGGCTTCCACGCCTTGCTCGCCGGTCGTGACCACGAGGTTGGTGTAGCGCTCGCCGTCCCAGCAGCGGAAAATGAGCGTCGAATTCTCCCCGCCGGTCAGCGTCGAACCCAGACTGCCGATGAGCCTGCTGCGAGCGCCGGCGGTCAAGACGCTGTTCTTGCCAGCAGTCAGCTTGCTGCGGTCGCCGGCCATCAGCGTGCTGTCGTCCCCGGCGGTGAGCTTGCTCCTGTCGCCGGCGGTGAGATGGCTGTTGCGTCCGGCCAACAATTTGCTGCGATCGCCGGCGGTTTGGGTACTGTCGGCACCGGCGATCAGCTTGCTGCGGTCGCCAGCGGTCTGCACGCTTTCGGCACCGGCAATCAGGGTGCTGCGAGACCCCGCCGTCTGAGAGCTGCCTTTTCCTGCGATCAGCATGCTCTTGTGGCCGGCGATCTGGATACAGTCATGGCCGGCGATCAGCGAGCTACCGTAGCTGGCGATCAAGTTGCTGCCATAGCCCGCCGTCAGGAAGCTGCGCACGCCACTGGTCAGGTTGCTGCCGTAGCCGGCGATCAGCGAGCTGTCCTGCCCGGCGATGCCGGTGCTGCCGTAGCCCGCCGTCAGCGAACTGCTGTGTTCGGCCATCTGGGTACTGCCGTAGCCGGCGGTCAGGGTGCTCTCGTACCCGGCGGTCTGGGAGCTGCCGTAGCCGGCGATCAGCGTGCTGGCGTAGCCGGCGATCTCGGTACTCCCGTAGCCGGCGGTCAGCGAACTGTTCTGCTGCGCGGTCAGCGAACTGCCGTATCCCGCGGTCAACGTGCTCTCATAGCCGGCGGTTTGGGTACTGCCATAACCGGCAATCAACGAACTGTCGTGGCCGGCGGTCGAGTTGCTGCCATAGCCCGCGGTCAGCGTACTGTTGTAGCCGGCGGTTTGCGTGCTTCCATAGCCCGCGGTCAACGTGCTGTCGTAGCCCGCCATCGAGGTGCTACCGTAGCCGGCGGTGAGGGAACTGCTCTCCCGAGCGGTCTGGGTGCTGCCGTAGCCCGTGGTCAGGCTACTGTTGTAGCCCGCGGTCTGGGTGCTGCCGTAGCCGGCGATCAGCGAACTGTCGGCGCCGGCAGTGCCGGTGCTGCCGTAGCCGGCAGTGATATCGCTGCCATGCCGCGCCGTTTGCGTGCTGCCGTAACCTGCCGTCAACGAGCTGTCGCTACCGGCGGTCTGTGTGCTGCCATAGCCGGCAATGAGCGTGCTATCCGCACCCGCGGTGCCAGTACTTCCATAGCCGGCGGTCACGTCGCTGCCCTGGCGCGCTGTCTGCGTGCTGCCGTAACCGGCCGTCAGCGAGCTGTCGCTGCCCGCGGTCTGGGTGCTGCCGTAGCCGGCGATCAGCGTGCTGTCCGCGCCAGCGGTG
>NZ_JACHOG010000005.1:0-68694 GCF_014199735.1 Xanthomonas sp. 3307 | reverse complement strand
GTCGCTGCCCTGCCGCGCCGTTTGCGTGCTGCCGTAACCGGCCGTCAGCGAGCTGTCGCTGCCCGCGGTCTGGGTGCTGCCGTAGCCGGCGATCAACGTGCTGTCCGCGCCAGCGGTGCCCGTGCTGCCATAGCCGGCAGTGACGTCGCTGCCCTGCCGCGCGGTCTGCGTGCTGCCGTAACCGGCCGTCAGCGAGCTGTCGCTACCGGCGGTCTGAGTGCTGCCGTAGCCGGCGATCAACGTGCTGTCCGCGCCAGCGGTGCCCGTGCTGCCATAGCCGGCAGTGACGTCGCTGCCCTGCCGCGCGGTCTGCGTGCTGCCGTAACCGGCCGTCAGCGAACTGTCGCTACCCGAGGTCTGCGTACTGCCGTAGCCGGAGATCACGGCGCTGTCGGCACCCGTGGTCGCGGTACTGCCATAACCGGACGTCAGGCGGCTGCCTTCCTGCGCCGTCTGGGTGCTGCCATAGCCCGCAATGAGCGTGCTCCTGACGGCGGCGGTCTGGGTGCTGCCGTATCCGGCAAGGATGGAACTGTCGGATCCCGCGGTTCCGGTGCTGCCATAGCCGGCGATCAGATCGCTGTGGTCGCCGGCGGTTTCGGTACTGCCGTAGCCAGCGATCAGCCGGCTTTGGTCGGAGCCGGTGAGCGTACTGCCATAGACACCTGTTTCGGTCTTCCTTGCGACGGCGTCGTGGCGCGATGCACCAGGATTCGCCGCGATGACCGCGGCAACCGGGGCGACCGGTGTTGCCAAGTGCGGCGGGGTGGGCCAGTTGGGCTGGGTTCCCTGGGTTGCCTGGGTCGCCCGTGCAGACAGCGCCACCCCTGGGCTCGGCACGTCCGGCGATTCGGCGGACACCGCTGCCTGACTTGCCATCTCGTAGAACTGGATGTTGTGCGCAATATAGTCCAGCGCCTCGTTCCGATTCCCGACAAGCAGCACGGCCGCACGCGGGAACTTGATCATCCCCTCCTCTGGCAACTGCAGCGCGTCGCCGGCGTCGACTTCACAGACGACCCAGCGGGCATCGGCATGCGCACTCAGATGTGCCCAGTCCCCTCTTCCCCACAACAGGCCCGTCAGGCCGTTCTCGTGCAATCTGGACGGTTTCCAGTATCTGCATTCCACATAACCCGATATCGGCCAGATCAAGCCACAGTGATCGGCCATATTGTTGGCACATGTGCGCAACGCCAAAATCTTTCCAGTGATCATCGCATCATCCTCTTATGGGCATGAAAAACAGGATGTTTTCCCAGGACGAATCCGCGACCTGCAACGGAAAACGCTGCTGCATCGCATCCACTCCGGCTGCGACGGTCAATGGGCATGGCCACCGCCAGAGACGCCTGGCGAGGTACCTGCCGCATTTCCACGAAATGGGCGTGCGTCGTAACCGCAAAGCCACGCCGCCGCCTGGCAGAATCCGGATCTTGGCCTGGCCGCATGTTCGATCGGCTGCGCCGGCCCACTTCGTGGAAACAACCTGCAGCGTCGGATCCGGAATTCTCACGGATTGAGACAGGGAAAGACTTCCGCGCGCCAAACGCACTAAATCGCGACTGGATCACTTACCACGGGAAAGTATTAAAATTATATTTCCACGCGACGAGAATTGATTATCAATTTCCGCGTGCTTCTGTTAACGCAAAAAAAGAGATTTACTTGTTTCCGGAGCGACGGAGCTGGAGGCACGCAAGCGCAACGCGCTTTTCCAGATGGTGCGATGACCGCCCGCTGCAGATATGCCGGCAGTGCACACGTACCAATGTCGATATCCAAAGCCGATCGCCCGGTCGGGAGCGGGCCGCAGCACGCCCGCAGCGGAGCCGGCGGCGCAGCGTGCAGGTATTGGGAGGTATCTGAAGTAGCTGCCGCTTCGTGCTCAATGCGGCAGTTGTGCGCGACCTGCGGCAGTCAGCACCGCCAGCTCGCGTTCGCCCGCCCGTTCCACCCGCACCCAGCCCGGCCCCGCCTGCCCGGCGAGTTCGGCATCGCCCAGCCAGGCCAGGGTGCGCAACAACACGCTCATGCGCACGTCCAGCCGCTTGCACACCCGGGCCAGGGCCATGCCCTCCGGCGCCTCGGCCAGCAAGGGCAGCAGGCGCGCGGTCAGCAGCGGATCAGCGGACAAGCGCCACACCGATGTCGCGCGGGGCGGCCGCGGTGGCGTCGGCCAGATGCGCGGTGACCACCACCGGAATCGACTTGGAGGTGGGCGTGCGCGCCTCGTCGGCGAAGCTGGACAGGGGCACCAGCGCATTGGTCTCTGGGTAGTAGGCCGCCAGGCAGCCGCGCGGAATGTTGTACTCGACCAGCATGAAGCGCTTGGCCTGGCGCGGCACGCCGTCCTCGCACAGGCTGTGCAGGTCCACCCAGTCGCCCGCCCGCATGCCCAGGTCGGCGATGTCGGCGGCGTGGATGAACAGCACCCGGCGCTCGCCGAACACGCCGCGGTAGCGGTCGTCCAGGCCGTAGATGGTGGTGTTGTACTGGTCGTGCGAGCGCGTGGTGGCCAGGGTGAACACCAGCTCGCCCGGATGCTGCCGGCGCGCGCGGTGGATCGGGTTGTCGGTGGGCACCGCATGCGGCTTGAACACCGCGCGGCCCTCGGGCGTGTCCCACACGCGATCGCGTGCGCCATTGGACAGGCGGAAGCCGCCCGGCACCCGCACCCGCGCGTTGAAGTCGGCGAAGTCGTCGAACATCTGCGCGATCAGGTCGCGGATGCGATCGTAGTCGGCCACCAGCCAGCGCCAGCGCACCGTGCTGCGCGCACCGAGCGTGGCCTCGGCGAGGCCCGCCACGATCGCCGGCTCGGACAGCAACTGCGGCGAGGCCGGCGGATTGATGCCGCCGGACAGGTGCACCATGCTCATCGAATCCTCGACGCTGACGTGCTGCGGTCCGCCCTCCTGGATGTCGATCTCGGTGCGGCCCAGGCACGGCAGGATCAGCGCGTCGCGCCCGTGCACCAGGTGGCTGCGGTTGAGCTTGGTGGTGACGTGAACGGTCAATTCGCAACGGCGCAGCGCGCGATGGGTGGCATCGGTATCGGGCGTGGCGGTGGCGAAATTGCCGCCCATGGCGAAGAACACCTTGGCGCGGCCGTCGGCCATCGCCTCGATCGCACCGACCGTGTCGTAGCCGGGCGCGCGCGGCGGGGCGAAGCCGAACACCTTCTGCAGCCGGTCCAGGAACGCCTGTGGCGGCTGCTCGTAGATCATCATGGTGCGGTCGCCCTGCACGTTGCTGTGGCCGCGCACCGGGCACAGGCCGGCGCCGGGGCGGCCGAGGTGGCCGCGCAGCAGCAGCAGGTTGGCGATCATCTGGATGGTCGCCACCGAATGCTTGTGCTGGGTGATGCCCATGCCCCAGCAGGCGATCAGCCGCTCGGCCTTGAGGTAGATCTCGCCGGCCTTGCGCAGTGCGGCCTCGCTCAGCCCGGATTCCTCGACGATGGTGTCCCACGGCTCGGCCGCGACCTCGGCGGCGAAGGCCTCGAAGCCGGCGGTGTGGCGGTCGATGAACTCCATGTCCAGCAGCCGCGGCTGGCCGCCACTGGCCGCCTCGGCATCGCGCTCCAGCACATGCTTGATGATGCCCTTGACCGCGGCCAGGTCGCCGCCGATCTTCAGCTGGAAATAGTCCGAGGAGATGCGCGTGGAGCCGTTGTGCAGCATCTCCAGCTTGTCCTGCGGATCGGCGAATTTCTCCAGGCCACGTTCGCGCAACGGGTTGAACGAGACGATCGCCGCGCCACGTTTGGCCGCCTGGCGCAGTTCGCCGAGCATGCGCGGATGGTTGGTGCCCGGGTTCTGGCCGAAGATGAAGATGGCATCGGCCAGCTCGAAATCCTGCAGCGAGACGGTGCCCTTGCCGACCCCGATCTGCGCCTTGAGCGCAGTGCCGGACGGCTCGTGGCACATGTTGGAGCAGTCCGGGAAGTTGTTGGTGCCGAACTCGCGCACGAACAGCTGGTACAGGAACGCGGCTTCGTTGCTGGTGCGGCCGGAGGTGTAGAAGATCGCCTCGTCCGGCGAGGCCAAGCCATTGAGGTGCTGGGCGATCAGCGCGAACGCCGCATCCCAGTCGATCGGCACGTAGTGATCGGTGTCGGCGTCGTAGCGCAGCGGCTGGGTCAGCCGGCCCTGCCCTTCCAGCCAGTAGTCGCTGTAGCGCGCCAGTTGCGCGACGCTGTGCTGGGCGAACAGCTCCGGGGTAGCGCGGCGTGCGGTGGATTCGGCGGCCACCGCCTTGGCGCCGTTCTCGCAGAACTCGAACGTGGAGGTGTGGTCGCGGTCGGGCCAGGCGCAACCGGGACAGTCGAAGCCGTCGGGCTGGTTGGCGTGCAGCAGGGTCTTGGCCCCCTGCACCGCCACGTCCTGCTCCATCAGGTGCTTGGCCACGGCGCGCAGCGCGCCCCAACCGCCGGCCGGTTGCGTGTACGGCTGGATGGTCTTCTTGCTCATGCGGGCTCTCCGGCGGGTTCGGTCTGCGCTAGGCGCTGCGGATGGCTGTAGACGACGTAATCGTGATCGCGGGCGAAGCCGATCAGGGTCAGGCCGGCGCTGTCGGCGAGCGCGACGGCCAGCGCGGTGGGTGCGGAAATGGCGGCCAGCAGCGGGATGCCGGCCTGGGTGGCCTTCAGCGCCATCTCGTAGCTGGCGCGGCTGGTCACCACGGCGAAGCCGGCGCCGGGATCGAGACCGGCGCCGACCAATGCGCCGATCAGCTTGTCCAGCGCGTTATGGCGGCCGACGTCTTCGCGGATCAGTTGCAGGTCGCCCTGCGCATCGGCCCAGGCGGCGGCATGGGTGGCGCCGGTCAGCGCGTTGAGGGTCTGCCGCGCGCGCAAGGCTCGCAAAGCGCGGGCCAGCGCCGCGGCCACGATGGGCGCGCCGGCCGGCACCGGCCGCGGCGCGCGCAGCACCGCCTCCAGCGACTCGCTGCCGCACACCCCGCAGCCGCTGCGCCCATCGAGGTTGCGGCGCCGCGCCTGCAGGGCGGTGGCCTGCGCCGGCGGGATCCGCAGGCGCAGCGACACGCCCTCCAGATAAGTCTCCACCGCCTCGATGCGCAACTGCGCCGGCGTCTCGACGATGCCCTCGCTGAGCGAGAAGCCCAGCGCGAAATCCTCCAGGTCTTCCGGCGTGGCCATCATCACCACGAACGGCGTGTCGTTGTAGGCGAACGCCACCGGCACCTCGGCCGCCACCAGGTCCTGGGCGATGGTCGTGCGCCCGTCGCGATGGCGGTGCACGCCGCGCGCGACCGCACCTGGCCTGGATGACGCACCCGAATACATCGCGATTCTCCGGATTCAGTGGAACAGCACGAACGCTTTCTGCAGGGTGACCCAGATGCCCCACAGCATCGGCAGCCCGACCGCCAGCCAGGCCAGCGCCAGCAGCAGCGGATTGCCGCCGCGGCCGACCAGCGCCAGCTGCGCCGCATCCGGCGACGCCTGCCCGCTGCGGCCGACCCGCTCGTGGGCCAGCAGCTTCTCCGCGGCCAGCTCCTCCGGGGTCATGAAGTGCCTGGCCGCCACCGGCCGTACCAGCAGGTTGCAGATCAGGCCCAGCACCAGCATCCCCGCCAGGATGTACATGGTGGTGTTGTACACCTGTGAGGGCGGCACGCCCATGCCCAACTGGTACTCGCGCATGTAGCCGACCACCACCGGGCCGAGGATGCCGGCGGTGGCCCAGGCGGTCAGCAGGCGGCCGTGGATGGCGCCGACCATCTGCGTGCCGAACAGGTCGGCCAGGTACGCGGGGATGGTGGCGAAGCCGCCGCCGTACATCGACACGATCACGCAGAAGATGCCCACGAACAGCGCAGTGCCGCCGAGCTTGCCGGCCCACGGCGCCGCCGCGTACAGGGCGATGCCGAGCACGAAGAACAGCGAGTAGGTGTGCTTGCGGCCGAGCTTGTCGGACATGCTGGCCCAGAAGAAGCGCCCGCCGATGTTGAACAGGCTGAGCAGGCCGGTGAAGCCGGCGGCGATGGCGGCAATGGCGGCCAGTTGCGTGGGATCGAGGCTGGCGAAGCCGGCGTTCACGCCGATCAGGCGGCCGCCGAACACCTCCTGCAGCATCGGCGAGGCCATGCCGATCACGCCGATGCCGGCCGACACGTTCAGGCACAGCACGCCCCACAGCAGCCAGAACTGCGGGATGCCCCAGACCTTGCGCACGTGCACGTGGTTCGCGGTGATCATGGCGTTGGCGCTGGCGGTCGGCGCGCTCCAGCCGGCCGGGGTCCAGCCGCTGGGGGGCACCCGGTAACCGAACGCGCCGGCCATCATGAACACGAAGTACAGGCCAGCCATGACCAGGAAGGTTTCCTTCACCCCCACCGAGCCGGGGCCGGCGAAATGCCGCATCAGCGCGTCGGCCAGCGGGCTGCCGATCATCGCGCCGCCGCCGAAGCCCATGATCGCCATGCCGGTGGCCATGCCGCGACGGTCCGGGAACCATTTGATCAGCGTGGACACCGGCGAGATGTAGCCCAGCCCCAGGCCGATGCCGCCGATCACGCCCGAGCCCAGCCACAGCAGCCAGATCTGGTGCAGGTGGATGCCCAGCGCCGAGATCACCAGCCCGCCACACCAGCACAGCGCCGCGACCACGCCGGCCTTGCGCGGGCCGGCGCGTTCCAGCCAGCCGCCCCACAGCGCCGCCGAGCAACCCAGCAACACGAAGAACAGCGTGTACATCCACTGCAGTTCGCTGATCTTCCAGTCGCAGCTGGCCGAGACGATGCGCGCCAGGAAGCCCATGTCGGCCGGGCAGGCCACCGCCTCAGTGATGCCCAGCGCCTTGGACAGCGGCAGCCAGAACACGCTGAAGCCATAGGCCATGCCGATGCACAGGTGGATCGCCAATGCCGCAGGCGGCACCAGCCAGCGGTTGAAGCCCGGCCCGGCAACGATGCGTTCCTTCGAGAGCAGGCCGGCACGATCGGTCGGCGCGGAACCGGCAACGCGGTGCAAGTCGTTCATCTGGTGTCCCCTCGGATGCGTCGGCGCCCTGGGTGCGGATGACGTGCCGGCGGCCTCTGCACGATGCCGCCTGCGAACGGCCCGCCGACGCGCGACCGCACGCGCCGAGCGTAGTACAAAACGCGCAGTGGTGCCGCGCCATCGGCCGGAAGTGTGCGGCTCGCCAATCCTTGTGCGGCGCACGACCGCCGGGCGCGGCCCCCGCCGATCCGCCAGCGCACGCGACGCCGGCCAATGCGCGATTCCGCCGGAGCCTGCCCGGTCGGTTAGGCTTGCGCCCCCTTGCCTGCGAAATCGTCCCATGCCCCTTCCCTACCGCTTCGGCCTCGCCGCCAGCCTGCTGCTCGCCAGCCACCTCGCCCACGCCGCCGCACTGCCCACCGATGTGCTGCGTCAGGTGCCGTCCGGCTACCAGCCGCTGGCGCAGTTGCAGGCCGATCTCGATGGCGACGGCCGTGCCGACTACCTGGTCGCGTTGCAGCAGCGCGGCGAAGCGCAGCGCGATCCGGCCCCGGCACGACCGCTGCTGATCTTCGTGCAACTGGCAGACGGCCACTACCGGCTGGCGGCGCGCAACGACCATGTGATCCTCAAGCGCGACCAGGGCGGCCAGTGCGATCCGTTCGATCCCGACGAGGATCCGTTCGCCGCCAAGGGCCGCTACTTCACCGTGCAGAACGGGGTGTCCTGCGGCCAGCACTGGACCGACTTCATCACCTTCCGCTACGACCCGCAGCGCAAGCAGTGGCTGTTCCACAAGCGCATCCAGCAGCGCTGGGAAATGAACCCCAATCCCACGCCCGACGCCGAGGCGCTGGTCAAGGACGGCGACAAGGTGCAGTCGGCCGATCCGAAGCATCCGGTCGGCTTCGCCGACTACGTCCCGCGCTGAGGCGGGAACGCGCCATCGGCAGGCCGCGCCGTCGTTATCGACACGCGCGGCCTGTCCAAGTACCGAAGCGGCGACGCACCGCCACGGTGGCGCGTCATCGCCCTCCGTGCATGCGGCTTGCCCCGATGCTGTGTCACGCGCCGGTCCCGGCGCCGAACGAATGCCGCGTCCGAATGCGGCCAGCGCGCCGTCGCGGTGACCGGCACGCTGCGCGCTCCAATCCGTTCCTGGAGCTCCCATGTCCAGCTTCCGTTGTGTCGGCCTGCCGGCCGCGCCGTTCGCCGCCCTGTTCGACCTCGACGACGCCCAACTGCAGGCACGCCACGCGCAACGGCTCCACGCCGACAGCGCGCTAGGTTATCCCTGCAGGATCAGCCTGGAGGACGCACGGCCCGGCGAGGAACTGCTGTTGCTGCACTATCTGCATCAACCCGCGCAGACGCCGTACCGCGCCGCCGGCCCGATCTACGTGCGCCGCCATGTCGTCACCGCCGCACCGGCGCCGGGCGAGGTGCCCGATGCCATCGTCCGCCGCCTGATCTCGCTGCGCGGCTACGATGCCCGCGACATGCTGATCACCGCCGACGTGCAACCGGGCGAACGCATCGCCACCGCGATCGCCTGCGCCTTCGCCGACCCGCAGGTGCGCTACCTGCATCTGCATCATGCGCGGCAAGGCTGTTTTGCGTGCCGGGTGGATCGGGAGCCGGGATTGGGGAGTCGGGATTGGGGATGATTGGCTGTACTGCGACCTGGAGCACCGCTGTCGTTTCGGGAACACCGCCGTCGTTGTAGGAGCGGCTTCAGCCGCGATGGCGTTACCGGAAACGCCTGTCGCGGCTGAAGCCGCTCCTACCACATCCGCGCCCGTAGCTGCGCTTTTGACCAATCCCCAATCCCGACTCCCCAATCCCCGCTACTCAGCCAGATTGATCCAGGTCGCCTTCATCTCCGTGTACTTGTCGAAGGCATGCAGCGACTTGTCGCGGCCGTTGCCCGATTGCTTGTAGCCGCCGAACGGGGCGGTCATGTCGCCGCCGTCCCAGTAGTTCACCCACACGCTGCCGGCGCGCAGCTTGCGCGCCACACGGTGCGCGCGGCCGATGTCGCGGGTCCACACGCCCGCCGCCAGGCCGTAGTCGCTGTCGTTGGCCATGCGCAGGGCGTGCGCCTCGTCGTCGAAGGCGATCACCGACAGCACCGGGCCGAAGATTTCCTCGCGGGCGATGGTGTGTTCGTGGCCGACCTCGTCGAAGATGGTCGGCTCCACGTAGCAGCCGCCGGGCACCACCTCCACGCGCTTGCCACCGAGCAGCAGGCGCGCGCCTTCGGCGTTGCCGCGGGCGATGTAGTCGAGCACGCGGTGGGTCTGGGTCTCGTCCACCAACGCGCCCATGGTCGCGTCGTCGTCGAACGGATGCCGCGGCTGCAGCGCGCGGCCGGCGGCGACCACGCGCTCGACGAAGTTGTCCTTGATCGAGCGCTCCACCAGCAGACGCGAGGCCGCGGTGCAGACTTCGCCCTGGTTGTAGAAGATCGCCGCGGCCGCCGCCTGCGCCGCCTGTTCCAGGTCCGGCGCATCGGCGAACACCAGGTTCGGGCTCTTGCCGCCGCATTCCATGTACGCGCGTTTCATATTCGATAGCCCGGCGCACTGCAGCAGGCGCCGACCGACCGCGGTGGAGCCGGTGAACACCAGCCCGTCCACGTCCATGTGCAGCGCCAGCGGCTCGCCGGCGCCCTTGCCGAAGCCCGGCACCACGTTGAATACGCCGTCGGGTATGCCGGCTTCGGCCACCAGCTCGGCCAGGCGCAGCGCGCTCAGCGGCGATTTTTCCGACGGCTTGAGCACCACCGAGTTGCCCGCGGCCAGCGCCGGCGCGATCTTCCATGCCGCCATCAGCAACGGGAAATTCCACGGCACGATCGCGCCGACCACGCCCAGCGGCTCGCGGGTGATCAAACCCAGTTCGTCCTGCCCGGTCGGCGCCACTTCGCCGTACAGCTTGTCCACCGCCTCGGCGGTCCAGGACAGGCAACGCACCGTCGCCGCCAGGTCGACCCGGCGCGCATCGCGCACCGGCTTGCCCATGTCCAGCGACTCCAGCAAGGCCAGTTCGTCGGCGTGGCGTTCGACCAACTGCGCCAGCGCCAGCAGGGTCTTCTTGCGCTGCGCCGGCTTGGCCTGCGACCAGTGCCCGGCCTCGAAGCTGCGCCGTGCCGCGGCGACCGCGCGGTCGATGTCCTCGGCCTCGCCCTCGGCGACGCGGCCGAGCAGGCGGCCATCGATCGGGCTGATGCAGTCGAAGGTCTTGCCGCTGGCGGCATCCACGTAGCGGCCGTCGATGAAGGCCTGGGTCCGCGGACGCAGCGTGTCGGCCATCGCCTGCCAGGCGTCGCGGGTGCGGGGTGCGGTCATCGGGAACTCCTGCTGCGAAGGAAGGATCGGAAGAACGCGACGGCCAGCGGCGGCGCGGTGCGCATGCGGCTCAGAACGTGGCCGGCGTATTGGCGCTGACCAGCACCGCGGTCTCGCTGCCGACGTTGCGGAACCGGTGCGGCACCCGGCTCTCGAAATAGTAGCCCTCGCCGGCGCGCAGCACCCGCACCTGGCTGCCGACGGTGATCTCCACTTCGCCGGCCACCACCACCCCGCCCTCTTCGCCGTCGTGCACCAGCATCGCACTGCCGGTGTCGCTGCCGGGCGGCATCACTTCGCGCAGGATGCACATCTGCCGCTGCGGGCGATGCCGGCCGACCAGGTAGTAGTGGATACCGTCGCTGCCGACGTCGGGCAATTCGTCGGCGCGGTAGAACGGCACATCGGCCGCGCCGGCGTCCAGGTCCTGGGTGAAGAATTCGGCCAGCGAGATCGGGATGCCGTCCAGCACCTTCTTCAGCGAACTGACCGACGGGCTGACCTTGTTCTGCTCGATCAACGAGATGGTGCTGTTGGTCACGCCCACCCGCTTGGCCAGCTCACGCTGGCTCAGGCCGTGGGCGGTGCGAACCCGGTGCAGGCGGGCGCCGATATCCATCGCGAATGGGAATCGCCAGTGGCGGTGTTGCCGGATACTTTACACACCCGCCCCAGGCGGTCAATTTCGCGCGGCGCGCCCGTGCTGCGGCGCAACCGGGAAACGCCTGCAGCAATCGCGCGAACGGCGACACGCCGAGTCACACCCGGCGCGCCAGCATGGTGTAAAGTTTTTTCAACATCCCTCGCGTGGAGCCTGCGATGCGCCCTCAGCCGCCCCTCTCGCCCCAGGCGCTGTCCGACCACTACGCCGCGCAGGCCACCCGCGAGCCGGACACGCTGGAGGCGTTCTGGATGCCGTTCACCGCCAACCGCCAGTTCAAGGCACGGCCGCGGCTGCTGGCCTCGGCCGAGGGCATGCACTACCGCAGCGTGGACGGGCGCCAGATCCTCGACGGCACCGCCGGGCTGTGGTGCTGCAACGCCGGCCACGCGCGACCGCGCATCGTCGAGGCGGTGGCGCGGCAGATCGCCACACTGGATTTCGCCCCCACCTTCCAGATGGGCTCGCCGCTGCCGTTCGTGCTCGCCGAACGACTGGTGGAACTGTCGCCGCCGGGCCTGGACCACGTGTTCTACACTAACTCCGGCTCCGAGTCGGTGGATACCGCGCTGAAGATCGCACTGGCCTACCACCGCGCCCGTGGCGAGGGCCAGCGTACCCGCTTCATCGGCCGCGAGAAGGGCTACCACGGGGTCGGCTTCGGCGGCATCTCGGTCGGCGGCCTGCCGAACAATCGCAAGGCGTTCGGTCCGCTGCTGCCCGGCATGGACCATCTGCGACACACGCTCGATCTGGAGCGCAACGCATTCTCGCGCGGCCTGCCGACGCATGGCGCCGAACTGGCCGAGGATCTGGAGCGGCTGGTGACGCTGCACGATGCGTCCACCATCGCCGCGGTGATCATCGAGCCGATCTCCGGCTCGGCCGGGGTGGTGCTGCCGCCGCACGGCTACCTGCAGCGCATCCGCGAACTGTGCGACAAGCACGGCATCGTGCTGATCTTCGACGAGGTCATCACCGGCTACGGCCGCGTCGGCCACGCCTTCGCCGCGCAACGCTTCGGGGTGACCCCGGACATGATCACCACCGCCAAGGGGCTGACCAACGGCTGCGTGCCGATGGGCGCGGTGTTCGTGTCCCACGCCATCCACGCGGCGTTCGCGCATGGCCCGGCCAACGCCATCGACCTGTTCCACGGCTACACCTACTCCGGCCATCCGCTGGCCTGCGCCGCGGCGCTGGCGACGCTGGACACCTATGCCGAAGAGCAACTGTTCGACAAGGCGATCGAACTGGGCCCGGTGTGGGAGGAAGCGATCCACGCGCTGCGCGATCTGCCGCACGTCATCGACATCCGCAACTTCGGCCTGATCGGCGCGATCGAACTGGCGCCGCGCAAGGGCGCGCCCGGGGCGCGCGCCTACGAGATCTTCGAGCGCTGCTTCCACGAGGGCGACCTGCTGATCCGCGTCACCGGCGACACCATCGCGCTGTCGCCGCCGCTGATCGTCGAGCCTACCCACATCGAGCGCATGTTCGCGGTGCTGGCGGACATGATCCGCAGCACGCCCTGACCCCACCCTCATCCACCAACCCACCGCCTGCGCTCCCCACGCGCCGCGTCTGCCTGGAGAACCGCTCATGCTGGTCGGCGTTCCGAAAGAGATCAAGAACCACGAGTACCGGATCGGGCTGACCCCGTCCGGGGTCCGCGAGCTGGTGCTGCACGGCCATCAGGTGCTGGTGCAGCGCGGCGGCGGCCAGGCCATCGGCCTGACCGATGCCGACTACGAACGCGCCGGCGCGCGCATCGCCGAGGATGCGGCCAGCGTGTTCGCGCAGGCCGAGATGATCGTCAAGGTCAAGGAACCGCAGCCCGAGGAATGCGCGCTGCTGCGCCCCGGGCAATTGCTGTTCACCTATCTGCACTTGGCGCCGGATCCGCAGCAGGCCGCGGCACTGCAGCGCTCCGGCTGCACCGCCATCGCCTACGAGACCGTCACCGACGGCCACGGCGGCCTGCCGTTGCTGGCGCCGATGAGCGAGGTCGCCGGGCGCATGGCGATCCAGGCCGGCGCGCATGCGCTGGAGAAGGCGCAGGGCGGCTCCGGCGTGCTGCTCGGCGGCGTGCCCGGGGTCGCGCCGGCGCAGGTGCTGGTGATCGGGGGCGGCGTAGTCGGCATCAACGCCGCACGCATGGCGATGGGCCTGCACGCGCGCGTGACCGTGCTGGATCGCTCGCTGGAGCGGCTCAAGTACCTGGACGAACTCTACGGCCAGCAGCTGACCACGCTGTACTCCACCCGCGATGCGATCGAGCAGTGCCTGCCGCACACCGACCTGGTGATCGGCGCGGTGCTGATCCCCGGCGCGGCCGCGCCCAAGTTGGTGTCGCGCGAACAATTGGCGCTGCTGCGGCCCGGCTCGGTGCTGGTGGACGTGGCCATCGACCAGGGCGGCTGCTTCGAGACCAGCCACGCGACCACGCACCAGCAGCCGACCTACGAGGTCGACGGCATCGTCCATTACTGCGTGGCCAACATGCCCGGCGGCGTGGCCCGCACCTCCACCTTCGCCCTGACCAACGCCACCCTGCCGTTCGTGCTGCTGCTGGCCGAACACGGCCTGCAGGCGCTGCGCGACGACCAGGACCTGCGCAACGGCCTCAACGTGCACGCCGGCAAACTCACCCACCGTGCGGTGGCGCAGGCGCTGGGCCAGGACTTCGTGCGGCCGCTGGACGCGCTGGGCTGACGGTTGCCTGTGAGGCCGGGAATGGAGAATCAGAAATAGGGAATCGAAAAAGCACCGCAGCGCGCGCATTTGGCAATCAGTCAGCCGCATCGCTTGCTCTTGCTCTTGCTGTTGCCATTCGCCATTCCCCATTCCCGGCCCAACGCCCGCCGCATCGCAACACATGCAGCCGGAGCCGGGTGTAGCCTTGCGCCACCCCGGCATCCGGCCGGGGGCTACCGCCGCCACAGGAGACGCTCCATGATCAAGGTCAGCGTGATGTACCCGTACACGCCAGGCGCCCGCTTCGACCATGCCTACTACCGCGACACGCACATGCCGCTGGTGCAGGCGCGCATGGGCGCGGCCTGCCGCGGCTACACGGTCGACAAGGGCCTGTCCGGCGGCACCCCCGGCAGCGATCCGACCTATGTCGGCATGTGCCATATCTTCAGCGACTCGGTGGAGGCGTTCCAGGCCGGCTTCGGCCCGCACGCGGAGGAGATCCTCGCCGACATCGCCAACTACACCGACCTGACGCCGGTGATGCAGATCAGCGAGGTGGTGGTGGGGTGAGGCTCGCGGCGCGAGCCGAGATTGGGCATTCGGGATTGGGGGATTGGCAACAGCACGCAGATTTGCGCATTTGCAAATCCCGAATCCGCCAATCCCCAATCCCGGCCCTCTACAATGCCGCCCCCACTGCCACACCGTGCCGCCCCGTTGATGAACATCGTTGTCAAAGAAGACCTCAAGGCCTACATCGATCCGCTGACCGCCGACGAGTACGCCGCCCTGGAACGCAGCCTGCTGGCCGAGGGCTGCCGCGATGCGCTGGTGCTGTGGGGCGACATCCTGGTCGACGGACACAACCGCTACGGCATCTGCCAGAAGCACGACCTGCCGTTCCAGACCGTGCAGAACACCCGCTTCCAGTCGCTGCAGGACGTGCACCTGTGGATGATCGACCAGCACCTGGGCCGGCGCAGCGTCTCCGATTTCCAGCGCGGCGTGCTGGCGCTGCGCAAGCGCGAGATCCTCGCCGAGCGACGCGCCGCTGCGGCTGCTGCGGACGCACCCGCTGCCGACGTCGCCGACCCGGAGGCTGCCGCCGAGGCCGCGAGCGATACCGACACACCGCCTTGGGCCGACGCACCGGCACCCTTGAGCCGCGCCGAGCTGGCGCGCGTGGCACGGCTCAGCAACAGCCAGGTGGTGCAGATCGAGAAGATCCAGAAGCAGGCCGCCGCCGAGGTGGTGGAAGCGGTCAAGTCCGGCGCGATCTCGATCAATGCCGCCGCGGCGGTGGCCAGCCTGCCCGAGGAGGAACAGCGCGCCGCGGCCATGGCCGGCAAGGACGAACTGAAGCAGGCCGCCAAGCGCGCCCGCGAGTCCAAGCGCAAGCCCAAGCAGGCGCCGCCGGCCGCCGCCGAAGACACGGCCCCGGCAGCGGACACCGATGGCGACGCGACGCTGGCGTTGCGCCAGCGCGTGGCCGACCTTGAGGCCGAAAACCAGGCGCTGCGCGAGGAAGTGGCGGCACTGCGCGCACAGTTGTCGGGCTGATCCACGCACAGGCGCTCGTCGCCACAGTCCGCCGCGGGGTGCGCGCCCATGCAGCCGCGCTCACCGCACACTGCGTAGACTCGCCCGCATGAGCGCGTCTCCCAACCTGCCCCTGCCCCCCGATCCGCGCCGTGCGCAACTGCGGCGCATGAAGCTGCTGGCCGCGCTGTTGCTGCTGGCGATGCTGTGCGGCTTCCTGCTCAGCCATGCCATGGGCCTGCACGGCGTGTGGGCCTGGGTCGGCGCGTTCTGCGAAGCGGCCACGGTCGGCGCGCTGGCCGACTGGTTCGCGGTGGTGGCGCTGTTCCGGCATCCGCTGGGCCTGCCGATTCCGCACACCGCGATCATCCCGCACAGCAAGGCGCGCATCGCCGACAGCCTGGCGGTGTTCGTGCGCGACCAGTTCCTGGAACCGGGCGCGCTGCTGGCCAAGCTCAACGCCTTCGATCCCGCGGCGCGGCTGGGCCAGTGGCTGGCCGAACCGGCGCAGTCGGCACGGCTGGCCGATCTCGCCCGCGGCTGGGCGCTGCAGGCCCTGGATCTGCTGGACGAGGCCGCGGTGCGGCGCCGCATCCATGGCTTCGTGGTGGCGCGGCTGCGCGACTGGGATGCCGCCGCCACCGCCGGCGAGCTGCTCGGCCTACTTACCGCCGATGGCCGCCACCAGGCGCTGCTGGACGAAGCGCTGACCCGGCTCGGCCGGCACCTGGACGATGCCGCGGTGAAGCAGCGGGTGTCGGCGATGATCGTCAAGTACGCGCGCCGCGAGTGGCCCAAGCTGGTCGGCACCGTGGAATGGGTGAAGCCGGTCGAGGGCATCGCCGACACCCTCGCCGAGCGCCTGGCGCACGCGCTGCTGGAAGAACTGCAGGACGTGCTGTCGCAGCCGCAGCACCCGCTGCGCCAGGACTACGAACGCTGGCTGGGCGGCTACGTGCAGCAGCTGCGCGCCGACCCGGCCACGGCCGCCAAGGTGCAGGCGATGAAACAGCGCCTGATCGAGCACCCCGGCGTGCAGGAGTACGTGCAGGGGCTGTGGGACCAGATCCACAGCGCGCTGCGCGAGGACCTGTCGCGCCAGGATGGCGCGCTGGTGCAGCACCTGCAGCGCGCCCTCGGCGCGCTCGGCCAGTCGCTGTCGCAGGATCCGGCCCTGCGCGAAGCGCTCAACCAGCACCTGCTCGGTGGCGCCGAGCGGCTGACCCAGCGCCTGCGCAGCGGCGTCACCGAGCACATCGCGCAGACCGTGAAGGGTTGGGACGAACGCCACTTGGTCGAGCAACTGGAACTGAGCGTGGGCCGCGACCTGCAGTACATCCGCTTCAACGGCACCCTGGTCGGCGGGCTGATCGGCCTGGCGCTGCACGCTGCCGTCACATTGCTTGGCTGAGCGTGGATGGCGAGGATGCAATGCCACGCTTGCGCGATCGACCACGCGCCGACACGCGATGCGAGGCAGACACAGCGTGCCGCGGACCGCTCGCCCGCGACACACCGTGCCATCCACGCAGCAAGGTGTAGACACGCCGAGGCTCTTTCGTCGCCAGGGCTGGCGTGACCGCAGCACCCGCGCTAGCGTTGGGGCACGGCCCGCGGAACGTTCGCCATCACTGTGAACGCCATTCCGCAATCGGTCGGGGGAAAGCCGATGCGCGTGCCGAATGCGCGTTCGCCAAAGGAAGGGGAGCATGTCGAAAAAACGCCGGACACCCGTCGCCGGTCCTGCGCGACCGGCGCGGCTCGCCGCCCTGGCCGTGCTGGCCATCGGGTTGCTTGCCGCGCTGCTGATCGCGCACGGCGTGCAACAACGCAACCGCGCCCAGGCGCAGGCGCGGTTCCAGCAACTGGTCACGCATGTGACCAGCGATCTGCGGCAACGCCTGGACGTGTACGAGCATGGCCTGCGCGGCGCGCGCGGCGCGGTGATCGCGGCCGGCGGCGAGCGCATCTCGCGCGAGCGCTTCGCCCGCTACAGCGCTTCGCGCGACTACCTGCGGGAGTTTCCCGGCGTGCGCGGCTTCGGCTACGTGCAACGGGTGGCGCGTGCCGACGAGGCCGCGTTCCTGCAGCAGGTGCATGCCGACGGCGCGCCGGCGCTGCGGATCGGCGAACTGGCTCCGCACACCGGCGACCGCTTCGTCATCGTCTACATCCAGCCGACGCGGTCCAACAACGCCGCGGAGGGCTTCGACATCGCGTCGGAGCCGAGGCGGCGCGCGGCCGCGATCGCCGCCGCGCGCTCGGGCGTTCCCACGATCACCGCGCCGGTGCAACTGGTGCAGACGCCGGGCAAGGGCAAGGGCGGCTTCCTGCTGCTGTTGCCGCTGTACCGCGAAGGCCTGCCGCTGCAGACCCCGGAACAACGCTGGCAGGCCACCACCGGCTGGGCCTACGCGCCATTGAGCATCGCCGAGGTGCTGGCCTCCTCCGACGACCACAGCAACGCCGTGCGCCTGAGCCTGGCCGACAGCCAGACGCCGACACAGCCGTTCTACCGTGATGCCGCCCCTGCGCCCGCGGCCGACGCCCCCGCCGCCGAACGCAGCGTGCAGGTCTATGGGCGGCACTGGCGACTCGGCGCGCAGGCCACGCCCGGCTTCGTGCGCTCGCTCGACCAGCCCTCGCCGCTGCTGGCAGGCGTGCTGACCGCGGGCATCGCGCTCCTGCTCGCCTCCCTGCTCTATGTCTTCTTGACCAGCCGGCGCCGCCGCGACCTGATCTTGAGCGAGCAGAGCCAACTGGCAGCCCTGGTCGCCGGCACCAGCGAGGCGATCGTTGCCGAAGACCTGCAGGGCCAGATAACCCACTGGAACCCTGCGGCGACGCGCATCTTCGGCTACACCCCGGAGCAGGCCATCGGCCAGCCGCTGCAGCAGTTGCTCGGCGCGCGGATCCGCGATCCGGCCGACAGCGGGGACGGAGTGCGCGAACTGCGTCATCGCGACGGTCACACGGTCAGCGTGCTGGCCAGCGTTTCGCCGATCGTCGGGACCGGTGGCGACATCATCGGGCATTCGCACCTGCTGCACGACGTCACCGAGCAAGTGCGCGCTCAGGCAAGGGTGCTGGAACTGAACGCCACGCTGGAGCAACAGGTGGCCGAACGCACCAGCGAACTGGTCACCTATTCGGCGCTGCAGCGCGCGATCCTGACCAACGCCGGCTACGCGATCGTCGCCACCGACCCGGATGGCGTCATCACCTTGTTCAACCCTGCCGCCGAAACCCTGCTCGGCTACGCCGCGCACGAAATGATCGGGCGCAAGGCCACCGGCCTGTTCCTGGACGCGGAACAACTGAGCGCGCGCGCCGAGCGCATGGCGGCGCAATCGGGCATGCCGGTGCAGCCCTCGTTCGAATCGGTGGCGGCGCTGTCCACGCTGGGACGCAGCGATACCCGCGAGTGGACCTACCTGAGCAAGGACGGCCATGCCTTCCCGGTGCTGCTCACCCTTAGCACGCTGCGCGACGACGACGACCGGGTGATCGGCTACCTCGGCATCGCGGTCGATCTCACCGAGCAGAAACGCCGCGAGCGCGAGCTGCGGCTGGCCATCGACGCGGCCGAGAGCGCCAACCAGTCCAAGAGCGACTTCCTGGCCAACATGAGCCACGAAATCCGCACGCCGATGAACGCGATCCTGGGCATGCTGTACCTATTGCGGCACAGCGCCCTGTCGCAGGCGGCGCAGGACATGATCCAGAAGATCGAGCTGTCCGCGCGCAACCTGCTGGAGATCATCAACGACATCCTCGACTTCTCCAAGATCGAGTCCGGGCGCATCGACCTGGAATCGGCGCCGTTCGATCTCAACGAGTTGCTGGAGAACATTGCCGCACTGATGACCTCGGCGACCAGCGCCAAGCCGGTGGAGATGATCGTCGAGCCACTGCCGCCGGGCTGCCGCTGGCTGCGCGGCGATGCGCTGCGCCTGAACCAGGTGCTGATCAACCTGGTGGGCAACGCCATCAAGTTCACCGAACAGGGCGAGGTGGCGTTGTCGGTCCGCGCCTTCCCCGGTGCCGAACCCGGCAAGCTCAAGCTACTGTTCTCGGTGCGCGACACCGGTATCGGCATCCCGCGCGAGAAGCAGAGCCTGATCTTCTCGCCGTTCCTGCAGGCCGATACCTCCACCAGCCGCCGCTACGGCGGCAGCGGCCTGGGCCTGACCATCAGCCGGCGCCTGGTGGAGCTGATGGGCGGGCAACTGGAAGTCCAGAGCGCACCCGGCCAGGGCAGCGATTTCTACTTCGTCATTCCGTTCGCGGTGGCGCCGGCGCCGGCCGCCGATGCCGAACCGGCGCAGGCGCGGCGGGTGCTGATCGCCGACGACCACGATCTGGTACGACGCAGCCTGACCGACATCGCCAACGGCTTCGGCTGGCAGGTGGAAGCGGTGTCCAGCGGCACCGCCGCACTGGCCGCCGCCGCGCCGGAACGCGCCGAGTTCGACGTGATCCTGCTGGACTGGCGCATGCCGGACCTGGACGGGCTGAGCGTGGCCCAGCGCATCCGCGCGCAATCGGCGCCGGACCGGCAGCCGATCATCGTCATGGTCACCGCCTACGAGCGGCGCATGATCCAGGAGCAGCAACCTGGCGTCGCCGACGTGGATGCGGTGATGACCAAGCCGGTCACCGCCTCGGCCCTGCAGCGCACCATCGCCATGCTGCTGGCGCGCCGCAACGGCGAGATGCCCGCGCCGCAGACCGGCGACGGCATCGTGCGCCTGGCCGGGGCGCGCTTGCTGGTGGTCGACGACAGCGACATCAACCGCGAGGTCGCGCAGCGCATCCTCGAAGGCGAAGGCGCACTGGTCGATCTGGCGCAGGACGGCGCACAGGCGTTGCAGCGGCTACGCCGCGATCCCGGCCGCTTCCACGTGGTGCTGATGGACGTGCAGATGCCGACCATGGACGGCTACGAAGCCACCCGGCAACTGCGCGCCGATCCGGACCTGGCCGCCGTGCCGGTGATCGCCCTCACCGCCGGCGCCTACCGCCAGCAACAAGAGATGGCGCTGTCCAGCGGCATGAACGGCTTCATCGCCAAACCGTTCCAGGTCGACGAACTGATCGCGATCATCCGCCGGTTCCTGCCGCCGAACCTGACCCCGCTGCCGCTACTGCCGCTTGCGCCGCCACCGTCCGCGCTGCCGGCGGACGAATGGCCGGCCAGCGAGCCGGCATTGCTCGATACCGTCCAGGCGCAGCGGCTGTGGGGCGAGCGCGATCCGTATCGGCGCTATCTGCTGAAGCTGTTGCAGGAGTATCCCGATCCGGCGGCGAGCGTGCGCACCCTGCTGGAGGCGCAGCGGCCGGCCGACGCCCTCTCGCTGGTGCACAAGTTGCGCGGCTCGGCCGGATCGCTGGCGTTGCCTGCGTTGAGCGTCGCCAGCGCCGCACTCGAAGAGCGGTTGGCCACGGCGCCGACGCAGGCCGAGGCCGAGATCGCCGCGTTGGCCGCAGCGATGGCCGACACCGCTGCCGAAGTGCTGCGCTTCGCCGATGCCATCCCGGTGGCGACGGCACCTGCGCCAGCAACCGACGCAAAAGTGGACCCGGCGACGCTGCAGGCGTCCTGGTACCAGGTGTTGCAGGCGCTGGACAGCGACGATCCGGATCGCATCGACCACACGCTGCGGCAACTGGCGCCCGTCCTGCCGGCGGCGCAGGCCGCCGAGCTGCAGCAGTTGCTGGAGAATTTTTCCTTCCGCGAGGCCGAGGCCAGAATCAGGCGATGGCTGGCCGATGCACACGACTGAGCGCGCGTAACGAGAGATCACCATGACCCAACCGTGCATCCTGTGTGTCGACGACGAACCCAGCAACCTGGCGCTGATCCGGCAGCTTCTGCGCGAGGACTACGCGCTGGTGTTCGCCAAGAACGGTGCCGAAGCCCTGCGCGGGGTGGCCAAGCACCGCCCGGCGCTGATCCTACTGGACGTTGACCTGCCCGACGTCGACGGCTACACCCTCGCCCGCACCCTCAAGGAAGATGCGCGCAGCGCGGCGATCCCGATCATCTTCGTCACCGGCAAGGACAAGGCCACCGACGAGAGCATCGGGTTCGATGCCGGCGGCGTGGACTACATCACCAAGCCGTATTCGCCGAGCATCCTGCGCGCGCGGGTGCGCACCCACCTGTCGCTGGTCAGCGCCACCATCCTCGCCGACAGCCACCGCGACGCGATCGAGATGCTGGGCATGGCCGGCCACTACAGCGACTCGGACACCGGCACCCACATCTGGCGCATGGCCGCCTACGCCCGTGCGCTGGCGCTGGCCGCCGGCTGGTCGCGCGAGGACGCCGATCTGCTGGAACAGGCCGCGCCGATGCACGACACCGGCAAGATCGGCATTCCCGATGCGGTGCTGAAGAAGCCCGGTCCGCTGGACGCCGCCGAGTGGCAGGTGATGAAGCGGCACCCGCGGATCGGCTACGACATCCTCAGCCGCAGCAGCGCGCCGCTGTTCCGCCTCGCCGCCGAGGTCTCGCTGTACCACCACGAGCACTGGGACGGCGGCGGCTACCCGGCCGGCGTCTCCGGCACGCAGATTCCCGAATCGGCACGCATCGTGGCGCTGGCCGACGTGTTCGATGCCCTCACCTCGCCGCGCCCGTACAAGGACGCGTGGCCGCTGGAACAGGCGATGGAGCTGTTCCGCGAAAAGGCAGGCAGCCAGTTCGAGCCGCGCCTGGTGCAGTTGTTCGAGGCGATCCTGCCGCAGATCCTGCAGATCCAGCAGTACTGGAGCGAGCGCGAGGCGGAGGAAGACCTGCCGCAACGCGGCAAGGCGCAGGCCACGCTGCGGCACCACGGCAGCTGATATAAGCCCCTCTCCCCCCGGGAGAGGGGTTGGGGTGAGGGTACGGCGCGAAGCGACTCGCAGAGATGGAGGACACGAGGCTTCGCCCGTACCCTCATCCGCCCCTTCGGGGCACCTTCTCCCGGATGGAGAAGGAACAGCGCACTACGCTCCGCGACGGGCGTTACCGGTAACGCCATCGCGCTGAAGCCGCTCCCACAAAAACAGACGCGGCGCCGCGCGCTCAGCGCCGCTGCAAGCGCCAGGCGCGGTGGATGCGCGGGTTGCGCTCGAAATCGGCGTCGATGGTCTGCGCGCTGATCTCCTCGCACACCGCGAACTCGGCCAGCGCGTTCTCGTCCAGCTTGAAGCGGCGGAAATTGTTGGAGAAGTACAGCACGCCTTCGGGCATCAGCCGCGCCACCGCCGCGCGCAACAGCCGCACATGCTCGCGCTGGATGTCGAAATCCTCGGCGCGCGCGGAGTTGGAGAAGGTCGGCGGGTCGCAGAAGATCACGTCGTAGCGGTTCTTTTCCGCTTCCAGCCAGCTCAGCGCGTCGGCCTGCACCAGCCGGTGCTGGGCGCCGCCCTTGCCGTTGAACGCCAGGTTGTCGGCGCACCACTGCAGGTAGGTGCCGGACAGATCCACGCTGGTGGTGGAATCGGCGCCGGCTACCGCCGCCTGCACGCTGGCCACGCCGGTGTAGCAGAACAGGTTGAGGAAGCGCTTGCCGCGCGCCTGCTGCGCCATCACCCCGCGCAGCGGACGGTGGTCGAGGAACAGTCCGGTATCCAGGTAGTCGAACAGGTTCACCCGCAGCAGCGCGTCGTGCTCGCGCACCACCAGGAACTCGCCGCGCTGTTCGAAGCGGCCGTACTTGCTGCCGCCCTTGCCGCGCTCGCGGGTCTTCAGCGCCACCTGTTCGGCCGGCACCGCGAACACCTCGCGCACGGCCGCCAGCAGTTCGTTACGGCGGCGGCGCACGTCCACATCGGGAATGCTGTCCGGCGCCGCATACTCCTGCACGTGCAGGAAAGTGCGCGCCTGGCCGCCGTCCTCCTGGTACACGTCGATTGCCGCCGCGTACTCGGGCAGGTCGGCATCGTAGGCGCGGTAGCAACTGATCCGCTCGCGCGTGCGCCAGGTCTTGAACTTGCGCAGATTCTTGCGCAGGCGGTTGGCGACCATCTGCGCGCCATCGCTGAGCGCACGCGGTTCTTCGCTGGCACCGGCCCGCGGCGCGATCGCGATCGGGTCGCAGACGATCAGCGGGCATTCCAGCGCGCCGTTGAACATCTGGTACTTCTTGGCCGCGCGCAGGCCGGTGGCATAGGCCAGTTCGTCGCTGCCGCACAGCAGGCTGGCGCGCCACTGCGGCACCGCGCGCTTGAGCGCATCGCCCAGGCGCCGGTACAGCGCCGCGTCGGCGGCCAGGCGCTCGTCGTAGGGCGGGTTGCACACCACCGTACCCAGTGCCTGCGCCGGCGCAGGCAACGCGACGACGTCGTGCACGGCGAAGGCGATCGCCTCGACCACGCCAGCCGCCAGCGCATTCTCGCGCGCCGCGCGCAGCGCATGCGGATCGATGTCGCTGCCGTACAGCACCGGCCGCAACGCGGCACGACCCAGCTGGGCTCGCTGCCGCGCCTCGGCCAACAACCCGCGCCAGGCCGCCACATCGAACCCCAGCCAGCGGCTCGGCGCGGCGTCCGCATCGGCGTCGCCGCGCTGCTGCGCCGCCAGTTCGCCACGCAGCAGGCCCGGTGCGACATCGGCGGCCATCAGCGCGCCTTCGATCAGCAGCGTACCGCTGCCGCACATCGGATCCAGCAGGCCACCGCCTTGTGCATACAGCGCCGGCCACTGCCCGCGCAGCAGCACCGCCGCGGCCAGGTTCTCCTTCAGCGGCGCCTCGTTCTGCGCCTGGCGCCAGCCGCGCCGATGCAGCGAGCCGCCGCCCAGGTCCACCGACAGCGTGGCGCGGCCCTTGCGCAGCGACAGGTTCAGGCGCAGGTCCGGGTGCTCCACGTCCACCGACGGCCGCTCCAGGCCCTCGCCGCGCAGCGTGTCCACCACCGCATCCTTGACCCGCTGCGCCGCGAAGCGCGCGTGGGTGATGCCGGTGCCGGACACATGCGCGTCCACCGCCAGGGTGTGCTGCGGCGCCAGATGGTTGCGCCACGGCAGCGCGGCGACGCCGGCGTACAACGCCGCCTCGTCGGGGCAGTCGAAGGACTGCAATGGCCACAGCACGCGGCTGGCCAGGCGCGACCACAGCACCGCACGCTGCGCGTCCTGCAGGGTGCCTTCGGCATTGACCCCGGCGACGGTGGCGGTGGCCTGCGCCGCGCCGAGCGCGAGCAGTTCATCGACGAGCAGGTATTCCAGGCCCTTGGCACAGGAGACGAAGAATTTCACGGAAGGCGGACCAGGACAGACGGGAGGGAGGCACGGCGGACACCGCGCGCGTGGCGCATCGCAGCGCCGGATCCGGCGTTGCCGCGGCCGCGGATCGGGGGTGAGCACGCGAACGCGCCGCACCGCAACGGCGCGCAGAATACCACAGGGCCTGTGCGCCCCTGCCTGCCGCGCAACGCCCTGGCGTCGTGCGCGCCGCGACCGTCACTGGCCTCGCGCACCTGGTACAGCGACGTCGCCCGTTGCCGCTCGCGCCGCGACCGACCCGCGCCGTGGCAGGTGTGCCGGCGGCGCCACGGACACTGCAGCCTTGGCGCGCGCCGCATCGCTCAATGCGAGGCCACGAATCCGGCGCCGGGCATGGCCGGCAGTACCGCGAAATCGGCGCGCAGGCGCCGTGCCTCCGCCATCGGCGGCCGGCCGAACAGACGTTTGAACTCGCGGGTGAACTGCGATGCGCTCTCATAGCCCACCGCGTGGCCGGCGGCCGCGGCGGTCATGCCCTCGCGTGCCATCAGCAGGCGTGCCTGGTGCAGGCGGATCGATTTCAGATACTGCATCGGCGCGACCTGGGTCACCGCCTTGAAATGCGCATGGAACGAGGGCGTGCTCATCCCGGCCTCGCGGGCCAGCTGCGCGACGTCGAGCCGTTGGGCGTGGTCACGGTGGATGCGCCGCAGGGCGCGACCGATGCGGCCGAAGTGGCCCTGTTGCGCCAGCGCCGCGCGCAGCCCGTGGCCTTGCGGGCCCGTCAGCACGCGGAAGTACAGCTCGCGCACGAGGGCGCAGCCGAGGATCGCCGCGTCCAGCGGACGGCTCAGCACCTGCAGCAGGCGCTGCACGATCTGCCGCAAGGTGTCGTCCATCGGACTGGACACCATGCTCGCCGGCGCCTGCGCCTCCGGCACCGGACCGACCTGGTCGAGCTCGACCAGCAGCCCCGCCGCAAGCGGGAAGTCCAGATGCAGGTACAGCGCCAGCAACGGCCGCTCCGCGCTGCCGTCGGACTGCATGGTGAAGGGCACCGGGACGGCGACGGACAGATAGTGCTGCTCGTCGTAGACGAACACCGACTCGCCGAAATGGCCGCGCTTGGCGCCCTGGCAGACGATGACGATGCCCGGGTCGTACAGCACCGGCGTGTCGGTCAACGGCCGGTCCGAACGCAGCACCCGCACATCCGGCAATGCGGTCAGGTTGTAGCCCTCCTGCGGCGCCAGGGCACGCAGCAATTCCACGGTACTGGCGACGGCAGTCATAGAAACAGGCAAGGATTGCAGAGATCGCGGCATCGGACCGGCGCGTCGATCATCGCATCATTCGCCGCTCATCCCCTCAGGAGCGTGCCATGACGCCGAAGAAAACCTTGCTCATCACCGGCGCCAGCAGCGGCTTCGGCCGCGCACTGGCCCAGGCGGCGCTGGCGGCCGGACATCGCGTCGTCGGCACCGTGCGCAGCGCGCAGGCGCGGCAGGAGGTCGAGGCGCTGGGCGCGGCGGCGCTCGCCCGTGTGCTGGACGTCACCGACGTCGACGCCATTCCCGGCATCGTCACCGAGATCGAAGCCACGGTCGGGCCACTGGACGTGCTGGTCAACAATGCCGGCTACGGCCACGAGGGAATCCTGGAGGAATCGCCGCTGGACGCCCTGCGCCGCCAACTCGAGGTCAACGTGGTCGGCGCCGTGGCGATGATGCAGGCGGTGCTGCCCTCCATGCGCCAGCGGCGCCGCGGGCACATCGTCAACATCACCTCGATGGGCGGCTTCATCACCATGCCCGGCATCGCCTACTACTGCGGCAGCAAGTTCGCGCTGGAGGGCATTTCCGAGGCATTGGGACAGGAGGTCGCCGCGCTGGGCATCCACGTGACGGCGGTGGCGCCGGGGTCGTTCCGCACCGACTGGGCGGGCCGCTCGATGGTCAGGACGCCGCGCAGCATCGCCGACTACGATGCGCTGTTCGATCCGATCCGCGACGCCCGCCAGGCCAAGAGCGGCCGCCAGCTCGGCGACCCGGCCAAGGCCGCGCAGGCCATGCTGGCGCTGATCGACGCGCCTGCGCCGCCCGCGCACCTGCTGCTGGGCAGCGACGCGCTGGCCCTGGTAAGCGCCAAGCTCGACCGCCTGAAGGCGGATATCGCCGCATGGGAGGCGGTGAGCCGTTCCACCGATGCCTGAGCGAGCACCGACGGATCGCCTGGCGAGGCGCAACCTCGCCACCATCGCCCCACGGTGCAGGCAGCAGCGCCGCAGGGAGCCACGACGCGCGGGCGCATTGGCCGTCGCCCCCCTTTCCCGCACGCTGCACAACCGCCAAGCCGCCGGACGACACGAATACGCCGCCAGCGCGGCGACGCCGCCGCATCCACTCACCACGGCGTCAGCCGCCACGCCTCGGAATCGGCCTGCAGGCGCTGTTGCAGGCGCAGCGTGTCCAGGAAGTCCGCATCGTGCGACACCACCAGCAGCGCGCCGGGATACTGCAACAGCACGGCGCGCAGCGCGTCGCGAGCCTCGCGGTCCAGGTGGTTGTCCGGCTCGTCCAGCAACAACAACTCGGCCGGCGGCGTGCGGTAGAAGGCGCACGCCAGCGCGGTCTTCAGCCGTTCGCCGCCGCTGAGCTGGCCGCAGGCCACGCCGATGCGCTGCGCGTCCAGGCCGAGCAGGGCCAGCCGCGTGCGCAGCTCGGCGAGCGCGATGCCGGGTGCCGCGGCCTGCACCTGTGCCAGCGCGGTGGCGGCCGGGTCCAGCAGCATCAACGACTGGTCCAGATAGGCGCTGGCGGCGCGCACCCGGCAACTGCCGGACAGCGCCGCCACCTGCCCGGCCAGCGCGCGCAGCAGGGTCGACTTGCCGCTGCCGTTCGCTCCCACCACGCCGATCCGTGCCCTGCCCTGCACCACCAAGTCCAGCGGCTGCCGTGTCGCCGGCGCGAACGGCAGTCGCAGCGCCTGCAGCTCGACCAGGCGGCGGCTGGCCGCATCGGCCGGCGGCGGCGCGAACAGCGCCACCGGCGCATCGGGCTGCACCTGGCGCGCGGCCTCGGCGATCCGCGCCAGGCTGCGCGCCTGCGTGGCCTGGTGGTCGCGCACGCGCTTGCCGGCGCTGTCCTGGCTGCGCTGCTTCTGCCGGCCGAGCAGGATCGGCGCCTGGTTGGCCGTGCCGGCCTGCTGCCGGCCACGTGCGCTACGGCGCTGCTGTCGATCGTGCTGCGCCTGCCAGGCGACGCTGTCGCGCGCGTGCTGCAGCTTGTGCTGTGCCAGTTCCGCCTGCGCGGCGTCGCGCTCGCGCGCCCGGCACTGCAGGTAGAACGCATAGTCGCCGCCGTAGTCGCGCAGCCCGCCAGGCGACAGTTCCAGCGTGCGCTGCATGTCCTGCAGCAGCAGCGCATCGTGGCTGATCACCAGCAGGCCGCCCGGCCAGCGCTGCAGCGCCTCGCGCAGGCGCTGGCGCTGCACCGCGCCCAGGTGCAGGGTCGGCTCGTCCAGGATCAGCGCATCGGCATCGGCCAGCCAGGCGCCGATCAGCGCCACCCGCATCGCCTCGCCGCCGCTGAGCGTGTTGGCCAAGCGTTGCGGCTCCAGCGCGCCCAGGTCGTGCGCATGCAGCTGCGCCTGCAGGCGCTGGGCGATGTCCCAACGCTCGCCGAGCGCGTCGAAATCCGCCACGTCGGCGCTGCCGGCCTCGATCCGTGCCAGCGCCCGCAACGCAGCGCCCACGCCGGCCAGGTCGGCGACGGTGGCGTGCGGCGCCGGCGCAATCTGCTGCGGCACGTAATGCAGGCGGCCGTGGCGCACGCAGCGTCCGGCGCTGGGGGTCAGTTCGCCGGCGAGCAGGCGCGCGAACACGCTCTTGCCGACGCCGTTGCGGCCGACCAGGCCGGTGCGCCGCGCATCGAGCGCGAAGTGCAGATCGGAAAACAGGATCCTGCCGTCGGGCAGAACATGGGTCGCGCTGTCCAGCGCAAGCAGCGGATGCGTCATGGGAACCTCCATGGATGCCGGTCGTGCCCGCCGAGAGATCGGCAGGAAGGACGAAGGCCGTCGCGAAGACGGCGGCATCAATGGCGCATCGGCGGAGTTCCTCGATGGGTGGGACGCGGGACGATGCTAGCGCACCGCGCGCCCGAAGGGCCACGGCGCGCCGCGCTGGCTCAGGCAGCGGACAGGAACGCCGGGTGGTAGGCCACCTCGGCCATCGGCGGCAGGCGCTCGCCGAAGGCCAGCGCCTGGAAGGCATCCAGCGGCGCACCCGGCAGGGTCAGCCCGGGTTCCGGGCTGAAACCGAAACGTGCGTAGTACGCCGGGTCGCCCAGCACCACGCAGCCGGCCGCGCCCAGCGCCTGCAACTGCGCCAGCGCCTCGCGCACCAGCCGCGTGCCCAGGCCCTGGCGTTGGTGGCCTGGTCCCACCGACAGCGGCCCCAGGCCGTACCAGCCGCGGCTGCCGTCGGACAGGCTCACTGGCGACACCGCGACGTGGCCGACGACGTAACCGTCGTGCTCGATCACCAGCGACAGGGTCAGCGCGCCGTCCGCGCGCAGCCGTTCGATGATGGCCTGCTCGTCGTGGCGGCTGTCTGCGACGCGGAAGAAAGCGACCAGGGTCAGCGCCTCGATCGCCGCCGCGTCGGCCGGCCGCTCGGCGCGCAGCAGCAGCGCATCGGATGCGCTCACAGGCGCTCCAGCAGTTCGGCGAAGGCCTGCGCCGAGGTCGCCACGTGCTCGCCCAGGCGGTGCGTGTCGTCGACCAGCAGCAGCCGCGCGGCGCGCGCCTGCGCCCAGGCGATCACCTCGCCGGCGGGAATCAGTTCGTCGCGCCAGGCGTGCACCACCGAGATCGGCACCGCTGCCGCATCCAGCGCCGGCATGTGGCCCATCCGCGTCGGCGGCACCATCAGGAACAGGCCGCGCACCGGCACGTGCAGCGACACCTGCGCGGCGATGTAGGCGCCGAGACTGGAACCGGCCAGAACGACTGGTCCGCGCTGCGCCGCGGCCTGCGCCAGTTCCAGCAGGCGCTGCAGCCGCGTCGGCACGTCGCCGAGCGGGCTGATGTCGCGGCGCGCGTCCAGGTCGGTGTAGTCCGGGCGCGAATGGCTCCAGCCCAGGCGTTCCGCCACCTCGGCCAATGCGGTCACCTTGATCGCGTCCGGCCCGCTCTCGAAGCCGTGCGAGAGGATGCAGTGGCCGCGGCTCACAGCGCCACCACCGCATCGCCCAGCCGCAGCGTGCCGCCGTGCACGATACGCGCGCACAGCCCGCCGTGGCCGCGCATGGCGTTATAGCCGCCCGGCCCCAGCGCCTGCTCCATGCGCGAACACGGATCGCATGGCGCGATGCCTTCCAGCTCGACCTCGCCGATCCGGAAACGGCGCCCCTTCAGGGCGATCAGCGGAATGCCGGAGACCACCACGTTGCGTCGCAGGGTGGCCGGCGCCACTGCCGCATGGCCGGCCAGCGCGGCGATCGCCGGCAGGTGTTCGGCCTGGATCAGGGTCACGCCGCGCTTGCCGTTGCGGCCGGCGTAGCGGTCGCCGTGCAGGCCGCCCTCGGTCTGCGCCGCAGCGGCGTCGACTTCGTACATCGGCACGTCGCGCGCCGGGCGCAGGCCGATCCATTCCACGCGTCCGGCGCGCGGCAGTGTGGCCAGCAAGGTCGCCAGCGGGCTTTCGGAATTCAAGGTCATCGGCGAATGCTAGCATCCGCGCATGCCGCCCACCTCGCCGTTGCCGATCCACGATGCGCCCCTGCCCTACGTCGGACTGCTGGAGGAGCGTGCGCCGGACAGCATCACCCTGGCGGTGATCCACTGCACCGAACTACCGGACCTGGCCAGCGCGCGCCTGTACGGCGAACGCGTGCTGTATCCGTCGGGCACCGGCAACAGCGGCCATTTCTACATCGATCGCGACGGCAGCGTGCACCGCTACGTGCCGCTGCAGCGCGTCGCGCACCACGTGCGCGGCTACAACCAACAGTCGCTGGGCATCGAACTGGTCAACCGCGGGCGCTATCCGCTGTGGCTGGATTCGCGCCACCAGGCGATGACCGAGGACTACGCTCCGGCGCAGATCCAGGCGCTGATCCGGCTGTTGCAGCAGTTGCGCACGGAACTGCCGCACCTGCGCCACATCGCCGGACACGAGGCACTGGACCGCAGCCTGGAACCGGCCAGCGACGATCCGACGCGGCAGGTACAGCGCAAGCTCGATCCGGGACCCCGCTTCCCGTGGCCGCAGGTGCTGGAGGCGGTGGCGCTGGCGCCGTATGCGCCACCCGTTGATCGCGCCCCAGCGTAGGAGCGGCTTCAGCCGCGACCGGACTTCACCGGGAACGGTCCGGTCGCGGCTGAAGCCGCTCCTACGCGATTTTCCACGCGCGCTCAACGCGCGCCGACGTAGTTCTTCTCGCCGGCGGTCACCGCCACGTCCAGGCGATTGCCGACCGGCGCCAGCGGACACACCACGTGCGAGGTGAACGCGCATGGCGGGTTCTGCGCCAGATTGAAGTCCAGCACGATGCGGTCGCCCTGCGGCGTCGGCACGAACAGATAACGAGCGCCGCCATAGCTCTCGCGGCCGCTGGTGCGATCGGAGAACGGCAGGAACAGGCGCTGGCTGGCGCCGTCGCGCAGCACCTGCAGGCGGTAGCGCCGCCCCTGCAGAACGAATTCTGCGCTGCCGACCAACGCCAGCGGCTGCGGCGTCCCGATCGAGGTGAGCAGCACCATCGCCTGCGGCGCCGGCACCGGATGCCAGTCGGCCACCACCCGCCACCGCGGATCGATCGGGAAGTAGTCGATGCCGGGGAAGCGTTCGCGCGCCGGCGCTTGCGGATCGCGGAAGCGCCAGCCGAACAGGTTGCCGGTGCGCACCACGTAGAACTCCTGCGCACCCAGCATCAAGCGGGTCTGGGTGTCGTGCGCCGCGTCGGTCTCCAGGCGGCCACCAGCGAACGGTTGCCCGTTCACCTGCACCGTCGCGTCCGCCGCGGGCTGGAAATGCACGCCGTCCTGCAGATCCACCTGCAGCACGCCCAGATGCGCCGGACCGGCCGGCAACTGCACGTCGTTGTCGGGTGCGCTGCCGACCCGGTGCAGGCCGCTGTGCAGGCGGCCGGAGCCGGTGAAACTCAACCAGCCCGACGGTGCGCGCAGCGTCGCCAGGCGCTGCGCGCGGCCTCGCTGCACAGATTCGCGATAGTGCGTGGCCGATTGCGCGCGTGGCGAGGCATCGGCGCCATCGGCCGCCGCGCGTCGGTCGCCGCAGGCGGCCAGGCCCAACAGCATCGCCAGCCCGCAGGCCTCACGCCAACGCATGGTGCCGCCCCGGTCGCGTGTCATCGTGCATGCGTTCCGTATGCGCCGACGCCGGCCCTAGCCGATGGCGCGCGGCCGCGCCGGATCGGCGATCCAGCCGCTCCAGGAGCCGGCATAGACGCGCGCGCCGTGCAGGCCGGCGTGTTCCAGCGCCAGCAGCAGATGGCAGGCGGTGACGCCCGAGCCGCACATCAGCACCACCTCGCGCGGATCGCGGCCCTGCAGCAGCGGCTGCAACTCCGCGCGCAGTTCCTGCGCCGGGCGCAGGCGACCGTCGCGCAGGTTCTGCGCCAGCGGCCGGT
The DNA here is from genome assembly GCF_014199735.1 of Xanthomonas sp. 3307. Lineage (NCBI taxonomy): Bacteria > Pseudomonadati > Pseudomonadota > Gammaproteobacteria > Lysobacterales > Lysobacteraceae > Xanthomonas > Xanthomonas sp. 3307. The sequence continues at coordinate 36,602 of NZ_JACHOG010000005.1, read as the reverse complement.
TGAGCGCGCCCGGCACGTGCCCGGGCAGCGGGTCGATCGGCTCCACCTCGCCGCGGAAGCGTTCGCCGGGGCGCGCATCGAACAACCAGCCCGGCGCCTCGTGCAAGCGTGCGGCGACCTCCTCGGCAGAGACGATGCGCGCCGCATCGAAGGCCTGCGGATACGGCGGCAGCGGCGACGGCGCGGTGACCGCGTCGGTTTCCGGCAGGCCCAGCCGGCGCCATTCGGCCAGGCCGCCGTCGAGCACGGCTACACGGCGATGGCCGAGCAGTCCCAACATCCACCACAAGCGGGCGGCAGCCATGCTGCCGTCGCCGGCGTCGTACACCACCACCTGGTGCTGCGGGCCGATACCCCATTGCCCCAGGGTGCGCGCGAACGCCGCGGCGTCCGGCAGCGGGTGCCGGCCCAGGCCAGGACGGCCGAGATCGGACAGATCGGCGTTGAGATCGGCGTAGACCGCGCCGGGCAGGTGCGACTGCGCATACGCCGCACGTGCCGCCGCGGCGGCGCTCGGATCGAGCAGCGCGGCTGGCGCGAAGCGCGCGTCGACCAGACGCAGATCGGGATCGTCCAGCGCCGCCGCCAGCGTCGGCGCCTCGACCAGGGTGTGCCATGCGGGGGACGGTGCGGTCATGCGGTTTGCTCCAATCGGCGGCGCAGGTTGAGCAGGATCGCCGCGGTCGCGCCCCAGATCCGCTGGCCGGGCCAGCCGTACTCCAGCACGACCCGCGGGCGTCCGCGGTAATCGGTCTCGATGCTGCGCAGGTTGTCCGGCGCCATCAGGTAGGCCAGCGGCACCTCGAACACCTCCGCCACTTCGCCCGGATGCGGCTGCGGCACGAAGCGCGGATCGATCGCCGCGACCACCGGCATCACCCGGAAGCCGCTGATGGTGACGAACGGATCCAGGTAACCCAACGGCTCGGCCTGCGTCGCCGCCAGCGCGATCTCTTCCTCGCTCTCGCGCAGCGCCGCGGCCACCGCATCGGCGTCGCTCGCCTCGATGCGGCCGCCGGGGAAACTGACCTGGCCGCCGTGGTGACGCAGGCTGTCGGTGCGCCGGGTCAACAGCACATGGGTGCCATCGGCGCGCGGCACCAGGCCGGCCAGCACTGCGGCTTCCACCGGCGCGCCATCCGGCAGCAGGTCCTGCAATTCGTGGTGGTTCCAGCCCGGCCCCGCTGGCGGCTGCTGCAATGGGTGCAGCGCGCGCAGCAGATGCGCGCGTTCGGCCAGACGCTGCGCCGGCGACGGCGACCAGCCGCGGCCCGGCAGCACCTCGTCCATGTAGCGGCGGCGTTCGGCGTCGCTCATGCCGCGCCAGCCTGCGATTTCGTCGCCGCTGCGCAGGCAGCCCACGCAATAGCCCTGCGCATCGAGACGGCAGATACCGATGCAAGGCGTGAGCGGGGCATGCGGAACGGGATCCATCGGATTCGACACCTTGCCAGCCTAGCGCGATTCGTCGGCGCCGTCGTTGCCTGCCAAAAAAAATTGCGCCGGCATCGCTGCCGGCGCAATCGTCGTGCACTGAAACAGCGTGCTTACTTGACGCTGACCAGCTTGATCTCGAACTGCACCGCCACGTTCGGCGGGAACGGCGTACGCGGGTCGGCACCGTAGGCCTTGTCCGGCGGCAGGGTCACTTCCCACTTGGAGCCGGCCGGCATCTGCAGCAGCGTGTCACGCATGGCCTGCATCTCGACTTCGCTGACCTTGATCGACGGAATCTGCTGCGCCGGACGCGCCTGCGCCGGACGCTGGCCGAACGGATACGGACCAGCCACTTCCAGCTGCACCGTGCTGGCCTGGGTCGGCTTGGCGCCCTTGCCGGCCTCGATCACGCGGTACTGCACACCGCTGGGCAGCGTCTGCACGCCAGCCTTGGCCTTGTTCTGGGCCATGAACTGGTCGCTCTTGGTCTTGTTCTCGGCAGCGGCCTTCTCGTAGTCGGCCTTGGCCTGCTGGGCGCGGGCCTGCTCGCGCTTCTGGAACGCTTCCACCGCCGGCTTCAGCTGGTCGGCGCTGACCGCCGGCTGCTTCTTGGCGTAGGCGTCCTGCAAGCCCTTCACCACCGCATTGATATCGAGCTGCTCGCCGCGGCCGGTGAGTTCGGCAAGGTTGTTGCCGTAGTCGTAGCCGAAGTAATAGCTCAGCTTGCCCTTCTCGGACGAGGTGTCCTGGGCGAACGCATTGCCGCTCAGGGCGAGGGCCGCGACAGCGACCGCAATAGAACGCAACTTCATCAAACAATTCTCCAGGGTGGTGGCACAGGGCGGCCCGTGCCGCCTGAGATGACGCGTTAGGATAGCCGCCGCGGCGCGTAACCGCTACCGACGACGCTGCTCTGACTGGCGCGGCCCGCCCAGAGTTCCCATTACTTTTTTTTAACAACCAGGAATGCACATGTCCGGCACGCCGGTCCTCGCCGATACCCAGGGTGCGATCCGCATCCTCACCGTGAATCGAGCCGACAAGCTCAACGCCTTGAATCGCCAGGTTTTGCAGACACTGGAAACGGCCTTCGCCGAGGCCGCGGACGACCCGCAGATCCGCGTGGTGGTGCTGACCGGCGCCGGCGAGAAGGCCTTCGTGGCCGGCGCCGACATCGCCGAAATGAACGAACTGACACCGGTGCAGGGCCGCGATTTCTCGCAGCTCGGCCAGCGCCTGATGCGCCGGATCGAGCGCATGCCCAAGCCGGTGCTGGCGATGGTCAACGGTTTCGCCCTCGGCGGCGGGCTGGAACTGGCGATGGCCTGCCACCTGCGCGTCGCCGCCGAGGGCGCGCGACTGGGCCAGCCGGAGATCAACCTCGGGCTGATTCCCGGCTTCGGCGGCACGCAGCGCCTGCTGCGGCTGGTCGGCCGCGCCGCGGCGCTGGAACTGTGCCTGCTCGGCGCGCCGATCGACGCGACGCGCGCGCTGCAACTGGGCCTGGTCAACCGGGTGGTGACGGCCGACGACCTGCGTGCGACCACGCTGCAGTTGGCGCAGCAACTGGCCGAGTCCGCACCGCTGGCGTTGCGCGGCATCCTCGACGCGATCCAGATCGGCGGCGAAAGCGCGATCGAACAGGGGCTGGAGTACGAGACCGCACAGTTCGGTTTGCTGTTCTCCAGCGAGGACATGCGCGAGGGCACCCGCGCCTTCCTGGAGCGGCGCCCGCCGCAGTTCCGCAACCGCTGAGCCCGCGCACGATGTCGCACGCCCCCGCTCCCGCCACGCCGCTGCAGTTGCTGCGCTGGATCCTGGACGACGATCTGGATGCCGCGATCGACGGCGGCCTGATGGAGTACCGCGGCACCGACCCCGGCGACGATGGCCTGGACCCGGCGCATCCACAGCTGCGCGCGCAGGTGCTCGCCGCGCAGCAGCGCCTGCGCGAGGCGTGGGCCGCGCGCGCGCGCTACCGGGCGCGCACTGCGCGGCTGGAACGCCGTGCCAACGCGCGTCAGGCACGGCGTGCGGCAGCCATACCGGTTGCCTCGACCTCGGCCGCAACCACGGCCGCACCGAGCGCGCCGGCCCTGCCCGCGGCGGCCGCGGCGATCCTGGCCCGCGCCAAGGCCAAGGCCGCGCAGCGAGGCGGCCGATGAGCGCGACCGCCGGCACGCCTGCACGGCGCGGACGCCTGCTGAGCAAGGACGAGATCCACGAACTGTTCTCGCGCCTGTCCGAACTCAACCCCAGCCCGACCACCGAGCTCGAGTACACCACGCCGTTCGAACTGCTGATCGCGGTGATCCTCTCCGCGCAGGCCACCGATGTCGGCGTCAACAAGGCCACCCGCCGCCTGTATCCGGTGGCGAACACGCCGGCGGCGATCCTGGCGCTGGGCGAGGACGGGCTGAAGCGCTACATCTCCACCATCGGCCTGTTCAACGCCAAGGCCAAGAACGTCATCGCCACCTGCCGCATCCTGGTCGAGCAGCACGGCGGCGAGGTGCCGCATTCGCGCGCCGCGCTGGAAGCGCTGCCCGGGGTCGGCCGCAAGACCGCCAACGTGGTGCTCAACACCGCCTTCGGCGAGCCGACGATGGCGGTGGATACGCACATCTTCCGCGTCGCCAACCGCACCGGGCTGGCCCCGGGCAAGGACGTGCGCGCGGTGGAGGATGCCCTGCTCAAACGCGTACCCGCGCAGTTCCTGCACGACGCGCATCACTGGCTGATCCTGCACGGCCGCTACGTGTGCAAGGCACGCAAGCCCGACTGCCCGCAGTGCGCGATCCGCGACCTGTGCCGGTACAAGGACAAGACGCCGGGTTGAGTGGGCTGCATCAGTGTCTTGAGCATTGGCCGGTGCGGCGCCCGGCAATGTCGGCGCCGGCAACGTATACGCCACGCGACGTCCGCCGCTGCGCTCGTCGCGACTGAAGTCGCTCCTACAATGGCGTTCCGCGAGCCGAAACCTGATGTTGTGGGAGGGGCTTCAGCCCGACAGCAGCCGACACCGTGAACCTATCGCTGCGCTCGTCGCGGTTGAAACCGCTCCTACAACTCCACCTGGAACGCTCGCTGGATGCGGCACTTGTAGGAGCGGCTTCAGCCGCGACACTCTCCGCAGCCAACATTGCCCGCCTGCATTCGTCGCGGCCGAATCCGCTCCCACAGGTGTTCGATGACCAACGAGCGACCGCTGGCCGCGCCCACCGACTACGCCGCACGCTGCCCTTCCACGCGCCGGTCCAGTTCCTTCCAGTCCACCACCAGCGCGCAGCCGCGGGACGCGGCGTTGCGGCTCCAGTCGCGCAGCAGTTCCAGGCACGCGTGGTCGACGTGGCGCAGCCGCGCCACGTCCAGATGCAACTCGGTGTTCGGCGGCAGCCGCTCCAGGGTCCGCGCCATGGTCGGCACGCGCAGGAAGGTGGCCGACCCCTCCAGCGACAGGCGCAACTTGCCAGGACCTGCACCGGCATCCGTGCCGCCGGCGTCTTCGTGCGCATGCACTCCCACCGTCAGCCGCGACTGCTGCAGCGCCAGGCGCAGCAGCGACAACGCAAAACCGATCAGCACGCCGGTCAGCAGGTCGGTGGCGACGATGGCGAAGGTCGTCGCCAGGTAGATCGCAGCGGTGCCGCGGCCGTACGCGGCCAGGTCGCGCACCTGCCCCAGCTTGACCATCTTCAGCCCGGTGTAGACCAGGATGCCGGCCAGGCACGCCACCGGCGTCATCCGCAGCAGCCACGGCAGCAGCAGCGCGAACACCAGCAACCAGCCCGCGTGCAGCATGGTGGAGACGCGGGTGGCCGCGCCGGCCTGCACGTTGGCCGCGCTGCGCACGATCACGCCGGTCATCGGCAACGCGCCGAGCAAACCGCACAGCATGTTGCCCACGCCCTGCGCGGCCAGTTCGCGGTCGTACTGGGTTCGCGGTCCCTGATGCATGCGGTCCACCGCCGCCGCCGACAACAGCGTCTCGGCGCTGGCGATGAAGGCGAAAGTGAGCGCCGACAGCAGCAGCGTGGCATCGAGCACGCCGAGCATGTCGTCCAGGCTCGGCACCCGGATCGCCGAGACCAGGTTGGCCGGCACGTCGACCTTGCGCACATCCAGCCCCTGCGCTTGTACCAGCGCGGTCATCGCCACCACCGCCAACAAGGCGCCGGGGACGAAGCGCAAGCGCTGCGGGCGCAGCCGCTCCCACGCCAGCATGATCGCGATGGTGCCCAGACCGACCAGCAAGGCGGCGCGGCCGACGCCTGCATCCAGCGCGCGCCACAGCGCCGCCGGCAAGGCGGCGAAGTTTTCCAGGCCGCGCGCCTTCGGCGCCGCATCCAGCAGCACGTGCGATTGCGAGGCGACGATCAGGATGCCGATGCCCGAGAGCATGCCGGCGACCACCGCCGGCGAGGTCATGCGGAACCACACGCCGGCGCGGCACAACCCGGCCACCAGCTGGATCGCACCGGCCAGCAGGATCACCGGCCCCAGCGCCGCCACCCCATGCGTGCGCACCAACTCGAATACCAGCACCGCCAAGCCTGCGGCCGGACCGCTGACCTGCAACGGCGAGCCGGCGATCAGCCCGACCACCAGGCCGCCGACGATGCCGGTGATCAGGCCGGCGGCCGGCGGCATGCCCGACGCGATCGCGATGCCCATGCACAGCGGCAAGGCGACCAGGAAGACCACCACCGAGGCCAGCAGGTCGCGACCGAAGGCGCCGCCGCGCAGGTAACGGGCCAGCGCGGAAGCGCCGGCCGGAGCGTGCTCTGTCATCGTTTGCATGGGCGGCTCCTCAGACGGCGACATTGCGCAGGACCGGCGCCAGCCGCGGCGGCGGCGTGGCATCGGGCGGGCGCCGGCCCGCTTCCGGCAGCAACGGTAGGAACCGCCCCTGCTCCGCGTCGAAGGCGCGGATCTCGCCATGGCCGATGTCGTAGATCCAGCCGTGGATGCGCAGCGTGCCGCGCGCCAGCCGCGCCGCCACCACCGGCTGCGTGCGCAGGTGGTCCAGCTGCGACACGACGTTCTCCTCGGTCAGGCAGTGCAGCGCATCCTCGGCATGGGCGGCATGGCCGTGCTGCGCGGCGACCTGGCGCGCGCTGTCGGTGTGCTTGAGCCAGGCCGCCACGGTAGGCACGTCCTGCAGGGATGCGGGATTGAGCACGGCCTTCATCGCGCCGCAATCGGTATGGCCGCAGATCACGATGTGCTCGACCTGCAGCACCGCTACCGCGTACTCGATCGCCGCGACCACGCCGCTGACGTGCTGCGAGTATGGCGGCACCACATTGCCGATGTTGCGGTAGACGAACAGCTCGCCGGGCTGCGCGGCGAACATCAGTTCCGGCATCACCCGCGAGTCGGCGCAGGTGATGAACAGCGTGTGCGGGGTCTGGCCGGCGGCGAGTTGCCGGAACAGCCCGCGTTGACGGGGATAGACCTCGTTGCGGAAATGGCGAAAACCGTCGAGCAGACGTTGCATGGGGGATCTCCAGGCACAGGGGGAGAGAGGCCGTGCCGCACTGGGCACGACGCAGACGCAAACAGCAGAGAAGGATCGGCATCGCCAGCGGCGATGCAGGCGTCAGGCTGGAGAGGGAGGACGCAGCGCGGGACGGCGATAGCTGCGGCCAGGCGCTGCCGATGGCGCCGGCAGGATCGGCCGGATCAGGAGGGTCGGCGGAAACAACGCCGGCGCGACCGCAAGCGGTGCGTCGTGTGGATCGGTATCGGCGGCTGGCGCTTCCAGCTCGGGCGGCACCCCATCGAGGCCAGCGTCGACATCGCCGGCGCAGGCGCTCGCACACAGTGCCGCCGGCACCGCCGCCACGACCGATCCTGCACGGAGCGCGGACAGCGCCAGCAACGCGGTCAACATCAACATGGACAGACGGGCGAGCATGGTTCGACAGTAGGAAGGCGCGTCGTCGATGACAAGTGCTGCGCCGCACAATTCACCGCATCGTCCACGGCGGTCGACGCAAACCGTGAAAGGCACCCCGACACGGGCCCATCGTGCAGGCATCGGCGATCACGCCGCAAAAAAGAAAGGCGGCGCAATGCGCCGCCTTTCGTACAACCTGCGGGAATCCGCGAATCAGAACGACAGGTCGCCCCAGACGCCGAATTCCTTGGTTTCCACGTCGGTCTTCTTGGAGTTGTTGTCCTGGTGCGTGTACTTGTACACGGTGGCCAGCTTCAGGTTCTTCAGCACCGGGAACTCGACGCCGACGTTCCAGTACTTGTCGGCCAGGGTCGGGTCGAGGGTCTTGCTCAGGTCGGTCTTGTCGTAGCGGGCGAAGGCGTTGATGCCGCCGTCGGTCAGCGCCACGCTGCCCCACACCGACCAGCCGCTGGACTTGTCGGTGGCCGGGGTCAGCACGTTGTTGAGGTTCTTGGCCTGGAAGTACTCGCCGCCCAGACGGAAGTTGGAATCGGCGTAGGCGACCATCGCGTCGGCGCGGGTGTAGTCGTGCTGCGCGTCGAGGATGTCGGTTTCCTTGCCGAGCTTGCCCGAGTAGGCGCCGACGGCGATGGCCAGGTTCTGCATCGGCATGTAGGCCACGCGGCCTTCCACGTCCATGCCCTTGCCGCGGGTCGGGTTCTTGTAGCCGGCGCCGTTGACCACCGACATCGCGTAGTTGACCTGCGAGCCCAGGTCGCCGAAGGCGTGCAGGCCCCAGTCGGAGGAGTTGGCGTACTTCAGGCGATCGGTCAGGGTGTTCTCGACGTAGCGGTAGCCGTAGAACTTCTCGACGAACGGCACCCACGGCATGTCGGCGGCACCGATGCGCAGCGCGAAGGCGTCGTCGAACTTGCCCTGCACGTAGGCCTTCTTGACGAACAGCTGGGTATTGGACAGCGCCGAGCTGTACTGGAAGTCGGTGGTCAGGTTGGCCGACCAGATCTCGTTGAAGCTGTGGTCGACGGTCAGGTAGAAGCGCTTGACGTCCAACCCGGTGCCGCTGGCGGCGGTCTTGGCGCCGCCGCTGGTGCGGTCGATGTTGGTCAGGTCGAAGAACATGCGACCGCCGATCTTGTTGTCGTTGACCAGCTTGGCGAGCTTGTCGACCTTGGCGGCGCTGGCCTGCGCCGTTTCGGTCGCCTGGGCCTGCACGACATTCACTTCCGACTGCGCGTCGGACTGCGCCTGCAGGGCTTCGGACTGCGCCTGCAGCTGCTGGACCTGGGTCTGCAGCGCTTCGATCTGGGCCTGCAGCTGCTGCAGCTGGGCAGCGCTGACGGCGGGTGGGTTGCTGCTGGCCTTGGCCTTCGCCGCGAACGCCTGCGGCGCCGACGCGAGGCCGAGGCTGGCGAGAATCGCCGTGGCGAGAAGATGGGAACGCATTAGGATGTCTCCGATGGGTGGTGGCAGGGTGGTATGGGTGCGGTGCGGCCCCAGTGCGATGGCCCGACCATTTGTAAAGATTCCGTCAAAGACATGACGGTTTTGAGTCAACCTCATGTCTGAACGAAGGCACCCCTTGCCGGGAAGGCTGTCACCGGCCTGACATCTGATTTTCTTCAGACGTTCATGAAAAAGTCTTGGAATGCAGCCGATGCCGGCCAGGGGTGCCGGATACCACCTATTTCAGGAGTTCTCCCGATGCGTTCCCTCAAGCTCCGACTGCTGGCAGCCGCCGCGGTCGCTACGTTTTCGCTCGCGGCGCAAGCCACCGATGTCACCGGCGCAGGCTCCAGCTTCGTCTACCCGGTGCTGTCGAAGTGGTCGGCTGCCTATGCCGAGAAAAGCGGCAACCGCGTCAACTACCAGTCGATCGGCTCCGGCGGCGGCATCGCGCAGATCCAGGCGGCCACGGTCGATTTCGGCGCCTCCGACAAGCCGCTGAGCGGCGCAGAGCTGGAAAAGTTCGGCCTGGGCCAGTTTCCGGTCGTGATCGGCGGCATCGTGCCGGTGTTCAACGTGGCGGGCGTGGCCCCGGGCGCGATGAAGCTCGACGGCACCGTGCTGGCCAACATCTTCCTCGGCAAGATCAGCAAGTGGAACGACCCGGCGATCGCCGCGCTGAACCCGGGCCTGGCCCTGCCCGACCTGAAGATCACCATCGTGCACCGCTCCGACGGTTCGGGCACCAGCTTCAACTTCACCAACTACCTGTCCAAGGTCAGCCCGGAGTGGAAGAGCAAGGTCGGTGAAGGCACCGCCGTGCAGTGGCCGGCCGGCATCGGCGGCAAGGGCAACGAAGGCGTGGCCGCCTACGTCAAGCAGATCCGCGGCGGCATCGGCTACGTCGAGTACGCCTACGCGCTGCAGAACAAGCTCAACTACGCCGGCATGAAGAACGCCGCCGGCCGTTTCGTGATGCCGGACGACAAGACCTTCTCCGCCGCCGCCGCCACCGCGGACTGGAAGTCGGCCAAGGACTTCAACCTGATCATGACCAACGCGCCGGGCCAGGACGCGTGGCCGATCACCGCCACCACCTGGGCCATCATGTACAAGAAGGCCAAGAAGCCGGCGTCGTCGAAGGCCGCGCTGGACTTCTTCAAGTGGTCGTTCGAGCAGGGCCAGGCGCAGGCCAAGGCGCTGGACTACGTGCCGCTGCCGGAGCCGCTGGTCAAGCAGATCGAAGCCTACTGGGCGCAGAACATGAAGTAAGCCGGCGTCTCGCCCATCCGGCACTCGCGCGCCGGCACGGCGATACCCCGAAGGCGCGGACCGCAGGGTCCGCGTCTTTTTTTGTCCGGTAACGCGCGGACGCGCAACAGCCAGCCATTGGCGCGCATCCCCCGCCCTGCCACGGCCTTGCGGGACGGCGTGCCTGGCGCATCCCGTGATGGCGTCCGCAACCAATCCGCAAGTCATCTGGCTGTAACAAAAATATCATTTCATAGCGAGCATCCGCCGGATGTCCCGGTGCTCTTCGCTACGGAGTGACCCTCATGAAACTGCAGCCGGCGCGCATTGCCGTCCTGTCCCTCGCCCTGGCCTTCGCCGTCACCGCCTGCCAGCCCGGCAACGGCGACAAGCAGGGTGCCGCCGATACGGCAGGCGGGACGCCCGCTGCCGCCCCGGCCGCCGGCGCCAAGACCGCGGCGGAGATCTCCGGCGCCGGTGCCTCCTTCATCTACCCGCTGATCTCCAAGTGGTCGGCCGACTACAACGCGGCCACCGGCAACAAGATCAACTACCAGTCGATCGGCTCCGGCGGCGGTATCGCCCAGATCAAGGCCGGCACGGTCGATTTCGGCTCCTCCGACAAGCCGCTGGACAGCGCCGAACTGGCCGCGGCCGGCCTTGGCCAGTTCCCCTCGGCGATTGGGGGGGTGGTGCCGGTGGTCAACCTGGACGGCATGGACGCGGGCAAGCTGCGGCTGACCGGCCCGGTGCTGGCCGATATCTTCCTGGGCAAGATCAGCAAGTGGAACGACCCGGCGCTCACCGCGCTGAACCCGGGCGTGACCCTGCCCGACACCAAGATCAACCTGGTGCACCGCTCCGACGGCTCGGGCACCAGCTTCAACTTCACCAACTACCTGTCCAAGGTCAGCCCGGAGTGGAAGGGCAAGGTCGGCGAAGGCACCTCGGTGCAGTGGCCGGGCGGCGTCGGCGGCAAGGGCAACGAAGGCGTGGCCTCGTACGTGCAGCAGATCAAGGGCTCGATCGGCTACGTCGAACTGGCCTACGCGCTGCAGAACAAGATGCCGTACGCGTCGATGCAGAACGCCGCCGGCAACTGGGTGCAGCCCAATGCCGAGAGCTTCGCCGCGGCCGCCGCGTCGGCCGACTGGGCCAACGCCAAGGACTTCAACCTGGTCATCACCAACGCCGCGGGCGCGCAGGCGTGGCCGATCACCGCCACCAACTTCATGCTGATGCACAAGCAGGCCAAGGACCCGGCGCGCAGCAAGGCGACCCTGGCGTTCTTCAAGTGGGCCTTCGAGAAGGGCCAGCCGCAGGCCGACGCCCTGCACTACGTGCCGCTGCCGCCGGAGCTGGTGCAGCAGATCGAGGCGTACTGGGCCAAGGAGTTCAAGTAAGCGCGACAGCGCTTCCGCCCTCGCCGGTGGAAGCACGCGCGCGGACGCGTGAGGCGTCGCGCGCGCGCCGGCACCGGCGCTGCACCGTGCAGCGCCGGTCGCCGTCTCGGCATCACGTACTTCGGACTTTCGGGTTCCCGCCTGTGCGGGAGCGACGCAACCACCCACCGCGCGCGGCCACCCCCGCCGCGGCCACGATCGGATCGCGCCGCCGCGCGCTCCGACACATACCGAGCCCATGAACGCCACCGTCATTCCCGAAGCGATCACTGCGCCCCGCGGACGCGACCTGCGCGACGCCCGTGCCGACCGTCTGTTCCGCTGGATCCTCACCGCCACCGTCGTGTTCGTCCTCGTCGCCCTGGCCAGCGCGGCGCTGTCGATGCTGTGGGGCGGCCGCCACGCCCTGCAGATGCAGGGCCTGAGCTTCTTCTATTCAAGCGAATGGAATCCGGTCGAGAACAAGTACGGCGCGCTGGCGCCGATCTACGGCACCCTGGTCACCGCCCTGATCGCGATGCTGATCGCGGTGCCGGTGAGCTACGGCATCGCCTTCTTCCTCACCGAGGTGTCGCCACGCTGGCTGCGCGGCCCGATCGGCACCGCGATCGAACTGCTGGCCGGCATCCCGTCGATCATCTACGGCATGTGGGGCCTGTTCGTGCTGGTGCCGGTGATGACCGAGTACGGCACGCCGTGGCTCAACGACCACCTCGGCACGCTGCCGCTGATCGGCCCGATGTTCCAGGGGCCGCCGCTGGGCATCGGCCTGCTCACCGCCGGTTTCGTGCTGGCGATCATGGTGATCCCGTTCATCTCCTCGGTGATGCGCGAGGTGTTCCTGACTGTGCCGACGCGGCTGAAGGAATCGGCCTACGCGCTGGGCTCGACCAAGTGGGAAGTGAGCTGGGACATCGTGCTGCCCTACACCCGCTCGGCGGTGATCGGCGGCATCTTCCTGGGCCTGGGCCGCGCGCTCGGCGAGACCATGGCGGTGGCGTTCGTGGTCGGCAACACGGTGCGGCTGTCGCCCTCGCTGCTGGAGCCGGGCACCACCATCGCCGCGCTGATCGCCAACGACTTCGGCGAAGCCACCGAGACCTACCGCTCGGCGCTGCTGCTGCTGGGCTTCGTGCTGTTCATCGTGACCTTCATCGTACTGGCGATCGCCCGCCTGATGCTGGCGCAACTGTCGCGCAAGGAGGGCAACTGAGATGGCCGCCGACGTCGCCCACCGCCTGTACAACCGCCGCCGCGTGATCAACGTGTTCGCGCTGCTGCTGTCCTGCCTCACCGCGCTGTTCGGGCTGGTGTTCCTGGGCTGGATCCTGTGGACCCTGCTGGCCAAGGGCATCTCCGGCATCAACCTGGACCTGTTCACCCGCATGACCCCGCCGCCGGGCGAAGAAGGCGGCCTGGCCAACGCGTTCTTCGGCAGCGCGGTGATGTGCGGCCTGGCGCTGCTGATCGGTACCCCGCTGGGCGTGGCCGCCGGCACCTGGCTGGCCGAATACGGCAACGCGCGCAAGACCGGCCAGGTGGTGCGCTTCGTCAACGACATCCTGCTCTCGGCGCCGTCGATCGTGCTCGGCCTGTTCGTGTACACGCTGTACGTGATGCAGACCGGCGGGCGCTTTTCGGCCATGGCCGGTGCGCTGTCGCTGGCTTTCATCGTGCTGCCGGTGGTGGTGCGCACCACCGACGAGATGCTGCGCCTGGTGCCGGCGCAGATGCGCGAAGCGGCCCTGTCCTTGGGCATTCCGCAATGGAAGGTGACCATCCAGGTGCTGTACCGCAGCGCTTCGGCCGGCATCGTCACCGGCGTGCTGCTGGCGCTGGCGCGCATCAGCGGCGAGACCGCGCCGCTGCTGTTCACCGCGTTCGGCAACCAGTACTGGAACAACAACATCATGCAGCCGATGGCGAGCGTCCCGGTGGTGATGAACTCCTTCGCCGGCAGCCCCTACCCCACCTGGCAGCAATTGGCCTGGTCGGGCGCCCTGGTGCTGACCGTGTTCGTGCTGCTGGTCAGCCTCGGCGCCCGCGGCATTCTGCGGCGCTACAAGACATCCAACGATTGAGCCCCCTATGGACCCGGCCATGAACGATCACCACAACGCCGCACCGATGCATCGCATCGCCATGCCCCACGGGCACACCGCACTGGCGCCGTCGCCGGTCAAGATCGCCGCGCGCGGCCTGGACTTCTACTACGACAAGTACCACGCGCTGAAGAGCATCAACCTGGAAGTGCCGGAGAAGCGCGTCACCGCGCTGATCGGCCCGTCCGGCTGCGGCAAGTCCACCCTGCTGCGCATCTTCAACCGCATCTATGCGCTGTACCCGAAGCTGGAGGCACGCGGCGAAGTGATGCTGGACGGCGAGAACATCCTGTCGCCGAAGTACCCGATGAACCGCCTGCGCAGCAAGGTCGGCATGGTGTTCCAGAAGCCGGTGCCGTTCCCGATGACCATCTTCGAGAACGTCGCCTACGGCATCCGCCACCACGAGAAGCTGTCCAAGGCGGACATGGCCAACCGCGTCGAGCACGCGCTGCGCCAGGGCGCGCTGTGGGACGAGGTCAAGGACAAGCTCGGGCAGAGCGCGCTGGGCCTGTCCGGCGGCCAGCAGCAGCGCCTGTGCATCGCCCGCGCGGTGGCGCTGCGTCCGGACGTGCTGCTGCTCGACGAGCCGACCTCGGCGCTGGACCCGATCTCGACCAGCCGCATCGAGCAGCTGGTGGAAGAGCTGAAGACCGACTACACCATCGTCATCGTCACCCACAACATGCAGCAGGCCGCGCGCGTGTCCGACTACACCGCCTTCATGTACCTGGGCGACCTGATCGAGCACGACCGCACCGAGATCATCTTCTCGCAGCCGAACAAGCAGCAGACCGAAGACTACATCACCGGCCGTTTCGGCTGAGCCGCGGCCGCCGCTGCCTCGCCGCAGCGGCCGCGCCCGCCGCCCTTCGGGCGGGCGTCCGGCGACGCCAGCACCGCAGCGCCAGGCATGGCCGCGGCGACACCAACGCATCTATTGGACCTACGACATGAACACTCAGCCCAACGAGCACATCGTGAAGAGCTACGACGAAGAACAGCATCGCCTCGCCGCCGAGATCGTGCGCATGGGCGAAACCGCGGTGGCGCAGTTGGAAGCGGCGCTGGACGTGGTCGAACGCCGCGACGACAACGCCGCGCTGCGCATCGTCGTCAACGACGAAGCGATCGACGCGCTCGAGCACTCCATCAGCCATGACGTGATGCGCCTGGCGCTGCGCGGGCCGATGGCGCGCGACCTGCGCGAGATCCTGGCCGGCCTGCGCATTCCCGCCGACGTCGAACGCATCGGCGACTACGCCGCCAACGTCGCCAAGCGCTCGATCGCGCTGAACATGTCGCCGCCGATGCCGCAGACCCTGGGCCTGCGCCAGCTCGGCAAGCTCGCCGCCGAACAGGTGCGCGCGGCGCTGGCCGCCTACCAGCACAACGACGCCGACGCCGCGCTGCTGGTGCGCCAGGGCGACGCGCAGCTCGATGCGCAGTACACCGCGCTGTTCCGCGAGCTGCTGACCTACATGATGGAAGATCCGCGCAATATCACCCCGTGCACGCACCTGCTGTTCATGGCCAAGAACCTGGAGCGGATCGGCGACCACGCCACCAACATCGCCGAGAACGTGTGGTTCCTGGTGCACGGCGACCAGCCGCTGCCGCCGCGCGACAAGCGCGACGAAACCAGTTCCACCAGCGGCATCTGAAGCGTCGCGGGCGGACCGGCCGCGCGCCGGTCGCCGCCCTCGCCTTTCCCCGGCTCCGTGCGCGTCGCGGAGCTTCTTCATTGCAGCATGGCATGAGGCCATGGCACGGCCGTGGCGCATGGCGCCTCCGTCCTGCCGCTACGCACGCGGGCGGCTCGCCTCTGGACGTGACAGCGATCGACGGCATCGCGAATGGCGGCCGTCTGCCGCCGGCCCGCGTTTGCGCCAGCCGCGCCGCCTGCTGCAGGCGCGATGGACGCGTCAGCGCAGCCCGAAGGTCCGCCTGAGCCCTTTCCCGAGCGGACCTGCGGGCAGGAAGCGGCGCAGCTTGGCCAGAAGCGCAGCCTCGCCGCGGGGCGTGTGGCGCATCTTCCATGTGCCCAGGGCGGCGTCGAGAATCGCGTCGACGACGCCGTCCGGCGCCGGCGCGTCCTGCACCTTTTGCCGGATGGCCTTCGACACCGTCGCACGTTCCTCGCCGTAGGCCGGGATGCTGGCCACGGCCTGGGGGCCGTTGAGCTCCAGGTTGGTCCTGGTGAAGGACGGCTCGACCAAGGACACACGGACGCCGAAGCGGCGAACTTCGTGATCCAGGGTTTCGGACAACCCCTCCACCGCATGCTTGGAGGCCGCATAGACCGCCATGTAGGGCGCGGGCAGAAAGCCCAGCACCGAGCTGACGTTGACGATCCGGCCGGACCGCCGCTCGCGCATGTGCGGCAGCACCGCCTGGATCGTGCGCAACAGGCCGAACAGGTTGGTCTCGAACACGGCCTGGGCCTCGACCACCGATGTTTCCTCCAGCGCACCGATCAAGGTCACGCCGGCACTATTGACCAGCACATCGATCGTGCCGGCTTGCGCGACGACGTTGCCGATCGCCCGTTGCACGGAGGCGTCGTCGCGCACATCCATTTGCACGAGCACGACTCCCGGCAACGCCTGGGCTTTTTCGAGATCGCGTACGGTTCCGAACACGCGGCACCCCCGCTCGGCGAAGGCCATGGCGGCGGCGCGCCCGATGCCCGATGAAACGCCGGTCACGACAACGACCGTGGAATTCGACATGGCAGTTCCTTTCCTGTGGCGATAGAGGGCGACGGTCAGCGCTGTTGCACAGGCGCTGGCTTGATCTTGAACCAGATGGCGTACATGGCCGGCAGGAACACCAGCGTCAGCACCGTGCCGGCCAGCGTGCCGCCGATCAGGGTGTAGGCCAGCGTCCCCCAGAACACGGAATGGGTCAGCGGGATGAAGGCCAGCACCGCCGCCAGTGCCGTCAGGATCACCGGCCGCGCGCGCTGCACGGTGGCCTCGACCACGGCATCGAACGGACTCAAGCCGTCGCGTTCGTTGTGATGGATCTGCCCGATCAGGATCAAGGTGTTGCGCATCAGAATGCCCGACAGCGCGATCAGCCCGACCAGCGCGTTGATGCCGAACGGCTGCTGGAACAGCAGCAAGGTCGGCACCACGCCGATCAAGCCCAGCGGGCTGGTGGCGAACACCATGACCATGGCCGCGATCGAGCGCACCTGCAGAATGATGATGAGCAGGGTCAGCGCAATCATGATCGGGAACAACGGCAGCATCGCCGTCGTGGCCTTGGCCGATTCCTCGATGGAGCCGGCCTGTTCGACCCGATACCCGGACGGAAGCGCCGCGACGATCGGCTGCAACTGTTTCAGGACCGCGGTGGACACGTCCGGGGGTTGCAGCCCGTCGGCGATGTCGCCACGCACGGTGATGGCCGGGGTGCGGTCGCGGCGGCGCAGGATTGGATCCTCCATCCGCACCTCGACCTGGCCCACCTGCGACAGCGGGATGCGTTGCCCTGCCGAACCGACCAGGGTGAAGCCGCCGATCTTCGCAGGATCCAGGCGGATGTCGCCCGCCGCACGGCCGACCACCTGCACCGACCGGATATCCTCGCGCACCTCCGTCAACGGCACTCCGCTGAGCAGGAACTGCAGTTGCACGGCGACCGAATTGGAGGTCAGGCCGATCGCCTGCAGGCGCTCCTGATCGAGCGTGAAGTGCAGGGTCGGCACGCGCGTGCCCCAATCGGTGTTGACCGTGCGCAGCATCGGACTGGCGCGCATCACGCCTTCGACGCGATGCGCGATCGCACGCAGCGTGTCCGGGTCGGGTCCCATCACCCGATAGGCCACCGGAAACGGCGACGGTGGGCCGAACACGATCTGGGTGACGCGCACCCGCGCTTCGGGCACCAAGCCGTCGGCCACGGCGCGGCGCAGCCTGACCTTGAGGGCTTCCCGTTCCTTGTCGTCGCCGGCCAGCGCCACGACCTTGGCGAACGAGGGATCGGGCAGTTCCGGCGCCATCGCCAGGAAGAACCGCGGGGCACCCTGGCCGATGTAGGCCGTCACGATCCTGGCTTCCTTCTGTCGCGCCAGCCACGCTTCGACCTTCGCCGTCGCGGCGCTGGTCTGCGCGATGGATGTGCCGTAGGGCACCTGCACTTCGACCAGCACTTCCGGCCGGTCGGAGGTCGGGAAGAACTGCTTCTTGACCAGGCCCATGCCGACCACCGCCAGCACGAACGTTCCAAGCACCGCGCCGGCCACCAGCCACTTGCGGGCAATGACGCGGCCGAGCACCTGGCGGAAACGGTTGTAGCGAGGGGTGTCGTAGATGGCGGCATGCCCGCCCTCGATCTTCTGGATCTCCGGCAGCAGCTTCACGCCGAGGTAGGGAGTGAATGCCACCGCCACCACCCAGGACACGATCAGCGCGATGCCGACGATCCAGAACATGTTGCCGGTGTATTCGCCCGCGGTGGAGCGCGCGAACCCATTGGGCATGAAGCCGATGGCGGTGACCAGCGTGCCGGACAGCATGGGCGCGGCCGTGTGGCTCCAGGCGTAGGCGGAGGCCTTGATGCGGCTGTAGCCCTCCTCCATCTTCACCACCATCATTTCGATGGCGATGATGGCATCGTCGACCAGCAGGCCCAGCGCCAGGATCAACGAGCCGAGCGTGATGCGGTCGAAGTTCTTGCCGGTGGCCGCCATGATGACGAACACCGCCGCCAGGGTCAGCGGCACCGCTGCCGCGACCACGACGCCGACGCGCCAGCCCATGCTGAGGAAGCACACCACCATCACCACCAGCAGCGCGACGAAGAACTTGACCATGAACTCGTCGACCGCCGCGCGGATGTTCACCGCCTGATCGGTCACCTTGTCCAGGCGCATGCCCAGCGGCAGTGCCGCATTGATGCGGCCGACCTCCGCTTCCAGCGCCTTGCCCAGGTCGAGCCCGTTCCAGTCGTCGCGCATCACCACGCCCAGCAACAGCGCCGGCTCACCGTTGTTGCGCACCAGGAAAGTGGCCGGATCTTCGTAGCCACGCTCGACCGTCGCCACGTCCGACAGCTTCAATGTGCGGCCCTGCGCCACGATGGGCGTGCGGCGGATCTTGTCCAGCGTGTCGAGCGCACCGTCGAGGCGAACCACCACCTGCGGCCCCTGGGTCTCGATGGAACCGGCCGGCGTCAACGCGTTCTGGCCGTTCAGCGCAGCGAAGATCTCCTGCGGCGTGACCCCCAGCGTCGCCAGGCGGTCGTGCGAGAACGACACGAAGATGCGCTCGGGCTGCTCGCCGATGATGTTGACCTTCTTCACCCCGGGCACGTGCAGCAACTGCTGGCGCAGCGCCTCGGCATCGCGCACCAGCAGGCGCTGCGGTTCGCCCTTGGCCTTGAGCGCAAACAACGCGAAGGTCACGTCCGCATACTCGTCGTTGAGCATCGGCCCGATGACCCCGGCCGGCAACTTCCCGGCCTCGTCCCCCAGCTTCTTGCGCGCCTGGTAGAACTGCTCCTGGACTTGCGACGGCGGCGTTCTGTCGAGCAGCGACAGCATCGTGACCGCCAATCCCGGACGCGTATAGGTGTCCGCCCGGTCGTACCAGCGCAGTTCCTGCAGGCGCTTTTCCAGCGGCTCGGCGACCTGGTCCTGCATCTCCTGCGCGGTCGCGCCCGGCCAGGCGGTGACGACCGTCATCTGCTTGATCGTGAACGGCGGGTCTTCCGCGCGCCCGAGCTGGAGGAACGCGACGATCCCCGCCACGGAAATCAGGAAGATCAGGAACAGGGTGATCGAGCGCTCGCGGACCGCGAGCGCGGACAGGTTGAAACGCCCCTCGCTCATGGACGCGCTCCGACCGCGACCGCCGTGGCCTGCTCGATCGGCCTGACGATCTCGCTGGCATGCAGGAGATGCGCGCCCAGCGCCACCACCCGATCGCCGGCCCTGAGCTTGCCCGCCACCTGCACGGTGTCGTCCGCCATGCCGAGGACCTGCACGGGTCGCCAGGCCGTCCTTGCCGGCGTGCCCTCGATCACCCAGACACCCGGACCCTTGCCGGCGTCGAACAACGCGCCGATCGGCACCTGCAGGGCCTGCGAAGCATCGTCGCGGCCGGCGAGGTGCACGGTGACCGTGGCCCCGAGCGGCGCCTGGGCGAGCGCTCCGCCGAGCACGTAGCGGGCTTCGTACGTCCGCGTCGCTGGATCCGATGCATCCGACAGCTGGCGCAGGGTCGCCGGTACTGCCGCCTGCCGGTCGCCGCCGTACAGGGTCGCCTGCGCGATCGACCCGAGGGTCGGCCGCAACGTCTCGGGCAGATGCACGAGGGCTTCGCGCTGGCCCGCCCGCGCCAGACGCACGACCGGTTGCCCGGCACTGACCACCTGGCCGGGCTCGGCGAGCGTCTCGACCACCACACCATCCGCATCGGCCAGCAGCAGCGCGTAAGCGGACGCGTTCCTGGCGACGTCGGCCTGCGCCTCGGCGGCCTTCAGCTGCGCCTGTGCCGCGTCGGCGGCGGCCTTGATCTGCGCGTAGGCGGAGGCGGAAACGGCGCCCTCGGCGACCAGGTCGCGATAACGCGCCTCGTCCTCGGCCGTCTGCCCGGCGCGCGCTTTCGCTGCCGCCACCGCCTCCTGCTGTGCACGTGCCTGCAGGCCGAGATCGACCGGATCCATGCGCATCAGCGGCTGCCCACGCCTGACGTTCTGTCCGGTATCGACCAGGCGTTCCAGCACCTTGCCGGGCACGCGGAACCCCAGGTCGCTCTGGATTCGCGCCGCCACCACGCCGGAGAACGACTGCGAGGACGCCGCGGCCGCGTGCACCACCGCGACACGGACATGCGGCGCCTCGGTGCGCGGATCGGCGGAGTGATCGTTACCGCATGCGGTCAGGACAAGCGGGAACAGACAGACGACAGGTAAAGCGAACCGGCGCCGACGCATGGGAACCCTTATGAGGAAGAACTGGCGCCCCCATTCTTTTACTTGTGACCAAATTAGTCAATAGTCACAGAGACTCAGCTAAGGCGCCAGGCTCCGCAGGATCAGGCTGGACAACTGCGTCGTCGCATCCGCGACGTTGTCCAGGTTGTGCTGCAGCAACAGCGGATTGACGTATGGGCGCATGACCAGATAGATGGCGTTGACCGCCTCGTCCAGCGGGGTCTTGCGTTCGAATTCCCCCGCTTCGCGGCCATCGCGCACGATCTGCAGCACCAGCGCCTTCAGATGGGCCTCGTAGGCGCCGACCGCCGGCCACGACTCGCTGGCGGAGGTGGCGGCGAGGTCGTAGAGCTTGCGCTCCTGGAAGAACAGGTGGCTGCCGGCTTCCGCAAGCGCCTTGAACATCCGGCGCAGACGCTCCGCCGCCGCGGGAACATCGGCGACGGCGGCGTCGACCGCCACCATGATCGCGCTCAGACGATTGGAGCAGATGACCTCGCCGATCGCCTGCTTGGAATCGAAGAACTTGTAGATGTAGGCCTTGGAAAACCCGATCGCCTTGGCCAGCTCGGACACGGTGGTCTTGCCGTAACCGTAACGGCCGAAATAGTCGGTCGCCGCCTCGACGATCTGATCGCGGACGTCATGGTCCGAAGGTCCCCGCAGTTGCGGCGCAGACGTGTGTGCTTTGCTCATTTTCGAAGCTTACGTAAGCCGCTCCAGCTTGACAACGAGTGACCATTTAATAATATGGTCACGACCTGCCAAGCCCAAGGCCCCGCATGCTGCCCCGCCGCTCTCTCGCCCCGCTCCTCTGCGCCAGCGTGCTGGCAGGTTGCGCTGTCGGCCCGGACTATCACCGACCCGATGCGCCGGTGCCTGCTCGCTACCTGGGCAAGGCGGCAACGGACCGCGGCGATGGCGCGCCGGCTGCCGATCTGGCGACGTGGTGGCAGGGCTTCGACGATCCCTTGCTGACCCACTTCGTCGGGCTGGCGATCGACCAGAACCTCGACATGGCCCAGGCCGCGGCCCGTGTTGCCCAGGCACGCGCCGCGCTGGGTGCCACCACGGCGACGTTGCTGCCGTCGGCGCAGATCAGCGGCTCGGCCGCGCGTGCCTATCAATCGGTCCAGACCCCACTCGGTCAGGTCCTTGCGGCCACGCCGGGTTTCGATCGCTGGGGCAATGCGGAGGAGGCCAACCTTGGCGCAAGCTGGGAGATCGACCTGTTCGGCGGCCTGCGCCGCGGCCGCGAGGCGGCGCTGGCCGATTACCAGGCCGCGCATGCCGGTGCCGCGGCAACGCGGCTGGCCGTGGCGGCGCAGACCGCGGACCTCTACATCGCCATCCGTGGCTTGCAGACCCGCCTGGCGATCGCCGAGCGACAGGTACAGATCCAGCGCGACCTGGTGGCGAAAGTGCAGCGCCTGTACGACAAGGGACTGGCCGCCGATTACCAGCTCCGGCAGGCAGAAGGCGCGCTGGCAGGCGTGCAAGCGACCGTTCCCGCGCTGCAGACCGGCCTCGAAGCCGCCATGAACGCACTGGATGTGATGCTGGCCGTTCCGCCGGGAACGCATCGCGGCGAACTCAGCGCGCTCGCGCCGATTCCCTCGCCGCCACGGATCGCCGACATGGGCTCGCCCGCCGATCTGCTGCAGCGACGCCCGGACCTGATCGTGGCCGAACGCCGGCTCGCGGCGAGCAATGCGCGCATCGGTGCGGCGATCGCGGCGTACTACCCCACGTTTTCGCTCAGCGGCCTGCTGGGAAGCGCCACGGCGATTTCCGCCGGCCATCTGTTCGACGGCGGCGCGAACCAGGCGTCGGCCGTGTTGGGCCTGCGCTGGCGGCTGTTCGACTTCGGCCGCATCAACGCGCAGATCGCGCTCGCCAAGGGGCAGGATGCGGAAGCGCTGGCCGCCTACCGCCAGGCCGTTTTGCGCGCGACCGAGGACGTCGAGAACGCCTTGTCTGCCGTGCTCAACCGAGGCGAACAGAGCGCGAGGTTGACGCAAGGCGAAGCTGCGCTGTCCCGTGCCAGGCAGTCCTCGTTCGCGGCGTATCAGCACGGGACCGCGAGCCTGATCGAGGTGCTGCAGGCCGACGCGACGCTGCTGCAGGCATCGGACGCGAGAGCCCAAGCGCAGGCCGACGCGGCGCATGCCGCCGTGGCGGCGTTCAGGGCACTGGGAGGCGGCTGGCAGCCCGTGCCCTCCGTCCCACCTGCAGCGACTGCAGCACGCTGAGGCGCGACTGCGCCGCGCGCGCCAGCACGGACAGCGTGCGCGGCGCAGCGACCGCATGTGCAATGCGCTTTGCCGCGGGCGAGCCGCAGCGGGTAGGCTTGGCCCAGCGCCGGCCGCCGCGGCTGGTGTCATCCCATCGCCAGGAGCCTGCCCATGTCCAGATCGCCCCGCCCGTCCCCTGCCCTCGCCGGTGCGGTCCTGCTCGGCGGCATCGGCCTGTCCGCCTCCGCCCTGGCCATGACCGATCTCGCCCAGGGCTATGCGCTCGGCGCGCAGGCTGCCGTCACCCCGCCGCAAAGCACCGAGGCGACCGCGCCGGCAACGCCCGCGCCACCGGCGCAGGCCAGGCAGGCCGCCGATCCGGCCAAGGCCAGCGAAGGCGGCTGCGGCGCCAAGGCCGGCGACGGCAGTTGCGGCGCGCACGCCCCGGCGGCGACGCCGGCCAAGCCCGAGGCGGCCGCTGGCGCCGCCACGCCCCAGGCCAAGCACGACGACAAGGCCATGGCCGAAGGCAAGTGCGGCGAGGGCAAATGCGGTGGCAGCCTCTGAACCGAGCCCCCTTGCTGCGGCCAGCGCCGGCCTCGGGCTGCGTCGCGGCTTGCTGCCGGAACTGCTGCAAGCACCAACCGATGCGTTCGATTTCCTCGAATGCGCGCCGGACAACTGGATCGGCGTCGGCGGCCGTCCCGGGGAACTGCTGCAGACGCTGAGCGCGCGGCATCCGCTCAGCTGCCACGGCCTGTCGCTGTCGCTCGGTGGCGTGGCCGCGCTGGACACCACCCTGCTGCTGCAGACCCGGCACTTCCTCGACCGGCACCGGGTCGCGTTGTACAGCGAACACCTCAGCTACAGCGCCGACGACGGCCAACTCTACGAACTGCTGCCGCTGCCGTTCACCGACGAAGCGGTGCGCCATGTCGGCGCACGCATCGCCCAGGTGCAGGACGCGCTTGGCCGGCGCATCGCGGTGGAGAACGTCTCCTACTACGCCGCGCCCGGCCAGGCGATGAGCGAAGCCGCCTTCGTGGCCGCGGTGCTGGACGAGGCCGACTGCGACCTGCTGCTGGACGTCAACAACGTGCACGTCAACGCCAGCAACCACGGCGACGACGCGCTGGCCTTTCTCGCCGCCATGCCCAGCGCACGCATCGCCTCGTACCACGTCGCCGGTCACCGCGACGACGCCGCCAGCGGCCTGAAGATCGATACCCACGCCGCGCCGGTGACCGATCCGGTGTGGACCCTGCTCGCCGCCGCCTATCGCCTGCACGGCGTGCGTCCGACCGTGCTCGAGCGCGACGGCCAGTTCCCGCCGCTGGGAGAACTGCTGGACGAAGTGCAGCGCATCCGCAGCGCGCAGGCGCAGGCGCCCAGCGCATGAGCGAGACCCTGCGCGCGCAGCAGTTCGCCCTGACCCGGCATTTGCGCGATCCGCAGCGATACCCGCCGCCGGCCGACATCCCACCGCAGCGCCTGGCGGTGTACCGCGCCCTGTTCTTCGACAACCTGGCGCACTTGCTGGGCGGCCAGTTCCCGGTGCTGCGCGCCACCCTCGGCGACACCGACTGGACGGCACTGCTACGCGCGTTCTGCGCCGAGCACCGCGCCCGCACGCCGCTGTTCCCGCGCCTGGGCGGCGAACTGGTGGCGTTCCTGGAGCAGCGCGCACCCGATCCGGAGCGTCCGTGGCTGGCCGAACTGGCGGACTACGAAACCGTGGAACTGCAGGTGCAGATCGACGACGCCGCGCTGCCGCCGCACGATCCGCACGGCGACCTGCTCGACGGCATCCCGCTGCTGTCGCCCTGGCTGCGCCTGCTGCGCTACCGCTGGCCGGTGCAGCGCATCGGCCCGGCCTGGCAGCCGGACGCGGCGCCGGCGCAGCCGACCTGCCTGCTGGCGCGGCGCGAGGCCGACGGGCAGGTGCGCTTCGCCGAACTGGCGCCGCTGGCCTACGCCGTGCTGGCGGCGCTGCAGCCCGGCACGCGCAGCGGACGAGCGCTGCTGCTGGACCTGGCCGCCACCCACGGCCTGGCGCCGGCCGCCCTGCTGCACGAAGGTGCGGCACTGCTGGAACGGCTGCGCGCGCAGGGCAGCGTGCTCGGCACGCGCATGCCGGGATGACGCCGCGGCGGCCGGCGGCCGCGCTCTGCTAACCTTGGCCGATGAACGATTCGGTCGACAGCCCCTCGCAACCCCTGGTCATCACCCCGATGTCGCGGCGTTTCCGCGGCTATCTGCCGGTGGTGGTGGACGTGGAAACCGGCGGTTTCGACTGGAACAAGCACGCGCTGCTGGAGATCGCGGTGGTGCCGATCGAGATGGACGATTTCGGCCAGCTGTATCCCGGCGTCACCGCCAGCGCGCACGTGGTGCCGGCGCCCGGCACCCTGATCGATCCCAAGTCGCTGGAGGTCACCGGCATCGTCCTTGACCATCCGTTCCGCTTCGCCAAGCCCGAACGCGAGGCGCTGGACCACGTGTTCGCGCCGGTGCGCGCGGCAGTGAAGAAGTACGGTTGCCAGCGCGCCATCCTGGTCGGCCACAACGCCCATTTCGACCTCAACTTCCTCAATGCCACGGTCGCCCGCTGCGGCCACAAGCGCAATCCGTTCCACCCTTTCAGCGTGTTCGACACCGTCACCCTGGCCGGTATTGCCTACGGCCAGACCGTGCTGGCGCGCGCGGTGCAGGCCGCCGGTTTCGACTGGAACGCCGCCGACGCGCACAGCGCGGTCTACGACACCGAGCAGACCGCGCGCCTGTTCTGCAAGATCGCCAATGCCTGGCCGGCCCCGCCGGTCGCCGCGGCGCCATGAGCCGCGTCGCGCCTTGCGCGGCACACGCGCGACGCCGTCGTGTTGGCCCGGCGGCATTGCGCCCGAACGGCTGGTGATAGCGCCGCACGCACGCCGGCAGCGCGCCGCATGACCCGCAACGTGCTATTCGTCTGCAGCCGCAATCGGTTGCGCAGCCCCACCGCGGAACAGGTGTTCGCCACCTGGCCCGGCGTGGAGACCGCCTCGGCCGGCATCGACCACGACGCGGACACCCCGGTCACCCCGGAATTGCTGGAGTGGGCGGACATCGTCTTCGTCATGGAACCGACGCACCGCGCCAAGCTGTCGCGCCGGTTCAAGCGCCACCTCGGCCGCGCACGCATCGTCTGCCTGAACATCCCCGACGACTTCGCCTACATGGATCCGGCGCTGGTGCAGCTGCTGACCGCGAAGGTATCGCGCCACCTGCCTGCGCGCTGATCCTGCGCTCGCTCGCCGGCATCCAGCGCGTCCGCGCATCGGCATCAGCGATGCGTGCACGTACAAAGACCCTGTTCTTCCACAAGACAAGGCGCATCATGGCGGACGTGCCCCGCGAACGATCCACCCAGTGAACACGACCGACGCCCTGTCCTTCCTGCGCGCGCATCAACCGATGCCCGACGACGACCAGCTCACCCAGGAGCTGATCGACGCCTACGACGCGGCGAGACGGCTGTTTCTCACCGCTCCCGAGCACGCCGCGTTGCCGCTGTTCCTGCGCTCCTTCGGCAACGGCGATGGCTGGGGCGTCTACCCGCTGGTCGAGGACGTGTTCCTCGCCTGCGACCGCGCAGACGCCATCGCCGCGATCCGGGAGGCGCTGGACGATCCGGCGCTACCTGACGGTAGCCGCTACTGGGTCACGCAGTTGGCCGCCGCCTTTGCGGATCCGACCTTGCGCGAGGGGCTGGCCCTGTCGTTGCGGTCGGAACAGCCAGACATCCGCGAGGCAGCGCAGATGGCGCTGGAGATGCTGGACCACCACGCCACACGCTGAACCGCGCGCCTGCGATGCACACTACAAAGCAGAACGACAACACCCTAGAACGACAGCGCCCAGCCGCATGCCCGGACGCGTGCTCAGCCCACGCACACCCGATCGCGCCCCATGCCCTTGGCGCGGTACAGGGCCCCATCGGCGCGTTCCAGCCACTGGCTCGGCGTCTCGTCCGGGCGTAGCGCGACCAGACCACCGCTGAAGGTGACGCGCAGCGCGGGCGCTTCGGGCGCCCACTGCAGGCGCGCATGGAACAGGTCGCGTAGGCGCGTGGCCAGGCGCTCGGCATCGGCCAGCGGCGTGTCGCCGAGCAGCACCGCGAACTCTTCGCCGCCCAGGCGCGCCGGCAGGTCGGAGGCGCGGCAGGCGCTCAGCAGCAGCTGCCCGACCTCGCGCAGCACCGCATCGCCGGTGGCATGCGAATAGCCGTCGTTGATCTGTTTGAAGCGGTCGATGTCCATCACCAGCAGGCACAGCGGCGCGCCGCTGCGTTGCGCACGCTGCATGCTGTGCACCAGCACCTCGTCGAAGTGACGCCGGTTCGGCAGGCCGGTCAGCGCATCCTCGTGCGCCAGGCGCTCGAAGGCGGTGGCCTGGCGCTGCAGTTCCGCCAGCAACTGGCTCTTCTCGGCATCGGCCTGCAGCAGGCGCTCGGTCTGCAGCCGCAGCGCGCTGGTGCGCCGCTCCACCAGCCTTTCCAGGCGCAGCGCGCGACGCTTGTAGCGCGCGATCATGTAGCGGTACAGCAGCACCAGCGTCAGCACCAACAGCGCCACGGCCGCCGCCTGCACGCTGTGCCGCTGCCACCACAGCGGCGCCACGCTGAAGTGCCAGACCGCCTCGCGGGTGCTCCAGGCGCCGTCCGGGTGCGCCGCGGCCACGTGCAGCGTGTAGTCGCCCGGCGGCAGGCCGATGAACTCCACGCTGCGCTGGTTGCCGCGGTCGATCCAACCGCTGTCCAGGCCGTCGAGCCGGGTGCGGTAGCGGATGCGCTCGGGCAGCAGATAGCTCAAGCCGACATAGGACACGCTGATGCGCTTGGCACCAGGCAGCTCCGTCTTGTTCTGCCAGGGAAAGGGCTGGCCATCCAGCAGCACGCTCTCGATCGCCGCCGGCGGCGGCACGCGATCGCGGAAGCGGGCAAGGCGTCGCGGATCGACCGTGCTGACGCCGCCGGCGGTGACCAGCCACACCGTGCCGTCGTGGCGCAGGATCATCGACGGCCCGGAACTGCCGTTGCCCTGGGCGTTGGACATGCCGTCGATCTCGTCGTAGCGGTTCACCTGCAATCGTGCCTGGCGGCCGTCGGCGACTGCGTTCAGCGCCGCCACCGTGGTGCGCAACACGCCGCGGTTGCTGCTGATCCAGACGTTGCCGAGGCGATCGCGGACCAGTTGGAACACCGCATCCACTGGCATGCCCTGCTCCAGTCCGACGCGCGCCAACTGGCCGTCGCGGTCGCGGTGCAGGCCGCGGTCGGTGGAGATCCACATGTCGCGGCCCAGCGCCTGGAATCCGAACACGGTGCGCGCGCCGCCCAGCGGCTCCAGCGCCAACTGCCGCACCCGGCCGTCGCGCAGCACCGACACGCCTTCGACCGAGCCGATCCACAGCGCCCCATCGACGCTGGCCAGGGCCGTGATCAGGCCATGCGGCAGGCCGGGCACGTCCGGCGCGGACAGCCGGTCGCCGTCGATGCGCATCACCCCGCTGCGCGTGGCGACCCAGACCGTGCCGGCCGCATCGACGCTGAGCGCGCGCACCTGCCCGTTGGGCAATCCCTCGCGCGTTCCGTAGTGGCGCACGACGCGGCCGTCGCGCAGGCGGTACACGCCGTCGGCATAGGTGCCCATCCACAGGTCGCCGTCGAGGCCGCGCGCCAGGCTCAGCACCGATGGCGCGTCGCGCAGTGCGACCGGGGCGATCCGTCCGTCCGGTGCCATCCGGTCCAGGCCGGCGGCGCTGCCGATCCACAGCGCGCCATCCGGGGTCTCCAGCAACGCGCGCACGTAGTCGCCGCTGAGCCCGTCGCGGCGGGTGTAGCCGGCGAACAGGGTCTCGCGCAGGCGGAACAGGCCGCCATTGGCGCCGATCCAGATACTACCCTCGGCATCCTGCAGCAGGCTGACGATGCGCCCGTTGGGCAGCACGTCGCCCGGCAGCATGCGCTCGATGCCGTGCGCGCTGATCCGCAGCAACCCCTGGTTCTCGGTGCCCAGCCAGATCGCGCCGTCGCGGTCGAGCAGCATCGAGGTGAAATGCCCATAGCCCGGCAGGTGCTGCACCAGCACCGCGTGCTCGCCCTGCAACCGATACAGATTCTCCCCGGCCACCAGCCACAGCGAGCCGTCCGGCGCGCGATACGGCCAGGCCAGCCCCGGCAGACCGAAGGCGGCCGGCGCGCGCCGCAGCACACCCTGCGGGTCGCGGTACAGCAGGCCGTCGAGACTGCCGATCCAGAGCCGCCCCTGATCGTCGGCGGCAAGCTGCGGAAAGCTCGCCGCCAACGGCAGATCGCGCGGCGCCGGTTGGTAATCGAAGCGACCGTCCGGCCACAGGCAGCCCAGACCATTGCCCTCGAACAGCAGCCACATGCGGCCGTCGCGGTCCTGGGTCATGGCGTGGATCAGCGCATGCGGCCAGCCCGGCGGCTGCCGCCAGAAGCGCCAGTGGCCGGCCGCATCGTGGCGGCCGAGATTGCCGCGCGAATCGCTGAGCCACAGCGCGCCGGCACGGTCCACATACAGCGAGCCCACGCCGTTGTCGGGCAGGCCCGGGCGGGTACTGCGGTCGATGACGGTGAAGTCCAGGCCGTTGTAGCGCACCAGCCCTTCCCAGGTGGCGAACCACAGGCGGCCGTCCGGGGTCTGCGCCAGATCGCGCAGGGAGTTGTGCGGCAAGCCGTTGCGCGAAGTCCAGGAATCGATCGCGTAGTCGCGTAGCGGCGGCACCCCATTCGCCGCGCCGTCGGCGGCGACGGCGCGCCAGGCCACGCCCAGCGCCAGCAGCAGGACCAGCAGCACCGACCATGCGCGCGCCCAAACGCACCCGCGGTCGCGTGCGAGCGCCGCGTTCCCCCTCCCCCTGGCAACGTTCACTGTGCCGACCCGATCCGACGCAGGCGGGGCGCGACAGGACCCTGGCGCGGGGTGCCAGAGTCAAAAGGACGGGGGCGACACAGACTCATTACCGGAGCGGAACACGGGACGAGCGCCCATGGTAGGCAAAAAAGCGGCGCTGCGGGTGGAGGCGGTAGCAGACACAGGAAAAAGGACGCGTGAAGATTGCGTGGCGGTTAAGCCGGGGCGGGTTGCAGAGGGCATCGCCGACGGGGCTCGATAGCAGAGCGTTCCTTCTCCCACCGGGAGAAGGTGCCCCGAAGGGGCGGATGAGGGTACGGGCGAAGCCTTGCGTCGGCCTGATACGCGAGGGCTTCGCCCCGTACCCTCACCCCAACCCCTCTCCCGGCGGGAGAGGGGCTTCGGGCTCCTGGCGCCCCGCGCTCCCTTCTCCCGCCGGGAGAAGGTGCCCCCGCAGGGGGCGGATGAGGGTACGGGCGAAGCCTTGCGTCGGCCTGATACACGAGGGCTTCGCCTCGTACCCTCACCCCAACCCCTCTCCCGGCGGGAGAGGGGCTTTGCTCCCGATGAGGGAGCGCCAGTGGCGTCGTAGGCTGGCCGCGGCGGCGCCGCGCTCAGCCCATGCGCTGACGGACCGCCTCGAACAGGGTCACGCCCGCGGCGACCGAGACGTTGAGGCTCTCGATCTCGCCCGGCATCGGGATGCGCACCAGGCCGTCGCAGTGCTCGCGGGTCAGCCGGCGCAGGCCATCGGACTCGCCACCCAACACCAGTGCCACATTGCCACGCAGGTCCTGCGCGTACAGCGAGGTCTCGGCCTCGCCGGCCAGGCCGTAGATCCACACGCCCTGCTTCTGCAGCTCGCGCAGGCAGCGCGCCAGGTTGGTCACCGCCACGATCGGCAGGCGGTCGGCGGCGCCGGCCGAGGTCTTGCGCACGGTGGCGTTGACCGGCGCCGACTTGTCCTTGGGAATCACCACCGCGGTCACCCCTGCCGCCGCGGCGCTGCGCAGGCAGGCGCCGAGGTTGTGCGGGTCCTGCACGCCGTCCAGCACCAGCAGCAGTGCGCGGCCCTCGGCGGCGCTGACCAGACCTTCCAGTTCGCTCTCGGCCCAGGTGCGCGCCGCGGCGTAGCGCGCGGCCACGCCCTGGTGCCGTACCGAGCCGCCGACGCCGTCCAGCGCCTGGGTGTTCACCCGCCGCACGTCGATGCCCTTGCGCCGCGCGTTCTCCTCGATCTCCTGCAGGCGCGGATTCTTGCTGCCCGCCTCCACCAGCACCTCGCGCACGTTGTCCGCGTCGTTCTCGATCGACGACGCCACGGCGTTGACGCCGACGATCCACTGGTTCTGCTTGCTCATGAGGCGGGACTACGCGAAAGGAAAGCGGGCATGGTAGGGGTTGTGGCCGCTGGCGTCACACCTGGGGGCCGGGATTGGGGATTGGGGATTGGCAGAAGCGGCTTGCCCGCGATGTCCCACTTCCCGCAATGCCGGGCATGCATATCGCGGCGGCAAGACTACCGACGCAGCGCCGGACGCAGCGCAGCCTTGTGTGAAGGACTTCAGTCCCGACTGCAGGCGGCCTGAACCTCCTGCCCTCCCGCCTTTCGCGATCGATGGTTCTAGAACGCAGGGATCCCAAGCGCCGCCGATAGCGGCTCAGCCCGGCCAGCGCTCGGTGTCGTGGTCCGGATGCTGGCGCGACACGACATCGGCCAGGAACGGCGCGGCCGCCAGATCGCCCTCGGTGCGGGTCGCCGGCAGCCGATGCAGCGCATCCACGAACGGCAGCTTGGCTTCGATGCCGTACTGGATGGTCGGCGGCAGGGCCTCCGGCCGATCGAAGGCACCTGCGGCCACCGCGATGCCATCCGGCGCTTCGTAGGTGAGCGGCGTGCCGCACTCGGCGCAGAAGCCGCGCTGCACCAGGTTCGACGAAGCGAAACGCTTTGGCGCGCCGCGGGTCCAGATCAGTTCCGCACCGCGGGTGGAGACCAGCGGCGCGTAGTAGGCACCGAACGCCTTCTGGCACATCCGGCAGTGGCAGATCGAGGCATCGTGCAGCTGTCCACGGACGCGAAAACGTACCGCGCCGCACTGGCACCCGCCGCTGTACTGCTCCTGCTCCATCGCCGCTCCTCCCGTGCATGCGGGGCGGCGCAGCGGCGGTCGCCACGACCGCCGCGACGCACGCCGTCAGTACTTCTTTTTCTTGCGCTTGGCCGGTTGCCCGCGTGGTGGTGGCGGCGGCAAATCGTCGTGTGCCGATGAACCTTCCTCGACCAGCCGGAAGTCGATCTTGCGCTCTTCCATGCTCGCCTTCAGCACCACGATGCGCACGCGGTCGCCCAAGCGGAACTCGCGCCCGCGGCGCTCGCCGGTCAGGGTCTTGCGGGTCGCGTCGAACTGGTAATAGTCCTGCGGCAACTGGGTCACGTGGATCAGGCCGTTGACCTTGGACTGGTCCAGCTCGACGAACAGGCCGAAGCTGGTCACGCCGCTGACCACGCCATCGAACTGCCCGCCGACGTGCTTCTCCATCCACGCGGCGCGGTAGCGCTCGTCGACCTCGCGCTCGGCCTCGTCGGCGCGGCGCTCGCGCTCGGAGCACTGCAGCGCCAATGCCGCCATCTCGCGCGGCGCGTACAGGTACTTGTCCGGCGCGCCGCGGGTCAGCGCGTACTTGATCGCGCGGTGCACCAGCAGGTCCGGATAGCGGCGGATCGGCGAGGTGAAATGCGCGTAGGCCTCCAGCGCCAGGCCGAAGTGGCCGGCGTTGTCGGGCGAGTACACCGCCATGCTCTGGCTGCGCAGCAGCACCGATTCCAGCAGCGCCGCGTCCGGGCGCTCGCGCACCTTCTTCAGCAGCTTGGTGTAGTCGCCCGGCACCACCTTGCTCCACGCCGGCAGGCTCAGCTTGAACTCCTTGAGGAACTCCAGCAGGTCGGCGTACTTGGATTCCGGCGGGCGCTCGTGCACGCGGAACGGCGCCGGAATGTGCGTCTCCAGCAAGTAGCGCGCCGCGGCCACGTTGGCGGCGATCATGCATTCCTCGATCAGCTTGTGCGCGTCGTTGCGCACCAGCATGCCGGCCTGTGT
Source organism: Xanthomonas sp. 3307 (assembly GCF_014199735.1). Taxonomy (NCBI): domain Bacteria; kingdom Pseudomonadati; phylum Pseudomonadota; class Gammaproteobacteria; order Lysobacterales; family Lysobacteraceae; genus Xanthomonas; species Xanthomonas sp. 3307. The sequence continues at coordinate 3,846 of NZ_JACHOG010000005.1, read as the reverse complement.
CACCTCGCCGGTGTTGTCGAGCACGAAACGCACTTCGGAGGTCTCGAACTCGATCGCGCCGCGGCGCGCACGCGCTTTGGCCAGGATCTGGTACAGCTGATGCAGCCGCTCCAGCTGCGGCAGCACCGCCGCCACGTCCTTGCGCACCTGCGCGTCCTTCTCGCCCACCGCCTGCCACACCTGCTCGTAGGTGAGCCGCGCATGCGAGTTCATCACCGCCTCGTAGAAACGTGCGCCGGCCACCTCGCCCTGGCGATCGATCTGCATGTCGCAGACGAAGCACATGCGGTCGACCTTGGGGTTGAGCGAGCAGATACCGTTGGACAGCGTCTCCGGCAGCATCGGCACCACGAAGCCCGGGAAGTACACCGAAGTCGCACGCTTGACCGCCTCGGTATCCAGCGGCGTACCCGGACGCACGTAGTGCGACACGTCGGCGATCGCCACCACCAGGCGGAAACCGTCGGCGTTGGGCTCGCAGAACACCGCGTCGTCGAAGTCCTTGGCGTCGGCACCGTCGATGGTCACCAGCGGCGTCTGCCGCAGGTCCACGCGGCCCTTGGTCGCGGCAGGCTCCACCGTCAGCGGCACCGCCGCGGCTTCGTCCAGCACGGCCTGCGGGAATTCGTAGGGCAGCTCGTGGCCGTGGATCGCCGCTTCCACCAGCAGCGACGGGGTCAGCTTGTCGCCAAGCACCGCGATGATCTTGCCGATCGGCGGGCGCCGCGCGTCCGGCGCAGAGGTGAGTTCGCACACCACCAGTTGCCCGTCGCGGGCCTCGCCGACGGCGTCGGTGGGGATCTGCACGTTGCGCTGGATGCGCTTGTCGTCCGGCACCACGAAGGCGATGCCGGCTTCCAGGCTGAAGCGGCCGATCAGGCGGGTCAGGCCGCGCTCGAGTACGCGCGCGATGCTGCCCTCGCGGCGGCCGCGGCGGTCGATGCCGGTGACGTTGGCCAGCGCACGGTCGCCATGCAGCACCTTGCGCATCTCGTACGGCGGCAGGAACAGATCGTCGCCGCCTTCGTCAGGACGCAGGAAGCCGAAGCCGTCCGGATTGGCGATCACCACGCCGGGGATCAGGTTGGTCTGCTGCAGCGGCGCGTAGCCGCCGCGGCGGTTCTGCACCAGCTGTGCTTCGCGCAGCATCGCGCCCAGGCGCTTGCTCAGCGCTTCCTTGCGCGTCGGCTCGGTCAGGCCGAGCTGGTCGGCCAGTTCGTCCAGGGTCTGCGGGCCATCGCAGCGTTCGAGCAATTGCAGGATCGCCTCGCGACTGGCGATCGGCTGCGCATAGCGCTCGGCCTCGCGTGCGGCATAGGGGTCCTGGATCGGGGCGGCGGCATCGGGTGCGGCCGCCGGCGGTGGCGACGGCGGGTGCAGCGGTTGCAGCGGCGGCTTGGGGCCGCGGCGCAGGAAGCTGGGCATCCAGGCGGGCAGACGCGATTTCTTCGGCGTATCGGGGGTGGGCGCGTCGCTGGACGCGGATGTGCCGGGCTTGCCGGACTTGCTTTTGCGAGTTGTCATCCGTGCATGGTACTCCCATGCGGGTGGCCCCCACCCGAACCGGGTCGCGCGCCGGCGGCGAATGCACGCCCCAGAAACGACGAAGCCCGCGTCAGCGGGCCGGTCGGTGCGAGAGTTCAGCGCTCTCGCGATGTTGCCTGTGGTGCCCAGGAGAGGACTCGAACCTCCACGGTTTTACCCGCTAGTACCTGAAACTAGTGCGTCTACCAATTCCGCCACCTGGGCGCTGAAGGCCGCGAATTCTGCGGTGCCGCCGCGGCCTTGTCAACGCCTATTTCGCACCGGGTCGCGATCGACGGCATCGATGACGCGATCCGACCGCTGGATGCGGCGGCACCACGCAAACACCGGCTGCTGCGCAGCTGTGCACGTGCGCACGCTTCGGCGTCCCGCGAATTCGGCGGAAAACCGCATGCGCAATGCCGATTCCGACACAGCGCGGTCACAAACCGACCGGCTTCGAAGATGCGCCGTGACGGCGCCGGAAGTTCGCGATTTTGTCGGTTGACCCGGATCGGCGCCTCGCTAGTTTGCATCCGGCAATCCGTCGCCCTCCCCCACGCTCCGGAGCATCCCCCATGCACAGCCTGTCCGCCTCCCTGCTCGCCGCCGCCCTGTTCGCCAGCGCCAGCAGCGCTTCCGCCGCCACTGCCACTGCCGACGACGCCACGCTCGGCTCGCTCACCCAGATCCAGCGCGCCCTCGACAGCGGCGCCTCGGTCGCCGTGGCGATCGACCTGAGCCAGTGCACGCCCACCTCCGGCGGCGCCACGCCCAGCCAGACCCGCGGCGGCCTGCGCATCGGCGCCTACCGCGTCACCGCCGACGGCACCCTGTCCTTCGCCGACGACCATGTCACCGTCGGCCGCGACGGCAAGCCGATCCAGCAGTTCCTGCGCTACCAGGTGCATCCGGACAACACCGTGGACTTCACCATGTTCGTGTTCGCCCTGCCCAGCTACCAGCAGACCGGCAGCACCCTCGGCTATCGCTGCGCGATCAACCAGGGCCTGCGCTTCAACGTGGGCTACTGAGGTCGCGATCGATCGCACGCGACGGCGGTGCAACGCCGCTGTCGCAAAACGCTTGACAGCATCCGCCGCCACACGCACAATTCTCGTTCTGAGTTGCCCAGGTGGCGGAATTGGTAGACGCACTAGTTTCAGGTACTAGCGGGTAAAACCGTGGAGGTTCGAGTCCTCTCCTGGGCACCACGACCGACAGGTCGAGAAAGATCTCAAAACCCGCTTCGGCGGGTTTTTTGTTGGCTGCGCGCAGGCCGCGACGCTCAGCGCTGCGGCGGACGCAACGGACCGATGTCCACGCGCACGCCCTTCACCCACACCGCCACCTTGTAGGCACGGTAGCCCGGGTTGTGGCGTTCGGCCGCACGCGCGGCCAGGTAGGCATTGGCGGCATGCACCAGCACCTGCAAGGACGGCTCCAGTTGCGCGATGCGCCGGAGTCTCACCTCGTAGGTGGCCATGCGCCCTCCCCCACGCACCGGCAGGCGCCGCGTCGTGCCGCGATCGGCAAGCGCGGGGCGGCGGCGCACCGCGGCGCCGACACCCTCGTGTCCACAACGTCCATGTCCTGCATGCGCATCCTCGCGCGTCCGTACATTCCACACCGCGCAAGTATTGAATCTCCGAACAATTGGAGTCAAGCGTGGCTGTACGACAAGCCGACGGATGCTCCATATCTTGGTAGGCCCGCCGTCCCCCGAGGCCCACCGCGATGAATAGCTTCGGCGACCGTTTGCGCGAAGCCAGAAAAGCCGCCGGGCTCACCCAGGAACAGTTGGGCTTCGCGCTGGACGTGACCAAGTCATCGGTGTCGGCCTGGGAGAACGACCGCGAAACGCCGAGCTTTCGCCTGCTGCCGACGCTGCGCAACGTGCTGAATCGCTCGCTCGACGAACTGGTGTGCGGCGTGGGCCCGGGCAAGCGCGTGCAGGACCTGCCCTCCGACTATCCCTTGCTGGCCCAGGATGCGCAGGAGCGTGCGCTATTGGCACGCTATCGCAACGCGCCGCCGGGCCACCGCGAAGCCGTGCTGCAACTGCTCAAGCCCAACAGCGGTTGAGTCGCCCTGGCGGCGGTTGCAGCTTGCGGGCATCGCCAGTAACCAAGGAATGCCATTCGCAGGAGCGGCTTCAGCCGCGACAGGGCGTTATCGGTAACGCCTCGTCGCGGCTGAAGCCGCTCCTTGTATCTGGACCTGTCGTCCCTAAACAGGCGTCATGTCTTCCGACTGATCATCGGAGGAGGTGTGGGAAGTCCAGTCGCTCCTGAAGCTTAGAGCTTGCATCGTAGATCGGCT
>NZ_JACHOG010000004.1:0-405561 GCF_014199735.1 Xanthomonas sp. 3307 | reverse complement strand
GCCTACGCGCCCTCCGCGCTGCGCGCTCCGGGTCCGCGAACCAGACGGGATCCGCGGAAGGGGCATCCTGCCCCTGCCGCGGACGGCGCACGTCCATGTGCGCTGCCCTTCGGGTTTTTCCCGCCTGGTTCGCCGCTTCGGAAGGGAACCCGGTAAGTCAAAAGCCAGAGCAACGGCAACAGCAAGAGCCACAACCACAGCAACAGCAACAGCAACAGCCAAAGCGACACCTGCAACCGCACCGATAGCGCCGCCAGCGCGCCGGCCTCACGGCTCGCCCGATGGCACGCGAACCACCAGCGGCCGCGAGACGGAGTCGCGCGTGACCAGGCGGTGCGGCACTACGTGATTGACCCTGACGCGCTCCGCGCCAGCGGCCTGCCGGATCTCCCGCAGCAGCAGGTCGATCGCCGTGTCGGTCATGTCCGCCACCGGTTGATGGATGGTGGTCAGCTCCGGCCACACCATCGTCGATGCCGACGTATCGTCGAACCCCACTACCGACAGATCCGCCGGCACCTTCAGGCGGCGACGGTGCGCCACCGACACCACGGCCGAGGCCATGTCGTCGTTGCTCGCGAAAATCGCGCTCGGGCGCGCCTGCAAGGCCAGCAACCGTTCGGCCGCCTCCAGGCCGGCGCGATAGGTGAAGTCGCCCGGCTGCACCAGCGCGGCGTCGTAGCCGATGCCGGCATCGGCCAGGGCATCCCGGTAGCCCTGCCAGCGGTGCGCACTGGCGGTCTGGTTCGGGTCGCCGGTGATGTAGCCGATGCGGGTATGCCCGTGCGCGATCAGGTGCGACACCAGGTCATGGCTGGCGCGGCGGTCGTCGATGCGCACGCAGGAAATCCTGTCGCTGAACCGGCCGGACGCGATGGAGACGACGGGAATCCCGGCGTCGGCGAACACGGCGACGATGGCCTTCGATTCGCACAACGGTGCCGGGAGAAGCACGCCCGCCACGCTGGTGCAGAGCGTGTGCGCGGCGGCGCGGCGTGCACGCGGACCCAACCCATCCCAGGTGGCGATCACCAACTGCGCCGCCGCGCGGGTGGATCCGCGCAGCGCGCCGACCAGCAGTTCGCGCAGATAGCTGGAACTGGGATTGGTGTAGATCAACGCGATGCAGGTGTGCTGCGCCGCGGCGAGGGCGCTGGCGGCCGGGTTGGGCCGGTAATCCAGGGCGCGCACGCTGCGCATCACCCGCTCGCGCGTGCTCTCGCGTACGCCGGCATGGCCATGGGTGACGCGCGAGACGGTCATCGGCGAGACGCCCGCATGCGCCGCGACGTCGTCGATGGTGATGGCGCTCCCTCTTCGACGCGTCGTTTTGGAGGTGCTCTTCAAGGAATGCGGTCCTTTGTTGCGACGCATGATGACAAGCGATATCCCAGGTGCGTAGTCTGCGCTCGACGCGATGATAGCGCTATCAATCAGCGGCAGTCGGGCTCGGGGGGAGCCTTTATCGCGCGTCGTCTGGCAATCCTGAAACGGAGTTTTGAGTCGCAGCGAACGCACAGCGCGCTGCGATGTTCGGCGTGGAAGACGGGCATCGCCCGTGCGTGCCTCTTGGGGGAGGGGCGATACATCCATCGATCGCATGTCAGAGGGGAGAGTCATGAGCGCTTCTATGTTTCGTCGTAGCCCAGACCTGGGGGCTCGTCCATGAGCCGCACACTGGCGAAGTTCAAATCCAGGGCCATGTTCACCTTCGTCGGTGGCGTCCTGGTCATCAATCCCGCATTCGCGCAGGACGCGTCGACGCCGGCACCGGCGGCCGAGCAACAGGCGCAGAGCAGCCCGACGCAGCTGGACACCGTGCAGGTCACCGGCCTGCGCAACAGCCTCAGCCAGGCGATGGACATCAAGCGCGATTCCGCGGGTGTGGTGGATGCCATCAGTGCCGAGGACATCGGCAAGTTCCCCGATACCAACCTGGCCGAATCCCTGCAGCGCATCACCGGCATCTCCATCGAGCGACGCGACGGCGAAGGCGCACAGGTCACCGCGCGCGGCTTCGGCCCGCAGTTCAACATGGTGACGCTCAACGGGCGGCAGATGCCCGGTGCCGATGCGTTCGGCGCTGCCGGGCAGGTCGCCATCGGCGGTGTCGACGGCGGCACCCGCGCCTTCAACTTCGCCCAGCTCGCCGCCGAAGCGATCAATGGCATCGAGGTCTACAAGACCAGCCAGGCCAACATGCCCAGCGGCGGCATCGGCGCCACCATCAACATCCTGACTGCGCGCCCGTTCGACCACCAGGGCATCGTCGCCAGCGCCGGCGCCAAGGCGGTCTCCGACCGCAGCCAGCCGTTCGACGACGACCTGACGCCCGAACTGTCCGGCATCTTCAGCTACAGCAACCCGGACAAGACCTTCGGCGTCGGCGTGAGCGCGAGCTACCAGAAGCGCAAGGGCGGCTCGGTGCAGGCCACCGAGAACTACTGGAACGTGCAGCCGTGGACCGGCTCGATGCCCGGCAACCCGACCGTGGTCAACGCGCCGCAGGCCGGTGCGCTGTACGCACGACCGAACGACTTGCGCTATGCGTTCTCCGAGTTCGAGCGCGAGCGCGTCAACGGCCAGGCGGTGCTGCAGTTCGCGCCCACCGACAGCCTGACCTTGACCCTGGACTACACCTATTCGACCAACGAGATCACCGAGAATCGTGGCGAGCAGGGCATGTGGCTGCAGAACAGCAACTACACCGATGTGACGTTCGATACCAGCGGCGCGGTGGCCGTGCCGACCTACATCCGCGAAATCGCCGGCACCAAGGATTTCGGCCTCGAGCAGCAGCGCAGCATGCAGAAGTACAAGCTGGGCTCGCTCGGTCTGAACGCGGTGTGGAACGTCACCGACCGGCTCAAGCTCAGCTTCGACGCGCACGACTCGAAGAACGAAAGCCGCCCGAACGATCCGCTGACCGGTGGCGGCTCCATCTTCATGAGCATCGCCGGCACCAACAACTGCACCTCCGGTCCGCAATGCGGCGGGTCCTGGGTGCAGGAGCTGAACTTCAACAACGGCCTGCCGATCGGCACCCAGGTCTGGTATCCGAGCGACGCCGACGCCGCGGCCAGGACCAACGGCGTGGTCAACCCGGGCTTCGTGCCGGGCGAGATCGGCACGCAGGTGCTGCGGGTCAACTCGCAGAGCCAGATCAGCCAGATCAAGCAGGCCCGCGTGGATGGCGAGTGGAGCTTCGACCAGGGCCGCTTCCAGTTCGGCGTGGACAGCAACAAGTCGACCACCCATCGCATCCAGGCCGCCGAGGCGTATTCCACCCTGGGCGACTGGGGCGTGGCCAATGTCGACCGGGATACCGCTGGCGGCCTGATGAACCTGATGCAGCCGGTCAACATCATCGGCCTGTTCCATGACTACGGCGGCAGCAGTTGGCCGGCATGGCGGGGCGACGCAGGCCGGCTCGCGGAATGGGCGGCCAGCCAGTACGGCGTCGGCCTGGGCGTGAGCCCGCAGCGCGCCGCCGACAACTTCGTGGAAGAGAAGACCCGCTCGGCCTATTTCCAGGTCGAACTGGATGGCGAGCTGGCCGGCATGCGCACCAATACCCGGCTGGGCGTGCGCTACGAAACCACCGACGTGGTGTCGACCTCGGTCATCGCCACGCCCGAAGCGATCGAGTGGCAGTCCAACAACGACTTCCGCGTGGTGCTGTCCAACGAGCAGCAACCGTTCAGCGAAAAGACCAGCTACAGCTACATCCTGCCCAACCTCGATTTCAGCATCGATCTCAGCGAGACGCTGAAGGGGCGCGTCTCGTTCGGCAAGAGCATCGCGCGCGCGCCGATCGGCAACCTTTATGCCGGTCCCGGGGCACAGCAGCCATTCGGCTCGGTGCTGATCGATCCGTCCTCGCGGGCCAGCGGCACCGCACAGAACCCCTCGTTGAAGCCGCTGGAGTCCGACAACCTCGACCTGGCGCTGGAGTGGTACTTCGCCGACGCGAGCTATCTGTCGGTGACGTACTGGAACAAGTCGGTCAACAATTTCGTCGGCAATACCGTGGTGCAGGAGACACTGTACGGCCTGCGCGATCCGACCTCCGGTCCGGACGCGAGGACGGCCCTGGGGTTCCTCACCAGCGGTGCCTGCCTCGCCCAGGTCGGCCCGGCCAATGCGGCGGCCTGCTCGGCCAACGATACGTCGTTGTTCACTGCGCTGGCCTTGCTGCGCAACAACCCGGCCGGCCTGGCCGCCTACAACGGCACCGGCGCGCAGGTGCTGGCGACCGAGGCGGCCTACGATCTCTATGGCGAGGCCGACGATCCGTTGTACGAGTTCAACGTCAACCGCCCGATCAACCAGAACCAGGCCAAGCTGCATGGCTGGGAACTCGGTGGCCAGTACTTCCTCGGCGACACCGGGTTCGGCATCCTCGCCAACTACACCATCGTCAAAGGCGACGTCGGTTACGACAATGCCGGCGACCCCAGCATCGACCAGTTCGCGCTCACCGGCCTGAGCGACACCGCCAATGCGGTGCTGATGTACGAAAAGTACGGCTGGTCGGTGCGCCTGGCCTGGAACTGGCGCGACCAGTACCTGATCCTGGCCAACCAGGGCACCAGCCGCAATCCGTACTATGTGGAACCGTACGAACAGTGGGACCTCAGCGTGAACTACACGTTGAACGACAACTGGTCGTTCGGGCTGGAGGCGATCAACCTGACCGGCGAGGACGTGCGCTGGCGTTCGCGGACCTCGCAGATGATCGTCAAGCTGGCCGACCAGAGTCCGCGTTACATGCTGGGCGTTCGCTACAAGTTCTGAGGAAGGCGGAGAGGATCTCTTCGCATGTCGTCACGGGCGCCGCCGCGGTTGCGGCGGTGTCCCGTGCCAGGCTCCACCGGGAGTGCGCACCACCATGCCGCGTTACGAAATGCTCAACAACATCGCCCACCGCGACCTGCGCGTGGCCACCGACTTCGGCCCCGAGTTCGGCGATGCGGTGGGCATGGTGCCGGCCTACCCGAGCGAGTTCGCCGAGTTGCAGCGCGAGTATCCGATCTTCCTGCGCAAGGATCCGGCGACCGGCGCGTGGCAGTCCGTGGCGTTGCTGGGGTTCGAGCAGCACGAGAACCTGTTCCTGCACGAGCGGCGCTGGACGGCGTCGTATCTGCCCGGGGCGGCGGCCAAGGGGCCGTTCCTCATCGGGTTCCAGGAGCAGCGGATCGATGGCGTGCTCAGCCAGGAAGCGGTCCTGCACGTGGACATGGAGCATCCGCGGGTGACCGCGATGCAGGGCGAGCCGGTGTTCCTGCCGCAGGGCGGCAACACGCCCTATCTCGACCACATCGCCGGGGTGCTGCGCGGCATCCACGAGGGCCATGCGTTCGGCGCGGACATGTTCGCCGCGCTCGATGCACAGGGGTTGATCCAGCCCGTCGCGCTCGACGTGCAACTCGATGCGCAGCATCGGGTCGGCGTCAACGGCCTGCATGCGATCGACCGCGAACGCCTGGCCGGGCTGGACGGTCCTGCGCTGGCCGCGCTCAACCGCGCCGGCTATCTGGAGGGCGCGTACCTGATGCTGGCTTCGCTGCACAACATGCGCCGCCTGATCGCCGAGAAACAGCGACGCCTGCGCCTGCAGGATGCCGCCGGCGCGGCAGGCAGGAACTGAGCGTGCCGGACGGCGCGGCCATGCGGACACTGGAGGGCGTGCAGCCCACGGCCCTGCCATTGCAGGCGCTGGTGGCGGCCGGGGAACCGGTGGTCTTGCGCGGCATCGCGCGCGACTGGGGCTTGGTCCAGGCCGGCTTGCGCTCCACGCAGGACGCGTTGGCCTACCTGCGCGGTTTCGATGCGGGCGTGCCGGTTCCATATTCCTTCGGCGAACCCGGGATCGAGGGGCGCCCGTTCTACAACGCGGACTTCACCCAGTTGAATTTCGAGGTCCGGCGCGGACCGCTGACGCAGGTGCTGGATGCGATCGCCGCCGCCCTCGAGGATCCGCGGCCGCCCACCTACTATGTCGCGTCGCTGCCGATCGAGCGGGCGCTGCCGGGGTTCGCGCAGGCCAACGACGCCGGCCTGGCCGGGCAGGGCATCGATGCGCCGGCCAGCATCTGGATCGGCAACCGCGTCATCGCCTCCTGCCATTTCGACACGCCGGACAACCTGGCCTGCTGCGCCGTGGGCCGACGCCGCTTCACCCTGTTTCCGCCGGAGCAGATCGACAACCTGTATCCGGGACCGCTGGAACCGACGCCGGGCGGCCAGGTGGTCAGCGTCGTGGATGTCGATCGCCCCGACTTCGCGCGTTATCCGCGTTTCCGCGATGCCCTCGCCAGCGCGCAGCACGTCGAGCTGGAGCCGGGCGATGCGCTGTTCATCCCGAGCATGTGGTGGCACCACGTGCGCAGCCTGGCGCCGTTCAACGTGCTGGTGAACTACTGGTGGCGCAGCGCGCCTGCCTTTTTGCCCTCGCCGCTGACGGCGCTGCAGCACGCGATGTGGGCGCTGCGCGATCTGCCGGCACGCGAGAAGCAGGCCTGGGCGAAGCTCTTCGACTACTACGTGTTCGGTCCCGGCGAACGTGCAGGCCAGCACCTGCCCGAGGCCGCCCGGGGCGAGCTGGCCCCGTTCGACGAGGCACGGGCGCGCCGCACGCGCGCGCAGTTGCTGGCGCGGCTCAACCGCTGATGGGAGCATCGACTTGACTCTCGCCACCACAGCAGACGGACGCATCCGCAAGGTCGTCATCGCCGGCGGCGGCACCGCTGGCTGGCTGGCCGGCTGCGCGCTGGCCCACCAGTTCCGCGATCGCCTGGACATCACCCTGGTGGAGTCCGAGCAGATCGGCACGGTGGGCGTCGGCGAGTCGACCGTGCCGCCGATCCGCACCTTCCACCGCTTCCTGCAGATCGACGAGCAGGAGTTCCTGCGTGCCGTGGCCGGCACGTTCAAGCTGTCGATCTCGTTCGAGAACTGGCGTCGCCCCGGCGATCGTTTCATCCATCCGTTCGGCACCATCGGGCAGGGCACCTGGGCCACGCCGTTCCATCATTTCTGGCTGGACAGCCTGCGCCGGGGTATGCCGTCGGACCTTGGCGATTTCTGCCTGGAAAGCATCGCCTCGCGCGGCGACAAGTTCGCGCTGGACACCCAGCCGCAGGTCAGTTACGCCTACCACTTCGACGCCGCGCTCTACGCGAAATTCCTGCGCAAGAAGGCCGAAGCGCATGGCCTGCGCCGGATCGAAGGACAGATCCGCGAGGTGCGGCAACATGCGCATGACGGCTCCGTCGCGTCGTTGCTGCTGGAAGACGGGCAGATCATCGAGGGCGACCTGTTCATCGACTGCACCGGGTTCCGTGGCCTGCTGACCGAGCAGACCCTGCACACCGGCTACGAGGACTGGCACGACTGGTTGCCCAGCGATCGCGCCGTCGCGGTGCAGACCGAGGCGGTCGCGCCGCCGGTGCCGTATACCCGTGCCATCGCGCACGAGGCCGGGTGGCGCTGGCATATCGCCCTGCAGCACCGGGTCGGCTGCGGGCTGGTGTTCTCCAGTCGCCACATGTCCGACGACGAGGCGCACGCCAAGCTGCTGCGCGACGTCGACGGCCCGCCGCTGCGGGATCCGTGGCTGGTGCCGTTCCGCAGCGGGCGCAGGTTGCAGGCATGGAACAGGAACGTGGTGGCGCTGGGCCTGGCCAGCGGCTTCATCGAGCCGCTGGAATCGACCAGCATCCACCTGACCCTCAGCGCCGTGGTGCGCCTGATCCAGCTGTTTCCAAGCGAGGGCATCAGCCCGGCGCTGGTGGAGCTGTACAACACGGTCAGTCGCCAGGAGATGGAGCACGTGCGCGACTTCATCATCCTGCACTACCACGCCACCCAGCGCGACGAGCCGATGTGGAAAGCCTGCCGTGAGATGGCACTGCCCGAGTCGCTCGCGCTCCGGCTGCGCGCCTGGCGCGAACGCGCGCACGCCTGGCAGGACCCCGGCGAACTGTTCCGCGTGGATTCGTGGACCAGCGTATTGCTGGGACAGGGCATCCAGCCTGGACCGCCGCACCCGCTGGCTGCCGCCATCGACGACGCGGACCTGCGCACGCTGTTGCTGCGGATCCGCCAGCCGCTGCAGCAGGCCAGCGCGGCGATGCCGTCGCAGGCGGAGTTCATCGAACGCTATTGCAAGGCGGCGCCCGACGTCTGGCAACGGAGCGTTTCCCTGGCGTAGCAGCACATTGCTGTCGCTCAAAAATGATAGCGCTAACTAGAAGGCGGAGACGACGTGGAAGAGAGGGAGCTGGTGGCCGGAATCGATGCGGGAACGCAGAGCCTGAAGGTCGTGGTCTACGACCCGGTCGGGCGCAGCGTCGTGGCCAGCAGCAGCGCGCCGCTGGATCTGCATTCCGCCGCCGATGGCAGCCGTGAACAGCGGCCGGCCGACTGGGTCGCGGCCCTGCAGGCCTGCTTCCAGGCGATCGATCCTGCGCTGCGATCGCGCCTCGCCGCGCTGGCGGTCTCGGGCCAGCAGCACGGCTTCGTTCCGGTCGATGCGGCGGGCGAGGTGCTGGCACCGGCCAAGCTGTGGTGCGACACCAGCACCTCGGCCGAGTGCGGGCAGATCATGGACGCGGTCGGCGGCGCGGCGCGCACCATCGCGCTGGCGGGCAACCCGATCCTCACCGGTTACACCGCCTCCAAGCTGCCCTGGACCAGGACGCACCGGCCCGAGGTCTATGCGCGGCTCGCCACCATTCTGCTGCCGCACGACTACCTCAACTTCGTGCTGACCGGCCAGCGCTTCTGCGAATACGGCGACGCATCGGGTACGGGCTGGCTGGACGTGCGCACACGCACGTGGTCGGCCGAACTGCTGCGTGCGACCGATCCGCAGCGCGATCTGGCGGACTGCCTGCCGCGCTTCGCCGCGCCGGATGCGGTGTTCGATATCGACCCGGCGGCCGCCCGCCTGCTCGGCGTGCCGACGACGCTGAAGGTCGCCGTCGGTGGCGGCGACAACATGATGGCGGCGATCGGCACCGGCTGCGTCGTGCCCGGTCGCCTGGCGATGAGCCTGGGCACCTCCGGCACCTTGTTCGCCTATTCCGACACGCCGGTGGTCGACCCGGACGGCGCGTGGGCCGCGTTCTGCTCTTCCACCGGTGGCTGGCTGCCGCTGATCTGCACGATGAACTGCACCGTGGCGACTGAACAGGTCGCCGCCGCATTCGGCTTCAGCACCCGCGATGGCGATGCGCATCTGCACGCCACCGCGCCCGGCGCCGACGGCCTGGTGATGCTGCCGTTCCTCAATGGCGAGCGCACGCCGGACCTGCCGCTGGGCAAGGGCATGTTGGCAGGCCTGGACACGACCAACATGACCCCGGCCCACCTCTATCGCGCGGCGATGGAAGGGGCGACCTACAGCCTGAAATACGGCTTCGACGCATTCGTGCGCGCGGGCATGCAGTTCGAGCGCATCGTGCTGACCGGCGGCGGCAGCAACAGCGGCGCATGGCGGCAACTGGTGGCCGATGTGTTCGGCCTGCCGGTGGACGTGCCCACGCAGCCGGAAGGCGCGGCGTTCGGTGCGGCCCTGCAGGCGCTGTGGGCCGTCGGCCTGGCGCGCGGCGACGCCGCGTCCATCGCCGACATCGCGCAGCGGCATGTGGCGGTGGACCCGCAGCGGTCCGCCCGCCCGGATCCGGCGCGCACCCAGGCCTATGCCGCGGCCTATGCGCGTTTCCTGCGTCATCTCGACGCCTGCATGCCGCTGTTCCGCGGCTGATTCTCCTTTTCGCGACCCCTCCCACCACGACAGGAACCCGCACCATGCACACCCAGCCCTTTATCGGCGTCAAGGAATACTTCCCCGGCATCGGCCGCATCCCGTTCGAAGGTCGCGGTTCGGACAACCCGCTCGCCTTCAAGGTCTACGACGCGAACAAGCTCGTCGGCGGCAAGACCATGCAGGAACATCTGCGCTTTGCGGTGTGCTACTGGCACACCTTCTGCAACGCCGGGCAGGATCCGTTCGGCCCGGGCACGCGCCACTTTCCCTGGGAGGTGGGCGCGCCGATGGCCAGCGCCGAAGCGAAAGTGGATGCGGCGTTCGAATTCTTCACCAAGCTCGGCGTGCCGTACTGGTGCTTCCACGATATCGACCTGGCGCCGGACGCCGACGATGCCGCGCAGTACGAGAAGAACCTCAAGCACATGGTGGGCCTGGCCAAGGCGCGCCAGGACGCGACCGGGATGAAGCTGCTGTGGGGCACGGCCAATCTGTTCTCGCATCCGCGCTACATGAACGGTGCCGCGACCAATCCGGATTTCGCCGTGGTGGCACGGGCCGCCGTGCAGGTGAAGGCGGCGCTGGAGGCGACGGTGGAACTGAGCGGCGAGCATTACGTGTTCTGGGGCGGCCGCGAGGGCTACGCCTCGCTGGCGAACACGCAGATGCAGCGCGAACTCGACCACTTCGCGCGCTTCCTGACCATGGCGCGCGACTACGGCCGCAGCATCGGCCTGAAGGGCAACTTCCTGATCGAGCCCAAGCCGATGGAGCCGATGAAGCACCAGTACGACTTCGACAGCGCGACGGTGACGGGTTTCCTGAAGCAGCATGGCCTGGACAAGGACTTCAAGCTCAACATCGAGGCCAACCACGCCACGCTGTCCGGCCACACCTTCGAACACGACCTGCAGGTCGCCTCCGACCACGGCCTGTTGGGCAGCATCGACGCCAACCGCGGCAATGCGCAGAACGGTTGGGATACCGACCAGTTCCCGACCGACCTGTACGACACCGTGGGCGCCATGCTGGTGGTGCTGCGCCAGGGCGGCCTGGAGGGCGGCCTGAACTTCGACGCCAAGGTGCGCCGCGAGTCCACCGAGCTCGAGGATCTGTTCATCGCCCACATCGGCGGCATGGATGCGTTCGCACGCGGGCTGGAAGTCGCCCATGCGTTGCTCAACGACTCGCCCTGGGAACGGTGGCGCCAGGAGCGCTATGCCAGCTTCGACAGTGGTGCCGGCAAGGAGTTCGCGGGCGGCGCGCTCGGCCTCGCCGAGTTGGCCGCATTGGGCGCGAAGGGTGGCGAGCCACGGCAGATCAGTGGCCGGCAGGAGCGCTACGAGAACCTGATCAACCAGTACCTGCTGCGCTGAGCGCGGCGGCAAGGAGAGCGCCGTGACCGACACCCATTCCACACGCCACCACGGCGCACTGCTGGCCGCGCTGCTGCTCGCGCTTGCCGTCTGCAAGGGCGACGTCCAGGCCGCGGCGCCCGCCCGGGCGGAGGCCGGCCCCTGGCCCAACGTGACCTGGCCGCTGCCCGAGGATCCCGCGCTGGAACGGCGCCTCACCGACCTGATCGCCACCATGACGGTGGAGGAAAAGGTCGGCCAGCTGGTGCAGGGCGATATCGGCAGCCTCACCCCGGAGGACGTGCGCAAGTATCGATTGGGGTCGATCCTGGCCGGCGGCAACTCCGATCCCGGCGGCCGCTACGATGCCGCGCCGGCCGAATGGCTGGCGCTGGCCGATACGTTCTATGCGGCGTCGATGGACACCTCCAAGGGCGGCAAGGCGATCCCGGTGCTGTTCGGCATCGATGCGGTGCACGGGCAGAGCAACATCGTCGGCGCGACCCTGTTTCCGCACAACATCGCCCTGGGCGCGACCCGCAACCCGGCGCTGCTGCGGCGGATCGGCGAAATCACCGCGCTGGAGACCCGTGCCACCGGCATGGAGTGGACCTTCGCGCCGACCGTGGCGGTGCCGCAGGACGACCGCTGGGGCCGCACCTACGAGGGCTATTCCGAGTCGCCCGAGGTGGTGGCCAGCTATGCCGGGGCGATGGTCGAGGGACTGCAGGGCAAGGTGGGAACGCGCGACTTCCTCGATGGCCGCCATGTGATCGCCTCGGTCAAGCATTTCCTCGGCGATGGCGGCACCACCGACGGCCGGGACCAGGGCGACACCAGAATCGGTGAGGCCGAACTGGTGCGCATCCATGCCGCCGGCTATCCCCCGGCGATCGCCGCGGGCGCGCAGACCGCGATGGCCTCCTTCAACAGCGTCAACGGCGAAAAGATGCATGGCCACAAGGCCTACCTGACCGACGCGCTGAAGGGACGCATGCACTTCGGCGGCTTCGTGGTGGGCGACTGGAACGGCCACGGGCAGGTCAAGGGCTGCACGCCCACCGATTGCCCCGCCACCATCAACGCCGGCCTGGACATGGCCATGGCCTCGGACAGTTGGAAGGGCTTCTACACGACCACATTGGCGGCGGTGAAGAACGGCACCATTTCCCGGCAACGCCTGGACGATGCGGTGCGCCGGATCCTGCGGGTCAAGATGCGGCTGGGCCTGTTCGAGGCGGGCAAGCCATCGTCGCGCGCGGTCGGTGGCCAGTTCGCGCTGATCGGCGCCCCGGCGCATCGCGCGGTGGCGCGGCAGGCGGTGCGCGAGTCGCTGGTGCTGCTGAAGAACCAGGGCGGCGTGCTGCCGCTGTCGCCGAAGCAACACATCCTGGTGGCCGGCGACGGTGCCAACGACGTCGGCAAGCAGGCCGGCGGATGGACGCTGAACTGGCAGGGCACCGGCACCACCCGCAAGGACTTCCCGAACGCGGACACCATCTACGAGGGCTTCGCGCAGCAGGCCAAGGCCGCAGGCGGCGAGGCCGTGCTTTCGGTCGACGGCAGATACACGACCAAGCCGGACGTCGCCGTGGTGGTGTTCGGCGAAAACCCGTACGCGGAGTTCCAGGGCGATCGGCCGACCCTGGCCTACAAGCCGGGCGACGACACGGACCTGGCGCTGATCAAGCGGTTGAAGGCCGATGGCATCCCGGTCGTCGCAGTGTTCCTCAGCGGGCGCCCGCTGTGGGTCAACCGCGAACTCAATGCCGCCGATGCCTTCGTGGCGGCGTGGCTGCCAGGCTCGGAAGGCGCGGGCATCGCCGACGTGCTGCTGCGCACTCCGCAGGGCGGCGTGCAGCACGACTTCAAGGGCAAGCTCAGCTTCAGTTGGCCGCGCACGGCCACGCAATACGCCAACAACGTGGGGCAGAAGGGCTACGACCCGCTGTTCGCCTTCGGCTTCGGCCTGCGCTATGCCGACAACGGCGATCTGGCCAGGCTGCCCGAGGTTTCCGGCCTCACCGGCAACGAAGGCGCGGCCGGGGTGTTCTTCGTCCGCGGCGCGGCCGGCCCGGGCATGGCGCTGCGCCTGGAGAGCAGCACCGGGCAGGGCGTGACCGTCACCCGGGTGCCGGAATCGCTCGATGGCGGCGCGCTGAAGGTCACCGGCGTGGATCACCTGGCGCAGGAAGATGGCCGCCGCCTTGCCTGGTCGGGCGGTCGCGAGGCCGTGGTGGCGCTGCAGTCGCATACGCCGTTGGACCTGCAGCGCGAGAGCAACGGCGACCTGATGCTGTTGACCACGCTGCGGGTCGACGCCGCACCGCAGGGCGAGGCATGGCTGGCGGTCGGCTGCGGCAGCGGCTGCACCGCGCGGGTCGCGATCGGGCCGACGCTAGCCAAGCTGCCGGTCGGCCAATGGAAACGCGTGGGCGTGCCGCTCAAGTGCCTTGCCGCGGCCGGTGCGGATCTGAGCAAGCTGGAGCGTCCGTGGGCGTTGACCACGGCGGGCACGATGACGCTGTCGGTGTCGCGGGTCGCGCTCGGTGCATTGAACGAAGCGGAGGCCACCGTCGCATGTCCGAGCACGTGAGCATGCGACCTGCGCTAGCGGCCCTTGGGCGGGCTGGCGACCGAACCGCGCAGCACCAGCCGGTGCGGGACCACGTGGTCGCTGGACATGCGCGCGTCGTCGCGCTTGCGGCGGATGCTGCGCAGCAGGATGTCGATGGCGGCATCGGCCATCGAGGCGATCGGTTGGTGGATGGTGGTGAGCTCGGGCCAGACGGTGGTGGCGGCCGAGGTGTCGTCGAAGCCCACCACCGACAGGTCGCGCGGCACTTCCAGGCCGCGCCGATGCGCGACCGAGATCGCTGCCGCGCCCATGTCGTCGTTGCTGGCGAAGATCGCGGTCGGCGGGCGGCGGTGCGACAGCAGCTTCTCGGCGGCGGCGAGCCCGGAGCGGTAGGTGTAGTCGCCCTGCTGGACCAGGCCGGGTTCGACCTTCAGCCCGGCCTCCTGCAGGGCGGTGACGAAGCCCTCGTAGCGCCGCGCGCTGGCGCTGAGGTCCTGGCGCCCGCGGATGAAGCCGATGCGCCGGTGGCCGTGCTGGATCAGATGCTCGGCCATCTCCTTGCCGGCGTGGAAATCGTCGATGCGCACGCAGGAGATTGCGTCGCTGAGGCGCCCGGCGGCGATCGCGACCACCGGAATGCCCGCCTTGACCAGTTCGGTCACCGCCGCCTGCGACTCGCACAGCGGCGGCGGCAGGATCACGCCATCCACGCGGCCGCCCAAGGCGCGCGCGGCCTTGCGCTCGGCGTCGGGGTCCAGGTCTTCCCAGTAATGGATGACCAACTGGATGGCGGCGTTGGACGCGACGCGCAGCAAGCCGACCAGCAGTTCGCGCAGGTAGGCGCCGCTGGGGTTGGTGTAGATCAGCGCGATGCGCGTGTGCTGCGCGGCGGCCAGCGAACTGGCCGCCAGGTTGGGCGTGTAGCCCAGTTCGCGCACCGCGCGCATCACGCGCTCGCGGGTGGCGTCGCGCACCTTGCCCTGGTTGATCGCGCGCGACACCGTCATCGGCGACACCCCGGCCAAGGCCGCCACCTCGTCGATCGTGACCCCGCTGGTCTTGCGGCGGACCGATTTCTTCGGCTTGTCCAAAACGCGTTCCCTTTGTTCTTCTTGACGTTGGCGCGCCGCGGGCACGCCGTCAGCTTACAAGGTTTGTTGGCGGTGCTTGGGCGTCGTGCGCATGTCATGCGGTGTCAGTGGATGGCGTGCGCTGCCATGGCGCTGATGGTCTGCGCAGGCAGCGTGCATGCGGAGGATGGCGCTGCGTTGTGGCTGCGGTATCTGCCTTCGCAAGGCGCTGCGCGCACGGCGGAGTTGGATGAGGTAGTGGCGCCGGAGCAGACCCCGACGCAGCGTGCGGCGCGCGATGAACTGATACGCGGCCTCACCGGCCTGCTGGGCCGCGCGCCGGCGACGCGTGCGGTCGCGACCGGCGATCATGCGGTGGTGCTGGGCACGCCGCAGTCGTCGCCAGCGCTTGCGCCGTTCCGCGAGGAGATCGCGTCGCTGGGCGAGGAGGGCTACCTGCTCAAGCGCGCCCGCATCGACGGGCACGCGGTGTTGCTGGTGGCCGCACGTCGCGACATCGGCGTGCTGTACGGGGTGTTCCATCTGCTGCGGCTGCTGCAGACCGGTGCGTCGCTGGACGCGCTCGAGGTGTATGAGTCGCCACGGATCCAACTGCGCGTGCTCGACCATTGGGACGATCTGGACGGCCATGTCGAGCGCGGCTACGCAGGCCGCTCGTTGTGGGACTGGCAAAGCCTGCCGGAGTGGCGCGACCCGCGTTACACGGACTATGCGCGGGCCAATGCCTCGCTGGGCATCAACGGCACGGTACTGAACAACGTCAACGCCAACGCGCAGAGCCTGGCGCCGGCCTATCTCGACAAGGCGGCGGCGCTGGCGGACGTGTTCCGGCCCTACGGCATCCGCGTGTACCTGAGCGCGCGCTTCAGCGCGCCCATCGAATTGGGCGGGCTGAAGACTGCCGATCCGCTCGACCCGGCCGTGCAGCGCTGGTGGCGCGACAAGGTCGATGACATCTACGCGCGGATTCCGGATTTCGGCGGCTTCCTGGTCAAGGCCAATTCGGAAGGGCAGCCCGGCCCGCAGGACTATGGCCGTTCGCATGCCGACGGCGCCAACCTGCTGGCCGATGCGCTGGCGCCGCACGGCGGCGTGGTGATGTGGCGGGCCTTCGTCTACGCCCACGACGTGCCGGTGGACCGTGCCATGCAGGCCTACACCGAGTTCGCCGGCCTCGACGGCGCGTTCCGCCCGAACGTGATCGTGCAGGTCAAGAACGGGCCCATCGATTTCCAGCCGCGCGAGCCGTTCCATCCGCTGTTCGGCGCGATGCCGCGCACGCCGCTGATGCTGGAATTCCAGATCACCAAGGAGTATCTGGGCTTTGCCACGCACCTGGTGTACCTGGGGCCGTTGTACGAGGAAGTGCTGCAGTCCGACACCCACGCCCGCGGCGCGGGCGCCACGGTGGCGGACGTGGTGGACGGTTCGCTGGAAGGCCATGCCCTGAGCGGCATCGCAGGCGTCGCCAACATCGGCAACGACCGCACCTGGAGCGGCTCGCACTTCGACCAGGCCAATTGGTATGCGTTCGGCCGTCTCGCCTGGAATCCGCATCGCTCCGCCCGTGCCATCGCGGCGGAATGGGCGGCGATGACGTTTTCGCCGAGGCCCGAGGTGGTGCAGCCCATCGTCGGGATGATGATGGCCTCGCGCGAGGCCGCGGTGAACTACATGACCCCGCTGGGCCTGCACCACCTGATGGCGCGCGGCCACCACTACGGTCCCGGCCCTTGGGTGGACGGCGGCCCGCGCGCGGATTGGACCTCGGTGTACTACCACCGCGCCGATCGCGACGGCATCGGCTTCGACCGCACCGCTCGCGGCAGCAATGCGGTGAGCCAGTACGCGCCCGAGGTGGCGGCCGTGTATGGCGACCTGGCGCGGGTGCCCGAGCCGCTGCTGTTGTGGTTCCACCACGTGCCGTGGGATCACCGCATGGCCTCCGGGCGGCCGTTGTGGGACGAGCTGGTCGGCCGCTATTCGCAGGGCGTGCGCCAGGTGCAGGCCATGCAGGCCACCTGGGACGGCCTGCGCGGCAAGGTGGATGCCGAGCGGCATGCGCAGGTCGCGGCGTTCCTGCGCATCCAGCTGCGCGAAGCGCAGTGGTGGCGCGATGCCAGCGTGGCGTACTTCCAGTCGGTGAGCGGTCGGCCCTTGCCCCCAGGCGAAACCGCGCCGCCGCACTCGCTGGCCTGGTACCAGGCCCTGCAGTTTCCCTCCGCACCCGGAGATGGACGATGAAGCCGACAACGTGGACGGGCTGGCTGCTGGCGATGGTTTCAGGAGCCTGCGCGATGCCATGCATGGCGCAGCAGGCGACGCCGCCGCTGTTGCATCCGCTGTTCCAGGATCACGCCGTGCTGCAACGCGACCGGGCGATTCCGGTGTGGGGCCACGCCGCGCCGGGCGCCACGGTGTCGGTGACATTCGCACGGCAGTCGGTCAGTGCACGCGCCGATGCCGGAGGTCGCTGGCACGCGACGCTGCAGCCTACCGCCGCCGGCGGTCCCTACGACATGACCGTGCGCGCGGGGCAGGACCGCCAGGTGGTGCGCGATGTGCTGATGGGCGATGTCTGGCTGTGTTCCGGGCAGTCGAACATGGAGCTGCCGGTGTGGCGCGCGCTGGATGCGAGCAGCGAACTGGCCGCCGCCGTCCAGCCGAGCATCCGCCTGTTCGCCGTGCCCAAGGCCGCGGCGGTCACGCCGCAGGACATGTTTCCGACCGACGTCGCGTGGCGACCCGCATCGCCGGGGACGGTGCGCAATTTCTCCGCTGCCTGCTTCTACTTCGCGCGCGAGCTGCAGAAGACAGTTAAGGTGCCGATGGGCCTGATCCAGGCGGCCTGGGGCGGCGCGCGCATCGAGGCCTGGACCAGCGCCGACGCCCTGCGCGCGCAAGGCGGCATGGACGATGCGCTGGACGTGCTGGCGCTGTACGCCACCGACCCCGTCGCCGCGAGCGCACGCTGGGGCCGGCACTGGCAACAGTGGTGGACCACGCGCGCCGGTACCAAGCCGGGCGATACACCCTGGCAGCCCGGCGCGGACCGCACGCGGTGGCAGGACGCGCCGGCCACGCTCGGCGCCTGGGAACGTTGGGGCGTGCCCGCGCTCGCCGCCTACAACGGCATGGTCTGGTACCGCACGCAGGTCACCCTGACCGCCGCACAGGCGGCGCAGGGCGCACGGCTCGTGCTGGGGCCGGTCGACGAGACGGACATGACCTGGGTCAACGGCGTGGCCGTGGGCAGCCAGAACGCGCCAAGCGATCCGCGCCGGTATGCGCTGCCGCCCGGCCTGTTGAAAGCGGGCGTCAACACGGTGGTCGTCAACGTGCTGGACACCTACGGCGAGGGCGGACTGGCAGGCCCCGCGAGCGCCCATGCCGTGCAACTGGACGATGGCACGCGGATCGTCCTGGATGGGCATTGGCAGTATCGCGTGGCGCCCGATCCACAGTCCCCGCCGCTGGCGCCGTGGCATGCGGCCTCCGGCATGTCGACGCTGTACAACGGCATGATCGCGCCGCTGGGCAACGACGGCCTGCGCGGCATCGTCTGGTACCAGGGCGAATCCAATGCCGGCGAGGGCGCCGTCTATGCGACACGGCTGCGCCACCTGCGCGACGACTGGCGCAGGCAGTTCGGCGCGGCGCTGCCGTTGCTGGTGGTGCAACTGGCCGGCTACGGCCGCCCACCGCAGACACCGACGGAGAGCGGCTGGGCGCAGCTGCGCGAGGCGCAGCGCCGCGTCGTTGCAGAAGATCCGCACTCCGGGCTCGCGGTGGCCATCGACATCGGCGATGCCTACGACATCCATCCGCCCAACAAGCAGGAACTGGGGCGGCGCCTGGCGCGGGTGGCGCGTCACGTGGTCTACGGCGAACGCGCATTGGCGCCGTCCGGCCCGACGCCACGCACGGCAGCGCGCACGCAGGGCGCGGTGCGGATCGTGTTCGACGACGTCGACGGCAGCCTGGTCACGACCGGTGCGAACGGTCCCATCGGCTTCGAACTCTGCGATGCGCAGGCGCAGCACTGCCGGTATGCCGACGCCACGCTGGACGGGCGCGACGTCGTCCTGCACAGCCCGCAGGCCGCATCCGCCACGCGCGTGCGCTACTGCTGGGCCGATGGTCCGATCTGCACGCTGCGCGACAGGTCCGGGGCGCCGGCGGGACCGTTCGAACTCGCAGTTTCCGAGGAGATTCCCTGATGCGTCCGCTGCTCGCCTCGGCCCTCCTGCTGTTGTCCGCTGCGCTGCAGCCGCTGTGGGCCGCGCCTGCGCCACCGGTCTACTTCGACTGGTTCGAATACGCCGGGCGCGACGCGGCCTTCGATGCACCGCTGCCAGCAGGCCATTACCGCAACCCGATCCTGGCCGGCTTCCACGCCGACCCGAGCATCGTGCGCGCGAACGGGCGGTTCTACCTGGTCAATTCCAGCTTCACCTACTTCCCCGGCATTCCGGTGTTCGAGAGCGTGGATCTGGTGCATTGGAAGCAGATCGGCAACGTGATCGACCGCCCGACGCAACTGGACTTCGATGGCCTGAGCGTGTCGCGCGGCATCTTCGCGCCGGCCATCGCCTATCACGACGGCATGTTCTACGTGGTCACCACGGCCGTGGACAGCGGTGGCAACTTCATCGCCACCGCGCGCGATCCCGCCGGTCCCTGGTCGGACCCGCACTGGCTGCCGGGCATCGGTGGCATCGACCCGTCGCTGTTCTTCGATGCCGACGGTCGCGTCTACCTGCTCAACAACGACGAGCCGCCCGGCCCGCCGCGTTACGACGGCCATCGCGCGATCTGGATGCAGCAGCTCGACCTGGCGAGCTTCACCCCGGTGGGGCCGCGCAAGGTGCTGATCGACGGCGGCGTGGAGCCGGCGAAGAATCCGATCTGGATCGAGGGGCCACATCTGTATCGCCGCGATGGCTGGTACTACCTCTCCGATGCCGAAGGCGGCACCGGGCCGCAGCACTCCCAAGTGGTGTTGCGCAGCCGCGACGTCTGGGGGCCTTACGCGCCGTACGCGGGCAATCCCATCCTCACCCAGCGCGACCTGCCCGACAACCGGCCGCTGCCGATCGCCAATGCCGGGCATGCGGACCTGGTGGAAGGGCCGGACGGGTCCTGGTGGGCGGTGTTCCTGGCCAGCCGCACCTACGACGTGCGCCACTACAACACCGGGCGCGAGACCTACCTGCTGCCGGTGCAGTGGCGCGACGGCTGGCCGCTGATCCTGCCGGCCGGGCAGGCCATCCCCTATGCGGTCCAGGCGCCGTCGTGGATGCAGGGCGAGGCCTCGCAGGCGCCTTCCACCGGCAACTTTGTCGAGCGCGATGAGTTCGACACGCCGACGCTCGGCCGCGGCTGGTTGCGTGTGCGCGTGCCCAAGCGGGACTGGGCGGACCTGCGCACGCGCCCGGGCAGTCTGGCCGTGCATCCGTTGCCGGAGAACCTGGACACCTTGCGCAACCCCGCCTTCCTGGGGCGCCGCCAGCAGCACCTGCGCTTCGAGGCCAGCACCGCACTGACGCAGCCGGCGGCAGGCGTGGCAGCGGGGCTTGCGGCGTTCCAGAACGAGGATTGGTGGTACTTCCTCGGCGTGCGCCGTGTGGGACGCGATCGCGTGGAGGTCTTCCTGGAGGCGCGCGAGGGCAAGGGCGCGACCAGAACCCTGGCCAGCCGCGAACTGGATGCGTCGACGTCGTTGCGCCTGAAGATCGCGGGTGACGAAGGGGCGTATGCATTCGCGTTCGATACCGGTGCGGGGCAGGGCTGGCAGACGCTCGCCGACGATGTCGACGGGACCGTGTTGAATACGGATCGTGCAGGCGGCTTCGTGAGCGCCCTGCTCGGTCCCTTCGCGCGCGACGAGCGCGCCTCGAGGAGCAAATGATGATGCGCAGGTCTTCCCTTCCTTCCGCCCGCCCTGGCCGCCTCGTCCGCGCGCTGGCCCTATGCGCCGCCGCTACGCTGGCCAGCGTTGGCCATGCCGCCGACACCCAGCCGTGGCAAGACACCTCGGCCAGCTTCGAGACCCGGGCGGCGGCGCTGGTCGCACAGATGACCCTGGAGGAGAAAGCGGCGCAGATGCAGAACGCCGCGCCGGCGATCGAACGCCTGGGCGTGCCGGCCTACGACTGGTGGAACGAAGCGCTGCACGGCGTGGCGCGGGCAGGCCAGGCCACCGTGTTTCCGCAGGCCATCGGGCTGGCCGCCACCTTCGACGTGCCGTTGATGGGGCAGGTGGCCACCACCATCAGCGACGAGGCACGCGCCAAGCACCACCAGTTCCTCCGCGAGGGCGCGCACGGCCGCTACCAGGGGCTGACCTTCTGGTCGCCGAACATCAACATCTTCCGCGACCCGCGCTGGGGCCGCGGCCAGGAGACCTACGGCGAGGATCCCTACCTCACCGCGCGCATGGGCGTGGCCTTCGTGCGGGGATTGCAGGGCGACGATCCCGTGTACCGCAAGCTCGACGCCACCGCCAAGCATTTCGCCGTGCACAGCGGTCCGGAGGCCGACCGTCATCACTTCGACGCCCGCCCCAGCAAGCGCGACCTGTACGACACGTACCTGCCGGCGTTCGAGGCGCTGGTGAAGGAAGGCCAGGTGGATGCAGTGATGGGCGCCTACAACCGGGTGTACGGCGAGTCCGCCAGCGCCAGCCAATTCCTGTTGCGCGACGTGCTGCGCCGCGACTGGGGCTTCACCGGCTACGTGGTCTCGGACTGCTGGGCCATCGTCGATATCTGGAAGCATCACCACCTCGCGCCCAGCCGCGAGGCGGCCGCGGCGCTGGCGGTCAAGAACGGCACCGAACTGGAGTGCGGCCAGGAATACGCCACGCTGCCGGCGGCGGTGCGCCAGGGGCTGATCGACGAAGCGGAGATCGACGATGCGGTGACGCGCCTGTTCGCCGCGCGGATGCGCCTGGGCATGTTCGACCCGCCCGAGCGCGTGCGCTGGGCACGGATTCCCGCCTCGGTGAACCAGGCGCCCGCGCACGATGCGCTGGCCTTGCAGGCCGCACAGGAATCGCTGGTGCTGCTGAAGAACGATGGCGTGCTGCCGCTGTCGCGCAAGCTCAAGCGCATCGCCGTGGTCGGCCCGACCGCCGACGACACCATGGCCCTGCTCGGCAACTACTTCGGCACGCCGGCGGCGCCGGTGACCATCCTGCAGGGCATCCGCGACGCGGCGAAGGGCATCGAGGTGCGCTATGCCCGCGGTGTGGATCTGGTCGAAGGACGCGACGATCCGGGCGCCACGCCGCTGATCGAGGCGGCATACCTGCGGCCGTCGGCCGATTCCCCGGAACGCGGCCTGCGCGGCGAGTACTTCCGCACGCCCGATCTGGCGGGGACGCCGGCGCTGGTCCGTACCGACGCCCAGATCGGCTTCCGTTGGGACCGCGGCTCGCCGACCGACAACCTGCTGGCCCGCGGCGAAGCGGGGCCGGGGCAGGGCATTCCCAACGATCATTTCAGCATCCGCTGGAGCGGCCAATTGCTGCCGCCGGTCTCGGGCCGCTACCGGATCGAGGCGGCCGCCGACGACGGCTTCCGTCTCTATGTCGACGGCAAGCTGGTGCTGGACCACTGGACCGACAGCGACCGCATGCGCGCCGACGGCGTGGACCTGGACCTGCAGGCGGGCCGCGCCTATGCGGTGAAGCTGGAGTACTACGACGCCGAGCGCGACGCCGGCGTGCGGCTGGGCTGGCGCATGCCCGGTGCGAAGCCGCCGTTCGACGAGGCGCTCGATGCCGCCCGCAACGCGGACGTGGTGGTGTTCGTCGGCGGGTTGACCGGCGACGTCGAGGGCGAAGAGATGAAGGTCGACTATCCTGGCTTCGCTGGCGGCGACCGCACCGACCTGCGCTTGCCCGCGCCGCAGCGCGCCCTGCTGGAAGCGCTGCACGCCACCGGCAAGCCGGTGGTGATGGTGCTGACCGGCGGCTCGGCACTGGCAGTGGAGTGGGCGCAGGCGCATCTGTCGGCGATCCTGATGAGCTGGTATCCCGGGCAGCGCGGCGGCACCGCGGTGGGCCAGGCGCTGTTCGGCGAGGTCAATCCCGCCGGCCGCTTGCCGGTGACGTTCTACCGGGCAGATCAGGCGCTGCCGGCGTTCGACGACTACGCGATGGAGGGCCGCACCTACCGCTACTTCCGCGGTACCCCGCTGTATCCGTTCGGCCACGGCCTGTCGTACACGCGGTTCGACTACGGCAAGCTGCGCCTGGATGCGCCGCGCATCGCCGACGACGGACGCCTCAAGGTGCAGGTGGAGGTGGCAAACACCGGCAAGCGCGCCGGCGACGAAGTCGCGCAACTGTACGTGCGGCGGCTGGCGGCCGCGCCCGGCGACGCGCAGCAGGCGCTGAGCGGCTTCCAGCGCGTTCGCCTGGCCCCGGGCGAGCGGCGGACCCTGACGTTCGAACTGGATGCGCAACAGGCGCTGCGCCAGTACGACGACGCCCGCGGCCGCTATGTTGTGCCGCCCGGAAGCTACGAAGTGCGCATCGGCGGCTCCAGCGCCGATGCCCGCGTGCGTGGGCGCTTTACCGTGGAGGCGCGCCGTGACTGAGCCGCGCAGTGCGGAGACCGCCGTGCACGTGCTGTCGGTGCGGGAGAAGCTGGGCTACAGCCTGGGCGACCTGGCGGCGAACCTGATCTTCCAGACGCTGATCACCTACCTGGCCTTCTTCTACACCGATGTGTATCGATTGCCGGCCGCCACGGCGGCGACGATCATCTTCGTGATCGGCCTGCTCGGCGCGTTCGTGTTCACGCCGCTGATCGGCATCGCCGCCGACCGCACGGCCACCCGCTGGGGCAAGTTCCGGCCCTGGATCCTGTGGACGGCGATCCCGTTTGGCGTGCTGTCGCTGCTCGCCTTCAGTACCCCGGACCTGGGCGCGCGCGGCAAGGTGATGTATGCCCTGACCACCTACGGCCTGCTGATGCTGGTGTACGCGGCCAACAACCTGCCGTACTCCGCGCTCAGCGGGGTGCTGACCGGGAACATGGCCCAGCGCAACAGCCTGTCGGCCTACCGCTTCGTGGCGGTGATGATCGCGCAGTTCATCATCCAGGTGCTGCTGTTGCCGCTGGTGCTGATCCTGGGCGACGGCGACAACGTGCGAGGCTTCGAGCGGCTGATGACGGTGTTCGCAGTGGTGGGCACGCTGTTCTTCCTGATCACCTTCGCCACCACCCGCGAGCGCATCGTCCCGGCGAAGGAACAGAGCGCAGGCGTGCTGCAGGACCTGTCCGACCTGCTGCACAACCGGCCATGGAAGGTGATGCTGGCACTGACGGTGCTGGTCTTCGTCAACCTGGCGCTGAAGGGCGGCACCTACATCTACTATTTCCAGTACTACCTGAGCGAGGCCGCCCTGGCGGGCTTTCTCGACGCCTCCGGCTTCAATGGCTTCATCGGCGGCGTGAACGCGCTGCTCAGCGGATGGGGATTGTCCGGCTTCACCTGGCCGCAGGACGCGGCGACCTCGGCGTTCAGCCTGTTCAATGCCTGCGGCATCCTGTGCATGATCCTGGGCATCGGGTTCTCCCGGCGCCTGGCCGACCGCTTCGGCAAGCGCGATGCCTTCGGCGGCGCGTTGCTGGCCTCTACCGTGTTCCTGCTGGCGTTCTACGTGTTTCCGCCCACCGCGGTCGGCGTGGCCTTCGGCGCCTTCATGCTGCACGGCTTCTGCTACGGCATCACCATCCCCTTGCTGTGGGCGATGATCGCCGATGTCGCCGACTACTCGGAATGGAAGAACCATCGCCGCGCCACCGCGATCATCTTCTCGGCGATGCTGTGCGGGCTGAAGATCGGCCTCAGCATCGGCGGCGCGCTGGTCGCCGGCATCCTCGCGCACCACGGCTACCAGGCGGGCGCCGAACAACAGCCGCAGGCCGTGGTGGACGGCATTCGCCTGACCGTGAGCATTTACTGCGCCATCCCGTTCCTGGTCGCGGTGGCGCTGTTGTTCTTCTACCGGATCGACAAGCGCATGGAACTGCGCATCGAGCACGACCTGCAGCTGCGGCGGCAGGGGAGCGATCTCGACCACCTCGCGGCGCACGCCATCGCGCAACCGCTGGTGACCCACATCTACACCGCGGATCCGTCGGCCCACGTGTTCGAGGGACGCCTGTACATCTATCCATCGCACGACATCGACAGCGGCGCACCGTTCGACGACGAGGGCGGTCACTTCGGCATGGAGGACTACCACGTGCTGCGCATGGACTCGCCCGAAGGCACGGCCACCGACTGCGGCGTGGCCCTGCATGTGCGCGACGTGCCGTGGGCCAGCCGGCAGATGTGGGCGCCGGACGCGGCCACGCGCGATGGCCGTTATTACCTCTATTTCCCTGCCAAGGACGCGCAGGGCCTGTTCCGCATCGGCGTGGCGGTGGCCGACCGTCCGGAAGGCCCGTTCGCCGCCGAGCCCGAGCCGATCGCGGGCACCTACTCGATCGACCCGGCCGTGTTCGAGGACGACGACGGCGCGCACTACCTCTGCTTCGGCGGCATCTGGGGCGGTCAGCTGCAGAAGTACCGCGACGACCGCTTTGAGGCGGCGCATGCCGAACCCGAGGACGATGCGCCGGCACTGGGCCCGCGCATCGCCCGGCTGGACCCGGGCATGACCCGGCTGGCGGAACGCACGCGGGAAATCGTGATCCTCGACGAGCACGGGCAACCGCTGCGCGCCGACGACCACGCGCGCCGCTTCTTCGAGGGACTGTGGCTGCACAACGACCAGGGCCGGTACTACCTGTCGTACTCTACCGGCAACACGCACCTGCTGTGCTACGCCATCGGCGACAGCCCGTACGGCCCGTTCACCTATCGCGGCGTGCTGCTGAAGCCGGTGGTGGGCTGGACCACGCACCACTCCATCTGCGCCTTCCAGGGGCGCTGGTATTTGTTCTACCACGACGCCCTGTTGTCCGGCGGCGTGACCCACCTGCGCTCGGTCAAGTGCACGCCGCTGCACGTCGAGCCGGACGGGAGCATTCGGACTGTCGATCCCTATGGGGGCTGAGATGCCGATGTCCAGCGACGCTGCACGGGCACGGGCCGTGCCAAGGCAGTCGCCCTTTCCGTTGTAGGAGCGGCTTCAGCCGCGACAGGCCTGCCCGGGAACGCCTGTCGCGGCTGAAGCCGCTCCTACGAGTGCGTTGTCGTGGCTGGAGGTCTGCTCCAATCGCGGAAGGAAACGGGAAAATCCGATCTCGTATCCGTCACCGCAACACAGGCGCCGATCACCCCGCACCGCGCACGACTTGGCATCAACGCAACGTCTGCGGCAACAACTCCAACCCCTGGATCTCGCGAATTCCCAGCCCCGGCGCCTCGCCGATGCGGATCTGCGCCTCGTCGAACTGCACCCCGCCGACCACCGGATCGAAGGCCCCCAGCGACGGCCCGTCCAGGTCCACCTTGGTGATGACGTCCGCGCGCGCCACCGCCAGGTGCGCTGCCGCCGCCACGCCGACGCTTGATTCGAGCATGCAGCCGATCATGCACGGCACCCCGTACACCGCGGCGATGTCGGCGATGCGCAGCGCGTTGGACAGGCCGCCGGCCTTGATCAGCTTGATGTTGACGATGTCCGCCGCGCGCCGCTGCAGCAGCGCGATCGCCTGCGCCGGCGAGAACACGCTTTCGTCGGCCATCACCGGGGTCTGCACCCGCTCGGTCACGTACTGCAGGCCGTCGATGTCGCCGGCCTTGACCGGCTGTTCCAGCAATTCCAGCGTCACTCCGGCGCGTTCCAGCGCGTGCATCGCCTGCACCGCCTGCTTCGGCGTCCAGCCCTGGTTGGCGTCCAGCCGCAGCTGCGCGCGCTCGCCGACCGCGGCATGGATCGCCTTGACCCGCGCGATGTCCTCGGCGAGATCGGTGCCGATCTTGATCTTCAGCGCCACGAAGCCGCGCGCCAGCGCCGACAGCGCGTCGGCCACCATCGTGTCCACGGCATTCACGCTGATGGTGAGGTCGGTGGTCAGCTGCGGCGTGCCGCCGCCGAGCAAGCGGTAAAGCGGTGCGCCATGCTGCTGCGCCCACAGGTCGTGCACGGCGATCTCCATCGCTGCCTTGGCGCTGCTGTTGTGTTCCAGCGCGCCCTGGATCAGGCCGCGCAGGCGCTGCAGGTCGGCGATGTCCTCGCCGATCAGCCGCGGCGCCAGACAGCGTTCGATCGCCGCGATGATCGAATCGTGCGTGTCGCCGGTGATCGGCGGGGTGGCCGGGGCGCTGCCGTGGCCGATCCGGCCGTCGTCGGTGTGGACCATGACCACCACGTCCTCGATCGCCTGCACGGTGCGCAGCGCGGTCTTGAACGGGGTCTTCAGCGGCACGCGCAGCATGCCCAGGCGGATCTCGGTGATCTTCATTCGGTCGTGGGCGCGCGCAGGCGCTGGATGCGGGTGATGCGGTCGATGAAGGGCGTGCCGTCGCCGAGCAGCAGCGGCTCCAGCGGCGTCACCGACACGCCGTTGAGGCGTACGCGCTGCACCTGCCCGGCGGCGTCGCGGTAGCTGGCGCCGGCCACGTCGTGGATCACCCAGGTCTGGCCGTCTTCGTGGCCGATCACCAGCATCACGTGGCCGGGGATGTAGACCAGGTCGCCCACCCGTAGTTGCGCCAGCGCCTGCTGCCGCTGCGGCAGCGGGTCGGTCGCGACGTAGGGCACCGAAGCCAGGCTGGGACTGCGCGCCTGGTCGCCGGTGTTGCGCGGCAGGTCGATACCCAGGCTGCGGTGGAGGTCGACGACGAAGCCACTGCAGTCGCGTGCGTCGTAACTGTTGCCCCAACCGTAGCGTTCGCCGAGGAACTTGAAGGCCTGCTGCAGCAGCGACTGCGGCGTGGCGGGCAGCGGTGCCTCGGCGACGTCGGCACTGCGCGGTATCAGCGCGGGTACCAGTTGCAGCCGTCCATCGCGGTCGCGCAGCGGCAGCTGCACCACGTAGGCGGCCAGCGGCGACTGGCCGTTGACCACCTGTTGCGGCGGCCAGTCGCGCAGCAGCGGCAGGGAACTGCCCATGTCCAGCGCCACCTGCGAGGCCGCCGGTTGTTCCGGGGTGAACACGGTGGACGCGCGTGCGCCGGTGACCAGCAGCCGCGGCGTGCGCTGCGCGTACGCCAGCACACTGGCGCGGTCGCTCTCGGCGACGCGGTCGCGGGCGATCCAGGCGGCGTAGTTGTGCGCCAGCACGAACAGCCATTGCCCATCGGTGCTGGCGTGCAGGATCGCCACCGCGCTGCCCGGATACAGCGCCGATTCCTGGAAGCGGTCGATGTCGCGATCGTCGCGGTCGCTGAACACGCGCTCGGCGGTCGGGAAGCGCCGCAGGTCGGCACGTTGCACCACCAGCGCGTAGCGCGGCTGCACCTGCGCCGGCAGCGCATCCAGCGCCAGCGCGCGCTGCAGCGCCTGCAGGCGCGCGGCGTCGAGCACAGCGCCTTGGGTGTCGTAGAGCGTGCGTGTCGGCGGTGCCGACAGCGCCAGGATCTGCGCACGGACCTGCGCGGCGGACAGTTGCGCCGGCAGTGCGGCCAGATCGTGCATCGACGGATCGTCGCGCAGCAGCCGGGCATTGAACGCGGCGCGCTGCGCCGCCTGCAACAACGGTGGCGACGCCGCCGGCAGCCGTGCGATCCAATGTTCGGCCTGCAACTGCGCCGGCCGGGCCTGCAGCGGCATGGCGTCGCTGGCGCGTGCCGTGGCGAAGGCGCCGCTCGCCGCCGCGGCGAGCAACAGGCACAGGCCGCGCATCGTGATCATGGGATCCCACTGTCTGGAAAGAAGGCCGGCGCGTCCCGCGCCCACGCCAGGATCTTCGATTCCCGGTTTTTTCCTGTCAAGGCGCTGCGTTGACAGGTTTTGCGAGCGCGTGTTACATCCGAATGCACAGGGGGCGCGTGGCGGTGGCGCTGGGGAACGTGCAAGCACCGCACGGCAGCGCCGCGTCCGCTCGGCAACATGCAGGAACCCGCAACACGATGGCTGCGTGGCGTGCACGCGTCATCGCCGTGTGCGTGGACGCCAGGGACAGGCGCTCGGCCGTGGCCGCGCCCGCGGCGTTCGCGCCATTCATCCGCGCCATGCAGGAGAGCCGCGTGCCCATGCGAATCGTTCGTCGTCCTTTTCCCTTGCGTCCCGTGCGCGTGGCGCTGGCCGCGCTGACGACGCTGGCCGCGGCCGTGTCGGCGGCGGCAGCGGCGCAGGAACAGGCGGCGACGCCGCGCGATCTCGATGCGGTACTGGTCACCGGCTCGCGCATCGCCCGCGCGCAGGTGGAGGGCCCGGCGCCGGTCACCGTCATCACCGCCGAGGACATCCGCAAGCAGGGCTTCGGCACGGTGTGGGAATCGCTGGGCACGCTGACCCAGTTCAGCGGCAGCACCTTCAACGAAAGCGACCAGACCGGTAGCTCGCCCAACGGCCAGTACCTCAACCTGCGCGGGCTGGGGCCGGGCTACCAGCTGATCCTGCTCAACGGCAAGCGCATGGCCGATTATCCGCAGCCCTACGGCGCCAACGGCACCGCGGTCAGCCTGGGCAGCATCCCGGCGGCGGCGGTGGAGCGCATCGAGGTGATGAGCGGCGGCGCCTCGGCCATCTACGGCTCCGACGCGGTCGCCGGCGTGGTCAACATCATCACCAAGCGCGATTTCCAGGGCGACAGCCTGCGCGTGCGCGCCGGCACCACCACCCGTGGCGGCGGCGATAGCGGGCAACTGCAGTGGACCGGCGGGCGCCGCGGCGACGGCTGGAGTTTCACCTACGCCTTCGAGCGGCTGGATCGCGAACCCATCGTCGCCCGCCAGCGCGGCTTCATGGATTCCTACGACGACCATCCGGCCAACAAGGCCGATCCCAGCTCGCCCAATGTGTCCATCTCCGGCGTCTACCTGCGCCGCGGCAACACCTATCTGTGGCCGCAGGCGGGCACGCTGTTGACCTCGCCACAGGCGCTGGCGGCGGCCTGCACCGCGACCAATCCGGCGTTCCGTCCGTACCGCACCAGCGACAGCCTGCCCGCGGCCAACCGCTGCGGCGCGTTCGACTACTACGCCGGGCGCTCGGTGCAGAACGGCTACGGCAAGACCTCGGCCTACCTGGCCGGCGATGCCGAGCTCGGCCAGGACGTCGTCGCCTACGCGCAACTGCTGGCCAATCGCTCGCAGGACAAGAGTTCCAGCCAGACCCACTACTACATCGGCGAGGGTGCGTTCACCACCTACGACCCGGACCTGGGGCTGGTCACCGCGCAGCGCATCTTCCTGCCGGACGAGGTCGGCGGCATCAAGACCATCGACTACGACGAGCGCAGCTGGAACCTCAACGCCGGCGTGCGCGGCAAGGCCTTCGACGGACGTTTCGACTGGGATGCCAGCGTGTCGCTGTCGCGCTACGACATCACCACCCGGCGCCCGCGCTTCCTCACCAACGCGGTGCGCAACTATTACCTCGGGCCGCTGCTGGGCTATCGCCCGGACGGCACCGAGATTCGCCGCGTGCGCCCGGACCGGCTGTTCGCGCCCGGCAGCCCCGACTTGTACCAGCAGCTCACCACCGAGGTGGTCAGCCGCGGCGAATCGGCCACCGACCAGGCCCAGTTCGTGGTCAGCGGCGACCTGTTCGCGGTGCCGGCGGGCATGGTGCAGATCGCCGCCGTGCTGGAGGCGGCACGGCAGACCTACGACCTGCAGCCCGATCCGCGCACCACCGTCGACTACACCGGCAGCGAGCGCATCTACAACCTCACCCAGACCCCCGGCGGCGGCCCGCGCAAGCGCTACGCCGCCGGCCTGGAACTGCGCGTGCCGATCGCCAGCCGGCTCAGCGCCACCCTGGCCGCGCGCTACGACGCCTACGACGACATCACCGCGGTCGATGGCGCGGCCACCTGGCAGGCCGGCCTGGAGTGGCGTCCGTTCGACACCCTGCTGCTGCGCGGCAGCCACGCCACCAGCTTCCGCGCGCCGGACCTGCTGTGGATCTACGCCGGCACCAGCGCCAACAACCCCACCGTGGTCGACGAATACCTGTGCCGCCGCGACGGCCTGGATCCGTTGTCGGCGGCCTGCGCGAGCGCGCACGAGTACCAGACCTTCTCCACCCAGGCGTCCAATCCGTCGCTGCGCGAGGAGACCGGCAAGTCGACCACGCTCGGCGCGGTGTGGGACGTGCTGCCGGCGCTGTCGCTGAGCCTGGATTACTACCGCATCGAACTCCAGGGCCGGGTCGAGGCCATTTCCAGCGAAACCCTGCTGGAGAACAACGCCAACTGCCTGCTCGGCCGCGACCGCGCCGGCGCCGCGGTGGACACCGCCTCGGCGGCCTGCCGGTTCTACCTGGATGCGGTCACGCGCAGCCCCGGCACCGACCTGACCAGCGAAGGCCAGATCACCGCCTTCAAGACCTTCCCCATCAACCAGTCGCTGATGCGCACCGACGGCATCGACGCCAGCCTGCGCTACGACCTGGACCTCGGCGCCTGGGGCACGCTCGGCCTGCAGGCCGGCCTGACCCGGGTGCTGCGGATGGAGGTGGCGCAGTTCGCCGGCGCGCGCCCGGTGGACGTGATGAACGACGTCGACTACCTGGCGTTCCGCACGCGCAGCAACTGGCGTGCGAACTGGAGCCGCGGCGACTGGTCGGCCAGCGTGTACGGCTACCGCTACGGCTCGCGGCCCGACTACGCCGAGCGCGGCCGAGTGGCGCCGTATCTGGTGTGGAACGTCGACCTCGCCAAGCAGATCACCGACAAGGCGACCGTCGGCCTGAGCGTGCTCAACCTGTTCGACGCGCTGCACCCGCGCGACGACACCTACACCACCTGGCCGTACTTCCCGCGGGTGTACAGCGCGATCGGGCGGCAGTGGTACGTCAACTTCAACTACCGCTTCTGAGCGCGCGCGTGGCCGTCGATGCGCGCTTGCACGCCGCCGCCGCGCCGATTGCGTACGCTTGTGCGTCCCCGACCAGGAAGTGTCCATGACCCGCGTTCCCGTGCCGTCCCTGTCCGCCGTGCGCCGGCTGCTGTTGCTGGTCACGCTCGCGTTGCTCGGGGCCTGCGCGCACGCGCCGCAGCGCAACCCGCTGGCCACCTGGGTGCCGTCGCCGAACTACGACGCGCGCCGGCCGATCCTGATCGTCATCCACTACACCGACCAGCACTCGGTGCAGCAGAGCCTGGACACGCTGCGCTCGCACAACAGCAAGGGCAAGGTCAGCGCGCACTACCTGATCGGCCGCGACGGCACGCGCTACCAACTGGTCGCCGACCTGGACCGCGCCTGGCATGGCGGCGCCGGGCGCTGGGGCAGCATCACCGACATCAATTCCGCGTCCATCGGCATCGAACTCGACAACGACGGCAAGACCCCGTTCGCGCCGCAACAGATCGACAGCCTACTGGTCCTGCTGCAGGACCTGTGCACGCGCTTGCGCATCCCGCGCAGCCAGGTGGTCGGGCACGAAGACTTCGCGCCCTCGCGCAAGGTCGACCCGGGCCCGCTGTTCCCGTGGAAGCAATTGGCCGAGTCCGGCTTCGGCCGCTGGCCGGCCGCCGACACGCCGCCGGCGCCGCCCGGCTTCGATCCGTGGCAGGCGCTGGCGCTGATCGGCTATCCGGTCGACGACCGCGCCGCCACCCTGCGCGCCTTCCATCACCACTACCGCGGCAACGACGCCACCGCCTTCGACGACGAAGACCTGCGCATCCTGTACGCGCTGACCCAGCCGCTGCTGGCGCGGCCGCAGCCGGTCCCGGCGATGGAACCGGACGCGTCCTGAGCCAGCGCGGTGTGGCGCCAGCGTCGGTCGCGGCGGCGGACACGCCTGTCACCTGGCGCCGCCGCGGTTCTTGGTAGCATCGCGCGCCAACGGACTCCAAAGGACGCAGTGCGATGAGGCGAGGAACCACGGCCCTGTGGGCGGCAACCTTCCTGCTGTTGGGCGGGTGCAAGGACAAGGCCGCCGATGCGCCGGCCGCGGCGCAGACCCCGGCCACCGCGAGCGCGCCCGCAACCGCAGCGCCTGCCGAGGCGAGCGCCGCGGCACAGCCGGCCGCCGCCGAGGTGCCGGCGCCGGGTCGGGTACTGGCCGACATCTACGGCGCCAAGGGCGACGGCTCGGCCTCCTACGCCATCGACAACGGCGCGGTGGCCAGCTTCTGGTACGGCTACCGCTTCGACCTCGGCGGCAAGCAGTACTACACCGGTTTCGCCGATGCCACCGGCGGCAAGTACGACAAGCCCGGGAGCCAGGCCGGCGACCAGGACCTGCCCGACCCGGCGGCCACCGTCAGCATCGGCCAGGCCACCTACGTGCGCGACAGCGCCGGCGGCAAGCCGACCTGGACCCTGTTCCACGCGCAGCGCTGGGCCGGCGATTTCGGGTCCGACGGCAAGGCCGACACCCTGGACGAACAGCGCAAGCCGCAGAGCACCGCCACCCAGGACGGCCACCTGCTGCTGGCGCTGCCGACCACCCGCTTCGCCGACGGCATCACCAGTGCCGGCTTCGCGATCTTCACCTTCGACCCGAACAAGAACGACCTGGGCGACTACAAGGGCTGGGTCTACCTGGGCACGGTCGCCGCCGGCGAGGACAACAGCGCCGCCTGCGACGACCAGGGCACCATGAAGTGCGCCACCAGCACCGGCACGCTGAGCTTCGTGCCGCCGGCCAGCGGCAGCGTGCCGTCGCTGCGGGTGGCCCTGCAGGGCACGGTGGTGGAGGGGCCTGGCAAGGTCCGCACGCTGGGCCCGGCCGATGCCGTCACCTACACCTACGACCCCGCCAAGCAACAGTACACCCCGCCGCTGGACCGCTGAACGGGCGGCGCGGGGAGGTGACGCTGCGCGCAAGGCAGCGGTGGTTTCGGGCGTAGGACCTGGTTTAAGATGCGCCCCACGGGGCCTGATGATCAGGCGAGTCATTCGCGAGCGGCATGGGATGCTGCACTCGCCCGAAATGCCGGCGTGGATTGCCGGCGTGCGGTTCGCCATGCGCGACCGCCATCATTGCCCCTGCTCGGGGCCGGCGTGTTACGTCACCTTGTTCCGTCCGAAACCGCGCCTGCGGGGAGTGTTCGCGCTCCGCATCAGGCGTCGCGTCCGCGTCGTGCCTCGCCCATGCCTGGGCGGAAGCGGCGGCGGTGCGCGTCGGAACGCGCAGGTGGGTTCTTCCGGCTTCTTCACCGAATACAGGATGTTCTGGACATGTCGAACGACAACAAGCGCGCCGCTCCCGAAATGCCACCCGATGCGGGCAGCGTGCTGTACCTGATCTACGGCTGGGACGGCGATGGTGCCGTGTCCTACGAGATCGACAACGGCGCCGTGGTGAATTTCTGGGGCGGCCGGCATTTCGAACTGGACGGCAAGCGGTACTACACCGGTTTCAGTTATGCCACGCCGGGCCAGTACGGCATCGACGATGCGGAAACCTTCCCGAACCCGGGCGAGGGCGTTTCGCTCGGCGCCGCCACCTTCCAGCTGACCACCCCGGGCGGCGAGCGGCCGTGGATGGTGCTGCATGCGCAGCGCTACGTCGGCAGCTTCGGCGCCTATGCGCGTGCCGATGCGTTCGATACCACGCGCACCCCGCAGCAGCATGCGCTCGGCGATGGCCGCTTGCTGCTGGCCGTGCCCACCACCCGCTTCGGCAACGGCATCACCGAGGCCGGCTTCGCGTTGTTCGTGTTCGATCCGAACCGGCACGACCTCGGCGATTACCGCAGCTGGGTCTATTGCGGCACGGTGGCGGCCGGCGAGGACAACGAGGCGGTCAGCGACCCGGATGGCGTGGTGCCGCACGTGTCCAGCACCGGCACCCTGGAATTCCAGGCGGTGCCCGGCCAGCGCATGCCGGCGCTGCGGGTGGCGCTGCACGGCACCGCGATCGCCGGTCCCGGCCGCGCGCGCCTGCTCGATGGCAGCGACGTGCTGCGGTACGCCTATGACCCCGATAGCGGCCAATACCAGCCGGCGCCCGACGCATGACCCGACGGCGCGCGGCGGCGCGCCGATGGACGCAGCACCCGATGTTCCGCAGTACGCAATCGTTCTGTTGACCGCGCACTAACAAGCTCATGGACGAGCTCGGTTGACCCAGGCGGCCGCGATGGCCGTACCTCAACCTCAAGGAGTTACACGAGATGGCACGCGATACCACCAAGGCAGAGAATCTCGACATCATCGAGCGGGAAGCCAGGCAGCGGCAGATTCCGGTCGACGATTTCATGCGCTTCGCCTACATCGAAACCGGCGGCCGCTTCGACGAGCAGGCCAGTCGCGGTCCCAACAGCGCCAAGGGCCTGTTCCAGTTCACGCCCGGCGCCGCCAGCGCCTATGGCATCCGTGGCCGCGAACTCGACGCGGTGGCCAACACCGATGCCGCCGCGCGCATGTACCAGGACAACCGCAACAGCCTGACCCGCCAGCACGAGCGCGACGGCCGCGCCTACCTGTCCGGCAAGCCGCAGCCCGATGGCCTGGACATGTACATGGCGCACCAGCAGGGCGCCGGTGGCTACCGCTCGATCCAGGCCGCGATCGCCACCGGCCACTTCGAGCTCAAGGGCACCCGCGCCAACATCCTCAACAACGTGCCCGGCGAGAAGGACGCGCAGGGCGCGCGCCAGTTCCAGGCCTACACCGGCACCTCGCTGGCCGACTTCAAGAAGCTGTCCGACCAGGATATGGCCAAGGCTTTCGTGAAGTACTGGGACGCCAAGTACGACCACATCGCGATTCCGGAAAAGGGCATCAAGCCGATCGCCGAGGGCCAGGCTGCGCCGGCGCCCGCGCGCACGCCGGCAGCGGACGGCGGCAAGCAGGGCGGCCACGACGGCATCGCGCTGACCGCCGCCTACGATCTGGGCGTCAAGCACGACGACGTGCAGTACGCGATCAACGTCAAGAGCAGCAGGTACTACCACCCCGGCGTGGACGGCAAGCATCTGTCGCAGGGCTACATCGACTGTTCCGGCTGGGTGACCGAGCTGCAGAACGCGACGATGAACGAGATCAACCGCAAGGCCGGCCGCGACGTGTTCACCCAGAAGGACATGCTGGTGCAGGGCATGTCCGGCTCCGGCGAGATCGTCAAGAAGGCCTTCGACAGCTCCGGCGTGCTGCTGCAGGGCAAGGACGTGTTCAAGCCCGGCGCGCTGAAGGAAGGCATGGTCATCGGCGTGGATTCGGGCAAGACCGCGCACGAGCACTGGAAGGGCATCGACCACATCATGATGGTCGTGCGCGATCCCAAGAGCGGCGAGCTGCTGGTCAGCCAGTCCACCGGCAGCAAGGGCGTCAACACCATGCCGCTGGACGACTACCTGGCCACGCACCACAACGCCAAGCTGTTCGCCTCCGATCCGCTGGTCAAGGGCCGCGACCTGCTGCAGGACCGCCAGCAGACCCAGGCACAGACGCAGGGCACGCAGGAGCCGCGCACGGCGCTGAAGCCGGGCGAGCAGGGCGCCGACGTCAAGGCGATGCAGCAACGCCTGATCGAACTGGGCGTCAAGGACGACCAGGGCAAACTGCTCAGCGGCACCGGCTACTACGGCGAGCGCACCCAGCAAGTGGTCGCCAACCTGCAGCGCGAGAAGGGCCTGGCGCCCACCGGCATCGCCGACAAGGCGACCCTGGAGGCGATCGCCAGGCAGCCCGCGCCGGCCAAGGCCGATGCGGCGGCACTGGCCGACAACCCGCTGTACAAGCAGGCCATGGAGCACCTGCAGAAGCAGGGGCCCAACGGCGGCTTCAAGAGCGCCGAAGAGATGCAGCGCGTCGCCGGCCAGGTCGCGTTCGAGGCTAAGGTGAGCGGCATGCAGCGCATCGACGACCTGGTGCTCAGCGGCGACCGCCGCGGCCTGATCGCCGTGCAGCGCAATCCCGACAATCCGCACGACGTCAATCGCGCCTACGTGGACAAGCAACAGGCCGCGTCGGTGCCGCTGGAGCGCAGCCAGCAGCAACTGGCCGCCGAAACCCAGCGGCAAGCGCAGGAACAGCCGCAGCAGCCGGATCCACAGCACGAGAAGACCCAGGCGCCGCGCTGACCGGTGTGTGCGGCAACGGCCGCCGTCGCGCACGTTGCGGCGGTGGTCGTGCATGGCGATGGCGGCGGCCACTGCCGTACATGCGCCGACGCGACATTGCCCAACGCCAGCCCAACGCGATCACCCACCATCGCGGCGTGCGATGGACAGCGTGCGCAATGATCGCTTAGAACCTCGCCTTTCCGCTCGCGCTAACGACAAGGACGCAATCCGACCATGGCCATCGCCAAGGCTTTCCAACGCTCTTCCCTGCTGCTGCTGTGCGTGGCCACTGCCGCCTGCAGTGCGCCGTCCTCCACGCCCAGCCAGGCGCAGGCACCGGCCGCTCCGGCTGCGGACGCCGCTACCGCGGCATCCCCTGCTGCCCCCCACGATGCCGGCACCCAGGCCGATGTGGGCACGGCCACGCCGGCCGCATCCGCTGCGGCGCCCAACCCTTCCACCGCTTCAGGAGATTCCCCCGTGTTGCGACCGTCCTACGACACCTGCATCACCGCCGCCGGCGGCGCCACCCCGGCGATGCTGCAGTGCATTTCCGACGAACATGCCTACCAGGACCAGCGCCTCAACACCGCCTACAAGGCGGCGATGGCCAAGCTCGGCGAGACCGAGCAGCACGCGCTGCGCGAGCGGCAGCGCAAGTGGATCGCCGAGCGCGACGAGAAGTGCGTCGCCGATCCGGACGGTGGCCAGGCCGAGCGTGTGGATGCGGCCGAGTGCCGCTTGGAAATGACCGCGCGCCGCGCCGACGAACTCGAAGCGCACTGATTCACCCCTGTATTGAACCCCGACGCGCGGCGTTTTCCACGCCGCGCGTCCAGCCAAGGAGATAGCGATGAGCGACAAGGATTGGGAACTGGGCCAGACTTCCAAGCATTACGAGACCGGCGGCCGCGGCGCGTCGACCGTGTCCTCCGGCGTCGACGACCCCGGCGGCGTGTCCTACGGCTCGTACCAGATGACCTCGCAGACGACGACCCGTGAGGGCAAGGTCATCAACGGCGGCACCGTCGCCGCCTTCGTCAAGGACAGCAAGTACAGCGACGACTTCGCCGGCCTCAAGCCGGGTTCGGACGCGTTCAGCGCCAAGTGGAAGGACCTGGCCAAGACCGACCCCGGCTTCGGCCAGGAACAGCACGACTACATCAAGCGCACCCACTTCGACAAACTGGTCGACCGGCTCAAGGACAAGGGCATGGACCTGTCCGACCGCGGCCCCGCGGTGCAGGACGCGATGTGGAGCACCGCGGTCCAGTACGGCCCCGGCAGCGACAAGAAGCCGGGCGGCTCCGGCGTGTTCCTGCGTGCGATGGAAGAAAAGTTCGGCAAGCAGGCCGACCTGTCGAAGATTTCCGACAAGGAGATCGTCAGCGCGGTGCAGGACTACAAGGCCGAGCACGTCAAGGAGCTGTTCCCGCGCGTGCACAAGCAGAAGACCCTGGATTCGCTGGAGAACCGCGCCGAGAACGAGAAGGCCGACCTGCTCAAGCTGGCCGACCTCGGCAAGACCGTCGCCAAGCCTGGCGAGCAGCGCGACGGGCACGCGGCGCCGAAGCCGCACGACGGCCAGCGCGAGCCGGCCGCGCATGGCGGCGTGCTCGCGCGCAATGCGCAGGGCGAGGCGGTGAAGGGCCTGCAGGAAAAGCTGGCCACGCTCGGCTACCTGGAGGCCAAGGATGCGATCGGCACCTACGGCCCCAAGACCGAAGCGGCGGTGGAGAAGTTCCAGCAGGACCAGCACCTGAAGGGCGTGGACGGCAAGGCCGGCCCGGAGACGCTGGCCGCGATCGACCGCAGCGTGCAGCGGCAGCAGGGCGTGGAGCAGTTGCGGCGCGACAGCCCGCTGTTCGACCAGGCGGTCGCGCAGCTGGAAAAGCAGGGCCCCAACGGTGGCTACGGCGACCGCGAGTCCATGCAGCGTGCGGCCGGGCAGTTGGCGTTCGAGGCCAAGGTCAGCGGCATGTCGCGCATCGACGACCTGGTCGCCAGTACCGATGGCCGCGGCATGATCGCGGTGCAGCGCAACCCGGAGAACGCGCACGACGTGCATCGCGCCTATGTCGATCGCCAGCAGGCGGCGACCGTGCCGCTGGAGCAGAGCCAGCAGCAACTGGCCGCCGAGACCCAGCGCCAGGCCCAGGAGCGGCAGGTGCAGGACCAGCAGCGCACCCAGGCCCAGGCGCAGGCGCCCGGACGCTGACGCGCGCTGTGCAGGGCGGTCATCGGCATGCGCCGGTGGCCGCC
This sequence comes from Xanthomonas sp. 3307, assembly GCF_014199735.1. Lineage (NCBI taxonomy): Bacteria > Pseudomonadati > Pseudomonadota > Gammaproteobacteria > Lysobacterales > Lysobacteraceae > Xanthomonas > Xanthomonas sp. 3307. Next base: position 366,394 of record NZ_JACHOG010000004.1, on the reverse strand, counting down.
GTGCATCGCGTGGTTCGCGGAACGTGCATCGAAGGCTGCGTGTTGTGGCAGGACAGCGGCGACGGCCATGGCCTATGCTGCGCACATGCCGCATGACCGCCGCTCCCGCCACCGCTGTGCCTCGCGCCCCTGGCGCCGGCATGGCGCACTGCGCGCGGTAGGCCTGGCGCTCGCCCTCGTCGTCGCGCCCGTCGCGCTCGCCGCGGAACCGACCACCTCGCCGGCGACCACGCCGGCACAGGCAGGACTGGTGGACGTGCATGCGCTGGCGCCGGACATCGCGATGGACATTCGCTATGCCGGCCACGACAACTTCACTGGCCGCCCGGTGCCGGGTTACGACGCGCCCAAGTGCTATCTGCTGGCACCGGTTGCGAAGGCCTTGGCGCAGGTGCAACACGACCTGCAGGCCAAGGGCTACCGCCTGCAGGTGTTCGACTGCTATCGGCCGCAGCGATCGGTGCGCGCCTTCGTCGCCTGGGCGCGCGATCCGCAGGATCAGGTCGCCAAGGCGCGCTACTACCCCAAGCTGGAAAAAAGCGTGTTGCTGGGCGACTACATCGCCGAGCACTCCGGCCACAGCCGCGGCGCCACCGTCGACCTGGGCTTGCTGGACTGCCGCCAGGGCGCTTGCCGCGCGCTGGACATGGGCACCGGCTTCGATTTCTTCGACCCCAGCGCACACACCGACACGCCGGCCATCGACGCCACCCAGCGCGCGCACCGTCAGCAACTGTTGAAGGCGATGGCCGCACGCGGCTTCGTCAACTATCCGATGGAATGGTGGCACTACACCTTCCAGCCCGAGCCCAGCCCCGGCGTCGCCTTCGACGTGCCGGTGCGCTAGCGGCACGCCACCCTCGCCACGGACCCCCCCATGACCGGCACGCACCAGTTCGTCGACCTGCAATGCCCTTACTGCGGCGAATGGATCGATGTCGCGCTGGATCCGTCGGTGGACGTGCAGCAGTACGTCGAGGACTGCCAGGTGTGCTGCAAGCCGATGCTGATGACGGTGCGCTGGGACGAGGACGGTGCGCCAGTGGTGAGCGCGATCGCCGAAAACGCCAGTTGATCTGCGCGCCGGCTTGGCGCATCGCACGCCGGGGCGCGACACGCTCTAGACTTGCGTCCCTGCCGACCAAGGAATCCCGATGAACCTGCCGCTGCATTTCGGCCTGCTGGGCTCGCTGGAAGCCGGGCTGATCGCATTGGCGGTCGGCTTCCTGGTGTATGCGCTGTGGCAGTGGCTGGGCCGGCGGCTGGGCTGGTCCGAGGGCCAGCAACTGGGCGGCGCCTGCCTGATCGCGGTGGCGGTGTCGGCCGGCATCGACTGCTGGAACCTGTTCTACACCAGCATCGTGCGCCTGGAGTCGCCTCTGTACGCGCGCATCGCCCTGTCCACCATCCACGATCCGGACGAACTGGGCTCGCGCGTGGTGCTGGAAGTGGCCGGCGCGCTGTCCGGCGTGGCCCTGGCGTGGATCGTATTCAGGGCGCGTTCAAGCGAAAACGTCGGCGACGGCGGTCACGAAACACGCTGAAACAGACGTTTTCTTTCTGCAATCCAAACGTCTCGAATGGACGCCTTACCACGCGCTCACCAATCCCTAACTAGTGCGGTAGCGCGCTGCGTCGGCGCCGTGGTTAACGATCCGTTTTGCGGCAATTTTCGACAGGGAATGGATTCAGTCTGAGACGGGCACGGTAGCGCCGTGTTCCGGAATCGACCGGACATGTCACACCGAGAGAGCCAAGGAGAATCCACCCATGAACATTCGCACCCGCACCCCGCTGATCGGTACCGCCGCCATTCTCGCCGCCGCACTGGCCCTGCCGGCGTTCGCCCAGGACGCGCAGGCCGATGCCGCCGCGCAGGCGCAGACGCAGTCGTCGACCAGCGCCACCGGCCAGAGTGGGCAGGCCGGCGCGGCCTCGGGCGGCGGCCAGACCTGGGCCGACGTCGACGCCGACAAGGACGGCGCCATCAGCAAGCAGGAGGCGCAGGTCAACGCCGGCCTCAGCCAGATCTTCGCGCAGGCCGACGCCGACCATGACGGCAAGCTGACGCCGGACGAGTACAAGGCCTACGTCGCCAAGCAGCAGGGCGGCGCGGCGACCGGCAGCGACAGCAACGGCGGCCAGTAACGGGAGCGGTACCGGCATTGGCGGTTGCGTGGCGATGAGGACGCAACCGCCTCGCCGGGACCGAACCTCTGGTGCATCACCCGAGCGTCGTTGCAGCCAGACGCTCCATCACGACGGCGGCCCATGGCCGCCGTCGTGCGTTGTGCGGTGGAGCAGCGTGTCGGCTGCGGTCGGGACGCGCTGTTATGATTGGCCGATGATGCCGACGCCCACTGCTTTGCGCGCTTCACCCATCGCCCTGGTCGGTTTCGACGGCGACGACACCTTGTGGAAGAGCGAGGACTACTACCGCGACGCCGAAGCCGCGTTTGAAGCCATTCTCGGCCAGTATCTGGACCTGCAGGACGCACGCACCCTGCAGCATCTGCTGGCAGTGGAGCGCCGCAACCTGGCGGTGTTCGGTTATGGCGCGAAGGGCATGACCCTGTCGATGATCGAGGCGGCGATCGAACTGACCGACGCCCGCATCGCCGCGCGCGATCTGCAGCGCATCGTCGAGATCGGCCGCTCCACCCTGCAGCATCCGGTGGAGGTGATCGCCGGTGTGCGCGAGGCGGTGGCGGCGATCGCCGCCGAGTTCGAGATCGTGCTGATCACCAAGGGCGACCTGTTCCACCAGGAAGCCAAGATCGAACAATCCGGCCTGGGCGACCTGTTCCCGCGCATCGAGGTGGTGTCGGAGAAGGATCCGAAGACCTACGCCAAGGTGCTGTCCGAATTCGGCATCGGTGCCGAGCGCTTCGTGATGATCGGCAACTCGCTGCGTTCGGACGTGGAGCCGGTGATCGCGCTCGGCGGCTGGGGCATCCACACGCCGTACACCACCACCTGGGCGCACGAGGCCGAGCACGGCCTGTCCGCCGACGAACCGCGCCTGCGCGAAGTGGCCGCGGCCGCGGACTGGCCGCAGGCGGTGGCGGATCTCAACCGGCATGCGGCGAGCCTGCTGCGGGGTTGAGCGAATCGCCAAGGGTGCCGATGTGCCCGGCCTGGGTTTGTTTCGCAAGAGCGGCTTCAGCCGCGACACCGCCGAGGCCGCAGTGCACGCACTCGCCGGCTGTTCTCCTTGCTCACCGCGCTGACAGTTCCCGTTGCCTCCGGCAGAATCGACCCATGCGCCTATTTCCGTCTCCTGCCGGTCTGCTCGTGTGCGCCGCGCTGTGCGCTGCCGGTTCGGCCCTGGCGCAGGATGCGGCGGTGCCCGCGCGCGCAGCTACTGCCGACGCCACGGACGCCGCCCCGGTGGAGGTGCCCGGCACCGACGATGCCTGGATCGATCGCCAGTTGCTGGACATCGACCGCTACGCCGCGCGCTACCCCGACAGCTTCCTCGACGAGGTCGCGCGCTACGCGCAGATGCCGCACGGCTATGCCGAGGTCCTGCTGCGCGAGCGCCACTGGCCGCCGCGCGATGTCTATGTCGCCGCGTTTCTGGCCAAGGCCGCGGGGCGGCCGTACCGCGAGGTGGTGCGCGCACGCACGGCCGCCGGCGCGCCGGCCGGCTGGGCGGCGGTGGCGACGGGACTGGACGCGCCGCCCGGCTCACTGGCCTACCGCACGCTGCGCCACGCCATTGTCGCCAGCTACGACCACTGGGACCGCCCGATCGTGCTGGATGCGCTGTTGCGCCGGCAACTGGGCGACCGCGCCGCACGCGACCGGGCCGCGGCGCAGCCCCAGGACGGGGCTACGCGTTCGCAATAGGCCCACGGCAGTGCGACGGCACCGCCGCCGTCTGGACTCACGTCCACGTCGTGCGCATCCCTGCACTGCCACGCGCGGCGAGTGAGGATGCAGGCTTCACCAGCGGCGCGCTCCAACGCCAACCGGAGGCCTAGCCCCTCTCCCTCCGGGAGAGGGGTTGGGGTGAGGGTCGGGCGCGCAGCACCTCACGCAGTTTGGGTGCACGAGGCTGCGCCCGTCCCCTCATCCGCCCCTGTGGGGCACCTTCTCCCGGCGGGAGAGGAGATAGCGGTATCGTCCGCGCGCATAAAGAATCGCTGATGCTCAAGCCCCTCTCCCTCCGGGAGAGGGGTTGGGGTGAGGGTCGGGCGCGCAGCGCCTCACGCAGTTCGGGTGCACGAGGCTGCGCCCGTCCCCTCATCCGCCCCTGCGGGGCACCTTCTCCCGGCGGGAGAGGAGATAGCGGTGTCGTCCGCGCGCATAAAGAATCGCTGATGCTCAAGTCCCTCTCCCTCCGGGAGAGGGGTTGGGGTGAGGGTCGGGCGCGCAGCACCTCACGCAGTGTGGGAGCACGAGGCTACGCCCGTCCCCTCATCCGTCCCTGCGGGGCAGCTTCTCCCGGCGGGAGAAGGAGACAGCGGTGCTGTCCGCGCGCATAAAGAATTGCTGATGCTCAAGCCCCTCTCCCCCCGGGAGAGGGGTTGGGGTGAGGGTCGGGCGCGCAGCGCCTCACGCAGTGTGGGTGCACGAGGCTGCGCCCGTCCCCTCATCCGCCCCTGCGGGGCAGCTTCTCCCGGCGGGAGAAGGAGATAGCGGTGCCGGCCATTCCCGTGCCGTACCGGTATGCGCCGCCGCCCATTCATCCACACTGGCCGCGCCGCCGCCGCGGCGCGAGAATAGGCGTTCTGCCGGTCCTGCTGCCGGCGCCATTGCCGCTCCGGACCGCCCGATGACCAACGCCTTCGTTTCGCCCGACGCTATCCGCAGCCTGTTCGCGCAGGCCATGTCCGACATGTACCGCACCGAGGTGCCGCTGTACGGCACGCTGATGGAACTGGTGGCGCAGGTCAATGCGCAGACCCTGGCCGCTGACCCGGCGCTGGAGGCGCAGCTGCAGCGCAACGACGAACGCGCGCGCCTGGACCAGGAGCGGCATGGCGCGATCCGCGTCGGCACCGCCGAGGAACTGGCCACGCTGCGCCGCCTGTTCGCGGTGATGGGCATGGCGCCGGTGGGCTACTACGACCTGTCGGTGGCTGGCGTGCCGGTGCACTCCACCGCATTCCGCCCGCTGGATGCGGCGGCGCTGGCGCGCAACCCGTTCCGCGTGTTCACCTCGCTGCTGCGCCTGGAACTGATCGAGGACCCGGCGCTGCGCGAACAGGCCGCGCAGATCCTCGCCGAGCGGCGCATCTTCACCGACGGCGCCCTTGAACTGATCGCGCAGTGCGAACGCGACGGTGGCCTGGCCGAGGCCGACGCGCAGCGCTTCGTCGCCGAGGCGCTGGAGACCTTCCGCTGGCACAGCGACGCGACCGTGAACCTGCCGACCTACCGTGCGCTGAGCGAGGCGCACAAGCTGATCGCCGACGTGGTCAGCTTCCACGGCCCACACATCAACCACCTGACCCCGCGCACCCTGGACATCGACGCGGCGCAGGCGGAGATGCTGCGCCGGGGCATCGACGCCAAGGCGGTGATCGAAGGTCCGCCGCGCCGCGCCTGCCCGATCCTGCTGCGCCAGACGAGCTTCAAGGCGCTGGAGGAAACCGTGCGCTTCCCCGCAGGCGCGGACGGCGCCGAGGCCGGCACCCACACCGCGCGGTTCGGCGAGATCGAACAGCGCGGCCTGGCCCTGACGCCGAAGGGCCGCGCGCTGTACGACGCGCTGCTGGAGCGCGCCCGCGCGGCCGAGGGCAGCGCCGGTGCCGACTACGCCACGCGCCTGCAGGCCGCCTTCGCCGATTTCCCCGACGACTACGCCACCCTGCGCCGCGAGGGGCTGGGCTATTTCCGCTACGCGCTCACCGACGCCGGTCGCGCCGCCGGCGCCGCCGCCCTGGCCGGCAAGCCGGCCGAAGCGCTGATCGCCGACGGCCTGGCCAGCGCCGACCCGATCGTCTACGAGGATTTCCTGCCGGTCAGCGCCGCGGGCATCTTCCAGTCCAATCTCGGCGGCGGCGAGCAGCGCGCGTACGCCGCCCACGCCAACCGCGCCGCGTTCGAACAGGCGCTGGGCGCGACGGTGCACGACGAGTTCGCCATCTACGCCGGTATCGAACGTGATTCGCTGCAGGCGCTGGCGGGTTGAAGCGGGGATTGGGAAATGGGGATTGGGGAATCGCAACAGCGGTTTCCCATCGTCGTGTCCCTACAGGCACACGACCGATTGTGGCGGTGCACCGTGAGAGTGACTTCAGTCCCGACGGTGTCCGAAGACGGTAGTGCTCACGCCACCGCGCGTCGCGGCTGAAGCCGTCCCACGAGAGGACGGTCGGCGCGGCGGGTGCATTGTGGGAGTGACTTCAGTCCCGACTGCATCCGAAGTCGGCCAATGCTCGCAGCACCGCGTGTCGCGGCTGAAGCCGCTCCTACAGGGCCACGGTCGGTGTGGCGGGTGCAATGTGGGAGGGACTTCAGTCCCGACGGCATCCGAAGACAAACATGCTCGCACCACCGCGCATCGCGGCCGAAGCGGCTCCTGCACGCGATGCATGCCAAGCCGTGCACCGCGCGATACCGCCTAGCCACCGGCGCAGCGTCTGCTTGCGCGCGACCCTTGGCCGCGCAGCCCATCGAACCCGGCTTACCCCGCGTAACGCGCCTTCAGCATGGCGTACGCCGAGCGCAGCGCCAGCGCCTCGCCGCCAGCCGGGCGGCCGGGGCGGTCGCTGTCGTTCCAGGCGTACACGTCCAGGTGCGCCCACGCCTGCCGTGCCGGTACGAAGCGCTCCAGGTACAGGGCGGCGGTGACCGCGCCGGCCATGCGCGAGCCGGCATTGGCCAGGTCGGCGACCGAACTGGTGAGGTAGCGCAGGTAAGGACGCCACAGCGGCATGCGCCAGACCGGGTCGCGGGTGCGCTCGCCGGCGGCGATCCAGGCCTGCGCCAGCGTGTCGTCGTTGCTGAACAGCGCCGGCAGGTCCGGGCCCAGGGCGATGCGCGCGGCGCCGGTTAACGTTGCGAAATCCAGGATCGCGTCGGGGCGCTGCTCGCTGGCATAGGCCAGCGCATCGCACAGCACCAGGCGGCCTTCGGCGTCGGTGTTGTCGATCTCCACGCTGGTGCCCTGGCGGGTGGCGATGACCTCGCCGGGGCGGAACGCGTTCGGGCCGACCGCGTTCTCCACCGACGGCAGCAGCACGGTCAGCCGCAGCGGCAGGCGCTGCGCCATCACCAGCCCGGCCAGCGCCAGCGCGTGCGCGGCGCCGCCCATGTCCTTCTTCATGTTGCGCATGCCGTCGGCCGGCTTCAGGTCCAGGCCGCCGGTGTCGAAGCACACGCCCTTGCCGACCAGCGCCACGTGCGGATGCGCTTCTTCGCCCCAGCGCAGCACCAGCAGCCGCGGCGCGCGGTGCGAGGCGCGGCCGACCGCGTGGATCGCCGGGAAGTTCTGCTCCAGCAGCGCGTCGCCGATGATGCTCTCGAACTGCGCGCCGTGTTCCTGCGCGATCGCGCGCGCGGCGTCTTCCAGTTGCTCCGGCCCCATGTGCTCGGTCGGCGTGTTGACCCAGTCGCGCACGCGCAGGCTGGCGGCGATCAGATCGCGCACTTCCGCCTGCGGCGTGGCCAGCAACTGCGCCGGCAGCCGCGCCGGTTGTTTGTAGCGGGCGAAGCGGTAGCTGCCCAGGCCCCAGCCCAGGTGCAGCGCCGCCAGCGCATCGGTGTCCAGCGCAGTCTCCAACCGCCAGGTGCTGCCGGCCGGCAGCGCGTACGGCGCATGCGCATAGGCATAGGCATCGCCGCGATCGCCGACGCCCAGCACCGCAGCGGCCACGCCGTCGGCGCCCGGCAGCAGCAACACGCTGCCCGGTGTGGCCATGAATTGCTGGGTGTCCATCCACGCCACCCAGGCCGGCGATTGTGCCGCGCGCCATTCGGCCAGGTGTTCGCGGTCGAGCACGTACAGCGGCAGCGCGTGGGAAGAGGCGTCGGTGAAGCCGGTCGGCAGGGACATCAGCGGATCCTTGGAAGAGAGAGGTGGCCGGCGGGCCAGTACGCGCGGGTCAGGCGCGCGCGAAGGCCGGCTGGGTCGCGTCCAGCCAGTCGGCCAGGCCGGTGAGGGTGTCGAAGTGCAGGTCGGGCGGGATCGGCGGATGCCAGGCCTGCGCCTCGCGGTTGATCCAGCAACCGCGCAGGCCGGCCTGCATCGCACCGACCACGTCGATCTCGATGTGGTCGCCCACGTGCAGCACCTGCGCGCAGGGCAGGCCCAGGCGCGCGCAGGCGGCGCGGAAGATGCCCGGGTCGGGCTTGGCCGCGCCGTGCTCGCGGGCGCTGAGCTGGAAGGCGAAATGCCGGTCCAGGCCGATCGTGGCCAGGTCGGCATTGCCGTTGCTCAGCGCCACCACCGGCACGCGCGCGGCGATGCGCTCCAGCGCGGCGATGCTGTCCGGATAGCACTCCACCTGGTTGCGCGCGGCATGGAACACCGCGTATGCCGGTTCCAGCAAGGCCGGGTCGGCGCCGCTCTCGTGCAGCGCGCGGCGCAGGGTCAGCCGGCGCAGTTCGCTGAGGTCGTGATGCAGGTGCGGATGCGCGGCGAACACCTCTTCGCGCAACTGCCGCATCGCCGCGACCGGGAAGCGCGCGGCGGTGGCCGGACTATGCTGCAGCAGCCAGTCGTGCAGCACCTGTTCGATGCGCGCGCCGATCGGCGCGAACGGCCATAGCGTGTCGTCCAGATCCAGCGTGATCGCGCGGACGGGGAAGGAGGGCATGGAAGTCACCGGCGCATTTTACGCCAAGCGCTGATACCCCTGCGCCCCACGCCCGGTAGACAGCACGCGCGCTTGCGCTAATCCCCAATCCCGACTCCCCAATCCCCGCCTCACTCCAGCAACCGCGCCCAGCGCTGCATGCCCTCCACCCGCGCCAGCACCATCTTGATGCACACCAGCAGCGGCACCGCCAGCAGCAGGCCGATCATGCCCCACAGCCAGCCGAACAGCATCAGCGCCAGGATCAGCATCAGCGGCGAGATCGCCATGCGCCGGCCGAGCACGATCGGCGTCACCACCTGGCCTTCCAGGGTGTGCAGGCCCAGGTACAGGATCGCCGGCAGCGACGCGCTCAGCGGATCGCGGAAGGCGACGAAGCCCATCAGCAGCATCAGTATCGCGCCGATCAGCGGCCCCACGTATGGCGCGAAGTTCAGCAGCGCCACCACCGTGCCCCACAGCAGCGCTTCCTGCGGCGCGATGCCCAGCAGGATCAGGATGCCGGCGAAGACCAGGCCGACCAGCGTATTGATCACGGTGATGGTCAGCACGTAGCGCGAGACCTCGCGTTCGATCGAGCGCAGGATCTCGGTGGTGAACTTCTGTTGCTGGCGACTGGGCAGCAACGCGATCGCGTGGCGTTGCAGGTTCTCGCCGAACACCATGAAGAAGAACGTCAGCAGCACCACCGCCAGCGCCGAGGCGGCCAGCCGCGGGGTTCGCACCAGCGCCTTGTAGGGGTCGTCCATCTGCGTGCGGATCACCTGCACGCGGCGCCCGCTCTCGCCGCCGGCGGCGCGGGCGAAGTTCTCCGCGGCCTGGTTGGCCTGCTGCATCGGCTTGGTCAGGTCGCGCACCTGGGTGGCGAGGTGGCGCAGCTGCGCCGGCGCCTGCTGCGCCCACTCGGCGGCGGGCCCGGCCAGTTGCACGGTCAGTGTCGTCGCCACCGCCATGCCCGACAGCAGCACCAGCAGCGCGGCCAGGAAGCGCGGCAGATACAGCCGTTGCAGCACACGCAGGATCGGATTGCCGACCAGGGCGAAGAAGGCGGAGAGCAGAATCGGCAGGATCACGTCCTGCGCCGCCCACAGCGTGTAGCAGACCGCCAGCGTCGCCAGGACCACCAGCGAGACCGGTCCGCGCGGGCGCGGGGCGGGCGGCGGCGGCAGGGCGCCGTGCGGCGCGTCGTCGGCGACGGCCGCGGGATCGGGAACTGTACTCATCGGACCTGCGATGCAGTGGCCTCGGCGCGCGCGGCAGGGCACGCGCCGAACGGCGTCGAAAAGGAAACGAAGTGTAGGCCGGATCGTGGCCGGCGCGATATCAAGGCCGCGTGGCCGCCGCGTGCGTGCGGCGTGGCGGCCGAATGCCATCACCCGCGCGCATCCGCGGGAAACTCAGGGCCGGCCCTGACGCTCGGACAGATCGGTGGCCGCTTCGGCGGCGGCGGGCTGCCCGGGGCGCGAGGCCATCGGCGGCCGCGGCGGCTGCGGGCGGGCAGCGGGCGGGGGAACGGGTGCTGCGGGGGGCGGTGCCTGGGTGGCGGCGTCCACGGCCGCGTCCTGCGCGGTGTCTGCGGCCTCCTCGGCATCGTCGGAGGCGCGTTCGGCGTTATCCGATGCGCTCTTGGCCGTCGTCGCATTGATCAGGCTGGAGACGGCGCTGAGCATCTGCAGCCAGCGTGCGCCGCCGAGCTTGCCGACCACGGCGGCCGGTTCGGCGCGCCCGACCAGGAAGCCGGTGCCCAGACCGACGATCACGATCCGCCACGGCGTCCAGCCTTCGCGCCAGACCTGCTCCAGGGTCGCCCAATGCGTGCGCACCTGCTCCTGGCGTCCTTCCAGCACCGATTCGGCGCGGGCGATGCGGTGCTGCAATTGCCGCAGGGTCATGACCTGGCCTCGCGCTTGGCGACATCCTCGTCGCCGTCCTCGTCGTCGCCGCCGATGCCCAGCTTGGCCAGCTGGCGGCGGGTGGCGTCGAGCTTGCTCATGTCGAAGTAGCGCAGCGCCTGCCACGCACCGAGCGCGGTGACCACCAGGCTGAAGGCGGCGGTCGCCGAGATCGACGCCAGCCACGACCAGCCCATGCGCTGCAGCAGGGCGATCATCGCGCCCATCAGCAACATCCACGCCGAGGCGCCGAACGCCACCGACACGGTCAGCCACACCAGCGCCCGCGCCAGTGCGGCGCGGGCCAGGGCCAGATCCGCGGCCACCAGCTTGCGCAACGCGCGGCCGGTGTCCAGGGTGGCGTTGAGTCCTTCGCGCCCGGCGGCGCCGAACGCGCGGAAGGATTCCTCCAACGACGGTGCCGCCGCGGCGTCTGCCGCGGCGCCGTCGGCGCGGGCCTGCTCTTCGCTCACGCGCGGCTTACTTGTCGCCGCCGCTGCGCGCCAGCTTGGCGATGATCCAGCCGGTGGCGAAGGCCACGCCGAACGAGGCCAGCGGGCGCTCGCGGATCAGCTCGGCGGCGCTGTCGATCAGGTCGCGGCCCTTGTCCAGCAGCACGTCCACCTGCTCCTTCGCCGCCGCGCCGCCGAACTCGGCGGCCGCCAGCCCGGACAGGGCGCTGTCGGACAGCTCGGCCTTGACGTTGGCCTTGCCCAGCTTCAGTTCCTCGCCGGCGGCACCGGCAGCGCCCTTGATCGCCTCGCCGGCGTAGCTGGCCGCGGACTTCAGGTGCGAACCGGCTTCGCTCAGGTTGTCCTTGAGGTTCTCGGTATTGGTCGGGCTGGCATTCATGGGCATGTCTCCTCTGGGGTTTGGGGGCCTGCCGTCCGCCAATGCGGACGCTGCGCAGAACGGGGGCGACACAAATACCATCGGCGGGGTGTACGGGGTGTTAGCTCGCCGCCGCAGGCGATGCGCCATAGTGTCGGCGCTCGCCGGCGAGCGGCCAAGTCCCGGAGGAATCGCGATGCACGCCTACGGCAATCGGAGCGGCCACGCGGGAGTGGTCGCCTACGACAGCGGTCCGGACTGGATCGTGCTGCGCTTCGCCGACGGCGCCACCTACCGCTACGACGGCCATCATCCCGGCCTGCTCCACGTCGTGGAGATGCAGCGCCTGGCCGCGGCCGGGCGCGGCCTCACTACCTATCTCAACCAGCACGTGCGCGACGACTACGCCGCGCGCCTGGCCTGAGCGCCGCGGCTCACTGCATGACCAGGTCGGCCTGCGCGCCGCCGCGCACCACGCGCAGCACCAGCTGTGCCGGCTTGCGCGCGAAGTTGGCGCGGTAGCTGGCCAGGTCGGCGAACTCGCCGACCGAGGCGGCCACCACGATGTCGCCGCCGGCCAGGCCGTTGCGCGCCGCGCGGCTGCCGCGCGCCACGTTGCCGATCAGCACGCCGGAAATGCCGGACTGGCGCAGCGATTCGGGCAGGTCGGTGAAGGTGGCGCCGCTCAGCCGCGGATCCAGCGACTCGCCGCTGATTGCGCGCGGCTGTTCCTTGAGCGTGGCCTTGAGCTGCAGCGGCTTGCCGTCTCGGCGCACGTCCAGGGTCACGGTGCTGCCGACCGGCTGCAAGCCCTCGTAGTTGTGCAGCGCCTCGGCGCTGTCCAGGCGCTCGCCGTTGGCGCCGGTGATCACATCGCCCGGCTGCAGCCCGGCGGCGGCGGCCGCCGACCCGGCCAGCACCCGCGTCACCAGCGCGCCGCGCGGTGCCGACAGGCCCAGGCCCTGCGCCATCTGCGTGGTCAGGTTCTGCGTCTCGATGCCGAAGGTGCCGCGGATCATCACCCCGTTGTTCTTGATCAACTGGTCGACCACCGCGCGCGCCAGGTTCGACGGGATCGCCAGGCCCAGGCCGATGTTGCCGGCCATGCTGCCTTGCGGGTTGAAGCTGGCGGTGTTGATGCCGACCAGTTCGCCGCGCAGGTCCACCAGCGCGCCGCCGGAGTTGCCCGGGTTGATCGAGGCGTCGGTCTGGATGAAGTTCTGGTAGCCCAGGCCGCGGATGCCGTTGCGGCCCATCGCCGAGACGATGCCGGAGGTGACGGTCTGGGTGAATCCGAACGGGTTGCCGATGGCGGCGACGAAATCGCCCACGCGCAGCTTGTCGCTGTCGCCCAGGCGGATCTCGGTGAGGTTGTCGGCCTTGATCCGGATCAGCGCGATGTCCGTGTCCGCGTCCGAGCCCATGAACTCGGCCTTGAAGCTGCGCCCGTCGGCCAGGGTCACCTGCACGTCGTCGGCGTTCTCCACCACGTGGTGGTTGGTCAGCACGTAGCCGTTCTTCGCATCGATGATCACGCCCGAACCCAGCGACTCGTTGATGCGCTCCTGCGGGATGTCCGGGAACAGGCGGCGCAGGATCGGATCGTTGAAGAACGGATTGCGCACCCGCACGACCTGCTTGGTGTTGATGCTCACCACCGCGGGCATCACCTTCTGCAGCATCGGCGCCAGCGACGGCAGCGGCTCGCCGGCCACCGCCGACGGCAGGCGCGCGGCCCCGGACAGTGGCGGTGCCGCCGCGACCGGCGCGGCCTCGGCGCGGTTGTCCAGTTGCGCATTGATCGCGGTGGCGGCGAAACCGCCGAAGGCAGCGGCGGCGGTCAGGGTCAGCAGCGTAGGCAGCGGTCGCATGGGTGGGTTTTCCGGGGGACGCGGGAGACGTGGGGCCAGATGGGCGCGCGTGCGCGTAAATCAAGATGAACGCGCGGCGTTTAACCGCCAGTGAAAGCGCACCAGCGCGGTCCGCGCAAGGCCAGGCCGGCGCTCCGCGTGCACAGCAGCTTGACGGCATGTGATCGGCGCGCGACGACGTTGACAGTCGGCCTGCCCGGGGTTAGCGTTCACGCGTGCAATAGCCACTACATGTAGCGGTATCGCGTCGGTACGGCACTAGACGTAGGGTTTTCTTCACCAGGATTTCACATCCGGTGGCGCGTTCGGCGGTGCATGACGGGACGGTGACAGGGAAGGTCGCGGATTCGGGGAATTTCGATCGGTCGAGGGCAGCCGCCGCGTGCGCTGCCGCGGCCGTCTCTGCCGTGCAGCGCAAGTGCGATATAGACAAGACACACGGCGGATGACCACCCATCCGCCCCATCGGGACAGGTTCGAGGAGAACACAGCAGAATGAGTACGGTGCGCCTGGAAGTCGTCCAGACCGGATCCAAGCACGACCCCATCCCGATGCAGCCGGCGTCGCAGGACATCTGGGACAAGAAGTATCGGCTCAAGACCAAGCAGGGCGAGCCGCTGGATGCCGACATCGACGGCACCTACCTGCGCGTGGCCCGTGCGCTGGCCGACGCCGAGGCCGGCGAGGAGCAGCGCACCTACTGGTTCGAGCGTTTCGCCTGGGCGCTGCGCCGCGGCGCGATCCCGGCCGGGCGCATCACTTCCAATGCCGGTGCGCAGGAACACAAGCCGGCCACCAGCACGATCAACTGCACCGTGTCGGGCACCATCACCGACTCGATGGACGGCATCCTGGAGAAGGTCCACGAGGCCGGCCTGACCCTCAAGGCCGGCTGCGGCATCGGCTACGAGTTCAGCACGCTGCGCCCGCGCGGTGCGTTCGTGGCCGGCGCCGGCGCCTACACCTCCGGGCCGATGTCGTTCATGGATATCTTCGACAAGATGTGCTTCACCGTGTCCTCGGCCGGCGGCCGCCGTGGCGCGCAGATGGGCACCTTCGACGTGTCCCACCCGGACGTGAAGGACTTCATCCGCGCCAAGCGCGAGGACGGGCGCCTGCGCCAGTTCAACCTGTCGCTGCTGATCACCGACGGCTTCATGCAGGCGGTGGAGCAGGACGCCGACTGGCCGCTCGTGTTCCCGGTGAACCGCAAGGAAGAGGCCGACGTCGACCTGGCCGACGCCAGTGCCGTGGTCTGGCGCGACTGGCCCACGCACAAGGACTACATCGTGCGCGACGACGGCCTGGTCGCGTGCAAGGTGTACGGGCACATCCGCGCCCGCCACCTGTGGGACATGATCATGGTTTCCACCTACGACTACGCCGAGCCGGGTTTCATCCTGATCGACCGCGTCAACGAAATGAACAACAACTGGTGGTGCGAGACCATCCGCGCGACCAATCCGTGCGTGACTGCCGATACCTGGGTGCAGACCGCCCAGGGGCCGCGTCAGGTCGCCGATCTGCTGGGAACGCAGTTCCTGGCGCGGGTGGATGGTGCCGACCATGCCACCGGCGCGGAGGGCTTCTTCAAGACCGCGCACAAGCAGGTGGTGCGACTGCAGACGCAGGAAGGTTACGCACTGCGCCTGACCGAGGATCACCGCGTGCGGCGCGTGGTGCGCCAGACCCGTTGGTCGCTGGACACCGAATGGTGCCAGGCGGACCAACTGGTCGCAGGTGACCGGGTGCTGCTCAACAATCACCGTGCCGGTGCGGAGTGGGGCGGCGCGCGCAGCTACGAGGAAGGGTTTCTGCTCGGCATGCTGGTGGGCGACGGCACGCTCAAGCAGGAAGCCGCCGTGTTGTCTGTCTGGTCGCAGGCCGCCGCCGTCAATGCGGCGCCGTTGGCACCGGTGGCGCTGATGGACGAAGCCCTGCGCTGCGCGCGCAGCCTGCCGCACCGTGCCGACTTCGCCGGCTGGAGCGAGGTGCGCGACCGTGGCGAGTACCGCCTGAAGTCGGCCGCATTGCGCGATCTGGCCCTGGAACTGGGCCTGCGTCCGGGCGACAAGGCGATTACGCCGGCCGTCGAGAAGACCTCCAGCGATTTCCACCGCGGCTTCCTGCGTGGCCTGTTCGACACCGACGGCTCGGTGCAGGGCAGCCAGGAGAAGGGCGTCAGCGTGCGCCTGGCACAGTCCGACCTGGCGCGGCTGGAGGCAGCACAGCGCATGCTGCTGCGGCTGGGCATCGCCTCGCAGATCTACCGCGACCGGCGTCCCGCCGGCACGGCGTTGCTCCCCGACGGGCACGGCGGCACGCGTGCCTACGCCACCAAGGCGCAGCACGAACTGATCGTCAGCGGCGACAACCTCGATGCCTTCGCCCAGCGGGTGGGCTTTGCCGACACCGCCAAGGCCAACCGCCTCAAGGCGCTGCTGTCCGGCTACCGTCGCCAGTTGAACCGCGAGCGCTTCGTGGCGACGGTGCAGTCGGTGGCCGCCGATGGCATCGAAGACGTCTACGACGTGCAGGTCCCTGGCATCAACACCTTCGACGGCAACGGCCTGCACGCCCACAATTGCGGCGAGCAACCACTGCCGCCCTACGGCGCCTGCCTGCTCGGCTCGATCAACCTCACCAATTTCGTGCGCGAGCCGTTCACCGAGCGCGCCCGCTTCGACTGGGAGGAATACAAGGAAGTGGTGCGGGTGTTCACCCGCATGCTCGACAACGTGGTCGAGGTCAACGGCCTGCCGCTGCAGCAGCAGCGCGACGAGATCATGCGCAAGCGCCGGCACGGCATGGGCTTCCTCGGCCTGGGCTCGACCATGACCATGCTGCGCATGAAATACGGCAGCGCCGAGTCGTGCGAGTTCACCGAGTCCATCGCCCGCGAGATGGCCGTGGCCGGCTGGGAGACCGCGCTGTCGCTGGCCAAGGAAAAGGGCCCGGCGCCAATCATGCAGGAGACCTTCGAGGTCACCGCGGCGATGCTGCGGCAGCGCCCGGAGATGGCACGCGACGGTTGGCGCGTGGGTGAGCGCATCGAAGGCCGTCTGTTGCACGCCAAGTACAGCCGCTACATGCAGCGCATCGCCGAGGTGGCGCCGGCGCTGGTCGAGGAACTGGCCGAAGTGGGCGCGCGCTTCACCCACCACAGCTCCATCGCCCCCACCGGCACCATCTCGCTGAGCCTGGCCAACAACGCCTCCAACGGCATCGAGCCGAGCTTCGCCCATCACTACAGCCGCAACGTGATCCGCGAGGGCAAGAAGAGCAAGGAGAAGGTGGACGTGTTCTCCTTCGAGCTGCTGGCCTACCGCCACCTGGTCAACCCCAAGGCGATGCCGTTCGCCGAGGACGCCGCCGCGCAACTGCCGGACTACTTCATCGCCGCCGACGACATCCACCCCAAGGAACACGTGGACGTGCAGGCCGCCGCGCAGAAGTGGGTGGACAGCTCCATCTCCAAGACCGCCAACGTCCCCACCGACTACCCCTACGAGCAGTTCAAGGACATCTACCGCTACGCCCACCAGCAGGGCCTGAAGGGCTGCACCACGTTCCGCTTCAATCCGGCCGCCTTCCAGGGCGTGCTGGTCAAGGAAGCGGACCTGGAGAACACCACCTACCGCTTCGAGCTCGAAGACGGCAGCGTGGTCGAGGTCAAGGGCAACGAACAGATCGAATACGACGGCGAGATGCACACCGCCGCCAACCTGTTCGATGCGCTGAAAGAAGGGTATTACGGCAAGTTCTGACGCCGTCCCGTTTCCCCTTTCGCGCCGGCGGAGGGGAGGGTGGCGGTGGGAGCCTCGGAAGGGCGGTGCGCCGCCCTTCCCGAACACTTCCCCACCGTCCGCCGCGTGTCGCCGTTTCCGGCTCCCCGCTTCGCTGCAATCGGTATAGCATCGCCCGCGTTACATAAACACTGACACCCTGAGGAGGGTTTTATGAGCAATGGCAACGGAGTAACGGCGACGCTGACGCAGGTCGCCGAGAACGTGAAAGAAACCGCCACCAACATGGGCGAGACCATCGCCGCCACCGCCAGCGAAGCCGTCGCCAGCGTCAAGCAGACCGCCGAGAACGTGCAGAAGCGCGTGCAGGACCAGGTCGCCAAGACCCGCAAGGTGGTGAAGCAGGCCGAGAAGGCCGTGGCCAAGCGCGCAGAGAAGGCCGGCAAGGCGGTCAAGAAGACCGTCGCCAGCGCGCGCAAGAAGCTGGAAGCGGCCAAGGCCAGCGCCCAGGCCGAAGCGGCGTCCCTGACCAAGGGCGGCAAGAGGACCGCCAAGAAGGCGGCTGCCAAGAAGGCGCCGGCGAAGAAGGCCGCTGCCAAGAAGGCCGTTGCGAAAAAGGCCGTCGCCAAGAAGGCTCCGGCCAAGAAAGTGACCGCCAAGAAGGCCGCGCCGAAGAAGGCGGTCAAGAAGGTCGCCGCCAAGAAGGCCGTGACCAAGAAGTCGGTGGTCGCCAAGAAGAGCGCGGTGAAGAAGGCCGTAGGCGCGCGCAAGGCCGTGGCCAAGAAGGCCGTGGGCAAGGCCGCCAAGGCGGTCAAGAAGAGCACCACCAAGGTCGCCAAGAAGAGCGCCGCAGTGAAGAAGACCGCCGTGCGCAAGGCCGCCGGCAAGAAGGCCGCGGCCACCCGCGCCCGGAAGTAAGCCGTCCAGCAGCATCCTCTCTCCCGTGCGCGGGAGAGAGGCCGGGCCTACGCCCGCCCCGATCCGCATTCCAGGAACGCACGCCTCATGGCCATCAAGATCGACCAGAAAATCAAGGGCTACGCCGTCGTCACCCCCGAGGACAAGGCGCGCGATGCCGCCGCCGCGGTGCCCGCCTCGTCGATCGACCGTGCCACCGCCGAGGCCGAAGCGCCTGCCGACAACATCATCCACATGCACGAGCGCATCGAGCGCCCGGACGTGCTGATCGGCAGCACCTACAAGATCAAATCGCCGTTGGTGGAACACGCCATGTACGTGACCCTCAACGACATCGTGCTCAACGCCGGCACCGAGCACGAACTGCGCCGCCCGTTCGAAATTTTCGTCAACTCCAAGTCCATGGAGCACTTCCAGTGGATCGTGGCGCTGACCCGCATCATGTCCGCCGTGTTCCGCAAGGGCGGCGACGTCACCTTCCTGGTCGACGAGATGAAGGCCGTGTTCGACCCCAAGGGCGGCTACTTCAAGGCCGGCGGCGTGTACATGCCGTCGCTGGTCGCCGAACTGGGCAGCATCGTCGAAGAGCACATGAAGTCGATCGGCTTGTTGCACGACCCGGAAATGAGCGACCACCAGCGCGCGCTGATCGCCGAGAAGCGCAAGCAGTACGAAGAACGCTCAAAAAAAAACAGTGAAGTGAGCAAGGCGGTTCCTTCTCCTGCGGGAGAAGGTGCCCGCAGGGCGGATGAGGGTAAGGTTTCGGCCGACTCCACCGCCGACCACGAAGAGGACATCGCCGTTACCGGCGACGGCGCGAGTTTCCCGCCGTCGGCCACGATGTGCCACAAGTGCAATACCAAGGCGCTGGTCATCATGGACGGGTGTGCGACGTGTTTGAATTGTGGGTATTCGAAGTGTGGGTGAGTGCATTGCAGTAATTTTGCGGCCATAAATAAAATGACCGCACTAAGTGGTAAATATTGAGCGGGGCGGGATAGTAAAGTAATTTATTACACATATGCCATGGGAGGGTTTGTGATAAAAAATTCTTATGCAATTTGGAATAATAAGGGCGGAGTGGGCAAGAGCACCATCACTTTCAATGTTGCCTCTCGTTTTGCTGAGCTAAATGAGGACAAGCACGTTCTCGTCATAGATATGTGCCCGCAAGCCAATGTAAGCATGATGCTTCTTGGAGGGGGTTTAAAAGGGGAGGCGGAGGTTCACAAGCTCTGTACTAGCGCAGCTGCCCCAACAATCGTCGGCTATTTAACACAGGCATTGGGCGGTGGCCCCCTAGCCAATGCTCCAATGGCGGCGACTTATGTGACGAATGTTTCTGCCATCAATACTAGTTTGCCGAAAAATTTGCATCTAATATGTGGCGATCCAAATCTTGAGCTTATTTCTGCCTATATTTCAAATCTTGCTTCAGCGCAGCAAGTTTTGCCCACTATCAAGCCATGGGTGTGGGTGCATGAGGTTGTTAAGAGGCTAATAAGTTCAGTTGATAAAGAGTTGGGTGGAGAGTGGGTGGTTTTTATCGACACAAATCCGAGCTTTTCTAGTTACACAGAACTTGCCATTTGTGCTGTCGAAAGATTGCTGCTCCCTGTTAATGCTGACGACTCATCAAGAACTGCGATTGGCGCTATGCATTCGCTTTTATATGGCCAAAATCCACCGCATCCCATTTATGGCGCATGGACATTCGCGCATAATGCGCAGGCATATGGGGTGTCAGTTCCGAAGATACATCAAGTTATTGGCAATAGGCTTACGCAAAATCTAGGCGCGGCTGCAGCATTTGCGGCACTGTCTCGCGCTAGTGCTGAATCTCTATATGGTTTGTACAAAGGGAATCCAGGTCGTTTTACTGTGCGAGCCCAGGCTCCTACTAACGAGAATGATTTTGTTATTAAGTACTCGGTATCATTGCGGGATTTTAATACTGCTGGTGTTGTTGCTGCGCATGAAGGTGTGCCTGTCTCATCCTTGCATGGAGGTCGGCACTTCGTTCACGGTCGTGAAGTTAATATAGATAATAATAGGATAGTTGACTGCAGAATTGCGCTTGATCTGGTTGTTAAGTCTGTTTGACTTTTTGAGTGTAATGGGCGGGATGATCGTGCGTCACTCAGCTATTTGGGTGCGAATGAGAGATGTAAGGCGGTGCCGTTTGAGCTAGCCGTCCTGCTTAGCAAAAGGAGCTCCTTGCAATGGATGCTGTCAAGCCACCACTGACGTTCGCTTTGCTGGAGCAGAAGATCGCGGCGATGCCGGAAGGGCCAGTGTCTGCGTTGTCGACGCCGCGCTGGATGCGGGTGCTCAATGCAGTGGGATGGGTGGGAATCGTCATCGGGTTGCTGCCATCGCTTCTGTTGCTCTGGATTGCGCCGCAGCTGTGGATGGTGACCCTGTCGCGGGCGGGGTTGGTCCTCACGTTGGCTTTTCTCCCTTATTTGCTACGTACGGTCTGGTTGGTCATTTACGAGTTCGTCAATTCGCGTCGGCAGTTCGTCGAACAGTTCGATCACGATGTGGTTCAGCTGCGTCAGGTGTCGCAGTGGTTGCTGGCCTATCCGCGCGACGTGCTGGAGGACCAGTTGCGTTATGCCAAGATGGCGCAGGAACGTCTGGTCTCCAAGCTCGGTCTGCTAGTCGGCGGCTTGGACAAGCTCGGCTTGCTGCCACTGTGCCTGTCGTTATTCGTTGTCCTGCGCAACTGGCGCGATCTTTTGGTCTTGCCCGCGTGGCTGGCGATGCTGGCGCTGTTCGCTGCGATCCTTTGGATGATCAGCTGGCTGGGCGCCAGGTTCCGTCTGCGTCTGCACCTGTACGAAAGCGTGCTTGCTGCGGCGATTGCCAATGCTAGCGCTGCCAAGGCGGACGTGTCGACTGAGACGGCATCGCCCACCTCGCTTCAAGACTCCTCCGTACATCGCATCATCAGCGTCGCAACCCTAGAAGCCCTTTACGGCCAGCCCGCTGAGCGCGCAGTACGCAAGCAACTCGACCATCTGAACGCCGACTACCAGGCGTTCGTGCACGCCTCGCCGTTCGTGGTGCTGGCCTCGGCCGGCGACGAAGGACTGGACTGCTCGCCGCGCGGCGATGCGCCGGGGTTCGTGCAGGTGCTGGATGCGCGCACGCTGGCACTGCCGGACCGGCCGGGCAACAACCGCGTCGATACGCTGCGCAATCTGCTGCAGGATCCGCGGCTGTCGCTGTTGTTCCTGATTCCCGGCATCGGCGAAACCTTGCGGGTGAACGGCCGCGCCGAGATCCGGGTCGATCCGGACCTGCTGGCGCGGTTCGCGGTCGGCGAGCGTTTGCCGCGCAGCGTGATCATGGTGCACATCGAGGCGGTGTACTTCCACTGCGCCAGGGCGATCGTGCGGTCGCAGCTGTGGGATCCGATGCGGCACCTGCCGCGGGATCGTTTGCCCAGCCCTGGCACCATGCACGCGCATCTGGCCGATGGCGCGTTCGACGCCGACACCTACGATCGGGAATTGCCGCAGCGCACCCGGGACTCGTTGTACTAACGCGACTGGAGCGGATGTGCGGGCGACGCGTACGCAGCGCCTCGCCTCGCCTCGGGGAACTATATGCCGCCGGTCGATTCGGTCACCGGTTTTCCCGGTCATGCCGCCCTGCTAGGGTGCGCCCCTGGTGGAAAGCGGCGGCGACGCCCTTTCCGGGGCGCAGCGAACGGCAGGGGAGCGTGGATGCGGGGACGTGCGGAGCCGTCAGGCGGATGGGGCGAACTGCTGCTGGTGGTAGCGGTGGCGTTCGGGTTGCCGATCTATTGGAGTGCGCTGGCGGTGCTGGCGCCGGTGGTGGAGCCGTCTTTTTCCGACGCCAGTCTTTGGGGCACGGTGTTCTACGAGTTGCTGGTGCTGGCGGTGTTGCTGCCGACGTTGTGGTTCCGCGGCTGGACGCCGCAGGCGTTGGGGCTGCAATGGCAGACGCGGGATCTCGGCGTTGGCTTGGCACTGCTGGCCGCCTGCCTGGTGGCGACCTATCCGTTGCACCTGTTGAAGGACAGCGTGGCGGCGGAGCTGAATCCGTCGATGGACGCGATGGTGGCCGGGCCGCTGTCGGCGGGCATGGTGGTGCTGGTCTCGCTGCTCAATCCGATCTTCGAAGAGGTGTTCGTCTGCGCCTACGTGATCCGCGCGCTGGAGCGGCGGCACAGCCCGGCGTTCGCGGTGAACGTCAGCGTGGCGATCCGCGCGTCGTACCACCTGTACCAGGGACCGGTCGGCACCATCGGCATCCTGGTGGTGGGGCTGATCCTGGGCTGGTGGGTGGCGCGCACCGGGCGCCTGTGGCCGGCGATCGTGGCGCATGCCGGGCTGGATCTGCTGGGGCTGATGGCCTACACCTGATGCGCTGAGCGGACCGGCGTGTGATGTGCGCTGCGGTGATTGCGTACGCTGGTGTCGCCCGACCGAAAGCGCGCCCGCCTGCTGGCGCAGGCGTTGGCGCCGCTGCGCGAGCGCGGCGCGCAGGTGGCGGTGGACGATGCCGGTGCCGGTGCCGGTGCCGGCTACGCCACATCCTGCAGTTGCAGCCGGACGTCATCAAGCTCGACATGAGCATCACCCAGTGCATCCATTCCGACCGCAGCCGCCGCGCGCTGGCCAAAGGGCTGACCAACTTCGCCCATGAGATCGGCACCCAGGTGGTGGCCGAAGGCGTGGAGACGGCGCAGGAGCTGGACGCCTTGCGCGAGCTCAGGGGTATTTCCTGTCGCGGCCGCTGTCGGAGGATGCCGCGTTGGCCCTGGCGTCGCGGGAGGTTGGCTGAGTGGCGGTACGCCGTCGTTCGAGGTGGTAGACGCGATGCGGCACGATGGCGTGCCGCTGCGGCGACGGCTCGCCACCGGTACGCGTGGCGCCGTTTACCAGGGCACCACGCGGCCCAGGTAGTCCAGGTAGTGCAGCCCGCCGCGGCCGCAAGCGGCGTCGATGGTGTCGAGCAGGGGCGGAATGCTGTCGTCGATGGACAGGCGCGCCTCTGGTCCGCCCATGTCGGTCCGCACCCAGCCGGGCGCCATCAGCAGCAAGGTGCGGGCGCTGTCGCGGTGGCGGGCGGCGAAGCTGCGCATCAGCATGTTCAGTGCCGCCTTGCTGCTGCGGTAGATCTCGTACTGGCCGTTGCTGTTGTTGGCGATGCTGCCTTGCCCGGACGACATCACGCCGATGGTGCCGGTGTCGCGCACCAGGTCGCGCAAGGTTTCGATGGTGCGCATGGGGCTCAGCGCGTTGGTGACCATGACCCGGACGAATTCTTCGGTGGCGACATCGGCGACGGTCTCGCGGTCGTCGTTCTTGACGCCGGCGTTGACGAACAGCAGGTCCAGAACCTCGCCCTCCAGGCGTGCACGCAGCGCGGCCAGCTGCGCCGGGTCGGTGATGTCGATGCACTCGATGCGCAGCATTTGCGGATGCGCCACGGCCAGGTGGTGCAGCGCGCTGGGCGTGCCGGCGCGCTCGGTGGCGATGACGCGCCAGCCGCGTCTCAGGTAGCCTTCGGCCATCGCTAGGCCCAGGCCGCGCGAGGCGCCGATCAGCAGGACGGTTTTGTGTGCAGGGGTGTGGATCATGGTGTGTCTCCTCGTGGCCGGCGCGGCCTCGGCATGCGAGGCCTACCGGCGGTCTGCGCACTCTAGGCGTGCGTGTCGCCCTGCGGAACGCGCGCCGGATGCATTGACGCCTTGCGTCGGACGCCTGTGTCCATCGCCACTGTCGGGAAGCGCGTATGCCGGAACCGGATCTGAATCTGTTGATCGCCCTCGACGCCTTGCTGGCGGAAGCCAGCGTCGCCGGTGCCGCGCGGCGGCTGGGGTTGAGCGCGTCGGCGATGAGCCGGACGCTGACCCGGCTGCGCGAGGCGACCGGCGATGCGCTGCTGGTCCGCGCGGGCGGCACGATGGTGGCAACGCCGCATGCCCTGCAGCTGCGCGAGCGCGCCCGCGATGCGGTGGAAGCCGCACGCGCCGTGCTGCGCCCGGCACCGGCCGACCTGGACCTGGCGACGCTGCAGCGCACCTTCACCGTGCGCGCCAATGACGCCTTCGTGGAGGCGTTCGCGGCCATGCTGGTTGCCGCGGTGGCGGCGTCGGCGCCGCAGGTCCGCCTGCAGTTCGTCGCCAAGGCGCAGAAGACCGCCGGGCCGCTGCGCGAGGGCCTGGCCGATCTGGAAATCGGGGTGCTGGGCGCGATGGGGCCGGAGGTACGCGTGCAGGGCCTGTTTCGCGATCGCTTCGTCGGCGCGGTGCGCGGCGGCCATCCGCTCGCGGGCGACCGGGAGGTGAGTGCGCAGCGTTATGTGGCGTTCGGCCACGTCGTGGCCTCGCGGCGCGGGCGGGCGCAGGGGCCGGTGGACGAGGCGCTGCAGCAGCTCGGCCTGGTCCGCCATGTCGCGACCGTGGTGCCCAGTTTTTCCGCCGCGCTGGCGGTCGCGCGCGGCTCGAACCTGATCGCACTGGTGCCGGCCTCGTTCATGGCGGCACAGCCCGACACCCTGCGCGAACCCGCGCATACGTTCGCGCTGCCGGTGACCACCGCGCCCATCACCGTGTCGATGCTGTGGCATCCGCGCCTGGAGCACGATGCGGCGCATCGCTGGCTGCGTGCGTTGGTGCTGGCCGAGTTCCGTGCGCGGATGCCGCTGCGCTGATCTTTGCGGGAGGTGGCAAGCGCCGTCAGTTCTGGGTGAGCGCAGGAAGTAGCGCGCGTACAGGCCGTCGCTGCGGGGATGCGACCCCGGCACTGGCCCGCCGCCGCAGCGATGCCGCACACTTGCCGGCTCTGATCGAAGGCGGGAACAGGCGATGACACGGCGATACGGATGGAGCGCGATGCTGGTGTGGCTGGTGACGTTCGGCGCGGCGGCGGCCGGCCCCACGCCCGGCGAGTACGCCACCAAGGAAGGCTGGGGCAGCATGCGGGTCACCGACAAGGGCGGGGTACGCCAGTTCGACCTGTTGTCGGTCGGCGCCAACGGCCATACCTGCTCGCTGTCGGGCACCCTGCAGGGCGACAAGGCGGAGGTGAACGATGCCGGCGACGTGCCGTGCAAGCTCGCCTTCAAGCCGGTGCCGGGTGGGTTCGATGTGGCCGCGTTGACCCAGGAAAGCTGCCGCGACTACTGCGGCATGCGCGCCAGCTTCGAGGGCGACTACCTGCGCTTGCCTGCCGGCTGCACCGCCGCGGCCAGCAGCCGGCGGCGCGAGGCGTATCTGAAGGACTATCGCGGCAAGCGCTATGCCGAGGCGCTGGCCGGCATGCAGGCGTTCGAAGGCGAGTGCGGTGGCGTCTTCAACTGGCTCGATCGCGACCGCTTCGCCAACGACCGCGCCATCACCCTGCTGCGCCTGGGCAGGCCGAAGGAGTGCCTGGCGGCGCTGGACGGCACCATGGCCGGCCGCAGCCGCGACGAGGCCTCGTTCCAGGCGGAACTGGACAAGCAGAGCACCATGCTGCCGCCCAGCGACTGGGACGCCTATCTGCCGATCGCCAAGTCCACCTGGTTCAACCGCAAGTTGTGCGAGGCGGCTCGGGACTGAGCCCGCGCTGGCGCCGGGTGCCGTGCAGGCACGCGCTGCCATGGCGCCGCCTGCGTGCGGCGCCGCGCGCTGCGTGAGTCGACGCGGGACGCGGCGCGCCGGCATTGATGCGCCTGCGACCGACGCGGCAGCGCAACGGCGCCGCACGCTGGTGCCCACCATGCATCCGTCGGCGGCCGTGACGCGCGTGGCGCCGGTTGCCGTCGCCGCGGGCGACTGCGCATACTTCCGACGACCGACTGTGCGTTGGAAGCCCTGGAGCAAGGATGATCGACCGACTGCGACGCCTGTTGTCCCGCACCTCGCCGCGCGGGGCCGATGCCACCCACGATGCTGCAGGGGCGGAGGTCGCGCCCGACGCGCAAGCGGGCCACACACTGCAGCAGCTGTTGCTGCAGATACTGCAGCGCGAGGGACATGCGGCGACCTTGCACGACGATGTGGTCGTGCTCGACAACGGTCTGCAACTGCTCACCGAACTGGTGGACATGGCCGAACTGCGCAACGGCGTGCGGACCGCGAGCTGCATCCGCGTGCATCACCGCAGCCTGTTTCCCGATGGGATCGTCGAGTTCCAGCATTCCATCGGCGAGGACACCGAAGCGAGCTTGGCGTCTGGCTTCACGACCTGGGCGCGGACCGATCTGGTGGCGCTGTCGGAGGCGGTGACGGCGCCGGCCGATGCCCGCTGCATGACGCTGCAGATGGAGTTTGCTGCCTCGGCCGCAGCCGAGGCGGCGGTGCGGCGCACGGTGGTGCTGGGGCCGGTGGCGCACATGAATGGCGACGCGGCCAGGGCCGCGGCGGGCGACGACACGGAACATGCGTTCTGTCCGTGCTGCCTGTTCACCAACAGCCTGGACGCCTTGATGCCGCTGCTGCAGCGGGACCAGCGCATGCTCGGGATCCGCCTGTTCGCCTCGCGCGATGCCGACGGCGAAGTCGCGGCCGACTGCCGAGTCAACGGCGAGGACTTTCCCGAAGGCGTGGCGTGCCTGCGCCACTATGCCGAAACCTGGCCGGCGCTGGGCGCCATGGAGTTCCGCAAACAGTACGCCGTGGTGCGCCTGCCGGAGCCGGTGGTGCCGGACACCACGCACTGACGCGTCATCGGGCATTGCGCGCGCGCCCGCGGCCGTGCTTCGCCGGCCTAGGTCGCAGCGGTATCCGCTGGCGTGGAGGCAGGCAGCGCCGACGCCACGATGCCATGCAACTGCGCGGCCAGCGCCTTGCGGTCGCTGCCCGGCGCCACCGCGATCGGGGCGTGGAAGGTCACACGGACCACGGCGCCGGACAGGCGCAGGAAGTGCGCGACGTGCGCACCGGCCTGCATCTCGCCGTAGAAGGCATAGGCATCGCGATCGCCGCCCTGCGCGATGGGCTGCCCGTCGACGCTGCGCACCTCCAGGGTGAACGGCTGCAGGGTCCATTGCCGGGCGCCGGGTTCGGCGCTGAGGAACAGCGAGAACAGGCTGGACTTGAACGGTGCCACCCGTTCGCCGGAGGAGGTGGTGCCTTCGGCGAACAGCACCACGTCGTGATCCGGGCGCAGCTGCGCGGCCACGGCGGCGGCCACCGCGGCCGCATCCTGGCGGCGCCGGCTGATGAACACGGTCTGCGCCAGCGCGCCGATATGGCGCATGCCTGGCCAGCGCTCCATGTCGTTCTTGGCGATGAAGCGTGCGCGCAGCAGACTGCCCAGCACCACGATGTCGAAGTGGGAGACGTGGTTGCCGACGAACAGCGTCCCGCCTGTATCGCGCGGCGCGCCCACCACCTCGACGCGGATGCCCAGGGCGCGCCGCAGGCAGCCGAACCACAGCCGCGGCAGCACGAACGCACCGCGGCCGCGGGTGAGGCGCATCAACAGCCACTGCGGCGGTATCAGCAGCAGGCTGGCGACCATGCAGATGGCGATGCGGACGATGCTGCGCAGGCGGCCGACGAGGGCGCCTGCGGCGGGGCGGGGCGGAGCGGCGGCGGGCATGGGCGGCAGTGGCTGGGGAAGATGGTCGGCGCGCGCTGGCGCGCCCGCGGCGATGGTAGCCGAGCCTGGCGTCTTCGGCAGCGCTGCAAGCGACTGTCTTCAAGTCCCGTTGGCGAGGCTCCGATTGTTCGCTGCGCCACCGGCCTCACTGCAGATGCGCTGGGCGCGGGTCGAGCCGTCGCATCGTGGTGCCACGAAGATCAGGCGTGTGCCGATTGGTCCTGGTCGCGGTACGCACAACCATGGCATCGCACGCCGGCATCGCGCTGGCAGATGCAGGTCCTTCCACCAACCTCAGGAGTCCATGCCATGTCGTATCCCGTCTGGAAGAAGATCCGCGCCGAACGTCTCGACGATCCAACCAACTGGGCGCGGACTTACACCCGCTACCTGCATAGCCATGCGGAGGAAACCCAATTCAAGGTCGACATCGTCGCCGCGGCGGCGACCGAGACGGGGGACAACAACCCGCAGCACTACCGGCTGTCCTACGGCCCCAGCTCCAATGCGCAACCCGCCGACGCGCGCGCGATCTGATGCGCGCTGCGTGAGCCGCGACGAGGCGTTACCGAGAGCGTCCGTCGCGGCATGCCTCGCCACGGCGTAGCAAGAGCGAGTGACGCGATGCGACCTGACGCAGCGGCCGGGACCGGTGCAGCTTGCAGGCTCAGTGCGTGCTGTCGGCCTGCTTGCAATCCGCAGTCTGCGACGTTGCGAAGGACGTGAGGAGCCACGCACCCGCGGGGCGTGTCTCGACGCTGTAGAGCCAGGACTGCCTCACGCCGCCGATGCAACTGGCGATGGCGATGCTGTCGTCTGGCGTGCCCTGGTCGGGTAGCGGCAGCGGTTCGGGCGCGCGGGTCTGAACGCCGTGCAGCATCCTCACGTAGGTCAGGACGATGGGGCCGAGACGGTCAAGATTCCCCATGCTCATCACGTCTTTGCGTGTCCTTTGCTGCGCCAGCCAGTCGCGCACCTGCCGCCACTCGGGCGTGCCCGGGGCGTAGGTGCTGGTACTAGACACGCGCAGGCTGTCCGGCACGTCCGGCGCGGCGTGCACCGCCAGCGGCAGCAGGGCGAGCAGCAGCAGGCCCATGACCCATCCGGCGCACCGAGCGTGTCTCCGACTGTTCCCGACAGCACCACCGTTGCGCCTGTGCATCCGCCCGCTCCTTGCTGGTTGCCGATGGCGCGACGATAGCACCATCGGCGGCCCTGTCTGCGCGTTGCGCGGGGGCGCGCCGACCGCGCTTGCGCTCAGCGCTTGCCCGGTCGATCGGTCAATGACGCTTGCAGCGCGGTGGCCAAGGCGGCGTCGCCGCTGACCAGCGCGCTCCAGCGCAATTCCAGGCCT
Source organism: Xanthomonas sp. 3307 (assembly GCF_014199735.1). Classification (NCBI taxonomy): domain Bacteria; kingdom Pseudomonadati; phylum Pseudomonadota; class Gammaproteobacteria; order Lysobacterales; family Lysobacteraceae; genus Xanthomonas; species Xanthomonas sp. 3307. The sequence goes on along the minus strand of NZ_JACHOG010000004.1, from coordinate 337,441 downwards.
TTGCGCCGGCCCTTTTCGGTGAGCTTCAGGCCGTCCGGGTCCACGGTCAGGGTGTATTGAACGCCGTCGATGTCCAGTTCGCGGCGCAAGGGTTTGTCGAGCGGGGTCATGCGGCGGCTCCCGTTTTCACGATGCGGCGAGGGTAGCCGGGCGAAGGTGATGGCAGGTTCTGCAGGCGCGCCGGATGAAAACGCTCAAGATCGCCACCTACAACGTCAACGGCATCCGCAGCCGCTTGCCGCAGTTGCTGCAGTGGCTGCAGCGCGAGGCGCCGGACATCGTCGGGCTGCAGGAGCTCAAGAGCGTGGATGCGGGCTTTCCCCTCGCCGAGCTGCATGCCGCCGGCTACGGCGCGGTGTGGATGGGCCAGTCGAGCTGGAACGGCGTCGCGCTGCTGGCCAAGGGCTGCGACCCGGTGGAGAGCCGGCGCGGGCTGCCCGGCGATCCGCGTGATACCCAGAGCCGCTACATCGAGGCGATGGCGCACGGCGTGCTGGTCGGCTGCCTGTACCTGCCCAACGGCAATCCGCGCCCCGGCCCGAAGTTCGACTACAAGCTGGACTGGTTCGCGCGGCTGCAGCGGCATGCGCAGCAACTGGTGGCGCTGCCGCATCCGGTGGCCTTGATCGGCGACTTCAACGTGGTGCCCACCGATGCGGACATCTACAACCCGGCGTCCTGGCGACGCGATGCGCTGCTGCAACCGGAAAGCCGCCAGGCCTATGCCGAGCTGCTGGCGCAGGGCTGGACCGACAGCCTGCGCGAGGTGCACGGCGAGCGCCACGTGTACACGTTCTGGGATTATTTTCGCCAGCACTGGCAGCGCGATGCCGGGCTGCGCATCGATCACCTGCTGCTGAATCCGCCGCTGGCCGCACGCCTGCGCGACGCCGGCGTGGACCGCTGGGTGCGCGACCTGCCGCACGCCAGCGACCATGCGCCGACCTGGGTTGCGCTGGGCGCGGCATCGGCCCGCGGTGCCGCCGCGGCGTCGGCCAAGCCGCGGCGCGGTGACGAGAGCGATGCAGGCAAGGCCAGGGGCGGCAAGGCGAAGAAGACCACGCGTACCTCCACGTCTGGCGCGACGTCGCTGCCGAAGAAGGCGGCAGCGCGGACCAAGGGCAAGACGACGGCCAGGACCAAGGCGAAGTCGACGACGCCAGCGCAGGCAACAAAGAAGACACGCGCAACAAAGACGACAACCGCGAAGACGCCGAAAGCGCGCACGCCGCGCGCTAGCACTCCGGTGCCGCCGACGTCCTCGCGCGGTGGCAAACGCCGCAAACCCTCCCTTCTCCCGCCGGGAGAAGGTGGCGCGTAGCGCCGGATGAGGGTGCGGCGAAGCGGGGAAGAGGCTGATCCCTTGCTGTCGCCGCGTCCCCGCTGGCTTGTCTTACTTCAACATCTCGGTAAACGCGCGATCGGCCTCGATCACGTCCGGCAGCGCGGCGAACAGCGCGTCCAGGTCCACGTCGTCCATCAGCGGGCCGGTCACCGCCTGCCGCGCCTGGTCGTTGGCGCCGCCGTGGCGCTCCAGCGCGTCGGCGACCAGTGCCGCCTGGGCGACGAGCTTCGGCATCGCCTCGCCTTCCGGCGCCTGCAGCGGCCGCGCCTGGAAGGCGATGGCGGTCTGGATCACCTGCGGCAGCTGCCAGCGCCGCGCCAGCTCGGCGCCCACTTCCGGGTAGCCGAAGCCCAGTTGCACGGTCTCGTCGGCGGCGCGGCCGCTGGAGGAGGCGTCCGGATGCAGTTGCGCGGCGTAGTCGGGCGCGCCGGTCTGGATCAGCAGTTCGCCGATGTTGTGCATCATCCCGCAGGTGAAGGCGGTCTCCGCGTCCAGGCCCTTCTGCCGCGCCAGCAGCCGGCACACGCCGGCCACTTCGAAGCTGTGCAGCCAGAACGCGCGCAGGTCGAAATGCGCCGGCGCATGGAACGCGCCGGTCACCGAGGAGGCCAGCACCAGGGTGCGCAAGGTGTTGAAGCCCAGGCGCAGCGCCGCGTCTTCCACCGTGGTGGAGTCGCGCGCGCCGCGGAAGCGCGCCGAATTGGCCAGCCGCAGCACCTTGGCCGCGATCACCGGGTCCCGCTCGATGTTGCGCGCCACCGCGTCCAGGCTGGTGCCCGGCGCATCGAACTGCAGGATCAGGTCCTGCGCCACCTGGGGAATGGTCGGCAGGGTGTGCAACTGGTCGAACAGCGCCTCTAGCTTCATGGGGGACCCTCGGAATGGAACGGGGGGCGGGCAGGGCCGGTAGCCGGTCGTGCCGCCACGGTGGCGGAATGCGCGCATCCTACCGATTCGCGATGCACGGCGTGTGGACTGCAGGCGCTGCGGCGGTGGCCGTGTCCATGCGCCACGGTGTGGTGCGCGGCACTCGGCGCCACGCCCGAGGCCGGCGCCGGCTCAGCCGCCGGCGCGCACGCGCAGGGTCAGGCCCTTGAGGAAGTTGCGCAGCAACTGGTCGCCGCACAGGCGGAAATTCTTGTGCTCCGGCTGCCGGAACAGCGCCGACAGTTCCGGCTTGGAGACCGGGAAACCCGCCGCGTCGAAGATCTGGTGCATGTCCACGTCCTTGAGCTGGAACGCCACGCGCAGCTTCTTCAGCACCACGTTGTTGGTGATGCGCGCTTCCACCGGGCGCGGCGGCAGGCTCTCGTCGCGGCCGCGGTAGTGGAACACCAGTCCGTCCAGCACATGCGCCAGCACCGCGTCGCTGCATTCGACGAAGCCCTCTTCGTCCTCCTTCTTCAGCCACGCCGGGATCTGCGCCTTGTCGATCGGGAACGCGGGATCGGCGAGGTGCGCCAGATCGACGATCTTCTGGTCGCTCAGGTCGAGCATGTAGCGGATGGAGCGCAGGATGTCGTTGTTGAGCATGGCAGGTGCGGGAGTGCCGGGAGGCCCGGCGAGGGGCGCTAGTCTAGGCGCTGGTCCGCATCAGTGCGTAGACCGCGCATGCCCAGGCCAGGGTTGCGGTTCACCGAGGGTATGCACGCGTCGCGGCGCCCTGCGTCGTCGCGGCGCGGTTGCATCCGCTCGCGCATGCGCCATCATCGGCGCATGGACCATTCGATTCCCAAGCCGAGCGCGGTGGCCGCGCTCAATCCGCGCCAGGAGCAGTTGGTGGCGCTGGTGCGCCAGCAGGGCTATGCCGAGGTGGAAGGGCTGGCAGCGCGTTTCGAGGTGACGCCGCAGACCATCCGTCGCGACCTGACCCTGCTATGCGAGGCCGGTGTGCTGCGCCGCTACCACGGCGGGGTGAGCCTGCCGTCGAGCGTGGAGAACCTCGCCTATGCGGCGCGCAAGTCGCTGCAGGCGCAGGAGAAGCGGCGCATCGCCACGCTGCTGGCACAGCACATTCCCGACGACGCCTCGCTGTTCATCAACATCGGCACCACCAACGAGGACGTGGCGCGCGCGCTGATGGGCCACAGCGGCCTGCGCGTGATCACCAACAACCTCAACGTCGCGGTGATGATGAGCGCCAATCCCAGCTTCGAGGTGATGGTGGCCGGCGGGCGCGTGCGCGGCCGCGACCAGGGCGTCACCGGCGAGGCGACCATCGAACTGATCCGCCAGTTCAAGGTGGACTTCGGCGTGATCGGCATTTCCGGCATCGACCCCGACGGCACCCTGCTGGATTTCGACTTCCACGAGGTACGGGTGGCGCAGGCGATCATCGAGCACTCGCGGCAGGTGTTCCTGGCCGCCGACCACAGCAAGCTGGGCCGCAACGCGATGGTGCGGCTGGGGCCGATCGGGCGGGTGCATGCCTGGTTCACCGACCGCGCGCCGCCGGCCGAGCTGGCCGCGGTGCTGGACGCGGCCGGCACCCGCGTGTTCGTCGCCGACGGCGCTGCTGCCGATCCGGGTGCGCCGGCGCTGGACGAACCTGCGGATTGAGTGGGGCCGGCCCTGGCTCCGACGTCAGGATGGCAGGTTGGAGTCGGTGTTCGAATTGTTTCGTTAATGTTGCGTGATGTGGCGGGTTCGGCACGCCACGGCGGTGCCGTATGCCTGGCTGGCTGTCTCAAGCCTGAGCCGCAGGGGCTTCTAGCCGGTTTCTGGAGCGCGGTCGACGTCACGCTGCACTGCAGCGTGATATGTTCGGAAATGTTCGTTTACGATCTTTTCGTCCTCAGTCCTGCGCTCGGCCCCTGTCGCCGAGCCGGACACGACACTTCCGGAGTCGGCTATGCGTGAGACCTACGATGTGCTGGTGGTCGGTGGCGGCATCAACGGCGTGGGCATCGCCCGCGACGCGGTGGGCCGCGGCCTGTCGGTGTGCCTGTGCGAGCGCGACGACCTGGCCGCGCATACCTCCAGCGCCAGCACCAAGCTGATCCACGGCGGCCTGCGCTACCTGGAGCAGTACGAGTTCGCCCTGGTCGGCAAGGCCCTGGCCGAGCGCGAGGTGCTGCTGCGGCTGGCCCCGCACATCATCTGGCCGCTGCGCTTCCTGCTGCCGCACCAGCCGCACCTGCGCCCGGCGTGGATGATCCGCACCGGCCTGTTCCTGTACGACCACCTCGGCCGCGGCCGCCGCACCCTGCCGGGTTCGCGGCGCCTGGCGCTGCGCACGCATCCGGTGGGCGCGCCGCTGCGCGAGGAGTTCCGTACCGGCTTCGTCTATTCCGATGCCTGGGTGCAGGACGCGCGGCTGGTGGTGCTCAATGCGATGGACGCCGCGCAGCGCGGCGCGCGCATCCTCACCCGCACCCGCTGCGTCGGCGCGCGCCGCGTCGACGGCCTGTGGCAGGTCCAGCTGCAGCACGCCGACGGCCGCCGCGAGGAACTGCGCGCCCGTTCGCTGGTCAATGCCGCCGGGCCGTGGGCGGTGCAGTTCCTGGACGAGGTGGCGCACGTCGGCCACGACCACGCGCTGCGCCTGGTCAAGGGCAGCCACATCGTGGTGCCGCGGCTGTTCGAGCACGACCACGCCTACATCTTCCAGCAGCCGGACCGGCGCATCGTCTTCGCCATTCCCTACGAGCAGGACTACACCCTGATCGGCACCACCGACGTCGACTACCGTGCCGATCCGGCCGCGCCGCGCATCGACGGCGAGGAGACGCGCTATCTGTGCGAGGCGGCCAACCGCTACTTCCGCAAGCAGATCGTTCCCGAGGACGTGGTGTGGAGCTACAGCGGCGTGCGCCCGCTGCTCGACGACGAGGAGGACAACGCCGCCGAGGTCACCCGCGACTACCTGCTGGAACTGGACACGCGCGACGGCGCGGCGCTGCTCAACGTGTTCGGTGGCAAGCTCACCACCTACCGCAAGCTGGCCGAGGAGGCGGTGGACCGGCTGACCGCGCATGCCGGGCGCAAGGCGCCGGCCTGGACCGCACATGGCGCGCCGCTGCCCGGTGGCGAGCGCAACGACATCGCCACGCTGGCACGCGAACTGCGCGCGGCGCGGCCGTGGTTGGCCGAGGCCACCGCACAGCGGTTGGCGCGCAATTACGGCACCCGCGCGGAAACGCTGCTGGGCGACGCCGCTTCGCTGCAGGACCTGGGCCAGCACTTCGGTGCCGACCTGTACCAGGCCGAGGTCGACTACCTGCGCCAGCACGAGTGGGTGGTGGACGCCGAGGACCTGCTGTGGCGGCGCAGTAAGCTCGGCCTGCGCGTGGACAACGCCGACCGCCAGCGCCTGGTCGCCTATCTGCAACAGGCCCCGGCCACGCTGGCCGCGGCACCGGCTTGACGAAAACGCTGCCGCCGGCCCGGTTCGGGTCGCGGCGGCGCGTGCACAATCGCGCTGCGCCCGGCCCCTGCCGCGGCGCACGAACCTGGACGCAACCGTGGAGGGTGGCAGGCATGGGTGGATCGACAGCGGCAACGACGGCAGGCCGGGAGGCACGGGCATGAACCGGCAACTGATAGGCGAACTGATTTCCGAGGCGATCGCGATGCTGATCATCATCGCCTTCGGCTGCTCGGTGGCGTGCATGTACGTGCTCTACGACCCCAGCCCCTACCAGCACGCCTATTGGGGCGTGTGCATCGCCTGGGGCCTGGCGGTGACCATCGCCATCTACGTCACCGGCTCGGTGTCCGGCACCCACGCCAATCCGGCGGTGACGCTTGCATTGGCGCTGTACCGCGGCTTTCCATGGCCCAAGGTGCTGCCGTACTGGGTCGCGCAGGTGATCGGCGCATTCCTCGGCGCGTGGATCGTCTACCTGCTGTTCGCGCCGGTGATCGACCACTACAACCAGGCCCAGCATCTCACCCGCGCCGGTGGCGGCGCGGCCGGGGTGTTCTTCACCGCGCCGGGCCTGGCGATCACGCCGATGCACGCGCTGCGCGACCAGGTGGTCCTGACCGCGTTTCTGATCTTCGGCATCTTCGCCATCACCGAGCGCTACAACGAGGCCGCGCCCACCGCCAACTCCGGTGCGCTGATCATCGGCCTGCTGGTGGCCACCATCGGCGCCTCGATGGGCTACCTGGAAGCCTGGGCGATCAATCCGGCCCGCGACTTCGGCCCGCGCCTGTTCGCCTACGTCGCCGGCTGGGGCTCCTCGGCGCTGCCGTCGGCCGACAACTACTGGTGGATCCCGATCGTCGGCCCGTTGATCGGCGGTGTGATCGGTGGCGCCGCCTACCAGCTGCTGATCTATCCGTTCCTGCCGGCACGGGTGAAGGCGCTGGAAGAAGAACAGGCCGCCGCGCGCCGCGGCTAGCGCCGGCTGCGCGTTCGTTTTCGCGCGCGGCGTGCGCGCCTCCCTCTTCCCCGTTGGCGCCGCGCCCGTGCGCGCGGCGTGCATCCCGCAGGAGTCTCCGATGGAAAAGCAATTCATCCTGGCCATCGACCAGGGCACCACCAGTTCGCGCGCGATCCTGTTCGACCGCGCGGGCCGCAGCGTCGGCATGGCCCAGCGCGAGTTCTCGCAGATCTTCCCGCAGCCGGGCTGGGTCGAGCACAACCCGCGCGAGATCATGACCAGCGTCTACACCACGATCACCGAGCTGCTCAACAACCACCAGGTGGACGCCAGCGCGATCGCCGGCATCGGCATCACCAACCAGCGCGAGACCGCGGTGGTGTGGGACCGCGCCACCGGCCAGCCGATCTACAACGCGATCGTCTGGCAGTCGCGGCAGACCAAGGACATTTGCGACCAGCTCAAGGCCGATGGGCACGAGGACATGGTGCGAGCCAAGACCGGCCTGCTGATCGATGCGTATTTCTCCGGCACCAAGGTCAAGTGGATCCTCGACCACGTCGAGGGCGCGCGCGAGCGCGCGCAGCGTGGCGAACTGGCCTTCGGCACCATCGACAGCTGGCTGATCTGGAACCTCACCGGCGGCAAGGTGCACGTCACCGACTACACCAACGCCTCGCGCACGCTGCTGTACAACATCCACGAACTGCGTTGGGACGAAGAGCTGCTGCAGATGCTCGACATCCCTGCCTCGATGCTGCCGGAGGTGCGCTCGTCCAGCGAGATCTACGGCAACACCCAGGGCCAGTATTTCTACGGCCACGCGGTGCCGATTGCGGGCATCGCCGGCGACCAGCAGGCGGCGCTGTTCGGCCAGGCCTGCTTCGAACCGGGCATGGCCAAGAACACCTACGGCACCGGCTGTTTCATGCTGATGAACACCGGCGAGAAAGCGGTGGCCTCGAAGAGTGGCCTGCTCACCACCATCGCCTGGGGCGTGGACGGCAAGGTCGAGTATGCGCTGGAAGGCGCGATCTTCGTCGCCGGCTCGGTGGTGCAGTGGCTGCGCGACGGCCTGCGCATGCTCGGCAAGGCCAGCGATTCGCAGGCCTATGCCGAACGTGCCGGCGACAACGACGGCGTGTACATCGTGCCGGCCTTCGTCGGCCTGGGCGCGCCGTACTGGCGCAGCGACATCCGCGGTGCGGTATTCGGCCTGACCCGCGGCACCACCAAGGAACACTTCATCCGCGCCGCACTCGAATCGATGGCGTACCAGACCCGCGACGTGCTGACCGCGATGCAGGTCGATTCGGGCATCGAACTGAAGGAACTGCGCGCCGACGGCGGCGCCATCGCCAACGACTTCATGGCGCAGTTCCAGAGCGACATCCTGGACGTGCCGGTGCTGCGCCCGGAGGTGGCCGAGACCACCGCGCTGGGGGCGGCCTACCTGGCCGGCCTGGCCACCGGCTTCTGGAAGAACCGCGCCGAGATCGCCCAGCAGTGGGCGGTGGACCGCCGCTTCGAGCCGGACATGCCGGCCGAGCGCCGCGAAGCCCTGTACGCCGGCTGGCAGCAGGCAGTGGAGGCGACGATGGGGTTCCGGATTCGCTGAGGCGGGCGCCTGGCGCGACACGTGCATTTGTAGGAGCGGCTTCAGCCGCGACCGGTCGTTCCTGAGGTGCATGGTCGCGGCTGAAGCCGCTCCTACACAAGAATTTTCGCTGAAGTGCTTTGTCACCGCATGCGTCGAAAGCGGCGAATGCCGGCCGCGCACGAAACGCGTAGGAATTGGAGGAGCGGCTTCAGCCGCGACAGGGCTTTCCCATGAAAGCCCAGCCGCGCTGGTACAGCCGAAATTGCGCAACACCCACGCCAGTGGCGCTGGCCGCAATCCAGCGACGTCAATCGTGACTTGCAGGTGCCTAGACGTACTGCGTCGGCCCGCGCGGGCCCGGCACCGGGGAATCCACGCCGCCGACCGGGTCCTGGATCGGCGGGATGGTCGGATCGGTCGGCTGGTCGGGGATCGGGTCGATCGGGCGGTCCGGGGTCGGGTCCACGCCGGGGTTCGGTACTTGGCCCGGCACCTCGTTCGGTGGCTGCTGCGGATCCTGGCCGGGATTGGGACTCTGCATATGCATGGGCGTCTCCTTGCGATGAGTCGCCAGCGTGCGCGCTGCGCCGACGCGTGCGGGTGAAGCGCACGGCAACGGCGGATGAAGGGCGGGCCAATCCGCGCGCCCGATGGTCGCGGCAGGCAACGCACGCCGCTGGCGGAGACTCCGGCGCTCCGGCATGCTGATGCCGATGCACCGCTACGACCTGGTCATCTTCGACTTCGACGGCACCCTGGCCGACTCCTTCCCCTGGTTTCTGGCGACCATCAACGGCGTCGCCGACGAATTCGGCTTCCGCCGCTTCGACGTCGAGCGGCTGGAGGAAATCCGCAGCCTGAGCGCGCGCGAACTGATGGCGCGCAGCGGCCTGCGCTGGTGGCGGGTGCCGGCGGTGGCGCGGCGCATGCGCACCCTGATGAGCGAACAGATCGAGCGCATCGCGCTGTTCGATGGCGTGGCCGACCTGCTCGCGCAGTTGGCGCAGGCCGGCGTGCAGCTGGCGCTGGTCACGTCCAACAGCCGCGCCAACGTCGAGCGCGTGCTCGGTCCCACGCTGCTCGCGCAGTTCCGCGACGTGCGCTGCGGTGCGGCGGTGCTGGGCAAGCGGCGCAAACTGCGCGCCAGCCTGCGCGCCTGCGGCGTTCCCGCCGCGCGGGCGCTGTGCGTGGGCGACGAGATCCGCGACGCCGAGGCCGCGCGGCAGGCCGGCATCGCCTTCGCCGGCGTCGCCTGGGGCTACACCTTGCCGGCCGCCTTGCAACCGCAGACGCCGCTGCCCTTGCTGCAGCGGCCGGACGCGCTGTCGGCGCTGGTGCTGTCGTCCGAACGCCGAGAGGGTGATTGCTGCGCTGCAGGTTGATTGTTCACTTGTGATTGCTATATTCATAGGCGAACAGTCGCGGCGCCCGTTGCCATCCTGGGCGTGCATGCTGCGGCCTTAACTCATCGCGCCCGATCCCGGGCAGAGGCGTGCCATGCGCAACCCCAGCAGCTACCGTCCCTCGCGCGTCCGTGGGCGATCCGCTGTGGCTGTCATGCCGGGCGTGCGCGCATGGCGCTGAACGCTGCCGCCGCCGACGCCTTGGCGCCGCGCCCGCTGGGCACCAGCGGCGTGCACCTGTCCACGCTGGGCTTCGGTGCCGCGCCGATCGGCAATCTGTACGCCGAGGTGGACGACGCGGTGGCGCTGGCCGCGGTGGCCGACGCCTATGCCGCCGGCATCCGCCATTTCGATACCGCGCCGTACTACGGCTATGGGCTGAGCGAGCAGCGCCTGGGGCAGGGCCTACGCGGGCTGCCGCGCGCCAGCTACACGCTCTCGACCAAGGTCGGGCGCTGCGTCTACGACGACGCCGCGGCGGCGCCGGGGCGCGAGGGCTTCGCCGTGGCCGGGCGCCGCGCCGAGTTCGACTACAGCCGCGACGGCGTGCTGCGTGCCTTCGAGAGCAGCCTGCAGCGGCTCGGCACCGATCACATCGATGTGCTGCTGCTGCACGACATCGGCCGCCTGACCCACGGCGAGCGCCATCCGGCGATGCTGCGGCAGGCGCTGGACGAGGCCTTGCCGACGATGGCCGCGCTGAAGGCGCAGGGCGCGTGCCGGGCGATCGGCATCGGCGTCAACGAGGAGGACGCGGCGGTGGAACTGATGCCGCTGTTCCCGCTCGACTGCGTGATGCTGGCCGGCCGCTACACCCTGCTCGAACAGCATGCCGCGCAGCGGATCATGGCGCAGGCGCTGCAGCGGCAGGTCGGCATCCTGGTCGCCGGGCCGTACAGCTCCGGCCTGTTGAGCGACGCGCGCGGGCCGGGCGAGACCTACAACTACGCGCCGGTGGATCCGGCCACGCTGCAGCACGCGCAGCGCCTGTTCGCGGCCTGCGCGGCGCATGGTGTCGACGTGGGTGCGGCGGCGCTGCAGTTCCCGCTGGCCCATCCGGCGGTGAGCACGGTGGTCGCCGGCATGCGCACGCCGGCGGAAGTGGCCAGCGCCGCCACACGCCTGCGCGCGTCGATTCCCGCTGCGTTGTGGCAACAGTTCCGCGACGACGGCCTGCTGCGCGCGCCGGTGCCGACGCCGTGAACGCGATCGACGCCCATGTGCATTTCTGGCGCCTGGCGCGTGGCGACTATGCCTGGCTGACGCCGGAGCTGGGCGTGCTGTACCGCGACTACCTGCCCGAGGACCTGGCCGCGACGCTGGACGCGCACGGCGTGACCGCGCTGGTGGCGGTGCAGGCGGCGCAAAGCGAGGCGGAAACCCGCTATTTGCTGCAGCTGGCGCGGACCGAGCCGCGCATCGTCGGCGTGGTCGGCTGGGTGGATTTCGAGGCGGCCGACGTCGCCGCGCGCATCGCCGCGCTGTGCGCCGAAGGCGCAGGCCTGATCAAGGGGCTGCGGCCGATGGTGCAGGATCTGGCCGATCCGCAGTGGCTGGCGCGTTCGCAGCTGGACGCGGCCTTCGATGCGCTGCTGCAGCACGACCTGGTCTTCGACGCGCTGGTGCGGCCGCTGCACCTGCCGGCGTTGCTGGCGCGGTTGCAGCGTCATCCGCAGTTGCGCGTGGTGCTGGATCACGCCGGCAAGCCGGCCATCGGCGCTGCCGGCTTCCAGGCCTGGGCCGACGGCCTCGCGCACCTGGCGCAGTACCCCAACGTGGTGTGCAAGCTGTCCGGCCTGCTCACCGAACTGCCGGCCGACGCCGCCATCGACGATCCCGCGCTTGCCCCCTACGTGGCGCACCTGTTCGCCTGCTTCGGCGCGCAGCGGCTGCTGTGGGGCAGCGACTGGCCGGTGCTCACCCAGCGTACCGACTACGCCGCCTGGATGGCGCTGGCGCAGGCCTGGGTCGCGCAGCATGCCGCCGGCGCCGCCGAGGCGGTGTTCGCCGGCAATGCGCGGCGCGTCTATCGCCTGTCCGATCCGATTGCTTTCCCCCCGACCTGGAGTTCCGCCCCATGACCACGTTCGTGTCCATTTCCGGGAGCCGCGCATGAGCGGCCGTCTGCAAGGCAAGCGCTGCCTGATCACCGCCGCCGGCGCCGGCATCGGCCGCGAGAGCGCACTGGCCTGCGCGCGCGAAGGCGCGCAGGTGCTGGCGACCGACATCGACGCCGCCGCGCTGCAGGCGCTGGCCGCCGAGTCCGATGGCATCGTCACGCAGACCCTGGATGTCACCGATGCCGCCGCGATCCAGGCGCTGGTGGCGGCGCAGCCGACCTTCGACGTGCTGTTCAACTGCGCCGGTTACGTGCACCAGGGCAGCATCCTCGACTGCGACACGCCGGCCTGGAAGCGCTCGTTCGCGATCAACGTCGATGCGATGTACTACCTGTGCCAGGCGGTGCTGCCGGGCATGCTCGCGCAGGGCCGTGGCAGCATCGTCAACATGTCCTCGGTGGCATCCAGCATCAAGGGCGTGCCCAACCGCTTCGCCTACGGCGTGACCAAGGCGGCGGTGATCGGCCTGAGCAAGGCCATCGCCGCCGACTACGTGGCCAAGGGCATCCGCTGCAACGCGATCTGCCCCGGCACGATCAAGACGCCGTCGCTAGGCGAGCGGGTCAAGGCGCTGGGCGGCGACGAGCAGGCGGTGTGGAAGAGCTTCACCGACCGCCAGCCGATGGGCCGCCTCGGCGACCCGCGCGAGATCGCGCAGCTGGTGGTGTACCTGGCCTCGGACGAATCCTCGTTCACCACCGGCCAGACCCACATCATCGACGGCGGCTGGTCGAACTGACCGCGCCGTCCCATTTCCGACAGAGGATTTCCCCATGAAACTGCTGCGTTACGGCGAACCCGGCCACGAACGCCCGGCCCTGCTCGATGCCGACGGCCACCTGCGCGATCTCTCGGCGGTGATCGACGACGTCGCCGGCGAGCACCTCACCGCCGCCGGTCTGGCCCGGCTGCGCGCGCTCGATCCAGCCACGCTGCCGCAGGTGGACGGCGAGGTGCGCTATGGCGCGGCCGTGGGTCGCGTCGGCAAGTTCATCTGTGTCGGGCTCAATTACGCCGATCACGCCGCCGAGTCGGGCATGGCGGTGCCGGAGATGCCGGTGCTGTTCATGAAGGCCACCAGCGCGATCAGCGGCCCCAACGACACGGTGACGATCCCGCGCGGTTCGCTCAAGACCGACTGGGAAGTGGAACTGGGCGTGGTGATCGGCGATACCGCGCGCGACGTGTCGGTGGAGGACGCGCTGTCGCACGTCGCCGGCTATGCGGTGATCAACGATCTGTCCGAGCGCGCGTTCCAGCTCGAGCACGGCGGGCAGTGGGTGAAGGGCAAGAGCTGCGACGGCTTCGGCCCGATCGGCCCATGGCTGGTCACCGCCGACGAGGTGCCGGATCCGCAGAACCTGTCGATGTGGCTGGAGGTCAATGGCCATCGCTACCAGAACGGCAGCACCCGCACGATGGTGTTCGGCGTGGCCGAGCTGGTCAGCCACATCAGCCGCTACATGACCCTGCTGCCGGGCGACGTGATCAGCACCGGCACGCCGCCGGGCGTGGGCCTGGGGCAGAAGCCGCAGGTGTACCTGAAGCCGGGCGACGTGATGCGGCTGGGCATCGAAGGCCTGGGCGAGCAACACCAGGCCGTCGTCGCGCATCCGCGCGACGCGCAGTAGCTGCAAGACGCGAGAGAAAAAGCCCCTCTCCCTCCGGGAGAGGGGTTGGGGTGAGGGTAGGGGCGAAGCCACCTCGCAACCCATCCCGCTGTGGCTCCGCTTGTACAGGAGCGCCACGTCCGCGTGCGCTTGCTTCGTTCGTGTTCCGGAGGGCTGTGGTAGTCCTGCACTCCCGCACCCTCACCCCAACCCCTCTCCCGGGGGGAGAGGGGCTGTTTCACCGCTTTTTTTGACTTTCCCACCGCTTCATCGACCAGGATCCCCATGAGCAAAATCGTCGCGCTCGAGACCTTCGACGTCCGTTTCCCCACCTCGCGCGAACTCGACGGTTCCGATGCGATGAATCCGGATCCGGATTATTCGGCCGCCTATCTGCGCCTGCGCACCGATGCCGACGATGGTCTCGCCGGCTACGGCCTGGCCTTCACCATCGGCCGTGGCAACGACGTGCAGAGCGCGGCGGTGGCGGCACTGGCGCACCACGTGGTCGGCCGCGACGTGGAGACGGTGATCGGCGATCTGGGCGGTTTCGCGCGCAGCCTCACCGACGACTCGCAACTGCGCTGGCTGGGCCCGGAAAAGGGTGTGATGCACATGGCCATCGGCGCCGTGGTCAACGCCGCCTGGGACATGGCCGCGCGCCGCGCCGGCAAGCCGCTGTGGCGCTTCATCGCCGAGCTGTCGCCGGAGCAACTGGTGGACGCGATCGACTTCCGCTACCTCAGCGACGCGCTGACTCCGGACGAGGCGCTGGCCATGTTGCGCGACGCCGAACCGCTGCGCGCCGAGCGCATCCAGACCCTGCTCGACCAGGGCTATCCGGCCTACACCACCTCGCCGGGCTGGCTCGGCTATTCCGACGAGAAGCTGGTACGTCTGGCCAAGGAGGCGGTGGCCGACGGCTTCCGCACGATCAAGCTCAAGGTCGGCGCCAACGTGGAGGACGACATCCGCCGTTGCCGCCTGGCGCGCGCAGCGATCGGCCCGGACATCGCCATGGCGGTGGACGCCAACCAGCGCTGGGACGTGGGCCCGGCGATCGCCTGGATGCGCCGGCTGGCCGAGTTCGACATCGCCTGGATCGAGGAGCCGACCAGCCCCGACGATGTGCTCGGCCATGCCGCGATCCGCCGCGGCATCGCGCCGGTGCCGGTCTCCACCGGCGAGCACACCCAGAACCGGGTGGTGTTCAAGCAGTTGCTGCAGGCCGGCGCGGTGGACCTGATCCAGATCGATGCCGCCCGCGTGGGCGGCGTCAACGAGAACCTGGCGATCCTGCTGCTGGCGGCCAAGTTCGGCGTGCGCGTGTTCCCGCATGCCGGCGGCGTGGGCTTGTGCGAACTGGTGCAGCATCTGGCGATGGCCGATTTCGTCGCCATCACCGGCAAGATGGAAGACCGCGCGATCGAGTTCGTCGATCACCTGCACCAGCACTTCGTCGATCCGGTGCGGATCGTGCACGGCCGCTATCTGGCGCCGACGGCGCCGGGCTTCTCGGCCGAGATGCATGCCACCTCGGTCAGCGAGTTCCTGTATCCGGATGGCCCGTTCTGGAGTGCGGATCTGGCGGCGCAGGACGCCTGAGTTTTGCGGGGTAGGTGCGTTTCCGCTGACGGAAGCGCACCGGCTGCGTTGAAGCGGTCGCGGCTGCAGCCGCTCCTACGTGTGCGATCCGCGCTGCGCCGACGCTCTCGTAGGAGCGGCTTCAGCCGCGACGAGCGAAGCCGATCAACCCACCGGCCGCAGCAGCCGTCGGGACGGACGTCCCTCTCGCAAACGCCTCAGCCCGTGCTCTTGCGCTCCTGTTCCGCCAGCGCCGCCTGCAGCGAAAAGATCTGCAGCGCCTCGCGCCATTTCTCGCCGGGCGCCGACCCGGGCAAGGGTTTCTGGAAGCGCCACATCAGCGCTTCCCAGGCCTGCACGCGCGGATTGGTCGCGTCGGCGGCGGCCTTGGCCGCGGGCGAATAGTCCTCGTCCACCTCCATCAGCATGACCAGGCGGTCGCCGCAGCGGTGGATGTCCAGCTCGCGGATGCCGGCGGCACGCAGCGAGGCGACGATCTCCGGCCAGACGGTGTCGGGACGGTGCCAGCGTTCGTACTCGGCGATCAGCGCCGGGTCGTCGTGCAGGTCCAGCAGGTAGCAATGGCGCGGCATGGCTCAGGCTCCGCGGGCAGAGGGAAGGGGCGCCACGCGGTGTCGCGCCGCATGCAGCGCGAAACCGAGGATCACCGCGAAGCCGAGCGCCGGCACCGTGATCGCCCAGTGGATGCCGGCATGGTCGGACACCGCACCCATCACCGCGGTCAGCGCGGCACCGCCGATGATCGCCATGACGATCAGCGAGGCGCCCAGCTTGCGCGCGTCGTCGTCCAGTCCGTCCAGGCCCAGGGCGAAGATGGTCGGGAACATCACCGACATGAACAGGCTGCTGGCGACCAGCGCATACAGGCCGATCCAGCCCGGCAGCGCCACCGCCACCGCGCACAGCAGCAGGTTGAGCAGGGCGAACACGCCGAGCAGCCGCGCTGCCGCCAGGAAGCGCAGCAGCGCGGTGCCGATGAAGCGGCCGGCCATGAACAGCACCAGCGAGACGGTGAGGAAATCGGCGGCGGTCTTCTCCGGGGTGCCGGGCACGCCGTCCTGCAGATAGCGGATCAGGTAGCTCCAGATGCCGACCTGGGCGCCGACGTAGAAGAACTGCGCGATCACCGCGAACACGAAGCGGCGGTTGCGCCGCAACTGGCCGAAGCCGCCGGTGTGGGCGCTGTCGCCCCCTGCGCGGGTGGCCGGGAAGCGGGTCAGCCCGATCAGCAGCGCCCACAGCAGCACCACCGCTCCGATGATCAGGTACGGCGTCTGCACCGCCAGCGACTCGGCAGAGAAAAAGGCCTCGCGCGCGGCCGGCGCCATCGCTGCCAGTTCCTGCGGAGTGTGCTCCACGCCGGACAGGATGAAGTGCTGGCCGACCAGGATGCCGGTGATCGAGCCCAGCGGATTGAACGCCTGCGCCAGGTTGAGCCGCCGCGCCGCGCCCTCGGCAGGGCCGAGCACGGTGACCAGCGGGTTGGCGGTGGTTTCCAGGAATGCCAGGCCGCTAGCGATGACGAACAGGGCCAGCAGGAACAGCCAGTAGGTGTGCACCTGCGCGGCGGGGTAGAACAGGAACGCGCCGACCGCGTACAGCAGCAGGCCCAGCACCACCGCGGCCTTGTAGCTGTAGCGGCGCATGAACATCGCCGCCGGGATCGCGAACACGAAGTAGCCCAGGTAGAACGCGCTCTGCACCAGCCCGGCCTGCAGGTCGGTCAGTTCGAATGCTTTCTTGAACTGTTTGATCAGGATGTCGTTGAGGTTGTTCGCCATGCCCCACAGAAAGAACAGGCTGACGATCAGGACCAATGGCGCAAGCGCGGTCCGGGTGAGACTGGCGGGCGCCGGCGTGGCGCGTTCGCTGCTGTAGTGCATTGCCGCCTACCCCTCCCAAGGTGTGCCGCGTCGCGTTCGGATTGTCGGCGGAGCGTACTGCGCCGGCGAGTGCCATGCAAATATAAAATTTGAGTTCATATTTGCATGGAGGTGCAGCCGCCGACCACGCAGCGCAGGCGCCAGCGCTGCGAGCCGGTGCGGCGTCCCTGTACCCTAGTCCTCTTCACCAGCTACCGGGTCCTCGACGGAATGACCACCCCTTTGCCCAAGTACCGTGCGCCCGCCCTGGACAAGGGGCTGGACATCCTGGAGCTGCTGGCGCGCGATGCGCGGCCGATGAGCATGGGCGAGATCTCGCAGGGCATCGGCCGTTCGCGCGGCGAGATCTTCCGCATGCTGCAGGTGCTGGAAGAGCGCGGCTACCTGACCCGGGCTGCGGGCGAGGGCGGCTACACGCTGACCAATCGCCTGTTCATGCTCGGCATGCAGCAGCCGCGGGTGCAGAACGTCACCGAAGTGGCGCTGCCGGTGATGCGCGCGCTGGCCGACGCGATCCGCCAGCCCTGCCACCTGGTGGCGCCGTCGGACGACCAGATCGTGGTCATCGCACAGATGGACGTGCCCAGCGACCTGGGATTGGTGGTGCGTCCCGGCCACCGCCGTCCGTTCGCGCACTCCACCTCCGGCCTGGTGCTGTTCGCGTTCCAGCCGGCCGACGCGCAGGCGCAGTTGCTGCAACGCCTGGACGCCAGCGAGGTGGCGTACGACCGCGCCGCGTTCCTGGCCGCGGCGCAAGAGGTGCGCGCGCTGGGCTACAGCATCCATCCCAGCGAGGCGGTGGTCGGCGTGATCGACCTGACCGCACCGATCCTGCAACACGGCATCGCCCGCTACACCCTGACCGTGCCCTTCATCGAACGCCGCCCGCAACCGATCGATGCGCAGGCGGCGATGCGCGCGGTCTGCGATGCCGCGGCGCAGATCAGTGCCGCGTTGGCGTAGGCGTCGTGGCTGACGTCTGCCGGTGTGCCGTGGCGGAGGTTTTCCTGCAGGAAGTGCGATCGCGTCTTGTGTCGTGTGCGGATAACTGCCCGTGATAACGGCGCATGCCTGTGTCGCTGCGCATCGGTCATGATGGTCGGGTGACTGAGGGCGAGTGATGGCGAACGCGATCTTTTATCTGTTCGCCGCGGTCGCGGCGCTGCTGGCGGTAGTCCTCCATCGGTACAACAAGCGCCGCATGGATACCCTGTTGATGGCGTCGTTTCGCCACCTGTCTTTCAACAGCGACGGCGCCGCTCTGCGCGGCGTGGATCTGCAGATAGTGAAGAAGGCGCAACAGTTCATCCGCACGACTCAGCGGTTGTCGTTCTTGCCGGATAGCCCAGTCGTCAATCAAGGCGATGCGTTCTGGTACTGCCGCGGTCCCGGTGCACGCTGGTTTCTGGCGATTCCCACGGTCCTGTCCCGTGGTGGCGAATTGGAGGTGAGTTGGGTCGTGCGCCCGCTCACCGAACAGCGCATGCGCGCCGCCCTGCAGTTCGATCGCAAGGCCTGTCGGCGTGCATTCGGCGCGCAGGATGCGTCCTGATTCATGTGTGGCATCCAGTGCGGTACCGATGCGATGCGCCGCCTCGCCTGCGTTGCGGGCGTCGTATCGGCGATGCAGTGCACTGTGGCTAACGGCAGTGAACGCGGCGTCTGCACGTTGTGAGCAAGCGCGCCGCGCATGTCCACGCTGCAGTTGCGCTGCGCGTGCGCCGACGCCGTGCACCGCTGGAATGCGCGCCCATGGCGCACGTGACTCGATCCCCAGCCTGATCGCGCATTCGCTGCACGCGCGCGCAAAGCGTTGACCATCGCGCCCCGGCTGCGCAGCCTGCACGGAACACGGCGACACGGGCACACGGCATGGCGCGGCGGTTTCCCTGGAGTTGGTTGGCGCTGCTGGCGGCCTGCGCGTTGGTGCTGGTGCTGGCTTGGCAGAACCGCGGCTTGCGCGAGGAACGGCGTTGGTTCGTCACCCGCACCACCGAGCCGTATCTGGGCATGTACGTGCCACGCATCGATGTCGCCGCGGTCGATGGCACGCCGCTGACGCTCGGCGTGCCGACCGCCGAGCGTCAGGTCCTGTTCTTTTTCACCACCACCTGCCCGTACTGCAGGCGCTCGGCGTCGCACGTGGTGCAGGCGGCGCAGCGTCTGGCCACGCAGCAGCCGGGCGTGCAGGTACTGGGCGTGTGCCACTGCAGCCCTGAGCAGGCGCGGCGCTACGCCGCCGAGCACGGTTTCACGTTTCCGGTGACCACCTTGACCGATCGCCGCGCGCTGATGCTGTTCCGCGCGCGCAACGTGCCGACGCTGCTGGCACTGGACCGCGAGGGACGCGTGCGCTATGCGCGCGTCGGCGTCTTCGATACCACGGAGCGGATGCAGGACCTGATGGCCGCAGTGCGCAGCACGGATGTGCCGCCGGCCTTGGCAACCATCGAGGAGTAAGCCATGAAACAGCGTTGGACAGCGTTACGCAACGGGATGCTTGCGGCCGTGTTCCTGGCCAGCATGGGCTTCGGCGCGGTGCAGGCGACCGCCGGCGACGGCATCGAGAAGGAGGCGGCCTGCAGCGCCTGGGCCTGCCAGCAGGAGTGCGCGCCGTTCGGCGGCGAGCTGGGGCCGGGCGGGCCCGGAAAGCCGTTGGTCTGCTACTGCTGCGGCTGAGCCGTGCCGGAGCCGGTCGCGCCAGGCCGGCTCCGGCATCGGGGCTGCGATGGCGGCGCTCACGGAGCGCAGCGAGCATCCGCCGCGTTGCGCTCCGTCATCACCCGGCCAGCCTGCAAGGCGCTCCTGGTGCGCGCGATCGCGCACTGCGTCACGACCAGCCGCCGACGATTCACGCAGGTTTGCGCGCTGGCTGGGCATGGTGGAACGCAGACCAACCAGGAGCGTTCCATGACCTCACCTCTTCATCCCGTCCGCCTGTCCCTGTTCGCGGCGCTCGCCGCCGTAGCACTGAGCGGCTGCGGCAAGCCCGGCGACCAGGCCTCGCGCACCGCACCGGCGACCTCGCCGGAACCTACGGCCGCACCGGTCGGTGGCGAAAGCGGGCGCGCGCCGATCGGCGGCGACGCCTCGGCCAAGGCGATGCTGCAGGTGCTCGAGGGCAATGTGGTGGCGTTGTCTAAGCAGGCGCTGTCGCGTGACGTCAGCAAGACCGTGGCCGACTTCGCCCGCGAAACCATCGCCGTGCACCACGACGCCGACCCGGCCACGGCCGGCAAGGGCGGACCCGGCGATGCCGAGAAGATCGCCGCACAGGTGGCCAAGGGCCGTGCGCAGCTGCAGGCGCTTGGCGACGAAAAGGACAACTCCGCCTACATGAACGCCTACGCGGCGGCCGTGGTACGGCAGTACTCCGATGCGCTGTCGGTGATCGATGCCGAACTGGTGCCGGCGGCCAAGGAAGACGCCACCCGCCAGGAACTGCAGCAGGCGCGCAAGCGCATCGCCGAGCAACTGGAGCGCGCGCAGGCGCTGGCCTCGGCCCGCTATTGAGCGCATCGCCCCTCTCCCGTCGGGAGAGGGGTTGGGGTGAGGGTACGGCGCGAAGCGACGCGCAGCGTTGGGGCCTCGGGAATCGGTGACACGCCCTAGCCGTTGGCGGCGACCGCGTGCGGCGCCGGCCACTCCTCACGCCCATCCGGATGTCGCGCGAAGCGGGTCGGGTCGCTGCCGTGCACCGGCGCCTCGTCCTGCCATGGCCAGCCGCCGAACTGGGTGCGGCGATAGTCGGCCATGGCCTGGGCGATCTCGGCCTGGGTATTCATCACGAACGGACCGTGTTGCGCCACCGGTTCGGCGATCGGTCGGCCTTGCAGCACCAGGAACTCGCTCGCCTCGCCGTCGCCACTGACCAACTCGACCGCCTGATCGGCGCGCAACTCGATCGCCGCGTGGCGGGTCACCGGGCGTCCGCCCACCGTCACCGCTGCGCCCTTGAAGAAGTACAGGCTGCGGCGCGTGCCGCGGCCTTGCGCGGCGGGCAGGGTCCAGCGTGCGCCGGGTGCCATGCGGATCGTCCAGATGGCCACATCGGCGTCGTCCTGCGCGGCCCACGAATCCGGTGGCGGCGCGAGCGGGCCGCCGGCGCTGCCGGGCGCGGCGTCGACCGGGCCGATGCGGCCGGCCACGCAGGCCACCTCGGTGGTGCGGCCGGCGTCGTCGGTGGCAGTGAAGCGCGGCAGGTCTTCCGACCAGAACATGGTGAAGTGCGGCGCGGCCAGCTTGTTGCGCGCCGGCAGGTTGAGCCAGATCTGGAACAGTTCCAGCGGGTTGGGCGCCGCCGTGTCCAGCAGCGGGAACATCTCCGAATGGACGATGCCCGCGCCGGCCGTCACCCATTGCACGTCGCCGGCGCCGAAGCGCGCCGCCGCACCGAGCGAGTCGGCATGGTCGATCAGGCCCTTGCGCACGATGGTCACGGTCTCGAAGCCGCGGTGCGGATGACCGGGAAAGCCGGGAATCTCCTCGCCGTGATACATGCTCCAGCCGTCCTTGCGGCTGAAGTCCTGGCCGATGGCGCGGCCGTGCAGGGACGCCGCCGGCCCCATCGCGCCGTTACCGGCGGGGTAGGCATCGTCGTGGTAGACGCAGAACAGGAACGGGTCGATCGTGTCCCAAGGGAAGCCAAGCGGCTTGATCTGGACGATGGGGTCGGTCATGGAGAGATCCTTCGTGCGAACGCCGCCCGAGGATGGGTGCGGCAATCTTCACGATATGGGGCGGTGCCGAGGGAACGGAAGGCCGGTCCGAAGGACATCCTGTCCCGCACGGGAAACGCTGGGATGCGCCGCCGCCGCGTCCATGGCGATGGCGATGGCGCAGGCGCGGTGACCGGCCGCGTCGCATGCGCCGATCCAGCGAACCCGGCAGTCGGTGCCGTGAACTGAATGCTTGCTGGGGCGCAACCGCTCATCTGCGCCCGCACGACCCATGCGTCATCGGACTGTCATCGCCGGCGACGAGCATCGCGCCTTTCCGAATCGCCGGCTGCCGATGGCGCCGGCACTGCGAGTGGCTGGTGCGTTCCGAACCCCTGCCGGCGTTGTCGCGGCTGTTCCTGCAATGGCGGCCGTCGCTGAGCCGCTACTTCCGCAAGCGCCGCGCCGAGGCCTGGGATGCCGACGACCTGCTGCAGGAAGTGTGGCTGCGCCTGCAGCGCAGCGAGGCGCACGCGCCGGAGATCGCCAATCCCGAAGCCTACCTGTTCACCATCGCCGCCAACCTGATGCGCGAGCACGCGCTGCTGCATCAGCGCAGCAGCCAGCGCGACACCTGCCTGGACGACGTGCTGGACCGGCTGGCGGTGCCGTGCGAGGCCGATGCGCAGGTGCACCGCGCGCAGCGCCGGCAGCGCCTGGCCGAGCTGATGGCGCGGCTGCCGCCCAAGTGCCGCGCGGCGATGGTGCTGCGCTATCGCGACGAACTGGGCTACCAGGAGATCGCCGAGCAACTGCAGATCTCCAGCCACATGGTCAAGAAGTACATCATCAAGGGCCTGGCGGTGTGCCGGCAGGGCATGGCGCGCTATGCGTGAGGAGTCGCAGCGTAGCGCCGAGGCGGCCGCGGACTGGTACCTGGCGCAGCGCGAGACCGCGCTGTCGCCGGCGCGGCAGGCCGAGTTCCTGGCCTGGTTGCGGCAATCGCCGGCGCACGTGGCCGCCTATCTCGACATCGCGCGGCTGCATGGCGACCTGCCGTCCGCGGCGCAGGCGCAGCAGGCCAGCAGTGCGCAGCTACGCGCGCATGCCTTGCGCAGCGGGGCGGTGGTGGTGCCGTTGCGCCCGGATGTGGATGCAATGCCGATGGCGCGCAATCCGCGTCGTGTCGCGCCACGGCGCAGGCGCTGGCCATTAGCGGTGGCGGCCCTTCTGGCGCTGGCCGTGGCCGGCCTGGCGCTGCGCCTGAGCGCGCCAACGCCGGTACCGGCGACCGTATACGCCGCGCCGGCAGACGCGGCGCGCAACGTCGCCCTGGACGACGGCAGCGTGGCGCACCTGGACCGCGGTGGCGCGATCGCGGTGCGCTACGGCACGCAGCGCCGCGACATCGCCCTGCTGCGCGGCAAGGCGGTGTTCGATCTCGGCCACGATCCGGCGCGGCCGCTGCGGGTCAGCGTCGGGACGCTGGTGCTGCGCGATGTCGGCACCGTGTTCGGGGTCGACCCGCAGGCCGGCGGTGCGCGGGTCACCGTGTTGCAGGGACGGGTGCAGGTGTCGCGCGATACCCCGGCGTGGTGGCATCGCAGCGACCTGCCGTCGGAAGGACCGACGCTGGCGGACCTGGGTGGCGGCCAGCAGGCGCGGGTGGATGCGCAGGGCCGCGTGCTGGCGCTGCGCGACCATGCCGACATCGCCGACGCCACCGCCTGGCTGCCGGCGCAGGTCGGCGTGCAGGATCGCAGCCTGGGCGAGGTGGCGCGGCTGTTCAACGCCTACACCACCCAGCCGCTGCACATCGCCGACCCGGCGCTGGCGGCGCGGCGGGTCAGCGGCGTGTTCCACCTGCGCGACCCGGAGGCCTTCGTCGCCTATCTGGGCAGCCTGCCGGACGTGCAGGTACAGCGCGATGCGCACGCGGTGACCATCCGCCGCGCGCCGGCACCGCTGTAAGAAAAAATTCACGAAATCGACGGTAGCCGCACGGCGCACCGGGGCACTCCTAGGAAGCATGGCCGTCGCGCAGTACGCGCGGGCCCGCCCTTCCTCCCCTCCGGTGTGATCGTCATGCGCAAGCCTCTCGTCGTCTCCATCGCCCTGCTGCTCGGCAGTGCGTCCTCGCTGCCGGCTTGGTCGGCGCCCGCCGTCACCGCGTCGGCCATCGCGCCCATGCCGCTGGCGCAGGCGCTGGACCAGTTCGCGCGCAGCAGCGGCCTGCAATTGATGTACGACCCGGCGCTGGCCACGGGGCTGCGCAGCAGCGGCGCGCCGGCCGGCCTGGCGCCGCCGCAGCAACTGCATGCCTTGCTCGCCGGCACCGGCCTGGACTACCGCATGTTGACGCCCGGCTCGGTCGCCATCGTGCGAAGCAGCGTCGCCGCCGCCGCGCCTGCTGCCGCGCCACGGGCGCCGCGCAGTGCCGCGCCGGCGCGCGGCGAGGCCGACGGCGAGCACGACGGCCCGCGTGAACTGGCGCCGATCAACGTCACCGCCAACAGTGTCGACACACTGGCGCCCAGCGCCGCGCCGCTGGAGGCGAGCCAGCCAACCTCGGTGATCGACGAGCGCTTCATCCGCGACGGCCTGCGCCTGAATTCGAACTACGACGACATCATCAAGTACGCGCCCAGCGTGGTCACCACCTCGCCGGAAGGCCCGGGCCTGGGCAAGAACGAAGGCATCAGCATCCGCGGCTTTCAGGACGGCCAGTTCAACATCACCTTCGACGGCATCCCGTTCGGCGATGCCAGCGATCTGCACCACACCACCTCGGCCTACTTCAACAACCACGTGCTCGGTCAGGCCGAGATCGACCGCGGCCCCGGCGGCGGCGCCACCATCGGCAACGCCACCTTCGGCGGCACCCTGGCGCTGCGCACGCGCAACCCCAGCGAGGTGGACGGCGTCACCGTGTACGGCACCGGCGGCAGCTGGAACACCTGGGCCGGCGGCGTCAGCGCCGACGAGCACATCGGCAACACGCGCCTGTTCGCCGACCTGTCCAAGGAGGCCAGCGATACCTACCTCAAAGGCACCGACGACCGCCGCGAGCACGCCTTCCTCAAGACCGTCAGCGACCTCGGCGAGGCCACCACGCTGACCTTCGTCAGCAGCTACAACCAGGAGCACCAGAACACCGTGCAGGGCGCCACCCGCGCGCAGATCGCGCAGCACGGCTGGCGCTACGGCCTGGGCGACGATCCGACCCTGCAGAACTACACCGGCTACAACGCTGCCGCCTACTACTCCAGCTTCACCTACCTGGGCCTGAGCACGCGCCTGGGCGACTGGGACCTGGACAACAAGGTCTACTACAACAGCTTCGACCACACCGCGTCCAAGACCAGCATCCCCACCAGCGAGAGCGCTGCCGACAATGGTGTGACCTTCTATGGCGCCACCGGCAAGAAGCTGTCCAAGGCCGCCAAGGACGTGCCGGGCAAGCTCTCGGACAACGACTTCCGCGCCTTCGGCGACGTGCTGCGGCTGGCGCGCGATCTCGGCCCGGGCCAGTTGCAGACCGGCGTGTGGGTGGAGCGCAACCTCGACGAGCGCCTGCAGTTGCCGGTGGACATGAGCACCGGCGCGGCCAGCGGCACCAAGTACGGGCCGCTGTACAACTACAAGCTGCACGACCGCACCGACACCTTGCAGCCGTACCTGCAGTACGACTGGAAACTCAGCGACAGCCTCACCCTCAGCCCGGGCCTGCGCTACGCGCGCGTGCAGCGTCAGCTCGATGCCGAGGTCAACAAGAGCACGCCGCCGGCGCCCGCGCACAGCGCGGCCAGCTACGACGCCACGCTGCCGTCGCTGAGCCTGCACCAGGCCTTCAACGAGCACTGGAGCGGCTACGTGCAGGCTGCGCGCGGCTTCCTGGCGCCGCCGATCGACGTGATCGAACTCAACGGCACCCGTGGCCTGCGTCCGGAACTGACCAGCAACTATCAGCTCGGCACCAGCTATGCCGCGCGCGGCCTGACCTTCGGCGCCGACATCTACTACATCGACTTCAGCAACTACATCAGCCAGACCCTGGTCACGACCGACAACGGCACCGAGAGCGCCTTCGTCAACGGTGGCGGTGCGGTGTACCGCGGCGCCGAGGCCGAGGCCACCTACGCGCTCACGCCGGTCCTGAGCCTGTACGCCAACGCCAGCTACAACGAGGCCACCTACAAGCACAGCAGCACCCAGGTGGCCGGCACGCCGCGGGTGACCGCGGCGCTGGGCCTGCTGTACAACAGCGGCACCGGCTACTTCGGCTCGCTGATGGAAAAGGTGGTGGGCGCGCAGTACGGCGTGGACAACACCACCACGCCCAGCGGTGCCACGGTGTTCGGCAACGACCAGCGTCTGGGCGGTTACGCCAGCCTGGACGCGGCGCTAGGTTACCGCAGCACGCACGGGCTCTACGGTCTCAAGGGATACTCGATCAGCATGGACGTCAACAACCTGCTGAACCGGCATGCGCTGATCGGCTACGCCGGCACCCGCTCCTCCGACAACCAGCCGCTGTACTTCGGCCTGGCCGGGCGCGGCGTGTTCCTCGACCTGTCGCTGAAGTTCTGAGGCCCGCCATGTCCGCTTCCCGATTCGCACGCGTGCGCAGCGCATGGCGCCTGGCCGCGTGGCTATGCGTCGCCAGCGTCGCCTGGCCGGCGGTCGCATCGCCTAAGGCGGACGCGGCATCGACCGCCGCGGAGGTGCGCCTGACGATCGTGGTGATGCGTCACGGCGTGCGCGCACCGACGCAATCGCC
Organism: Xanthomonas sp. 3307; assembly: GCF_014199735.1. Taxonomy (NCBI): domain Bacteria; kingdom Pseudomonadati; phylum Pseudomonadota; class Gammaproteobacteria; order Lysobacterales; family Lysobacteraceae; genus Xanthomonas; species Xanthomonas sp. 3307. The sequence goes on along the minus strand of NZ_JACHOG010000004.1, from coordinate 311,107 downwards.
ACAGGACCTGGCCAAGTACGCTGCACAGCCCTGGCCGCAATGGCCGGTGGCGCCCGGCCAGCTCACGGCGCACGGTGCCGGCGGCATGCAGGCGCTGGGCGCGCGCTACCGGCAGCGCTGGCTGGCCACAGCGGTGCTGGCGCCGGACTGCGCCGCGTCCGGCGCACTGGTGATCGCCGACAGCACGCCGCGCAACCACGACAGCGCGGCCGCCTTCACCGAAGGCCTGCTGCAGGGCTGTCGGGCGCACTACCTGGCGTTGCCGACGACGCAGAACAACCCGCTGTTCCATTTCGGCAAGGACGAGGACAAGGACGACGATGCGCCCGCGGCACCGCTGCACCTGGACGCGGCCACCCGCAGCCGCCTGCGCGCGTTGCAGCGGGTGCTGTCCGGCTGCGCCGCCCCGACCTGCGCCGCGCAGGGGACACAGAGCCTGGACGATCCGCAGCGGCTGCAGGATCCGGCGCAGGCGGCCAAGGCGTTGAAGACCGCCGGCAGCCTGGCCGAGAACCTGATGCTGGAGTACGCGCAGGGCCTGCCGATGCCGCAAGTGGCGTGGGGGCGCGCCGACGCGGTGGCGCTGCAGCGGCTGATCGGCCTGCATAACGCCTCCTTCGGCTACAGCAAGCGTGCGCTGCCGGCGGCACGCGCCGGCGGCTCCAACCTGCTCGCGCACCTGCTGGCGACGCTGCAGGCGGCGGCCGGGCAAGCGCCGGCGGTGGCGGCACTGGCGCCGGCGGACACGCGTGCGCTGGTGCTGCTGGGGCACGACACCAATTTGGCGCATCTGGCCGGCTTGTTCGGCATCGATCCGCTGGTGCACGGTCAGCCGGACGCGTATCCGCCCGGCGGCGCGCTGCTGCTGGAACTGGTGCGGCAGGACGGCCACGACTTCCTGCAACTGCGCAGCGTGGTGCCGACGTTGCAGGCGCTGCGTGCCAACCGCTTCGATGGCCGCGGCCTGCGCGAGCGGCGCTGGCCGTTGCCCGGCTGCGGCGGCCGCCTGCGCTGCCCGCTGGCGATCGCCTTGCCGGCGTTGCAGGCGCAGCTGGATCCGCAGCGGGTCGAGGCTGCGGTGCCGCCGATGACCGAGTGGCCGGCACAGGCGGTGCAGGTGGGCGATTAGCTTGGCGGCACCGTAGGAGCGGCTTCAGCCGCGACCGGGCGTTCCTACGTCGTGCCTGTCGCGGCTGAAGCCGCTCCTACGCGTGCCACCGGGTCCGGGAATGCCGCCCGCCGTCACGGACCACTCAGCGGCGAAGGTCGATCATCGCGGTTCCCCCACGCGCCTGCGCCTGCGTGCGCCGCGCTCCTTGCCAGGACCCCGCCATGTCCCCGACCCACGCCGCTGCGCTGCCCGACACCATGACCGCAATCGAGATTCGCCAGCCCGGTGCGCCCGAGGTGCTGGTGCCGGTGCGCGTGCCGTTGCCGCATCCGGGGCGCGGCGAACTGCTGGTGCGGGTGGCCGCGGCCGGCGTCAACCGCCCCGACGTAATGCAGCGCCAGGGCAGCTATCCGCCGCCGCCGGGTGCCTCGCCGTTGCCGGGGCTGGAGTTCGCCGGCGAGGTGGTCGGCCTGGGCGAGGGCGTGGAGCGCTACCGGCTGGGCGACCAGGTCTGCGCGCTGGTCGCCGGCGGCGGCTATGCCGAGTACGCGGTGGTGCACGAGCGCAATGCCTTGCCGGTGCCGGCGGCGCTGAGCCTGACCGAGGCCGCGGCGGTGCCGGAAACCTTCTTCACCGTGTGGACCAACGTGTTCCAGCGCGGCCGCCTGCAGTCCGGCGAGACCCTGCTGGTGCACGGCGGCACCTCCGGTATCGGCAGCGTCGCCACGCTGCTGGGGCGTGCCTTCGGCGCACGGGTGATCAGCACCGTCGGCTCGGCCGACAAGCGCGCGGCCAGTCTGGCGCTGGGCGCGGAGGCGGCGATCCTGTACCGCGAGGAGGACTTCGTGGCCGAGACGATGCGCCTGACCGAGGGCCGTGGCGCCGATGTGATCGTGGACCTGATCGGCGGCGACTACCTGGCGCGCAACTACCAGGCCGCGGCGCTGGACGGGCGCATCGTGCAGATCGGCATCCAGCAGGGCAAGGTGCGCGAGCTGGACCTGATGCCGCTGCTGGCCAAGCGGCTGACCCACACCGGCTCGACCCTGCGCCCACGTTCGGTGATGGAAAAGGCGGCGATCGCGCGCGAGCTGGAGCAGCAGGTGTGGCCGCTGCTGGCGCAGGGCCGGATCAAGCCGCAGGTGGACCGCTGCTTCCCGCTGCAGGAGGCGGCGCAGGCGCATGCGCTGATGGAGTCCAGCGCGCATATCGGCAAGATCGTGCTGACGACGGCGCAGTGAACCCGGGCATCGGTCACGGCGACCCGCCTGCCGCCGTAGGAGCGGCTTCAGCCGCGACGGGCGTTACCGGGAACGTTCATCGCGGCTGAAGCCGCTCCTACGCCAGGCTTCCGTCGTGATGAGCGGCGCGCTTCGGTTGCGACAGGCGGCCGGCAGGCACCCGTGCGCCCAGGCGACACGCGTGCCCGCACCAGTCGCCGCGCCCACCCCTGGCCCGGTTCAACCACCGCGCCGTATAGTGCGCCGCACGCGCGGTGGTCCGCGCTTGCCTGTGCCGGTCCCTGCGTGCGCCTGCTGCCCCGTTCCGCGTCCTCGTCGTCCCTGTTGCGTTGGGTCCTGCTGCTGTTGTGGTTGTGCGCGACGGTGGCTTCGGCCCAGCCGCAGGACACCGACGATGCGCCGCCGGATCCGCAGACCCTGCTGGACAACGCCGCCAAGTCGCTGAAGGATGCGCGCGGCAAGGAAGTGGATGCGGGCAACCAGACCGCCTTCCAGGACCTGGTCGCGCAGGTCTCCGACGCCGCCAGCGATGCGCAGACCGCGGTGGACGCCCTTGCGCCGCAGCTGGTGCAGGTGGAGGCACGCCTGCAACAACTCGGCCCGGCCGCCACCGGCGACTCGCCCGACATCACCGCGCAACGCAAGGCGCTGACCAAGCAGCGCGACAGCCTGGACTCGGGGGTCAAGCGCGGCAAGCTGATGGTGGTGGAAGCACGACAACTGGCCGACGAGATCGAACGCGTGCGCGCCGAGCATTTCAGCCAGGAGCTGTCGCTGCGCTCGCCGTCGCCGCTGTCGCCGGCGCTGTGGAAGCAGATCGCCGACGACTTTCCCGACGACCAGGCCAAGCTGCTGGCGCTGTACACCCTCGGCATGCAGTCGCTGCAGGACGCGATCGCCGAGCATGGCAGCGGCGCGCTCGGTTTCGGCATCGCCATCGCGGTGATCCTGCTGTTCCCGCTGCGCTACCTGCTGCGCTGGCTGGGCAAGCGCTATGCGGTGTCGCGCGCGCCGGGCAGCCGCCTGCGCCGGTCGGGCCTGGCGATCTGGTTCCTGCTGCTGGGCACGTTGACCCCGGGCCTGGCCGCGCTGGCCCTGGCCGAAGCGCTGCGCAGCATCGATGCGGTGCCGGAGCGCCTGGACGCAGTGCTCAACGGCTTCGTGGTGGTCAGCTTCGCCGCGGCGTTCATGGGTTCGCTCGGCGCCAGCGTGCTGCTGCCGAACCAGCCGAGCTGGCGGCTGTTCCCGATCGACGACGCCACCGCGCGGCGCCTGCGCAAGTACACCTGGGCCACCGCGGCGCTGGCCTGGCTCAGCAGCATGCTGCTGGTGATCAACCAGGCCGCGCGCACCAGCGACTCGGCCACCGTCGCCGCCGATGGGGTGATCGCGCTGGTCTACGGCGTGCTGATCCTGGCCACCCTGACCAGTCTGTCGCGGCTGCGCCGGCGCCAGTACGCCGAAGCGGCGGAGCAGGCCCTGGCCAACGCGCAACCGCCGCCGCCCGGGCAGCACGGCGGCGCCCTGGCGCTGATCGGGGTGCTGGTTAAGGTCGCGGTGGTGGTGGCGCTGCTCGCGGCGCTGCTGGGCTATCTGCACCTGGGCCTGTTCATCACCCGGCAGATCATCTGGATCACCATGATCGTCGGTGCGGTGCGGCTGCTGATGACCTTCGCCGACGACTTCGCGCTGTGGCTGTTCGCCAGCGAAGGCCGCATCGGCCGCGCCGCCAATGGCGCGTTCGGGGTGCGCTCGAGCCGGCTCGAGCAGGCCGGGGTGCTGACCTCGGCGCTGCTGCGGGTGGTGCTGCTGCTGATCGGCATCGGCGCGCTGCTGATGCCGTTCGGCACCAACGTCTCGATCGTCTCGGACTGGTTCTCGCTGCTGTCCGACGGCATCCGCGTCAGCGACAAGGTGGTGCTGTACCCGGGCGCGATCGTGCGCTCGGTGCTGGTGTTGCTGCTTGGCCTGGGCGTCATGCAGTACCTGCATCGCTGGCTGACCCAGACCTATCTGCCCAAGACCGAACTGGACGACGGCTCGCGCAACTCGATCAGCACGGTGGCGCGCTATGTCGGCATCATCCTGGCGGCGTTGTGGGCGCTGGCCGCGCTGGGCATCGGCCTGGAGCGGATCGCGCTGGTGGTCAGCGCGCTGTCGGTCGGTATCGGCTTCGGCCTGCAGTCGATCACCCAGAACTTCGTGTCCGGCCTGATCCTGCTCGCTGAGCGCCCGGTCAAGATCGGCGACTGGATCAAGATCGGCGACCAGGAGGGCGACGTGCGCCGGATCAGCGTGCGCGCCACCGAGATCCAGGTCGGCGATCGCTCCACCCTGATCGTGCCCAACTCCGAGCTGATCACCAAGACCCTGCGCAACATGACCCTGGCCGGGCCGCTGGGCCGGGTGCAGATCCAGTTCGCGGTGTCGCTGGGCACCGATGTGACCAAGCTGCGCGCGCTGCTGCTGGAGCTGTACGCGGCACATCCGGGCGTGCTGGACGACCCGGCGCCGTCGGTGTTCATCGACTCCATCGCCAACGGCCACGTCACCCTCAACAGCTTCGCCTACGTGGCCTCGCCGCGGCTCACCTACGGCACCCGTAGCGAACTGTTCTTCGCCCTGCTGGAGCGCCTGGCCGAGGAAGGCATCGCGTTGGAGTCGCCGCAGGAAGTGAAGCTGTTGCGTGAGCCGCGGGAGAGCCGGGATTAGGGATTGGTGGCGCGCGAAGCGGCTTTGGCCGCCAGCTGCCGGCGCTGCAGGTCGCGGCTGAGCCGCTCCTACGAATCCCCAATCCCGATTCCCCAATCCCGGCCTTTAGCGCCTGCCGCGCTCCTCGCGGGCGCGGATGCGCCGGTCGAACAGCACCGCGCTGACCACGATGCCCAGGCCCAGCACCACGCCGAGCAGGAACAGCACCATCGCGATCGCCGGGTAGCCGAACAGTTTGGTGCCGGTGTCGATGCGCATCATCTGCGTGGAGGCCAGGATCAGCGCGGCGGTGACGATGCCGGCGGCGACGCGGTTGGCGATCTTCTGCAGGCTCTCCATCAGCCGCGATTCCTCCAGGCCGGCCACGCGTACCTGCAGGCGGTTCTCCGCGGCCAGGGTGAGGATGTCCGAGAGCCGGCGCGGGCCTTCGCGCAGCAGCGCCTGCAGTTCCATCGCCTCGCTGGCCAGGTTGGCCGCCGACAGCGATTTCTTCAACCGCGCGCGCATCACGTGCTGCAACTGGTCCTCGACCACCACGCGGGTGTCCAGGTGCGGCGACAGCGCGCGGCATACCGCTTCCAGGTTCAGCAGGGTCTTGCCGAGCAGGCTCAGCTCGGGCGGCGTGCGCAGCCCGTAGGTGGTGGCGATGCGCACCAGGTCCAGCACCACCCGGCCTTCGGACATGGCGTCGTGCGCCGCGTAGCGGGCGATCATCTGCCCGGTCTCGCGCTGGTAGCGCTCCTCGTCGAAGTCCTCCAGGCGCGTGCTCAGCGCGATGGTCTCCTCGGCCACTTCCTCGCCGCGGCCGTCGACCGCCGCGAACAGCAACTTGAGCAGGCGCTCGCGCAGCTTCGGCGGCACGTGCGCGACCATGCCCAGGTCGAAGATCGCCAGGCGCCCGTCGGCGAGCACGCGCAGGTTGCCCGGATGCGGGTCGGCATGGATCTCGCCATGCACGAACATCTGGTCCAGGTAGCCGCGCACCAGTGCCGCGGCCAGGTCGTCCATCGGCTGCTCGGTGCGACGCAGCCCGGAGATCTTGTCCACGCGCACGCCTTCGGCCAGCTGCATGGTCAGCACGCGGCGGCTGCACAGGTCCCACACCGGCTGCGGCACCCACAGCTGCGGGAACGGCCGCAGGTGCTCGCCGAAGCGCGCCAGGTTCTCGGCTTCGGCCTCGTAGTTCAGTTCGGCCAGCAGCGCCTTGCCGAACTCGGCCAGCCAGTCGGCGAAGCGGATGCGCCGGCCCAGCCCGGTGAGCTTGTCGGCGGCGTTGGCGAAGCTGCGCAGCACCTCAAGGTCCGAGCGCACCTGCGCGGCGACCTCGGGCTTCTGCACCTTGATCGCCACCGGCGTGCCGTCGCGCAGCGCGGCACGGTGCACCTGCGCCAGCGAGGCGCTGCCCAGCGGCGTGTCGTCGAAGGCGGAGAAGGCCTTGTTGATGCCGACGCCGAGTTCGGCCTCGACGATCTCGCGGATGCGCTCGCTCGGAATCAGCGCGGTGTTCTCCTGCATCCGCTCCAGGGCGGTGGCGAACTCCGGCGGCACCACGTCCGGGCGCGTGGACAGCATCTGCCCGAGCTTGACGAAGGTCGGGCCCAACGCTTCCAGGTCGGTGACGAACTGTTCCGGCGTGCCTTCCGGCGGCAGCTCGTGCTCGCCCTGGGCGGTCTCCATGTCCATGCCGGAAAACACCCCGGAGCTGCGGTAGCGCAGCAGCAGGCGCAGGATCTGGGTACGGCGGCTGAGGCCGCCGATCACGTGCGGGGTGTCGGCCGCGTCGGGCGTCGCGCTCAAGGTGGGCTCCGGGCAAGGGTAGGCGCGGTCGAGTGTGGCGATGGCCGGGTCGTTGCGCGGTGAATCCCGCCGCGCGCGTCGGCTGGGCGCCGCTGCCGGGAGGTGCCTGCATTCGCTGCCGGGAAGGGGGCAATGGTCGCTGTCACACGACAGGCGCGATCCCGGCCTTGCACATGGTCTGCCGCCGTCGGCGCTACCCCCGGCGCTGGCGATGGCGTCCTCGTCATGGTGATGCGTCGTATCCTGCCGCGTTGCGATAGCGAGGATCGGAAGCGGAATGCGGTGGAGTGAACAGGCGATATCGCGCGGAGCGCGTCGATGCTCCCGCTTGCGGCGCGGCCAGCGGTGCGATGCGCCGGAGACCGCACCGCCCGACGGCGCGATGCGCGCACAGGCACGCGGTGTCGGCGTGGCCATGGCCCGATGAGCCGACGTCGGCTCGCGCTGCTGGTGGCGGTGGTGATCCTTGCGCTACTGGTCATGGTCTTGCTGGGCGACGACGGTGCCGGCGTCGCCACCGAGGTGCGCAACGCCCTGCGCTCCTTCGCGCGTGCCTTGTTCTGACGTCGCAGGCGGTCGGCCGCCTCTGTTCCAGTGCCACGGCCGGGCTTATTCTGGGAGTTCGCTGTCACCTGCCAGGAGCGCTGCCATGCCCGTCGTCGTTTTCCCTGCCGTCCGTCGTGCCGCGGTCCTTGTCGCGTGCGCGCTGCTGGCCGTGCTGCTGTCGGCGAACGCGACCGCCGCGGCCGCGCCCCAGCGCTATGCCGGCGAGGATTTCGACGACAAGGCCTTTGCTGCCAGCAAGCGCCGCAGCTACGAGCTGCAGGACTTTTCCGACCGCTACCGCGCGACGCTGGAGGTCGAGGACAACGACGGGGTGTTCCGGCCCGGAATCGTGCGCGTGTTTGCCCGCGGCAACGCCACGCCGCTGCTCGAAGTGGCCTCGCCAGAGTTGGTGGTGGACACCGATGCCAAGGGCACCAAGGTCAAAGCCAACGTGCATGAGTTGCCGTACGGCGAACAGAGCGTGCTGATCTACGACGATTTCAACTTCGACGGCATCAAGGACCTGGCGGTGATGGACGGCCAGAACAGCTGCTATCACGGCCCGTCCTACCAGGTGTATCTGGGTACCGCCGACGGCTTCGAGGCCAGTCCCGGCTTCACCGAGCTGGCGCAGAGCAACTGTGGCCTGTTCCAGGTGGATGCCGAGGCGCGTGAGATCCACACCATGACCAAGGACGGCTGCTGCTGGCACCAGTACGCGACGTACTCGATCCGCGATGGCGCGCCGCTGCTGGAGAGCGAAACGGTCTTTGACGCGCGCGGCGACGGGCCGGGACTGGAGCAGGAGACGGTGTATCGCGACCGTGGCGGCAAGCGCGTGCCCGACATGCACTACGTGTGGGACGAGGAAGGCGAGACTGCGGTGGGCCAGCGCAAGATCCTGCTCGAGTTCCGCCTGGCGCCGGCCGGAAAGCGCATCGTGGTGTTCGCCAACGTCGGCGATGGCGCCAGCAGCAAGCCGTTCTATGCCGCGATCGGCGCGCAGCAGCGGGTGGACCTTTTGTATCCGGATGCCGAACGCGAGGCGATGGACTACGACGCGGACCGGCACGTGCTCAGCTTCGAGCGTGGCGACACTACCTACCGCATCGTCGGCAATGCGCAGGGGGTGCCGCAGCGCATGGAGGTGGTGGTGCGCGGCAAGGTGCAGCCGCTGACGCTTCAGCCCGGCTCGGTGCGCGGCTCGCTGCAGGCGGTGGCGAAGGTGCTGGAGGCTGCGTCGGCGGAGTAGCGGGCCGCGGGTCGTGGTGCCGAAGGGCGCTGGCGATCCGGGCTACACGGGTCGGGACTGAAGTCCCTCCCACAGTGCACCCGGTCAGCCCATTGCAGCCCCGATGGCGCCATCTGTTGGAGCGGCTTCAGCCGCGACGGGCGTTCCCGGTGAAGCCTGTCGCGGCTGAAACCGCTCCTACAAAGGCTGCAGCCGGCGATGGTCCTTGAACTGCATGCGAATCTGCGTGCGTGTGCGGTGATGACGCCACGCATGTGGGGTTCGTCGTGGGAGCGGCTTCAGCCGCGACAGCCGTTCCCGACGATGCCTGCTGCCCTCGTTACCCATACCTGCCTTGCGCCGCGTTGGCCGACCCGACCGGTCGCTTCACCCCCACGCCGCGAACGCCCGCGCCACCGCTTCGGCGCCGGGGTCGATCACGCCACGCAGTGCGTCCGCGGGCACCGCGGCAGCGCGGCCGGCGCCAGCGCGGGTGAGGTGTGCGGTGGCATCGGCGCCAGCACGTGCGGCGCGCGCGGCGGCGCCCACGCCGGCGCCCTGCGCCAGGGCGTCCAGCGCCGGCAGCAGCGCGTCTAGCAGGGTGCGGTCGCCGCGTTGCGCGCCGCCGTAGTGCTGCATCCGGGCCACGCCGGCCTGCAGGGCCTGCACCCAGTCGCGGCCGTCCGCCAGTGCGCCGGCGGCGGTGGTGAACAGGATCGACAGCAGCACGCCGCTGGAGCCGCCCATGCTGTGTTCGATCGTCGCCGCCAGGCCGCGCGCCAGTGCGGCGTCATCGCCGGTCGCCAGCGCATCGGTGTCCAATGCCTGCTGCAGGGCGCGCGCGCCGGCGGCGAAGGTGCTGCCGGCGTCGCCATCGCCGCTGCGCGCGTCCAGCGCGTCCAGCTCCGCCTGCGCGGCGATCAGCGCCTGCGCCACGCGGGCCAGTGCCGCGGCGCACTGCGCGTCGCGCGCGCCATGGCGGTGGCTGTCGTCGCGCTTCAGCACCGGAGCAAAGGTCTGCGCCGCGTGCGGCACGCGCACGCCGGGCCAGCCCAGGGTCTGCACCGGCGCCTGCAGCGCGGCCAGCACGTCGGCATCGGCCGGCGCCAGAGTGATCGAGAAACCGTGCATGTCCATCGAGGTCATCAGCGCCGCCGGCAGCGGCATCAGCGCGATGCGGTCGACGCCGATGCGCTGCAGCGCCAGCCGCGTCAGCACGCCCAGTTCCTGCGTCGAGCAGCCGCCGAGGTCGTTGAGCATCAGCACCAGCGGCGCGTCGGCACCGAGGCGGGCATCGGCCTGTGCCAGCAGCGGGTCCAGCACCAGCGCCAGCGCCTCTTCCACCGCGCCCGGCTGCACCGGCCGCGCACCCGGCTCGTTGTGGATGCCCAGCCCCAGTTCCGGTGCGCGACGGCCCACGTGCTGGCCGGGCACGCTGCAACTGGACAACGCCATGCCCAGCGACAGCAGGCGATCGGCGAAGGCTTGGCCGCGCTGCGCCAGTTCGGCCAGCGGCACGCCCTCGCGCGCCAGGTGGCCCACGTACTTGTGCACCAGCACCGTGCCGGCGATGCCGCGCGGCTGCGCGGCGTCGGGCAGGGCGATGTCGTCGGCGACCAGCACACTGGCCACGTCGATGCCCTCGGCGTGGGCGCGCTCGGCGGCCAGGCCGAAGTTGAGCCGGTCGCCGGTGTAGTTCTTGATCACCAGCAGCACGCCGGGCGCGTCGGCGCAGGCGCGGATCGCCGCTAGCACCGCCTCCACGCCGGGCGAGGCGAACAGGTCGCCGGCGATGGCGCCGCTGAGCATGCCCGGGCCGACGAAGCCGGCATGGGCCGGTTCGTGCCCGGCACCGCCGCCGGACAGCACCGCGACCTGGCGCGGATCGCGCGCAGCCTGCAGCACGATGCGGGTGCCGCTGTCGGCCTCGGAGAGCAGCAGCGGTTGCAGCATGGCGGCGGCCGCGAGCACGTCGTCGACGATGGCGCGGGGCGCGGTGAGGAACTGGTCCATGGCGTCTCCTTGGCGGTGCGGGGCTGGGCCGCAGGGTAGCCGAGTGCGGGTGATGCTGTGGCGCGCGGCGCCGCCACGCGATCTCGGTGAGAATGGCGCCGACCTTTCCAACAGGAACGCGCATGGCTCGCACCAGCCTGTTCACCTTGCTTGGTGCGCTGGCGTCCGCGCTGGACGAGACTGCGCGCCGGGCCCCGGCACAAGCGCGGGCGGTGGCCGCGGCGCCGATCGGCCGCGCCTGGTGGCTACTGGGCAAGGCGTTCGGGCGCGCGCTGTTGGGCAAGCTGGCGCTGGTGCCGGCGTTGCTGGCGCTCTACGCCATGCTGCCGCCACTCTCGGTGTTCGGGACGCACGACAACGTCACGGATCGGCTGACGCTGGGGCTGTTGTGCTTGTGCGGGCTGTACCAGAGCTACGAAAGCCTGGAGTGGCTGGCGCGCTCCTGGCGCCGCCCGGCGGCCGATCCTGGTGCCGAAGACGACGCCCGGATCGCCGGGCTGCTCAAGGGCGCGATGCGGACCGATGTCGTCGTGTCGATCCAGTGCATCGTCGTGACCGGCCTGGTGCTGTCCATGCTGCCGTTTGCGTTTTCCGCGCTCGGCGTGGCGCTGATGGCCGTTGCGCTGGCACTGGTCATGTACACACCGGTTGCCGCGCTCGTCCTGCTCGCCGACCTGGGCCTGCGCGTGCACGGTGCGGGCGGTCGCGTCGCGGCGCTCGGGCGCGTCCTGTTGGCGCTGGCGCCGCGGCTGTTGCGTGGCCTGTCGCTGCTCGCGTTGGTTGTGTCGCTCGTGCTCGGCGCGGCGTCGGCGATCGGCGCGACACACGCATTGATCTTCCCCTCCTCGCCCGAAGGCCTCATCAAGTAGCGTTACGTCAGGTTGTGCAGCGCGCGGGGACGGTAATGGGATACACCCGGGCGGAGACCGATGCGGCCGGCAGCCCACCGCGTGCCGGAATCGGCGAGAATCGCCGCTCATCCCGAATGGAATCCCCGCATGGCCGGCGCCAGCCTGTTCACCCTGCTCGACGACATCGCCACCCTGCTCGACGACGTGTCGCTGCTGACCAAGGTCGCGGCCAAGAAGACCGCCGGTGTGCTCGGCGACGACCTGGCGCTGAACGCGCAGCAGGTGACCGGGGTGAACGCCGACCGCGAACTGCCGGTGGTGTGGGCGGTGGCAAAGGGTTCGCTGCTCAACAAGGCGATCCTGGTGCCGGCGGCGCTGGCGATCAGCGCGTGGCTGCCGTGGGCGATCACCCCGCTGATGATGATCGGCGGCGCGTTCCTGTGCTTCGAGGGCGTGGAGAAGCTGGCGCACCGCTTCCTGCATTCGAAGGAAGAGGATGCGGAACGTCACGCGCAAAAGGTGCAGGCGCTGGCCGACCAGCAGGTGGACGTGGTGGCGCTGGAGAAGGACAAGGTCAAGGGCGCGATCCGCACCGACTTCATCCTCTCGGCGGAGATCATCGTGCTGTCGCTGGGCGTGGTTGCCGGCGTGCCGTTCGTGCAGCAGCTCGCGGTGCTGGTGGCGATCGCGCTGGCGATGACCGCCGGCGTCTACGGACTGGTCGCCGGCATCGTCAAGCTCGACGACCTGGGCCTGTACCTGAGCCGCAAGGGCGCCGCCGCCGCGACCATCGGCCGCGGCATCCTGTGGCTGGCGCCGTGGTTGATGCGCACCCTGTCGGTCGCCGGCACCGCGGCGATGTTCCTGGTCGGCGGCGGCATCCTGGTGCACAGCATCGGCCCGCTGCATCACGCCATCGAGGGCATCGCCCCGAGCGGCGGCCTGGGCAGCCTGGTGCTTGCGTTGGGCAATGCCGTGGTGGGAATCGTGGCCGGCGCCGTGGTGCTGGCGGTGGTGTTGGGCGTCAAGAAAGTTCGGGAGTAGGGATTGGAGATTGGGGATTCGCAACAGCTGGCCAAGCGCGCCGCTCTGCCAATCCCCAATCCCGACTCCCGAATCCCGCGCCGGCACCGCCGGCGCTAGTCGGCCGAAACCACCCGGTTCTTGCCGGCCTTCTTGGCCTCGTACAGCGCACGGTCGGCGCGGCGGATCAGCGCGTCCTGCGCTTCGCCGGGCTGGCGCAGGGCGACGCCGGCGCTGAAGCTGACGAACACGCGCTGGTCCTCGTGCACCACCGCGCGCTGGGCCAGGGCGCGCTGCACCCGGGTCACCGCCGCGCTGGCCTCGAAGATCGTGCAGTCCGGCATCAGCAGCAGGAATTCCTCGCCGCCGAAGCGGGCGATGGCGTCGCTGGCGCGCAACGTGGTGCTTGCCACTTCCACCACGTGGCGCAGCGCGCTGTCGCCGCCGGGGTGGCCGTAGGTCGCGTTGAGCTGGCGGAAATCGTCCAGGTCCAGCATCGCCACGCACAACGGCTGCGCGCTGCGCTCGGTGCGCACCAGTTCGCGCGCGAACAGGTCCTCCAGGCCGCGGCGGTTGAGCGCGCCGGTGAGCTGGTCGACGCGCACCAGGCCGCTGACGTCCTGCAGTTCCTGCTCCAGGCGCAGGATGCGCTGTTCAGCCGCGTCCACTTCCTGGCGCGCGGCGATCAGGTGGTCGCGCGCGCGCAGCGCCTGCTCCTGCACGTGGCCGGTGTCCTGCAGCACTTCCTGCAGCAGGCGGTTGAGGTCGGCGATGCTGCGCGCGTCGCGGATGGTCTGCGAGTAGTCGGCGATGCGGTCGTGGAATTCGCCGGTGCTGGCGGCCATGCCGTCCAGGTCCGCGACGAAGGTCAGCATCAACTCCTTCATGGCGTTCTTGGACTCGGCGATGCCCTGCTTGAGCAGCCCCTGCTTGTAGATCACCTCGCGCAGGCTGCCGCGTGCCTCCTCGATCGAGTAGCGGTCCAGCGGCCCGGCGATCAGGTCGCGCACCACCGCGATCTGGCCCTGCAGCCAACTGGTGTCTTCGAGCAGTTCGCCGACATTCTCCAGCAGCAGGTCGAACAGGCTCAGCAACAGCGCCTGTTGCTCCTGGCCGTCGTTGGCGCGCAACGCGATCTGGTGGCACAACTCGCGGACCTGCTGCGCCACCGGTTCCAGCGGTTGCCCAGGGCGCCACTGGCGCAGCGCCTCGCCGCTGGCCTCGGCCTCGCCGGCCAGCTCGGGCAGGGTGTGCAGCAGCGCCGCCAGCGCGCCGGCCACGGTCTGCCGCAGCAGGTCGCGCAGGCGCTCGCTGTCGCTGGGCCCGGCCAGTGGGTCTTCGATGTCGATGGTGCGGATGTACTTGTCGATCAGCTGGCGCAGCGCGCGGCCATAGCTGGGCCAGTCGCCGCTGCTCGCTGCCGATTGCAGGCGCCGGCCCATGTCGCCCAGTTCGCCATGCAACGAGGCCATGCCATCGGCGAAGGCGCCGAGCAGGCCTTGCGGCTCGTGCGCCTGCTGGAACAGGCGGATCAGCGCGGCGGTGGCGGCGGCCGGGTCGGTTGCGCCCGCCACAGGCGCCATCGCGTGGCCGTGCTTGTGCCCATGGCCATGCGCGCGCGCCGGCAGCGTCGCGGCCGCCGTCGACGCCGGCTCGCGCCGACGTGGCGACAGCAGTTTGCGCAGTCCGCTGATGGGCGGCTCGTCGCGTTGGTCCGACATGCCGGCCGGCTCCTCCCCAGTCAATGCGCCGCCCATGCTGGCGCTCAGGCTCTGGATATCGGCGCCGGCGGCGCGCGCTTGAGCGGGCGGGTGGTGGGTCTGTGAAGAAGACTCCATTGCGGTCGTACCCTCACCCCCAGCCCCTCTCCCGGGGGGAGAGGGGAGTATGTGCTCAGGCGGCGTGGTCGCCCGTCCCTTCTCCCTTCGGGAGAAGGTGCCCCGAAGGGGCGGATGAGGGTCGGGTGGCTAGGGAGGCGTCTGGGGAAGAGGTTCCCTAGCTGTCGCACCCTCACCCCCGGCCCCTCCCCCGAAAAGGGGGCCGTGGTCCCGGAGGGAGAGGGGAGCAAGCCTGGCTTGCCGAAAGATCGCCGCGTGTCCGGACGCCGTGCAAGACGCGCACGGCACTGGCACTCTGGCGGCCGTGCCTGCCGCAGCGTCGACAGCGCTACACGCGCCCCACCTCCACCGAGACCGAGCATGGCCGATTCCCGCGAACCGCTGCTGCACCCTGTCCCGATCCTGTCCTTGCGCCCGACGCAGATGACCGTGGGCATGCGCGAGGTGAAGGAGAAGCGCAAGCGCTGGCGCGCACACGCCTCCAGGCACAAGCAGGCCGAGCTGCTCGGCAAGCACATGATCCCGGTGGTGCTGGGGCCGGACGGCAAGTACTACGTGGTGGACCATCACCACCTGGCGCGGGCGCTGCACGACGAAGGGGTGAAGGACATCCTGGTCACGGTGATCGCCGACCTCAGCGTCGTCGACAAGGCCGCGCTGTGGAGCGTGCTGGATCATCGCCGCTGGGCCTATCCCTACGACGCCAAGGGCGAGCGCCGCCCATTCAAGGACATGCCGACGTCGATCGCCGACCTGAAGGACGATCCCTACCGCAGCCTCGCCGGCGAGGTGCGCCGTGCGGGCGGCTATGCCAAGGACACCACCCCGTTCAGCGAATTCCTGTGGGCCGACCTGTTCCGCCGCCGGCTGCGGCGCCGCGACATCAAGGACGACTTCGCACGCGCCATGGAGACCGCGCTCGCGCTCGCCAAGAGCAGGGAGGCGAGCTACTTGCCCGGCTGGTGCGGGCCGTCGTCCGACGACTGATCGGTGGCCGCGGCATGGTGCGGCTTGCCGCCCAGGAGCCCGTGCAAGGCGCGTTCGACGCGGCCGCCGACCAACAGGATGACGAAGGCGATGGCCAGGGAGACGGCCACGATCTGCCATTGGCCGGCGCCGCACATGATGCCGATGCAGGCGGTGAGCCAGACGCAGGCGGCGCTGGTCAGGCCATGCACCCGGACGTGTTTCTGGGTGTGATAGATGACGCCGGCACCGAGGAAGCCGATGCCGGTCAGGATGCCCTGGATGACGCGGCTGCCGGCGTCGGTGAAGCCGCCCTTGCCGAGCGGGTCGGCCAGCAGCACCACCATCGCGGTGGCCAGTCCGACCAGTCCCAGCGTGCGGACTCCGATCGGCTTGCCGTGCAGGTCGCGGTTCAACCCGATCGCCGCGCCGGCGAGGGCGGCGATTCCCAGGCGCACGGCGATGTCGGACAGCTCGATCAAGGCAGGTCTCCTGGTGGATGTGACGCCGTGGGCGGCCGGCCCATCATAGGAAACCCGGTCGCGCGCATGTCGTGTGTGCCGTGGGTCGGCTTCAGAGCGCGGCGCGGACCTCGTCCAGGCTCGGTGGGTTGGCGCCGGCGCGGGTGCAGTTGATCGCCGCGGCGGCCACGCAGAACTGCAGCAGGCGCTCCAGCGCGGCCGGCTCGCTGCCCAGCGCCGCCAGCGCGGCCGGGTCGGGCAACTGCTGCAGCAGCGCCGCCTGGAAGCTGTCGCCGGCGCCGACCGTATCGGCCACCTGCACCATGCGACCGGGCACGCGCGCCTCGCTGTCGCCGCGCCAGGCCACCGCGCCATCGCTGCCCAGGGTCATCACCACCAGCGACGGCCCCTGCTGCAGCCAGCTGCGGGCGATGGCGAACGGATCCTGCTGCGGATACAGCAACTCGATGTCTTCCTGGCTGACCTTGACTACGTGCGCCAGCGCGATCCAGCGCGCCAGCCGCGCGCGCCATACCGCCATGTCCGGTTCCACCGTCGGCCGCACGTTCGGGTCCAGCGAGATCAGCCGCTGCCCGCGCTCGCGCTCGGCCAGCGCCTGGAAGGTGCTGGCGGTGGTCTCGGCGACCAGCGTGTAGGAGCCGAAATGCAGGCCGCCGACGCGTGCGTCCAGCGTCGGCAGGTCGGACTCGGTCAGTGCGCGGTCGGCGCAGCCGGTGCCGTAGAACGCGTAGTTGGGCACGCCGCCGCCGTCGAGCGCGACCATCACCAGGGTGGTCGCCTCGCGCTTGTCGATGCAGTAGTCCAGGGCCACGCCTTCGTTTTCGAGAGTGGCGCGCAGCTGGCGGCCGAGCGGGTCGGTGGACAGGCCGGTGAACAGCGCCGACGGCGCACCCAGGCGGGCCAGGCCGATCGCCACGTTGAACGGCGAACCGCCCTGGCGCGCGGTCATTCCGACCGAGGTGCCGGCGTAGCCGTCGATGAAGATGTCGTACAAGGCCTCTCCGCACACCACGAACATCGAACCGCTCCTCGTCAGGTTGCAGCGCGCCGGCCGGCGCGATGGGGCGGCTATTGTGGCGTACCTGCTGCGGCGCGGCGACCGTGCGGGAGCGGGCTGCTGGGCTGCCGTGTGGGGTGGCCGCCTGGATGGCGCTCGTACCGTCATTTAGGGAGGAAGCCTGACTGGCGTTCGTACCCTTATCTAGGGAGGATGCCTGGCTTGCGGCCGTACCCTCATCCGCCCCTTCGGGGCACCTTCTCCCGAGGGGAGAAGGAACAGCCGTGCGCCATAGCCCCTCTCCCCCCGGGAGAGGGGTTGGGGTGAGGGTAGGAGCGCGCAGCGCCTCGTGGATCCTGGACGCCAGCCGTACGGCACTGTGCTGGTGCGTGTGGCTGCGCGCTGGCGTGTAGGACGGATGCCTGGGCTGGCGCTCGTATGCTCATCCAAGGTGGATGCCTGGCTGGCGCACGTACCCTCATCCGCCCCTTCGGGGCACCTTCTCCCGAGGGGAGAAGGGAACAGCCGCGCGCCCATAGCCACTCCCCCCCCCCGGGAGAGGGGTTGGGGTGAGGGTAGGAGCGCGCAGCGCCTCGTGGATCCTGGACGCCAGCCGTACGGCATTGTGCTGGTGCGTGTGGCTGCGCGCTGGCGTATAGGACGGATGCCTGGGCTGGCGCTCGTATGCTCATCCAAGGTGGATGCCTGGCTTGCGGCCGTACCCTCATCCGCCCCTTCGGGGCACCTTCTCCCGAGGGGAGAAGGGAACAGCCGTGCGCCCATAGCCCCTCTCCCTCCGGGAGAGGGGTTGGGGTGAGGGTAGGGCGCGCAGCGCCTGATGGGACCCACCCCCGCCGCACATGTCCCCGACAGCACCTTCCCGCCCTCCCTGCGATAGTCGGAACCTCCCCGCCAGCCTCCAAGGACATCCCCATGAAGATCCTGCTCGCCGGCGCCACCGGCCTGGTCGGCGGCCACGCGCTGACCCAGCTGCTGGCCGACCCGGCCTGCAGCGCAGTGATCGCACCGACCCGGCGCGCGCTGGAGCTGGACCATCCCAAGCTGCACAACCCGGTGCTCGACTTCGACGCGCTGCCGGCGCAGGCGTCGTGGTGGCAGGTGCAGGCGGCGATCTGCGCGCTCGGCACCACGATGCGCCAGGCCGGTTCCCGCGAGGCGTTCCGTCGGGTCGATCACGACTACCCGCTGGCGATCGCGCGGCTGCTCCGCCAGCACGGCGCCGAGGCGTTCGCGCTCAACTCGGCGCTGGGAGCGGATCCGCAGTCCTTGGCGTTCTACAACCGGGTCAAGGGCGATCTGGAAAACGACCTGCGCGCGCTCGGCTTCCCATCGTTGACCCTGGTACGGCCCGGGCTGATCGGCGGCGAGCGTGCGCAACGGCGCCGCGGCGAACATGCGGCCAGCGTGGTGCTGCGGGCGCTCGGGCCGCTGCTGCCGCGGCGCTACCGGATCAATCCGGCCGAACGCATCGCCGCGGCGCTGGTCGCGGCCGCGCTGCAGCCGCGACCGGGCGTGCAGGTGATCGATGCGGCGCAGTTGGTTTAGGAGCCGGGATTGGGGAGTGGGGATTCGGGATTGGAGAGGGCGCGCGAGGTCGCAGCATTGCGTGTGCGATGCAATAGCGGCAGCCCCGCCTAGGAGCGGTCGTCTGCGGCGCGACGCCGGCGCCAGGCCACATCAACACCGCATCGCGTGCAGCCCACACTCTTCGCCACGCGCTCGCGCGCACTGGCCGTGGCCGCACACGCGACCTGCCTCAGGCGCCCAGCGACTGCCCGCCGTCCACCGCCAGCACCTGGCCGGTGATCCAGCGCGCCTGCGGCGAGGCCAGGAACAGCGCTGCGTTGGCGACGTCGTCGATCGCGCCGAAGGCGCCGAACGGAATACTGGCGCGGATCTGCCGGTACAGCTCCGGCTGCTGCTGGCGGCGCTGCTCCCAGAGGCCGCCGGGGAACTCGATGGACCCGGGCGCGATCGCATTGACCCGGATCCGCTCGCGCGCCAGCTGCGTCGCCAGCGTGGTCGTGTAGTAGTTCAGTGCTGCCTTCGCCGCCGAGTACGCCGGCACCCGCGGCGTCGGCCGCAGGCCGTTGATCGAGCTGATGTTGAGGATGCAGCCACGGCCGCTGCCGCGCAGATGCGGCAGCGCGGCGCGGTTGCAGCGCACCGCGGCCATCAGGTCGACGTCGAAGCCGGCCTGCCAGCTCGCATCGTCGTCGCCATGGCCGTAGCCGGAGGCGTTGTTGACCATCACGTCGATGCCGCCGAGCGCGTCGGCGGCCTGCGCCACCCAGCCCGCGATCTGTGCGGCGTCGGCCAGATCGCAGCACTGCGACGCGACCGGGTGGCCGTGGCGCTGCAATTGCGTGGCGGCGTCGGCCAGCGGCGCGGAACTGCGTGCGCAGATCGCCACCGCCGCGCCGTGCCGGGCGAAGGCGTCGGCGATGGCAAGGCCGATGCCGCGGCTGGCGCCAGCGACGAGCACGCGGTATCCCGCGAAGGCGGATGGATCGGTCATCGGTGGCTCCTGCGTGGCCGTGGGGCGTGTGCCGATTATCCGCGCAATCCGCAGCACGCGGCCGCTTCTGGCACCATGGCGGCCGTCGCACGCGCCGCCATGGTGCGCCCGCCGCGCCGCCGCCTTGCGATGGCCGCATTCCCTTTCCAGGATTTCCCGCAGTGAAGAAGACCTACCGGCTCCGCATCGAAGGCAAGCATCCCGACCGCCTGCTCGACGCCGCCAAGCACGACATCCGCAAGTACATCCGCCGCGAGCGCCGCAAGACCCTGCCGGCCGGCGCCGACTACTGGGATTTCGACACCCTGTTCGGCACCGAGGAAGCCACCGCTGCGGTGCTGCCGCCGGCCGAGCTGCTGCGTGCGGTCGACGCGCTGGTCGCCGCCGGCGGCGATCAGTTCTACGTGGAAATCCGCAGCCGCGCGTGCACGCGGCCGCCGCGGGCCACGGGCGGCCAGGACGAGCGCGAGCACGATCCGTTCGAGGACTGAGCGCGATCCGGCGCGCCCGCCGCGTCGGGACCCACGCGGCGCAGCTCAGCCGCTCGCGGGCGGCTCCCCGTCCTGCGCACGCGCCGCGCGCAGTCTGTCCTTCTTGCTCGGTCGCTTGCCCTTGATGCCGCCGGTGGAGGCGGCCGCCTCGGTGGCCGGCGTGGCTGCCGGGGTCGGCGCCTGCGTCGGCTCGAAACCGGGAATGCGTTCGCGCAGCACGCGTACGCCCTGGCGTTTCTCGATCAGGCGCAGATGCGCCGCGCTGGCAGCGTCGACGAAGCTGAGCGCCTGGCCCTCGGTGCCGGCGCGCGCGCTGCGGCCGATGCGGTGGGTGTAGTCCGCGGTGGAACGTGGCAGGTCGTAGTTCACCACCACCGGCAGCGCGGCGATGTCGATGCCGCGCGCTGCCAGGTCCGTGGTCACCAGCACCCTTAGCTGCTGTTGGCGGAACGCGTCCAGGGTGCGCTGGCGCCGGCCCTGGGCCAGCTCGCCATGCAGCGGCTGCGCGGCGATGCCGGCCTTGGCCAGCGCTGTGGCAACTCGTTCGGCATCGCGCCGGCTGGCCACGAACACCAGTGCGCGCGGCCACGCTTCCTGTTCCAGGAGATGCTGCAGCAATGCCAGGCGACGGCCGTCGTCGACCTCGATCGCGCGCTGGCGCAGCGTCGCCGGAATCGGCGCGGCGTCGGCGTTTTCGCCGATCCGCCGCGGCGCGCGCAGCAGGCGCGTGGCCAGCGCGGCGATCGGTGCCGGCATGGTGGCGGAGAACAGCAGGGTCTGTCGCGTCGGCGGCAGCAGTTGCAGCAGCCGCTCCAGTTCGGCGCCGAAGCCCAGGTCGAGCAGGCGATCGGCCTCGTCCAGCACCAGGTGCGCCACCGCGTCCAGTTGCAGCGCGCGCTGCTCCAGCAGGTCCAGCAGGCGCCCGGGCGTGGCCACCACCACATCGGCGCCGCCGCGCAGCGCCAGCATCTGCGGATTGATCGAGACGCCGCCGACCGCCACGACCACCCGCGGCCGCCGCGGCAGTTCCAGGCCCAGTGCGACGAAGGTGTCGGCGACCTGCACCGCCAGTTCGCGGGTCGGTACCAGCACCAGTACGCGGGTGGAACGCGCCGGCCTGGCCGCCTGCGCGCAGGCCTGCAGCAGCGGCAGGGCGAACGCCGCGGTCTTGCCGGAACCGGTCTGGGCCATGGCCAGCAGGTCGTGGCCGGCGACGATCAGCGGCACCGCCTGTTGCTGGATCGGCGTGGGCGTCTGCCACCCGGCGCGCGCGAGCGCAGCGGCGAAGGCGGGATACAGCGCGGGCGACAGACCGAGGGAAGCGAACGGCATCGGGAGACGGGCAGCGAGGCCATGCGGGTCACGGCGGGCGTGCAGTATCGCCGACCGCGCGCGGACTGGCGAAGGCGCGCTCAGTGCGGCAGGTCGGTCGCCCGCTCGGCGGCACGCGCCGCCGCCCGCGCGTAGCGCCGCTTCGCCAGCCAGCCGTCGCCTTGCAGGGTCTGCCGTAGCGCCAGGGTGTCGGCATCGTCCGGCACCAGCCGGCAGGCCGCCTCGCACCAGCGCACCGCACGGTCGAAGTCCTGCCAGGCTGGATTGGAGGTCGTGCCGTGGAAGTGGCCGAGGCCGCGCATGGCCTCCACCCAGCCGGCATGCGCGAACCGGGTGAGCACGCCCAGGACGCGCTCGATCCGCGCCGGGTCGTCGTCGTGGTGGGCGAGGAAGTGGCGCAGGCCGTGCAGACAGGCGTTGGCGCGGCGGCTCGCGCGTTCGGACAGCGTCGGCAGCGCCGCGGTGGCTTCCAGGCAGGCGATCTCGCAGTCGTTGGAGAGGCGCACCAGTTCATCCGGTGCCAGCCCGGCGATACCGCCTTGTTCGATGCCGCGGTCGTACACCACGCTGAGGTTGTACGCGGCCCGCGGAAATCCGTGTTCGGCCGCACGCCGGTACCAGTGGATCGCCAGCGTCGGGTCGTAGCTGTCCTCATCCTCGAAATAGCGATAGCCCAGGGCGAACTGCATTTCCGGATAGCCGAGCTCGGCGCCGCAGCGGGCCATGTGTTGCAGTGGACCGTGCTGCACCTGCTCGTCGAATGCGTAGTAGACGTCGTTGAACGGGCACACCTCTTCCGGCGCGGGCAACGGTGCAAGCGTGGCGGCGTGCCGGTACCACGCCTCGGCGATGGCCGGATCGCGCTGCACGCCTCCCCAGCCGGTATCGCACAGCAGGCCGTAGAGCACGGCCGCATGCGCCGTCTGCGCGCAGCTGCGCGCGGCCAGCGCGCCCAACCAGTCGGCCTGCAGCTGTCCGCTCTGCACCGCGGCATGCAACGCCCGCAACAGTTGGTGATCGTCCAGGCGCAACGGCGCCGGCAACGCGGCGACGGCCGCCAGATGGGGAACGGCCTGGTCCGGCCGTTCGGCGAAGCTGTACAGCTCCGCCAACTGCAGATGCACCTGCGCACGGTCACCGTCGTCGTGCGTGCGGTGCAACAAGGCATGCCCTTGCTGCACCGCCTGCGCGACCGCCTCGGCGTCGTCGGTCTCGATGCTGTCCACGTCGATCGCGTCGAGCCAGGCGACCAGGCGCAGACGGTGGCGTTCGCCTTGGTCGAGGCGGGCGGCCAGGGGCCCTTCGGCCAGCGCCAGGATCTCTTCGCGGCTGCCGCCCCAGCGTGGGGTCTGCAGCGTGGCGTAGGACAGCAAGGCTGCCAGTCCATGGCCGCTGTGGCCCAGGGTCAGCGACAGCCAGAACCACGCCGGCGGCACGGGGGCGCTGGGGTCTGGCCTCCCGTCCGGCGCGTGCAGTGGCGCGGGCAGCATGGAGGGCAGGCCCAAGGACGCGATGTCCCGCGCGTCCGCCGCATCGAACGTGGCGTTGTCGTTGGGATGCACGCCCTCGCACCGCCAGTGCGTCAACCAGTCCGGTTTGCCGAAGGCCTGCACGCTGCGGGTGAGCAGCGTGCCGAGGATCCACGGCAGCGGAAACCGCACCATCAACTGCAGCGCGTCTGCAAACAAGCGCCACTGCGCGAGGCGCACCGCCCGCCACTGCGTTTCGTCGACGCCGTCGGCCCAACCGGTGCCGCGCGCCTGCAGCGCCCGCCGCTCCCAGAAGGCACAGCGCAGGAGCCGCGGTGCCAGGCTGTCCGGAGACTGTCGCTGCCATGCGTCCAGCACGGCTGCCAGCGCAGCGGGACGGGTGGCGGCCAGTGCACCGGTCTCATCCACGACCCGCGCGTACAGCCTCGCCTCGCCGGCTGCGTCAGTGGCGGCGAGCAGCGTCTGCAACTGCGCATCCACCGCGTCGAATCGCTGGGCGAGCAGGTCGTGTTGGAACGGGGTCAGATCGGCGCGCGCGGCTTGCGCGACGGACATGGCGGGATGCATGGGACGTCTCGGATCGGAAGGGAAGTGATAGGCGGATGCGGTGCCGTCGCGGCGCAAACTGGCGGCCCACACGGGGGACGCAGGCATGCCGTATCGCCACGGCGGATCGCGTCGGCAGCGCGCCGATGGCGGCAAGGCCCGGTCCGGTCCCCGCGCGCGTGGCGGCGCAGGTGCGGAGCGCTATGCGCTCGCAGACGGCGCCGTCGTTGCGCGCCGAGAATCCGCTTGCGCGCAGGCGCCGCACCGTCCGCGATGGCGGCTGGCGGTGAATGCGGCATTGGGCGCAGGGAAGGGAAAACGAAAACGGGCACGGAACAGGCGGGCCTCGCCGTCTGCCGTCGCGGGTCGCACGCGCGGCGTCGCAATGCAGACGGCCGGCATGCGGACATGGGGCGTCGAGTGGGGCGCGCAGTATAGGGCAGCGCCGTTAGCGCACCGTCGTGGGCATGGCGTCACCGCCGGTGGCCAGGCGGGTGCGGCCCATGCGCCGATCGCTGCCGCTTCCGCGGGTGCATGCCGTGCCGTGCGGACAAACAGTTGCGAACGTGCGTGCCCCGTGTCGGTGCTGCGCGCGGCACTCGCGTGATCATCACCGACACCGTGCCGTCGGCAGCACCGTGACAGCGCGGATCGGCGCAACGCACGGCCTTGTGGATCTCCGTCGCCGCGGGCCCGGCCATCGCTGTCGATGGCCGGGCCCGCAGGGCTGCTGGGGCTACTGCGTGCAGCTCACGCCGACGGCGGCGAAGGCGTTGTTGACCGCGGTCACCGAGCGGCCCAGGTCGCTGGCGGCGGTGCGCACGCCGCAGGCGCCGCTATTGAAGGTGGTGCTGGGCGTCCAGTACAACTGGTTGGCGCGGGCGAATACCTCGAACGCCAAGCGCGTGTTCCAGCCCGAGGTGGTAGCCAGGTTGTAGAACGCCTTGTTGTACACGCCCGAGGAGTAGTGCACGTCCAGGCCGCTGCGGTAGTTGGCGGCGTTGTCGATCGAACTGCCGTCCTGCGTCGGGTTGGCCATGTAGCGCAGCGCACCGTTGGCCTTGAAGATCTCGGTGCCAACCTTGAAGTCGTTCGTGCCCTTGAGGTAGTACTCGGTGGCCTCGCCGGACATGTCCGAGAACGCCTCGTTGATGCCGCCGGACTGGCCCGAATAGGTGAGGTTGGAATGCTGTTCGGTGAAGCCGTGCGAGACCTCGTGGCCGGCGACATCCGCGCTGACCAGCGGATAGAACCGCGTGTTGCCGTCGCCGAAGTTCATCGTCGAGCCGTTCCAGAACGCGTTCTCGTAGCGCGTGCCGTAATGCACGCGCATCACCAGTTGGAAGGTCAGCGGTGCCACGCCGACGTAGCTGCGGTACATCTTCTCGATGACGCCGCCGAAGTAGTGCGCGTCGTTGATCGGCGAGTAGGCGCCGTTGATGGCCTTGTAGGTGTTGCGTGGGCAGGTGAACTGGTACGCGGTGGTGCCGGAGCTGCCGCCGTTGAGGTTCACCGACTTGACGTTGCTGTTCTGCATGCGGCAGCTGTCGTCCACCTCCAGGAAACCGTGGATGCTGTCGCTGCCGTACTCGTACTGGCCGGTCTTGGCGTTGCCGCCGGGGCCGGTGGCGTCGCGCGTGGTCAGGGCGTCCCACTGTTTCAGGATGGCGCCGCTGCGCGCGTCGACGATCACGAACGGCCGGCTCGGCGCGCCGCCCTGCGGCGCATCGGCGAAGAACGACACCACGTAGGCCAGGTGCGCGCGGTCGCTGTCGTCGAGATAGATCATCTGCGGCGCCTGCGCGCGTTCGATGCGACGCTCGGCCTGGGCCGCGCCCAGCGCGACGCGCCGGGCCAGCGTCAGCGCGGCATCGGCGCTCAGCGACGCGCTGGCGGCATTGGCGGCGGTGGCCGGCAGTTCGCTGGCCAGCCCGGCCACCGAGCGGCCGAACAGGCTGCGCACGCTGCCGTCGGCGCGCTCGCTGACGATCACCTGTTCGCCCCACACCGGAATGCCGCGGAAGGTCTGCTGGTAGCGGCGGTGCACGGTGCCGTCGGCATCTTCGCTGCTGCCGAGCAGGGTGAGCGCGGATTCGGCATCCAGCCCGATCAGTTCGGCATGGCGCACCGCGGCCGCGGCCGGAATGCCACCGACGCGCGCTGCGGCGCTGCGGTACTGGGTGCTGAGCGTATCCGGGTTCTTGGCGTGCAGGTCCACGCGCTGCGCGGCGCTGGCGGAAGTGGCGGCGAGCGCGAGCAGCAGGGACGAGACCAGTGCCGACGGACGATGACGAAGCGACAGGGACATGAGCGGAATCCTCGAACGCGAGAAGGAAGGACACGCCGACGCGGCAGCGGAGCGGCCGTAGCGCGGTGACGTGGCATGACGACTGGGGCAATGCGGCCGATCGGCGCAGTGCCTCCCCCTGTGCAACGACCATAACGGCGCCGCCGCGTCGCGTGGTAGACAGGTTGCGTTCAGTCTTCCGAGACTGCCGAATGTGCTCTGCACACTGGCGTGGCGCGTGATGCGCCGTTGCGGCAGACCGGCGCGCCATCACAGCATGACGCCTGAAACCCGGACGTCGACCTGCGTGCGATGCGATGCCGTTCCGTGCAGCGAGCCCGTCGCGGTACGTTCGAACGCGCGCTGGGAGAGCGGTGTCGGCCGCGACGTGCCGTGCACGAATCGCTCGATGGATCGGACAGCGATTTGTCGGAGACCGTAGCAATACAGGGATGGGTTTAGGCGGCCCCCGAGCCATCCACGCTAGAAGAGCTTGAACCCCGACATCTTTCCGTGCGTCGCGTCGGGACTGAAGGCCCTCCCACACTGGTGGTGCATCTGCTGCTCCATGTGCAGTATGCGCATTACCTGGTGTCAGGCAGGTCGCCTGATATGCACCGAATGCACGCCGAAGCGATCGGCAACGCAACCCCACTCACGTAGCACCCGGTCATTGCACTGTGGGAGGGGCTTCAGCCCCGACGCGCTGTGCTGGAGTTGCTCATCGGCTATCGCCCCGCGATGTGTAGAAGACCGCAGAAAGTACGCGCGCCTCCACGTGGCGTCCGAGCCATCCGCTGCGGAAAGGCTTGAGCTGCGACGCTGTTTTGTTGATCGCGTCGGACTGAAGCCCCTCCCACATCGGTGGTGCATCTGCTGTTCCGGGCGCAGCAGATGCACCGCCTGGTGTCAGGCAGGTCGGCGGATATGCAAGGTGGCCGTCGCGCTCAGGCCGACAGCGCCAGGTCGTCGATCATCGCGCGCAGGAAGCGCGCCGCTTCGCCGCCGGTGCAGGCGCGGTGGTCGAAGCTCAGCGACAGCGGCAGGATCTTGTGCGTTTCCACGCCGCCCATCACCGGCACCAGCTGATGGCGGGCGCGGCCGGCGGCAACGATGGCCACGCACGGCGGCACCACGATCGGCGTGGCGTAGCGGCCGGCGAACATGCCGAAGTTGGACAGCGAGATGGTGTAGCCGCTCAGTTCCGAGGCCGGGATGCTGCGCGCCTCCACCTGCTGGCGCAGGCGGTTGATGCCTTCGCGCACGCCGCGCGCATCGAGCATGTCGGCGTTGCGCAAGGCGGGCACGAACAGGCCATCGTCGGTGTCGACGGCGATGCCGATGTCCACGTGCGCGTGCAGGGTGCGGGTCAGCGCCTCGCCGTCGAACCAGGCGTTGAGCGCCGGCACCGCCTGACAGGCGGCGACGATCGCGCGCACCAGGCGCCCGGTGGTGTCGTTGCCGGGCGTCCACGCGTGCAGGTCGGCATCGTCGTTGAGCGTGGTCAGCACCACCTGGCGCTGCGCCTCGGCCATCACCCGCGCCATGTTGCGGCGCACGCCCTTCAGCGGCTCGGGCTGGCCCTGCACGGCCACGCCCGGCGGCTGCGTGCGCATCGGCTTGCCGGCGGCGGAGAGCGGGGTGCGCGCGGAGGGGGCCGCTGTCGTCGGAGCGGCGTTCGCTGCAGCCTGCGGGGCGCGTGCGGTCGCGGCGACCGCCGCCCCGGCATTCGCATCCGCCTTCGCCGAGCCATCGGTCGCGGCCTGCTTGACGTCCGCCAGGGTGACCGCGCCGTCGGCGCCGCTGGCGCGCACGCGGCCCAGGTCCACGCCCAGCTTCTTGGCCAGGGCGCGCACCGCTGGCATCGCGCGCACGCCGCCGACCGACACGGCTTGTTCGCTGTGCACGGTGTTGGAGCTTTGCATCGCGCCGACCACGGTGCCGGCATCGTCGCGTTCGCCCGTGGCCTGCGCGTTGTCGGCGTCGTGCAGTTCGCCGCCGTCGTCGGAGGCGACCACGCGATCGTCGGCCGCGGCGGTGTCCGTGCCGGCACCCTTGCCGGACGCGGCCGGCGCCGCGCCGCCGTGGTGATGGCCGGTGTCCTGGCCTTCGGCGCGCTGCGGCAGGTTGGGGTCGGGCGCGAACTGCGCCAGCATGCTGCCGGTGACGACGATGTCGCCCGGTGCGCCGGCCAGCTTCAGCACCTTGCCGGACACCGGCGAGGGCACTTCGACCACCGCCTTGGCGGTTTCCATCGATACCAGCGGCTCGTCCAGCCGGATGGTGTCGCCTTCCTTGACGAACCACTCGACGATGGTGGCGTCGGGCAGGCCTTCGCCCAGGTCGGGCAGATTGAAATTCTTGGTTTGGCTCATGTGGTCTCTTCCAGCAGTTCCAGGTCGCGTGCCGGCAGCCAGCCCTGCGCGCCGTCGGCGCGCTCGGCCCACCACCAGTCGCCGTATTCGTGATGCAGGACGACGGTGTCGCCCTGCGCGGCATCGAGTTCGCGTGCGTCGTAGTCGCGCAGCGCCACGGCATGGCCGTCGCCGGTCGGCTGCAGCCAGGCCAGCGGCGCCCAGCCGGCGCTGCCGGCGGCGCCGGTGATCCAGACGAACGCCGGCCACTCCTCGTCGCGCACGCCCAGCGCGACCCGCTCGCCGGCGGCGATGCGGATCGGATGCGGATAGGCGGCGCGGTAATCGCTGATCAGACGTGCCTGCATATCAACCCGCGGCCATCGCCCGCTTGGCCGCCGCGACGATCTTGTCGGTGCTCGGCAGGTACTTCATTTCCAGCCGGAACAGCGGGATGTGGGTGTCGTAGCCGGTCACGCGCTGCACCGGTGCGACCAGGTCGTACATCGACTGCTCGGCCAGGCGCGCGGCGATCTCGGCGCCGAAGCCGGCGCTGCGCGGGGCTTCCTGCACGATCACGCAGCGGCCGGTGCGCGCCACCGATTCGGCGATGGTGTCGAAGTCCAGCGGACGCAGCGTGGCCACGTCGATCACTTCGGCGCTGATGCCGTCGGCGGCGAGGCGGTCGGCGGCTTCCAGCGCTTCCTTGACCTGCGCGCCCCAGGCGACCAGGGTCACGTCGGTGCCGTCGCGCAGCACGAAGCACACGTCCAGCGGCAGCGCCTCGCCGTCGTCGGCGACCACTTCTTTGTACTGCCGGTAGATGCGCTTGGGCTCCATGTAGATCACCGGATCCGGTTCGCGGATCGCCGCCAGCAGCAGGCCGTAGGCGCGCTGCGGCGAGGACGGCAGCACCACGCGCAGGCCCGGCACGTTGGTGAAGATGGATTCGTTGGCTTCGCTGTGGTGTTCTGGCGCGCGGATGCCGCCGCCCCACGGCACGCGCAGCACCATCGGGCAGTGCAGGCGGCCGCGGGTGCGGGTGCGCAGGCGCGCGGCGTGGCAGATCAGGTGATCGACCATCGGGTAGACGAAGCCGTCGAACTGCGCCTCGGCCACCGGCTTCATGCCCTGCGCGGCGAGGCCGACGCTGAGCCCGGCGATGGTGGTCTCGTCCAGCGGGGTGTCGAGCACGCGCTGCGCGCCGAAGCGCTGCTGCAGGCCGGCGGTGGCGCGGAACACGCCGCCGTTGACGCCCACGTCCTCGCCCAGCACCAGCACCGACGGGTCGTGCTGCAGTTCCCAGGCCAGCGCCTGGGTCACCGCTTCGATCAAGGTAATGGGCGTGCTGGTCATCGGGCTGTCTCCGCGCGCGGTGGCGGCGCTGTGGGCGGTGCCGGCCGCAGGCGCGGCGGTGTGGTCGGCGAGGCGGGGGCTCAGCTCATCCATGGCGCTGCTCCAGGGCGATGGCCTCGGCGCGCTGTGCGAGCAGGTCCGGTGGCGGGTCGGCGTACAGGTAGTCGAACATGGCTTCCACCGGCTGCACCGGGGTCTCCAGGTAGGCGTTGAGTTCGACGTCGGCCAGGCGCGCGCATTCCTGCTTCCACGCGGCTTCTTCTTTCTCGCTCCACAGGCCCTGCGCGCTCAGCCAGGCGCGCAGGCGCAGCAGCGGTTCGCGTTCCCAGGCCTGCTTGACCTCGGCGTCGTCGCGGTAGCGGCGCGCGTCGTCGGCGGTGGTGTGGTCGGACAGGCGGTAGGTCATGAACTCGATCACCGTGCCGCCCTGGCCGGCCAGCGCGCGCTCGCGCGCCTGGCGCATCGCCTCCAGCACCGCGATCAGGTCGTTGCCGTCCACCTGCAGGCAGTGCAGGCCGCCGGCCAGTCCCTTCTGCGCCAGGGTCTGCGCGCCGGTCTGCGCGTTGCGCGGCACCGAGATCGCCCAGCCGTTGTTGATCACGCACAGGATCAGCGGCAGTTGGTAGGCACCGGCGGAGTTGAGCGCGGCATAGAAATCGGTCTTGGACGAGCCGCCGTCGCCGCAGGTGGCCACCGCCACCTGCGCCTCGCCGCGCAGCTTGAACGCCAGCGCGGCGCCGGCGGCGTGCAGGCACTGGGTGGAGATCGGCACGCAGATCGGGAAGTCGCGGGCGGCGTCGGAATCGCGCTGGAAGTCGCTGCCGCGCTCGTCGCCGCCCCAGTACAGCAGGATCTCGCGCGGGCGCACGCCGCGCATGAACATGGCGCCGTACTCGCGGTAGCTGGGCGCCAGCACGTCGCCGCGGCGCATCGACGCACCGATGCCGATGTGGGTGGCCTCGTGGCCAAGGCAGGAGGCGTAGGTGCCCAGCTTGCCGGTGCGCTGCAGGGCCACCGCCTTGCTGTCGAAGGTGCGCACGTAGAGCATCTGCTTGAACAGCGCCAGCAGCGTCTGCGGGTTGGCCGAATCGGCCGGAAGCGCGTCGCGGACCGGCTGGCCGCCCGCGTCGAGGTACTGCAGGAACTCAATTTCGAACTGGGCGGCGATGCTCATGGCGATGGCGCTCTCGACAACAAGTTTCAAATGATATGAGTCGGCATGTTAAGGAAGCCGTGCACAAAAGCCGTCGTGCACCGCAGCACGTGGCAATGCCGTACCGCACAAGAAAAGCGTGGTCGCGCCGCGTTGCGGATTGATGGCGTTGGGTATCGAGGATGTTGCACTGCGATGCATGCCGTTCATGTGCGCGTAGGTGTCCACCGGTGGCGGTGGTCAATGTCCGCGGTGCGCTGCGCGTGTCGGCGAGGAGACCATCGGGCAAGCACGGAAAGCGCACACGTGTACGCGCGGCGCGAGGCGCCTCCCATCGCTTTACGCCGTCATCTCGTAGGAGCGGCTTCAGCCGCGACGGGCTTTACCGGGAACGCCGTCGCGGCTGAAGCCGCTCCTACAACAAAAACAAAAAAGGGCGTGGCCGCGAGGCCACGCCCTTCCTGGTGCACACCCGTCGCCGCGATCAGCGGCCGAACAGGCGCAGCCCCTCCACGCGCGTGCTGAAGCGCGCGCTGTTGTCGCTGGGATCGGCATCGGCCGAGGTCGAGCCGGCGCTGGCGCCGATCACGATCTGGCGGTCGGCCGGCAGCGGCCGCGTCGCCAGGCTCAGGCGGAACGCGGCGCTGGCGCCCGGCGCCAGGTCGGCGCCGCTGTGGCACTGGAAGCGCGCGCTGCGCAGGCCGTGGTTCTGCCGCACGCACTGCCAGCCGCGCGGCGGTACCAGCGCGGTCAGGGCGGACAGGGTGCTGCCGTCGATCTCCAGGCTGGCGCCCTGCACCGGCGCATTGCCGTGGTTGCGTACGTCGATGCGGTAGTCGGCGAAGAAGGCCAGGAACGGCAGGGTGGCCGGGCCGTCGATCGACACCGCCAGGTCGCCGGCCGGACGCGCCTGCACCGCCACCGTGGCGCTGCCGCCGTTGTCGCCGGGGTTGGGATCCTCGGTCTGCGAGGCCACCGACGCGGCCAGGCTCAGGCTGCGCCCGACCAGGGCGGTGCCGGCCGGCACCGCCACGTCGAAGCGCGGCGTGGTGCCGGCAGCGAACTGCGCGGTGCTGCAGGTCACCACGGTCTGCGCGGCCACCTCCGGCGCGGCGCAGTCCCAGCCCGGGGCGGCGGTGACGCTCGGGACCACTGCTGCATCCAGGGCGAAGGCGACCGCGGCGGCGCGCGCCGCGTCCGGACCGGCATTGGCCAGGGTGATGCTGTAGCGGATGGTGTCGCCGGCGTAGACCGACGCGTTGGCGGCGCTCACGCGCAGGCTCAGGTCGGCGCGCTCCAGCGGCTTGAGCTTGATCAGCACCACCGCCGGGTCGTGGTCGGACAGCCGCGCCGGCGAGTTAGCGTCGTTGCGGGCCACGGCCGGGAAGTCGGCATTGAGCCGCGCATGGGCTTCGCTGAGGCCGGCGATCTGCGCCGAGCGCATCAGCGCGCGGTTGGCCAGGATGTGATCCAGCGACTGCACATTGCCGTCGTAGGCGTAGGAGTAGCTCTGGTCCGGGGTCGACAGCAGGGTGAGGTTGTACAGCGCCGGATCGACCAGGGTGGCGCCGTCGCCGGCGACCACGGTCTGCGCGTCGGGCGCCGGCAGGCCGGTGATGGTGCCCATCGCATCGACGTAGCCGTCGTTGAACTCGAAGGCGTTGAAGTCGCCCATCACCAGCACCTGCTCGGTGGGATCGGCGGCCTGGCGCGCCTGCAACAGGTTGGCCAGGAACACCGCCTGCGCCTGGCGCTTGGCGCGGATGCGCTGGCCGCTGGCGTCGTCGGTTTCGGCGCCGTTGAGCGAACGCTGGTGCACCTCGACCACGGTCAGCGGCAGCGCGCGGCCGTCGGCGAAATGCACCACCGCCTTCAGCAGCAGCGGCGGACGGTCGTTGAGCAGGCTGACCGTGCCGCCGGGCTCGGTCCAGGTGGCGGCCTTGCCTTCCTGGCTCACCGAAACCACTTCGACGCGGGCGATGCCGGCGCCGACCTGCGCGGTCTTGACCAGGAAGCCGACGTCGATGCCGCCCACGTCGTTGCCTTCCTGCAGGTAGGCCACGTACTGCGGATCGGGCTGGCCGGCGGCCACCGCGTCGCGGTTGACGCGCTCGGCCAGGGTCTGCAGCACGCTCAGGTTCTCGATCTCCACGGTGCCGAGGATGTCGGGCGTGTTGAGGTAGTTGCGGATCGCCAGCGAGGCCTTGTTGAGGCGCGCCTGGTAGGCGGCCGCGGTCAGCACCGGTTCGCCGATCGCCGGATCGTTCTGGTCGTCGAAGAAGCGCTCCATGTTGTAGGTGGCGATGTTGACGTCGTCGGCCTGCGGCGCCGGGGCCGGCTTGGGCTGGTCGGCGCCGTCGCACTGCACGCTGGGCGCGGTTTCCGGGTAGATCGTGTAGCGGCGGAAGCTGTAGTCCAGCGGGCCGCTGACGCCGAGCACGGTGCAGCCGGCGGCCACGTCGATGCGCTCGCCGCCGAGGCCGGCGCTGCCGACCGCGATCACCTGCGGGCTGGTGTTCCAGCGCGGCACGTCCGCCGGCGAGCCGTCCGGCAGTGCGTCGGGCTGCTGCACGCCGGCGCTGCGCCAGGCGCGCGGCAGGCCGGTGACCACGGCATGGAACACGCCGTTGCTGGTCGCGCTGGCGTTGGTCTCGTTGACGTTGCCCAGGGTCGGGGTGTTGACGGTCAGGCTGGGCACGCTGACGCGCATGCCTTCCAAGCGCTCGAGCTGGTCGTAGGCGCCGTTCGGGTCGGGGAAGCGGGTGGTCAGCTCGACCGCGGCCGGCAGCGGATTGCCGGTGGACTGCAGCAGCACCGTCGGCGCGCTCAGTTCGGTCAGCGGCGGCTGGCTGGGGTCGGTGCTGGGCACGTATTCGACCACCGTGGCCTGCACCCGCACCGCGTTGCCCACCGCGGCCTCGGCCGGCGGCGCGCTGCCGGTGTAGACGTAGATGCCTTCGGAGGTCAGCGGGTCGGCGTCGGCCTGGGCGTCGGGCGTCTGCAGGAAGAAGCCGGCGCTGCGCCGCGCGGTGACGACGCCGCTGGTGGCGACCACCTGGCCGACCAGCGGCGAGCGCGCGCCGCTGCCCTGGATGCTGTGGATCGGCACCAGGTTGAAGTCGTCGTTGAGGATCACCCCGCTGGCGGTCAGCGTGGACGGCAGCGCGCCGCTGATCCCGCTGATGTCCAGGTAGAAGGTCTCGTCGGGTTCGTTGCTGGTGTCGCCGTTGACCAGCACGCGCACCTCGGCGCTGCTCTCGCCGGCCGGGATGGTCACCTGGGTCGCGGCCAGCGCCTGGTAGTCGCTGCCGGCGGTGGCGGTGCCGTCGCGGGTGGCGACGGTGAAGTTCACGCCGGCGCTGCCGGCCGGCTGGCTCAGCGTCACCGTGAACACGAACGCGGTGCTGCCGCTGTCGCCCTCGGCGCGGCTGACGTTGGCCACGCTGGCCACCGGCTGGTTGCCGCCGCCGCACAGGCTGACCGGCGCGGCGCTATTACGCGGGGTCGGCGCGCCGGTGGCGAAGTCGGCGTTGTTGTTGTCGCTGTCGCTGCAGCCGCCGTTGCCGCGCAGCACCGCCAGGGTGTTGCTGGGCGCGGCGGTCGGGGCGCTGCCTTCGGCGCAGCTGGCGCTGCTGCCGTAGCCGACGAAGTCGGCGTTGCTGGCCGGACAGGCGCCGCTCAGCGCGGCGCTGCTCTTGCTCAGCGCGATCTTGCCGGCGGTGCCGCTCATGGCGATGGTGCCGGTGGCATCGGGCGTGGGCAGCGCGGCGCTGCCGCCGCTGCCGTCGGCCTGCTTGACCAGGTAGTAGCCGCCCGGCGCAATGCTGCCGCTCAGCGTAGTGACCTGCCAGCTGCTGCCGGCGGCCGAGGCGTACTGCACCGACCAGCCGGCCAGGCTCACCGCCTCGCTGCCGTTGTTGTGCAATTCGACGAAATCGCTCTTGTAGGTGGCGCCGCTGTTGCCGCCACCGCCATAGACCTGGCTGATGACCACCTGCGCCTGGGCGTACCCGGCACACCCCAACGCGCACGACAACACTGCAGCTCGAAGCAGCATGGTTCGCATGAACAAGATCTCCCCAATCCTTGAAGACGTGGACGTAAGAGTGGCTAACGAAACGTCGCGAGCAGTCGCCAGGCGGGGGCGGACGGCACGGAGGAACCGCAGTGTGCAAGTGGCACATGAGGATTCCGAGCACCGTCCGCGCCTGCCTGGTGGCTGCGCAGTCCTTTTGTCAGCCGCTCTTACGCAGATGAACCGACGGCGCCCCCAGCGCCGCCGACGATTGTGCCGGAGTTTGACAACGGGTGCTGACCAATGTGTGACATTCGTCGCTGCGGTACCCTTGCCGGCCCGGAACGCCCCTGCCGCCCATGCCCGTCGAACAGAACCAGCGCCCGCTCGAAGCCGGCATCCATACCGACCTGGAAGGCCGCCTGACCTATGGCGGCTATCTGCGCCTGGACCGGCTGCTGTCGGCGCAGCAACCGCTGTCGAACCCGCCGCACCACGACGAACTGCTGTTCATCGTCCAGCACCAGACCTCCGAGCTGTGGCTGAAGCTGCTGGCGCACGAGCTGGGCGCGGCGATCGCGCACCTGCAGCGCGATCAGGTCTGGCAGTGCCGCAAGGTGCTGGCGCGCAGCAAGCAGGTGCTGCGCCTGCTGACCGAGCAGTGGTCGGTGCTGGAGACCCTGACCCCGTCCGAGTACATGGGCTTTCGCGACGTGCTTGGCCCGTCCTCCGGGTTCCAGTCGCTGCAGTACCGCACCATCGAATTCATGCTCGGCAACAAGAACGTGCAGATGCTGCCGGTGTTCGACCACGACCCGCAGGGCCAGGCGGCACTGCAGGCGGTGCTGGAGGCGCCCAGCCTGTACGAGGAGTTCCTGCGCTACCTGGCCCGCTTCGGCCATGCGGTGCCGGCGCCGTACCACGCCCGCGACTGGCGACAGCCGCACGTCAGCGACCCGCTGCTGCGCCCGGTGTTCGAGCGCATCTACGAGAACACCGACCGCTACTGGCGCGAGTACTCTCTGTGCGAGGACCTGGTGGACCTGGAGACCCAGTTCCAGCTGTGGCGCTTCCGCCACATGCGCACGGTGATGCGGGTGATCGGCTTCAAGCGCGGCACCGGCGGCTCCAGCGGCGTCGGCTTCCTGCAGCAGGCGCTGGCGCTGACCTTCTTCCCGGAACTGTTCGAAGTGCGCACCTCGGTGGGGCTGGAGAGCCGGGGCCCGGAACTCGGGACCCGGGACCCGGGTGGGGCGTCGCAAGCTCCGTAATGGAGCGCGCTGTCAGACGCCGCCCGGCCTTGCTGCGCTGCGTCGTCGGAGGCTTTCGTCTTTCCGTGTGGCGTGCCGCGTGGACGTTGGCTTACCGCATGCGGACATCGCCTTCTCGCCCGGAATCCCTGGTCGTCGAGGTCCCGCTTTTTCCGGGTCCCGGGCCCCGGGTCCCGCGTCCCGGCTTCTCCACGCATTTGACGCCACGGCGTCGCTCGGTGATCCTCGCGCGTTGCCCGGCCTGGCCGGACGCACCGCCCCAGCCCATCCTGAATACGCAAGGGAACACCGCATGAGCGTTGACGTCGTCGCGTCGAACCACCCCGCCTCACCGCAGCCGCCGTCAGCGCAACCGCCCGAATTCAAGACCCTGCTGGGTCATCCGCGTCCCCTGTGGATGCTGTTCATGACCGAGTTCTGGGAGCGCTTCGCGTTCTACGGCATTCGCTGGGCGCTGGTGCTGTACATCGTGGCGCAGTTCCATGGCGGCCAGGGAAAGGGCCAGGCCTCGGCCAGCGCCACCTACGGCGCCTACCTGGCGCTGGTGTACGCGGCGGCGATCTTCGGCGGCTACATCGCCGACCGGGTGCTCGGCTACCAGCGCTCGATCCTGGTCGGCGCCGCGGTCATGGCCGCCGGCCTGTTCCTGATCTCCGTGCCCAACCCGCAGATCTTCGAACTGGGCCTGGCCACCGTGGTGGTCGGCAACGGCCTGTTCAAACCCAATATCTCGACCATGGTCGGCAAGCTGTACAGCGTCGCCGATCCGCGCCGCGACAGCGGGTTCACCATCTTCTACATGGGCATCAACCTGGGCGCGATGATCGCGCCGTGGCTGACCCAGCAGCTGGCCGAGAAGGTGTTCGGCACCGAGGCGATGCCGTCCTACAAGATGGTGTTCATCGCCTCGGGCATCGGCATGCTGATCAGCCTGGTGTGGTTCTGGTTCGGCCGCCGCCAGCTCAAGGGCATCGGCGCGCCGTTGCCGGGCGGTGCCGGCGGCATGCGCGTGGTCTACGTGTTGCTGGGCATGCTGGTGGCGATCCCGGCGGTGTACCTGGCGCTGGCCGCCGGCGCCGAAGTGCTGCAGTGGATCCTCAGCACCATGTTCGTGGCGCTGGCGGTCATGCTGCTGGTGGAGGGCATCCGCAACGGCAAGGTGGCGCGCGACAAGGTCATCGCGATGCTGATCATCTTCGCCTTCAACGTGCTGTTCTGGATGTTCTTCGAGCAGGCCGGCAGCTCCTTCACCTTCCTCGCCGACGAGATCGTCAACCGCCAGTTCGGCGACTGGACCTTCCCGACTGCGTGGTTCCAATCGGTCAACTCGCTGGCGATCATCACCCTGGCGCCGCTCATCGCCTGGATCTGGGTCAAGGCCGGCCGCTTCAATCCGTCGATCTCGCGCAAGTTCGCGCTCGGCCTGATGTTCAACGGCCTGGCCTTCCTGTTGCTGATGTTCGCGCTGTCGAGCCTGGTCAACGACGCCGGCAAGATCCCGTTCTGGACGCTGTTCATGGTCTACGTCATCCAGTCGGTGGGCGAGCTGTGCCTGTCGCCGATCGGGTTGTCGATGGTGACCAAGCTGGCGCCGCTGCGGCTGGTCGGCTTCGGCATGGGCGGCTGGTTCCTGTCCACCGGCATCGGCAACAACCTGTCCGGCATCTTCGCCAGCCATGTCAGCGGCGAAGGCGGCATGACCGTGTCTTCCGCGCTGGGCGGGTATACCTTCGGATTCTGGGCGCTGCTGGGCGCCGGCGTGGTGCTGTTCCTGATCGCGCCGTTGATCAGCAAGCTGATGCATGGTGTGAAGTGAGGACGTGGCAATGCTGATGAACAAGACGATGTGCGCTGCCCTGGTGGCGGTGCTGGCGCTGAGCGGTTGTGGCCAGACGGCGGCACCGCCCGATGCGCCGGCGCCGGCCAAGCCGCTGGATACCTCGGTGCAGAAGCCGCCGGTGGCCGATCCCAACCAGCCGGTGGCCTCGGGCAATACGCCGGCCGCCGCCGACATCGCCGCGGCCAAGGCGCTGGGCGCGCAGTTCGATCCGCAGCGCAACCCGGCCGACGACCTGGACACCGCCATGGTCGAGGCCAAGCGCGGCGGCAAGCGCATCCTGCTCGACGTGGGCAACGAGGCCTGCGACTGGTGCCACACCCTGGACACCTTCATCGAGGGCGATGCGGAACTGCGCAGCTTCCGCGACGCCAACTTCGTCTGGGTCAAGGTCAACGTCAGCGACGCCAACAAGAACGAGGCGTTCATGGCGCAGTACCCGAAGATCGTCGACTTCCCGCACCTGCTGGTGCTCGACGCCGACGGCAAGCTGCTGCATTCGCAGGTGGTAGGCGACCTGCAGAAGGACAAGGGCTACGACCGCAAGAAGTTCTCGGACTTCCTCAAGCAGTGGGCGCCGCCGAAGCCCTGAGCGGCGGCAGCACGCGCTTTTCGTAGGAGCGGCTTCAGCCGCGACCGGGCTTTCCCAGTAATGCCAAGTCGCGGCTAGAAGCCGCTCCTACAGCGTTTAAAGGCGCGCAGTCCGCGCGCCCCGGCGCCTCAGCGCCCGGTCATGCTCGGCAGGCCCTCGGCCGCCAGGCGGTCGATCAGCCGGTTCAGCAACCGCTGCTCGTCCTCGCTGAAGGGTGCCAGCAGGCGCCGTTCGCACTCCAGCACCATCGGCGCCACCACCTGGTACACCTCCACCCCGGCCGGGGTCAGGTGCAGCACCGAGCGGCGGCGGTCGTCGCCATGGGTCTCGCGCTGGATGAATCCGCGCTCCAGCTGCCGCGCCACCGCCCGGCTCACCGCCACCTTGTCCATCGCGGTGCGCTCGGAGACCTCACCGGCCGACAGCCCCGGGTACAGCGCCAGCACCGCCATCACCCGCCACTCGGTCACCGCCATGCCGTAGCGCTCGCCGTAGACGCGGGCGATGTTGCTGCTGATCCGGTTGGACAGCACGCTGATCCGGTACGGCAGGAACCGTTCCAGATCCAGGGAGGGCGAGTCGGGCGTGGGAGCGGGCGTGGCGATCGTCATGCTGCATTGCACCTTGCTGGTGGTTTCACTTGTAACTACAACGGAGGATACTACGGCCATTCTCGCGAGTCTGGCGTCCGTCCGCACCCGAAATTTCGGCCGGCCGCCGCGACCCCCGTCCTCCAGGAGACGCGTCATGAGTGCACAACCGCAACATCCGTCGCAGCCCGCCAACCTCGGCATGCAGGTCACCACCTTCGAGAACCCGATGGGCATCGACGGTTTCGAGTTCGTGGAATTCGCCGCGCCGGCCGGGCAGGGCGAGCAGTTGCACGCGTACTTCCGCAGCATGGGTTTCACCGCGGTGCTGCGTCATCGCCAGCGTGCGATCACCGTGTACCGCCAGGGCGGGGTCAACTTCCTGGTCAACGAGGACCCGGATTCGTTCGCTGCCGATTTCGCCGCCGCGCATGGCCCCTGTGCCTGCGGCTTCGCGATCCGCTTCCAACACCCGGCCGACGAAGTGTTCGCCAAGGTGCTGGAGAACGGCGGCGAAGCCATCGCCGACAAGGCCGACACCCGCGCGGTGCCGGCACCGGTGGTCAAGGGCATCGGCGACTGCATGCTGTACCTGGTCGACCAGTACGGCGAGAAGGGCTCGGTGTATACCGAGTTC
The DNA here is from genome assembly GCF_014199735.1 of Xanthomonas sp. 3307. Taxonomy (NCBI): domain Bacteria; kingdom Pseudomonadati; phylum Pseudomonadota; class Gammaproteobacteria; order Lysobacterales; family Lysobacteraceae; genus Xanthomonas; species Xanthomonas sp. 3307. The sequence continues at coordinate 271,809 of NZ_JACHOG010000004.1, read as the reverse complement.
GAGCCGGTGCCCGGCGCCGACCAGCACCCGGCCGGCTTCGGCCTGACCTTCATCGACCACCTGACCCACAACCTGTACTTCGGCAACATGCAGCGCTGGTCGGATTACTACGAGCGCTTGTTCAACTTCCGCGAGATCCGCTACTTCGACATCAAGGGCGCCAAGACCGGCCTGGTGTCCAAGGCGATGACCGCGCCGGACGGCGTGGTACGCATCCCGCTCAACGAATCGTCGGATCCGAAGAGCCAGATCAACGAGTACCTGGACGCCTATCGCGGCGAAGGCATCCAGCACATCGCCTGTTTCACCGACGACATCTACGAAACGGTCGAGCGCATGCGCGCGGCCGGCGTCGCGTTCCTGGATACGCCGGACACCTATTTCGAGGTGATCGACCAGCGCATTCCCAACCATGGCGAGGACGTGCCGCGGCTGGCGCGCAACAAGATCCTGATCGACGCCGACCCGGAGACCAAGCAGCGCAAGCTGCTGCAGATCTTCACCCAGAACTGCATCGGCCCGATCTTCTTCGAGATCATCCAGCGCAAGGGCAACGAAGGCTTCGGCGAAGGCAACTTCAAGGCGCTGTTCGAGAGCATCGAGCGCGACCAGATGAAGCGCGGCGTGCTCTGACGGCGGAATGCTGGCAGCGGGTGGAGGCTGCGGCTAGCGGATGCTCAAGGCCAGTGGATGCTCAAAGCTAGGAGACGCTGACAGCGCATCGCGGAGACTTCCGACAGCCGGTGTAGCCCCTCTCCCACCGGGAGAGGGGTTGGGGTGAGGGTACGGTGGAGTCATGGAACTCAATCCGCCATTACCTACAACCACATTGAGAAACGCCCGCGGTTTGCGCCGTGACATGACCGATGCGGAAAGAAAGCTCTGGCGCCACCTGCGAAACGGAGGCCTGCTTGGCTTGAAATTCCGCAGGCAGCATCCAATGCCGCCTTACGTCGTCGATTTCTATTGCGAGGCGTTGAGGCTTGTCGTTGAACTGGATGGCTCGCAACATTCGGAAGCGGCCGACGCCGAGCGAACTCGTTACCTGCAATCGCAAGGGATGCATGTACTGCGTTTCTGGAACAACGATGTGATGCTGCAAGCTGATGCGGTCCTGGAGGCGATTTTGTACTTCGTCGGTGCCCGTACCCTCACCCCAACCCCTCTCCCGGTGGGAGAGGGGCTTCAAGCAGAAGAGTCCTCGCCATGAACATCCAACCCAGCGGCTACATGTCCGGCTTCGGCAACGAATTCGCCACCGAAGCGGTGCCCGGCGCGTTGCCGGTCGGGCAGAACTCGCCGCAGCGCGTGGCCCACGGCCTGTACGCCGAGCAGTTGTCGGGCACCGCGTTCACCGCGCCGCGCGGGGTCAACCGCCGCAGCTGGCTGTATCGCATCCGCCCGGCGGTACTGCATGGCGGCTTCGTCGCCTACGAGCGCGCCGGCGCGTTCCACAACGATTTCCAGCGCGGGCCGGTGCCGCCGGACCAGTTGCGCTGGAGCCCGTTGCCGCTGCCGGAAACGCCGGTGGACTTCGTCGATGGTCTGTACGCCATGGCCGGCAACGGCTCGGCCGAAGCGCAGCACGGCGTGGCGGTGCACCTGTATGCGGCCAACGCCTCGATGCAGGGACGTTTCTTCTACAACGCCGACGCGGAAATGCTGTTGGTGCCGCAACTCGGCCAACTGCGCCTGTGCACCGAACTGGGCACGCTGGAGGTCGCGCCGCAGGAGATCGCGGTGATCCCGCGCGGCGTGCGCTTCCGCGTGGAGCTGCCCGATGGTACTTCGCGCGGCTACGTGTGCGAGAACTTCGGTGGCCTGCTGCGGTTGCCGGACCTGGGGCCGATCGGCGCCAACGGCCTGGCCAACCCTCGCGACTTCCTGACCCCGGTGGCCGCCTACGAGGAAGACGAGGGTGAGTTCGAACTGATCGCCAAGTTCCAGGGCCACCTGTGGCGCGCGCCGATCGGGCATTCGCCGCTGGACGTGGTCGCCTGGCACGGCAACTACGCCCCGTACAAGTACGACCTGCGCCGCTTCAACACCATCGGCTCGATCAGCTTCGATCATCCCGATCCGAGCATCTTCACCGTGCTGACCGCGCCCAGCGACACGCCCGGGACCGCCAACATGGATTTCGCGATCTTCCCGCCGCGCTGGCTGGTGGCGCAGCACACCTTCCGGCCGCCGTGGTTCCACCGCAACGTGGCCAGCGAGTTCATGGGCCTGGTGCACGGCGTCTACGATGCCAAGGCCGACGGCTTCGCCCCGGGCGGCGCGTCGCTGCACAACTGCATGAGCGGACACGGGCCGGACGCGGCCACCTTCGACAAGGCCTCGCAGGCCGACCTGTCGCGGCCGGACGTCATCGCCGACACCATGGCCTTCATGTTCGAGACGCGCGCGGTGCTGCGCCCGACCGCGCAGGCGCTGGACGCCGCGCACCGCCAGCGCGACTACCAGCAGTGCTGGCAGGGCCTGCGCCGGCACTTCCGCGCGCCCTGAGCACGCGCCGGCGCGGCGGCGCGGCGGCGCCGCTCAGGCTGTTGCCGTTCCGACGCTGGCACCGCCATGGACGGCGGCGCTGCGCTCAGGCGGCCTCCGCCGCGGCCGTCAGCGCGCCGTGCAGCGATGCCGGCAGGATCTCCAGCACGCGCTCGCGGATGCGCTGCGCGTAGCGCTCGGAGGTCATCTCCGGCATCGTGCGTAGCACCAGCGCGATCGCGCGCAGGGTGTCGTATTCCTCACGCGCGGCGCGCAATTGCGACTGCAGGGCAGGCGAGGCCGGATGGCGCTGCAGTTGCAGCAGGTCCAGCAGATACATGCGCGCATTGAGCAGCGCGCTCGCCGCCACCGGCGCGGCGGCGACGCTGCGGCCGTCGTCTAGGTAGCCCTGCTGCAGCAGCGCTTGCACGATCGCATCGGCACCGCGTCCGCCCAGCGTGACCAGTTCCTCGATGCTGCGCTGGCCGTCGGCCAGGATCAGTACGCGTCGCTGGCGCATGTCCAGCGGCGCATCGTGCGATTGCAGTGCCGCAAGGGCGAGGGCGGTCTTGCGCGGATGCATGGCGGCGGGGTCGGTAGGCGCGCAGTTTGGCTCGCGGCGGTGAAATGCCGATGACAGGTGCGATGCGCTGGCGTGTCGGTCCCGGTAGCCGCCTTGCCATCGACTTGATCGACGCTTTTTCCGGGATGCTGCGCCTGCGCGGTAGCGCATCGCGGCAGTGATGCCGTGCAGCGCGATGGCATGCACGCTAGCCTATGCGCTGGTCCAGCGAGGAAGTGCGATGAAGCCGATTCAACCAGGCGTGGCGGTGTTGCTGCTCGCGCTCGTGGCCTGCGACCGGCAGCCGCCCGCGCCGCCGGCCACGCCTCCTGCACCATCCGCGCCGGCGCCCGCCGCGGCCGACGATGGCGCCTTGCCGCCGCCGGACATCGACCAGCCCGACGGCGACGTGCCGCCGGCGCAGGCGCCGGCCTCGGCGCTTCCGCCGGACCTGGCCGCGGGCGACCGGCAACTGGCGCGCATCGACGGCTACGGCGATCTGCGCCTGGGCATGCCAGTGGCGCAGGCGCGCGCCGCCTGGGGCGGCGAACTCGATGGCCAGCCCAGTGCCGGCAGCAGTTGCTACGTGCTGCGTCCGCGCTGGGCCAAGGACAACAACCAGTTCGGCCTGATGGTCGAAGGCGACAAGCTGGTGCGCTACGACGTGCGCACCGCCAAGGAAACCGCACCCGGTGGCGGCAAGGTCGGCATGGACCTGGCGCAACTGCGCGCGCTGTACGCCGGCCGCCTGGAGGAGCAGCCGCACAAGTACGTGGAGGGCGCCAAGGTGCTGCGCGTGCGCGGCGAGGCCAGCCAGCCCGGTGTGCTGGTGTTCGAGACCGACGCGGCCGGCAAGGCCGTCGCCTGGCGCGTGGGCCTGCCGCCGCAGGTGGATTACGTGGAGGGTTGTGGTTGAGGTGCGGGGATTGGGGAGTCGGGATTGGGGATTCGTAAAGGCGGCTCTATCGAGCGCTTGAGGCACAGCGGATCACGCCAGCCCTAACGCCGTACGGACACCCGCTTTTGCGAATCCCGAATCCCTAATTCCGAATCCCCGCAGCAAGCTGGCGGCGCTCGCGTCGGCGCGCACGGCGCGCGTACCAGCGTTCGCGCAGGCAGGAGAAGATCACGTACAGCGCCGGGGTGCTGAGCAGGGTCAGGCTCTGCGAGATCAGCAGGCCGCCGATCATCGCGATGCCGAGCGGGCGGCGCAGTTCCGAGCCTTCGCCCAGGCCCACCGCCAGCGGGACCGCGGCCAGGATCGCCACCATGGTGGTCATCATGATCGGGCGGAAGCGCACGATGCAGGCTTCGCGCGCAGCCTCCAGCGGGGTCTTGCCGTGCTCGCGCTCGGCGACCAGGGCGAAGTCGATCATCATGATCGCGTTCTTCTTGACGATGCCGATCAGCAGCACCAGCGCGATCATCGAGATCACCGACAGCTCGGTGCCGGTGACCCACAGCGCCAGCAACGCGCCCATGCCCGCCGCCGGTAGCGTGGACAGGATGGTCACCGGGTGCACCAGGCTCTCGTAGAGCATGCCCAGCACGATGTAGACCACCACGATCGCGGCCAGCACCAGCACCAGCATGGAGTTCGGCTGCAGCTGCACACCGAAGCCGCCGCCGTCGGCGATGCGGATGTCGCCGGGCATGCGCAGCCCGTCGACGGTGGCCTTGATGATCGCATCGCCCTCGCCGGTGCTCACGCCCGGCGCCAGGTTGTAGCTCAGATCCATCGTCGTGTATTGGTTCATGTGCGTGATCTGCGACGGCGCCAGGCCCGGCACCTGGTGCGCCACCGCGGTCAGCGGGATCATCGTGCCGTTGCGGGTGGGCACGTAGATGCGGTCCAGCGCGGCCGGCGTGGCGGTCTGGTCCGGCAGCGCGTTGACCACCACGCTGTACTGGTTGAGATCGGAGTAGATGGTGGAGATCTGGCGCTGGCCGAACGCACCGTACAGCGCGCCGTCGATGGCGCCGACCGATACGCCCAGGCGTGCGGCCAGAGCGCGGTCGATGACGATGTTCTGGCGCAGGCCGGCGTTGTCCACGTCGGTGCCGACATCGCGCAGCTTCGGGTTCTGCTTCAGCGCGGCCTGCAGCTTGGGCAGCCACTCCTGCAATTGCGCGTTGTCGTTGCCCTGCAGCGAGACGCGGTACTGCGCGCCCTGGCTGGTGCCGCCGCCGCCGTCGCTGGGCAGGTCCTGGATCGCGCGCAGGCGCAGTTGCAGGTCCGGGTAGCGGTCGGCCTTGGCGCTGAGCCGCGCCAGGACCTCGGCGGTGGTCTCGGTGCGGCCTTCGTCGCGGCGCTTGAGTTCGATGTTGAAGCTGGCGCTGGAGCCCTGGCGGCTGCTGCCCAGGCGCGCGCCGACGATCTTCACCGCCGGGTCGGACATCAGCATGTCGGTGATGCGGCGCTGGCGACTGACCATGTCGGCGAAGGACACGGTGGCGCTGGAGGTGGCGCGGCCCCAGATCAGGCCGGTGTCCTGCGCCGGGAACGAGCCCTTCTTGACCGCGCCGGCCAGGAACACCGTGGCCACGATCAGCAGCAGCGGGGTCAGCGCCAGCAGCAGCGCGTGGCGCAGCGAGAAGTCCAGGGCCACGGTGTACACGCGCAGCATGCGCTCGTGCATGCGCTCCAGCCAGGCGCCGAAGCGGCCGGGTTGTTCCGGCTCGGCGTGCGCGGACAGGAAGCGGCTGCACAACGCCGGGGTCAGTGTGAGCGAGACCACTGCCGAGACGCAGATCGCCGCGACCAGGGTGACGGTGAACTCGCGGAAGAACACTCCGATCATGCCGCTGGCGAACAGGATCGGAATGAACACCGCCACCAGCGAGGCGGTGATCGAGACGATAGTGAAGCCGATCTCGCGCGCGCCGGCCAGCGCCGCATCCAGCCGCGACATGCCCTCGTCGAGGTGGCGCATGATGTTCTCGATGACTACGATCGCATCGTCGACGACGAAGCCGATCGCGATCACCAGCGCCAGCAGGCTCAGGTTGTTGAGGGTGAAGCCCATCACGTGCATCGCCAGCGCCGCGCCGGCCAGCGACAGCGGCACGGTGGCCGCAGCGATCAGCGTGGGCGCCAGGCGGCGCAGGAACAGCGCCATGGTCAGCACCACCATCGCCAGGCTGATCATCAGCGTGGCCTGCACCTCGTTGAGCGAGGCGCGGATGGTCGGGGTACGGTCGAAGTACGCCGTCATCTTGGTGCCGGGCTGCAGATAGGTGCGCAGCATCGGGATCTCGGCCTTGACCCGATCCACCGTCTCCACGATGTTGGCGCCGGCACGGGTGAACACATACATCACCACCGCCGGCTTGCCGCCGAACCAGGCCGCCTGGTAGGCGTCCTGCTGGCCGTCGTAGACGTTGGCGATGTCGCGCAGACGCACCGTGCGGCCCTGCTGCTGGCTGATCACCACCTGGCCGAAGTCGGCGGCCTTGGCCACCGCATCGTTGGCGACGATGGCGGTGGTGGTGGCGCCGTCGCTGAGGAAGCCGGTGGGCGAGGTGACGTTGGCCGCGCGCACCGCATTGCGCAGGTCGTCCGGGGTCAGGCCCATGGCGTTGAGCGCGCGCAGGTTCACGTCCACCCGCACCGCCGGCGTGGAGGCGCCGCCGATGTCCACCGAGGCCACGCCGCTGATCTGCCGCAGGCGCTGCGCCAGCAGCGAATCGGCGACGTTGTACAGCTCGTCGGCCGATTGCGTCTCGGAGGTCAGGGCGATGGCGATGACCGGATCGTCGTTGGGATTGGCCTTCTGGTAGCGCGGCGTGGCCAGGCCGGAGGGCAGGTCGGCCTGCGCGGCGTTGATCGCGGTCTGCACGTCCTGCGCCGCCGAGTCGATGTTGCGGCTGCTCTGGAACACCATGAACACCTGGCTGTTCCCCTCCGAGCTGGAGGAGCGCATGGTGTCGATGCCGGGCACCTGGCCCAGGTGCCGCTCCAAGGGCGCGGTGACCGTGGCGGCCATGGTCGAGGCGTCGGCGCCGGCCTGGCTGGCCTGCACGAAGATCACCGGGATCGAGATGTTCGGCAGTGCCGCCACGCCCAGGCGCAGGTAGCACATCATGCCGATCACGAACAGGCCGATGGCCAGCAGCGCGGTGCCGATGGGGCGGCGGATGAAGGGCGCGGAGATATTCATGGGGCCGGGATTGGGGATTCGGGATTGGGGATTCGGGAAGCGGCATTCCCGCGCGCTACTGGCTCAGTGACTCCATGTGGGATGCCCGGAAACCCGACGCCGCACGCGCGCCACGATGCGCCACTCCCCAATCCCAAATCCCGGCGCTTCACGCCCGCCCCTCCGCCGCCGTCGCATGCCGCGCCGCTCGCCGCTCGCGCCAGGCGCGCACGCGCTCGGAGGCGCGTTCCATGTACAGGTAGATCACCGGCGTGGTGTACAGGGTGACCAGCTGCGACAGCAGCAGGCCGCCGACGATGGAGATGCCCAGCGGGCGGCGCAGTTCCGAGCCGATGCCGTCGCCCAGCGCCAGTGGCAGCGCGCCGAGCATCGCCGCGGCGGTGGTCATCATGATCGGGCGGAAGCGCAGCAGGCAGGCGCGGCGGATCGCGTCGTGGGCGCTGGCGCCCTCGCGGCGCGCGTCGATCGCGAAGTCGATCATCATGATCGCGTTCTTCTTGACGATGCCGATCAGCAGCACGATGCCGACGATGCCGTCCACCGACAGGCTCAGTCCGCACAGCATCAGCGCCAGCAGCGCGCCGACGCCGGCCGGCGGCAGCGTGGAGATGATGGTCAGCGGGTGGATGTAGCTCTCGTAGAGCACGCCCAGCACGATGTAGATCAGCACCACCGAGGCCAGCAGCAGCCACACCACGTCGGTCTGGCTGCCGGTGAACTCGGCGGCCTTGCCGATGAATTCGGCATGCAGCTGCGGCGGCAGTTGCAACTGCGCGCGGGTCTCCTCGATCGCCGACACCGCCTGCGACAGCGAGTAGCCCGGCGCCAGGTTGAACGACACCGTCACCGCCGGCAGCTGCTGCTGGTGGCTGACCACCAGCGGCGTGGTCGACTGCTTGGCCTCGGCCACCGCCGCCAGCGGTACCGTGCCGCCGCTGCCGACGGTGATGCCGGTGTTCTGCGCGCCGATGCCGGTGGCGGTGGAGGAGTTGCTGGAGGTGGTCTGGCCGAAGCTGGTGGCGTTGCTGGCGGTCAGCGCGCCGCTGCCGTTGCTGGCCACCGCCAGCTGGTTCAGCAGCGCGGTGCTGGTGCGGAATTCCGGCGCCACTTCCAGCACCACGCGGTACTGGTTGAGCTGGGTGAAGATGGTGGAGATCTGGCGCTGGCCGAAAGCGTCGTACAGCGTGTCGTCGATGGTCTGCATCGGCACGCCGAGGGCGCTGGCCTTGTCGCGGTCCACGCGCAGTTCCAGCGCGCGGCCCTGGTTGGCCAGGTTGTTGTCCACGTCGGCCAGTTCCGGGCGCTTGCGCAGCGCCTCGGTCAGGCGCGTGGCCTCGGTCGCCAGTTCGGCGCTGTCCACGTCGGAGAGCGAGTACTGGTACTCGGTGGCGGCCACGCGGGTGTCCAGGGTCACGTCCTGCACCGGCTTCAGGTACAGCGCCACGCCGGGCAGCCCGGCCACCGCCTTCTGCAGCCGCGGCATCACGTCTTCCAGGCTGTCGCGGTCGCTGCGCGGCTTCAGCACGATGCTGAGCTGGCCCTGGTTGAGGGTGGGGTTCATCGAGCCGGCGCCGATGAAGGCGGCCACGCCGGTCACCGCCGGGTCGCGGCGCAGCGCCTCGGCCACCGCCTGGGTGCGCTGCTCCATCTGCGGGAACGCCACGTTCTGGTCGGCCTGGACCACGCCGGTGATCAGCCCGGTGTCCTGCTCGGGCAGCAGGCCCTTGGGGATCACCACGTACAGCAGCACGGTCAGCACCATGGTCGCCAGCGCCACCAGCAGGGTCAGCTTCTGGTGGCCCAGCACCCAGTCCAGGCTGCGCTCGTACAGCGCCACGGTGCGCGACCACAGCGTGGTCTTGCCGGCCGCCGCCGCCCGCTCGTGCGCGTCCTCGCCCTCGGGCAGGGCATCGGGCTTGAGCAGGTAGGCGCACATCATCGGCGTGAGCGTCAGCGACACCAGCATCGAGATCACCACCGCGATGCTCAGCACCCAGGCGAACTCGTGGAACAGGCGGCCGGTGACGCCTGGCATCAGGATCAGCGGCAGGAACACCGCCACCAGCGACACGGTCAGCGACAGCACGGTGAAGCCGATCTGGCGTGCGCCGATCTCCGCGGCCTCGCGGCCGCTCTTGCCCTGTTCGATGTAGCGCACGATGTTCTCGATCATCACGATCGCATCGTCGACCACGAAGCCGGTGGCCACCACCAGCGCCATCAGCGACAGGTTGTCCAGCGACATGCCGGCGAAGGCCATCACCGCGAAGGTGCCGGCCAGCGACAGCGGCACCGCCACCGACGGGATCACCGTGGCCCACAGCCGGCGCAGGAACACGAAGATCACCGCCACCACCAGGCCGATGGTCAGGATCAGGGTGAACTTGACCTCGTGCACCGAGGCGCGGATGGTCTCGGTGCGGTCGGAGAACACGTCCAGGTGTACGCCGGCCGGCAACACGCCTTGCAGCTGCGGCAGGATCGCGCGGATCTGCTCCACCGTCTGCACGATGTTGGCGCCGGGCTGGCGGCGCACTTCCAGCAGCACTGCCGGCTTGCCGTCGGCCCAGGCGGCGAGCTGGTCGTTCTCCACCCCGTCCACCACCTTGGCCACGTCCGACAGCCGCACCGGCGCGCCGTTCTTGTAGCTGATGACGGTGTCGCGGTACTCGGCGGCGCTGGACAGCTGGTCGTTGGTGCCGATGCTGTAGGACTGGGTCTTGCCGTTGAGCGAGCCCTTCGGCGCGTTGACGTTGGTCTGGGTCAGCGCGCTGCGCAGCGCCTCCATGGTCAGGCCCATGTTCGACAGCTGCGCCGGATTGACCTGGATGCGCACCGCCGGGCGCACGTTGCCGGCGATCGACACCAGGCCCACGCCCGGCACCTGCGACAGGCGCTGGGCCAGGATCGAGTCGGCGTAGTTGTTGACGTCGCGCAGCGGCAGCGTGTCGGAACTGAGCTTGAGGGTGAGGATCGCGGCGTCGGCCGGGTTCACCCGGTTGTAGACCGGCTGGTAGGGCAGCGAGGAGGGCAGGGTGGACTGGCGGATCGCCGCCTGCACGTCCTGCGCGGCGATATCGATGTCGCGGTCCATCGCGAACTGCAGCACGATCGTGGACAGGCCGGCCGACGAGTCGGAGGTCATCATCTGCAGCCCGGAGATCTGCCCGAGCTGCCGCTCCAGCGGCGTGGTCACCAGCGAGGCCATGGTGCTGGCGTTGGCGCCGGGGTACTGCGTGGTCACCACCAGGCTGGGCGCGTCGATTTCCGGCAGCGCCGACACCGGCAGCTGCCGGTAGCCGAGGATGCCGAGCAGCAGCACGCCTGCCATCAGCAAGGTGGTGGCGATCGGGCGGCGGATGAAGATCGTCGAAAAGCCCACGGGGAAGATCCTTGCTGGTGAGAGTCCGGTGCGGCCGTGCCGGCGCCGGGAAAGACGGCGGAATCAGCGGCGGCCGTGACCCTGCGTCGCGATCGCGACGTGGGACGGGAACGCCACCGCCAGCGGGCGACCCGGCGCGTGCCGGCCACGCGGGCTCGGCACGGCTACCGTCGCCTGCTGGCGCGACGCGCTCAGCGCGGCCCGCCGCCGCCGCGGCGTCCGCCGCCGCGCTGCTGCTGCTTGCCTTCGGCGGCCTTCAGCTCGGCCTCGGTCGGCTCCGGCGGCGCCTCGCCCGGCTTCAGCGCGGTCACCTTGGTGCCGGGCTTGAGCCGGAACTGGCCCTCGGTGACCACCCGCTCGCCGGCCTTCAGGCCTTCGGTCAGTTGCACCTGGCTGTCGCCCACTTCCGCCCCCTGCTTGACCGTCTGCATCTTGACCGTGTTGTCGGGCTGCACCACGTACACGTAGTCGCCGTTGGGGCCGCGCTGCACCGCCTGGGTCGGCACCACCACGCCGTCTGCCACGGTGCGCAGGGTCAGGCGCACGTTGACGAACTGGCCCGGCCACAGCGCGCGGTCGTCGTTCGGGAACACCGCGCGGACCTTGAAGGTGCCGGTGTCGGCGCTGATCTGGTTGTCGATCACGTCGACCTGGCCGTCGCTGGCGATCGGATGCGCATCGGTGCGGTCCAGCGCGGCCACCGGCAGCGGCGCCGCCGCCTGCGCCTGGCGCACGTCCTGCAGCTGGATCTCCGGCAGGTTGAAGGTCACGTAGATCGGGTGCACCTGGGTGATGGTGACGATGGTGCTGCTGGTGCTGACGATGTTGCCCACGTCCACCCCGCGGATGCCGGCGATGCCGTCGCTGGGGGCGAGGATGCGGGTGTACTGCAGCTCCACCTGCGCCGCGCGCATCTGCGCGTCGTTGGCGGCGACCGCCGCTTCGTACTGCGCCACCTGGTTGCGCTGGGTGTCCAGGTCGGTCTTGGCCACGTACTGGCGGTAGGCCGGCGAGTCGGAGCGCTGGAAGGTGGAACGCGCGGTGGCCAGCAGCGCCTGGTTCTGGCGCTTGCTCGCCGCGGCCTGGTCGTAGCTGGCCTGCAGCGAGCGCGGGTCGATCTGCGCGAGCAGCTCGCCCTTCTTCACTTCCTGGCCTTCGCGGAAATTCAGGCTCATCAGCTGGCCGCTGACCTGCGGGTTGACGGTGACGGTGCTCAGCGCGGTCACCGTGCCGGTGGCGGTGGCGTAGATCGGCACCGTCTGGCTGGTCGCGGCGACCACCGTTACCGGAACCGGCGTGGCATCGCTGTCGTCGCCCATGCCGTCGCCGGCGCCGCCGCCCTTGTGATGCCCACCGCCGCGCATGAAGCGCGTGCCCACCACCACCAGGGCCACCGCTGCGAGGATCAGCAGCGCAATCTTCCAGAAACGCGACATCCGGGGAAACTCCTGTGGCGAGGCGGGGTGGAGGGCCCTCCCGCAGTGGCTGGTGACGAGCGAGGAAGCATATCGCCGGCGCGTTGCGATTGGACCATGACTGAAGGGACAGGCCCCGCGGGTGGGCAAAGCCGGTCGTCCGCTCTCGCAACGCACCGGCGGTGCATCGGTTGACACGGATTCGCAAGGGTTTTTTCCCCGCGGCGGGATCCACGGCCGCCCCCGGCCGGCCGCCGATGCACTACATTGACTGAACGCCCGTTACGTCCCGACCTGGAGACCTGCCATGCCGCGCCTGTCCCGCCTGCTGTCCGCGATGCTGTTCGCCGTCCCCGCCCTGGCCTGGGCGCAGAGCGCCGAGCGCCCGGAGGTGACGGCCGCCGCGGCCAAGTTGCAGGCCAAGGTGGTGGAGTGGCGGCGCGACTTCCACCAGCACCCGGAGCTGTCCAACCGCGAGGAGCGCACCGCCGCCAAGGTCGCCGAGCGGCTGCGCGCGCTGGGCCTGAAGCCGCAGACCGGCATCGCCCACCACGGCGTGGTGGCGATCGTCAAAGGCGCGCTGCCCGGGCCGAAGATCGCCCTGCGCGCGGACATGGACGCGCTGCCGGTGACCGAGCAGACCGGCCTGCCGTTCGCCTCCAAGGCCACCGGCGAGTACCGCGGCGAGACCGTGGGGGTGATGCACGCCTGCGGCCACGACGCGCATACCGCGATCCTGCTCGGTGTCGCCGAGGCGCTGGTGGCGATGCGCGCGCAGCTGCCGGGCGAGGTCATGCTGGTGTTCCAGCCCTCGGAGGAGGGCGCGCCGGGCAACGAGGAGGGCGGCGCCTCGCTGATGCTCAAGGAAGGCCTGTTCCGCGACTTCAAGCCGCAGGCGATGTTCGGCCTGCACGTGTTCTCCAGCGTCCAGGCCGGCAAGATCGCGGTGCGCGGCGGCCCGCTGATGGCCGCCTCGGATCGCTTCAGCATTAAGGTGATCGGCCGCCAGACCCACGGCTCGGCGCCGTGGAACGGCATCGACCCGATCGTGACCAGCGCCGACCTGATCGGCGCCGCGCAGACGGTGATCAGCCGCCGCGCCAACCTGTCCAAGCAACCGGCGGTGCTCAGCTTCGGCGCGATCAAGGGCGGCATCCGCTACAACATCATTCCCGACGACGTGGAGATGGTCGGCACCATCCGCACCTTCGACGAGGGCATGCGCCAGCAGATCTTCGCCGACCTGAAGACCGTGGCCGAGCACACCGCCGCCGCGCACGGCGCCAAGGCCGAAGCGCACGTGCCCGACCAGGACGGCAACCCGGCCACGGTCAACGACCCGGCACTGACCGCGCGCATGCTGCCCAGCCTGCAGGCGGTGGTGGGCGCCGGCAACGTCTACGAACCGCCGCTGCAGATGGGCGCGGAGGATTTCTCGTACTACGCGCAGCAGGTGCCGTCGATGTTCTTCTTCGTCGGCGCCACCGCCCCCGGCATCGACCCGGCGACCGCGCCCAGCAACCACTCGCCGCAGTTCCTGCTCGACGAGACCGCCCTGGACGTCGGCCTGCGCGCCATGCTGCAGGTGACGTTGGATTACTTGAAGCAGTGATTGGGGAGTGGGGAGTGGGGATTCGCAAGGGCGTGGGTGCAGCGGCGTAGGCGGAATCGCTCACATGTCCGGCATGGATGGACACCCGTAGGAGCGGCTTCAGCCGCGACAGGCTTTACCGGGAAGGCTGTCGCGGCTGAAGCCGCTCCTACAACAGAGGGGCGACTTCAGTCGCGACGCATGAAGCCCTGAACCGAGGTGCTGCTTCGGCAGCAGTCGGGACTGAAGTCCCTCCCACAACGCTCATCGCGCCTGCTGCGAGCCCTGCAGCTGTAGGAGCGGCTTCCGCCGCGACGCGCGAAGCACCGAATCGACGCAAGCACCTCGATACCAGTAGGCGCGATTTCGCTTCTGCCAATCCCGAATCCCGAATCCCCGCCCCATACACCTCCCAGCCAGAACGCTCCCGCTACACTGCAGCGCATGAACACCCCCCAGGATTCCAGCCTCGGCCGCGAGGTCGCCTACCCGTCGCAGTACGATCCCGCGTTGCTGTTTCCCATCCCGCGTGCCGCGGCACGTAGCGAGATCGGTCTCGACCCCGCGGCGCTGCCGTTTTTCGGCGTGGACCGCTGGCATGCCTACGAACTGAGCTGGCTCGATGCGCAGGGCAAGCCCTGTGTCGCCACCGCGACCCTGCAGGTGCCGTGCGCCTCGCCCAACCTGATCGAATCCAAGTCGCTCAAGCTCTATCTCAACTCGCTCAACGCGATGCGCTTCAACAGCGCCGAAGCGCTGCGCAGTTGCATCGTCACCGACCTGTCGGCGCGCGCCGGCGCCGACGTGGCGATGGAGTTCGGCCTGCCGCCGATGGACACGCTGGGCGAGGGCGAGTCGCTGGACGCGCTGGACATCGCCATCGATTGCTACGGCCCGCCGCGTCCGGACTTCCTGTCCGCTACCGCCGGCGACGTGGTCGAGGAAACCCTCACCAGCGCCTTGCTCAAGTCCAATTGCCCGGTCACCGGCCAGCCGGACTGGGCTTCGCTGCATCTGCGCTATCGCGGCGGCCGCATCGATCGCGAAGGCCTGCTGCGCTACCTGATCAGTTTCCGCGAGCATGCCGGCTTCCACGAGCAGTGCGTCGAGCGCATCTTCCACGACCTGATGACGCGCTGCCGCCCGCAGTCGCTGCAGGTGGAGGCGCGCTATACCCGCCGCGGCGGCCTGGACATCAATCCCTGGCGCGCCACTCCGGATGTGGCCGAACCGCTGAGCTTCCTGCGCGATCTGCGCCAGTAGGCAGGCACGGCGACGTACTCGCCGCATGGCACGGCTCATGCTGTGTCTGCGGTCCGCATGCGATCGGATTGCTGAGCGTGCCTGCGACGCGCGTGCCGCGCATGTGTCCCGAATCGCTCGAACGACAATACGTGTCGCCACATGCGATGCGCACTACGCGCCTGAACCGCGTCCGCGCGGTTCACGGCCGCGCTATCTTTTTTTAACAAATCCTGTGACACCGTGGCAGCGTCCGATCACGCAGGGAGCCACGCGATGAACAGCGACAAGCGCGCCGACTTCTCGGCAGTCACCGCCAAGGTGGATACCACCGCCGACGTCGTGCAGAAGGCGGATTTCTCCGACGTGCAGAGCAAGGTCGACAGCACGGCCGAGCAGGTGCAGCAGGTGTATGTGGTCAAGCCCGGCGATTCGCTATCCAAGATCGCCAAATTGCATTACGGCGACGGCAATGCCTGGACGCGCATCTTCGAGGCCAACCGCGACGTGCTCGTCGACCCCGACAAGATCTATCCCGGTCAGACGCTCAAGCTGCCCGCCGGCGCCTGACCCGCCCTCATTGCCAATTCCCGCTCTTCCGACAGGAGTCCCGACCCGATGAAAACCCGTTCGATGTCCTCGTTCTCGCCGCTGCTGATCGCCCTGGTGGGCGCACTGGCGCTGGCCGGCTGCAAGAAGCAGGAGCAGGAACAGCACGTGTCGTCCGATCCCACCTCGTCCGCACCCACCGAGCAGATGCCGGGTCCGGCCGCGGCCCCGGCGGAACAGCCGGCGCCGGCCGCTGCGGGTGCCAATGCGGTGAATGTCGCTGCTGTCGCGGTCGGCAACGCCGCCGCCGCGGACAAGTCGGTCGCGCCGCTGACCACGCTCGCCAGCAAGGACAAGATCATCGTCTCGGTGAAGACCGAGGGCTCGGCCACCAATGCCAACGTCGGCGCCAAGCTGGTGTTCCAGGACGGCCAGACCGCTGGCGAGCGCACCGAAACGCTCAATACCAGCGGTGCGGACACCACCAACTTCGAGTTCACCAATCCCAAGGGCTGGCCGGCCGGCCAGTACAAGGCCGAGGTCACCGTCAACGGCCAGGCGGCGGGAACGCCGCAGACGTTCCAGGTGAAGTGATCCTGGGCTGAGTCCCGGTCACGCGTCGCACGTGCCGCCTCTCTCCCGGCACGTGCGGCACGCTGGCGCAGCCGCGAGGCTGCGCCTTTTTTATGCATGGTGCGATGGGAACGTCCCAGCGCAGGCTGCCCATCGACCGCTGCATAGCGGCTTGGCTGATGTCGTGTACAGCACGGTGTGTTGCGCGATGTCCTGTGCTGTCGCGCAGGACAGCCATCGGGCATGCACGCCCGCGCGGATTCGGCGCCAGATCGGTCGCCCGACGGATGCCGAGTTGCGTAGCGCTTGCCGACGGCACATCACACCCCGCGCTTTGCCCACAGCCGGCAGACACGCGACAATGGACGGCCGATGTCCGCGTTTGGCGGCATCGCGAAACCTACAAGAAAACATACGCCGCCGTACTGTCGGTGCTGCCTATTTCCCCCTGCCAGAGGTCATCCGTCGCGTCATGTCGAATACGCCCAAGATCCTGTACACGCTCACCGATGAAGCCCCGTACCTGGCGACGCAGTCGCTGCTGCCGATCGTTTCCGCGTTCGCCGGCACCGCTGGCATCGCCGTGGAGACCCGCGACATTTCGCTGGCCGGCCGCCTGATCTCGCAGTTCCCCGACTACCTGCGCGAGGAGCAGCGCATCGCCGACGACCTGGCCGAACTGGGTCAGCTGGCGACCACGCCGGAAGCCAACATCATCAAGCTGCCCAACATCAGCGCCTCGGTGCCGCAGCTCAAGGCCGCGATCAAGGAACTGCAGCAGCAGGGGTACGCGCTGCCGGACTACGTGGACGAACCGAAGGACGAGAAAGAGAAGGACGCCAAGGCGCGCTACGACAAGGTCAAGGGCAGCGCGGTCAATCCGGTGCTGCGCGAGGGCAATTCCGATCGCCGCGCGCCGGCCTCGGTGAAGCACTACGCACGCAAGCACCCGCACCGCATGGGCGCGTGGAGTGCCGACTCCAAGTCGCACGTGGCGCACATGGACGCCGGCGATTTCTACGGCAGCGAGCGCTCGGCGCTGATCGCGCAGGCCGGCAGCGTCAAGATCGAGCTGGTCGGCAAGGACGGCACGGTGTCGGTGCTGAAGGAAAAGACCGCGGTGCAGGCCGGTGAGCTGATCGACGCGGCGGTGATGAGCAAGCGCGCGCTGGCCGCCTTCGTGCAGGCGCAGATCGCCGATGCCAAGCAGCAGGGCGTGCTGTTCTCGCTGCACCTGAAGGCGACGATGATGAAGGTCTCCGACCCCATCATGTTCGGCGTGGTGGTCGAGGCGTTCTACCGCGATGTGCTGGACAAGCACGCCGCCACGCTCAAGCAGGTGGGCTTCGATGCCAACAACGGCATCGGCGACCTGTACGCGCGCATCGCCAGCCTGCCCGAGGCGCAGCGCGCGCCGATCGAGGCCGACCTGCAGGCGCTGTACGCGCAGCGCCCGGCGCTGGCGATGGTCAATTCCGACAAGGGCATCACCAACCTGCACGTGCCCAGCGACGTGATCGTCGATGCGTCGATGCCGGCGATGATCCGCGACTCCGGCAAGATGTGGAACGCCGAGGGCAAGCTGCAGGACACCAAGGCGGTGATCCCGGACCGCTGCTACGCCGGCGTGTACCAGGCGGTGATCGAGGACTGCAAACTGCACGGTGCGTTCGACCCGGCGACCATGGGCAGCGTGCCCAACGTCGGCCTGATGGCGCAGAAGGCCGAGGAATACGGTTCCCACGACAAGACCTTCCAGATCGCCAGCGACGGCACCGTGCGCGTCACCGATGCCGGTGGCACGGTGCTGCTGGAGCACGCGGTGGAAGCCGGCGACATCTGGCGCATGTGCCAGACCAAGGACGCGCCGATCCAGGACTGGGTCAAGCTGGCGGTCGAGCGCGCGCGCCTGAGCAGCACCCCGGCGGTGTTCTGGCTGGATCCGCAGCGCGCCCACGATGCGCTGATGATCCAGAAGGTGGAGCGCTACCTGCAGGACCACGACCTCAACGGCCTGGACATCCGCATCCTGCCGCCGGTGGAAGCCACCGCGTTCTCGCTGCAGCGCATCCGCAAGGGCGAGGACACCATCTCGGTCACCGGCAACGTGCTGCGCGACTACCTCACCGATCTGTTCCCGATCATGGAGCTGGGCACCAGCGCCAAGATGCTGTCGATCGTGCCGCTGATGGCCGGCGGCGGCCTGTTCGAGACCGGCGCCGGCGGCTCGGCGCCCAAGCACGTGCAGCAGTTCGTCGAAGAGAACTACCTGCGCTGGGATTCGCTGGGCGAGTTCCTGGCGCTGGCCGCGTCGCTGGAGCACCTGGGCCAACGCCACCACAACGCCGCCATCGGCGTGCTGGCGCGCACCCTGGACCAGGCCAACGGCCAGTTCCTGGACAACGACAAGTCGCCTTCGCGCAAGGTCGGCGGGCTGGACAACCGCGGCAGCCACTTCTACCTGGCCCTGTACTGGGCGCAGGCGCTGGCCGCGCAGGACGAGGACGCCGCGCTGAAGGCGCGCTTCGCCCCGCTGGCCAAGCAGCTGGCCGAGCAGGAAGCGACCATCGTCGCCGAGCTCAACGGCGTTCAGGGCCAGCCGGTCGACATCCAGGGTTATTACCGCCCGAACCTGGAACTGGTCGGCAAGGCGATGCGGCCGAGCAAGACGCTCAACGACGCGCTGGCGACGTTGACGGCCTGACGCGCCCGGATCGCACCCGCCACCGCCGCGCGCGGTGGCGGGTGCATGGCGCCGGGTCGCGCCGCGGCCGCTTTAGCCGGCGATGCGGCGCAGGGCTTGCGCGAAGCGGTCCAGTTCCTCCACACGGGTGAACAGGGCCGGTGTGGCCCGCACGCAGGCCCCACTGGCCGCGCCGCTGCGCATCGTGGTCATGATCCCGAACTGCTGCAGCAGGCGCTGTGCGAGGGCGGCGTTCTGCTGTTCGCTGTTCTGCCCGCGCAGGCGAAACGAGGTCATCGCCCCGTACAGTTGCGGATCCTCGGGGGTGAGGATCTGCAGGCCGGGAAGGTCGGCCACGCGATGCACCCAGCGGTCGCGCAGGAATTGCAGCCGTGCCTGCTTGTTGGCCGCGCCGATGCGCTCGTGCACATCCAGCGCTGGCGGCAGGGCGAGCAGGGCCGCGAAATCCACGGTGCCGGTATGCACTCGGGTGTCGATGCTGTCGGCCGGGCCCTCCTGGCCCATCTGCGGGTCGATGTCGGGGATGCGGTCGTGGCGAATGTAGAACCCGCCGACGCCGAGCGGCGCGCCGATCCACTTGTGGAAATTGAAGCCGACGAAGTCCGCGCCGAGGTCCGGCAGGCGCAGATCGCGTTGGCCGACTGCCTGGGTGGCATCGACGATGCAGTCCACGCCGCGCTGCCGTGCCATGGCGACGATCTCGGCGACCGGCAGCGCCAGGCCGGTGCGATGGCTGATGCAGGTGACGAGCATCAACCGCACCTGCGGATGGCGTTGCAGCGCCTGCGCATAGGCGTCGATCAGGTTCTGGCGGGTGGCCGGTTCCGGCAGGTCGATGCCGATCGCCTCGACGCCGCGGCGCTGCCGCAGCCACTTCATCGCCGCAATCATCGCGTCGTAGTCCAGGTCGGCGAACAGCACCGCATCGCCCTGCCGCAGGCGGTTGTAGCCGCCGATCAGCAGTTGCAGCGATTCGGTGGCGTTGCGGGTCAGCGCCAGCTCGCCCGGCGCCACCCCCAGCACCGTGGCGGCGCGCCCGCGCAAGGCTCGGTAGTCGTCGGGGAACTGCAGGCGCGCGTAATGCGCGTTGTCGCGGTTCACCTGTTGCACGCGCTGCAGGTAGGTGCGCAGCACCGGTTGCGACATCGCGCCCCAATAGCCGTTCTCCAGCGCGACGACGTTCCGGTCCACGTCGTAGGCGGCGGCGACCTGCGCCCAGTAGCCCTCGTCCTGCGCCAGGCGCCGCGGCGCGATGCCTGTCGGTGCTGCCGGTATCGCGCCCGGCGCAGCGAGCGCCTGGCTGCCGACCTGGCGCAGCATGTCCTGCAGCGGCAGCATCGGCGCGGCGGCGAGCAGGGCGCGCCGCCGCGGGTCGGGCCGATCAGAAGCGCAGGCGGAGTTGTGCATAGACGTTGCGTCCGTCGGTGTCGTAGGGCGCGTTGCGCGAATACACCAGGCCGCGGCTGGCCTGGAAGGTGGCCTTGTCCGGATACGTGTCGAGCACGTTGTCCGCACCGATCCGCAGCGACAGACGTTCGCTCAGCGCATAGGTGGCCGAGAGGTCGAGCAGGGCGATCGCGCCGAAGCGCTGGAAGATGTCGCCGGTGCTGTTGCCGCTGCTGTCGGTCCAGGCGCCGTAGTAGCGAACCCGCAACAGGCCTTGCAGCGGTCCCTGGTCCCAGGTCAGGCCGACGCTGCCCTTGTGCTGCGGCAACAGTTGCTCGAACAGGATGCGCTGGGTCGGATTGGCCGCCACGGCGGTGTTGCCGCCGTCGACCTTGGTGCGGTTGTAGTTGTAGGCCACGGTGGCGCCGAGGCGACCGGGCCCGAGCGCATGCTGGTAGCCGAACACCAGGTCCGCGCCTTCGGTGGTGGTGTCGAAGTCGTTGGTGAAATAGTTGACCGACGTGTAGTGCATCGGGTTGGGCAGATTGGCCGGCACCGCGAAGCTGGCCGAGGTGCTGAAGCGGTCGTTGACCGCGATCCGGTAGAGATCCAGCGATCCGTACAGCCCGATCGGCGCCTGCCAGGCCAGCCCCAGGCTCAGCGAATCGGATTCCTCGGGCTTCAGCGGCTTGGCGCCCAGCGCCACGGCGATCGGGTCCTGCGGCGACAGCCGCCCCGCATTGAAGACCTGCAGGCTCACCGTGTCCAGGCCCTGGGTGATCTGGGTGCTGTACAACTGCGCCGGCGTGGGCGCGCGGAAACCGTTGGACCAGGCGCCGCGCAGCGCCAGCCACGAGGTGAGTTCCATGCGCGCGGACAGCTTGCCGTTGAGGGTGCTGCCGAAGCTGGAGAAGTCTTCATAGCGCACCGCGCCACCGACGCTCAGGCGCGCGGTCAGCGGCGCTTCCACGTCCACGTAGGCGGCGTAGCTGGTCTGGTCCCAGCTGCCCGATTGCTGGGGGCTGAAGCCGGGGGCGCCATTGGCGTTCGGCGCCAGCCCGTAGCGCGCGCCGGCACCGATGGCGTAGGAGGCGGGATCGCCGGCGCCGATGGAATAGGCTTCGTTGCGGCGCTCGGCGCCGAAGGCGATGTTCACCGGGTCCTGCAGCATCGCCAGCGGCAGCGCATAGACGAAGTCGGCGTTGAGGTTGACCTCGCGCTGCTGCAGAGAGCCCAGGTGGAAGGCGGTCGGGCTGCCCGGTCCCATCGAGGCGTTGATCGAATCGCCCAGCGAATAGGCGATCCGGTTCATGCCGTAGGCGGCGCTGACGTCCCAGCTGAAACGCTCGTTGAAGGCGCCCTTGAGGCCGCCCAGCGTCTGCGCGTCGCGGTAGTCGCTGCCGTAACGCGGGGTGAAACCGGCCGGGTACACGCGGCGCAGGTCGAAACCGGGAAACGCCGGGGTGGTCTTGTAGATGGACGCGTTGGTATCGGGGTTGCGCCAGTTGAAGTCGGAGACGCCGCTGCCGTCGTTGAACAGCGCATAGCCGTAGAGGTTGACGCTGTCGTCGAGCGCCACATCCAGGTTCATCCCCAGATGCGTGCTGTGCTGTTCCGGCTTGCCCCAGCGCTGCACCGGGTCGGGGACGGCAACGCCCGGGTGTGCGGCCTGGAACGCGATCGCGTCGGCGCGCTGCACGCCGCGGTCGGTGGGATCGGAGGCGCTGTGTTCGGCGAACGCCACCAGGCTGCCATCGCGGAGATCCCAGCCGCGTTTGAGCGAATAGGTGCGGGCGAGGCCATCGCCTGCGCTGTACCTGGAGATGTCCGCGCCCATCTCGGTGCCGATGCGATCGTCGAGGATGATGTTGATGACGCCGGCGATGGCGTCCGAGCCGTATTGTGCGGCGGCGCCGTCGCGCAGCACTTCGATGCGCTTGATCGCCGTGACCGGGATCTGCGCCAGGTCCGGCGCCTGCGCGCCGCGTGCGCCGAGCAGGGCCGAACGGTGGAAGCGGTGGCCGTTGACCAGCACCAGGGTCTGGTCCGGCGAGAGCCCGCGCAATGTGGCCGGACGCACGAAGATCTGGCCGTCGGCCAGCGGCAGGCGCTGCACCACGAAGGACGGAACCAGCGCCGCCAGCACGGTGTTGAGGTCGGCGCTGCCGACCGCGCGGATCTCCTGCGCGTCGATCACGTCCACCGGCGCCAGCGTGCCGAACTGGGTACGGTTGGCGCCGCGGGTGCCGGTGACCACCACGCTGTCCAGGGTCGTGCTGGGGGTGTCGGCAGGTTCCGCCGGCATGGACGTCGCGGCGGCGGCATCGCCGGCGCAAAGGGCCAGAATGGCGGTCGCCAGGTGGCGGTGAGTGAGGCGATTCAAAGGAACTCCGGACGAAAGAGGGGGCGATGGGAGCCGGGTCGGCGAGCGGCAGGGATGACGAAATCGGCATAGTCTGGCGGCCGATGACGACGTGCCATTGACGCGTGTGTTGCGTGCCGATGACGGTTCGTGCGACAGATCGTGCTGGCACCGCGGGCGCGGCAGCGCCGTGCGCGCCGGGGCGCGCCGGGGAGCGGTGGGGCGCTGCGGGTAGACTGCGGCCCATGACCGAGACCCACGACGCGCCCGTCTCCCCATGCCCCCAACCCGCCGCTATCGCGGTGGCACGCGGCATCCACGACGCATTCGAGGACTACCATGCGCGTTTCGCCGAGATCACCCGGCGCGCGCGGCGCCGCTTCGAGACGCGCGACTGGAACGCTGCGCGCAACGATGCGGTCGAACGCATCGCCCTGTACGACCAGTGCATCGGCGAGTGCATGCTGCGCCTGCGCGCGCTGCTGCTCGGCCAGGCCCACGACCGCACGCTGTGGGCGCAGGTTCGCGACAGCTTCGCCGCGCAACTGCATGGGTTGATCGACCAG
This sequence comes from Xanthomonas sp. 3307, assembly GCF_014199735.1. Classification (NCBI taxonomy): domain Bacteria; kingdom Pseudomonadati; phylum Pseudomonadota; class Gammaproteobacteria; order Lysobacterales; family Lysobacteraceae; genus Xanthomonas; species Xanthomonas sp. 3307. Next base: position 248,830 of record NZ_JACHOG010000004.1, on the reverse strand, counting down.
GAGCTGTACAAGACCTTCTACAACACCCTGACCCGGCGCTTCTTCCGTACCCAGGGCGTGGATGCGCAGATCGAGTTCGTGGCGCTGGACATCGAGCCCACCGACGCCATCACCCACCCGGTGGCGCGGCACAACTACGTGGTGTCCGAGGCGCGGCCCGTGGACGCGTTCGTGCGCGTGCTCGGCGACTACCGGTTCGATGTGCCGTACGCGCACCGCACGCGCTGCGCGGCGGCCATCGCGGTGCGGCTACAGGACGATCTGGCGCATTGGGGCGAGAACCCGGTGCGCGGCATCGAACTGCTGGAGACCGTGTTCTACCGCGAACGCCGCGCCTACCTGATCGGCCGCGTGTTCGGCGAACACCGCTTCTCGCCGTGCGTGATCGCCCTGGTCAACGACGCGCAGGGCCTCCGCGCCGAAGCGGTGCTGACCAAGCGCAACGACGTGGCGCAACTGTTCGGCATTTCGCGCAGCTATTTCCAGGCCGATCTGTCCACTGTCGGTGATGCGGTGGTGTTCCTGCGCAGCCTGCTGCCGCACAAGCCGATCGACGAGTTGTACACCATGCTCGGCCGCGCCAAGCAGGGCAAGACCGAACGCTTCCGCACCTTCTTCCGGCACTTCCAGGCGCATCCCAACGAACAGCTGGTGCATGCCGAGGGCACGCCGGGCATGGTCATGGCGGTGTTCACCCTGCCCAGCTATCCGCTGGTGTTCAAGCTGATCCGCGACCGCTTCGCCTATCCGAAGACGATGAGCCGCGAAGAGGTCGAAGAGAAATACGCGCTGGTGTTCAACCTCGATCGCGTCGGCCGCCTGCTCGACGCGCAGCCGTACCGTTCGCTGCGCTTCCCGCGTGCGCGCTTCGCGCCGGCGCTGCTGCAGGAACTGATGGAGGGTTGCGCACGCAGCCTGCGCGAGGATGGCGACGACCTGATCGTCGAGTTGTGCTACGTGCAGCGGCGCCTGCGCCCGCTGAACCTGTACTTGCGCGAGCAGGGCGCCGAGGCCGCGCGCGAGGCCGCGCTGGACTATGCCCAGGCGATCAAGGACATGGCCCGCAACAACATCTTCCCCGGCGACATGCTGCTGAAGAACTTCGGCGTGTCGCGGCAGGGCCGCGCGGTGTTCTACGACTACGACGAGCTGTGCCTGGTCACCGACTGCAACTTCCGCGACTGGCCGCAGCCGCGCAACGAGGAAGAGGCGATGGCCGCCGAACCCTGGTTCCATGTCGCCCCGCGCGACGTGTTCCCGGAGCGCTTCGCGATGTTCATGGGCCTGCCCGCGGCCTCGCTGGAGGCGGTGCGCCATGCCCATGGCGAACTGTTCGATCCGCAGTGGTGGCGCGACCTGCAGACGCGCCTGCGCGAGGACGACTATCCGGACGCGCCGCCCTACCCGGACGCGCTGCGCCTGGCCTGAGTTGCCGCCCAGCCGCCAGTGCGCTGTAATCGGCGCCTCATCTCAAGCAAGGAATGCACGATGCACCGCCGATCCCTCCGTTCGTGGTGGCGCTGGAGCGCCATGGTCTCGCTGCTGCTGGCGTTCGCCGCCGTCGCCGCCGACGGGGTCGGGCCCGGCGCGGTACGCAAGCAGATCGAAAGCAGCATGCTGGTGAGCGGCACGATCGACATCGAGCCCAGCGGCAAGGTGTCGGCGCTGGCGTTGGACCAGCAGGAGCGCCTGCCCAAGGGCGTGGTCGACTTCGTCCGCAGCACCGTGATGCAGTGGACGTTCGCGCCGGGCCTGCGCGATGGCAAGCCAGTGCCGGCGCGCACGCCGATGACCCTGCGGCTGATCGCCAAGCGCCTGCAGGGCGATGACTACCAGGTCGAGATCCGTGGCGCCGATTTCAGCCACTACGATCCCAACGATCGCAGTGTGGTGACCTCGATTCAGATGAAGCCGCCGGCCTATCCGCAAGCGGCCTACAGCGTCGGTGCCGCGGGTTCGGCGTACCTGGTGCTCAAGGTGGGCCGCGATGGCCGCGTCGCCGATGCCGCGGTGGAGCAGGTCAACCTGCGTGTGGTGGCGTCCGAACAGCAAATGCAGCGACTGCGCGATGTGCTGGGCAAGAGCGCGCTGGGCGCGGCCCATAAATGGACCTTCCGGCCGCCGAGCGAAGGCAAGGACGTGGATGCGCCCTATTGGACCGTGCGCGTGCCGGTCGACTACGCGTTGCGCGACCAGCCCCGCCAGGGCGCAGCGTCGGCGTATGGCCGCTGGATGAGCTACGTGCCCGGCCCGCGCCAGCGTGCGCCGTGGATCACCGGCCAGGATGCGGCCGGCTTCTCGCCGGACCTGCTGCCGGCCGGCGGCGTGTACATGGCCGACGGCACCGGCCCGCGCCTGCTGACGCCGCTGCAGCCGCTGCAGGGCGGCTGAGCGGCGGCCAGGTGCGCTTGGACGCAGGCACGGCAAAGCTGGCCGCGTTGGCAACGACCGGCCGACGCTAGCGCGCCGCGCGGCGATCGCCGCCGCGGCGCCGGGTCGACACGACCAGCACCGCCAGCAACAGTGCGGCCAGCAGCACCGACGCGCCGACCGTGCCCAGATCCAGCCCGCCCTTGCCGGCCGGCTTGCTCAGCAAGTCGCCGAGGGTGGCGCCGAACGGTCGGGTCAGCACGAACGCCGCCCAGAACAACGCCGTGCGCGAGACGCGGGTGAACGCATAGGCGAGGGCGATCGCCGCCAACAGCGCGGCGATCAGCGATGCGCCGCCGGCGAAGCCCAGCCCCGAGCTGTCGGCCAGGTAGTCGCCCAGCGCGGTGCCCAGCGTGTTGGAGACCAGGATCGCCAGCCAGTAGAAGACCTCGGCGCGGCCACTGCCGATCCGCTCGACCGACAGGCTGCGTTCGCACAGCCACCAGCTCGCCAGTACCGCGACCAGCAGGCTGACCAGCAGCAGCGCGCCCTGCGCGTAACCCAGGCCCAGGCTGCGGTCCATGTAATCCGACAGCGTGGTGCCGGCGGTGCTGGTGGTCAGGATCACCCACCAGTACCGCCACGGCTGGAACCGGCGTGCGCGCAGCTGCGCCCACAGCGAGACCAGGAACACCGCCAGCAGCAGCACGCTGCTCAGCGCATAGCCGATGTCCAGGGTCATCGACAGCAGGTCGCCGCCGGTCTCGCCCAGGGTGGTGGCGCAACTCTTCATCACCCAGAAGCCGAGGGTGACCGGGGCGACCTTGCTGGCGGCGCTATTGGCAGTGGTGGGCATGGCGGCGGACGCGGCGGGGCGAATGGCGCCCATCTCACCCGCGTCCACGTCGAAAGACCGTCGGACCCCGCGCCCGTCAGGCGCGGGGCGGCGCAGTGCCGGCGCCACAAACGCGAACGCCCCGCCGAAGCGGGGCGTTGCGGTCGAACCGGCGCCTGGACTCAGCGCTTCATCGAACCGAAGAACTCGTCGTTGGACTTGGTGTTCTTCATTTTGTCCAGCAGGAACTCCATCGCCGCGATCTCGTCCATCGGATGCAGCAGCTTGCGCAGGATCCAGATCTTCTGCAGCAGTTCCGGCTCGATCAGCAGGTCCTCGCGGCGGGTGCCGGAGCGGTTGATGTCGATGGCCGGGTACACGCGCTTCTCGGCGATACGGCGGTTCAGGTGCACTTCGCTGTTGCCGGTGCCCTTGAACTCTTCGTAGATCACCTCGTCCATCTTGCTGCCGGTTTCCACCAGCGCGGTGGCGATGATGGTCAGCGAGCCGCCTTCCTCGACGTTGCGCGCCGCGCCGAAGAAGCGCTTCGGGCGGTGCAGGGCGTTGGCGTCGACGCCGCCGCTGAGCACCTTGCCGGAGGACGGCACCACGTTGTTGTAGGCGCGGGCCAGGCGGGTGATCGAGTCGAGCAGGATCACCACGTCCTTCTTGTGTTCGACCAGGCGCTTGGCACGCTCGATCACCATTTCGGCGACCTGCACGTGGCGCGCGGCCGGCTCGTCGAAGGTCGAGGAGATGACCTCGCCGCGCACGGTGCGCTGCATTTCGGTCACTTCTTCCGGGCGCTCGTCGATCAGCAGCACGATCAGGTGCACGTCCGGATGGTTGGTGGTGATCGCCGTGGCCACCTGCTGCATCAGCATGGTCTTGCCGGCCTTGGGCGGGGACACGATCAGCGCACGCTGGCCCTTGCCCTGCGGCGCCATCAGGTCGAGGATGCGGCCGGAGATGTCTTCCGAGGAGCCGTTGCCGCGCTCCAGGGTGAAGCGCTTGCGCGGGAACAGCGCGGTCAGGTTCTCGAACAGGACCTTGTTCTTGCTCGCTTCCAGCGGCTCGCCGTTGATGGTGTCGACGATCGACAGCGCGAAGTAGCGCTCGCCGTCCTTCGGGAAGCGGATGCGGCCGGACAGGTGGTCGCCGGTGCGCAGGTTGAAGCGGCGGATCTGGCTGGGCGAGATGTAGGTATCGTCCGGGCCGGCCAGGTAGCTGGCCTCGGCCGCGCGCAGGAAGCCGAAACCGTCCGGCAGGATTTCCAGCACGCCGTCGGCGGCGACGCCTTCGCCGTGGCGGGTCAGCACCTTCAGCAGGGCGAAGATCACGTCCTGCTTGCGCGCGCGGGCCACGCCGTCCTGGATGTTGAGCTGCTCGGCGATGTCCAGCAGCTTCTGCGCCGGCATCTTCTTCAGGTCGCTCAGCGAGTAGATCGGGAAGCCTTCCGGCACGTTGGCGTGCGGGCGCGGCACGAACGGCTCGTTGGCACCGTTGTCGCTGGGCAGGCCGTTGTCCTGGAAGCGGTCGCCGCCGCGCTGGTTGCGGTCGCGGTCGCGGCGATTGCGGAAGCGATCGCGGCGGTTGCCCTGCTGGTTGTTCTGGTTGTTCTGGTTCTGATTCTGGTTGTTGAAGCGGTTGCCGCCGCCGTCGCGCGGCTCACGGCCTTCGCGCGGTTCGCCGCCTTCGGACGCCTGGCCGCCGCCCTGGTGGGCCGGCGCGTCGCCGCCGCCGTGGCTCTGGCCGCCGCTCGCGGCCGGGGCCGACTCCGGCGCTGCGGGACGCGGTGCTTCGGCCTGGACGGGCGCGGGGTTCAGCGGCAAGTTCGGCTGCGCCGGCGCGCCGTGCTCGGCGGCGCCTTCCGCGCCGCTCACGGCCTTGCTGACGCGCGGCTTGCGCACGCGCTTCTCGGCGGGGGCGTCGGCGCTCCCGGGTTCGGACATGGTGTGATCGGACAAGTGGTGTTCCTCGCTAAGAGTGCGAGCGCCCAGCGTGGGGGCATACGGGGTTGGGAGGAGGTCTGGGAGAGAATCTTCCAGAGGGGGTGCGGTGTGCGAATGCCACCGGATGCATCGACACTATCACCGCCACGCAAGCACGGCAAGCAGGCGTTTGTGGGCGATTCAGCCGCCGGCGATGAACGCCGACGGGACTGCCGCGGCGCCGCTCCGGTTGCGGAGCGGTGCCGGCAGCGGGCGTCAGGCGGCGCTGCTGCCCAGGGTCTTGTCGATCATCTGGGTCAGCTGGCCCTTGCCGACGGCGCCGATCTGGGTGGCCTGGATCTGGCCGTTCTTGAACAGCAGCAGCATCGGGATCGAGCGCACGTGGTACTTGATCGCGGTGGCGCGGTTCTCGTCCACGTTGACCTTGGCGACCTTGAGACGGCCGTCGTAGGCGTCGGCGAGGTCGTCCAGCACCGGCGCGATCATCTTGCACGGGCCGCACCACTCGGCCCAGAAGTCCACCAGGACCGGCTCGTCGGACTGCAGCACCGTGGCATCGAAATCGGCGTCGCCGACGTAAAGGACCTTGTCGCTCACTTGGGGTATCTCCTGGGCCAATGCGACTGGCCGGACCGGGTGGCCGCCGCATTGCGGTAAACTGGGGCATTGCGCGGCGAACTCAAGGGATTCCCCCTGTCGCGCGACCCGGCATGGAAGACGCCAGTGTGCGACGCTGCCGGGACCGATGCAAGCCGCGACCTTACGCTTCGGGCGGGGTGGCCTCACGAAGATGGAATGATGAGCGACAAACCGCTGACCGATGTGACTTTTTCCGCGTTCGAACTGCAGCCCGCGCTGCTCGCAGGCCTCGAAAGCGCCGGCTTCACCCGCTGTACCCCGATCCAGGCGCTGACCCTGCCGGTGGCCCTTCCCGGCCGCGACGTGGCCGGCCAGGCCCAGACCGGCACCGGCAAGACCCTGGCGTTCCTGGTGGCGGTGATGAACCGCCTGCTCAGCCGCCCGGCGCTGGCCGACCGCAAACCGGAGGATCCGCGCGCGCTGATCCTGGCCCCGACCCGCGAACTGGCCATCCAGATCCACAAGGATGCGGTGAAGTTCGGCTCCGAGCTGGGCCTGCGCTTCGCCCTGGTCTACGGCGGCGTGGACTACGACAAGCAGCGCGAACTGCTGCAGCAGGGCGTGGACGTGATCATCGCCACCCCCGGCCGCCTGATCGACTACGTCAAGCAGCACAAGGTGGTGTCGCTGCACGCCTGCGAGATCTGCGTGCTCGACGAAGCCGACCGCATGTTCGACCTTGGCTTCATCAAGGACATCCGCTTCCTGCTGCGGCGCATGCCCGAGCGCGGCACCCGGCAGACCCTGCTGTTCTCGGCCACCCTCAGCCATCGCGTGCTGGAGCTGGCCTACGAACACATGAACGAGCCGGAAAAGCTCGTGGTCGAGACCGAGAGCATCACCGCCGCGCGGGTGCGCCAGCGCATCTACTTCCCCTCCGACGAGGAGAAGCTGACCCTGCTGCTGGGCCTGCTGTCGCGCAGCGAGGGCGCGCGCACCATGGTGTTCGTCAACACCAAGGCGTTCGTCGAGCGGGTGGCGCGTTCGCTGGAGCGCAACGGCTACCGGGTCGGCGTGCTGTCCGGCGACGTGCCGCAGAAGAAGCGCGAGACCCTGCTCAACCGCTTCCAGAAGGGCCAGTTGGAGATCCTGGTGGCCACCGACGTGGCCGCGCGCGGCCTGCACATCGACGGGGTCAAGTACGTCTACAACTACGACCTGCCGTTCGACGCCGAGGACTACGTGCACCGCATCGGCCGCACCGCGCGGCTGGGCGAGGAGGGCGACGCGATCAGCTTCGCCTGCGAGCGCTACGCGATGAGCCTGCCGGACATCGAGGCCTACATCGAGCAGAAGATCCCGGTCGAGCCGGTCACCGCCGAGCTGCTGGTGGCGCTGCCGCGCACCCCGCGTGCGGTGGTGGAGGGCGAGGCCGCCGAGGCCGATGACGACGACCAGAGCATCGGCGAGATCTTCCGCGAGGCCCGCGCCCAGCGCGAGGCCGACGAACAACGGCGTGGCGGCGGTCGCGGCAAGCCCGGCGGCAGCCGCAGCGGCCCGGGCGGCCGTGGCGAGTCCTCGCGCAGCGCCGACGGCAAGCCGCGGCGTCCGCGCACGCCGCGTCCGGCCGACGCCAGCCCCGCCGCCGCGGACGGCAGCGCGCCGGCCGCCGCCGCGCCGGCGCCCGCTCCCAAGCCGCCGCGTGCTGCGCCAGCCGAGGGTGCTGTGCCGGCGGTCGAGGGCGAGCGTGCGCCGCGCAAGCGCCGCCGCCGTCGCGGCGGACGTCCGCTGGAAGGCGCCGAGGGCGCACCGGCCGGCAACGGCAGCGCCGCGCCGGCGACCGCCGCCCCGGCCAAGCCGGTGCAGGTCGTGGCCACCCCGGTCAAGGCCGCGCGCCAGGCCGATCGCAGTGCGGCGGCGAAGAACGATTCGTTCCTGACCCGCCTGGGCCGCAAGCTGCGCTCGCTGGTCTCCAGCTCCTGATCCGGACCGGCCGTCCGCCGCGTGCGACGCGCGCGGTGGACGAACACCCGGGCCGCTCCGGCATAATCGCCGGATGAGCGTTCTGCGGTTCGACAATGTCAGCAAACAGTACGCCGGCGGCCACGCGGCGCTGGTGGACGTCAGCTTCGAGGTCGAGGAGGGCGAGATGCTGTTCGTCACCGGCCATTCCGGTGCGGGCAAGAGCACCCTGCTCAAGCTGATCCACCTGAGCGAGCGGCCCTCGCGCGGCGCCGTCCTGTTCGGCGAGCGCAACCTGCTGAAGGTGCGCGGCCGCCGCGTGCCGCTGCATCGGCGCGAGGTCGGCGTGGTCTACCAGGACCACCGCCTGCTCACCGACCGCAGCATCGCCGAGAACGTGGCGCTGCCGCTGATCCTGCGCGGCACCCGCCGTGCCGAGATCGGCAAGCGCGTGCGCTCGGTGCTCGAGCGCATGGGCCTGGGCCACCGCGAGAAGGCGCTGCCGTCGCAGCTGTCGGCCGGCGAGCAGCAGCGCGTCGGCATCGCCCGGGCGATGGTCGGCGAACCGCGGCTGCTGGTCGCCGACGAGCCCACCGGCAACCTCGATCCGACCCTGGCCGCGGAAATCATGCAACTGTTCGCTGAACTGCCGGCGCGCGGCACCAGCGTGCTGGTGGTCAGCCACGACCTGGCGCTGCTCAAGCAGATGCGCAAGCGCGTGCTGATCCTGGACCACGGCCGCCTGATCGACGACATCTCCCCGCAGGACCTGGCCGAATGAGCGCACGCAATGCCGGCGCCGCGGCGCCCTCGCGGTTGGGCGTGTGGTGGGACCACCATCTGCACAGCATCGTCTACAGCCTTGGCCGCGCCATGCGCAAGCCGTGGGCGACGCTGCTGACCATGGCGGTGATGGCGCTGGCGCTGACCCTGCCGCTGGGCCTGTCGATCGCCCTGGACAACCTCAAGCAGTTCGCCGGCAGCGTGCAGCAGTCGCGCGACATCAACGTGTTCCTGAAGACCGACGTCGACGCCGCCGCGGCGCAGACGCTGGCGCAGACCTTGCGCGGCCGCGCCGACGTGGCGGCGGTAACGCTGCGCACGCCCGCCGAGGGCATGGCCGAGCTGCGCGACAGCGCCGGCCTCGGCGAGGCGCTGGACGCGCTGCAGGACAACCCGCTGCCGACGCTGCTGATCGTCACCCCGGCCGCGGCCGACGACACGCCGCTGGCGACCGCGCTGACCGCGCTGCCGCAGGCCGATCTGGTCCAGCACGACGCGCTGTGGCGCAAGCGCCTGGACGGCTGGCTGCATTTCGGCGAACGCCTGGTGCAGGTGCTGTCGCTGCTGCTCGGCGCCGGTGCGGTGCTGGTGGTCGGCAACACCGTGCGCCTGGACATCCAGTCGCGGCGCGAGGAGATCGGCGTGCTGCAGCTGCTCGGCGCCAGCGACGGCTTCATCCGCCGCCCGTTCCTGTACCTGGGCGCCTGGTACGGGTTCGGCGCCGGGGTGCTGGCGCTGGGCCTGCTCGCCGCCTCGGGGATGGCGCTGGGCCAGCCGCTGGCGGCGCTGGCCGACAGCTACGGCAGCCATTTCATGCTGCATGGGCTGGACGCGCTGCATGCCGGCTTCGTCCTGCTCGGCACCCTGCTGCTGGGCTGGCTCGGCGCCTGGCTGGTGACCGGCCATTTCCTGCGCCAGACGCGGCCCACCGACACCTGAGGCGCACATGGCCGGGCACGAGCTCAAGCATCTGATCAGCGCCGCCCCCCGGGTGATGGTGGTCGATGGCTCCAAGCTGGTGCGCAAGCTGATCGCCGACGTGCTGCACCGCGAACTGCCCGACGTGACCGTGGTCGGCTGCGCCAGCATCGCCGAGGCGCGCGCCGCGCTGGAGGCCGGTCCGGTCGATCTGGTCACCACCTCGCTGGGGCTGCCCGACGGCGACGGCCTGACCCTGGCGCGCAGCGTGCGCGAAGCCGCCGGGCAGGCCTACGTGCCGGTGATCGTGGTCTCCGGCGACGCCCAGCAGCACCTGGTCGAACGCCGCTTCACCGAGTACGTCACCGACTACTTCGACAAGGCGCTCGGCCACGAGGCGCTGGCCACCTTCATCCGCGGCTACGTGCAGCCGCAGCCGGTGGCCGGCGCCACCGTCCTCTACGTCGAGGACAGCCGGGTGGTGGCCGAGGCGACCAAGCGCATGCTCGAACGCCAGCACCTGCACGTGGTGCACGTGCTCAGCGCCGAGGACGCGTTCGCCCTGCTCACCGCCGAGTCGCTGGGCCGCACCACCCGCCGCATCGACCTGGTGCTGACCGACGTCACCCTCAAGGGCGAGCTCAACGGCCGCGACGTGGTCCAGCGCATCCGCGTCGACTTCGCCTACGGCAAGCGGCGCATGCCGGTGCTGGTGATGACCGGCGACAGCAATCCGCACACCCAGTCCGAGCTGCTGCGCGCCGGCGCCAACGACCTGGTGCAGAAACCGATCGAAGAGCGCCTGCTGGTCACCAAGGTGCTGTTCCAGTTGCGCCTGGCGCGGCTCGACGAGATCGCCGTGACCTTCTGACCGATGTGATGTCCCGAGCCTGGAAGCGATGAGCAACAACGAAGACGAAAGCCGGATCCAGCTGGAACCGTCCTGGAAGGCGCAGGTCGGCGACTGGCTGCTGCGCCCGGAGATGCGCGAACTGGCCGCGTTCCTGCGCCAGCGCAAGGCCGCCGGCGCGCGGGTGTTCCCGCCGGGGCGGCAGATCTTCGCCGCCTTCGATGCGACCCCGTTCGAGCGGGTGGAAGTGGTGATCCTCGGCCAGGACCCGTACCACGGCTACGGCCAGGCGCACGGGCTGTGCTTCTCGGTGCTGCCGGGGGTGCCGGTGCCGCCGTCGCTGCTGAACATCTACAAGGAGATCGAGGACGACCTCGGCATCCGCCGGCCCGACCACGGCTGTCTGCTGCCGTGGGCGCAGCGCGGCGTACTGCTGCTCAACGCGGTGCTGACGGTGGAGGAAGGCCGTGCCGGCGCGCACCAGGGCAAGGGCTGGGAGGGCTTCACCGACCACGTCGTGGAAACCCTCAACCGCGAGCGCGAGGGCCTGGTGTTCCTGCTCTGGGGTAGCTACGCCCAGGCCAAGGGCAAGGTCATCGACACCCGCCGCCACCGTGTGCTCAAGGCCCCGCACCCCTCGCCGCTCTCGGCGCACCGCGGCTTCCTCGGCTGCAAGAATTTCTCCGCTGCCAACGAGTACCTGCGGCGGCGCGGCGCGACCCCGATCGACTGGAGCCTGCCGCCGCGCGCGGAGCTGGAGGCGGCGCTGCGCGGCGCCTGAACCCCGGTTGGACGGCACGCCGCTGTCGCCTGGCGTGGACGCCATTTTCGCGAACCGGCTGCTACTTTGGCGGTCAGAGAACGGGATGACGATGCGTCCCGATTGTTTCAACGGCTTGTGATGCAGTGTCATTCCTGATTCATATGTTGCGTAAATAGAACACAGGAACTTTTTACTGTACCCAGCAGTCCAATTAGTAGACTGCTAAGATGAGCCCTATGAGCCAGACTCTTACTTCCAACGCATTGGTTGCCAACAACCTCCCGATCCCCAGTCCGCTCGGTTCGCTGGATGCCTATATCGGCGCCGTGCACCAGATCCCGGTGCTGACGTCCGACGAGGAACACGCACTGGCGGTGCGCTATCGCGACCAGGAAGACCTGGACGCGGCCCGCGAACTGGTCCATTCCCACCTGCGCTTCGTGGTGCACGTGGCCCGCGGCTACAACGGCTACGGCCTGCCGCTGGGCGACCTGATCCAGGAAGGCAACATCGGCCTGATGAAGGCGGTCAAGCGTTTCGACCCGGAGATGGGCGTGCGCCTGGTCAGCTTCGCGGTGCACTGGATCCGTGCCGAGATGCACGAGTACATCCTGAAGAACTGGCGCATCGTCAAGGTCGCCACGACCAAGGCGCAGCGCAAGCTGTTCTTCAACCTGCGCAAGTCCAAGACCCGCCTGGGCTGGATGAACGCGGCCGAGGTCACCGCCGTGGCCAAGGATCTCAACGTGTCCGAGCGCGAGGTGATGGAGATGGAGTCGCGCCTGTCCGGTCGCGATATCGGCTTCGATGCGCCGTCCGACGAGGACGACGACCACGCGCCGCCGTCGCCGGCTGCGTATCTGATGGCCAACGAGGAAGATCCCTCGCAGGCCTACGAACGCGCCGACAGCGAGGACAACCAGCTGCAGCTGCTACGCGAAGGCCTGGCGGAACTGGATGCGCGTTCGCGCGACATCATCAAGCGCCGCTGGCTGGATGCCGACAGCAAGATCACCCTGCAGGAGCTGGCCGACGAGTACGGCGTGTCGGCCGAGCGCATCCGCCAGATCGAGGCGAATGCGCTGAAGAAGATGAAGGCGCTGTTCGTCGCCTGAGTCGCCTGCGGCGGTCAGTAGCAACGCACGAAAGGCCCGGCACTGCCGGGCCTTTTCTTTTGTCTCTGGGCGGCACCGTGGAGCGGCGACTGCCGAGTGCGCAAGCGCAACTGCGCGCGCGTGACGCTGGGCTAGGACTCCGGCGGACGCGCCACCGGCAGGTGCCAGCCGTAGCGGATCGCCATGAAGCGCAGGCCGAAGCACAGCACCGCGCCCACCGCCAGGCCCCAGGGCTGCGGGAGGTGCAGCACTTGCGCGGCGGCGACCACGCCGCCGCCGAGCAGGGCCGCCACCGCGTACAGCTCGGCCTGCAGCACCACCGGCGTACGCGCCACCAGCAGGTCGCGGACGATGCCGCCGCCGATGCCGCTGAGCATGCCCAGCAGTGGCGCGCTGAGCGGGCCCAGGCCGAACGCCAATGCCTTGCTGGTGCCGTACACCGCGAACAGCGCCAGGCCCATCGCGTCGAAGATCTGCACCGGATTGCGCAGGCGCTCGACCGTGTGGTGACGGTAGAAGGCCAGCAACCCGGCCAGGCAGGCGACGCCGAGGTAGCGCACGTCGGCCAGCGCTGCCGGCGGGGTGGCGCCGATCAGCACGTCGCGGGCGATGCCGCCGGAGACCGCGGCCGCGCACGACAGCACCAGCACGCCGAACAGGTCCAGGCGATGGCGCACGCCGACGGTGGCGCCGCTGATCGCGAACACGAAGGTGCCCAGCAGGTCGAGCAGGAACAGGAAGGTCGCCAAGACGGGCACTGCGCTGCAGCAAAAAGGCCGGCTAGGATCGCAGCCCGACCGTGCAGTGTCACCTGTCCGCGGGCGGCGCGGCCTGCGCCTGCGTTTCCTCCGCTGCCGGCGGATCGCCGAGGATGATCCGCGCGGCGCGCTGGTAGCTCCAGTACGCCCAGGCCCAGTTGAGCAGCACCACCACGCGGTTGCGGAAGCCGATCAGGAAGAACACGTGCGCGGCCAGCCAGAACCACCAGGCCAGCACGCCAGAGAGCTGCAGCCGGCCCAGGTGCACGATCGCGGCCATGCGCCCGATGGTGGCCAGGTTGCCGTAGTCGGCATAGCGGAACGGCACGCTGGCGGTGTCGCCGCGCAGCCGTCGGCGCAGGGTGTCGGCGACGTGCCGGCCCATCTGCTTGGCCGCCGGTGCCACGCCGGGAACCGGACGGCCGTCGGCCTGCTGCACCGCGGCCAGGTCGCCGGCGACGAACAGTTCCGGATGGCCGGGCACGCTCAGGTCCGGCTGCACCTGCACGCGGCCGCTGCGATCCAGCGGCGTCTGCAGTGTCTTCGCCAGCGGCGAGGCGGCCACGCCGGCGGCCCAGACCACGGTGCGCGCCGGCACGAAGGTGCTGCCGAGACGATAGCCATGGGCGTCGATCTCGGCGACCGGCACCCCGGTCAGCACTTCCACGCCGAGCTTTTCCAACTGCTTCTGCGCCTTGGCCGACAGGTGTTCGGGGAACGAGGACAGCACCCGCGGCCCGGCCTCGATCAGCCGCACCCGCGCTTCGGCCGGGTCGATGCGGCGGAACTCGTGTTTGAGCGTGTGCCGGGCGATCTCGGCCAGGGTGCCGGCCAGCTCGACGCCGGTGGGGCCGCCGCCGACGATGGCAAAGCTCAGCCAGGCCGCGCGCGCGGCCGGGTCGGTTTCCGCTTCGGCGCGCTCGAACGCCAGCAGCAGGTGCCGGCGCAGCTGCAGCGCGTCGTCCAGGGTCTTCAGGCCCGGCGCATGCGCTGCCCAGTCGTCGTGGCCGAAATAGGCGTGGGTGGCGCCGGTGGCGACCAGCACATAGTCGTAGTCCAGCGCCTGGCCGTCGGCCAGGCGCACCTGCCGCGCCTGCTTGTCGATGTGGACGACTTCGCCCAGCCGTACTTCGACATTGTCCTGGTGGCGCAGGATCTGCCGCAGCGGCGCGGCGATGTCCGGCGCCGACAGGCCGGCGGTGGCGACCTGGTACAGCAGCGGCTGGAACAGGTGATGGTTGCGGCGGTCGATCAGGGTGATGCGCAGCGGCGTCTTGGCCAGGGCGCGGGTGGCCCACAAGCCGGCGAAGCCACCGCCGACCACGATCAGGTGCGGCACGCGTGTGTCGTCCATGCAGGACTCCAGGAGGGGGAGGGGAGCGGAGGTGTCCGATGTCGGCGTGGCGGTCGTGGGCGCGCGTGGCGCACCGATCCGCGGAAACGCGCGCGGCCAGTGGGGCGCTGCGCGATCGTCGAGGGCCGGACCTGCATGCTCGTATAGTAGCGCGATGCAAAGCGCGGTCAGCGACACGGAGGACGCACGGTCATGTCAGCGACAGTGAAATCGCGTGTGTCGGTGTCGCCGCAGGCGCCGTTGCCGTCGCGCTGGCGCAGCCTGTTGTTCTGGGCCAAGACCCGCGCGCTGCAAGGACGCCGCGCGCTGCGCGATCTGCGCGACGGACCACGCAAGCATCGCCGCGATGGCGGCCTGGCGATCGCCGATGGCACCTCCGCCGAATCGGTCACTGCGCTGTGGCCCGCCAGCGAGGAGACCGCGCCGCAACTGGTGGCCGGCAAGATCCACAACCTGCGGCTGGCCGCGCGTGCGCTGCATGGCGTGGAGGTGCCGGCCGGTGCGACCTTCAGCTTCTGGCGCCAGCTCGGCCGCGCCACCCGCCGCCGCGGCTTCGTCGCCGGCCGCGAACTGCGCGAGGGCTGCCTGGTGCCGTCGATCGGCGGCGGCCTGTGCCAGTTGTCCAATGCGATCTACGACGCGGCGCTGCGGCAGGGCCTGGAGATCGTCGAGCGGCACCGCCACACCCAGGTGATTGCCGGATCCTTGGCCGAGCGCGACCGTGACGCGGTGGTGTTCTGGAACTACGTGGACCTGCGCCTGCGCGCCGTCGCGCCGTGGCGGCTGGAGGTATGGCTGGACGGCGAGGCGTTGCACGTGCGCATCCGCGGCGGTGCCGCGATGCCGGCAGCGTTGCCGTTGCCGCCGCTGCAGCGACGCACCGCGCCGGCCGGCATCGACGCCGCCAACGACTGCACCCGCTGCGGCCGCAGCGCCTGCCATCGCCACTCGCCGGCGGTCCCCGACGGCCTGCACCGCACCTGGCTGGTCGACGAAGACTGGCCGGAGTTCGCCGAGGACCGCCGACGCCGGCAGCAGCCCGGCGACCGTGTGCTGGCGCTGCCGCGCACCAGCGTCGCGACCTTGCACGCGGCGCTGGTGCGTCGCTGGTGGCTGTGGCGCGGCATGCCGTTGCCGCAGGCGCGCCTGCGTGCGCAGCGCATCCGTCTGCAGGCGCTGCGGCGCCGGTTGGCAGCGCGCGACGTCGATCTGGTGGTCCCGCAGAGTCTGTTGCCGGAGCTGTGGCTGGCCGGCGAGTTGCAGGGGCGGCGCTGGGACGTGTGCATGACCGCCTTGCCGATGCACCTGCTGCAGGCGCGCCTGGACGTGGCCGCGCAGCGGCATCCGCACAGTCCCACCCTGCGCGATTTCCGCGCCGATCCGGCGCTGGTCGAGGCCGAGCGTGCGGCACTGGCACAGGCGCGGCACTGGATCACGCCGCACCGCGCACTGCTGGCGCTGGCCGGCAGCCGCGGTCTCGCGCTGGAATGGCGACGGCCGGCGCTAACGGCGGCCGCGGCGGAGCACGCGGCCGTCAACGCGGACACCGTACCGCGGGTGCTGCTGGCGGCCTCGGCGCTGGCGCGTAAGGGCGCCTACGAACTGCGCGAGGCGGTGCGTGGCCTGCCGGTGCTGTTGCTGCTGCCGCCCGGCGCGCAGGAGACGCCGGATTTCTGGAACGGCATTGCGGTGCAGCGGGTTGCTTCGATGGCCGAGGGCGTACGCGCGGCCACGCTGGTGCTGCTGCCGGCCTGGATCGAACAGCAGCCGCGCGGCCTGTTGCTGGCCATGGCGCTGGGCAAGCCGGTGATCGCCACCGCCGCCTGCGGCCTGTCCGCGGACGACGGCGCGTGGCGTTGCGTGGAAGCAGGCGACAGCGCCGCGCTGCGTGCGCAGGTGGTCGACGCCTTGGGCCTGGCGGGTTGAGCGAAACCCGAGGGCGTTGCGGGTGCCTGCAGGCCAGGGTCTGCCATGCATGTCGGTCACATCAATTGCTCGGCGACGCGTCGTTGCTCTAGCGGTGTCTTGCAGGACGCGTCGCCGCCTCAGTACAGATCCTGCGGATCCACATCCAGCGACCAGCGCACGCGCCGTGCCTGCGGCAGTGCGTGGATCGCCGGCACCGCCGCGTCCAGCAATGCGTGCAGTGCGCGCCGCGTGCTCGCCGAGAGCAGCAACTGGGTGCGCTGGAAACCGGCACGGCGCGGCATCGGCGCCGGCATCGGGCCGAAGCGCTGCACCTCGTCCTGCACCGGCAGCAGCGCGCGCACCGCGGCGAGGAAGGCGTTGGCGTGTTCGACCTGCTTGGCCTCGGCGCGCAGCAGCGCCAGGTGCGCGAAGGGCGGGAAACCCGCGGCCTCGCGTTGCTCCAGCTCGGCGGCGGCGAAGGCGTGGTAGCCGCCGTGCACCAGGGTCTGCAGCAACGGATGCGCGGGGTGGTGGGTCTGCAGCCAGACCTCGCCCGGGCGCGCGGCGCGGCCGGCGCGCCCGGCGACCTGGATCAACTGCTGCGCCAGCTTCTCGCTGGCGCGGAAATCGGCCGAGAACAGGCCTTCGTCGATGCCCACCACCACCACCCGGCTCAGCTGCGGCAGGTCGTGGCCCTTGGCCAGGATCTGCGTGCCGACCAGGATGCCGGGGGCGCTGCCGAGCGTGGCCAGCTGCGTCTCCAGCGCATCGCGGCGCTGGGTGGTGCCGCGGTCGATGCGCAGCACCGGGACGTCCGGGAACGCCTGCACCAGGCGCTCTTCGAGGCGTTCGGTGCCGATGCCCTGCGGCTGCAGGGCCAGGCTGCCGCAGTCCGGGCAGGCCAGCGGCGCTGGCTGGCGCGCGCCGCAGTGGTGGCATTGCAGGCGCCGGCCGCCGGCGTGCACGGTCATCGGCGTGGCGTGCAGCGGGGTGCTGCAGCGCTGGCACGGTGCGGTCCAGCCGCAGTCGTGGCACAGCAGCACCGGCGCATAGCCGCGGCGGTTCTTGAACACCAGCACCTGGCCGCCCTCGGCCAGTGCCGTGCCTATGCCGGCCAGCACCTCCGGCGACAGCCCGTCCTGCAGCGGGCGCTTGCGCACGTCGAGCACGCGCACCGTCGGCGGTTTGGCGTCGCCGGCGCGGCGGGTCAGGCGCAGGTGCGCGTAGCGGCCGCCGGCGGCGTTGTGCAGGCTCTCCAGCGACGGCGTGGCGCTGCCCAGCAGTACCGGCACGTCCAGCGCCTTGCCGCGGACCAGGGCGAAATCGCGGGCGTGGTAGCGGATGCCGTCCTGCTGCTTGTAGCTGCCGTCGTGTTCCTCGTCGACCACGATCAGCCCGGCCTGCGGCAGCGGCACGAACACCGCCGAGCGGGTGCCGACCACCACCTGCGCCTCGCCGCGCCACGCGGCGGCCCAGACGCGGGCGCGTTCGTTGTCGTTGAGGCCGGAATGCAGCGCATGCACCGGCACCCCCAGGCGGGCGCGGAAGCGGGCCAGGGTCTGCGGGGTCAGGCCGATCTCCGGCACCAGCACCAGCGCCTGGCGGCCGCGCGCCAGGCAGGCGGCGATGGCCTGCAGGTAGACCTCGGTCTTGCCGCTGCCGGTGACGCCGTCGAGCAGGAACGGGGCGAACCCGGCGGCGGCGACCACCGCGTCGATCGCGTCCTGTTGTTCGGCATTGGGCACCGGTCCGGGCTGCGGTTGCGGCGCCGCCATGCTGGCCGGCACGGCGATGCGTTCGGCATGCCCGCGCTTGGCCAGCGCCCGCGCGGCGCTGCGCCAGTCGTCCATCGCCTGGTCCAGCCGGTCCTCGTCCATGGCGCCGTCCGCCAGCAGCGCGGCGAAGCGGTGCGGGCGGGTGCCGGGCCGGGCACGGTGGCTGGCGCCGGCCTCGGTCAGGCGCCAGGCCCAGGCGTGGGTGTCGGGCAGCGGTTCGCCGCGGCGCAGCGGTACCGGCAGCGCCGTGGCCAGCACCTCGCCCAGTGGCGCGTGGCTGTAGCGCGCCAGCCAGCGCAGCGACTCGGCCAGTTCGCCGTGCAGCAGCGGCGCCGGGTCCAGCCAGGCCAGTGCCGCGCGCAGGCCCTCCGTGTCCTCGACCTGGCCGATCGCCGCCACCACGCCGCTCAGTTCGCGGTTGCCGAACGGCACCTGCACGCGGCGGCCGACATCGCCGTCGGCGACCGTGCCGCCGGGCGGTGGCAGGTAGTCGAACAGCTGCGGCAGCGGCACGGGCAGGGCGACGCGGAGCGTGGCGACGGGGGAGGGCATCCACCTAGTCTAGCGGTCGCCGCAAGCGCGTCCCGGGCGCCAGGAGTTGCGTGCGATTGCTGCCCGCAAACTGATAAACCGGTCGTAAATAGCTGCCCCGCTTGGAGAATCGAATTTATCCACACGTGCTGTGGATAAAGCTGTGCATGACCGGCATGCTCCACGCCGTGAAGACGGACTCACAAGCCTCTGCAACGAGTTGGACAAAAAAGCGCCAATCGCATTTGTTCTTTATAAAACAACGAGTTGGCCGTGAAACACGAATGCAACATGGTTTGCCGGGGGGCTTGACAAGACCTGTCCCAGGCCAATCCTGGCGCTGTGCACAACCTGCCGCCGCCGTGGCCGTGGATGAGCCGATCGGGGCGCTGCTGTCAAGCGCGCGGTGTGGCGGCTGTCTCGCTATCATCGCGCCGATGATGGAGTTCCGATGACCGCCACGTCCCCTTCCGACGGCGTGGCCGCACCGCCCGCCTTGGCCGCGTTCCTGCGCGGGATCGAACGCCGCGCCGCGGTCCTGGCCGACCTGCAGAGCGGCCGGCCCGAACGCGGCACGCCGGCCCTCGCGGCGGCGATGCGGGCGTTCCGCAGCCACGCCGCGGCGCTGCCGATGGCCGACTGGCCGCTGCGATTCTGGAAACTGCTCGGCGCGGTGCCGACCCTGCGCCAGGCCGATGCCGCAGAGGGCGCCTGGCCGGCGCCGTTGGCGCATCTGCGCACCCTGCAGCCGGCCGACCGCCTGGCGCTGCTGCTGCGCATCGTTGCCGGGCTGGACGAGCCGCTCGCCGCGCAGGTGCTGCAGCTGTCCACCGAGGACTACCAGCAGGCGCTGGCGCGGGCTTGCCCGCGCGACGCCGGTGGGCGTCCGGATGCGGCGGGCTGGCGCGCGCTGGCCGATGCGGCGCAACAGTGCCTGCGCGACCTGCCGCCGGCGCGGCTGCAGGCCCTGGCGCAACTGCGCGATGCGGCGATCGCCGGCAGCACCGCCTCGCCGGCGCCGGCGCCGGCCAAGGCCGCTGCCCCTGCTGCCGCCGCGGCACGTCCGCGCCGCCGCGGGGCGCGCTCGGCCCTGCGCACGCGCCTGGCCGGAGCGGTGATCGCCGTCGTGGTCCTGGCCCTGGTCGGTACCGTGTTCTGGGACCGCCTGCCGTGGCACCGTTCCCGTGCCGCCGCCGCGGCCGGTGGCAGCGACGCGAGCCTGGCGCTGGGCGATACCGGCCCGGTGCAGGTGGAAGTGCTGCCGCCGGAATCGGACACCGCCAGCGCGCCGCCGCTGCCGGCCGAACCGCCGGCGCCGCTGCCGGAGCCGGCGATCTACGACCTGGATTTCTACGCGTGGTACGCGGCCGGCGCGCCACCGCCGCGGATCGAGCGCAGCGCCCCCAGCGCCGCCGAGCTGGCCGAGGCTGCCGAAAACCCGCCGGCCGCTGCCATGGCCCCGGCCATTGCGCCCGCCGCAGCGGCGAACACGCCACCGGCGCTGACCCCGGCGCAGTTGCGCGCGCGCCAGGCCGCCTGGGACGCGCTGCCAGCGGCGGCGCAGGCGCGCCTGCGCCAGGTCGCCACGGCCTTCGCCGGCCTGCCGATCGAGCAGCAGCACAGCCTGCATGCGCAGTTCGCCGAGATGGACGCGCTGGAGCGCCACGGCTGGTTGCTCGGGCCGGAACTGGGCGCCGAGTTCTGGGCGCTGCAGCCGCTGCTGGGCTACGTACCCGCGGCGCAGCGGCAGGCGTTGCTGGGGCTGCTGCGCGGCCTGCCGGCGGACCAGCGCGAGCATCTGGCGCTGCTGTCGCAACGCACCCCGCCGCAGGACCGCGCGGCCTTGCGCCGCGACCTGCTGGCGCAGGGCACCGACAGCCGCGGGGCCTGGTTGAAGCAGCGCGCCGCGCGCTGAGCCGCGCGTTCGGCGCTTGGGCTTTCCGGGTCCCCGGTCCCGGGCCCCGGGTCCCGGCTCTTCTGCAGTGATCCGCCGCAGCGGGTAGAATGCGCGGCCTCCGCCACCCGGTGTCCGGCGCTGTCTGCGCGGCCGCAGTGGCGAGATCGCCAGAGTCTTGCAATGTTTTCGTCTTCCACCCCGGCCACGGTCCGGGGCCGCGAACTGCGCAGCACCGCGCAGCTCGCCCTGCCGCTGGTCCTGGGGCACGTCTCCACCGGGCTGATCAGCTTCGTCGACAATGTGATCGCCGGCCACCACGGCACCCGCACGCTGGCCTCGGTGACGGTCGGCACGGCCCTGCTGTGGCTGCCGATGATGATCCCGATCGGCACCCTGATCGCCCTGACCGCCTCGGTGTCGCAGCTGGACGGCGCCAAGCGGCAGGTGCAGATCGGGCCGTTGTTCCGCCAGGCGCTGTGGCTGTCGCTGGGCCTGGGCCTGCTGATGTTCGCGTTCCTGAGCGTGATGCCGATGGCGCTGCCGCAACTGGGCATCGCCCCGGAGATCGTGCCCGGCGCGCGCGACTTCCTGCTTGCGATCCGCTGGGGCGTGCCGGCGCTGGTGCTGTACTTCTGCATGCGCTACCTCAGCGAAGGCATGCACTGGACCCTGCCGACCATGCTGCTCGGCTTCGGCGGCCTGCTGCTGCTGGCGCCGCTCGGCTATGCGCTGACCTTCGGCCTGTGGGGCCTGCGCGAGCACGGCGCCGGCGGCCTGGGCATGGCCTCGGCGATCATGATGTGGGCGCAGGCGCTGTGCTTCGCGATCTACCTGGCGCGTTCCAAGCGCTTTGCGCCGTTGCGCCTGTTCGCGCAGTTCGATGCGCCGGACCTGCGCGCGATCGTCGGGCTGCTGAAGACCGGCTTGCCGATCGGCGTGACCATCCTGATGGAAGGCGGCCTGTTCATCGTCACCGCATTGCTGATCGCGCGGCTCGGCGAGGTGCCGGCGGCCGCGCATCAGATCGCGATCAACGTCGCGCAGCTGTGCTTCATGGTGCCGATGGGCGTGGCCGAGGCGACCACGGTGCGGGTCGGCCGCGCCGCCGGTGCCGGCGACGCGGTCGGCGTGCGCGGCGCGGCCTGGGCCGGCTATGCGATCGTGCTCGGCACCCAGGCGCTGTCGGCGCTGGTGCTGCTGTTCGGCCACGACGCCATCGTCGGCGTGTACACCAGCGACCTCGCGGTCGCCGCGCTGGCCTCCACGCTGCTGCTGTACGCGGCCACGTTCCAGTTCCCCGATGGCCTGCAGGTGCTGTCGGCCGGCGCGCTGCGCGGCCTCAAGGACACCCGCGTGCCGATGCTGCTGGCGCTGTGTTCCTACTGGGGCCTGGGCATGCCGCTGGGTGCCGGCCTCGGCCTGTGGCTGGGCTGGGGACCGCAGGGCATGTGGATCGGCCTGATCCTGGGCCTGACCGCGGCCGCGGTGATGATGGGCGCGCGCTTCCGCTGGAGCAGCGCGCGGTTGCTGGCCGCGTCGGCGACCCCCTGACTTCAGACGCATGTGCGGCGCCTGACGCAGCCGGTATGCTGCGCAGGCGCAAGACGCCTTCCCTTCGGAGTTTTCCATGAACCAACCCGTGCGTCGCAGCCCCGTCGCCAACTTCTTCGTCGGCCTGTGGGATGTGATGAACTTCACCCGCCGGTTGATCCTCAACCTGGTGTTCTTCGGCTTCCTGTTGCTGATCCTGCTGGTGATGGTGTTCGCCATGGCGCGCGGCGACGGCGCCAAGACGCTGCGCGACCGCACCACGCTGCTGATCGCGCCGGAAGGCAAGCTGGTCGAGCAGTTCAGCGCCGACCCGGTCAGCCGCGCGCTGGCCAAGGCGATGAACGACAAGGGCGCGCAGGAGATCCAGTTGCGCGACCTGGTGCGCGCGATCGAGGCGGCCAAGACCGATCCGAAGATCGAGCGCGTGGCGCTGCGTCTGGACAAGCTGCAGCCCAGCGGCTTCGCCTCGATGCGCGAGGTGGAGCGCGCGCTGCAGGACCTGCGCAGCTCCGGCAAGCAGATCGTTGCCTACAGCGACAATCTGAACCAGTGGCAGTACCTGCTGGCCGCGCAGGCCAACGAGGTCTACCTGGACCCGATGGGCTCGATGACCCTGGAAGGCCTGGGCCGCTACCGCCAGTACTTCCGCGAGGGCCTGCAGGACAAGCTCGGCGTGGACGTGCACCTGTTCAAGGTCGGCGAGTACAAATCCGCCGCCGAGCCCTATGTGCTCGACGCGGCCTCGCCGGCGTCCAAGGAAGCCGACCTGTTCTGGATGAACGACGTGTGGCAGCGCTACGTGGCCGACATCGCCAAGGCGCGCAAGCTCAGCGCCGAGCAGATCACCGCCGGCATCGACACCATGCCCGAGGGCGTGGCCGCCGCCGGTGGCGACCTGGCCAAGTTCGCCCTGCAGCAGAAGCTGGTGGACGGCCTGAAGACCCGCGAGGACGTCGAGCAATTGCTGACCAAGCGCGGCGTGGCCGACGACGATGCCGACACCGGCTACCGCAACGTCGACCTGGACGGCTACCTGCAGCAGTTGGACTTGCGCCGCTCGCCGGTGGATTCGCGGCCGCAGGTGGCGGTGGTGGTCGCCGCGGGCGAGATCAGCGGCGGCGAACAGCCGGCCGGCCGCATCGGCGGCGAGTCGACCGCGGCGCTGCTGCGCCAGGCGCGCGACGACGACGAGGTCAAGGCGGTGGTGCTGCGGGTGGATTCGCCCGGCGGCGAAGTGTTCGCCTCCGAGCAGATCCGCCGCGAGGTGGTGGCGCTGAAGGCCGCCGGCAAGCCGGTGGTGGTGTCGATGGGCGACCTGGCCGCGTCCGGCGGCTACTGGATCAGCATGAACGCCGATCGCATCTACGCCGACCCGTCGACGATCACCGGCTCGATCGGCATCTTCGGCATGATCCCCAACATCACCCGCACCCTGGACAAGATCGGCGTGCATACCGACGGCGTGGGCACCACCCGCTTCGCCGGCGCGTTCGACGTGACCCGGCCGATGGATCCGGCAGTGGGCCAACTGATCCAGTCGGTGATCAACAAGGGCTATGCCGACTTCACCGGCAAGGTCGCGCAGGCGCGCGGCAAGTCGGTCGAGGCCATCGACCAAGTGGCGCGTGGCCGCGTGTGGAGCGGTGCGCAGGCCAAGGAGCGCGGGCTGGTGGACGCGTTCGGCGGCTTCAAGGACGCGGTGGCCGATGCGGCCGCGCGCGCCAAGCTGGGCGGTCCGGACAAGTACCGGGTGCGCTATGTGGAGAAGCCGGCCACGCCGTTCGCGCAGTTCGTCGGCGGGTTCGCCGGCAGCCGCCTGGGCGTGTGGATGCTGAGCGACTCGGCGCTGGGCCATGCCCTGCTGGCGCGCAGCATGCCGGAGCTGGACACCCAGCTGCGCTTCGTCAAGGACGCGGCCGACACCCGTCCGGGCGCGCCGGTGAAGGCGCTGGCCTACTGCTTCTGCGGTCTGTGAGCCGGCACTGAGCCGATGGCGGCGCGCCCTCGCGGGCGCGTCGCCTGATCCCTGCAACGCCGGCCCCAGTGGCCGGCGTTTTTCATTGCGCCGTGGCGGCGTCGAGCGCGGCGTTCTGCGCCGCCGCGGCGCGGTCGAGCGTGGCCTGGGTCTGCTTGGCGCGGTCCAGCGGCTGGGCGATGGCGGTGCGCAACGCGCTGGCCTTCGGCGGTGGCGGTGCATCGGGCGGTTGCGGCGGCGTCGGCTTGCATGCGGCCAGCACTGCGAGCAGCGGCAATGCCAACGTCATCCTGCGCAGTGGTGCGGACATGGCGGCGACCTCCTCGAGGGTGGAGGTATCATCCTACGCCTCCCATGTGAGCACACAGGCACGCACATGCAGCACCGTTGGCGGCTGGACGGACAGACCGCGCTGATCACTGGCGCCAGTGCCGGCATCGGCCTGGCGATCGCACGCGAACTGCTCGGGTTCGGCGCCGACCTGCTGCTGGTGGCGCGCGACCTCGATGCGCTGGAAGCGGCGCGCGACGAGTTGCGCGAGGCCTTTCCCGAGCGCGAGATCCTGGCACTGGCCGCCGACGTCGCCGACGACGAGGACCGCCGCGAGATCCTGGACTGGGTCGAGGACCATGCCGACGGCCTGCACCTGCTGATCAACAACGCCGGCGGCAACGTCAGCAAGGCGGCGGTGGACTACATCGAGGACGAGTGGCGCGGCATCTTCGAGACCAACCTGTTCTCCGCGTTCGAACTGTCGCGTTACGCGCACCCGCTGCTGGCGCAGCATGCGGCCTCGGCGATCGTCAACGTCGGCAGCGTGTCCGGGCTGACCCATGTGCGCAGCGGCGCGCCCTACGGCATGACCAAGGCGGCGCTGCATCAGCTCACCCGCAACCTCGCCGCCGAATGGGCCGAGGACGGCATCCGGGTCAATGCGGTGGCGCCGTGGTACATCCGCACCCGCCGTACCTCCGGTCCGCTGTCGGACCCGGACTACTACGACCAGGTGATCGAGCGCACGCCGATGCGCCGCATCGGCGAACCGGAGGAAGTGGCGGCGGCGGTCGGCTTCCTGTGCCTGCCGGCGGCCAGCTACATCACCGGCGAATGCATCGCGGTGGACGGCGGCTTCTTGCGCTACGGGTTCTAGCGGTTCAGTCGCTGCATGGCGGCTGCGTGCGCGGTGTGCCAGGCGAAAGGCGCTGCACAGTTCGTTCGGGCGATACGTCGTCGGGACTGAAGTCCCTCCCACAAAGATGTGCGCGCTCATGGTGGTGGACCGGCCATGGCGGCGAGCGCCGGCGCCCATCCGCGGCGGATGCGACTGAACCGCGTCAGGGCGAGGTCGTCCGCTCCGGCGCAGGCTGATCCGGCGCACCGCAGTTGCTGCCCTCGAGCAGGTGCTGGCGACGTTCGAACTCCGTGTGCAGCGCCTCGGCATGGTCCGGCACGGCGAAGCGCCAGTGTGTTTCGGCTTCGGCCACGTAACTCTTCCAGGCCTCGCATAGCTGTTCGGTGGGCAGTGGCTGGCACTGGTCGCGCAGCACTTCGCAGGCGCTGCCACCGGCTTGGTTGGGGCCGCCGTCCAGGTCGGTCGTGCTCAGCGGCACGCAACGTGGCGGTGGTTCGGCGACCTCGCCGATGTAGGACTGCTGCTCGCGCGTGGTGCAGGTGTACAGCGGCGGCGGTGGCAGCATTGGTGGCGGTGGCGGTACAGCAGCCGTGGTGTCGGCCGGGGCCGATGCGTCTGCAGGCGTGGCGGCACTCTTGGTGTTTGGAGGCGACGATGAAGCAGGCTTAGCGGCGAGCGTGCTCGGCAGCGCGGCGCTGCTGACGCCTTGCATGACCTTCTTCTGCTGGCGCATGCCCTTGGGGCAGGGTGCGTTCTGGATGGTCAGGTTGTCCTGCGCGTCGGTGCAGCGATAGAACACCACCGGTTCGGCGTACGCGGCGCCGGCGCAGCTCAGCGCCACGGCGAGGCAGAGGGCGCGGCGCATCAGCTGCCGCCGCAGTCGCGCGCCAGGCGCGCATCGATGCCGCGCTGTTCGGTTTCCATCGCACGGCGCTCGCTCTGCAGCGCGCTGTTGTAGCGACGGATCAGTTCCCAGCGGCGGTCGCTCAGGCGTGCGCAGACTTCCTGCTCGGGCAGTGCCGAGCAGGTGTCGCGAATCATCGTGCTGCCGGCCGGCACGATCACGCCGGCGCCGGCGGCCACCCCCGGCGGCGGTGGTCCGGGCGGGCGCGGGCCACCGTGCGGAGGCGGTCCCGGCGGGCCGGGCGGACGGCCATCGGGGCCACGCCCGGACGGCCGCGCGTACGGGCCCTCGGCGTAGCCATAGGCCCACAGTGGCACCCAGCGCGGATTGCCGGCGTTGTCGTCGCTGGTGTAGCGCGCGCCTTCCGGGGTCACGCACTCGTACATCGGCTGCGGCGGCTGCACGGTGACGATGCGGAGTTCGCGCTGCGGCAGCGGCGCCGGGGAGGCCTCCGCGCGTGCCGGATCGG
This sequence comes from Xanthomonas sp. 3307, assembly GCF_014199735.1. NCBI lineage: Bacteria > Pseudomonadati > Pseudomonadota > Gammaproteobacteria > Lysobacterales > Lysobacteraceae > Xanthomonas > Xanthomonas sp. 3307. Next base: position 222,449 of record NZ_JACHOG010000004.1, on the reverse strand, counting down.
TGCTGATGGTGGTGGTCGGCCGCGGCGGCGGGTCGCGCGGCCGCTGCATGTCCAGCACCTGCTGCTGGCGCGCGTTCTCGCAGGGGGCGTTCTGCAGGCTGACCGCGCCGGAGGCTGCGATGCAGCGGTAGATACGCACCGACGTGTTGCCGCCATCGCTGCTGACCGTCTGCGTCTGTTGCGCCCAGCCGGCGCCGATCCAGGGCGACAGGCTCAGCAGCAGCAACGGGCGGAGAAGGAGGCGCATGCGCGCATCTTGCGCGCCTTGGGCGGCCAGGGAAAGGGCGGTGGGTGTTGGGATTCGGGACTCATGGCGTCGCGAAGTGCCGACGCGTTGATCTGTCTATCCGAGGCTGCGCCCGTACCCTCATCCGCTCCGTGGGGCACCTTCCCCCGAGAGGGGGCCATGGTCCCGAGGGGAGAAGGGAGAAGCCGAAGCCCCTCTCCCGCCGGGAGAGGGGTTGGGGTGAGGGTCCGGGCGCGAAGCGCCACGCCGAGCTGTCTATCCGAGGCTGCGCCCGTACCCTCATCCGCCCCTGCGGGGCACCTTCCCCCGAGAAGGGGGCCATGGTCCCCAGGGGAGAAGGGAGAAGCCGAAGCCCCTCTCCCACCGGGAGAGGGGTTGGGGTGAGGGTCCGGATGCGCGAAGCGCTCAGGTCGATCGAACGCGCCATTGCCGCAAGGCGTCAATGCAGGGGACGGCGGCGTTCCGCGCCGGAGGCCAGCGCCTCAGGCGCGCAGGATCTCGCCGCTGGCCGCGTCGCGGATCGGGGTGGGCTGGGCCAGGCCGCCGGTCTCGCCATCGATCAGGCCGTCGATAGCGGTCAGCAACTGTGGATCCAGCTCGCTGCGCTGCCGCGCCGGCGGCTCGCCGGCGCGGTTGGCGCTGGTCGACACCAGGGCGCCGCCCCAGGCCCGGCACAGGGCGGCCACCAGCGGATGCGCGCTGATCCGCACGGCGATGCCCTGGTGCGCGCCGGTGATCCAGGGCGGCGCGTGCGCGGCGGCAGGCAGAATCCAGGTGTGCGGTCCCGGCCAGCTGGCCAGCACCGCGGCCAGCCGGTCCGCCGGCAAGGCCGACAGGTCGAGCAGCGGGCGCAGCGGATCCAGTTCGGCAGCGACCACGATCAGGCCCTTGTCCACGGGCCGCTGCTTGATCCGCAGCAGGCGGGTCACGGCGGTCTCGTCGTGCGGATCGCAGCCCAGGCCCCACACGGCTTCGGTGGGATAGGCGATCACGCCGCCCTTGCGCAGGACGGCGACGGCATGGCTCAGGGACAGGTCGGTCATGCGCGCATCATGCGGCACCTCCTCGTCTAAGGACAATGAGGGTCGGTTGGGCGGGACTCGGGATTTTCGCAAGTCTCCGGCCCGCCGCTTTTCTGTGGGAGGGGCTTCAGCCCCGACGCGTTATCGGTAAGGCGTCGGGGCTGAAGTCCCTCCCACGGAAAAACGCGGTGTCGCGGTTCTTCAGGCGCTGAGAGACGCCGTGGGCACCGCGAGAAGGCGGCTCGGAGGCCGCGCTCGTCCTATCCGAGGGGGCGCATCGGGCCGCCCTGGGCCATCCGCAGAGCGGCTCAGCTGCCCTTGACCACGGTCTTCTTCGCTGCCTTCTTCACCGCTTTCTTGGCGGTTTTCGCGGCTTTCTTGACTGCCTTCTTCGCTGCCGGCTTGGCTGCAGTGTCGGCGGCGGCCTTTTTCGCTGCGCTCTTCTTCGGCGCAGCTTCCTTCTTGGCGGCGGCCTTCTTGGCGCCGAAGCCCTTGCGCACCGGCTTGCCGGTTTCCTCCAGCAGCTTCTGCACTTCGTCCAGGCTCAGCGAGGCCGGCTCGCGATCCTTGGGAATCTTGCCGTTGAGCTTGCCGTCGCTGATGTACGGGCCGAAGCGGCCGTTGAGCACCTGAATGTCGCTGCCGGGGAACTCCTTGATGATGCGGTTGCGCGCGATCTCTTCCTTCTCCTCGATCAGGAACACCGCACGGGCCAGATCGATGGTGTAGGGATCGTCTTCCTTCTTCAGCGAGGCGTAGACGCTGCCGCGCTTGGCGAACGGGCCGAAGCGGCCGATGCCAACGCTGACCTCCTCGCCCTTGTCCTGGCCGAGGCTGCGCGGCATCAGGAACAGCTCCAGCGCCTCCTCCAGGGTGATGGTGTGCATGCTCTGGCCCGGACGCAGCGAGGCGAACTTGGGCTTGTCCTCGGCGTCCTCGGCGGTGCTGCCGATCGCCGCGTACGGCCCGAAGCGGCCCAGGCGCACGCTCACCGGCTTGCCGGTCTTGGGGTCGGTGCCGAGCTCGCGCGCGCCACTGGCTTCGGCGCGATCGACCGATTCCTTCTTGTCCTCGACCAGTTCCTTGAACGGTTCCCAGAAGCGCGACATCAGCGGGATCCATTCCTCCTCGCCGCGCGAGACCGCGTCGAGCTCGTCCTCGAGCTTGGCGGTGAAGTCGTAGTCCACGTACTGGGTGAAGTGGCTGGACAGGAACTTGGATACCGCGCGGCCGACGTCGGACGGGCGGAAGCTGCGGCCTTCCATCTCCACGTACTTGCGGAACAGCAGGGTCTGGATGATCGAGGCGTAGGTCGAGGGACGGCCGATGCCGTACTCTTCCAGCGCCTTCACCAGCGCCGCTTCGGTGAAGCGCGGCGGCGGCTGGGTGAAGTGCTGCTCGGCCAGGATGCGTTCCAGCGGCACGCGGTCGCCGGGCTTCATCGCCGGCAGCTTGCGGCCCTCGTCCTCGTCCTCGGCGCTCTTGTTGTCCTTGCCTTCCTCGTACACGGCCAGGAAACCGGCGACGACCACGGTGGTGCCGCTGGCGCGGAACACGTGTTCGCTTCCGGCCGACAGGTCGACGCTGACGGTGTTGAGCGTGGCCGGGATCATCTGGCAGGCCACCGCACGCTTCCAGATCAGCTCGTACAGCTTGCGCTCGTCGTCGGTCAGGAAGCGCGCCACCTGCGACGGGGTGCGCAGCGCCGAGGTCGGGCGCACCGCTTCATGCGCTTCCTGGGCGTTCTTGGACTTGGTCTGGTAGGTGTTGGGCTGGTCCGGCAGCGAGGCGATGCCGTAGTCGCGGGCGATCACGTCGCGGATCTCGGCCAGCGCGTCCTGCGACAGGTTGACCGAGTCGGTACGCATGTACGAGATCAGGCCGACCGTGCCTTCGTCGCCGATCGCCACGCCTTCGTACAGCTTCTGCGCGACCTGCATGGTCTTGCGGGTGGTGAAGCCGAGCTTGCGCGAGGCTTCCTGCTGCAGGGTGGAGGTGGTGAACGGCGGCGCCGGGCGGCGCTTGCGCTCCTTGCTGGCCACGTCGGTGACATGCAGCGCGCCCTGCGCGGCCTGCTGGATGCGCAGGCGCGCGGACTCGGCGGTGTCGCCGTCGGTGATCGTGAACTGCTCGAACTTCTGCCCGTCGAGCTTGATCAGCTTGGCGTTGAAGTGCTGCGAGGGATGCGCGCAGTCGGCGGCGATGGACCAGTACTCGCGGGCGATGAAGGCTTCGATCTCCTCCTCGCGTTCGACGATCATGCGCAGCGCCGGCGACTGCACGCGGCCGGCGGACAGGCCGCGCTGCACCTTGCGCCACAGCACCGGCGACAGGTTGAAGCCGACCAGGTAGTCCAGCGCGCGGCGCGCCTGCTGCGCGTCGACCAGATCGCCGGCGATCTGCCGCGGCTGCGCCATCGCTTCCTTGATCGCGCGCGGGGTGATCTCGGTGAACACCACCCGGTGCAGCGGCTTGCCCTTGAGCAGCCCGCGCTCCTGCAGGATCTCGGCGATGTGCCAGCTGATCGCCTCGCCCTCGCGGTCCGGGTCGGTCGCCAGGTAGATGTCTTCGGCCGCCTTGGCCGCCTTGGCGATGGCCTCCACGTGCTTCTCGTTCTTGTCGATCAGCGCGTAGCGCATCGCGAAGCCGTCGTCCGGATCCACCGCGCCTTCCTTCGGGATCAGGTCGCGCACGTGCCCATACGAGGCCAGGACGTGGAAATCCTTGCCGAGGTATTTGTTGATCGTCTTGGCCTTGGCGGGCGATTCGACGATGAGCAGGTGCTTGGACATGGCGGGTTGGGCTTCGATGGGCGTGGGCGGACGCCCTGGGGGCGGTAGGGTGGCGCAATTGCTCCGGTTAGTGAAGCGTTGCGGTCTTGCAGAGAAGCCGACGCCCGGGGCGCAACCCCCGGGCGTTCAGCTACGGCGCTTATTTATTAGTGGGCATGTCCGGCGCCCACTGTCAAGCCGGTGCCGGCCGGCCGGGTCGCCGTGCAGGTGGCAGTGCGGCTCCCGGAGCCTGCCGGACTCAGTGCCAGCCGCCCTTGGCGGCCATGCCGATCGCCAGCGCCACCAGCAGCACCACACCCGCCATCAGCAGGCCGAACAGCGACAGGATCACCACGGTGACCGTGCCCAGCTTGCGCTGCTGCCATTCCGGGTGGTCGGTGTAGGCCCACTTGTCCACCACGAGGGTGTCGCAGAGCATGTCGTGCAGGGCCTGCTTGCGCTCGGTGAAGGCCGCCATCAACAGGCCGATGCCCAGGGTCAGGCTGCTCAGCATGAAGCCGAAATAGCGGCCGACGCCGCGAGCCACGGTGATGCGGCTGCCGTCGGTGCGCACCACCTTGATGCCGACCGCCATCTTGCCCAGCGTGGCCTGCTTGGTGGAGGCGTGGAACAGGCCGTAGTACAGCGCCGAGATCGCCATCGGCAGCAGGTACAGCAGGAGCAGCATGACGATGCCGGCGGCGGTGGCTAAGTCGGGCTGCTTGCCGAAGCCGCTGATCCCGAAGAAGCCCAGCATCACCACGAACTGGATCACGTTGGCGACGATGCCGACCAGGAACGCGTCGATCAGGTAGGCGGCCACGCGCTTCCAGAAACCGGCCTGCACCACCTCGCCGCCGCCGACCACCCGCACACCGCCGTCGAGCACGGCGCTGGGCGCTGCGTAGGGCGATGTCGCCGCGGCGGGGGCGGTCCAGGCGTCGGGCACGGCCGGGGTCGGGGCGGGCGGCGGCACTTCTGCGCCGGCCTCCGAGAGGACCGGCGCAGGGGCCGGGGCTGGCGCCTGGGTCAGGCCGAGTTCGTCGACGAACTCGGCCAGGGTGCGCCATTCGCTCAGGCCTTCGCGCCAGACCAGGGTGGACAGCCCGATCTCGCCGCGTTGGAAGCGCTGTTGCAGGTCGGCGGCCGCAAGCGGCCCATGGCGCTGCTGCGCCGCATCGGCGTAGTACCACTCAGTCATTCTTTTCCCCGGGAATTGCAGTCGAAAACGGTGCGCCGGTCAGCCGCCGCGGCAGTGGACCGGCAGGTCGCGGTCGTCCAGATCGGAACTGCAGTTCCAGGCGGACGTGCGCTCATCGTAGTCCAGCCACAGCGCTTTGCCATCCAGGCGCTTGTGCTCGGGCAGGCGCAGCGTGGCTTCCAGGCCGCAGTGGCCGTTGTCGAAGCGGCCGATCCGCACCTGCGCGATGGACGTACCGGCATAGCTCTGCGGGGTGCCGAAGCCGGTGTCGCCGTTCACCGCGCAGCGGTGCTCCTGCGCGGCGAACGCGGCGATCTGGTCCTTCAGCGGCGCCAGGTCGCCAAGCGCCTGCGCGACCTTCGCGCGGGCCAGATAGTCCTGGTAGGCGGGCAGGGCGATCGCGGCGGCGATGCCCAGGAACGCGACCAGCAGCACGCCGCCGACCGCGCCGACGATGGCCATGATCGCGCAGCCGGACAGGCCGCTGCGTGGCGCAGCGACGGCAGCCGGGCCCGCGGGAGCGGCTGCCTGGAGCGGCGGCGGCAAGGGGGGCGGAGCGGGCGCGTCGGGCAGGCCCAGCTCGGCGGCGACCGCGTGCAGTGGCCGCCACTCCGGCAGGCCTTCGCGCCAGACCAGGGTCTCGCGCTGCAGGCGACCGTCGTGCAGGCGTTCCAGCAAGGCGGGCGCCGGCAGCGGGCCGTGCCGCTCGCGTGCGGCATCGACGTAGTACCAGAGCGTCGGGGAGGGGGTGTCTTCGTGCATCCGTGCGCGACCGTCAGCGGCTCAGTGAACCGGCTCCGGCTCGTCGACGAACATCTGCGTTTCCATCCACGCGTACGCCGCCTCGGCACCGGGCTGGTTGAACAGCACCATCAGCACGACCCACTTCAGGTCGTCCAGGTCCAGCTCGTCCTGGTCCAGGGCCATGGCCCGGTCCAGCACCAGTTCGCGCTGGTCGCTGTCGAGGATGCCGTGCTGCTCCAGAAACAGCAGGAAGCCGCGGCATTCCACGTCGAGCTTGTCCAGCTCCGGACCGTGGTAGATGCGGATCGGGCCATCGATGCGCGGCTGCGCCACGGCCGGGCGCTGGTCGGCCAGGGCGTCGAGCCAGTCGAACGCCTTGCTGATCTCGGTGGGGCTGAAACCGGCCTGGATCAGGCCATTCTGGAGGGAGTCGCGGTCGCGGACCGGATCCGCGTCTTCGCTGAAATAGTGTTCGAACAGGTACAGCAGGACATCCAGAATGCTCTCTTTCATTGCCCCTCGGCCTGCGTCGCGAGACGCTGTGGAGGTGAAGAAACTAGGGTTTGCGGGTGTAACGACCGCGTTCGACCGCCACGTAGCCATCCAGTTCCATGGCCAGCAGCATGGAGGACGCCGCTGCGGCCGTCAATCCGCTGCGTGCGATCACTGAATCCATACAGATGGGGTCGTGGCCCAGCGCCTGCCACAAGCGCTGGTAGTCGGGATGGGGAAAGGCCGGTGCGGCGGCGCGCGCGATGCTGGTTCCCTGTGTGGGGGCGTTCAGGCGCCCGCGCAAGGCGTCGGCGAGTTCGGCGGCCAGGGGCGCAACGCCTGCCAGTATTTCGTCGGCGCTTTCCACCAGCCCGGCGCCGTCGCGGATCAGCCGATGGCAGCCGCGCGCCAGCGGGTTGTGGATCGAGCCGGGCAGGGCGAACACCTCGCGCCCGGCCTCGGCGGCCAGCCGCGCGGTGATCAGCGCGCCGGAGCGGGTGGCGGCCTCGATCACCAGGGTCGCCAGGCTCAGCCCGGCGATGATCCGGTTGCGTGCCGGGAAATGGCCCGCCCGCGCCGGCGTGCCGGGCGGATGCTCGCTGACCACCGCGCCGCGTTCGGCGATCTGGCTGCGCAGGGTGGCGTGCTGGCGCGGGTAGGCCAGGTCGGGACCGGTGCCGACCACCGCCACGGTCAGCCCGTCCGCGCGCGACAGCGCTGCCCGGTGCGCGGCGGCATCCACGCCGCTGGCCATGCCGCTGGTCACCGCGAAGCCGGCCGCGGCCAGGGCCAGGGCGAAGCCATAGGCGTTGTCGCGGCCGCCGGCGCTGGGCGCGCGGCTGCCGACCACGGCCACGGCCGGGTGCCACAGCACCGAGGGGTCGCCGTCCACGTACAACGCCAGCGGCGGGTTGGGCGTACGCCGCAGCAGGGCGGGGTAGTCGGCATCGTGGCAGCCGAGCAGGTGCCGACCTGGCTGCGCCAGCCAGCGCTCGGCGGTTTCCAGCGCGGTGCGGTCGGGCCGCTGCAGGGCGGCGATCTGCGCTGTATCCAGGCCGGCGGCATGCCAGCCTGCAGGACCGGCGGCCAGCGCCGCGGCCGGGCTGCCGTGCTGTTCCAGCAGCAGCCGGCGTGGGGCGCTGGCGCCGCCGGCCAGCGACAGGCGCAGCAGCGCCGGATCGGTGGGTGTGTGGACGGGGGCGGTGGCCGGACTGGACATGCGCCCAGCCTAGGCCGCACACGCAGACGGCGCCCTCGGGCGCCGTCTGCAATCGCTGTAGGGGGATGCCTCGGCGACGGGTCAGCGTGCGTCCGGGTGCTTGACGTCGTAGCCGATCCGGGTCGGCTTGATGCCGTCCATCACCAGCGCGTAGCTGACCTTGTCGAAGGTGCGGAACACCATCGCGTGCGCGGCGTACTCGTCCGGCAGCGCCACGGTGGTACCGCTGCCGCCGGTGAAGCCGTCGTCGGCGCGCGAGGTGTTGGGGTGGCGCACGCGGTCGTTGACCCGGGTGCCATGGCGCCACAGCGACACCACGGTGCCGTTGTCGATGCCTTCGCGGCGGCCGCCGGAGATGGCGATCACGTCGCGCGGGCCGGCCGCACTGAAGGCGTCGGCCACCGCCAGCACCCGCAGGCCGGCTGCCATCGCCTGCTCGGACGGCGGATGCGGCACGAACTGCAGGTCGTAGGGCTGCGCCTCGACCGGGATCAGGCGGTCGCCGGCGCGCACTTCGCGGGCGTTGTCCTGCAGCAGCAAGCCGGTGGCCTGGCGGCCGTCGGCGGACACGCGGGCGACGGTGCCGATATTAACCTGGGCCAGTTCGTAGCCGAGAGACTCGCGGCGCTTGTCCGGCGGCACGAAGGTCTGCCACAGGTTGCCGCTGCCGGGGATGCTGCGGCCTTCGGCGTCGAGGTCGTCGCTGAGCTTGGGCAGCAGGTAACGCACGGTCGGGCGGACCACGGCGTAGCGCTGCCCGGTCTGGGCCTGGCCGAGGCCGACCGCGTAGACCAGTTGCCCGTCGGTGGCGCGCAGCCGGTTGTCTTCGGTGCCGACCACGTAGGGCAGGTTGTCGATGCGGTCGACCACGCGCAGGTTCTTCAGGAACGGCTCCACCTGCGCCAGCGGGATCGCGTCGATCGGCGCGTCCTGGCGCGGGCCCGGCTTGACCTCGGCGTGCGCCACCCGGTCCAGGTAGGCCAGGCTGAGCACGTCGCCGGGGTAGATCAGGTGCGGGTTGTGCACCTGCGGATTGGCCTGCCAGATCTCCGGCCACAGCCAGGGCTTGCCGAGGAAGCGCCCGGCGATGTCCCACAGCGTATCGCCCTTGCGCACCACGTAGGTGTCGGGGTGTTCGGCAGCCATGCTGGCGGAAGCAGCGTAGGTCGCCACGGTGAGCATCGCCACGGCGACGACCGTACGGAGTCGATTGAACATGAGCGCGGAGCCTGATTCCCCAACAGGTTCGCGCACTATAGTGCAGAACCCTGGTGCGGGCGCAAGCGCCGGGCGCAGAAACGGGTAGAATCCGCAGGTCTTGCCGAATCGTCCGGCGCCCCCATCTTGGGTACCGCTATGGCCCTGCTCCCCATTCTCGAATTCCCCGATCCGCGCCTGCGTACCAAGGCGGTGCCGGTCGACGCCGCCGAGGTCACCTCCGCAGCCTTCCAACGCCTGCTCGACGACATGTTCGAGACCATGTACGACGCGCCGGGCATCGGCCTGGCGGCCAGCCAGGTGGACGTGCACAAGCGCTTCATGGTCATCGACGTCAGCGAGGAGAAGAACGCCCCGCAGGTGTTCATCAATCCGCAGATCGTGCAGCACGATGGCGAACAGGTGTACCAGGAAGGCTGCCTGTCGGTCCCCGGCATCTACGCCGACGTGACCCGCGCCGACACCATCACGGTGCGCTACCTGGACCGCCAGGGCCAGCCGCAGGAACTGAGCACCGACGGCCTGCTGGCGGTGTGCGTGCAGCACGAGATGGACCACCTCGACGGCAAGCTGTTCGTCGACTACCTGTCTCCGCTCAAGCGCGAAATGGTGCGCAAGAAGCTGGCCAAGGCGCGCAAGCACGTGGCCTGACGGCCGGGATTCGGCATTCGGAATTGGGGATTCGTCAGAGCGATCGGATCCCTTCCGGTCGCCGAGCCCCGTCGTTGCGAATCCCCACTCCCCAATCCCGAATCCCTGCCCAATGAAACTCGTCTTCGCCGGTACGCCGGACTTCGCCGTGCCGTCGTTGCGCGCGGCTGCGCAGCGCCATGAAGTGGTCGCGGTCTACACCCAGCCGGACCGGCCCGCCGGGCGCGGCCGCGGGCTGACCCCGTCGCCGGTCAAGCTGGAAGCGGTGGCGCGCGGCATCCCGGTGCTGCAGCCGCAGACGCTGCGCGCGCCGGAGACGCTGCAGGCGCTGCGCGCGCTGCAGCCGGACCTGATCGTGGTGGTGGCCTACGGGCTGATCCTGCCCAAGGCGGTGCTGGCGATCCCGACCCATGGCTGCTGGAACGTGCATGCCTCGCTGCTGCCGCGCTGGCGCGGCGCCGCGCCGATCCAGCGCGCGATCGAAGCCGGCGACACCGAGACCGGGGTATGCCTGATGCAGATGGAAGCGGGGCTGGACACCGGCCCGGTGCTGCTGTCGCAGCGCACCCCGATCGGTGCCGACGAGACCGGCGGCCAATTGCACGACCGCCTGGCCGCGCTCGGCGCGCAGGTGTTGGCCGACGGCCTGGGCCTGCTGCGCGCCGGCCTGCGCCCGGTGGCGCAGCCGCAGCCGCAGGACGGCGTCACCTATGCGCACAAGCTGGACAAGGCGCAGGCGCGACTGGACTGGCAGCAGCCGGCGGCGCAGTTGGCGCGGCAGGTGCGCGCCTTCGATCCGTGGCCGGTCGCCGAGGCAGTGCTGGCCGGCGAGCGGGTGCGGGTGCGCGGCGCGATCGCGCTGGACCTGGCGCACGGGCAGCCGCCGGGCACGGTGCTGACCGCGTCCAAGCAGGGCATCGACATCGCCTGCGGCCAGGGCGCGCTGCGCCTGCGCGTGCTGCAGCGCGAAGGCGGCAAGGCGATCACCGCCGCCGACTACCTCAACGCACGCCGCGACCTGCCGGTCCTGGCCTGAGGCGTCGGCCATGCCTGCGTACGCCGCGTTGGGCCAGGCGGGCGCGGCCTTGGCCGCGTCCTCGCTGAGGTGCGGGCGGGCCACCGCTTCGCGCATCTCCGCCCTCCCCGCGCGCAACCACGAAGCGGCACGCGCGCGAACGGATGACGCGTCCTGGAGCGTCTGCCGATGACCATGACGCCCGCCGCTGCGTGGCCGCCGGGCGTGGCCCCGCGGGTGGTCGCCGCCCGCGTGCTGACGGCGGTGATCGACCGCGGCCGCTCGCTCAAGGCCGAGCTGGCCGCGGCATTGCCGGCCCTGCCGGATTCGCGCGACCGCGCGCTGGTGGAGGCGATCTGCTTTGCCGTGCTGCGCCGCCGCCCGGCCTACGAGGCGGCGCTGCGGATGTGGCTGCAGAAGCAGTTGCCGCAGCGCGACGCCGAACTGCGCGGGCTGCTGCTTGCCGGCTTCGCCCAGCTCGATGCGCTGGGCCTGGCGCCGCACGCGGCGCTGTCGGCGACGGTGGAGGCGACGCGCGCGCTGGATCGGCCACGCCAGGCCGGCTTAGTCAACGCGCTGCTGCGGCGCGCGCTGCGCGACGGGCTGCCGGCGGTGGCCGCCGACGCGGGCTGGCCGCTGTGGCTGCGCGACGCGTTGCACGCCGACTGGCCGCAGCAGGCCGAGGCGATCTTCGCCGCCAGCCAGCAGCCGGCGCCGCTGTGGCTGCGGGTCAACCGCCAACGCGGCACCCGCGACGCCTATCTGCAGGAATTGGCCGCGGCCGGCATCGCCGCACAGGCGTCGCCGCTGCTGGCCGATGCCATCCGCCTGGACACGCCGATGGCGGTGAGCGCCCTGCCGGGCTTTGCCGACGGGCGCGTCTCGGTACAGGACGGCGCGGCGCAGCAGGTCGCCGACGTGCTGGCGCCGACGCCGGGCGCGCGCGTGCTCGACGCCTGCGCGGCGCCCGGCGGCAAGTCCGCGCACCTGCTCGAACGCGACCCGAGCCTGCGCCTGACCGCGCTGGACGTGGATGCGCGCCGTCTGGCGCGGGTCGGCGAGACCTTCGCGCGCACCGGTGCCGGTGCGCAGGCGCACCTGCAGGTCGCCGACGCGGCGCAGCCGCAGGACTGGTGGGATGGCGAGCCGTTCGACGCGGTGCTGCTCGACGCGCCGTGTTCGGCCACCGGCATCGTGCGCCGCCAGCCGGACGTGCTGCTGCATCGCCGACGCGAGGACGTGATCGCGCTGCAGGCGCTGCAGGCGCGCCTGCTCGACGCCGCCTGGCAGGTGCTGCGGCCGGGCGGGGTGTTGGTCTACGCCACCTGTTCGCTGCTGCAGGACGAGAATGCTCGGCAGGTGCAGGCATTGCTGGCGCGGCAACCCGGCGCGGCGCTGGAGGACCCGGGCGTGGCCTGCGGGCATGCCTCCGGCGGTGGCCGCCAGCGCTTCCCCGGCGAACAGGACTGCGATGGTTTCTACTACGCGCGGTTCCGCAAGACGGCATGAACCGGCCCCGCTATCATCGCTTCCCATGCTGAAGACCCGCGCCTCCCGAGAGTTCTGGTTGTTGGCCATCCTGGCCGTGCTGGTGCTCGGCGCCGGCCTGGGCCTGCGCGATCCGCACCCGGCCGACGAACCGCGCTTCGCGCTGGTCGCCAAGCAGATGGTGGAGAGCGGCAACTGGCTGTTCCCGCACCGCGGCACCGAGCTGTACTCGGACAAGCCGCCGATGCTGATGTGGTTGCAGGCCAGCTTCTACACGCTGTTCGGCAATTGGCGGGTCGCGTTCCTGCTGCCGTCGCTGCTGGCCGGGCTGGGCACGCTGGCCTGCGTCTACGACCTCGGCCGGCGCCTGTGGACGCGTCGCGTCGGCATGTACGCGGCCTATGCGTTGCTGTTCGCCTTCCACTTCACCTACCAGGCGAAGAAGGCGCAGATCGACCCGCTGGTGGTGTTCTTCATCACCCTGGCCAACTACGCGCTGCTACGCCACTTGTTGCGCGGGCCGGACTGGCGGCTGTGGGCGCTGGGCTGGTTTGCCGCCGGGCTGGGCACCATCACCAAGGGCGTGGGCGTGCTGGCGCTGCTGATGCTGCTGCCGGCCGCGGCGGCGTCGCTGGCGCACTGGCGCGGTGTGCGGGTCGGCCTGCGCGATGCGCGCTTCTGGCTGGGGCCGCTGGCGTTCCTGGCGGCGGTGTCGATCTGGCTGGTGCCGATGGTGGTCACCGCGCTGTCGAGCAACGCGCCCGAGTACCACGCCTACCTCAACGACATCCTGTTCCGGCAGACCGCCGGGCGCTACGCCAAGTCCTGGGACCACGCGCACGGGCCGCTGTACTTCTTCGGGGTGATGCCGAGCATGTGGCTGCCGGTGCTGCTGGCGCTGCCGTGGGCGATCCCCGCCTGGGCGCGGCGCCTGCGCCGGCGCGATGCGCGCTATCTGCTGCCGCTGGCCTGGTGGGCGCTGGTGGTGCTGTTCTTCTCGATCCCGACCGGCAAGCGCGACGTCTACGTGCTGCCGGCGCTGCCGATGCTGTGCTTGGCGATGGGGCCGCTGATCCCCGGGCTGCTGCGCAAGACCGGGGTCAAGCGCCTGCTGCTGGCGTTCACCGCGCTGCTGACGCTGGCGCTCGGCGGCGTCGGTGCGGCGATCCTGCTGGGACATGGTTTCCGCGCGCGGATGATGGAAGACCGCGGCATCGACCTGGCCACGGTGCAGGTGCTGGCCTGGGTCCTGCTGGCGATCGGCCTGTGGGGCGTGGCCAGCCTGGCCATGTTCGCGCGGCGCCGCCCGGAACTGGCGACGGTCTCGACCCTGACCATGGTCTGGGTGATGGCCGGCTTGCTGGTGTACCCATTGATCAACATGTCCAGCTCCGCGCGCGGGGTGATGGAGTCGGTCGGGCGTCGCATCGGCCCGGATGCCGAACTCGGCCTGGTCGCCTGGAAGGAGCAGAACCTGCTGATGGCCGACCGCCCCGCGACGACCTTCGGTTTCGTGGTGCCGTGGGAAGAGCAACTGCGCCGTGGCATCGCCTGGCAGGCGCAAGCGCCGCAGCGGCGCTGGCTGCTGGTGCAGGAGGCGGCGATGCTGGGCTGCGTCGACCGTCACGCCAGTGTCCTGGCCGGCGTATCCAACCGACGCAACTGGTGGCTGGTCCCGGCCAATGCCGTGCATGGCCGTTGCGTGGCCACTCAGGAAGACTTCGATCGCCTGCGCGAGCAGGACAAGGATCGCCTCGAATGAGCCACGCCCGCGCGTTGCGGCTGCGTGGCGCGGGTGCCGCTGAAGGCCAGCGTGCCGCGCGGGCCGGGGGGCACGCGTGCCGCCACGCCTGATCCGGGTCATCAGCCGCGACAACGGCGGCGGCCTCAGCCGCGACCTGCAGGTGGTCGCCGACCTGCTGCGGGAGACCGGCCGCTACCGCGTCGAGGTGCTGGGTTTCGGCACCGTGCGCATCGCCAACCGCCTGCGCGAACTGCGCCTGTTCCTGCGCAGCCTGCTGTTCGGGCGCGCCGACCTGCAGATCTTCCTGGAACGGGTGTATCCGCGCTGCCTGGGCAGTGGCCTGCGCAATGCCTTGATCCCCAACCCGGAATGGTTCCGGCACAAGTGGCTGCGCCGCCTGCCGCGTTTCGCGCAGGTGCTGTGCAAGACCCGCCAGGCCGAGCAGCGTTTTTCCACGATGGCGCCGACCGCCTTCATCGGCTTTTGCAGCGACGATTGCTACCGTCCTGAGGTACCGCGCGAACGCGCCTGCCTGCACGTGGCCGGGCGCAGTTCGGCCAAGGGCACCGCGCTGCTGCTGCAGACCTGGGCGCGGCACCCCGAGTGGCCGCGGCTGACCGTGGTGCAGAGCGCGAAAAAGTCCCACCCGATCGAGGCCGAGAACATCGACTACCTGACCGGTTACCTGGACCAGCAGGAACTGCGGCGGCTGCAGAACGCGCACCGCTTCCACCTGTGCCCGTCCGAGGTGGAGGGCTTCGGCCACTACATCATGGAAGCGCTGAGCGTCGGCGCGGTGGTGGTGACCACCGACGGCGCGCCGATGAACGAGCTGGTGAGCGCCGAGCGCGGCGTGCTGATCGATCCGGTCGGCGAGGGCCCGGACAATTTCGGCGTGCGCTACCGGATCGAGGCCGCCGGCCTCGAGCGGGCAATGGCGCAGGCGCTGGCGCTGTCGCCGATGCAGTGCGACGCGCTGGGCACCGCCGCGCGCGGCTTCTTCGAGGCGCGCCGGCGCGAGTTCGGCGAGCGCCTGCGCGCGGCCGTGGCCGACTTGCTCGGGGAGACGCCACCGCCGGCCTTGCCAGCCAGCCGCGGCGCCGATCGCGAACAGGTCAGGCCGGGTTAGGGAAGCGCCCCGGATCATCGCCGACCACCCCATCCCCACGGCCTTCCCTCCTTGATGTCCCAGCCCATCGCGCCACGCCACGCCGTTTCCGCGTCCTCCCGCCAGGCCCTGGCCGAGCGTGGCGCGGCGCTTGCGCTGCTGTGCCTGCCGGCGCTGGTGATCAGCATGCCCAGCGGGTTGTTGCCGTTCGGCCTGCTGCTGCTGGTGACCAGCCTGCTGGCACTGCCGCAACTGCGCCAGGCGGTGGCGCCGATGCAGCCGTCGGTGCGCTGGTTGTGGATCCTGGCGCTGCTGGTGATCGGGCTGTCGCTGTGCTCGGTGCTGTACTTCGGCCAGCCGCTGAAGGACATCGACAACCGCACCCGCTTCCTGGTGCTGCCGTGGGCGGCGCTGTGGACCTATGCGCTGCGGCCGCCGCAGCGCCTGCTGTGGTGGGGCGCGCTGCTCGGGATCCTCGCCGCCCTGGTGCTGGCCAGCGTGCAGGTGCTGCAGGGCCTGCCGCGCGCCGAGGGCTGGACCAACGCCATCGTGCTGGCCGACGTGGTGCTGATGCTGATGGTGCTGGCGGTGTTCTGCCGGCCGCGTGGACAGTGGCCGTGGGCCGTGGCCGCGGTGGTGGCGGGCGGCATCGTCATCCTGCTCAGCGGCAGCCGCGGCGTGTGGCTGGGCGTGCTGCTGCTGCTGGTGGTCAGCGCCCTGTGCCTGCGCTGGCGCGACAGCGCGACGCGGCTGATGATCCTGGGCGCGTGCACCGCGCTGGCGGCGGTGCTGGTGCTGAGCGTGCCGGCGCTGACCAAGCAGACCCGCCTGGCCGAGCTGCATCACGACGTGCAGCGCTACGAGCGCGGCGACAGCGATTCCTCGGCCGGCGCGCGCATCGAACGCTTGCAGGTGGCGGCGGCGACCTTCGTCGAGCACCCCGTGGTCGGGGTCGGCGTGGGCCGTTTCGACAACGCCATGCTGCGCCTGCCTGACTGCCGGAAGGCGTTCGTCGAGCGCTGCCACCTGGGCCATGCGCACAACGATCTGGCCGAGTGGAGCGCGACCCAGGGCCTGCCCGGCACCGTGCTGATCCTGCTGGTGTACGGCGTGCCGCTGTGGCTGCTGCTGCGCCTGTACCGGCGCCGGCCGCAGCCGCATTTCCATGGCGCCGCGGCGGCCGGGATCATGGTGGTGGCGGCCTACGTCCTGTGCGGCATGACCCAGTCGATGTTCGCGCACCAGGTGAGTACCGGTTTCTATGTATCGCTGGTCGGCGTGCTGATCGGGCTGGCCGCGCGCGAGGCGGAGCCGGCCCAGGGCGCTGAAGGCGCCGCGCGAAGCCGGTAGACTGCCGGTCCCGCATCGCCGGGCGGCGCGGCGCCTGGCGCCGGCCGCCGGCACCGCGCCTGACTTCCGGATACCGCGCGCCATGGCCGACGCCGCCGCGACCACCCTGCCGCTGAGCCTGGTGGTGATGACCTACAACGAGGCCGCCAACATCGCGCGCTGTCTGGACAGCGTGCCGTTCGCCGCCGACAAGCTGGTGGTGGACTGCGGCAGCACCGACGACACCGTGGCCATCGCCCGCGCGCACGGCGCGCGCGTGGTCGAGCAGGCCTGGTTGGGTTTCGGCCCGCAGCGCAACTTCGCCTCCACCCAGGCCGCGCACGACTGGATCCTGGTGCTGGACGCGGACGAATTCCTGTCCGACGCGCTGCGCGCCGAATGCTTGGCGCGGCTGCCGCAGCTGCTCGCCGAGGACCGCGTGGATGCGGTGTGGCTGCGCCGCAGCACCTGGTACATGGGCGCGCCGATGCGCTGGTACAAACCCATGGTCGGCGAGCGCCTGGCGCGGCTGTACCACCGCGGCCGCGCGCGCTGGAGCGATGCGCGGGTGCACGAATCGCTGCGCTTCGACGGCGTCAGCGCCGAGTTCGCGCCGCCGTTCAACCATCTGCACAACCCGACCCTGGTGCACAAGCAACTCAAGGTGCTGCGCTACGCCGAACTCAAGGCGCTCGGCTGGCGCGACAAGCGCAAGCCGGTGAGAATGTGGCAGAGCCCGTTCGTGTTCGCCGGCGCCTTCCTCAAGGACTATCTGCTGCGGCTGGCCTTCCTCGACGGCTGGCGCGGCTTGGTGGTGGCGCAGACCGCGGCCAGCTACGCGCTGTACAAGCGCATGCGCTACTACGAAATGCAGATCAACCCGGCCTCGGTGGAGCAGGCGCGGGCGCAACTGCAACGGCACGATCTGGAGCACTGATGAGCAAGCACTATCTGCTGTACGGATCCGAGCGCTACGCGCTGGCGATCCTGCGCCCGCTGCAGGCGGCGATCCGCGCGCGCGGCGACGAGGCGGCGTGGTTCTTCGACGGCCCCGGCGCCGAGGATCTGAGCGCCGACGAGCGCCACCTGGCGACGGTGGAAGAGGTGCTGGCGTGGAATCCGTATGCGGTGATCACCTCCAGCAACGCGGTGCCGCATTTCTTCCCGGGCGTGAAGGTCGAGACCTTCCACGGCTTCGACGCCGGCAAGCCGCGGCACATCTACGTGCGTGGTTTCTTCGACCTGTACTGCACCACCGGCCCGCGCGACACCGCGGCGTTCGGCGCGCTGGCGCGCAAGCTCGGCCACTTCGCGGTCAAGGAGACCGGCTTCCCCAAGATCGATCCGTTCATGCGCGAGATCGGCGCGGACCTAGCGCCGGTGCGGCAGCCGCCGGTGATCCTGTACCACTCCACGTTCTCGCCGTCGTGGAGCGCGGCCGGCATCCTCTACGACGAAGTCGCGCGGCTCTCGCGCAGCGGCGAATGGCGCTGGATCGTCACCTTCCATCCGAAGATGGACCCGGCGATGGTCGCCCGCTACCGCGCACTTGAGAGCGAGTACCTGCACTTCGCCGACAACGACAACATCCTGGAGCTGTTCCCGCAGGTGGACATGATGTGCTCGGACACCTCGTCCGCGCTCAACGAGTTCCTGCTCACCTACAAGCCGGTGGTGACCTTCAAGAACCGCCGTCCGGGGCCGCAGCTCATCGACATCGACGATCCGGCGCAGTTCGAGCCGGCGATCCGCCGCGCGCTGCAGCGGCCGCCGGAACTGATGGCGGCGATCCGCGAGTTCGCCGATGGCCTGCATCCCTACCGCGACGGCCAGTCCAGCGAGCGCGTGCTGCGCGCGATCGACGAGTTCGTCGCCGAGGGCGCGCGCAACCCGCGGCGCAAACCGTTGAACCTGTGGCGCAAGCTGAAGATCCGTCGCCGCATCGGCTACTGGGGCCGCGGCGCGCGCTGACGCGCCGCAGCGCCGCGCGCGTTCACCAGCGCAGCCGCCGCTGCGCCAGCGCGTCGCCCAGTTGCCGGTACAGCGCCCGTGCTTCCGCGTCCGGCAGCAGCCGCATGCGCAGTGGCGGTTCGCCGTGGCGGGCGCCGGCGGTGTCCAGCCACAGCGTCGCGGTGCCGCACCAGCGGTCCAGCGGCGAACGGCTCAGGTGCAGCGCCTGCAACTTGTCCAGTTCGGCCAGCCGCCACCAGCGCCGCCACCAGCCGCCGCGCACCGCAACGTAGCGCGCATCCAGCGCGTAACCCATGCGCTGCGCCTGGCGCCAGGACTTGAACGCCGACCACGGCAGCCACAGCAGCAGCAGCGCGGCCCAGACGCCGAGCGTGGGCCACAGCCCCGCGCACAGCAGCGGCACCAGCAGCAGCGCCGGCAGCGACAGCCGCCACCAGCAGCGCGTGGCGATGCCGTGCCAGTGCGCCGGCGGCCAGGCGATCTGCGGCAGCAGCCGCTGCAGCAGCGCATCGCAGGCGGCCGGGGTGGCCAGGGGCGCCAGTTCCGTCAGGGCGTGGTCGTGCCAGTGGTGCGCCTGGATCACCGCCGTCTCGATATGCAGGCTGCGCCGCCGCAGCAGCCGTTGCAGCACGCTCTCGTGCAGGGTCCAGGCCTGGATCCGGCGCCGCGCCACGCTGCTGCGCAGCCGCGTCAGCAGGCCGCGTTCCACGGTCAGCCGGCGCTCGCTCTCGCTCAGCCGGAAGCCGTGGTACTGCACCAGCGCCAGTCCCATCGACAACGCGCGCATCAGCAGCAACAGCGTCGCCAGCATCAGCGCGAAGGTGACCGTGCCGGCCATCCAGCCCAGTTGCAGGTGCGTGGCGTAGCCGAACAGTTGCCGCCCGTAGTGCTCGATCGCGTTGGAGATCATGCGCTCGGGGAACAGGTGGTAGGTGGCGCCGAACGCGGTGAGCAGCACCACCATGCCGCGGTTGGAGATCAGCCCCTGGCGCAGCACCTCGGCGGTGGGCAGCGCCAGCAGCAGTTCGCTGTCCGGCGCGGCGGCGGGCGCAGCGTCGGTATCGGTGGCGGCGGTCGTGTCGGCGGCGGGCGCGCGGTGGCGGATCTGCTGTTCCAGCGCCAGTGCCTGGTCCAGCCGCAGCACCCGCATCTGCGCCTCGGGCTTGGTCCCGCCGGCCGACTCCAGGCGCACCTCGGCCACGCCGAACAGGCGGTGCAGCAGCGACTGGTGCACCACCACGTTGTGGATGCGCGCGAACGGGATCTCGCGCAGGCTGCGTTCCAGCCAGCCGCTGCGGATGCTCAGGCTGTCGCGGCCGATGCGGTACTGGTAGGTGAGATAGCGCAGCAGCGACACCGCCACCAGTCCGCTGCACACCGCCAGCATCACCAAGTGATCGGCGTGATCGCGGTGGCCGTCGCGGCTGCCAAACACCAGCAGCGCCAGCAACGGCAGCAGGAAATGCCTGAGGTGCTGCAGCAACACGAACAGCCACGACCACGGATGCAGGCGCCGCACCGGTGCCGTGTGTTCGGAGTCGGCGCCGCCGCTCACAGCGCGTCGTCGTCGTGGTCGAGCTGGTGCGCCAGGCGCTCGCGCAGGCGTTCGGCGTCGGCGTGGTCCAGGCCGGGCACGGCGACCGCGGTATGGCGGGTGCCGGCGGTGTGCACGACCAGGGTGGCCAGGCGCAGTGCGCGTTCCAGCGGGCCGCGGCGCAGGTCCAGGTGCTGCACGCGCGAGATCGGCACGTGCGTCTCGCTCTGCCACAGGCGCCCGCGGAACACGTCCAGGCCCTGGGCATTCAGCCGCCAGCGGATGCGCCGATGTCGGACGAAGCCGATCCATGCACCGCACAGACTGCCCACAGCCGCCGCGACGGCGCCCAGGGCCAGTGCATGCAGGCTATGCAGGCTGAGGCCGACGATGGCGGCTGCGACCACCAGGCTGAGCCCGAGCATGCAGCCACCGCCGAGCGCGGCCAGCCAGGCGCCGCGCAACGGCAATGGCTGCCAGTCCGCCGGCGGCCACTCCGCGGGCGCCGGCATGGTGGCGCCCGCGCTCGGCGCAGGCACGGTGGGGGAGTCGTCCATGGGTGGCGGTGCAGTCACGTCGGGGTCTCGGGGCGAGCGGGCGCGGGCGCGCGGCGTGGCCTGCGATCCTAACGCGCCGCTGGCGGACGTGCGCTGCCCGCCGCGCGGTTCCCGGCGCGATCCAGGGGTGTGGTGTGGCGCGCCGTTCCGCGCCGTGGGGTCAGCGCGCCGCGCGCAGCAGCGCGTCCACGTCCAGCGCGTGGCCGGCGCGGGCCGCCTTGGTGCGCAGGTAGCCTTCGTTCTCGGCGGTGATCGTGCCGGTGACCGGGATGCGCTCGGTCACCTCGATACCAGCCGCGCGCAGGCGCTCGGCCTTGGACGGGTTGTTGGTGAGCAGGCGCACGCGGCCGATGCCGAGCCCGCGCAGCATCGCCACGGCGCTGCCGTAGCGGCGTTCGTCGGCGCCGAAGCCCAGTTGCGCATCGGCGTCGATGGTATCCAGGCCGTCGTGCTGGTAGCCGTAGGCGCGCATCTTGGTGGCGATGCCGGTGCCGCGGCCTTCCTGGTCCAGGTACAGCAGCACGCCGCCGCCCAGCGCCTTGAGCTTGGCCAGGCCGTGGCGCAGCTGGTCGCCGCAGTCGCACTTGAGCGAGCCGAACAGGTCGCCGGTGAGGCAGGAGGAATGCACGCGCACCGGCACCGGCGCGCCGAGGTCGGGCTGGCCGATCACGATCGCGACCTGGTCGCGCTGCGCCACGCCGCCGCGGAACACCACGAATTCGCCAGGTCCCAGGTCGCGCAGCGGCACCTGGGTGCGGGTAACCAGGGTGTAGCTGTCGGAGGCGGCGAGGGCGCAGCCGTGCTCCAAGTCCTCCAACTGCAGCGCCTGGCAACCCTGGAAGGCGCTGCTGTCGGCGTCCAGTTCCGCGGCGACCATCGCCGGCAGCAGCAGGCCCAGGCGCGCGATCTCGGCGGCGCCGGCATCGAGCGCGTCGCCGGGCAGCCAGTGCGCCGGCAGCGGGCCGTCACGCAGGTAGGCCAGCGCCGCCAGCGCGTCGTAGGACTGCCCGGCCAGGGCGATGCGCGCGCCCTGCGGCGCGTCCAGGCCCAGCACCTGCGCGCGCGCCGGGGTCACGAACAGGTAGTGCCGCTGCCCGGTGGCCTGGGCGAAGCTGCGATAGGAGGGTTCGGTGCTGCTGTCCAGCGCCATGACCGCACGGACGTGGCCGGCACGGTCCTCGAGCAGCACCGGGCGCCCGGCGCGCAACTCCGATGCCGCGCGTTCGCTGCGGATCGCGGCAGGATCGCCGAAGGCGTGCGCGGAAGGGGCGGTGGGGCTGGTCATGCACGACTCCAGATGGGGATCGGCGGCGCCGCTTCAAGGCTGCCGCGTCCGGTCGCGGCGGCGCCGGCGCGGTGCCGGTGGGCGCTGATGGCGCCTGGGCGCCATTGTCGCGCGCTTTGCCTGACGCGCCAGCCCGCAGGCGATGGAACGCACTGTGCCCGCGTGTGCGCGCCGCCGATGCAACCGAATGCGCCGTCTGCGGCAACACGCCGGTGCGGGTGGGGTGTGCACGCGCCGCCGGTTGCTTGCTACTGTGCGCCATCGCGTCCGCTCCGGCCCCCGCATGCAGCTCGTCGATTGCACCGAACCGCGCCACGCCATGGCGATCCTGGAGATCTTCAACGACGCCATCGTCCACTCCACCGCCCTGTACGACTACCGGCCGCGTCCGCCGGAAAGCATGGCGGTCTGGTTCGCGACCAAGCGCGCCGGCAACTTCCCGGTGCTGGGCCTGGAGGACGCCGACGGCACCCTGCTCGGCTTCGCCAGCTACGGCACCTTCCGCGCCTGGCCGGCGTTCAAGTACAGCGTCGAGCACTCGGTCTACGTGCACCGCGACCATCGCGGCCGCGGCGCGGGCCGGCAACTGCTGCAGGCGCTGATCGACACCGCGCAGGCGCGCGGCGTGCATGTGCTGGTCGGCGGCATCGACGCCAGCAATGCCGGCAGCATCGCCCTGCACGAGCAACTCGGCTTCGTGCACGCCGGCACCGTGCGCGAGGCCGGCTTCAAGTTCGGGCGCTGGCTGGACCTGGCGTTCTACCAGCGCATCCTCGCCGGCCCGGCGCAGCCGCACGACGATTAGCGCGACCGCGGTCCGGCCGATCCGTGGCAGGAGGTAGCCACGCGCTCGTGCGTCTTGGTTCCCGGAACGCGCCCACGCCGCGCATGCTCGGGGGGGCTTACGCCCTAGTGCGGATGGCGCTCGGTGGCGTAGGGATTGGGTTCGGCCGGGTCCGGGCGCAGCGTGTAGCGCTTGTAGGTCCACTGGTACTGCGCCGGATCGCGCCGCGCCACCCGCTCCACGCCCTCGTTGAGCGCGGTGGCCGCGCGCAGCGGGTCGGCATCGGCGATGTCCGCTGGCGCGGGCTGCACGTGCAGGGCGAACTCCAGGTCGTTGCCGACCCGCTCGCACCAGGCGAACAGCACGGTCGCGCCGGTGCGCTCGGCCAGGCGGTTGACCAGGGTCATGGTCAGCGCCGGCACGCCGAAGAACGGGGCGAACACGCCGTCGCCGGCCTTGGGCTGCTGGTCGGGCAGGATGCCGACCGCGCCGCCGTCCTTCAGCGTCTTGAACAGCTGCCGCACCGCCGGGCCCTCGGCGCGCACCTGGCGCACCCGCTCGCCGCTGCGCACCAACTGCAGGAAGGCGTCGCCGACCGCCGACTCCGGCGCGCGGTAGACGATGGCGATGTCGCCGCGCGAGGCCAGCCACTGGTTGAGCAGCTCCCAGTTGCCGAAATGCGGCGCGGCCACGATCACCCCGCGGCCAGCGGCCAGTGCCGCGTCGTACAGCTCCTGGCCATGGCGCAGGCGCAGCCGCGCCAGATTCTGTTCCGGCGGCCGGGTCCACAGCAGCAGGGTCTCGACCGCCTGCCGCGCGGTCGAGCGCAGCACGTCGCGCTGCAGGGCGACGCGCTCGCTGGGCAGCAGGTCCGGATAGGCCAGTTCCAGGTTGCGCCGGACCACCCGGCTCTCGCGTGCGTCCAGGCGCAGCCACAGCCCGGCCAGGCCATCGGCCAGGCGGCGCAGCCACGGCCACGGCAGGCGCGCCACGGCGGCGGCGCAGCGGTACAGCAGGGAAGCGAGCGTCGCAGGTTTCATCGACCCAGTTTATCCGCTCGGCGCGTCGGACCCGCCCGAACGGCATCGAGGATCGCGCCGGCTGCGGCTTCGTCGCTTTCTCAATCCCGTCGGTTCGGCGATGATGCCGCACGATCGCAACCGTTCGTCGGGCGCGACCAATGCGAAATCCCCAATCCCCAATCCCGGCCCCACCGCCATGCTCTCGCTGATCCAGCGCGTCACCCAGGCCTCGGTCAGCGTCGATGGCGAGGTCGTGGGCCAGATCGGGCCCGGCCTGTTGGCGCTGGTGGCGGTGGAGCCGGGCGACGACGAGGCCAAGCTGCGGCGCATGGCCGAGCGCCTGCTCGGCTACCGGGTGTTTTCAGATGCGAGTGGGCGCATGAACCAGTCGTTGCGCGACACCGGTGGCGGCTTGCTGCTGGTCAGTCAGTTCACCCTGGCCGCCGATACGCGCTCGGGGATGCGGCCCAGTTTCACCACGGCGGCGCCGCCGGCCGAGGCTGAACGCGGCTTCAACCGATTGCTGGAGCTGTGCCGCGCGCAACACCCGCCAGGGGTGGAAAGCGGCCGCTTCGGTGCCCATATGATCGTCAGCCTGGTCAACGACGGCCCGGTCACTTTCCTGCTCCGGCCGTAGACGCCGGCGCGTTCCTGGCGGAGCCATTCAGGCTCCTCGTCCGGCAAGCGGCGGTCCGGGCTGTTATAATGCTAGGTTCACTCATTCACCTACCTGCCGGTGGCGCGAGCACTCATGGCCAACGAACGTCCTGCCCAGCAATCCGACATCAAGCAACTGATCAGCAAGGGCCTGGAACAGGGCTATCTGACCTACGCGGAAGTCAACGACCACCTTCCCGACGATCTGGTCGATCCCGAACAGATCGAAGACATCATCGGCATGATCAACGGCATGGGCATCGATGTCCATGAAGTTGCGCCCGATGCCGAAACCCTGTTGCTCAACGACGGCAACACCGGCAACCGCGAAGTCGACGACACCGCGGCCGAAGAAGCCGCCGCGGCGCTGACCGCGCTCGACACCGAGGGTGGCCGTACCACCGATCCGGTGCGCATGTACATGCGCGAGATGGGCACAGTAGAACTGCTGACCCGTGAAGGCGAGATCGCCATCGCCAAGCGCATCGAGGAAGGCCTCGGCCAGGTGCAGGCCGCGCTGGGCGCGTTCCCGCTGGCGGTGGAGACCCTGCTCGAGGACTACGAACAGCACAAGGAAGGCAAGAAGCGCCTGGCCGAGATCGTGGTCGGCTTCAACGACCTGGTCGAGGAAGAGCCGGCGCCGCCGGTTGCGGTGTCCGACGACGACAGCGCCGCCGATGCCGATGCCGACGATGACGACGACGACGACGTCGATACCGCCGAAGAGGATGCCGGCCCGACCGGTCCGGACCCGGCCGAAGTCGCGCGGCGCATGGAAGTGCTGGCCACCGAATACGCCAAGTTCAAGAAGGCCCACGCCAAGAACGGCGCCGAGCACAAGGTCGTCACCAAGCTGCGCAACGACATCGCCGAGGTGTTCGTCACCCTGAAGCTGCCGCTGCCGCTGACCGACGTGCTGGTGCGCAAGCTGCGCGACACCATGGCCCAGGTCAAGGATCACGAGCGCCGCGTGCTGCATCTGGCCACCCACGTGGCACGCATGCCGCGCAAGGACTTCATCCGTTCCTGGGAAGGCAACCAGACCAACGTGGCCTGGGTCGACGATGCGCTCAAGCGCAAGCAGAAGTGGTCGTCGGCGCTGCGCGACGTCAAGGACCAGATCATCGCCGAGCAGGAAGCCACTGTCGCGGTGGAGCAGGCCACCTACCTGAGCCTGGCCGAGCTGAAGGAAATCAGCCGCGCCATGGCGTATGGCGAAGCCAAGGCGCGCAAGGCCAAGAAGGAAATGGTCGAGGCCAACCTGCGCCTGGTGATCTCGATCGCCAAGAAGTACACCAACCGCGGCCTGCAGTTCCTCGACCTGATCCAGGAAGGCAACATCGGCCTGATGAAGGCGGTGGACAAGTTCGAGTACCGCCGCGGCTACAAGTTCTCGACCTATGCCACCTGGTGGATCCGCCAGGCGATCACCCGCTCGATCGCCGACCAGGCGCGCACCATCCGCATCCCGGTGCACATGATCGAGACGATCAACAAGTTGAACCGCATTTCCCGGCAGATGCTCCAGCAGTACGGCCGCGAGGCCACGCCGGAGGAACTGGCCAAGGAAATGGACATGCCCGAGGACAAGATCCGCAAGGTGATGAAGATCGCCAAGGAGCCGATCTCGATGGAAACCCCGATCGGCGACGACGAGGATTCGCATCTGGGCGACTTCATCGAGGACACCAACGTGGAGTCCCCGATCGAGAACACCACCAACATCAACCTGTCCGAGACCGTGCGCGACGTGCTGGCCGGGTTGACCCCGCGGGAAGCCAAGGTGCTGCGCATGCGCTTCGGTATCGACATGAACACCGACCACACCCTCGAGGAAGTCGGCAAGCAGTTCGACGTGACCCGCGAGCGCATCCGCCAGATAGAGGCCAAGGCGCTGCGCAAGCTGCGTCACCCGAGCCGCTCCGAGCAGCTGCGCAGCTTCCTCGACATCGACTGATCGAGCGCGGTTCGCGACAACGAAAAAGCCCCGCCATGTGCGGGGCTTTTTTGTGGGCGCAGATGCCGGATCGAACGGTGCGCTGCATCCCTTGTAGGAGCGGCTTCCGCCGCGACCGGGCTTTACCGGGAACGCCGAGTCGCGGCTGAAGCCGCTCCTACAACGGCATCCGCTTACGCGAACGCCTTGCTACCGCGCATCACCGCCAGCACGTCGTGGCAAGCGCCCATGGTGTGGTAATCGGTCTTGCCGGCCGGGCTCTTCTCGTCGCTGTAGCTGCGGTTGTCGCGGCTGAGGATGCGGAACCAGGCGCCGTAGCGGTGGTCGACCAGGTGCTCCCAGGAATACGCCCACAGCTTGTCGTAAGCGTCGCGATACGTGGCGTCGCCCGTGGCGGCAAGCAGTCGCGACGCGGCGGCGATGGCTTCGGCCTGCACCCAGAAGTACTTGTCGTCGTCGCAGAAGTAGGTCGGCGCCGCGGCCACGTCGGGTACGCCGACCACCGGCGCTTCCTCGGTACCGGAGGCGAAGCCGTAGACGATGCCGCCATGCTGCGCGTCCCAGCCGTGCGCCAGCGCGGTATCGAACAGGTGGCGCGCGGTCGGCAGCAGCCACGCCGGCGCGGTGCCGGTGGCCGCCTGCAGGTGCCCGTGCAGCAGCACCAGCAGCTTGGACCACTCGACCTGGTGGCCGGGCTGGAAGCCCCACGGCCGGAACAGATGTTTGGGGTTGTCGCGGTTGTAGTCCCAGTCCACCTGCCAGTTCGCGTCGTAGTGCTCCCACACCAGGCCGCCGGCCAGCGCCGCCTGGCGGCGGGTGATGTGGTCGCCCAGCAGCAGCGCGCGCTGCAGGTAGCGCGGCTCGGCGCTGGCCTCGTAAGCGGCGATCAGCGCTTCGCACAGGTGCATGTTGGCGTTCTGGCCGCGGTAGCTGGAGAACGTCCACTCCGGGGTGGCCTCGTCGCGGTACAGGCCGGCGGCGGCATCCCAGTAGCGGGTTTCCAGCAGTTGCCAGGTCTCGTCCATCCACGCATCGGTGTCCAGGCCGGCCTTCTTCGCGGTGGCGTAGGCCAGCAGCACGAAGGCGGCGCCGTAGGCGTGCTGGGTGCGGTCCTCGGCCACGCCATCGCGCAGGGTCCACACGTAGCCGCCGCTGGCGGTATCGCGGTGCACCTCGCGCAGGTAGCGCAGGCCGTGGCGCGCGGCGTCCAGGTACTCGGCGGCCAGCGCCGAATCGGCGAACTCGATCGCCGCCATCGCGTAGTTGAAGACGAAGCGGGTGCTGCTGACCAGGTGGCGATGGCCGGCGTCGTACACGCTGCCGTCGTCGCGGAAGTAGTGGAAGAAGCCGCCCGCCGGGTCGATCGCGCGCGGATGGTAGAAGGCCATGGTGTCGGCGATGTGCGCGCGCAGGACGGCGGCGTCGGCGAAGTCGGGCAGGGGCGTGGCGGGCAGGTTCATGCGGTCGGCTGGCGAACTGTGTGAGGGAGGAGAAGACGGCGGCGCGCGGCGGCGGCGTGGGCGGCCGCCGTGCCGGGAACGGATCGGCGGATCAATGCATCACGCGCGCGGTCGGCGCGGTGGTGGGCGCGGCCGCCGCCAGCTCGGGCGACAGGCGCGAGCCGCGCAGGCCGTACCAGACGATGTAGGCGTAGCACAGCAGCGGGATCACGAAGGCATGCTGGATGCCGATGGCGTCGGCCAGCGCGCCCTGCGCCAGCGGCACGATGGCGCCGCCGACGATGCCCATGATCAGCAGGCTGGAGGCCTTGCTGGTGAGCACGCCCAGGCGCTCGATGGCCACGGTGAAGATGGTCGGGAACATGATCGAGTTGAACAGGCCGATGGCGATCACGCTCCACATCGCGACATGGCCGGTGCTGAGCATGGTGGCGATCAGCAGCAGCGAGGCGATGCCGGCGAAGGTCGCCAGCAGCTTGCGCGCCGGGACGAACTGCAGCAGCGCCGCGCCGGCGAAGCGGCCGATCATCGCGCCGCCCCAGTAGAACGGCAGGTAGCCGCTGGCGTCGGCTTCGGTCAGGCCGCCGGTGGTGGGGCCGGAGATGTAGTTGATCAGGAAGCTGCCGATCGACACTTCCGCGCCCACGTACATGAAGATCGCCACCACGCCCCACAGCAGGTGCGGGTGGCGCAGCGCGTCGGCGAAGCTGTGATGCGACTCGGCACTGGAATCGCTGTCCTCGCGCAGCGACGGTACCCGCATCACCAGCACGAACACCGCCAGCAACAGCAGGCCGCCGGCCAGCATCAGGTAGGGGATTTCCACCGAGCGCGCCTGCTCGACGCGGTAGGCGGACAACTGCGCGGGATTCATCGCCGCCAGCTGGTCGGCGCCGAGCACCGCGCCGGCCAGGATCAGCGGGCCGATCAGCCACGGGAACACGGTGGTGCCCAGCGAGTTCAGCGCCTGCGCGAAGTTGAGCCGGCTCGGCGCCTTCTCCGGCGCGCCGATCAGGCTGATGTACGGGTTGGCCGCGACCTGCAGCAAGGTGATGCCGCTAGCCAGCACGAACAGCGCGGTCAGGAACAGTGGGTAGGAGGGCAGGCGCGCGGCCGGGTAGAACATCGCCGCGCCGATCGCCGCCACCACCAGGCCGATGACGATGCTGGCCTTGTAGCCGACCCGCGACACCACCGCACCGGCCGGCACCGACATCAGGAAGTACGCGCCGAAGAAGGTGAACTGGATCAGCATCGACTGCGCGTAGTTCATCTGGAACACGGCTTTCAGATGCGGGATCAACACGTCGTTGAGGCTGGTCAGGCCGCCCCAGGTGAAGAAGATCATGCTGACCACCGCGATGGCGGCGGTGTTGGACAGCGGGCGACGGCTCATGCAGCGACTCCGGGAACGGGCGAGAGGGCGACCCGGCTGCTGGCGCGCAAGCACAGCCGGGCGGGGGCGATGGTAAGCGCAGGCAACGCCTGCCGGTGGCGCAGCGCGTCCAGCACCAGGCGCGCGGCCTGCATGCCGCGCTCGCGCGGGGCGACGGCGACGGTGGACAGCGGCGGGGTGGCGACGGCGGCTTCGGGAATGTCGTCGAAGCCGATCAGCGCGTAGTCGCGGCCGGCCACGCGGCCGCGTTCGGCCAGGCCGCTGGCCAGGCCCAGCGCGACCACGTCGTTGTAGCAGACCAGCGCGGTCGGCAGCGGGTCGCGCGCGCACAGCGCGCCGGCCTGGCGCGCCGCTTCCAGCCGGGTCGGCGCGCATTCGATCAGCCATGCCGGGTCGACCGCGATGCCGGCGGCCGCCAGCGCCTCGCGGTAGCCGGCGCGGCGCTCGGCGCAGGAACTGGACTGGCGGTGGCCGCCGAAGAAGGCGATGGCGCGGTGCCCCTGCGCCAGCAGGTGTTCGGTGGCCAGGCGCGCGCCGCGGCGGTTGTCCAGCGCCAGCAGCGGCCAGTCGCCATCCAGCGCGCGGTTGAACAGCAGTACCGGCAGGCGCGGCCCCAGCAACTGGCGCAGCCGCGCCGCGTCGGTGTTCTCGGTGGGCGAGAGGATCATCGCCGCAGGGTGGTGCTCGATCAGCGAGCCCAGTACGGTCTGCTGGCGCTCCGGCGACTCGCCGGTGCTGCCCATCAGCATCACGTAGCCGGCCTCGGCCAGCGCCGCGTCCACGCCGCCGGCGAACTCGGCGAAGAACGGATTGGCCAGGTCGTTGACCACCAGCGCCACCGCATTGGACGCGCGGCCGCGCAGGCTGGCCGCGCCGCGGTGGTAGACGTAGCCCTGGCGGGCGATCTCCGCCGCCACCCGCGCGCGCGTGTCCGCGTGCACCAGCGGGCTGTTGCGCAACACCAGCGACACGGTCGCCCGCGACACGCCGCAGGCGGCGGCGATGTCGGACACGGTGACGCGTTTGTCGGCAGGAGACGGCGCCACGGCGCATTAGACCGGTTCAAAAGGTCGCTCATCCTGCGCCGTCGTGATTCGATCCGCATTTTGCAGTGCAGCAAGGCATCGCAGCGGGTTTGTGCTATCGGTTTGGATCGATTCGATCTGGGGAGCCTGCCATGCGCAGCTCGAGGATGCTGGGCGGCGCCGCCGCACTGCTGCTGGCCGCGCTGTGGCCGACCGCGCCCGCCGTCGCGGCACCTGACGCCAAGGTGGGCGAGCGTGCGGTGGCGGCGGTGGATCCCTTCATCGGCACCGGCGGCGAGGGCCACACCTATCCCGGCGCCACGGTGCCGTTCGGCATGGTCCAGCTGAGCCCGGACACGCGCATCCAGCCGCGCAAGGACGCCTACGGCTGGGCGGCAGGCTACCGCTACGACGACCGCAGCCTGGTCGGCTTCTCGCATACGCATTTCTCCGGCACCGGCCACTCCGACCTGGGCGACGTGCTGCTGATGCCGATCAGTGGCGCGGTGCGGCTGGAGCGCGGCGACCCGGACACACCCGGCAGCGGCTACAGCGCGCGCTTCCGCCACGATGACGAGCGCGCCGAGCCGGGCTACTACGCGGTGACCCTGGACGACTACAAGGTCCGCGCCGAACTCACCGCCAGCGCCCGCGTCGGCGTGCATCGCTACACCTATCCGGCCGGCCAGCCGGCGCACGTGCTGCTGGACCTGCGCACCAGCCTGTACGACTACCCGGGCAAGATCAGCTGGTCGCGGCTGCGCCTGCGCGCCGACGGCACCGTCACCGGCTTCCGCGAGACCCGCGGCTGGGCGCCCGGGCGGCAGCTGTACTTCGCCCTGCGCTTCTCGCAGCCGCTGCGCGGCCACGCCTTCCACAACACCGAGCAGGACATTCCCTACAAGGGCTTCCCGCCGCCGGGCGACAACGACCCCACCCAGCGCGCGCAGATCGAAGGCCGGCAGCTGGTGGGGTCGTTCGACTTCGGCAACGCATTGCGCGGGCCGCTGCTGGTCAAGGTGGCGATCTCGCCGGTCAGCGAGGACAGCGCCATCGCCAACCTCGACGCCGAAGTGCCGGGCTGGGATTTCGACGGCGTGCGTCGCGCCGCGCGTGCGCAATGGGCGCAGGCGTTGGGCGCGGTGGACGTCGAGGCGCCGCCCACCCAGCGCACCCAGTTCTACACCGCGCTGTACCACAGCCTGCTCGGCCCGACCCTGTTCATGGACAGCGACGGCCGCTACCGCGGGCCGGACAACGCCGTGCACCAGGCGCAGGGCTACACCCACTATTCGACGTTCTCGCTGTGGGACACCTATCGTGCGCTGCACCCGCTGCTGACCATCGTGCAGCCGCCGCAGCGCACCAACGACATCGTCAACTCGCTGCTCGCGCACCAGCGCGAAAGCCCTTACGGCGTGCTGCCGGTGTGGGCGTTCCACGGCCTGGAGACCTGGTGCATGATCGGCTACCACGCGGTGCCGGTGATCGCCGACGCGTACATGAAGGGCATTCGCGGCTACGACACCGATGCCGCGCTCAAGGCCATGGTGGCCAGCGCCGACTACGGGCCCTACGACGGCATCGCCCAGTATCGCCAACTCGGCTATGTGCCGATCGACGAGGAAGGCGAGGCCGCCTCCAAGACCCTGGAGTACGCCTTCGACGACTGGACCATCGCGCGCATGGCGCAGGACATGGGCCGCACCGAGGTCGCCGCCACCTTCGCCAAGCGCGCCGGCAACTGGCGCAACGCCTTCGATCCGGGCACCGGCTTCATGCGCGCGCGCAAGCGCGACGGCAGCTTCCGCACCCCGTTCGATCCGGATGCCAGCGGCTACGGCACCGACTACACTGAAGGCAACGCCTGGCAGTACTCCTGGTACGTGCCGCAGGACGTGGCCGGCCTGGCGCGTGCGCATGGCGGCGACGACAAGTTGCTGGCGCGGCTGGACCAGGTGTTCGACGCCAAGGTCGATCCCAAGGTGTTCGCACACATGGAGGACATCACCGGCTTGATCGGCTGGTACGCGCACGGCAACGAGCCCAGCCACCACGTCGCCTATCTGTATGCCTACGCCGGGCAGCCGTGGCGTACCCAGGCGCGCCTGCAGCAGATCATGCGCAGCCAGTACGCGGCGCGTCCGGACGGCCTGGCCGGCAACGACGACATGGGGCAGATGTCGGCCTGGTACGTGTTCACCGCGCTGGGCTTCTACCCGGTGGCGCCGGCCAGCAACCAGTACATCCTCGGCCGCCCGTTCCTGCCGCGCGCCACGCTGGCGCTGCCCAACGGCAAGCGCTTCACGGTGATCGCCGACGGCCTGGACGATGCGCATCCCTACGTCGGCGGCGTCACCCTCAACGGGCGCCCGCTGAATCGCGCGTTCCTGCGCCACGAGGAACTCATGGCCGGCGGCGAACTGCGCTTCACCCTGCAGGCCACGCCCAACACGGCCTGGGCCGCGGCTGGCGCCGAGCGCGCCTATTCGATGAGCGAATGAAGGGCACTCCACCTATTCCGGGAGATGTCCTGTAGGAGCGGCTTCAGCCGCGACGAGGTGTTCCCGGTCAAGCTCGGTCGCGGCTGAAGCCGCTCCTACAGGGCCACCGGCATCCGGCTTGAGTGTGGTGGAAGCAGGTTCAAAGGTGCTTCGAAGCTGCGCCGGCGCGCATCTGCGTTTGGATGATGGCCCAGCCCTCTGCGTCCGTTGCTGCAGATTCGGTGCGCGACTCACGCGGGAGCGTCAGCATCGCGTGAATTTCTTGCTGCATCTAGCGGGGTGCGTGGCGGCGCGGAGCGTGCGCCGCCACACCCCGGCACAGCGCGTCGCATCACATGCACGCGCATTTAATGTCATCCACACATTCCATTTGCGGCGTTCGTGGTCTTGTGACGCAGCTGCATCGCATCGCGCGGACCGGGTGCGCCGGCACCGTTGCGATCTCTGGAGCGCGACAGCGTGCAGGCCCATCCCGTTCCGGTGCCGTTGCCATGCGACGGCGCGATCCGCGTTGCCGGCAACGGTGCGCAGAGGCGACGTGTCCTTTCTCATTCGTCGAACGGGATCTTCCGAATGCATGTCTGCCTGCTGTCCCCCTTTCCCTCTCACGAAGCGGCCGTGCTGGACGCGGCCATGGCGGCGGCGCAGGCGCAGGGCTGCGATCACATCGTCCTCCCCAGTCCGTTCGCGCAGGACGCGGACGGACGCCTGCACGATCCGGCGGCCGACGACGCGGCAGGTCAGGCGCAGTTGCGCAAGTGGATCCAGCGTGCCGAGCAGCACGGCCTAAAGGTCGTGCTGGATCTGCGCATCGACGAGATCGGCGGCGGTAGCCGTCTGCTGCAGGAACATCCGCACTGGTTCCGCGCGCGCAGCTCGACTCTGCCGGACCCACGCGCCGAACGCGCCGCGCCGGACATCGCCCAGGGCCGCTTCGCCTCCGCCGAGGAGGGTGCGGGCTTGGCAAAGTGGTGGAGTACGCGCCTGCTCGACTGGCTGCATGGCGGCGTGGCCGGTTTCCGTGTGCTGCAGCCGCAGCGCGTACCGGCTGCGCTGTGGCGCACGCTGATCGGCGAGGTCCATGCGCAGGCACCGCACGCGCGGCTGCTGGCATGGACGCCTGGGCTGGGCCTGGACGCCTTGCGCAGCCTGGCCGGTGCCGGCTTCGATGCCGCGTTCTCCTCGCTGGCCTGGTGGGACGGCCGCGGCGACTGGTTCTTCGACGAGGACAGCGCGCTGCGCGCGCTGGCGCGCCGCGTGGTCGCCACCGTCGATGCCGACGCGCCTGTCGCCTCCGCGCTGCCCCTGCCGCGCGCGCAGCGGCAGCGTCTGGCGGCCGCGTTCGGCGGCGCCTGGGCGATCGCTGCGCAGGACATCCTGACGGAGCACGCGCAGCCCGGGCACGCGCAGCACACGCTGTCCGAGAGCGACGGGTCCACGCCGGCAGCGCCGCTGCCCGATGCCAACACGACGCTGCGCTTGCGCCCGCTGCTGCGCGACGGCGCCCTGACCGCGGTGGCGGTGGAGCCGCTGGATGCCGCGCCGTGGCTGGTGCTGCTCAACAGCGATCGCGATCACCTGCTGCCGGTGCCCGGTCCGGCGCTGCTGCGCCTGCTCGGCGACAGCGAGGGCCTGCTCAGCGACCACGGCGAACCGATCCAGGGCGAGCAGGGCGGCACCCTGGAAGCGGGCGAAGTCCGTATCTATCGCAGCCTGCCGGCGCGCCCGGTGCTGACCGCGGCGCGCGCCCGCACCCCGGCCGAGGTTGCCGCCGGCGAGGCGCGGGTGTGCATCGAGTCGGTGACGCCCTCGGTGGACGACGGCCGGTTCCCGGTCAAGCGCACGGTCGGCGACCGGATCTGTGTGGAGGCCGATGCGTTCTGCGACGGCCACGATCGCATCGCCGTGGCGCTACTGTGGCGCGCCGCCGATGCACGCACCTGGTCCAGCACGCCGATGCGCGCGCTCGGCAACGACCGCTGGCGTGGCGAGTTCCCGCTGCAGCGCCTGGGCCGCTACGAGTTCCGCATCGAGGCCTGGCGCGATATCTACGCCACCACCCATGCCGACCTGGAAAAGAAGCGCGCCGCCGGTACGCTTCTGCCGGTTGACGTGCAGGAAGCGCTGGCCCAGGTCGAGGCCGCGCGCGGCCGCAGCCGCGGCGCGCTGGCCACCCGGCTGAAGGCCATCACCACGCGCATCGCCCGCACCAGCGACCTGGCCGAGAAAGCGCAACTGCTGCTCGAACCCGACACCGCCGAGGCGATGGCGCGCGCCGATGCCAAGCCGTTCCGCACCGAGTACCCGATGACCTTCCGGGTCGAGGCCGAACGCCGCGCCGCGCATTTCGCCAGTTGGTACGAACTGTTTCCGCGCTCGCAGAGCGGCGATCCGCAGCGTCACGGCACGTTCGACGACGTGATCGCGCGGCTGCCGCGCATCCAGGCGATGGGTTTCGACGTGCTGTACATGCCGCCGATCCATCCCATCGGCGAGAAGAACCGCAAGGGCCGCAACAACGCGGTGAGCGCCGAGCCGGGCGAACCGGGCAGCCCGTACGCGATCGGCTCGGCCGAGGGCGGACATACCGAGGTGCATCCGGGCCTGGGTGGGCTGGAAGGGTTTCGCCGCCTGCGCGCGGCCGCGGCCGAGCACGGCCTGGAATTGGCGCTGGACTTTGCCATCCAGTGCGCGCCGGACCATCCCTGGTTGCGCGACCACCCGGACTGGTTCACCTGGCGCGCCGACGGTTCCATCCCGTACGCGGAGAACCCGCCCAAGAAGTACCAGGACATCGTCAACGTC
This sequence comes from Xanthomonas sp. 3307, assembly GCF_014199735.1. Classification (NCBI taxonomy): domain Bacteria; kingdom Pseudomonadati; phylum Pseudomonadota; class Gammaproteobacteria; order Lysobacterales; family Lysobacteraceae; genus Xanthomonas; species Xanthomonas sp. 3307. The sequence goes on along the minus strand of NZ_JACHOG010000004.1, from coordinate 187,243 downwards.
GACTTCTACGCCAGCGGCGCGGTCCCCGCGCTGTGGAACGCGCTGCGCGATGCGGTGCTGTTCTGGGTCAACGAGGGCGTCACCTTGTTCCGCGTCGACAACCCGCACACCAAGCCGTTCCCGTTCTGGGAATGGCTGATCGCCGAGGTGCGCGGGCGCCATCCGGAGGTGGTGTTCCTGTCCGAGGCCTTCACCCGGCCCAAGCCGATGTACCGGCTGGCCAAGGTGGGCTTCTCGCAGTCCTACACCTACTTCACCTGGCGCCAGCACAAGGCTGAGCTGCAGGCCTACATCGAAGAACTCAACAGCGGCGTGCCCAGCGAGTGCTTCCGCCCGCACTTCTTCGTCAACACCCCGGACATCAATCCGTTGTTCCTGCAGCACAGCGGGCGCAGCGGGCATCTGATCCGCGCCTCGCTGGCGACCACGCTGTCCGGGCTGTGGGGCATGTATCAAGGCTTCGAGCTGTGCGAGGCCACGCCGCTGCCGGGCAAGGAGGAATACCTCGACTCGGAGAAGTACCAGTTGCGCGTGTGGCCCGAGCGCGCGCCGGGCGACATCGTCGACGAGATCACCCGCCTCAACCTGCTGCGCCGCCAGCATCCGGAACTGCAGTCGCACCTGGGCACGCGTTTTTACACCGCCCACAACGACCAGGTGCTGTACTTCGGCAAGTTCCTCGACGCCGCACATTTGGCGCGTGGCCGCAGTCTGGTGCTGGTGGCGGTGAGCCTGGACCCGTACGCGCCGCAGAACGCGCAGATCGAAGTGCCGCTGTGGGAACTGGGCCTGCCCGACCACGCCAGCGTCGCCGTGCGCGATCTGTGGGACGGCCATGATTTCACCTGGCACGGCAAGACCCAACACATCCGCCTCGATCCGTCGCGGCCGTTCGCCTTGTGGCGCATCCGCGCCGGAGTTTCTGCATGAATGTCGCCGCGCCGTCGTCCCCCCAACTCGAGCCGCGCGCACCGGCCGGCGATGCGCGCTGGTACAAGGACGCGATCATCTACCAGGTGCACGTCAAGTCGTTCTTCGACTCCAACGACGACGGCATCGGCGACTTCCCCGGGTTGATCTCCAAGCTCGACTACATCGCCGACCTGGGCGTGGACACGATCTGGCTGCTGCCGTTCTATCCCAGTCCGCGCCGCGACGATGGCTACGACATCGCCGAGTACATGGCGGTGCATCCGGACTACGGCAGCATCGCCGACTTCCAGCGCTTCGTGGAGCAGGCGCACGCGCGCGGCATCCGCATCGTCACCGAACTGGTGATCAACCACACCTCCGACCAGCACCCCTGGTTCCAGCGTGCGCGCATGGCACCGGCCGGCTCGCCGGAGCGCGCGTTCTACGTGTGGTCCGACAGCGACCAGGACTACGCCGGCACCCGCATCATCTTCTGCGATACCGAAAAGTCCAACTGGACCTGGGACCCGGAGGCTGGCCAATACTTCTGGCACCGCTTCTACTCGCATCAGCCGGACCTGAACTTCGACAACCCGGCGGTGCTGGAGGCGGTGCTGGAAGTGATGCGCTTCTGGCTGGACCTGGGCGTGGACGGGCTGCGTCTGGACGCGGTGCCGTACCTGATCGAGCGCGACGGCACCTCCAACGAGAACCTGCCCGAGACCCACGCCATCCTGCGCCGCATCCGCGCCACGCTCGATGCCGAATACCCGGACCGCATGCTGCTGGCCGAGGCCAACATGTGGCCGGAGGACACCCAGCAGTACTTCGGCGAGAACGCCGACGAATGCCATATGGCGTTCCACTTTCCGCTGATGCCGCGCATGTACATGGCGATCGCGCGCGAGGACCGCTTTCCGATCACCGACATCATGCGCCAGACCCCGGAGATCCCGGAGAGCTGCCAGTGGGCGATCTTCCTGCGCAACCACGACGAGCTGACCCTGGAGATGGTCACCGACTCCGAGCGCGACTACCTGTGGCAGACCTACGCCGCCGACCGCCGCGCGCGCATCAACCTCGGCATCCGCCGGCGCCTGGCGCCGCTGCTGGAGCGCGACCGCCGCCGCATCGAGCTGATGACCTCGCTGCTGCTGACCATGCCCGGCACGCCGGTGCTGTACTACGGCGACGAGATCGGCATGGGCGACAACATCCATCTCGGCGACCGCGACGGCGTGCGTACGCCGATGCAATGGTCGATCGACCGCAATGGCGGTTTCTCGCGCGCCGATCCCGCCGCGCTGGTACTGCCGCCGATCATGGACCCGCTGTACGGCTTCCAGGCGGTGAACGTGGAGGCGCAGCAACGCGACCAGTACTCGCTGCTGACCTGGACCCGGCGCATCCTGTCGGTGCGCAAGCGCTACCGCGCCTTCGGCCGCGGCGCGCTGCGCTTCCTGTATCCCGGCAACCGCCGCATGCTCGCTTACCTGCGCTGCCACGAGGACGAGACCGTGCTGTGCGTGGCCAACCTCTCGCACACGCTGCAGGCGGTGGAGCTGGATCTGTCCGAATTCGAGGGTCGGGTGCCGGTGGACATCCTCGGCGGCGGCAGCTTCCCGCCGATCGGGCGCCTGACCTATCTGCTCACTGTGCCGGCGTTCGGCTTCTACGCCTTCCAACTGGTCGGCAATGCCACCCTGCCGGACTGGCACGTGCCGGCGCCGGTGCCGCTGCCCGACTACCAGACCCTGGTGCTGCGCAGCACGGTCGACAGTGCCGGCCTGCAGCCGCATCTGCCGACGCTGGAGCGCGACATCCTGCCGGCGTGGCTGTCCACCCGGCGCTGGTTCGCGGCCAAGGATCGCGCCCTGCGCAGCGTGCGCATTGCGCGGCGCACGCCACTGTCCGGCGGCGACGGCCTGACCCTGCTGGAAATCGAGGCGGAACTGGACGACGGCGCGTACGAGCACTACATCCTGCCGCTGGGCATCGTGTGGGAGCGCGAGCAGCCGAGCGTGCTGGCCGAGCAGCTGGCGCTGGCGCGCGTGCGCCATGGCCGTGAGGTCGGCTACCTCACTGACGCCTTCGCGCTGAAACCCTTCACCCTGAGCATGCTCGCCGCGCTGCGCGACCGCGCGGAACTGCGCGTGGACGGCGAGGCCGGCAATGCCTCGGGCGCCGAGCGCATCCGCTTCTGTCCGACGCCGGCGCTGCAGCGCGTGGACATTCCGAACGACCCGGAGATCCGCTGGCTATCGGCCGAGCAGAGCAACAGCTCGCTGATCGTCGGCGACGCGGCGGTGTTCAAGCTCCTGCGGCGCGTGTCGGCCGGCATCAACCCGGAGATCGAGATCGGCGAACGCCTCACTGCGCTCGGCTACGCCAACGCCGCGCCGCTGCTGGGCCATGTGGCCCGCGTCGAGACCGACGGCAGCGAGACCACGCTGGCCCTGCTGCAGGGATTCGTGCGCAACCAGGGCGATGCCTGGCGCTGGACCCTGGATCACCTGTCGCGCAGCGCCGAGGAATACGATGCCGCGCAGGACGATGCCGCGCGGCTGGAAATCGTGGCGAGCTACGACGCCTTTGCGGCGATCGTCGGGCGGCGCCTGGCGGAACTGCATGCCTTGCTGGCGCAGCCCACCGACGCGCCCGCGTTCGTGCCGCAACCGGTGGACGCGGCCGCCGCGCAGCAGGTGGTGGACGGCGTGGTGCATGAGGTGCAGGCAATGTGGGACACGCTGCTGGCGCATCGCGAGGCCAACGACGATCCGGCCGAACACGCCGCAGTCGACAGCCTGCTGGCCGAGCGCGCGCGCCTGGACGCCTGGCTGCAGCAGGCGCCGTCGCTGTTGTCCGGCGCGCTGCTGACCCGCGTGCACGGCGATTTCCATCTCGGCCAGATCCTGGTCGCCTTCGACGACGTGGTACTGATCGACTTCGAAGGCGAGCCGGCCAAGTCGCTGGACGAACGCCGCGCCAAGGCCAGCCCGCTGCACGACGTCGCCGGTTTCCTGCGCTCGCTCGACTACGCCAGCGAAGTCTCCGCCCGCGGCGAGGAAGGCACCGCCGCACGCGTGGGTGCCGGCCTGGACACCGCGCAGGAAGCATTCCTGGCCGCCTTCCGCAGTCGCGCCAGCGCTGCGTTCCTCGCCGCCTACCGCGGCGTGCTCGACGCCAGCCCGCACCCGTGGGTGGCGCCGGCCGCGTTCGAGGCCACCACCTTGCTCTTCCTGATCGAGAAGGCCTGCTATGAAATTCGCTACGAGGCCGCCAACCGCCCGGCATGGATCATGGTGCCCATACAGGGATTGTTGCGCATACTCGACCGCTTTCCCGCGCCCCAGGAGTCGATTCGATGAGTGATGCCGTCCACGTCTGGGACGACGCGACGCAACGCGCCTTCGCCACTGCCCGTCACGGCGACCCGTTCGCCGTGCTGGGCGTGCATCGCCTCGGCAATGCGCGGGTGCTGCGCAGTTACCAGCCGGGTGCCGATGCGGTGGTCGCGGTGCTGGAGGACGGCAGCGAAGTGCCGCTGCAGCAAGGACCGGAGGGCTTCTTCCATGCCGAGCTGCCGCACGAGGGCCGCTACCGCCTGCGCATCCGTTGGCCCGGCGGCGAGCAGGACACCGCCGACGCGTATGCGTTCGGCCCGCAGCTCAGCGATTTCGACCTGCACCTGATCGGCGAAGGCCATCACCTGCGCCTGGCCGATGCGCTGGGCGCCAATGTGGTCGAGGTCGACGGCGAGCAGGGCACCCGCTTCGCGGTGTGGGCACCCAATGCCTCGCGCGTGGCGGTGATCGGCGACTTCAACAGCTGGGACGCGCGCCGCCACCCGATGCGCCTGCGTCACCAGGCCGGCGTGTGGGAACTGTTCGTGCCTGGCGTCGGTCCCGGCGCGCGCTACAAGTTCGCCCTGCGCGGCCCGCGCGGCGAAGAGCTGCCGCCCAAGGCCGACCCGGTCGCGCGCCAGGCCGAACTGGCGCCCGGCACCGCCTCCATCGTCGCCGACCCGGCGCCGTTCCAGTGGCGCGACGACGCCTGGATGGCCACGCGCGCGCGCCGCCACGCCCCGCAGGCCCCGATCAGCGTGTACGAAGTGCATGCCGGCTCGTGGATGCACGCCGAAGATGGCAGCCTGCTCGACTGGGACGCGCTGGCCGAACGGCTGATTCCCTACGTGGCCGACATGGGCTTCACCCACATCGAACTGCTGCCGGTCACCGAGCACCCATTCGGCGGCTCCTGGGGCTACCAGCCGCTGGGCCTGTTCGCGCCCACCGCGCGCTTCGGCAGCCCGGAAGGCTTCGCCCGCTTCGTCGATCGCTGCCACCGCGAGGACATCGGCGTCATCGTCGACTGGGTGCCGGCGCATTTCCCCACCGATGCGCATGGCCTGGCCCATTTCGACGGCACCGCGTTGTACGAACACGCCGACCCGCGCGAAGGCTTCCACCGCGACTGGAACACCCTCATCTACAACCACGGCCGTCGCGAAGTGTCCGGCTTCCTGATCGCCAGCGCGCTGGAATTCCTGCAGCGCTACCACGTCGACGGCCTGCGCGTGGACGCCGTCGCCTCCATGCTCTACCGCGACTACAGCCGCAACGCCGGCGAGTGGGTGCCCAACATCCATGGCGGCCGCGAGAACTACGAGACCATCGCCTTCCTGCGCCGGCTCAACCAAGTGGTGGCCGACCAAGCGCCCGGCGCCATGACCATCGCCGAAGAATCCACCGCCTGGCCGGGCGTCACCGCCGACCTTGCCCACGGCGGCTTGGGTTTCAACTACAAGTGGAACATGGGCTGGATGCACGACAGCCTGCACTACATCGAACTGGATCCGATCTACCGCCGCTACCACCACGGCGAGATGACCTTCAGCATGGTCTACGCGTATTCCGAGCGCTTCATGCTGCCCATCTCCCACGACGAAGTGGTGCACGGCAAACGCTCCCTGCTTGGCCGCATGCCCGGCGACGACTGGCAGCGCTTCGCCAACCTGCGCGCCTACCTCGGCTACATGTACACCCACCCCGGGCGCAAACTGCTGTTCATGGGTTGCGAAATCGCCCAGCCCACCGAGTGGAACCACGACGCCGCGCTGCCCTGGCACCTGCTCGACCAGCCGAATCACCGCGGCATCCAGCGCCTGGTGCGCGACCTCAACCGCCTCTACGCCGAACACCCCGCGCTGCACGCCCGCGACGACGAACCCGAAGGCTTCGCCTGGGTCATCGGCGACGACGCCGGCAACAGCCTGTTCGCTTACCTGCGCAAGGCCCGCAGCGGCGACACCCCGCTGCTGGTGGTGGCCAACCTCACCCCGCAGGTGCACCACGGCTACCGCATCGGTGTGCCCCGCGCCGGCCGCTGGCGCGAACTGCTGAACTCCGACAGCGAGATCTACGGCGGCAGCAACACCGGCAACGGCGGCAGCGTGCGCAACGAGAACGTCGGGGCGCATGGGCATCCGGCCTCGCTGGTGCTGACCATCCCGCCGCTGGGGGTGCTGGTGTTGGGCTCGGAGGATTGAGGGGAGGGTGGTTGAGCGGCTAGCGGCGTCGCATCGGCCGTCGATGCTGCGCTGTTGTGGAAAAAGCAGGCTGTTGTGGGAGGGACTTCAGTCCCGACGGGCTTTCCCGGCTCACCATCAGAGCTGACGCTCTTCCATTGCGGATTGCCGGGGGGGTGTCCCAATCAGGCGCAGCCCTGCCTTGCCCTGGGTTGGGTACCAGCACGCATGCGAGCCGGCGGTTGCACACGCACCGACAGCCCAAGAAGACACGGCACCACCCTGGACGCTAAACTCACGCCCGCCTCGGCGCCTTCCTCTGCATGCACGCCAGAGGCGCCAAGCCGGCGGCCGACGCATCGCCCGCCCGCTCCGGACGCGTCCGGGCCTATAGCTCAACGGTTAGAGCAGAGGACTCATAATCCTTTGGTTCCAGGTTCGAATCCTGGTGGGCCCACTACGTTGAAGCCCCTCGGCGGCTTTTATCGCAGACATAATTTGTCTGCCTGTGGATCAGGCTCGGAGCTATCATACAATAGGCGGGACATCCATCAGGGACGGGGGCCAACATGTTGCTTTTGCATCTCTCTGACATTCATTTCCGTCATGGCGAGGTAGATACAGCCATGGATCCGAATGCGAGCCTGCGGAATGAGCTACTTCGGGATGCCGCCAATGAGTGTATGAGGCTTGGCAAGAAGCCGGACGCAATTCTTGTGTCAGGTGACATTGCATTTGCGGGTGCTCGCGAGGAATACGACTACGCGGCGAAATGGTTGGAGATTCTCTGCTCTCAATGCGATGTTCCGGAGTCATCGATCTTCGTGATCCCCGGCAATCATGACGTCGTCAGAAAAGTCGCTGCTCGCAACCTTGTTCAGTTAATTCATCGAGATATTAAAGGGCAAGAGCAAATCGGACTCGATGCTCACCTGCGCGGTATCTTGACTGACGGAGAGCAAGCTCGTCTTCTTTATGAATCAATTGAGACATATAATCAGTTCGCTGGCCGCTTTTTATGCGACCTGCTTCCCCCCGAGCGGACAATCGCAAAGCGGGACTTGCAGTTCGAGGACGGGTCGGTACTGAGACTGTGCGGATTTAATTCTGCGTTTGTTTCCAGTTCAGCAGATAAAGAAGGTGATCTTTTTGTTGATCCGGCCTGCTTTCAACTTGAGCGAGTGCCGGGTGTGGAGTACCTGACGCTTTGTCATCATCCATTTCGATGGCTTCGAAACGGAGCAAAGTTGATGGACAACCTCCAGGACATTGCGAAGATCCAGCTCTTTGGTCACGAGCATACCAATCGAATAGAGGTCCTTCGGGACTGCGTCCGTATAGCGGCAAGCGCGGCTCATCCTGATCGTGCTGAGCAGGGATGGGAGCCAGGCTACAACCTGATTGACCTGAGTATCCACGGAAGTGGTTTGGATAGATCCTTGAAGATTGAAGTCACTGTTCGGGTTTGGCAAGAACGGCCTGGGCTTTTTCGGTCGAAGCTTGATAGAGGCCAGTCTCCGGTTTTTAAGCAGTCGATCGCCCTAGAAGCATGGAGTCCTCTGGTGGCGAAGGTTGTAGAGCCGACCGGCTCGACGTCTGTTTGTATTCGTGACGGCAAGTCGGCGTCTGACGCAGCGAGCATACTCGAAGGTTTTGGCGAAATGGATAGTATTAGAGAAGTGAGCGTTAACTTTCTAAAGCTTACATTTAGTCAAAAGTCCGCAATCGCAGGTGGCTTAGATCTTTTTGAGGAGCAAGACGCGAATCTTCCGGATTTTGAGCGGTTTCGTCGAGTCCTTGTTCGCGCTAAAGAAAGGGGCAAGCTAGAGAATCTTGCAAGGATGGTTGCAGATATTCAGCGCGATGATCGATCGAGGTCGGCTTGAAAGGGAGGAAGGTATGAGTAACTTTGATTTGGCTGATCACTACAAAGCTGCTGGAATCATTGTTTTGCCAGAAATATTTGAGCGTCGTCTTAAGGTCTTTGAGTCGTTGGTGGATAATGTCGATCCAGATAAATTTCCGGACCTTGTGCGGATGTGCTTCGACCTTTCATCTCTCAAGCAAGTAGATTGGTTTTTGGAGGCGTTTCGATCGGAAGATCCGTCCTTTTCCTCTGTTGATAATGCCCGGGAGTTTGCTATTTTGGCGGCCGCTATTCTGCGGGCGCTGATTCTGAGCGGTAATGCTGAGGCCGCGTTAATCGTGCTAACCAGCTCATTTAATGGTGCGCGAGAACCCTATATCACAACGGACGTTGTTCAAGTCGCCTTGATTTCGCTTAGGAATCTTTCGATTGCTGACCGAAAACGCGCACGAGGAGCTCTCGATACAATCAAGCCTCCCGCCAAGAGCAATGTAGCATCGACGGCATCGGGAGCTCTCCAGGCACAGCCAGATTGGGCAGTGGCTGGAAATCTTATCAAGCAGGTGGCCGAGGAGGGCCATACTTCGCTTCGCGGTCTTTCAAGTCAGGTACGCCGAGTAATTCAGGGGCTGGAACATCAGATTTTGGATCTAAGACAAGAGGTGGATATCCTGTGGTGGCATATTGGCGGCTACTCGCGGGTCCTGGATTTGGCTTTTGCCGAAATTTCCCCTGGTCTCGCGGCGGTTTTGTGCGGTATAGATATGGCAGATATGAGCCTCACAGCCGAAGGCCCCTTTGCAGCTCAGTCGTTGATGCAGAGAACTCTTAGTAATGCCGGTATCAATCTGGCGTCGTCCACGAACCTCAAGAGTGTGGCTGAGGGGTTGCAAGTTGATAAAGCTAGCCTCCTCGAACTGGATGTGGTGATTGATAAATTTCCAGATATTTTTCCTTTGCTTTCAGCTCTCAACATATACTTCCGGGCTGAAGGCGATGCACATTGGCTGCATCTATACAAAAAGTCAGTACATCTAGATCCCGAAGCTGAAGTTGATTTAATTTCGCTTGCCGTTCAGGCCTTTAGAGAGCGAAGCCTGCTCTGTGCAATGGCGAGGCGCACATGAGTCAGGAAGATAAAGAATTTGACGTCTACAATGACGACGATGAAGAGATTACTTTAAAGCCTGTGGCAGAACTGGCCATGGCCAATCTCTGTCCAGGTGAAGCACTTACCCTAAAGGAGGTTAGTGAATTTTTACTGGCAAGGGCAGCGACCTTTGTTGCTATCGTGGGCGAGAGAAATAGCGGAAAAAGTACTATCATATGTGCACTCTACGATAGATTTCTTCGTGGTGCCTTTGGTGGCTTCAGTTTTGCAGGAAGTAAGTCGCTGATAGCGTTTGAGCGTCGCGCGCATTACTCTAGAGCCAGCTCCGGGCTGGAAGTTCCGGACACGGCACGAACCTCCCTTGACGAGGATGTTCACTACTTCCATCTCGCCCTCGTTGACGAAAATCAGACTAGTAGAACAGACATCTTTCTTTCCGATCGAGCGGGCGAAACGTATGAATCCGCGCGGGCTAATACCACGCTCGTATCAAGACTTCACGAGATTCCTCAGGCATGTAGAGTAGTAGTGTTGCTTGATGGCGAGCGAGTCGCTAATCCTATGCAGCGTTCGAACGCAATCCATGCTGTCAGGCAGATGATTCGCGCGCTCCTAGATAACGACGCGATTGGGAGGAGATCGATTGTCCAGGTTGTGACAACGAAGGCGGACCTAATCTCTGGCTCCAAGGATGCGGCGGCGATTCAGTCTCATCTGGACGGCTTCGCCCGTGAGCTACGTCGTGACGTTGAAAGTCGAGTGTCGGAGTTGACCTTCTGGTCTGTGACGGCAAGAGATCCTTCTGGTCAAGCCACACCCGCATCTGGCCTTGACACGCTCCTGAGAGATTGGCTTACGCCAAAGCCTCAGAGCAGGGAGCAAGCGAATACTCCACCGCTTCCTTTGCTTAGGACCGAATTCGACAAATTAGTCCTGCGTGTCCCTACAAAGGCCGTAAAATGACTGCTTTGTTTCACTCTATTATCGGTTTGCCACGATCCGGAAAGACTACCTTTCTCGCAGCGCTATGGCATCAGCTTGAAGCTGGCGAGATTTCTACCCGCCTTACTCTTGATAAGCTAGTAGGTGATCACTCATACCTCAATGATATCGCCACGGCTTGGAGGGGATTTCAAGAGGTGCCTCGCACTTCGCGTGGAGCGGATGCAAAAGTCAGCATACACGTGCGAGATACTCTGACGGGGAATACAGTCGAACTTTACTTTCCCGATCTTTCCGGAGAGTCATATGAGGATCAGTTCGTAGCGCGAACATGTTCCACCAGTTATGTCGATGGATTCAGTGAGGAAGGTGGAATTCTATTGTTTGTGACAGCTGATAAACAACAAGATGGCGTCACGCTTTTAGATTTGGGCCCTGAACTCGTTGCGGATGCGGCAATTGATATTAATGTCAACGCAGTTGCGGCCACAGCATGGAGTCATAAGGATGTTCCAGTTCAAGTTCGCTTAGTTGACCTGCTACAGTTCCTACAACATCGTCCTTTTCAGCGTCGCCAAAGGAAGTTGGCGGTTTGTGTATCAGCCTGGGACCTGATCGATGGAGGGATCACGCCCGAAACATGGTTGGCGCGTGAGCTACCTCTATTGAATCAGTTCCTATTAAACAATTCAGAAAGCTTTGAGGTGCGGATATATGGTGTATCTGCGCAAGGTGGTGATCTTGCGGGAAATTTGGGAGATTTAATAAAAGTCGAGGTTCCAAGCCGGCGCGTACTTTGTTTGGGTCCTGAAGGCACTAAGCATGATTTGACCGCGCCCATCATTTGGATGAGCGAGGAGAATTGAGTGCCACGCGCTAGCACTATTGAATTGGCGCAGTGCCTATTCGGCTACGATGGAGGACATCGCCTTCTTGCGTCTTCTGTGGAACTACCTCAAGAGGCAGTGTCCACACTGCTGCTGCACAGCGATTTGGTGCAGGGCCTTCCTCACAGCGGATTCATGCCTTATTGGACTGGGGTTTCTCTACCCGCTGTACGCCTCTACGCGCTTATGTGCACTTGGCCAGCTCCAGAGATGCCGCGTCCTGGCTGCGTATGGTCGCACACGTTGCTGATTAGCTTCGCAGACATTGCTCGCATTAATGATCTCGGCGCTCTAAGGAAACTCTTCGCTCGCCCCGATGTTGGATTGACGCCCAGCTCCTACTCTAGTGCCATATTTTGGGATGCTACCAACTGGTCGAGTGAGCGGGCCTCTCAGGGTCAATTACTTCGCGTACTAAGAGCACTTTATGCGTCTGATTCTAGAGGTGTTCTCGGTTCAGGGGCGGAGGGAATTGATGACGCAATATTTTCTATATGGTCCCAGCAGTGGCCTAGATTGAGGCGCAGCTTTTCCTTTAGGACTGCTCGTGTTTCTGAGGCACTCCCTGCGCGCTCTTCCATCTCGGGGAAGAGCAAATTCGACCTTCAGCTAACTCGGCAATTCTCAAGCGAGACGGAAGGTCGCTTGCTGCTTGACGATGAGTCAATCAAGGAGTGGGAGTGGACCGCTTTACGCGATCTTAGCTCATCCGATGGTCGATTTAGAGATTTCCTATGGCGTTATGGTAATGACCAGCGCCGTGGTAGGCAGCGCTACCAATTCCTAGCCGAAATATACAATGAAACCAGACGCCCTGCGGACCTTGAGGTCTTGTCACGGGCTGGCCAAGTGCTACCAGATCCTGCAGACGGAAAAGTCCTAAAGACTGACTTAATCTCGCGCCGCCCATTCGACTCCCTTGTCACGGAAGCAGATCCAATCACTGTGGTTGATTTTTTTTCGCGCAAAGTCGAAAGTACGGCATTCCCTGCACCCGAAAAAGATGTTTTCGATGCCATCGCCGCGGTATGGCCAAGCAAATCGTCGTTCGTTGTCAGCCTCGTCGAAGCTGCAGTCTCCAATGAAGCTACGATTGGTGAGAGACTGCTAGAGACTTTGAGTTCTCTGATTGATGCTGAGAATTTCTCTCAGGTTACGAGCAATGCGCCTTTAACGCGCGCCGCGCTCTTGTCAAGGCGCCCCGAGCTTCTCGATAGTAGCAACGTATCTGCGCTTAGTATTAAAGATCTGAGCGATGCCATAGCTCGCATAAATGCTCCGGAGCTGGCCGCGCGCGTAATTCCCCAACTGCTTTCCATTGAACTGCCAGAAGCTGCGCTAGTACTCAGCTCTAAGTTCCCTGCCTTGGTGGTTCATTCTGTACTTAATCTAATTGCATCGAGTTCTTCTGCGAAAGCTCTCGAAATCGGTGAATCTTGGATTTCCGTCGTTAAGGATATGGCAGTCGTCGACGTTCTATCCATGGTGCGAACCGGCCATGAAATTAGCGCTTACGCGTTTGTGCTCGACTATGATTTGAGTTATGCAATCGCCGCTGGATCACACGCCTGGGCGCATGCTGTAGAGAATATTTCCGATGGATTTCCAGAAATTTCTCGCAGTTCACTCATGTCACTTCTCATGGCGATTGCGCTCTCGCAACCAAGCCCGGGCTGCGAACCACTTTTCTTGATTTCGTTCGAGACTGTTCATTCTGATATGGAGCGCAGCGCACTTCCTACCAAAGCGTTCGAGAATTTGTCTGCATTACTACCCTGGGTGCATTGGTGGAGGCAGTGGGATCTGTGCTATAGGCTTCGCTTGGCAGTCGTATCTAGATTTGTCGAAAATAGACTATCAGTCAAGGCTTTTTCTGGATTGTCTAGCGATAGACGGTTGTGCCTTGAACTCCGCGAGATCGCAGCGGAAACAAAAAAAGGAAAATCTTATCTCCGGAAACTGGAGAGGTACTGATCAGTATCGAGCCAGTTTTACTTAACCAGGACCGGCAAGATGTTTTGCAAATGTCTACTGGCATTATGATTTATCTGTTGACATTTTATTTTGGCCGAGCAATTATCTGCTTGCTGCGGCAAAGCCCGCAGCCGGGTTTGGTCTCCCGAAATCACTTGGCGACTCCCACTCAAATGGAGGACGTCATGTCCGGTAATGCTGCCGCTATTTCAAAGACCAAGTCCCCTCGCTGCGCCGTCAAAAAAGCGCCACCCTGCTGGCTCAAACTCGAATCCCCTGACCCCTTGGATGCGATTGCCGCCGAACCGCTGCCCGGTGCCGCGTCGCCCCCGCCGTTGTGCCCCGAGGCCGACAAGGTCGCCGCGCCCAGGCGCTCGGTCTCGCGCCGACCCACGCAATGCACCATCGGCTATCGCCACTACGACGTGGACCGCAATGGCATGCGGGTTGGGCGGCAGGTGCCCAGCCTGCGCTTGCATGGCCTGTGGCTGGAAGGCCTGGGCTTTGCGGTGGGCGACAAGGTGCGCATCACTATGGCCAAGGGCGCCCTGCTGATCACGGCCGTGCCGGCGGAGCCGACGCGTGCGGCGAAGACGCGGCGCAAGGCCAAGCCAGCGCCATCGCCTTGCGGCCTTTGAGCAGGTTTGCCGGGGCGCTCGGCGCGCGCCGAATCCGTTGGGGTGTATGGCGGCGCGGTCTGGCCGTGTCGTCGCTACATGCCAGGCCCTCGGCGGAGTCGCCTGCGGCTATGGCCGACAGTTAGGTCCGCTCCAGAGGCGATGCTGGCCATGTGCGGCGATTAGCTGTCCCAATCACCGCAGAATTTGCGGTGATTGTGCCTGCGGCGAATCGCTCCCATAATCGCCGCATCATGCGCGGCGAATCGCTCTACATCTGGCAACGCGAGGGCTGGCCGACCTGGCGCTATAGCCTGTCGACGCTGGCCGAGCCGCTGGCGGCCGTCAGCCGGGCTCAGGGCCTGCTGTTGGGACGCCTGGCCGATGTCAGCCTGGCCTTGCGCGACCAGGCCAGCCTGGCCGCGCTGACCGAGGACGTGGTCAAGACCAGCGCCATCGAAGGTGAGGTGTTGAACGTGGCCTCGGTGCGGTCGTCCGTGGCGCGCCGGCTGGGCGTCGAGGTGGCGGCCTTAGCACCCGTCGATCGGCACGTGGAGGGCGTGGTGGACATGGTGCTGGACGCCACCGCCAATGCCGTGCAGCCCCTCACCGCCGAACGGCTGTTCGGCTGGCACGCCGCGCTGTTTCCCACCGGCTATTCCGGCCTGAGCCGGCTCAAGGTGGCTGCCTGGCGCGACGACGCCAATGGGCCGATGCAGGTTGTGTCCGGTCCGGTGGGGCGCCAGCGCGTCCACTACCAGGCGCCGCCCGCGACGTGGCTCGATGGCGAGATGGCGGTCTTCCTGCGCTGGCTCAACGACAGCCAGGACGTGCCGGCGCTGCTCAAGGCCGGACTCGGTCACCTGTGGTTCGTCACCCTGCACCCGTTCGATGACGGCAATGGCCGCATCGCGCGTGCCGTGGGCGATCTGTTGCTGGTGCGTGCCGATGGCAGCCCGCAACGCTTCTACAGCCTGTCGGCGCAGATCCAGCGCGAACGCAGCGCGTACTACGCGGTGCTGGAGCGCACGCAGAAGGGTGACCTTGATGTCACCGCCTGGCTTCTGTGGTTCCTGCAGACGTTGCAGCGTGCCGTCGAGGACGCGCACCACACGCTGGACCGTGTGCTGGCCAAGACGCGCTTCTGGCAGCGGGCGGCGGCCATCCCGATGAACGCGCGGCAGATCAAGGTGCTCAACCGCCTGCTCGACGGTTTCGAGGGGAAGTTGACCAACAGCAAGTGGGCGGCGCTAACAAAGGCGTCGAGCGATACCGCGCTGCGCGACATCAACGACTTGCTGAGCCGAGGCGTGCTGCGCAAATCGGAGGCGGGCGGTAGAAGCACCAGCTATGAATTGGCGAATGATCCGACAGATGCGAGGCATGCTGCTGCGGACACCGAATTCGAGCCGCCGCGCGCGACGATCGAAGTACGGCCGGCCGATCTATCGTGATGTATGTGCTCGACCATTCGGCACACGGGTCAGCGCGGGAGGATCGCGCACGCATCAAGCGAATTACCCGAATATCAGCTATTTGAACTTTATTTGTTTTACAGGTGTTTTGCATTTAGCTGGATAACCGGTACCACCCAATGCCGACGCGCGGACCTGCCGCACGATTTCTCGCCGCGCGTCGCCGACGCCATCCTGGGCGGACTCGAGCAGGCTGCCGCCGCGCTCGAAGGGATGGCCGCGTAGCTGGCGAGAAACCGCCAGCGGACGGTTGCAGTCCGGATGCGGCTTCTGCGCGCAAGTGGGTGGTAAAGTGCGCATCCGGAATTGCCAAATGCATCATGCGGACGCACCTGGCGCGGGCGCCGGCCTGACTGCCTCCGCCGCCCGCTGCCGTGCAAAGACAGGGGGGCAGAGTGCGCTTGCTCGCATCAGTTCCCAATGAGCAAGGTCAAACTATGTAGTGTGAGATGTCCTTTGACCCCAGCTTCTCCCTCATTCGCGCTCGAAGCGCTGTAGCTCGTCCAGTTGCGCCAGCGCCCGGCGCAGGCTGCCGCCGCTTAAGGAATCGTCCATCTTCCGGCCGAACTCGGCGCGTTGAGGGCGGCGTGCCCAGCGGTGGAACCACCAGGTCGCCAGCAGGCCGACGATGCCGATGCCGTAGCCGCTCCACACCAGCGCGGGCGCCTTGGCCAGCAAATCGACATCGCTCAGGCCAGCCAAGGTCTGCAGGACCGCGATCCACAGGAACCACCACGGCAGACCGGCGACCATGCCGCTGCGGATGTACAGCGTGCGTGCTCGCAGCAATTGTTTCTGGATGCCGAGCACCGGCTGCGAATAGTCGATGTTGCCGATCTGCCCCAGCACCACGCCCGCGGCGACGATCGTCAGCACGCCATACGCCTGCACCAAGACGCCGGCGACGATGGACGAGGCGTGCGCCGGCTGGCTCATCCACAGCAGCGAAGCGAGCAGGATGAAGAGAACGCCGAACAGCATCTGCACGATTTGGCCCCAGAACAGCGGACGCAGGCTGCCGCGCGTCCTGTCCAGTTTGCGCTCGCGCAGTTCGTGAAGTTTCAGCGTGTTGTCCAGTTGCAACCGGCGGTCCAGCGATTGCCAGGCGGATTTGAGGTCATCGAGTTCCATCGTGGTCTCCATGTCGGCTCTATCGAAATTCGTCGCGGATGCGCTGTTTCAGGCGTCCGATCTTGGTGGAGACATTGCTTTCGGTGATGCCGAGGATCTGGGCGATCTCGCGTTGCGGGCGGTCTTCGAGGTAGAGCAGCAACAGCGCGCGATCGAGCGGCGGCTGGCGGGCGATGAAGTCCCGTAGCAGGCGAAGCCGCTGTTCGTTCTCCGGGTCTGCGACGTTGCCGTCGGCCACGTCGTGCAGAGTTTCGTCCAGCGGCATCGCGTCGTGCCGCTGCCGCAGTTCGCGGTTGCGCAGGTGGCTGATCGCCACGTTCAGCGCGATCCGGTACATCCAGGTGCTGACGCTGCGCGCCGGGTCGTACTGCGGCCAGGCGTGCCAGAGCTGTGCCGCGATTTCCTGGGCCAGATCGGCGCGGTCCTCGGCGCCGCGCGCATAGCTACCGGCGACCTTGAACACGATGCCGGAATGGCGCTGCAGCAGCGCGCTGAAGGCGTCTTTGGCGTCGTTCGCGGTCATGGTGGTTGTGATGGTATCCATTGGTTCACCGACGCGATCTTCGCGCCCCTCGGAACCATGATTCGCGCCAGCGCACGGAATCTCACACCCCGCCAGCAAGAAATTTCAAGGAGATGCCCGGCCCCGAGGCCCTCGGTGATCACTTGCGGCACGTCGGCGATACCACTGGAGGTTTCCTCCAGGGCCACAACCGCCAGGCGCGTCATGCGGACGCGCCTGAGGCGTTCGTCGACTCAACCCGCCTCCGTCGCCCACTGCACCGCATCCGCCCCAGCCGGCAGATACAACGGCGCCGCCGGATCGGTCGCCGCGCGCCAGACGGCTTCGGCCACGTCCTGCATGCGCGTTCCCGGGCCGGTGGAGTCGGCTATCCGCGCGAGGGTCTGGCGCATGAAGTCGCCATAGACCGCATCGTCCATGCCGTGCAGGCGGGTGCGGGCGGTGTCGCGGAAACGGGTCTCGCCCGAGGATCCTGGCAGCACGATGCGCACCTGCACGCCGAACGGCGCCAGTTCGATTGCCAGCGATTCGGTGAAGGCATTCACCGCGGCCTTGGCCGCGCGGTAGACGCCGACCAGCGGCACGGGCTTGTAGGTGACGCTGGAGGTGACGTTGACCACGACGCCGGCGCCGCGTGCGCGCATCTGCGGCAACACCGCCTGGGTGAGCGCCATCGTGCCGAAGGTGTTGGTGTCGAACAGGGCGCGCACGGTGTCCATGTCCATCAACTCGAACGGGGCGGGCGCGCCGAAGCCGGCGTTGTTGACCAGCACGTCGATCGGGCCGGCCGCCGCGACGGCCGCGCGGATGCTCTGCGCGTCGGTGACGTCCAGCGGCAGCACACGCAGCTGTGGCGACGGCGCAAACAGGTCTTCGCGCGGGGTGCGCATGGTGGCGAGCACGCGCCAGTCGCGGGCGAGGAAGTAGCGCGCGGTTTCCAGGCCGAAGCCGGAGGAGCAGCCAGTGATCAGGACGGTCTTCAAGGGAATTCCTTTGCTCGTGGACGAGGAGCCACGATAGATTGCGGCTCCCGTACTCGCTACGATCCAGCGTCCTTGATTCGTTTGCGAGCGTCCAGCGATGGTGGATCCCCTGGCCGAGGTGGTCACGCTGCTGCAGCCGGCGGCCCGGTTCTCCAAGTACGTGGTCGGTGCCGGTGCCTGGCGCATCCGGCGTTCCGACGCCGGGCAACCCTTCTACTGCGCGGTGCTGGAGGGCGGCTGCCACATGGCGCTCGATGACGGCGCGCCGATCCTGCTGCAGCCGGGCGATTTCGTCCTGGTGCCCGCGGCTTACAGCATCACGATGTTCAGCCTTGCGCCGCACGCGGACGTGGCCGAGACCATGCCGGCCGCGCTGGGGAACGGCGTGTTCCGGATCGGCACGCAGGAAGGCCCGACCGACTTGCGCATCCTGGCCGGCCACTGCAGTTTCGGCTCGCCGGATGCGGCGCTGCTGGTCTCGCTGCTGCCGCAGATGGTCTACGTGCATGGCGAGCAACGGCTCGCCACGCTGGTGCAGTTGGTGAGCGAGGAGTCGCGCGAGGCGCGGCCCGCGCGCGAGGTCGTGCTCGCGCGCCTGTTGGAAGTGCTGCTCATCGAGGCGCTGCGTTCGGCCGCGGGCACGGCGGCGTCGCCGGGCCTGGCGCGCGGGCTGGCCGATGCGCGCCTGGCCGCGGCGATCCGCGCGATGCACGCGCAGCCCACGCGCGCATGGACGGTGGCGGCCTTGGCGAAGGAAGCCGCCTTGTCGCGCTCGGCGTTCTTCGAGCGCTTCGGTCGCACGGTGGGCGTGGCGCCGATGGAATACCTGCTCGCCTGGCGCATGGCCTTGGCCAAGGACCTGCTGCGCCGCAACGAGTTCGGTATCGCCGCGATCGCCGAGCGCGTCGGCTACAGCTCCGCGAGCACCTTCAGCGTCGCGTTCGCCCGCCACGTCGGACAGCCGCCGACGCAGTACGCGCGCGCAAGCGGCCGCGGCGCTGCGCGCGGCGAGCTGTTGGTCTCCGAACAAGTCGAGGGCATGGAGTAGGCACTCGGCGCGGCTTACCACTTCCGCGCCGACGTTCTCGTCGGAGGCGGTGCGAGCTGCGCAAGGATCGCCCCGGTGGCCGGTTTCGGCCTGGACCTCGCTGACCACGGCCAGCAGACGACGGGCGAGTGAGGGATGGGGCGTGCCGTTAGCGTGGCTCCCTGCGCCATCCCTCGCGAGGCGTTGAAGCTAGAGCTGCGCCCGCAGAATCGCGCTATGTGTTGAGCTGCGGAATCTGCGAGAACGCCTCGGCGATGAAGTCCATGAAAACGGCGGCGCGCTTCGGGAGCAGGCGATTGGCCGCGTAGACGATGTGCATGGGCACGGAGGGGGCGGCGTAGGCGCCGAGCACGGTCTGGAGACGTCCGGACTTCAGGCCGTCCTCGAACAGCCACTCCGGGCCGATGCCGATGCCGAGCCCGGCGCTGACGGACGCGCGCGAGGCCTCGGGGGAATTGACGCGGATGCGGCCGGTGACGGGAATCTCCGCGTCCCTGAAGCGCCAGGTGGCGCCGGAGGCGAGCAGGGTGTAGAGCACGCACTCGTGATGGACCAGGTCCTGCGGTACCTGGGGGACGCCGCGCCTGGCCAGATAGTCGGTGCTGGCGACGCACACGCGCTTGAATGCGCCGATGCGCCGTGCGCGCAGCGCGCTGCTCTCCAGGTGGCCGATGCGGATGGCCAGCTCGGCGCCTTCGTCGAGCAGGTTGACGAAGCGGTCGTTGATCTGCAGGTCCAGTTGCATGTCCGGAAAGCGCTGCAGGAAGCCAGGTACGAGGGGCATGACGTAGGTGTGCGACAACGCCGTGGGGCATGCCACGCGCAGCAGCCCGGTCGGCTTGACGTCCGCGCGCAGGGAGGTCTCGGACTCGTCCACCGCGTCGAGGATGCGGCGGACCTCGGCATAGTAGCGCTCGCCCTCCGGGGTCAGGGCGAGCTTGCGCGTGGAGCGGTGCAACAGGCGCGTGCGCAGGTGGTCCTCCAGCGCGGCGACGTGGCGGCTGACATTGGGCTGGCCGATGCCCAGGTCGCGGCCGGCCGCGGAAAAGCTCCCGGTCTCCACGGCGCGGGCAAAGCAGGTCATCAGCAGGAAGCGGTCCACGGTCTGCTCTTAATCATGCGCAATCGGCATGAATGCTATGCGCATACGTCGGCTTATGGCAATGGCGGCATAGGCGCATGCTGCGTCCCCTTCGAGGGCCGGCCAACGTGGCCGACCCACCGCAAACCACAGGAGCACACCATGTCCCGTCTAGCAGGCAAGCGCACCCTCATCACCGGCGGCACCAGCGGCATCGGCCTGGAAACGGCCAGGCAGTTTCTCGCCGAGGGCGCGCGCGTCATCGTCACCGGGGTGAACCCCGACTCCATCGCCAAGGCCAAGGCCGCGCTCGGCGACGAAGTGTTGGTGCTGCGCGCCGACTCGGCCAGCGTCGCGGCGCAGAAGGAGCTGGCGCAGACGATCGGCGCGCACTTCGGGCAGCTCGACATCGCGTTCCTCAACGCGGGCGTGTCGGTCTGGGCGCCGGCCGAGAGCTGGACCGAGGAGGCGTTCGATGCGTCCTTCGCCGTCAACGTCAAGGGCCCGTACTTCCTCGTCCAGGCGCTGCTGCCGGTGTTCGCCGCGCCGGCCTCGGTGGTGTTCAATGCCTCGGTCAACGTCCACGTGGGCATGCCGAACTCGTCGGTGTACGGCGCGACCAAGGCGGCATTGTTGAACATGACGAAGACCCTTTCGAGCGAGTTGCTCGGACGCGGCATCCGCTTCAATGCGGTCAGTCCCGGCCCGGTCGAGACGCCGCTGTACGACAAGTTGGGCATTCCCGAGGCGTACCGCGAGCAGGTCAACAAGGACATTGCCGCGAGCATCCCGATGGGCCGCTTCGGGACGCCGGAGGAAATCGCCAAGGCGGTGGTGTACCTGGCCTCCGACGAGTCGCGCTGGACGGTGGGGACGGAACTCATCGTCGACGGCGGCCGCACGCTGTGACCGCGGCGGTCACCGATCGCCGGCAGGCCTGGCCGGGCGCGCTGCGCCCGGCCGGGTCGCCCTCTTCGCATTGCCTGCAGAGATCGTCATGTCGCTTCCTTCCTTGAAACTCGTCAGTCATCCGCTGTGTCCGTTCGTGCAGCGCGCGGCGATCGTTCTGCTCGAAAAGGGCGTGGCGTTCGAGCGCGTGCAGGTGGATCTGGCCGCCAAGCCGGAGTGGTTCCTGGCGCTGTCGCCGACCGGCAAGGTGCCGCTGTTGCAGGTCCGGCTGCCGGGCGGCCCGGAAGTAGTCTTGTTCGAAAGCATGCCGATCTGCGAATACCTGGAAGAGACGCAGCCGGGCGCTCCGATGTTCTCGGGAGACCCGCTGGCGCGCGCCCAGCAGCGCGCCTGGGTGGAGTTCGGGACGGCGGCGCTCGGCAATGCGTGGCAGTTCCTCAATGCCAAGGATGCCGCGACCGCCGACGCCGCGCGCGTCGCATTCCGCGACAAGCTGCTGCGGCTGGAACGCCAACTGCACGACGGGCCGTATTTTATGGGACCGGCGTTTTGCATGGTCGATGCGGCGTTCGCGCCAGTCTTCCGCTATTTCGACGTGCTGCGCGCGCCGGTTTCGCGGTCGGTCTTCGAAGGCCTGCCGCGGGTCTCCTCCTGGCGGGCAGCGCTCGCGGACAGGCCGAGCGTCGTCTCCGCGGTGCCGGACGATTACGCCGACCGATTCCAGCGGCATCTCGTGGCCCAGCACGCCTTGCTCGCGGGCGCGCTGCGCTGAGGATGTCTTGCGCGCGGCGCTGTAGGCGCGTCTTTACCCCCGTTGTCGGCACCGGGCTGTCGGATCGGCCGCTGGCTGCCGATCAGCGGCGCAGCAATCAGTGCTATCACGCCGTGATTGCTGCGCAACCAGGCAAGCAGAGCCGCCCACTAAGTCACGACAGCGGCGGACGAAGGCCGGTCGCCACCGGGCGCTGACGGTGCGCTGGCAGGGTACGACACGCTGCCGGCGAGGTCGATGCGCCGCTGGATGCAATCGGCGGCTCTGGCGCCGGCAGGTTCCTGCGTACGCATACATGCGGCGGCGCGCCGTTACCCATCTTTCCGCTCGGCTTCGATGGACGACCCTGCGGCGGCGCGCCGGGCGTGACGGTGCCACCTCCACGTGCGCTCCTGCGGCGCGCAACTCGGCGCACTCGCGGCACTGCTGGATGCGAGCACGGTGCGCGTGGTCATCGACAGCACCTTCGCGTTGCCGCAGGCGCACAGGCGTACGACCGCGCGGAGCAAGGACATATCCAGGGCAGATCGTGATGACGGCCGAATAGAGAGGCGCGTCGGGCCGTCAGCGCCCGCATTCATTTCTGGCCAGTGGTGCGGGCGCCGACTGCAATGGCGATGCTGTACGAGACCCGGTGAGAGATCGGTTCGCCGATGCAATGCGCGCGAACGGATGGGTTGTGTCGCGGCGCATTCGCAACCAGCGGTGTGCGGTTCGGCAGGGGCTATCGACCCACGCCGAACCAGGCGTAGCATCACCGCATGGCTTCGGTTCATCGGCTTCCCATTCCGGCGTTGCGCGGCCTAGTCGCCTCGGTCTGGGCGCACGACCCTGCGACCGGCCCGTCGGTGGTGCGGGCGCTTGCGCGCGAGCACGTGCTGCCGACCGGGGCCACGCATATCGCGGTGCGCGTTGGCGGCGCGCCGCTGCAGGTCTTCGACCATGCGGCCGACCTGTGCGGCCATCGCCTGGGCCATGCGGTGGCCGGTGGCGTGCGCACGGAGTACCACGTGCGCGATGTCTCGCAACCGTCGGTCTCGGTCGGCGCCATGCTGCGGCCCGGGGCGGCCGCGGTTCTGCTCGGCGTACCCGAATCCGCGCTGGCGGGGCACCACACGCCGCTGGAATGTCTGGTGCCTGCCGGCGAGGTCGATGCGCTGCTGGCGACGCTGCATGCCTGCCATGACGGCCCGGCGCGGCTCGCGGTCTTCGAGCGCTGGCTGGCCGGGCGTGCCGGTGACCGGCCTGCGGCGCTGCACCCGGCGCTGGCGGGCGTTGTGCTGCGTCCCTGGCATCCAGGCATGCGCGTGGACGCGATGGTGCGCGCCAGCGGGTTGAGCCATCGGCATTGCATTGCGTTATTTCGCCAGGCAACGGGGCTGGCGCCGAACGAGTGGTTGCGGCTGCAGCGCTTCTCGCATGCGCTCGCACTGGCCTGCGACGGGGTGCTGGGCTGGGCCGAGATCGCGGCCGCCAGTGATTTCGCGGACCAGGCGCACCTGGCGAACACCTTTCGCGCCGTGGCCGGGGTGACGCCGTCCGCCTGGCGACTGCGGGCTGACCCCGCCGCGCCGCGCCACGTGCCGCGCTGATCGCGGCGCAGGTCAAATGGCTACAAGACGCCGCGCGCGCCGGCACCCAGAATGGAGCGCATCGTCCACCTCAGGAGTCGCCATGGCCATCCACGAGCTCTATGCCTATCTGTGCGTCCGCGATGCCGCCGCCGCGATGGCGTTCTACGCCCGCGCGTTCGGCGCGCGCGAACGGTTCCGCCTCACCGAGCCCGATGGCCGCATCGGCCATGCCGAGGTGGATCTCGACGGGCACACGCTGATGCTGTCGGAAGAGTATCCAGGGATGGGGGTGCGCAGCCCGGAACACCTGGGCGCCACCCCGGTCACGCTGCACCTGCATGTAGACGATGCCGACGCGCTGGTGGCGCACGCGGTGGCCGCGGGCGCCACGCTCGAGCGCGGCATGCAGGACCACTTCTACGGCGAGCGCTCGGGGACGGTGCGTGATCCGTTCGGCCACCGCTGGCTGATCGGCCATGCGATCGAGACGGTGACGCCGGAGGAAATGCAGCGGCGCTACACCGCGCTGTTCCCCGCGCCTAAAGCCTGATCGTCTCTGCCGCGCGGCATCGGTTCTCGCTACGGCGATAAATGCGAAGAAGTCGAGCGCGTGGAGTCGGCGCTCGGCGTTGCTTACCGCTTCCGAGCCGGTGACGTCGTCGGAGGTGTTGCGCGTTGCGCAAGGATCGCCCCAGCCACCAGCTCGAACAGCCGCTCCGACCGCTGCGCATGCGACGGCTGTTCCCGCAACCAGGCCAGCGCGGCGATCAGGTCGAACAGCTCATCGCCGTCCATGTCGGCGCGCGCCTTGCCGTCCGCCTGGGCGCGCGCCAGCAGTGCGGCGCCTGCGGAGCGTAGCCGCACGCAGGAGGCGTGCAGTGCGGAGGACTCGTCTTCGATGGCGGACATCATCGGGGCGAGGATGCCGCGCTGGCGATGGGTGAAGGCGATGATTTCCTCCAGCCAGGCCAGCAGGGCCTGGTCCGAGGCTGCTGCCGTGCGCAGGGTGTCGGCCTTCGCCGCCAGGTCCTCGAAGTCGGTGCGCAGCAGCGCCTCGAGCAGGGCTTCGCGGGTGGGGAAGTGGCGGTACAGGGTACCCAGGCCGACTTCGGCGCGGCGGGCGATGTCGCGCAATGAGGCGTCTGCGCCGGCTTCGGACAAGGCCTCGCGGGCCACGTCCAGCAGGCGTTGGTAGTTTTTTTGGGCGTCGGCGCGCATGCTGTCCTTTACAAGTGGAGCGGTGATCCGTATATTCGGAGCACTGTTCCGATCAGGATACGCCATGCACAGTTCCGAAGAAACGCCGCGCACCATGAAAGCGGTCCGCCAGCGGGCGTTCGGCGGCTCCGAGGTGCTCCATTACGAGGACGCGCCCACGCCCGTGCTGCAGCCGGGCGAGGTGCTGATCCGGGTGCATGCGGTCGGGCTGAACCCGCCCGACCTGTACCTGCGCGAGGGCTACAGCCGCCTGCCGCCGGAATGGCGGCCGCCGGTGACGTTCCCGCTGATCCTGGGCACGGATGTTTCGGGCGTGATCGCGGCGGTGGCGGAGGATGTTGACGGGTTTTCGCCAGGCGACGCTGTGTACGCGATGGTGCGTTTTCCGAGCGGCTTGGCCGGTGGCAGCCAGGCATATGCGCAATACGTCGCCGCGCCTGCGTCCGAAGTCGCACTGAAGCCAACGGGGATCGACCACGTGCACGCCGCGGGCGCGCCGATGTCGTTGCTGACGGCGTGGCAGTTCCTGATCGCGCAGGGCCACGACGTGGCCAATCCGCTGCAGCCCATGCCGCATGCGCCGGTGCGATTGCAGGGCAAGACCGTGGTGGTCAACGGGGCGGCCGGCGGCGTCGGCCACTTCGCGCTGCAACTGGCCAGGTGGCAAGGTGCGCGCGTGATCGCGGTCGCTTCCGGCAAGCACGAGGCGTTCGTGCGCGGGTTGGGCGCGGAGACCTTCATCGACTACACCAAGACGGCGCCGGAGGACGTGCTGCACGACGTGGACCTGGTGGTGGACGCGGTCGGCGGCGCCGGCGCCGGAAAGTTCCTGCCCACGCTCAAGCGTGGCGGTGCGCTGTTCCCTATTTTCCCGCTCGGCTTCGATGGGCACGATGCGGCGGCGGCGCTGGGCGTGACGGTGTCCACCACCCAGGTGCGTTCCAGCGGCGCGCAACTCGGTGAACTCGCGGCACTGCTGGACGCCGGCACGGTGCGCGTGGCCATCGACAGCACCTTCGCACTGTCGCAGGCGCGCCAAGCGCACGAGCGCGCGGAGCAGGGGCACATCCAGGGAAAGATCGTGATGACGGTCGAATGAAACCGTCGATCGCGGCGTTGCTGCCGTATCGAGCGGGGTAGCGGCTCGGTGCCGCGTCGATCGCTGACTCGGTCATTGAAGGGAGCCGCGCGCGCAGTCGCAGTAGAACAGAGGCCAGAGTGCACCTCCTTGCATCAATCCCCACCGGGTAGCGTCTAAGGCCTATGCAGTGGGAGATGTCTTCCGCCCCATGCTTCCCTGATACCAGCTTCCGCAAGCTTATGACGATCGTCAACGCACGTTCCGTCCACCGACCTAGCGCGGCACGTCGGATCCAGCATCGATACGCGTACGAACTGTTGCGAAGCAGCATGCAACCCCACAAGAGGCGTGTTACATCTAACGTTGTTGGATCGATCCAAAGCCGTTGATGCAGCGCATCCTGGGGAAAACGGTGGGTAGGGATCGCGTGCTACGAGTTTGCTGATGGTCGTCGTCGTATCCGCGTGCGGATGCGGTCGTGACACTGCGTCGGGAGCGGACTCGAGCGGCGATCCATCGGGTCGATCCGGTCCACGTTGCGTGCCTTCACTGCGCGCCGTTGCCACCGGAAGTGCGTGACGCCACGCGTCGCGGCACAGCCGACCGAGAGAGTTTGGGGAGCCTGCCATGTCAATCCGCCCGCGCTTTGCGCACCTGCCCGAGTCTTCGCGCCGGTGGTTGGCGTCCGTCGCGGCGTCGGCGCTGTTGTGTGCGGGCAGCGGCGCGGCATGCGCGGCCGATGCTGGCTTCGCGTCTTCGTTCGAGCAGGGCGAACCTGCGCCTGCATCGGCCACGCATTCAGACAAAGCGAGCGTGCAGGTTGCGATCGGCAACGGACCCGAACAGCCTTACGCGGCCAAGGCCGGCATGGGCTACACCGGGCTGCATGCGCTGCACTATCGCGCCACTGCGGCCGGGCACGTGCAGCTGTTTGCGGTGGATCTGCCGGTGGAGCCGGACACGGTGCTGTCGTGGATGGTGCTGCCGGAGATCGTCGATGGCGATACGGTGGCGTCGACCGGCGTGGCGGTGGATCTGCTGTTCGACGATGGCCGCCGCTTGTCCGAGTTGAGCGTGGAGGATCAGCACGGTGCGCTGGTCAGTGCGGCGGGGCAGGCGGCGTCGAAGACGCTGTATCCGCAGCAGTGGGCGTTCAAACAGGTGCGGCTGGGCGATGTGGCGGCGTTGCGCGGCAAGCGCGTTCGCGCGATCGAGCTGCAGGTACAGCCTGGGGCCGGCAAGGTGGCGTCGGGCTGGATCGACGATGTCGCGGTGCGCCGCGAGGCAGCACCGCAGGCGGCGCGGCGGCCCAGCGACGAGGTGGTGACTACGCGCGGGACGCAATCCAATGGCACGTTCTCGCGCGGCAACAATATTCCGGCCACGGCGATGCCGCATGGCTTCAATTTCTGGGTGCCGGCGACCGATGCGGGGACGCTGAGTTGGCTGTACCGCTGGAACGAGCAGAACGGCGACGACAACCGGCCGCGGCTGCAGGCGCTGTCGATCAGCCATGAGCCCAGCCCGTGGATGGGCGATCGCCAGACCTTCCAGGTGATGCCGTCGTCCACGCGCGGCGTGCCGGAGGCGGACCGCGCGAAGCGTGCGTTGTCGTTCGGCCACGACCGCGAGGAGGCGCGCCCGCATCTGTACCGGGTGGACTTCGACAACGGTATCCGTGCGGAGCTGGCGCCGAGCGAGCGTGCCGCGATCTTCCGCTTCCGCTTTCCCGAGGGCGGCGATGCCAATCTGCTGTTCGACAATGTCGACGCGCGCGGCGGGCTGACACTGGATGCGGCGACGCAGACGTTGCGTGGCTACTCCGACACGCGCAGCGGGCTGTCCAACGGCGCCACGCGGCTGTTCGTGTATGCGCGCTTCGACCGTCCCTGGACCGCCAGTGGCAAGATCCCCACTGGGCGTCCGACCGGCTACGTGAAGTTCGCGCCGGGCGCCGATCGCACCGTGGTGATGCGCATCGCCACCTCGCTGATCTCGGTGGAGCAGGCGCAACGCAATCTGCAGCAGGAGATCGGCGACGCCGGGTTCGAGCTGGTGCGGGCGCGTGCGCAGGACGCGTGGGACGCGGTGCTGGGGCGCGTGCAGGTGCAAGGCGCCAGCCACGACCAGCGGGTCACGGTGTACTCCAATCTGTACCGGCTGTTCCTGTATCCCAATATCGCCCACGAGAACGTCGGCGACGCGGCGCATCCCGATTGGCGGCATGCTGACCAGAACAGTTGGTCCAAGGACAACATGGGCGGCGATGCCGAGCGCACCTCTGCGCCGATCGTGCCGGGCAAGGTCTACGTCAACAACGGCTTCTGGGACACCTTCCGCACCAGTTGGCCGGCGTATGCGTTGTTCGCGCCGGAGCAGGCCGGAGCGATGATCGATGGCTTCCTTCAGCAGTACCGCGACGGCGGTTGGGTGGCGCGCTGGTCCTCGCCGGGCCATGCGGACCTGATGGTCGGCACCAGTTCCGATGTGGCCTTCGCCGATGCCTGGCTGAAGGGCGTGCACGGGTTCGACGCCCACGAGGCCTATGCGGCGGCGCTGCGCAATGCCACGGTGGTGCCGCCGGTGTCGAATGTCGGCCGCAAGGGCCTGGCCCACTCGATGTACCGCGGCTACGCGGCCAACGACGTGCACGAAGGGCTGTCGTGGACGCTGGAGGGCGCGCTCAACGATTTCGGCCTGGCGCAGATGGGGCAGGCGCTGGCGCAACAGGAAAATGATCCGCAGCAGGCGCAGCGTTACCGCGAGGAATCCGAGTACTTCCGGGCGCGGGCCACCGATTATGTGTTCCTGTTCGACCCCGCCACCCGCTTCTTCCGCGGGCGCACGCCGGCTGGCCAGTGGAGCACGCCTGCGTCGAAGTTCGATCCGCGCGTGTGGGGCGGCGACTACACCGAGGCCAATGCCTGGACCTTCGCCTTCACCACGCCGCACGACGCTGCGGGCCTGGCCACGCTGTTGGGCGGCGAGGACGCCATGGCCGCGCGGCTGGACGAGCTGTTCGCCACGCCGGAGACCGCGGAGAAGCGCTTCGCCGGCAGCTACAGCGGCGTCATCCACGAGATGACCGAGGCGCGCGACGTGCGCATGGGCATGTACGCGCACAGCAACCAGCCCTCGCACCATCTGCCGTGGATGTACGTGGCGGCGGGACAGCCGTGGAAGACCCAGCGCCTCACCCGCGAGGTGCTGCGCCGGCTGTACCTGGGCAGCGAGATCGGCCAGGGCTATCCGGGCGACGAGGACAACGGCGAGATGTCGGCGTGGTACCTGTTCGCCATGCTCGGGCTGTATCCGCTGCGGATGGGCGCGCCGGAGTACGTGATCGGCTCGCCGGCGTTCCCGCGGGCCGAGGTCGATCTCGGCAAGGGCCGCAAGCTGGTGGTGATCGCGCGCAACAACAATGCGCGCAACGTGTACGTGCAGTCGCTCACGCTCAACGGCAAGCCGTGGAACAAGGCCTGGCTGCGCCAACAGGACATCGCCGGCGGCGCCACGCTGGAGTTCGTGATGGGCGCGACGCCGTCGCGCTGGGGCAGCGGCGCGGACACGTTGCCGCCATCGTTGACCCCGTTGGGCAGCGCGCCGCAGGGACTGGAGGATGTGGCGTCGCAGGCCGTTGCGGTGTCGCTGGAGGGACAGCCCAAGGCCACGGTCTTGATCGACGACGATGCGACGACGGCGCTGCCGCTGCCGGTAGGTGCCAGCGTCGATCTGCGCTTCGCGACGCCGCAGCGCGCCACGCACTACACGCTGACCAGCGGCGACGCCGCGTTGTCCGGCCTCGCATGGACGCTGGAGGGCCGCGGCGCCGACGGCGCATGGACCACGCTGGATCATCGACGCGCGCAGGCCTTCGCCTGGGCGCGGCAACTGCGGCCGTTCCGCATTGCCAAGCCTGGCGCCTACAGCGCGTACCGCCTGCGCCTGGATGCGGGCGAAGGCGTTTCGCTGGCCGAGATCGAGCTGCTGAAGCCGGTGACGCGGCAGGCCGCGCCGTGAGGCAGCGGCGACGCAGCGTACGCGTGCTGTTGCGCGCACGTTGCGGTGGACACGTCCTGCCCTAGACCTGTTGCGCGGCAGCATGCGTTGCGAGGAACGCTGTGGTACTTAAGTTTTCCGCTGCATTAGAACGATCCAATTCAGTTGGTGCAGGACAGAGGGGGGAACAACCGCAAGGCCGGCTCGCCGCAATGGCGCCGGATGTTTTCTACAGCGACGCGGAGGCTGCTCGATCCATGGATTGCGCGGTGGCCGTACTCGCGCAGCCGATCAATCTTTGGGAGAGGATGATTGAAATGAAGTGCATGCCATCCGCGCGCAAGCGCAGCACGCTGTCCGCCGGTATCGCCATCGCGCTGTGCGCGACCGCTGCCTCCACCACCGCGTTCGCCCAGCAGGCCGACACCGCGCCGGCGCCCTCCGGTCAGGCCGAACTGGAGGCCAAGAATCTGGATGCGGTGACGGTGACCGGCTACCGCTACGCGATCGAGAAGAGCCTGGAGCAGAAGCGCAACGCCAATGCCGTGGTCGATGTGATCACCGCCGAGGACGTGGGCAAGTTCCCCGACAAGAACGTGGCCGACGCGCTGCAGCGCGTGCCCGGTGTGGTCATCAGCCGCGACGGCGGCGAGGGCAAGAACGTCAGCGTGCGCGGCCTGTCCTCGGAGCTGGTGCTCACCGAATTGAACGGCAACTACATCGCCACCGCCGAGTCCAACGGCGACCCGACGCGCTCGTTCAACTACACGCTGCTGCCCTCGAACCTGCTGGGCAGCGCGGAACTGTACAAGACGCCGGAAGCGCGTATCGACGAAGGCGGCATCGGTGGCACGGTGATCCTGCAGACGCGGCGTCCTTTGGAGCTGGAGCCCAATTCCGGCTTCGTCTCCGCCGAGGGCGTGTGGTCGGATACCAGCAAGAAGACCGACGGCCAGTTCTCCGGCTCGTACTCGTGGCACGACAAGGACAACCGCTTCGGCGTGTTCGTCGGCTACACGCAGCAGAAGCGCACTGCGCGCACGCTGAATGCCAGCACCGAGAGTTGGCAGTGGTACGGCCGCGACGAAGGCGGCCCGGCGGTCGACGTGAATGGCAATCCGTCGGACTTCAATTCGAACTGGTGGGGCGGCACCGGCTTCTGGGACCAGAACGGCAAGTACTACACCCGCTTCATGATGCCAACGGCGGTCAGCCTGGACGTCAAGCAGGAGGAGCGCGAACGCAAGGGCGGCCAACTGACCTTCCAGTTCAAGCCCACCGACGACCTGACCCTGACCGCGAACTACTTCCGCTTCGACCTGTCGCAGAACTCGCAGACCAACACCATCAAGATTCCCGAGTGGAACATCGCCCGCTATTACGGCGACGGCAACTGGCGCGGCGGCCGCCTCCTCGACGGGCTGCGCTTCGATCCCAGCGGCACCATCGTCACCGGTGCCGACTACAGCCTGCATCCGGGCAAGGCGTATTACTGCAGCGAAGCCCAGGCCGCCGCGGCCGGCCTGCCGCCCGGCGGCTGGGGCTCGGACGACTGCACGGTACCGACGCCGCAGATCACCGGCAGTTACAACATCGAGAAGTCGCTGTCGCAGACGGTGGACCTGGGCGGCGAATGGCGCGGCGAAAAGGTGGACGTGGCGTTCAAGGCCGGCCGCACCTGGGCCAAGGGCGGGCCGGAGCTGCAGTTCTCCCTGCCGATCAAGCCGCGCCGCCAGAACGCCGACGGCAGCTGGAGCAACGGCAACTTCGCCAGCGCCTGGGACCTGACCGGCACGCCGTCCATGACGTTCTCGCCGGAGCTGATGCAGAACCTGCGCGATGGCCTCCTGCAGGTCGATCTGGGTTCGACCAGTTCGTCCTGGACCCGCAACACCAATCAGCAGCAGTATGCGCAGATCGATACCACCTGGCACATCGACGGCGAGGTCTTCGACTCGCTGCAGTTCGGCCTCAAGCGCCGCGACGGCGGCGTCCATCGCAACACCGGCAACAATTATTGGGTGTGCCCGGGCACCGACCCCAGCGATTACAACAACCGTTACTGGAACGGGCGCTGCAACGCGCTGGCCACGCAGTTCTCGCCGGATCTGTTGTTTTCCATGAACAACCTCGCCGGCGGGGTGAGATCCAGCGCGTTCCCGGCGATCAACTTCCCCGGCTATATCGGTTACTTGAACAACACCTACGGCGCGATGCAGACCCGTAGCGAAGACAACTTCGTCTACAACGTCGACGAGAAGATCTATTCGACCTACCTGCAGCTCAACTTCCACACCGAGCGCCTGCGCGGCAACGTCGGCGTGCGCGTCGCGCGCACCGGCCAGCATGCCGATTCCACCGACAAGGTGACCGCCTACAACGACTACTTCTTCGACGGCGCCGACGGCAACCCGCTGGCCTGCCAGCAGGGCGCTGCCATGCCCACAGGCGCGCCGGCCGATACCTACTGCGGCACCGAGGGCTACTGGC
This sequence comes from Xanthomonas sp. 3307, assembly GCF_014199735.1. Taxonomy (NCBI): domain Bacteria; kingdom Pseudomonadati; phylum Pseudomonadota; class Gammaproteobacteria; order Lysobacterales; family Lysobacteraceae; genus Xanthomonas; species Xanthomonas sp. 3307. Next base: position 155,122 of record NZ_JACHOG010000004.1, on the reverse strand, counting down.
GCTTGTCGGACACGCAGCAGCGCAACGAGTCGTTCGTGGTCAGCGGCCTGGACCGCAACTACACCGACGTGCTGCCGAGCTTCAACCTGGCCTATGACCTGACCGAGAACCTGCTGCTGCGCGCGGCGGCCTCGAAGGTGATCGCACGGCCGAGCTACAACGACATCGCCGCGCCGGGCAGCCTGGAGTACTACAGCCCCGAGTACGTGGCCGACCGGCGCCTGACCGGCGGCGCCAGCGAGCAGGGCTGGTACGGCTCGGGCAGCAACAAGAACCTGCAGCCATACAAGGCCACCCAGTTCGACCTGGGGCTGGAGTGGTACTTCCAGCCGGGCTCGGTGGCGGGCGTGGGACTGTTCCGCAAGAACGTGGAGAACTTCGCTGTCGACGTGGTCAGCGACGTGAACATGATGATCAATGGGCAGGCGGTCACGGTGCAGAACTACAGCACCCAGGCCGGCGGCCAGGATGCGGTGTCGCAGGGCGTGGAGCTGTACGCGCAGCACACGCTGCCCTCAGGGCTCGGCGTGCAGTTCAACTACACCTACAACGATGCCAGCAAGGCGGCGGTGCGACTGGAGGACGGCACCGAGGTCGGCAAGACCTCCATGCCCGGCAGCGCCAAGAACCAGACCAACCTCACCGTGTTCTACGAGACCGACCGCCTGCTGCTGCGCGCCTCGTACAACCGTCGCGGCGAGCTGGTGCAGGGCCTGGTCAACGGGCTGAACGTCTACGAGGAGCCGTACTACCAGATCGATGTGAACGCGGCATACAACATCACCCCGGCGCTCAGCCTCACCGCCTCGGTGCTGAATCTGACCAAGCAGGAGTCGCGCCAGCACCTGGGCGACGATACCCGGGCACGCTTCTACACAGGTGGCTACGCAGGCCGGCTGGCGTACCTTGGGTTGACCTACAAGTTCTAGGCTGCATTGTGTCGTGCCCATGCCTGCCGCGCGGCGGACAGCATGGGCGCGACGGTCCGGCGACGGCCGGGCTACCGTTTTCGCCGTCCACGACTGCGCCGTCGCGTTTACGCAGCCGTTCACCACAGGATCCCATCGCATGACGTCGTCCCTGCTGCCTTGCGTGCTGCGCACGTTCGCCCTGTCTTTGCTGCTGGCCACGCCGGCGCTTGCCGCCGTGCCGCGGCCCAGTGCCGAGGTCAACACCTTCATCGGCAGCAAGGACGACGGCAACACCTTTCCCGGTGCGTCCGCCCCGTTCGGGATGATCCAGGTCAGCCCGATCGGTGCGCACTACGCCGGCTGGCGCTACGACGACCCGCAGATCCGCGGCTTCGGCCATTCCTTCCTGTCCGGCGCCGGCTGCTGGGAGCAGGGCGGGCAGGTCTCGGTGCTGCCGGTGACCGGGCGCATCGGTCCCGGCGGCGATTTCGACACGGCCGATCCGAAGGCGTTCGACCATACCCGCTACGGCGCGCGCTACCAGCACGACGGCGAGCGCGGCCAGGCCGGCTACTACAAGGTGCGGCTGACCGATTACGGCGGCATCGACGCCGAAGCCACTGCGCTGACCCGCGCCGCGGCCGAGCGCTATACCTTTTCCACCTCGGGCGACGGCCACGTGCTGGTCAACATCGGCCAGGCCAACGCCCGCCACACGGTCACCGGCAGCACGCTAACCGTGGTCGGCGACCGCGTGGTGGAAGGCAAGCTGGTCACCCAGAGCTTCTGCGGCGGCCACCAGTACACCACCTGGTTCCGCCTGGAATTCGACCGCCCGTTCAAGGCCTTCGGCACCTGGGGCGAGGCCGGTGGCGTGCCGGGATCGCGCCATGGCATGGAGGGCGAGGGCAAGCCCAGCGGCGCGTGGCTCACTTTCGACCTGGGCAAGGGCCGTGCGGTCACCGCCATCTCGGCGATCTCGCACGTGGATGCCGAGGGCGCGCGCAACAACCTGCGCAGCGAGGGCATGGCCAATGGCCGCCTGCTCGGCTTCGACGCCATGCGCGCCCGCGCGCAGCAGGCCTGGGACAAGGAACTGGCCAGCGTGCGCGTGCGCGGCGGCAGCGGCGACGACCGCGTGGTGTTCTACACCGCGCTGTACCACTCCCTGTTGCAGCCGCTGACCGGCAGCGACGCCGATGGCCGTTACCGCGGCTACGACGACGGCATCCACCACGCCGACGGCTGGACGTACCACGAGTTCTTCTCGCTGTGGGACACCTACCGCGCGCAGAATCAGTTGCTGGCCCTGCTCAAGCCGCAGCGCGCCGCGGACATCGGCCGTTCGATCCTGGCGATCAACGCGCAAGGCGGTTGGCTGCCGCGCTGGGGCTATGCCAACTTCGAGAGCAACGTGATGACCGGCGATCCGGTCACGCCGTTCCTGGTCGACCTGTGGCGCTTCGGCGCGCTGCAGGGCCGCGAGGCCGAGGCCTACGCCGCGCTGCGCCGCAACGCCTTCGAGATGCCGCCGTTGAATTCGCGGCACGCCGGGCGGTCCGGCAACGCCAACTACCTGGCGCAGGGTTTCGTGCAGTACGACCGCGCGTTCCCGTCCAAGGGCATGGACGTCGACCCGCACCATGGCGGCTCGGCGACGCTGGAGTACGCGCTGGCCGACTGCGCGCTGTCGACGATGGCCGGCGCACTGGGCCACGCCGAGGACGCGGCGGTGCTGAACCGCCGCGGGCGCAACTGGCGGACGGTGTGGGATCCGTCCGTGCGCGACACGGACACCGGTTTCACCGGCTTCCCGCGGCCGCGCACCGAAGATGGCGCGTGGTACACGCCGTCGGATGGGCATTACGATCCGCGCTCGCAGCACGGCTTCCACGAAGGCACGGCCTGGCAGTACCAGTGGCTGGCGCAGCAGGACGTGCCGGGCCTGGTGCAGGCGATGCACGGGCCCGAGCAGGCGGCGCGCCGCCTGGACGCGTTCTTCGCCTACGACGCGCTGCTGGCCGACCCGGCCGGCGCTGCGCGCAAGGAATGGGTGGTGGGGCCGTACAGCTACTACAGCCAGTTCCGCTACAACCCCAACAACGAGCCCGACCTGCACGCGCCGTGGATGTACACGCTGATCGGCCAGCCGTGGAAGACCAGCACCGTGCTGCATGCGGCGCAGACGTTGTTCACCAATGCGCCGAACGGCGTCACCGGCAACGACGACCTGGGCACGATGTCGGCGTGGTATCTGTTCAGCGCCATGGGCCTGTATCCGGCGGTGCCGGGCACCGGGCAGTTCCTGCTGCACGCGCCGCGCTTCTCGCGTGTCGAACTGGACGTGGGGCCGGGCCGCACGCTGCGTATCGACGCGCCGCAGGCCGGTGACGGCAAGCTGCGCTACGTCGGTGGCGTGTCGCTGGATGGCCGCGCGCACGCGCCGGTGTGGCTGGACTGGGCGCAGTTGCATCAAGGCGGCCGCCTGCGTTTCGACCTGCGCGATGCGCCGCAGCCGCAGGGTTGGGGGACGCAGCCGCAGGATCTGCCGATGTCGCCGTGCGCGGCGCCGCCGTCCGCCGCCAGCCTGGGCTGGCGCTGAGTCCGTGCCGTCTCGCGGCAGGCGCGCGCAGCCGATGGTTTAGGCTGGGCGCCTCGCCCGAAGGGAATCGATCCGATGCGCCAGAAGCGTCCACCCGGAACCGGATCCGCAGGCTCCAACGCTGCCAAGGTCGCCGCGCGCAAGGCGGCACCGGTTGCGGCGGAGCATGCGGACAAGGCGAAAAAGGCCGCAAAGACCGCACCGGTCGCCGCCGCGCGCGACCGCCAGCGCGTGGTGACCGTCACCGACATCGCCGAGGCGGTCGGCGTCTCGCGCGCCACCGTCTCGCTGGTGCTGCGCGGCAGCCCGCTGGTGCATGCCGACACCCGCGCGCGGGTGGAAGCGGAACTGAAACGGCAGCGCTACGTCTACAACCGCGGCGCCGCGAACCTGCGCCGCCGCACCTCGACCTGCGTGGCCCTGGTCATCAACGACCTGGCCAATCCGTTCTTCGCCGAATTCGCCGCTGGCGTGGACGAGGCACTGGGCGAGCAGGGCTACGTGACCCTGCTCGGCAGCACCGGCGAATCGCCCGCGCGGCAGCAGGCGGTGCTGGGTTCGCTGATGGAACACACCCCGGCCGGGGTGATCCTGTCGCCGGCCGAGGGCAGCGACGTCGCCGAACTGCACACGGTGCTGGATGCGCGCGCGAACGTGCTGCTGTTCAATCGCGAACTGGCCGGTGCCGACGACTGGGGCTTTCTCGGCCTGGACAACCAGCGCGGCGCACAACTGGCCACCGAGCATCTGATCGCGCTCGGCCACCGTCGTATCGCGTTCTACGGCGGCCATGCCGATTCCAGTTCCTGCCGGCAGCGCCGCGCCGGCCACGCGCAGGCGATGCGGCAGGCCAAGCTGCCGGTCGACCCGGCGTGGCTGATCGAGTCGGCACCCAATCGCCTTGAAGCGGCCGCACGCCACGGCGACCTGTTTGCCCACGACGCGTCGCCCACCGCGGCGGTCTGCTACAACGACACGGTCGCGCTGGGCCTGATGCTGGGCCTGCTCGCGCGCGGCATCCGTCCGGGCCTGGACTTCGCGATCACCGGTTTCGACGACATCCCCGAGGCCGCGGTGAGCACGCCGGCGCTGACCACGCTCGCTGCGCAACCACGCGCCCGTGGCCGCCAGGCGGCGCAGCTGGTGCTCGCACAACGGGAGGCAGGCGCCGCACCACGCAGCACCATCGCGCCAGTGACGTTGTGCGTACGCGAGAGCAGCGGCGTGCGGATCGCGCCGAAGAGGCGCTAGCCGATCGCGACACCCTCTAGACGTGGAGGGGCAGATAGTGGGTCGCGTCACCGGAGCGGAGTGTTCCGCGGTCCCACGGTGACTGGGCGATTCGCCTCCTCCCTCCTTTCGTCGAGAGCTGTCTCATGCATCCGCAGACCGCACCCGCACCACGCCGTTCCGTCGTGGCCAATGCCCTTTATGGCCTACTCAATCCCATTCCATTCGGCTGCTTCGTCGCCGCGCTGATCTTCGACGTCGTCTACGCCCGCACGGGCGTGATCCTGTGGACCAAGGCGGCCGCCTGGCTGATCGCGATCGGTCTGGTCATCGCCATCGTGCCGCGGCTGATCAATCTGGTGCAGGTCTGGATCACCGCGCGACGCTCTGCACTGCCGGTGGAGCGGCTCGACTTCTGGTTGAACCTGCTGGCGATCGTCGTCGCCATCTTCAATTCCTTCGTGCATAGCCGCGATGCGTATGCCGTGGTGCCTGCGGGGCTCTGGCTCTCGGTCGTCACGGTGGTGCTGCTTGCCATCGGGCATGTCCTCATCGCCATTCGCCGTCCCTTGCATGAGGAGTATGTCCATGGCTAAGCGCCTATGTATGTCCGCCGTGGCCCTGGCCTGCGCGATCGCCCTGGCCGCTTGCGGTGGCAAGGCCGCGCTCGAACCGACGCAGCAGTCGGGCAACGCGCCACCGCTGCCGGAAGCCAGGAATTTCCTGTTGCCGCCGATGCAGGTTCCCGAGGGTGTGGGCTGGAAAGAGGGACAAGCGCCCAAGGTGGCGGCCGGGCTGAAGATCGAGAAGATCGCGGGCGGCCTGATGCATCCGCGCCAGCTGTACGTGCTGCCCAACGACGATGTGCTGGTGGTGGAATCCAACTCGCCGGGCATGGAGCCGGTCACCACGCCCAAGCAACTGATCGCCGGCCTGATCCAGGGCCGCTCCGGCAAGAGCGCCAAGGGCGGCAACCGCATCACGCTGCTGCGCAGAGCCGCTGACGGCACATGGGAGCGGCACGTGTTCCTGCAGGGCCTGCACTCGCCGTTCGGTGTCCAGTTGATCGGCGATAGCCTGTACGTCGCCAACACCGACGCCATCATGAAGTTTCCCTATGTCGCCGGCCAGACGCAGATCAGCGCGGCCGGCACATTGTTCACCGATCTTCCCGGCACCATCGAGCACCATTGGACCAAGGCGCTGTTGGCGAGCCAGGACGGACGCAAGCTGTACGTGGGCGTCGGATCCAACAGCAACATCGGCGAGAACGGACTGGACGTGGAGTACCGCCGCGCGGCGGTGCTGGAAGTGGATGTCGCCTCGGCCAGCAGCCGCATCTTCGCCTCGGGCATCCGCAATCCCACCGGACTGCAGTGGGAGCCACGGACGGGGAGGTTGTGGGCGATCGCCAACGAACGCGATGAGATCGGCGCCGACCTGGTGCCCGATTACCTGACCTCGGTGCAGGAAGGTGGCTTCTATGGCTGGCCCTACAGCTATTACGGACAGAACGTGGATACGCGGGTCAAAGAGCAGCGGCCCGACCTGGTCGCCAAGGCGATCAAGCCGGACTATGCGTTGGGTTCGCATGTGGCGGCGCTAGGCCTGTGGTTCACCCGCGGCGAGACGCTTCCGGCCAAGTATCGCGAAGGTGCGTTCGTCGCCGAGCACGGCAGTTGGAACCGCTCGCCGCTCAGCGGCTACCAGGTGGTCTACGTGCCGTTCCAGCATGGCCGTCCGGCCGGTCCGCCGCAGACCGTGGTCAGCGGCTTCCATTCGGAAGACGAGTCGCAGCTGTTCGGTGCCCCGGTCGGCCTGGCGCAGGACAAAGACGGCGCGCTGCTGATTGCCGACGATGTCGGCAACAGTGTGTGGCGCGTGAGTTTCTGACCGATCGCATGACGCCGCCCACCTGTACGTGGGCGGCGCAGTCCCGACGCGATGCCGCCCTCATCGCGGGCGGCGCCGGTCGTGGCGCCGCGGTGCGGTATGCGGGTAACCCGGCCGCGTGGCCGGATTGCGGAAAAGCACGGACATGGGTGTTAAAGCCGCACGTCCACCGGTTCGCTCTCCAGCGCCAATACGCCGAACACGCATTCGTGCACGCGGTACAGTGGTTCCTGCGCGACGAAACGCTGCAGCGCCTCCAGGCCCAGCGCGAACTCGCGGATGGCCAGCGATTGCTTGGTGCGCAGGCCACGCTGGCGTAGCCGGTCGAGGTTCTGCGGTTCGGTGTACTCGGGCCCGTAGATGATGCGCAGGTACTCGCGGCCGCGGCACTTGATGGCCGGTTGCACCAGCCCGCGCTTGCTGCGCGCCAGGCCTTCGACCGGCTTGATGACCATGCCTTCGCCACCCTGCGCGGTCAGTGTCTCCCACCAGGCGACGGCGTCGGCGACGCTGGCCTCGTCCGCAAGGTCGACGAACACATGCCGGGTCAGGCGCACCAGCGGTTCGACGTCGGCCAGGCGACGGGCGACGTCCAGGTGCCAGCGATGGTCGCGCTCCAGGCCGGCCACGCCTTCGCAGGCCAGCACGTGGAACGGCGCGATCTTCAGGTCCTCCAGGCCGTTCACCTCCCAGCAGTAGCGGCGGTAGGCGTCGACGAAGCGGCTGGCATCGCCGTGGCGGGCCTGCGCCTGCTGCTGCCAGGGCTGCACATCGACGCCACGCGCGGCGGCCGCGTCCAGCCAGGTGCGCGCGGTGGCAAGCGCCGCGGTGGCGGCGGCACCGGTGGGCGCGTACTGCTCGCGTAGCAGCTCCTGAGCCTTGGCCGACCATGGCAGCAGTTCCGCGTCGAGCACGATCCAATCGGTGTTCAGTTCCTCCCAGAGGCCTGCGCGCTGCAGTGCCGCGTCGAGGCGGTCCAGCAAGGCGTTTTCCAGCTCGCGCTCGCCGAAGAAGCGGCGGCCGGTGCGGGTGTAGACGACACCGCGACCGTCGTCGCCGATGCCGAAACGGCGCTGCGCGACACCGGCATCGCGGCACAGCACGACGACCGCGCGCGAGCCCATGTGTTTTTCCTCGCACACCAGCGTGGCGATGCCTTCCTGGCGATAGAAGTCAAGCGCTTCCTGCGGACGTTCGAGCAGATCGCCGGACTTGGCAGTCTCCGGCGGTGCCATCGTCGGCGGCAGGTACACAAGCCAGCGCGGGTCGATGGCGAAGCGGCTCATCACCTCCAGCGCGGCGATGCTGTTCTCCTCGCGGATGGTGACGCTGCGGAAGGCGCGAGTCTCGATCACGCGCTTGCCGGCGACATCGTCCAGGTCGAGCAGCAATGCCTCGCGCGGCGCGGTGGCCGCGGCGCTCGCGTCTTCGGCAGGGAGCAGCGGCTTGACCGGTGCGTAGTACTCACGCGCGGCCGCGACCGAGACCAGTTCCTTCTCCGGATAGCGCAGCGCGGTGAGCTTGCCGCCGAACACGCAGCCGGTGTCGAGGCAGATGGTGCGGTTGACCCATTCCGGCTCCGGCGTCGGCGTGTGGCCGTACACCACCATGGCCGGGCCGCGATAGTCGCGCGCCCAGTCGGAACGGACCGGCAGGCCGAACGCGTCGATCTCGCCGGTGGTCTCGCCGTACAGCGCGAATTCGCGCACGCGCTGCGAGGTGCGGCCCTGCAATTCCTGCTTGAGGCCGGCGTGGGCGACCACCAGCTTGCCGTCGTCGAGCACGTAATGGCTGACCAGCTTGTCGATGAAGGCGGCGACCTCGCGGCTGAACTCCTCCGGCTCGGCCTGCAGTTGTTCCAGCGTCTCGGCCAGGCCATGGCTGATGCGCACGTCGCGTCCGGCCAGCTTGCGCTGCAGCTTCACGTCGTGGTTGCCGGGCACGCACAACGCGGTGCCGTTGCCGACCATGTGCATGACCAGGCGCAGCACGCCGGGCGAATCCGGGCCGCGGTCGACCAGGTCGCCGACGAAGACCGCCTTGCGCCCTTCCGGTGCGGCGATCTCGGGTGCCTCGCGGGTGCCGCCGACGGTGTAGCCCAGGCGACCGAGCAGGGCAACCAGTTCGTCGCGGCAGCCGTGCACGTCGCCAATCAGGTCGAATGGCCCGTGCTCCTCGCGGCGGTCGTTCCAGACCTTGATGCGTTCGATCGCGGCGGACGCGACGTCCTCTACCGAGCGCAGCACGCTGACATGGCGGAAGCCTTCGCGCTCCAGGCCGCGCAGCCCCTTGCGCAGCGCCTGCTGCTGGTTGCGGATGACATGCGGGCCGAAGTTGCGATCCGGGCGCACGCTGTTACGGTCCTGGCACACGCGCTCGGGCAGGTCGAACACGATGGCGCAGGGCAGCACATGGAACTCGCGCGCCAGTTCGACCAGACGCTTGCGGTCTTCCGGACGCACGTTGGTGGCGTCGACGACGGTCAGGCGTCCGGCGGCGAGCCGCTTGCGCGCGATGAAGTACAGCACCTCGAAGGCGTCGCCGGTGGCGGTCTGGTCGTTCTCGTCGTCGGCGACCAGGCCGCGGCAGACGTCGGAGGAGACTACTTCGGTTGGCAGGAAGTGGGTGCGGGCGAAGGTGGACTTGCCGCTGCCGGACGGCCCGATCAGGGCGACCAGGCTGAGCTTGGGAATGCGTATTGTCATGAGGATGCCGAAAGGGTCAGGCCACGTCGCGGGTGAACACCGCCATCTGGGTCGGCGGGCCGACCTCCGGATCGTCTGGGCCGATGGGGGCATGGCGCACGCGGTAACCGTTGCGCTGCGCCACGCCGTCGGCCCAGGCGCGGAATTCCGTGCGCGTCCACTCGAAGCGGTGGTCGGGGTGGCGGAAACGCCCGGCCGGAAGGGTCGGGAAGCGCACGTTGTATTCGCTGTTCGGCGTGGTGATGACCACCGCTGGCGGCTTGCCGAAACCGAACAGGGCGCGCTCGAACGCGGGCAGACGCGGCGCATCCATGTGTTCGATCACCTCGATCGCGCAGGCGGCATCGAAGCCCTCGATGCGGCGATCGCGGTAGGTCAGTGCGCCGTGGGCCAGGGTAATGCGTTGGCGCTGCGCCGGCGGCATGCGCTCCAAGTGCAGCCGCTCGGCGGCGTGGTCCAGCGAGCGCAGCGACACGTCGACGCCCAGCAGGTGCTCGATCTGCGGCTCCTTGAGCAGCAGGCCGAGCAGACGGCCTTCGCCGCAGCCCAGGTCAACCACACGGCGCGCGCCAAGCGAGCGCAGCGTCTCGACCACGGCCTGCATACGCTGGTCGTTGAGGCTGAGCGGACGCTCGATCGCGTCCTCGACCGCTTCCTTGCGCACTTCCTGTTCGTCGATCGCCTCCTCCTCGTCGTCCAGCAGGCGCGCCAGTGCCGCACGCACCAGCGGCTTGTGGCGGCGCAGGTAGCGGCCGACGATCGCCTCGCGTTGCGGGTGTGCCGATAGCCAGGTGCTGCCCTTGTCGAGCAGCTTCTCGATTTCGTCCTGGCCGACGTAGTAGTGCTTGTCGCCATCGATGGCTGGCAGCAGCACGTACAGGTGGGTCAGCAGGTCCTGCAGGCGCACGGTCCCGGCGAGCTGCAGGCGGACATACGGGCTGTCGCCCCACTCGGGAAAGCGCGGGTCCAGCGGCAGGCGTTCAACCGTCACGGTGTAGCCGAGGGGCTCGAACCAGGCCTGCAGCAATTGCTCGCCGCCGCGACACCGCAGCACCGGAATCTCCGCTTCCAGCGCAATGGCCGTGTCCGCCAGTGCCTGGCGGCTCTTGCTGGTGCCGGCCATGGCGGTGCCGAACACGCGCTTGAGCGCAACCGAGAGGAAGGAACTGGCGACGTACGGACGGTCGTTGACGTACTGCGACAGGCTGCCTTCGGCTTCGCCACGGCCGCGCACCAGCCCGACTGGGTCGATGTCCAGCATCAGCACCGCGGTGCAGCGCGTGTCGTCGGCCTGCGGGTAGAACACCCGTGCGGTGCCGAATGGCAGGGTGACCTCGTGGGCGCGCTCGGGATGCTTGACCAGCAGGTAGCCGAGATCGGTGGCGGGCTGGGTGGTGGTGGACAGGGACAGCAGCACGGTGATGGCTTCGCGAGAAAGGCCGTGAGTCTACCGTGCGACCATGGCCGCTGTACGGCGACCGTGCAGGTGGCCGGACAACTGTCGGCCCGGCGCGGCGGCCTGCATGGTGGCGGGTGTGTCGGCGCTCCGGCGACTCAGCCGTGTCGACCGTGGATGGCCGTCGTCGGCATGTGGCCGCCGCGACGACGCGGCGTCATTTGCTGCGAATCGCGCCGGACTAGGCACTTGGCGGCGCGCCTGGCAGCGCCGTGCTCAACGCAAGCGAATCCAGTCCAGCGCCAGCAGTGTGTCGATCGCCGCTGCCGTCGCACGCTGCTCTTCCCCCGACTCCCCAATCGTGTGTGCGTGACGCAGATGGGCAAGGAGCTGCTGTGCATCGGGTAGTTGCCCGGCATGCGCCGCCTGCAGGCGGCGCGCGGCCTGGAACACCGTCATGATGTCCTCGGCCTGGTCGGTGTTCCTGATGCGCGCGAACAGGTCCACGGCCTTGGCGATCTCGGCCTCGTAGGGCGCATACGCCGCAGCGAACCGGGCATGCTCGGTGTCATATTGCGGCGACGCGCGCAGCGCCATCGTCCGTCCCTGCGGCTGTTCGTGCAGCCAGTTGCGGTTGGCCAGGTCGGTCAGGATCGGCCGGACGTCGCCCTGCCGCGGTCCACGACCGGCATCGCCGAATGTCAGCCCGGTCGGCACGCCCAGCTCGGTCATGGCCCAGCAGAGCTTCTGGAACAGCGTGCGCCCGATCGGCCGCGCCTCCGGCCGGGTTTGCAGCCGTCGCAGCACTTCCATGATCGCGACCCAGCCCGGCTGGGTCGCCGTGCGTTTGCCGGTGCCCTCGGCCGAGGCGTTTGCCGGCCGCGACAGGAAGGCGGGCTCGAGCTGCGCCAGCGGCGTGCCGTACGGTGCGTAGACCTCGATGTCGACCGGCAGGTGCGCCAGCGTGCGGTAGATCAGCGGACCGACATCGTCCCAGGCCAGCCCACCATTGCCGCAGCCGAGCGGCGGCAGGGCAAGACTGCGCACGTCCCATGCACGCAGATGCGCGGCGAGATAGTCCAGCCCTGCGGCGATGTCCTCGAGCCGCGATGGCGAGCGCCAATGGCGCTTGGTCGGGAAGTTGAGAATGCGGATGCCGCTGGCTTCCGCATAGAGATAGGGTTCGCCGATGCGCACGCGGCCCTCGCGGCAGCGCACGGCATAGTCCTCGAACATGGCCGGGTAGCGCCGCTTGAACGCCTGCGCGATGCCCTTGCCCATGATGCCGGCGCAATTGACCGCATTCGCGTAGACGTGGGCGTGGCTGGCGAACAGGTCGCCGATACGTGCCTTGAGCATGGTGCGATCCATCGATGGAGAAATCCCGTGGGCAACGACGACCGCATGTCCGCACTGGGCCGGGCGCCGCGTGTGCGGATGGCGCCATTCACGGCCTGGCCCAGGCAGGCCGGGCGAGGAGGCGGATGCTGACGTCAGCGCATGTGCGCTTCTGGCTGTCCTGCAGCCAGGGCGGCCAGGGCAGCAGCGGGGAGCGCGCAAGCATGCGGCTGCGGCGTCTCACTTCCTGAGATCGGGCGACGCCAGGAAACATGCGGCGGCGCCGATCAACGGCAACGATCCGCTGCCATGGGAGCGGCTTCGGCGACGGGCGTTACAGGGGATGCCTCGTCGCGGACGAAGCCGCGCCCATAGATGCGCTTCCTCTCCCGCTTGAAGGTTCCCTGGTATCTGGTAGGCGACCTACGGGGTGGCCAACGCTGCTCGATCGTGATGCGGAGCATTGCGCCGGGTAGTGGAGTGCTGGCTTGCCGGTAATATATGAAACGTATACGATGCATATATTCATCGCATCGGGAGCCACCATGGGCATCGTCAATATCGACGACGACCTGCACGACCAACTGCGTCGCGCCTGCACCGTGACCAGCCGTTCGATCAACGCGCAGGCCAATTTCTGGATCAAGGTCGGCATGCTGTGCGAGATGAACCCAGAGCTGTCGTTCCAGGACATCGTGGCGCGCGAGCTGCGCGCGGCGGGGGTGCGGCCGCAGGCGGTGACACCGGGGCGCACGTGATCAAGCGGCCGGACGAGCTGGCGCTGCTGGCCGAGTCCGGGCGGCTGCTGGCGCAGGTGTTCGCACGGCTGGACGGGATGTGCTTGCTGAGTCGCAGTACGCTGGAGCTCAACGACCTCGTCGAACGAATGATCGTGGACGAACTGGGCGCACGGCCCGCGAGCAAGGGCCAGTACGGTTTCCCGTTCGTGCTCAATGCCTCCATCGACGACGTGGTCTGCCATGGCGTGCCGTCGGCCGACGATGTGCTGCGCCACGGGCAGATCGTCAATCTGGACATCACCCTGGAGAAGCACGGCTACATCGCCGACTCCAGCACCACCTACCTGGTGGGCGAGGTGGGCTATCCGGCGCGGCGGCTGGTGCAGGCCGCGTACCAGGCGATGTGGAAGGGCATTGCCGCGGTGCGTCCGGGCGCGCGGCTGGGCGACATCGGTCACGCCATCGCGCGGCATGCGCGCGCGCATGGCTACACCGTGGTCAAGGAGTACTGCGGCCACGGCATCGGCCGCGCCATGCACGAGGAACCGCAGATCCTGCACTACGGGCACGCCGGCACCGGCCTGGAGTTGCGCGAGGGCATGGTGTTCACCATCGAGCCGATGCTCAACCAGGGGCGCGCGGCGATCCGCGCATTGCCCGAGCAATGGCCGGTGCATACGCGCGACGGCAAGCTCTCGGCGCAGTTCGAGCACACCGTCGCGGTGACCGCCAGCGGCGTGCGGGTGCTGACCTTGCGGCCGGGCGAAGTGCCGTTGTGCCAGGTGGAGTGAGGACGGCGATCGACGGTGCGGTGTGGATGCGAACGATGCTGCGCAACGGTGGGAGACGACCTTCTCGTCATGCCTGGTCGCGTCGCGGCCGAAGCCGCTCCCACAGGCGCGGCACCAGCCTTGTCGGAGGACTGCACTGTGGGAGGGACTTCAGTCCCGACGACGGAGGGCGTCAGTCGGCTTTCGGCTTCGCTTGTCGCGGCTGCACGACAGTTGACTGCCGCAATGGCAGCCGCAGCGCCGGTCTAGTTCTCGGCTGACGCGTCGCCGCCGCGTCGCGCACGCCAGTGCGCCACGCGCTCCTGCAGCCCCACCACGCAGACGAAGAACGCCGGCACGAAGAAGATCGCCAGCACGGTGCCGCTGACCATGCCGCCGAACACGCCGGTGCCGATGGCGTGCTGGGTCTCGGCGCTGGCGCCGCTGGCCAGCATCAGCGGCACCACGCCCAGGGCGAAGGCGAGCGAGGTCATCAGGATCGGGCGCAGGCGCAACCGTGCGGCATTGGTCGCCGCCTCGACCAGCCCCTGGCCGTCGCGGTGCAGTTGCCGGGCGAACTCGACGATGAGGATGGCGTTCTTTGCCGACAGGCCGATGATGGTGATCAGCCCGACCTTGAAGAACACGTCGTTGGGCAGGCCGCGCAGCATCACCGCGGCGACCGCGCCGAGCAGGCCCAGCGGCACCACCAGCAGCACCGACAGCGGGATCGACCAGCTCTCGTACAGCGCCGCCAGCACCAGGAATACCACCAGCGCCGACAGCAGCATCAGCAGCGGCGCCTGCGCGGCTGACTGCCGTTCCTGCAGCGATTGCCCGGTCCAGGCCACGGCGAAGCCGGGCGGCAGTTGCGCAGCCAGCCGTTCCATCTCGGCCATGGCCGCGCCGCTGGACACGCCGGGCGCGGCGCCGCCGGCGATGCGCACGGCCGGGAAGCCCTGGAAGCGCATCAACTGCTGTGGGGCGTCGGTCCAGCTGGCGCGCACCACTTCGCGCAGTGGCACCATGCCTCCGCTGTCGCTGCGCACGCGCAGGCCCAGCACGTCGTCCAGTTGCATGCGCGACGCGGCGTCGGCCTGCAGGATCACCTGCTGCATGCGCCCGGCGTTGGGGAAGTCGTTGACGTACAGCGAGCCCATCGCCGCCGACAACGTAGTGCTCACCGTAGCGAACGACAGGCCCATGGTCTCGGCCTGCTGGCGATCGATCTCCAGGTGAATGCTCTTGCCCGGCGGCAGGCCGTCGGCATAGACATCGCTGACCACGTCGCTGCGCGCGGCCAGGTCCAGCAGTTGTGCTTGCGCGGCCATCAACGCCGCCTCGCCGCGGTTGCCGCGGTCCTGCAGGTACACGGTAAAGCCGGAGGAGGTGCCGAGCTCGTCGATGGCCGGCGGCAGCAGGCTCATCACCGTGCCTTCGGGCAAGGCGGCCATCGCCTGCTGCGCGCGTTCGGCTTCGTCGCGCGCGCTGGCGCCGTGGCGCTGGTCCCAATCCTTGAGCATGGTGAAGGCCATGGCCGCGTTGGTGCCCGAGCCGGAGAAGCTGAAACCCAGGATCACCAAGTTGGAGGCCAGCGCCGGGCACGTGGCGACGTGCCGTTCGAACGCCTTGACCACGTCCAAGGTGCGCTCGCTGGTGGCGCCGGTGGGCAATTGGATCGAGGTCATGAAATAACCCTGGTCCTCTTCGGGCAGGAACGCCGAGGGCAGCATGCGCATCGCCAAGACCAGCGCCACGCACAGCGCCGCGAACACCGCCATCACCCGCCCGCCGCGTCGCAGCAGCCAGGTCACGCGCGTGGCATAACCGCCAGCCAGGCGCTCGAAGCCACGGTTGAACGCGCCGAAGAATCCGCGCTTGGCTTGATGGCCGGGCGCGACCGGACGCAGCAGGGTGGCGCACAGCGCCGGGGTCAGGGTCAGCGCCAGGAACGCCGAGAACAGGATCGACACCGCCATCGCCAGGGTGAACTGCTGGTAGATCACGCCCACCGAACCGCTGGCGAAGGCCATGGGGATGAACACCGCGGTCAGCACCAGGGTGATGCCGACCACCGCGCCGGTGATCTCGCGCATCGCCTTGGTCGTCGCCTCCCGCGGCGGCAAGCCTTCGCCGGCCATGATCCGTTCGACGTTCTCCACCACCACGATGGCATCGTCGACGATGATGCCGATCGCCAGCACCATGCCGAACATGGTCAGCACGTTGATGGAGAAGCCGGCCAGCAGCATCACCGCGAAGGTGCCCAGCAGCGCGATCGGCGCGACGATGGCCGGGATCAGTGTGTAGCGCACGTTCTGCAGGAACAGGTACATCACCAGGAACACCAGCACCATCGCCTCGAGCAGGGTCTTGAGCACCTGCTTGATCGAGAGCTTCACGAACGGCGCAGTGTCGAACGGGATCGAATAGGTCATGCCCGTTGGCATGCTCGCGGCCAGTTCCGCCAGGCGTTCCTTCACCGCCTGCGCGGTGCGCACCGCATTGGCGCCGGGCGAGAGCTGGATCGCCGCGCTGGTGGCGGCGGCGCCGTTCTCGCGGTTGGAGAAGCCATAGGACTGCGCGCCCAGTTCCACCCGCGCCACGTCGCCCAGGGTCACCCGCGCGCCGCCGCTGTCGGCACGCAGCACGATGGCAGCGAACTGCGCGGGCGTGGTCAGTTGCCCGGCCACGGTCAGTGGCACGGTCAGGCGTTGGCCGCGCACGGCCGGCTCGTCGCCGAGGCGGCCGGGCGCGATCTGCGCGTTCTGCTGCTCGATCGCCTGCGCCAGTTCGGTCATGGTTAGGCCGTAGGCGACGAGCTTGTCCGGGTCCACCCACACGCGCATGGCCTGCTCGGCGCCGAACAGCTGCACGCGACCGACGCCGTCGATACGCCGCAGTTCCTGCACGATGTTGCGCGCCAGGTAGTCGTTGAGCGCCACTTCGTCGTAGCGGCCGTCGGGCGAGGTCAGGCCGACCAGCATCAGGAAGCCGGAAGCGGCCGATTCCACCTGCAGGCCGTTCTGCCGCACCGCCTGCGGCAGGCGCGGCTCCACCGCCTTGATGCGGTTCTGCACGTCCACCTGCGCCAGCTCCGCGTTGGTGCCGGGCTTGAAGGTGGCGGTGATCTGCGCGCTGCCGGAGGTGTCCACCGTGGACTCGAAATACAGCAGGTTCTTGACCCCCGACAGCTCGCGCTCGACCAGGCTCACCACCGAGTCGTTGAGGGTCTGCGGCGTGGCGCCGGGGTAGGACGCGATCAGCGACACCGACGGCGGCGCCACCGAGGGATAGCGCGCCACCGGCAGCTGGCCGATAGCCAGGGTGCCGAACAGCACGATGAACAGCGCGATCACCCAGGCGAAGACCGGGCGCTCGATGAAGAACTGCGGCATGGCGGCGTCCCCTGCTCAGTCCGCGGCCGCGGTGGCGACGGCCGGCGGCTGCCACGCGCGTGCCTTCACCTGGGTGCCGGTGCCGAGCCGGTCGATGCCTTCGACCACCACCTGCTGCCCGGCCTGCAGGCCGGCGACGACACGGTAATGCCCCTGCACCAGTTCGCCCAGCTGCACCGTCGCGTTGCGCACGCGCGCGTTGGCGTCCAGCACCCACACCTGCGCATGCTTGCCGACATGGGTGACCGCCTGCTGCGGCACGCGCAGCGCTTGCGCGTAGTGGGCGCGCGGCACCCGCGCCCGCACGTACATGCCCGGCAGCAGGCGCCGCTGCGGGTTGTCGACCAGGATGCGCAGCAGCACGTCGCCGGTGCCGGCATCGACGTTGATGCCGGAGAACAGCACGCGCCCGCTCAGCCCCGAGGGCACGCCGCTACGGTCGAGGATCTGCGCCGGCAGGCCGTCGCCGGCAGCGGCCTGCGCGTGCGCGGCCGGGTCCAGCGGGTCCAGGTCGGCGGCGGACTGGCGCACGTCGACGTAGACCTGGTCGATCTGCTGGATCACCGCCATCGGTGCGCTGTCGCTGGGCGAGACCAGCGCGCCCTCGGTGAGCAGCGCCTGGTCGATGCGGCCGTCGATGGGCGCATCGACGGTGGCGAAGGCCAGGTCCAGGCGCCGCCGTGACAGCGTCGCCTTGGCCTCGGCGACCGCGGCGGCGGCTTGGGTACGCTGCGAGACGGCATCGTCGTACATCTGCCGGCTGACCATGCTGGATTCGACCAGCCGCTGTAGCCGGGCATGCTGCACGTCGGCCAGCACCTGCGCGGCCTGGGCGCGATGCAGTGCGGCCGCGGCGGTGTCCATCTCGGCCTTGAACGGTGCCGGGTTGATCTGGAACAGCGCATCGCCGCGCCGCACATCGGCGCCCTGCTCGAAGAAGCGGCGCTGCACGATGCCGCCGACCTGCGGACGGATCTGCGCGCTGCGCACCGCGGCCACGCGCCCGGGCAGGTCCACGCTCACCGTCATCGGCGCAGGGCGCAGGGTCATCGCAGTGACCTGCACCGGCGCGGCCACCGCCTGCGGCGGCGCGCCACCGCCGCAGCCGGCCAGGGCCAACGCCAGCGCGCCACCGATTCCCAGAGTCCGTACCTGTTGCCGCATGCCCATGCCTCGTGCCTCGTCGCTGCCGCCGCGGATACGGCGACGCCAAAGCCGCGCATGGTCGCGGCCGCGGGTTGCGCGGCGTTCGATGCTGTGTGGAGATATGATGGAGATCCGCGCCCGTCCGGGCCGATGCGCCTTTCGCCGCCACGCCATGTCCGTTTCCTCTCCGGGCGCCACCGCGCCCGCGTCCGCGCCGCTGGTCCTGATCGCCGAAGACGAGAGCGAGATCGCCGAGATCCTGATCGCCTACCTGGCGCGCAGCGGGCTGCGCACCGCCCACGCCGCCGACGGCCGCGCCGCGCTGGAACTGCACCTGGCGCTGGATCCGGACCTGATCCTGCTGGACGTGCAACTGCCGGCGGTGGATGGCTGGAAGGTGCTGGCCGAACTGCGCCACCGCGGCGAAACGCCGGTGATCATGCTCACCGCGCTGGACCAGGACATCGACAAGCTGATGGGCCTGCGCCTGGGCGCCGACGACTACGTGGTCAAGCCGTTCAATCCGGCCGAGGTGGTGGCGCGGGTGCAGGCAGTGCTGCGGCGCATCCGCGGCAACGGCGCCGAGGAGGCGCGGAGCCTGCGCGTGGGCGCTTTCCATGTTGACCTGGACCAGCACGAGGCCAGCGTGCGCGTGGGCGAAGACCGGCACACGCTGGACCTCACGCTCACCGAGTTCAAGCTGCTGGTGCGGCTGATGCGTGCACCGAAGCGGGTGTTCAGCCGCGCCGAACTGCTCGACGCCTGCCTGCCGGAAGGCGACACCCAGGAGCGCACCATCGACAGCCATATCAGCAAGCTGCGCAAGAAGCTGGAGGCGCTGGGCGTGCAGGGCACGCCGGCCAGCGTGCGCGGCGTCGGCTATCGGTTCGGAACCGGCGCATGAGTCGCGCCACCGGGCTGCGCCGCCAGGTCATCCTGTCGCTGGGCGCGCTGGCGCTGTGGATCATCCTGCTGTCGGTGGTCGGCTCCTACGTGTTCTACGCGGTGGCGGTGGCCTACCAGCCGGACAGCATCTCCGACACCTGGGTGCCGTCGCGCGTCGAGATGATGTGGATGGGCGCCACCGCGGCGCTGGCCGTGGCGATCGCGGTGGCGGTGGCGGTGCGGCTGTCGCGGCGCATCCTGACCCCGTTGAACTCGGTGGCGCACAGCCTGCGCGAAGTCGCCCAGGGCAATCTGCATGCGCGCGCGAGCATGGACGCGCATGCGCTGGGCGAGACCGCGCAACTGGTGCGCGACTTCAACGCCATGGCCGATCGCCTGCAGGCGATGACCCGCGAGCGTGCATTCTGGAATGCCGCCGTCGCCCACGAACTGCGTACGCCGGTGACGATTTTGCGCGGGCGCCTGCAAGGCCTGGCCGAGGGCGTGTTCGCGCCGGACGTGGCCGCGTTCGAGAGCCTGCTGCGGCAGGTCGAAGGCCTGAACCGGCTGATCGAGGACCTGCGCGTGCTCAGCCTCACCGACAGCGGGCATCTGGAATTGCAGTCGGCACCGGCCGATCTTGTCCAGGAAGTGGAGGCGGTGCTGCATGCGTTCGCCGCCAGCCTGGACGCGCGCGGGCTAGTGTTGGAATCCACGCTGGCGCTGCGCACGCAGGTGCTGTGCGATGCGGTGCGCATCCGCCAGGCGCTGATGGCGCTGCTGGAGAACGCGCAGCACTACGCCGAGCCGGGTCCGCTGCGGATCGGCGTGCAGGCGCAGGCCGACCAGTGCGTGCTGTTCGTGGAAGACACCGGCCCCGGCATCGCCCCGGAGATCGCCGCGCGCGTGTTCGACGCGTTCCGCCGCGGCGATCCGTCGCGCTCGCGCAAGAGCGGCGGCAGCGGCCTGGGCCTGGCCGTGGTCAAGGCGATTGCGGTAGCGCACGGCGGCGATGCGCTGTGCCTGCCCGCCGGCAGCGGGACGCGGTTCGAGGTGCGTTGGCCGTTGGCGTCAGGGGAGGCCGTGGCCCGCGCGGCGCAGGTGCCGGAGCGACGCTAGGCGCGCTTTGCCTCAGGCGGCGACACGTTGCCGCGCACACGCGCCACGCGCCACGGCAGCATGCGGGTCAGTACATCGTCGCGCCGCATCCAGTGATGAAACAGCGCCGCAGCGACGTGCAGCAGCACCACCACCCAGGCGATCCATTTGCCGATGAAGTGGTGCACCACGTCGATCGGCGCTTCGAACGCCTCCCAGCTGAGGTGCCAGGTGCGGCTGATCCAGGCGAACAGCGCGGTCTCGTTGAAGCCGGGGATGCGGAACAGGCCGAGGTCGGTCGGCGCGCCGGTGCCGATGTAGCCGGTCAGCGGCATCACGATCAGCAGCGCGTACAGGCCCACGTGTGCCAGGTGCGCGAGCCGGTGTTCCATCGCCGAACCCGGCGGATCGTCCGGCTGCACGTCCAGCCAGCGCCACAGCAGCCGCGGCAGCACCAGGAACCCGACCAGCAGGCCCAGCACCCAGTGCAGGTTGAGTACCGGCAGCGACGTGTCCGAGGTGTCGTCCATGAACCAGATGACGTAGTACACCACCGCATACGCACCGATGAAGGCGGCGGCGGTGGTCCAGTGGAACAGCTTGGCGAGGGCGCCGAAGCGCTGTGCCGTGTTGCGCCAGTGCATGTGCGTGGTCCTGGGTGGGAGGCGAAGAAGAGACGCGGCGCGCTCAGCGCGCGCGCAGGCTGTCG
This sequence comes from Xanthomonas sp. 3307, assembly GCF_014199735.1. Classification (NCBI taxonomy): domain Bacteria; kingdom Pseudomonadati; phylum Pseudomonadota; class Gammaproteobacteria; order Lysobacterales; family Lysobacteraceae; genus Xanthomonas; species Xanthomonas sp. 3307. The sequence goes on along the minus strand of NZ_JACHOG010000004.1, from coordinate 134,301 downwards.
AGCAGCCGGTCCAGCGCGTCCAGCGCATCGGCCAGCCGCACATGCAGGTCGGCGTCGGGCTCGGCGATCCAGAACGCCGCCTCGGTGATCGCACCGTAGAGCATGCGTGCCATCACCCCGGCATGCAGCGGCGCCACCGTGCCGGTGGCGATCAAGGCTTCCAGCGCCGCCTGCAGCGCGGCGATCCCCACTGACTGTGCGGCTGGCGGCACGTCGCCGAAGGCGGCGCGCGCGTCCTGCAGGATGATCCGGCGGATCTCCGGCTCCAGCGCCAGTTCCAGGTAGGTGCGGCAACGGCGGCGGAAGCCGTCCCACGGCGTGGGCGCCGCGTCGGACACCGCCTGCAGGCGCAGGCCCACCTCGGCCTCGATCTGCTCGATGACCGCGATGAGCAGGCCGTCCTTGCTGCCGAAGTGGTGGTACAGCGCGCCGCGGGTGAGGCCGGCCTCGGCGGTCAACACGTCCATCGAGGTATGCGCGAAGCCGTGCGTGGCGAACGCCTGCCGCGCCGCGGCCAGCAGGCTGGCGCGGGTGGTTTCGATCATCTCGCGGCGGCTGCGGCGCTGGTGCACGGGGATATCTCATTCACATACGCGGTGTACGTTATTTGCGTACAGGGCGTATGTCAATGTGCCTCGATTGGGTTCGATGCGCGCACGACAGGGATGGCGACGCGCCAGCCGGCACGCCATTGCGCCCCGAAGGCGTGTGCCGCTCGGGTGGTGCGCCGTGTGCCGCGAATGCCTCTGCCAGGTTCCGGGCCCCGACAGCGCGGCGGTCGCGGCGTGTGGAGTGCGATGGGCGGCGACCGGAGTAATGCCGCTTGGCGCGAAGGCCGTCGCAGGGGCGCTGATCGAACGGGTCAGGACCGACCGATGAATCCGGTCGTCGTGCGCACGCGATGCGCGCGTGGTGCCGACTCCGCTCGCGCGCTAGCCAAGGCCTTCACTGCGTGTGTGGTCTGGTGACCGCTGTGCAACCGAATTGGAGTGTCGAATGGACACCACGCTGATGCCCTGGGTCGCCGGACTGTTCGTCCTGCTTATCGCCGCGATGCTGTATCTGGTGACGCGCGCCAAGAAGAACCGCAACCGCCCGGCGCAGGATCACGCCGCGACCAAGAGCGACGTGGACAGCGCGTCCAAGCGCTAGCGCGTCGCGTCAGACGTGGCGGCCGCGTGCTCAGGCCTCCGCGTCGATCGGCGCGAAGCGCGGGCGGCGCACGCCATCGACCTCCACCTGCTCGACGAACATCGGGTACGGCCGCACCCACATCGCGCCTTCGCCGTAGAGCGGGCGGTACAGCACCAGCGGCTCCAGCGTCTCGCTGCTGCGGACCACGCCCAGCACCTCGTACTCGCCGCCCTTGAAGTGGCGGTAGCGGCCCAGGGCGATGGAAGGCAGGGGGCTGAGGTCGCGCATGCGGGTCTCCGGAAGAGTGGGGCGTGGAGTGTAGCCGGGCTCCACGCGCGACTACTGGCGTAGCGCGGCGAGCGAATGTCGCGTCGCGCCGCTCGCCGGGCGATGGCGGTGTGCGAACCCTATGGCGCGGAATCGGCGAAGTCGAACGCCTGCCCGGGCTCGGCGGCGACGAAGTCGGCGGCGGCGATGCCCGTCAGGTGCAGTGCCGCGGACAGCGCCTCGCGCGGCGCCTCACGGCCTTCGTCGGTGAGCTGGAAGGTGCCCCAATGGATGCCGAGCGCGTGCCGCGCGCCGGTGTCCTGGAAGATCCGCACCGCTTCGGTGGGGTCGATGTGCTGCGGCGCCATGAACCAGCGCGGCGCGTAGGCACCGATCGGGATCAACGCCACGTCGGGCGCGCCGTGCCGGTCGCGGATCTCGCGGAAGATGGCGCCATCGCCATAGCCGGTGTCCCCCGCGAACCACACCGACCCCCGCGACGTCTCGATGAAGAAGCCGGACCACAGCGCCATCCTGCGGTCGGCGATGCCACGGCTGGACCAATGGTTGGCGCGGGTCAGCGTCGCCGTCGCGGTGTCGCCGATCGGCAGCCGCTCATGCCAGTCGCCAGTCGCGATGCGCGCATCGGGAACGCGCTTGCGCAACAGCACGTCGTTGCCCAGCGGCATCACGAACAGGGGATGGTGCGCGTCGTGCAGCTTGCGCAAGGTCGTCAGGTCGAAGTGGTCGTAGTGGTTGTGGCTCAGCAGGACCGCATCGATGGGGGGCAGGTCTGCGAAGCGGATGCCTGGTGCCGTCACCCGCTTGGGCCCGGCGATCTGCGAGGGGCTCGCACGCTGCGACCACACCGGATCGGTGAGCAGATTGAGGCCGGCGGCCTGGATCAGCAGCGTGGCGTGGCCGACCATGGTGATGCGCAGGCCGTCGTGCCGCTGCGCCGGCACCGCGGGTGTCACCGGGACCTGCGCGGGCCAGCGCACGGCGCCCATGGCGCCTTTCCAGCGCAGGACCTTGCTCAGTGCGTTGTCGATGGTGGGCTGGCCCGGGTTGAAGAAGCGCACGCCGTCGAAATGGTCGCTGACGGGGCCGCGGTAGTAGGGGTTGGCCATTGAGGCGCGATCCAGGCGGAGTGGAAGGGGCAAGGTTACGCGCTAGCAGCGCAGGCGCGCTTGCCTCAGTTGCCGCCGGCGCCGGTCTTCAGGTCGTGCAGCAGCAAGCGCCCCTGTTGCCGGGTCGGTGCGTGCACATCCAGCGCGTGCGTGGTTTCGCTGCCGAATCCCTGGTGCGACAGCATCGCCATCAGCATCGGATACAGGTACCGCGTGGGTTTGCCGACATCCGCCAGCTTGGTCTCGGCAAATCCCTCGACGAATGCGTCCAGCACGGCGCTCAGTGAGTTGCCGGCGGCGCCGTAGGCCAGCACCAGGAGGACGTGGCGGTCCTCGCCAAGGGCGATATGCGCCTGGTCGGTGGGCGGCAGGCCGCTGAGCGCGACGTCGGCGACGTCACGATCCCCGTGGTCCACGATGGCGAGCGATCCGCTGGCGTGCTCGACCGCCACGCCCGGCGCGGCATGTTGTTCGATTGGCCAGCGCTTGGCTGGTCCTGCTCATACACCAGCACGAACGGATACGCCGACGCCCTAAGGCCGCGACAGAAACGGCAACAGCTCGGCCAGCACTTCCTGCGACGAATACTCCGGCTGCAGATGCCCGCCGGAGATCGCCTTGCCGCTGACGTCGCTGGCCCAGCGGCGCCATAGTGCGAGCGGGGAAGGCGCGGCGGCCTGCGCTTGCGGCCACAGCACCAGCACCGGGCAGTGCAGGATGTTGCCGGCGGCCCGGTCTGCGGCGTCGTGCTCCAGGTCTTCGTTTACCGCGGCGCGGTAGTCCTCGCAGATCGCATGGCGAACCGCAGGGTCGCGAAATGCCGCCGTGTACGCCGCGCGCACCGCGGGGTCGAGGCGATCCAGGCCGCCGGCCATTCGCGCCAGCACCGTCTCGATGAACGCATCGGGATCGGCGGCCAGCAATCGCTCCGGCAGGTCGAACGGCTGTGCGAGCAGGAACCAGTGGAAGCTGGCCAGACCGTGACGCATGTCCATCGCGTCCCAGGCGTCCTGGGTGGGAACCACGGTCAGCGACGCATAGTGCGTGACCCGGTCCGGGTGATCGAGCGCCAGGCGGTAGCCGGCGCGCGCGCCGCGGTCGTGGCCGACGACGGCGAAGCGCGTGTGCCCAAGTTGCGCCATCAGCGCGACCAGCGCCTCGCCGACGCGGCGCTTGCTCCAGCGCGGCTGGTCGCTATGGGTGCGGCTGGCGCCGTAGCCGGGCAGGTCCGGCACGATCACCGTGAACGCCTGTGCGAGCTGCGGCGCCACCCGCCGCCAGGCCAGGTGCGTCTGCGGAAAGCCGTGCAACAGCAGCAACGGCGGGCCGGCACCGCCGATCGCGCCGGCGAACGCGACGCCGCCGGCATCGACTTGCAGGCGGCTGAAGCCGGGAAACGCGGCGCTGGGTGCCGGGCAGTGGCGAATCGACATGACGGCCTCGTGGTTATGCGCTCAAGGCGCGGTGGTGGTGGCGTCGACGAAGCCGGCCAGGTCGCGGTCGAACCGTTGCGATTCTTCCAGGAACGGCGCGTGCCCGGACTGCGCATAGAGCACGCTGCGGATGCGCGGATTCAAGGCCTTGGCCCGGGCGATCGTCGGCTTGGCCTGTACCAGCGCGTCGCGCTCGCCGTACAGCAACAGCACCGGCACCTGCGCCTTGCCCAGCCCCTGCTCGGCCTGCACCGTCATCGACTGGACCGCGCGCTGCAGGTCCCAGGAGGCCATCGCGGCATTGGCGAGCAGGCGCTCGAACGTGGCCTGATCCGGCGGCGTGTGGAAGCACAGGCCGAGGAACGCGCGCACCGCATCCAGGTGGGTCTTCAGGTCCGGCGAATTCAGGTCGCGATAGACCTGCGCATGCGCCACGATCTGCTCCGGCTTCAGCTCGATCACGCCATCCACGTAGACCGCGCCAGCGATGCCGCTGTCGCCGAACTTCGCCAGATAGTTGGAGATCACCGCGCCGCCCAGCGACCAGCCGACCAGCACCGGCTTGCGTGCCTGACTGGCGACGATGACCGCGTGCAGGTCGTCCGCCCAGCGCGTGCCGTCGGTGTAGGCAGCGGTATCGGTCGGCTTGCCGGACAGGCCGTGGCCGCGCAGGTCGTAGGTGATCATGCGGTAGCGCTGCAGCTGCGGGCTGTTCACCTGCGCGTCCCAGTTGAGGTGGCTGCCGAGCAACCCGTGCACGAAGACGATGCCGGGGCCGTCGGGATTTCCCGTTTCCTGCACGTCCAGGGTGACGCCATCGGCGGCGGTGACGGTGTAGCGCTTGGTTTCGGCGTTTGCGGCCAGGGGCGCCAGGCAGAGCGCCGTGACCAAGGCGAGGACGAACAGGACGTGGTGCAACGGTCGGGTGGGCATGGGACGCTCCAGGGTTGGACGAGTCCCGGTAGCCTCCACCCTCACACTGGTGTGAGGGTCAATGGCCGCTGATGGTATGCTTTTTCCCATGGGCAGCATGACTTCGCAGCGCACGCTGAGCATCGGCGAACTGGCACGCGACACCGGCGCGAGCGTGCGCTCGCTGCGGCACTACGACGCGCACGGCCTGCTGACCTCGTTCCGCAGCGACAACGGCTATCGCGCGTTTCCGCCGGCGGCGGTTGTCCAGGTCCGGCAGATCCAGCGCATGATCGCCACCGGATTCAGCCTGGCCGAGATCCGCGCCTTCCCCGATTGCATGCGCATGATCGAGGGCGCCAGCGCCTGTCCCGAAACCAGTGCGGCGCAGCGCAAGCGGCTGGCCTCCATCGAGCGGCAGATCGCTGACCTGGAGCGCCGCCGCGCACGCCTGCTCAAGACGTTGGCCGAAGGGGTCGTTCCGCCGCTGGAATAGGCCCGTCGACACGGTCGGGATGAGCCCCCGCGTCGTCCTCCTTGCGATGTCGATGCGAAGGCCTCGGCGGCATGCGTTGTCCCACACGAACGCGGTCGGCGCATGGTCGCAAGCCAGGCCGCCCGGGCCGCGCGCATGCGTGGGCGGCTGCCTGCCTCGCGGTCCGCCAGGTCACCCTGGCCGTTCTCGCCGTCACGAGAAGATATCCGCCACGTAGCGGCCGTGTTCGCGTTCCATCCGGTCGGCCCAGGCGTTGGCCGCGTCGGCGCCGACGCCCATGCTGTCGCGATAGATGCGTACGAAGGTGTCACGCACCGCCGGCGCCATGTGCTCGCCGTCGCCGCAGACGAACACGGTGGCGCCTTGCTGGAACAACGCCGACACGCGCTCGCGGTCCTGCCACATGCGGTGCTGGACATAGGCGACGCCGTCCTGCGGCGCTTGCGAGCAGGTCAGGCGCACATCGACCACGCCCATGTCCTGCCAGCATCGCAATTCGTCCTTGTACAGCCAGTCGACGTCGGGGTGGTCGATGCCGAAGAACAGCAACGCCTCGCCGACGGCGCGGCCGCCGGCCTTTTGGATCGCGCGCTCCTGCAGGAAGCCATGGAACGGCGCGATGCCGCTGCCGGCACAGACCAGGATGATCGGCGTGGCCGGATCTTCCGGCGGGTGGAAGCTCGCCTGCGACGGCCGCACCGCAACCGACACCAGCGCGCCCGCATCCAGGCCGGCCAGGTAGGTGGAGGCCACGCCGCGGCGTCGCCCCATGCCCGACAACGCCGGCGCGTCGAGCACGGCCACGGTCAGCGAGCACTGTGCCGGGTCGCGCAGCGGCGAGGAGGAAATGGAGTATTGCCGCGCGCGCATCGCCGGCAGCGCGCCGAGGAACGCACCCAGCGCCAGCTCACAGGCGGGGAAACGCTCCAGCAGATCGAGCAGGCTGGTCTTCTTGGCGAGCACCTCGTCGGTGTAGGCCGGCTCGACGGCCAGCGTTTCCAGCGCGTCGCGATCGGGCGGGCAGCGCGTGGCGGCTGCCAGTTGCGCGACCTGTGCGCGCGTGGCCGGTTGCGCCAGTTCCACGTAGTCGGTGAGGACCTGCGCCAGCGCGACCGGATAGCCGCTGGGCAGGCTGGAGGCGGCGCCAGGACGCTGGCCGATGACGACCTGCGTATCGCTGGCGAGGCCGAAGCGACGCAGCACGCGCTCGACCTGCGCGGCGGGGTTGCGCGGCAGCACCGCCAGATAGTCGCCGGTGCGATAGCGCATGCCGTCGGGCAGCGCGATCTCGATGTGACGCTTGGAGCGTGCGAACGGTGCGGACATGTCGACCAGTTCGCGATTGTCGATGATGCGTCCCTGGTCGAGCTCGGTCAGGCGCAACGCGTCGAGTCGGGCGGAGGGGACGATGTCCACCTCCAGCGTGTGCGCGGTCTGCTCCAGCGCCGCCTTTCCCAGTGCCTGGCCCAGATCCGTCCACAGCCCGGCGTACCAGGCATCGAAGCCGCCGAAGAAATCGCCGCCGGCGTCGGTTTCGCCGCGGGGCCTGAAGCGCGTGGCGCCCGCCGCCTCCAGTGCGGCATCGACGCGTTTCGGAATCGCCTGGTAGGTGCGCGCCCATTGCCGGTTGCCCGATCCGAACACGGCGTAGCGCACGCCGGCCAGATCGCCGGCCGCCAGGGTGTCGATCCAGTCCACGAAGCGGCGCGCGTTGTCTGGCGGCTGGCCTTCGTAGGAAGAGGTGACCACCACCACCGCGCCGTCGCGCGGCAGGCGCCCGACATGCTCGTCCAGCGGCGCGACCACCGGTGCGTACCCTTGCGCGGCCGCATCGCCGCCGATGCGCTGCGCGAAGGCTTCGCACGAACCGGAATTGCCGCCGTACAGCACCAGCAGCGGCGTGCCCGATGCGGTGCCGGCGGGGACCGACGTCGCAGCAGGCGCCAGCGGTTTCTGCGGCGCCGTCGGCAGCGCGCTGCGCGCGCGCACCGCGACATCGGCGCGGCGGCGCGCGCGGATGCGGAAGCCGTCCGGCTTCAGGGTCAGGGTTTCGGCGACCTTGAGTTGGTAGTTCGGATCGACCATGTCCAGGTCGAAACGTTGCAGGATCATCGTCAGCACCAGCTGCGCTTCCTGCATCGCGAAGCCGCGCCCGATGCAGGCGCGCACGCCGTTGCCGAACGGTTTCCAGGCATTGGGCGGGAGCCGTTCGGCCGCCTCGGGCGCGAAGCGCTCCGGGCGGAAGGCTTCCGGTTCCTCCCATACCTTCGGATCCCGATGCAGGGTGGGAATCAGCACCAGCAGCGTGTCCTGCGGCGTCACCGCATAGCGGCCGGCCAAGGTGGTCGCTTCGCGCGCGGCGACCGCGAACGCCGGTGCGGTCGGCCACAGCCGCAGGGTTTCCTGCAGGATCTGTTCGATGTAGCGCAGCCTGGCCAGGTCCTCGACCTGCGGCGGCTGCGTGCCCAGCGCGGCGTCCACCGCCTGGCGCGCCTGCGCCAGCGCCGTCGGATGGCGCAGCAGCAGGTACAGCGCGAACGACAGCAGGCCGCTGGTCGTTTCGTGGCCGGCGATCAGGAAGGTCACCAACTGATAGCGGATGTTCTCGTCCGACAGTCCGTCCCCGGTCGCCTGGTCGCGTCCGTACAGCATCAGGTTCAGCAGGTCGTCGCGCGAGGCCGCGGCGGGGTCGGCCCTGCGCTCGGCGATCAAGGTGTCGGCGACGCCGCGGATCATCGCCAGGTCGGCCTCGTAGCGGCGCCGGCCCGGCGCCAGCAGGCGATTGGCCAGGTCCGGCCGACGCGCACGCACACCGGCTTCGGCCAGGGCACCCACCATCGCTGCGACGAAGGGATGCATCTCGTTCTGGTAGAAGCTGTTGAAGCGGTAGTCGAACGCGCACAACGCGATCGTGTCGAGGGTCAGCCGGGTCATGTTGTCGGCCACGTCGATCACCGCGTCCGGGCCGAACCGTTCCCAGCGTTGCAGCATCTGTTCGGCGATGTCCTCCATGTGCCCGAACATTGAGCGCACGCCGATCGGACCGAACGCGGGCATCAGCAGCCGGTGCGCCTTGGCCCAATTGGGCTCGTCGTTGTAGGCGGTGAACAGCCCGTCGCCGCCGAGGTCGCGCAAGGCCTGCAGCGGACGGTGCAGCTTCTTCGCGAAGCGGGTTTCGTCGCAGACCTCGTCCACCAGGTCCTGTCCGCTCAGCACGGTCAGCGACAGCGGGCCGCTGTGCAGGCGAAAGATCGGGCCATGCACCTGGGCCAGCCGCATCAGGCTCTGCACCGGTGCATCCGCATCGAGATGGTGGAAATTGCCGAGCAGCGGCAGCGAACGCGGTTGTGGGATGGCCTGCGTCATGGGGCGCCTTCCTGGGGAGAGTGCGATGGGGCGATCGGTGCGGGATCGACGCCGGGATGCGGGGCATGCAGCAGGGTGGCGAGCACGGTCTCGACCAGCCGCGTCCGCGCCTCGCCGGGCCCGATTTCCGGCGCCAGCCGTGCCAGCAGCTGCGGGAACTCCGGCGGCTGGCTCAGCATGCTGTTGAGCAGCACGAAGAACAGCGCCGGGTGCGTCGCCTTGACGATGCCGGCCTGGATTCCGGCAAGGATCAACGCCTGGCCGGCGGCATAGGCCGGGCGCAGCAACCGCTCGGTGACCACGGCAGCGCGCTCGGGGCGTTCGGAGACCACCCGCGCCACGAAGTCGCGCACCGCCGGATGGGTGTCGTAGAAGGTGGCCATGAGCAGGATCGCATCCGCCAGCCGCTCCGGCAGCGCGCGCGTGTCGTCCGCGGTCAGCTGCGCCATCGCCGCCAGCCGCGGCTGCAGGGCCTGCGCGAACTGGTCCACGCACGCGTCCCACAGCGCGGCCTTGCTGCCGAAATGCACGCGCACCAGGTTCGGACTCACCCCCGCGGCGGCCGCGATGCTGCGGATGTTGGCGCCGTCGAACCCATACCGGGCAAAGGCGCCGGATGCGGCTGACAGCAAGGCCTGGCGGCCATCGGGCTGGTCCTTGGTCGGGCGGCCGCGAGGACGAGGACGAGGGCGGTGGGGCTTGGGCGTCGTCATGGTGACGACGATAAAAATGTCCAGCTGTACATTTATGAACTTGCGCGCGAGCTTCGTGCCCTCGTTCAGCGCGTAGTTGCGCCTGGCGCGCGGGGCTGGATCACGCGGAGATGCGGATGCGGTGAATGCGAGGCGCCGTGCCGGTGCCTCGGTCGCGCGGCGATCGGGTGTCGCGGGCGCCAGCGTCGGTGGGCCGCACGTGCGGCGTCACTTCGGCGTGCCCAGGCCGCCGATGTTGAGCATGACCCGCAAACCGATCACCAGTGCATCGTCCGGCGCGCGGCGCGCGGCGGGATTGCCAAGGATGTCGGGGCGGACGATGTACTGCACGTTCGGCACCAGGAACAGCGGCGACTGGGCGATGCGATAACTGTAGTTGAGTTCGACCATGACCTCGTTGCGCGCGATGTCCGGCGCCGCGCCGCGCTTGCGCAGCAGATCGTTCATGTAGCCTTGCTGGTCGGCGCTGAAACGGTAGTAATTCGCGATGACGCCGAGTCCGTCGCCCGGCCGCGATGCGAACGGGCCGCTGTAGTACAAGCCGGCGGTGACCTGCAGGTCGTAGACCTGGTGCGCATCGAACGGTGCGGCGATGTTGCCGAAGGCGACCAGCATGCGCTTGCTCGCCATGCCCTGCGGCCGGTACAGCGCGCGTTCGCCCATCGCATACGCGCCCCAGCGACCGCCGTCGTACAGGCGCGCCGGGCCGCCGACCAGCCCGCGCAAGCCGCCGGCCTGGTTGTAGCGCAGATCGCTGTAGTCGGCCGAGTTGTACCAGAGGCCGGCGAGGTAACGCGGCGCACCCTGGCCGCGCGCGGGATCGGGTTCGTAGCCGATCTCGAGCGTGCCCAGCACGCCGTTGCTGTCGGCGGTGCTCCAGTCCAAGCCATGGGTGTTCTTGCGTTGCGGGTTCAGTTCGAACGCACCTACCGAAACATAGCTGGCGTCGGGCTTGTAGCGCAGCTTCGCGCCCCAGTTCACGTAGGGAAAGCCGACGAAACCGCCATCGGCCTGGCTCAGTTGGAACGGGCAGTCCGAGGCGCCGACGAAGCGGCAGCCGTAGCGGCTGCGCGCGAACTGCCAGGTGGTGTTCATGCGCCCGGCGACGAGTTGCCAGCGACCGTCGGCGAACACCTGTTCCCAGGTCAGCTGCGCCAGTTGCGCCTGCTGCTGCGGATACCAGTAGCCCTGCACCTTGACGCCATTGCCGATCTGCCGCTGCGACAGGCTGTCGCCGTAGTACCAGGCGCCGGTGGCGTGCAGCGTGGCGCCGGGAATGCCGAACAGGCGTTGCAGATCCAGATCCGCGCCGGCGACCACGCCGCCGGCATTGCGATCGCCGCGCGACAGGCCACCGTCGACGTTGCGCGCATAATCGTTGGACCAGACGAAGCGCGGCGCGATGCCGTGCTCGTCCAGCCACTGCCCGGTCTCGGCGGCGACGGCGGATACGGGGAGGGCGGCCGTCAGTGCGGCCGACGCGAGCAGCGACAGGGTGCGCGACATGGGAGCGGATTCCACGGACGAAGGGAGGCACCTGACCCGCGCAGGTGGGGCGCGGGTCCGGACCGGGTAAGACGTGAGAGGGCGGGAGCTTGCAGTCACGCAGCGACGCGAAGACCGCTCGGCGCGTCCGACGCGCGGTCGACAGAAACGCCTGTGGGGGAGCCGGCGAGAGCAACAACGACAAGCGCGATGCGACGCAGGCGGCAGGCACGGTGCAGACACGCCGGCTGCCGCTGCGACGAGGGCCGCGCCTGTACGCGGCCCTCTGTTCGACCCGAGCGGGTCAGGCCACCTTGCCGAGGCCGGCGGCGGCCATCGCCGCGGCGATCTCCTTGTCGGCGCCCTCGGCCAGTGGCAGCAGCGGCGAACGCACCGTGGCGTGGTCGAGCAGGCCGCGCGCGACCAGCGCCCACTTCAGCGCCACCGAGCCTTCCATGTGCGAGCCGCGGTGATAGACGCTCTTGGTCACAGGCAGCAGGCGGTCGTGCACTTCGCGCGCCTTGGCGTAATCCTTGGCCTTGCCGGCGGCGATCATCTCCAGCAGCGGTTCCGGGGCGATGCAGCCATAGCCCACCAGTGCGCCATCCACGTCGAACATGGTGTGCAGCAGATACTCGTCGTGGCAGGTCAGTACCGGCACGTTCGGGCGCTCCTTGCGGAACACCGGGATCTCGGTGTCCCAGCGCTTCATGTTGCGCACACCGTTCTTCATCGCGACCACGCCCGGCAGCGCGGCGATCTCCAGCAACGTCTCCAGGTCGTAGGTGGCCTTGGTCACGTCCGGGTACTGGAACAGGATCATCGGCAGTCCGCTGGCCTCGTGGATGGCCTTGTAGCGATCCTGCGGCGCGCCCTTCTGGTAGCCGAAGCGCAGCCAGCCGTGCGACGGATAGATCAGTCCCGCGGACGCGCCGGCGGCGACCGCGCGCTTGGCCTCGTCGGCCGCCACGCGGGTGCCTTCCAGGGTGATGCCGGCGATGATCGGGATGCGGCCGTCGACGGCGTCGCGGAACGCGGTGATCACCTTGGCCTGTTCGTCGCGCTCCAGGAACGTGCCTTCGCCGGCGTGGCCGAGCACGGTCAGGCCCTTGACCCCATCGATGCCGCCGAGCCAGGCGCCGATGCGCTTGATCGCGGGATAGTCGACGGCGCCGTCGCGGGTGAACGGGGTGACCGGCGCGGGAACCAGGCCTTTCAGGTCGATGTGACTCATGCTCATTTCCTCTTCTTTGGATCAACGGGGGATGGAATCGAACGCGGGGTCCGACGGGGGTGGTACGGAAGCGACGCGTGATGCGCCGGCTGCGGCGCGGGCGATGCGCTCAGGGAGACAGCTGTTCCAGCGATTGGCCCTTGGTTTCCAGGGCGAAACGCCAGGTCACCGCGGCACCGGCCAGCAGCACGGCGGCGAAGGCCGCGAACACGTAGCGGATGCCGAGTCCGGCGATCACCGCGCCGACCAGCAACGGCCCGCAGGCCGAGCCCAGGCGCAGCCAGGCGCTGCCCAGTCCGGTGCCGATGGCGCGGATGCGCGTGGGGTAGAGCTCGGCCGAGTACAGGTACAGCGAGAAGGTGATGGTCTGCACCGCGGCATAGCCCAGCGCCGCGAACACCAGCACCTGCGGCGCCGAGGTGCCGCCGAGCGCCGCCAGCGCCAGCAGCGGCACCCCGCCGGCAACGAAGGCCAGGCCGTACCAGCGCTTGCGTCCGACCTTGTCGATCGACAGCGCGCACACCACCGCGGCGGCGACACCCGCCAGCGAGGTGAAGAAGCCATAGGCGATGCTCTGCTGCAACGACAACCCGAAGTGCGTGCGGTACAGCGTCGGCAGCCAGGTGATGATGCCGTTGGCCACCAGATACGAGCAGAACCACAGGCTCCAGATCACCAAGGTGCGCTTGCGATAGACGCTGCCGAACAGTTCGCGCCAATCCGAGCGCTGCGCCTTGGGCAGCGCAGTGCGGTCGAAGACCGGCGCCGGCAACGGGCCATGGCGGCGCTCGGCGCTGCGCTCGAGCTCGGCCACGATGGCGTCGGCCTTGTCGTAGCGGCCCTTGGAGGCGAGCCAACGCGGCGATTCGAACATGAAGAAGCGCAGCGGAATCATGATCGCCGCCGGGATCAACCCGACCATGAACATCGCCTTCCAGCCATAGGCCGGCACCAGGAAGTAGCCGATGCCGCCGGCCGCGACCAGGCCGAGCAGGAACATCACTTCGTACAGCAGGAAGAAGCGCCCGCGCTTCTTCGAGCCGATCAGTTCGTTGATGTAGGCGCTGGCCACCGGCACCTCGCCGCCGGTGCCGATACCCTGGACGAAGCGGAACGCGATCATCGCCGCGGCGCTGCCGGCGAACAGGCAGGCCACGTCCATCGACACGAACAGCAGGATGGTGAACAGCAGCACGTGCAGGCGGCCGATGCGCTCGGCCAGCCAGCCGAAGAACACCGAGCCCAGCAGTTGGCCCAGGTAGCCGGCCGACAGGATCATGCCGATCTGCGCCGGCGACAGCTGCCATTCCTTGGTCAGCACCGGCATCGCGTAGGCGATGGCGATCACCGTGTAGCCGTCGAAGAACGTGGCGGCGCCGACGATGTTGCGCGCCCACCACACGTTGCGGGTGATCGGCAGGCGTTCGAGGCGTGCGCCGATCTCCGCCTGCGCCTCGGCGATGGACGGCGCGCGGGCGGTGGCGTTGGCGGTGGTGGCAGGGGCTGTGGTGGGCATGAGCATCGTGGCTGCCTTTCGCAGGACAAGGGAACCCCGGCGCGGGCGCCGAAGCGTCCACGCAGCGAGACGGACAGGGAGGACCGGGCGGCGGCCCGGGTGGATCAGGTGCTGGGGGCGGTCACGGCAACACTCCCGCTGGCCTGGATCGCGAAGGCGATGTCCTTGGCGGCCAGCAGCGTGGGTTGGAGGGCGGTGTCGAGCAGTTCGGCATGGCTGGTGCGGACCGACGGCGCGGCGACGCTGATCGCGCCGAGCGGATAGTCGTCCGCATCCAGCACCGGTACCGCCAGCACGCGCAAGCCTTCGGTCAGCATCGACTCCAGGATCACGTAGCGGTCGCGGCGGACGCAGTCGAAGGTGCGCCGCATCGCGTCGATTTCAGGCGTCTGCACCTGCACGTCCACGCCGGTCACGCGCGTCACTTCCGCCGGTGCCAGGTGCGCCAGCATCGCCAGGCCGATCGCGGTGCGGGTGCTGGGCACCGTGGTGCCGATGCGGATGTCCACGCCCAGGCGGGTGATGCCGGCGCGGACGCGTTCGATATAGAGCACGTCGGGGCCTTGCAGGACCGCGAAGCTGGCCGCTTCGTTGACGTCGCTGACCAGCGTGCGCAGCAACGGCCGCACCACGCTGCGCAGATCGCGGCGGGCGATCGCGTGGAAGCCGAGGTCGAGCACCTTCAGGGTCAGGCGGAAGCGGCGGCTCTCCGGCACGCGATGCACGTAGCCCAGCTCGACCAGGGTGTTGAGCATGCGGAAGGTGGTGCCGGGATCGAGCCTGGCCAGCGCCGCGATCTGGCTCAGCGACAGTTCCTCGTGTTCGGACGAGAACGCCTCGAGCACGCGAAAGCCCTTGGCCAGCGACTGCACGGTACTGCGCAGCTTCTTGTCCCCGGCCTCGTCGCCGTCGTCGGGCGCGGCGCTGGCCGCGCGCTGGGAAATCGTCTTGATCATCTGCAGTTCCTGGAGGACCCGGGGAATCGCCAGCTTGCTCGACCCACCTGATCCTGTCGCTTGACAAGTGAATTTCGGATTGCGAAAATTATTTCGTAATTTCATGCCCAGAGTCTGCCTGGACGCGCACAGCGTCAAGTTGCGGCGCAACATGCTGCGTGGGCTGTACGCGCTGCCGACGCCGCTCCCTGATTCCAAGATCCCCGAAAGCCAAGGCCGCGTGCTGGAGTTGCGTGAGCGCGGCGGCGTCATGTCGCGCCGTGCCCGGACCTCGAGGTGGCGCCTGTCGCGAGTGACGCGGCGTCGCTGCTGTATCGCCCGGTAGACGAACGCCGCCGTGCGCGACGCTGTCAGCCGTGCTGGCAGACACCGCAGGGGCGGCGCCGATACCGTGATGCATGGCCCGAACGACCCGACAGGCGCCGCCACCGCCGGCGCAGAAATGGTGGCAAGGACTCTCGTTCAAGCGCACGTCCGCCGAGGTATCGGCGGTGTTGGTGGTGATCGGCGCGACCTACGGCTTCGTGCAGTACGTGGAGGTCAAGCCGCTGCAGCGGCAGTTGGCCGAGGCGCAGGCCGCGGCATGCAAGCCGGAAGCGGCCGCGTCATCGGCGATCATGACACTGCTGCCGGGCGAGAGCCGCGCGATCTGGAACGGCGCCTTGACCGTGTCCAATCTGACGCGGAGTACCGACGGCGCCACGGCGCATCTGCGTGCTACGCCACGTGGCGGGACGGTGGTCGAGAAAGCTGGGCTCACGCCTGGCGACAGTCTTGAGGTGGACGCGGGCGGCAACCGCACGTACGTGATCTATCTGAATCGGAACTCGTCGGAGATGATGGAGTTGTCTGTGCTGCGGCGACCTTGACCGTGCGGCGCCGGTGACCGCCACGGCAACCAGAACGCGGCGCCAGTCGTTCGGCGCGTGCTGCTGCTGCTCATCTGCTTTCGATTCGCCGCAGAATCTGCCGACGTAGCAGGTAGCCACCGAGCCACCCGACGGAAGCCACTACCCCCAGCACCGGTAGCGCGATCAAGGTCAGGCCAAATATCCAACCCGCCATCTCGGGGTTGCGCGCCTCGGCGCCGGCGTGCTTTACCCAGACGAACAGGCACGCCACGGCGGCCGGCACGATCCAGAACAGATGCCGTGCGCCGAAAAGCACCCCGATGACGAAGCCGATGCCGATCGTCGTCAGCGCTATTGCGATCATCGTCGTCCTTGATCCGGGGCTCGGCGTGGTGCCGGGCAAGCGGGCATCCTAACGCAGCGCAGCGCCATCGCGATGGTGTGCGGGAAGCGGTGATCCACATGCAAGCCGGCGCTGCGGTGGATCTGGCCGACTCAAGAATTCCCAGGTAGAGCCGCCATTGACGTTAGCGGAGCCGTTTCGCCGAAGCGGCCGTCCCTCGGGGGAACGCGCATGCTGTCCTTGCCACGTTTGCTGGGCCGTCACCTGGCCAAGTTTTTGTCCAAGCCGCGCCGCCACGGTTCGCAGCTGCCGACCAGCCCGCCGCACCTGCTGCGCGCCACGCTGCGCAAGGGCGACGTGCTGCTGGTCGAGGGCAACAGCCGCTTCTCCACCGCCATCAAGTACCTGAGCCAATCCACCTGGTCGCACGCGGCGCTGTACATCGGCGACCACGTGGCCGCGCTTCCCGGCGAGGAAGCGCCGCTGTTCTGCGATGTCGACATCAATGTCGGCGTGCGCCTGGTCGGGATGAGCGAGTTCGCCGGCCTGCACACGCGCATCTGCCGCCCGGTCGGGTTGAGCGCGCAGGAGATCGAGACCGTGGTGGAGTACATGGTCTCGCGGGTTGGCAACAGCTACGACCTGAAGAACATCTTCGATCTGGCGCGCTACCTGGTGCGTACGCCGCCGTTGCCGTCGTCGGTGAAGCGGCGCTTCCTCGAGCTGGGCAGCGGCGAGCCGACCCGGGCGATCTGTTCGACCCTGCTGGCGCAGGCCTTCGGCGCGATCCGCTACCCGATCCTGCCGGAGATCGACCAGACGCCGCTGGTGGGCGCCGATGCCGGGGAGGACGCGGAAATCCTGTATCCGCGCCATCACAGCCTGACACTGCCGCGCGATTTCGACGTGTCGCCGTACTTCAACGTGGTCAAGCCGCGCCTGCAGCACGGCTTCGACTTCCATCGCCTGGTGTGGGAGCCGCCGGCCGCAAGCGCGTTGCCTGCCAGTGCGCCGCTGGACGCCGCGTTGGCCTGACTGAAACCGTCTCCAGCCCGGAACTGTGGTGCGCGTTCATCTATACGAACGCCGCGCGGTTCAAGTTCGACCGCAGGCTGGCCGATACAAAATCCCGTTTCTGTTTTCTTGACGCCATGAATCCGATCCAATTCCTGCGCCGCCGTATCGCCAATCTGCCCATGGCCCGCAAGTTCGTCGTGCTGTGCGCTTTGATCGCGCTCGGCGTGATCCTGCTGGCCGTCGCTGCGGCGCGCCTGCAATATCTCAACCTGATCGACGCGCGCAAGCAGACCGTCAAGACCCAGGTCGACATGGGCCTGAGCGTGATGCAGCACTATGCCGACCTGGCCAAGCGCGGCGAGATGACCGAGGCGCAGGCGCAGGCGGCCGCCAAGGGCGCGCTCGGCGACATGAAGACCAACGGCGGCGTGGACTACTTCTTCATCGTCGACCCGCAGATGCACATCGTCATGCATCCCAAGCGCGCGGTCGGCACCGACATGAGCGGCTACAAGAGCGATGCCGGCGAGTACGTCTACCGCGACATCCAGACCGCGGTGCGCAGCGGCGACGGATTCACCTACTACAAGGCGCCCAAGCCCGGCAAGTCGGTGCAGTTGCCGAAGATCAGCTATGCCGCGCTGTACCCGCAGTGGAACTGGGTGCTGGCGATGGGCGTGTACGCCGAAGACATCCAGGCCGAGGCGTTGGGTTTCACCAAGGTCCTCACCGTGATCGGCGCAGCACTGGTGATGCTGGTGGTGGGTCTTTGCTGGTTGATCGCCGGCGCCATCGTCGCGCCGTTGCGCGGCGCCACGCGGACCGCCGAAGCGATCGCTTCCGGCCGCTTCGACAATTCGATCAAGGTGGAGTCGCGCGACGAGACCGGGCAGTTGATGGCCAGCATGCAGCAGATGCAGACCCAGCTGCAGCGTTTCAACGGCGAGATGCAGACCCTGGTGCGGCTGCAGCAGGGCGAGGACATCAGCCATCGCATGCCGGAAGACTTCCCCGGCGACTACGGCACGCTGGCGCACGGCATGAACACCGCGCTGTTCGAACACCTGGACGCGATCGTCGAGGCGATGGCGATCATGGACGAGTACGGCCGCGGCGACCTGCGCCGCGACATGCGTCGGCTGCCGGGGCAACGCGCCGCGCTGCACGAGGCGCTGGACGTGGTCAAGGCCAACCTGTCGGCGGTCAACGGCGACATCGCGCGCCTGGCCGATGCGGCGGCCCGCGGCGACTTCAGCGCGCGCGGCGACGAGGCGCGCTATGAGTTCGCGTTCAAGGAAATGGTCGAAGCGCTGAACCGGCTGATGCGGCAGGCCGACAGCGGCCTGGCCGACGTCGGCCGGATCATGGGCGCGATCGCCGATGGCGACCTGTCGCAGCGCGTGGACGTGCGCTACGAAGGCGCGTTCGGCAAGCTCGCCGACGCCGCCAACCGCACCGCCGAACAACTGACCGGCATCGTGCAGGGCATCCAGCGCGCGGTCGGCTCGATCAACACCGCCGCCAGCGAGATCGCCAGCGGCAACAGCGACCTGTCGGTGCGGACCGAGCAGCAGGCGGCCAGCCTGGAAGAAACCGCCGCCTCGATGGAGGAGCTGACCTCCACGGTCAAGCAGAACGCCGACAGCGCGCGCCAGGCCAATCAGTTGGTGCTGAGCACCGGCGAAGTGGCCGAGAACGGCGGCCGCGCGGTCGAGGAAGTGGTGACGACCATGGCCTCGATCAGCGCCGCGTCGGCGCGCATCGCCGACATCATCGGCGTGATCGACGGCATCGCCTTCCAGACCAACATCCTGGCCTTGAACGCGGCGGTGGAAGCGGCGCGCGCCGGCGAACAGGGCCGCGGCTTCGCCGTGGTGGCTTCGGAAGTGCGCTCGCTGGCGCAGCGCTCGGCGGCGGCGGCCAAGGAGATCAAGACCCTGATCTCCGACTCCGTGCAGGAAGTGGAGCAGGGCTCGACCCTGGTCAATCGCGCCGGCACCACCATGGCCGAGGTGGTCGCCTCGGTGAAGCGGGTCACCGACATCATGGCCGAGATCTCCGCGGCCAGCGCCGAACAGAGCGCCGGCATCGACCAGGTCAGCAAGACGGTGATGCAGCTGGACGAGGGCACCCAGCAGAACGCGGCGCTGGTGGAAGAAGCCAGCGCAGCGGCCAAGAGCATGGAAGACCAGGCGGCGGAACTGGCACGCGCGGTCGCGGTGTTCCGCCTCGCCGGCGGCGCCGCCATCAGCGCGGCACCGGCTCCCGCGGCAAGGCCGCAGCCGGCCAGGCCGGCGGTGCGTGCGGTCGTTGCCGCCACCAAGCCCAAGCCCGCGGCCCCCGTGCGACAACCGGCGGCCAAGCCGCGCCCGATCCAGGGCGTGCCGGCGGACAGCGCGGAGTGGGAAGAGTTCTGAGCAATGCGGCGTGGTGGCCTGTGCCGCCATGCCGTGGCCGCCTCGTTCTTGTAGGAGCGGCTTCAGCCGCGACTGGCATTTCAGGTAACGCCCATCGCGGCTGAAGCCGCTCCTGCAGTGGGCGTCCGTCGTTACATTTGCCCTGACGTCCCTCCCACCTTGCATTCAAGTGTGCGGGCGAAGGCGCGAGGACATCCCGCATTTCGCTGAGCCTGGCAAGCTCTTGAAAAGGGTCGCGCCGATGCAGTGCACGGTGTTGAATGGATCGATGCCGCAGATGCCACCGCAGGCGGATGCGGACGCATGTTCGTAGGAGCGGCTTCAGCCGCGACCCCACATGGTCGGGAACGCCCGTCGCGGCTGAAGCCGCTCCTACGAGTAACGGCGCCGCTTGGCAGCAGAGGCGTGTGCGACACCTTCTTCATCCGCTCTTTGCCCATCGCTGCCTATGGTCGCAGCGACGGCGCGTCGGCATCGCTGCGCGTGGAGGAGAACCGATTCCATGTTCTGGAAACGCAATAGCCTGTCGATCGTGTTGTTGGCGCTGAGCCTGCTGTTCATGGTCGGCCAGGCACTCAGTGGTCACCAGGCCTACAACGAGGAACTGCGGCAGCAGGGGCTGGCGGCGCTGCCGATGTGGCAGTACCTGCACAGCGGGCATTTCATCGGCGCACTGTTCGAGAACTGGGAGAGCGAGTTCCTGCAGATGGGCATGTACGTGGTACTGACGGTGAAGCTGCGCCAGTGGGGATCGGCCGAATCGCGACCGCTGTCGCCGGCGCAGGAAGACGATAACGTCGCGTCCGGTCCGGTGCCTTGGCCGGTGCGCGCCGGCGGCCTCTGGTTGGCGCTGTACGAGCGTTCGCTGGCCCTGGCTTTCGGCACCCTGTTCTTGCTCAGCTTCGTGCTGCATGCGTTGGGCAGCTGGCGTCACGAAGTGGCCGAGCAGGCGATGCAGCACCAGCCGCCGCCGTCGTTCTGGGAACACGTCAGTGGCGCGCAGTTCTGGTTCGAATCCATGCAGAACTGGCAAAGCGAGTTCCTTGCCGTGTTCGCGTTGGTGGTGTTGACCATCTGGCTGCGGCAGAAGGATTCCCCGCAATCCAAGCCGGTGCACGCGCCGCACCGGCAGACCGGCGATTGAACGCGACGCCACGGTGGACGGTGCCGAGCACACAGCCAATCGCCCGGACACACGAACGCCGCGATGCTTGCGCATCGCGGCGTGCTTGCGATAGTACCTGCAGTGGAGCGCTAGCGCGCCACGCTGCCCTTGGTCGAGCCGGCACCCGGTCCGGCGCCCAGGTCGGCACCGGTGGTCGGGTCGCTGTCCGGCTGCGACAGCGTACGCGCGGCCAGCGCCTGCACCGCGCTCTGTTCCAGTTCGCTCAACCCCACGCTGGGGACGCCACTGCCACCGTCAACCGCCACCTGGCGGTTGCGATCGGCGACCACTTCCCACTGGCTACCGCTATTCCAAGGTCCGTGCATGTCGCCTTCGCCTTGTGACATGTCGTAGTAACGGTCGGTAAAGGCCGGGTCGCCCGGCAGCTTGCCCGGCGGGAAGTTCGGCTCGATCGAGTACAGCGCCTTCTCGAACGACTTCTGGTGCGCCACTTCGCGGGTCATCAGGAAGGTCAGCGCATCGACGATGCCGGGATCGTCGGTGACGTTGATCAGACGCTCGTAGACGATCTTGGCGCGCGCTTCGGCCGCGATGTTTGAGCGCAGGTCGGCCGTCGGTTCGCCGATGCTGTCGACGTAGGCCGCGCTCCACGGCACGCCGCTGGAATTGACCAAGGCCGGTCCGCCGCCGTAGAGGATTTGCTGCGTCTGGCTGGTGTTGTTGTTGAGGGTGAGGTTGCGCATGTCCTCCGCCTCGGCCATGCCTTCGGACAGCACCGCCTTCGGGCCCTGGTTGAGCATCGCGATGATCGAACCGATGATTTCCAGGTGGCTGAGTTCCTCGGTCGCAATGTCGTACAACAGGTCCTTACGGCCGGGATCGACCTCGCCGATGGCCTGGGTGAAGTAGCGCATGGCTGCGGCGAGCTCGCCCTGTGGGCCGCCGAACTGCTCCAGCATCAGCGAGGCCAGTGCCGGGTCGGGCTGCGCCACGCGGACCGTGTACATCAGCCGTTTGTTGTGCATGAACATGGAAAATCTCCTGGAGTGCCGCCCGAACGTCGCGACGACGCAATGGCGCGACTGGCGGCCGCGCGTGGGGGATAGGCGTCTGGGACGCCGCGGCCCGCAGTCGCGGGCCGCGGCAGGGCGGTCAGGCCGCCTTGCGCTTGCGCGAGGCTTCTTCGTTGCCGCCCTGTTCGGCGAGCAGGGTCAGCTTCTCGTCGGTGGACTTCTCTTCGTTGAGCGTTTCCAGCAGCAGGGTCAGCGCATCGTTCATGCCCAGTTGCTTGGCCATGGCGGCGAGGGTGCCGTAGGAGGCGATCTCGTAGTGCTCGACCTTCTGCGCGCCGCCGATCAGCGCGGCATCGCGCACCGGGCCGGCTTCGATCGACTCGATCACTTCCTTGCCTTCTTCCACCAGGCCTTCCATGGCGGCGCACTTGATCCGCTTCAGGCGCAGGTTGCCTTTTTCGACGATCTGGTCGATGCGTTCGATCTGGCCCTGGGTTTCTTCCAGATGCGCTTCGAACGCGGCGCGTAGCGCCGGATTGGTGGCGGCGCGCGCCAGGCGCGGCAATGCCTTGGTCAGCTGTTTCTCGGCGCTGTAGATGTCCGACAGCTCGTGAATGAACAATTCGTCGATGGTCTTGACGGCCATGGGGAGTCTCCGGTCGATAGTGAATGGGTGATGCGAGGGAATGCGTGCGCGTGGTGTCGCGTACGCCGTTGCTCAGTGCTTGGCGGTCTCGCCTTCGGTGCGTTCGCGCTTCAGGAAAGCCAGGACGGTGGCTTCCTGGTGTTCGATCAGCCATTCGGCCATGGCGATTTCCTGGTCGAGGATGGCGGCGCAGATGTCGGCGATCTCGGTCTGCCCGGCTTCCTTAGCGGCGATGACCAGCGCGCGATAGCTGGCGATCTCCACGTGCTCAAACGCATAGCTGACGCCCAGGCTCTTGACTACTTCATCGCTCATCATCGAATTGCCGGCGGCATGCACCGACGCCATCACGCTGGCCACCGTGCCCTTGATCGTGGGGATCGAGCCGTCGAGGATCTCGATGCAGCGCTTGACCTGCTCGGACTGATCGCGGGTTTCGTTCACGTGCTGCTCGATGCGTGCCTTCAGCTGCGGGTAGTGCTCCAGGCGGCCGGCGGTGGCAGTGAGCATGGTGTTGGCCTCCTGCTCCATCGCATAGGCGTCCTGCAGCCACTTCAACAAGCGTTCGGTGTTGCTTCGGGTCATGGATATCGCTCCAGATGTTGTGCGCGACGCAATGTGCATCGCATCGCGCGTCCGTGTGTTTTTCCCCTGTGCAACCACGCTAGACCCGTCGCCGTTAGAGCGGTTGCAGCGCAGGGTGAATGCCATGCGAGATGCGGCGTGAGGGAACGTGCACAGGCGGCGGTGCATGCGATGCACGTGTGTCGAATACGTTTCCACAGGCGTGCTTGTAGGAGCGGCTTCAGCCGCGACAGACATTCGGGAACGCCTGTCGCGGCTGAAGCCGCTCCTACCTGAGAGTGCATTGGATCTGAGAATGGCCCGCCGCCGGTGCCGTGAAAGGCATTGCATCGCGCGTCGCGATGCGCGTGCGCATGGGAAACCGCAACTTCGAAGGACATTTTCGGGAAAAGCCATCGCGGCTGAAGCCGCTCCTACAGCGCCGCCAGCCGTGATGCTTTCCCGAATCCCGAATCCCGAATCCCGAATCCCGGCTCTACAGCGTCACCGCTCCACCCGAAATCGTCAGCAGCGTGCCCGAGGTATAGCTCGAGGTATCGGCAGCCAGCAGCACATAGGCCGAGGCCAGCTCCACCGGCTGGCCAGGGCGGCCGAACGGTGTCTGCTCGCCGAAGGTCCGCACCGATTCCTCGTCCATGCCGGTGGGAATGAACGGGGTCCAGATCGGGCCCGGCAACACCGCATTGACCCGGATCTTCTTCTCGGCGAGCAGGCCGGCCAGGCCGATGGTGAGGTTGGCCAGCGCGCCCTTGGTCGCCGAGTACGGCAGGATGTTGGGCGTGGGCTTCTTCGAGTTCACCGAGGCGGTGTTGATGATCGAACCGCCCTCGGGCATGTGCGGCAGCGCCAACCGCACCAGGTGGAAGGGCGCGTGCACGTTGGTGGCGAAGGTCTTTTCCCATTCGTCGAGGGTGATCTCGTCGAAGCTGTGGAAATAGCGCTGGTAGGCGGCGTTGTTGACCAGCACGTCGAGGCCGCCGAAGGCGTCGGCCACGGTCTTGATCAGGGTTTCGGCCTGCGCACGGTCGCTGATGTCGCACGGATGCAGCAGCACGCGCACGCCGGCGTCTTCGACCAGCTTGGCAATGCGTTCGGCGTCATCCTGCTCGTCGGGCAGGTAGGCGATGGCGACATCGGCGCCCTCGCGGGCATAGGCGATCGCCACCGCCGCGCCGATGCCGCTGTCGCCGCCGGTGATCAGGGTGCGCTTGCCCTGCAGCAGCCCGTGGCCGACATAGCTGTCTTCGCCATGATCCGGTTTCGGATCCATGGCCTGGGTCTTGCCGGGGAAGGATTGCTGCTGCGCCTTGAACGGCGGCGACGGATAGTTGGGAACGGCCATGGGCATGTCTCGTTGGGGAGTGTCCAACGAGGGTGGGCAGGCGCAGGTAAAGCCGGGGCCAAGGCCATGTCGCCGGCATGTCACGACGCGGGCGAGCGCCCACGCTGGCGGCTGTCTGCGACAGCCGATGCCGCCGCGCCGCGAACTCAGCCGGCGGCGAGCGTGCGCGAGCCGACGATGATCATGCGCAGCATCGCGGTGATCTGCCGGATCAGTTCCGGGTCCTTTTCTGGTGGCAGGTCCATCGCGGTGGCGCCCATCGCGAACACCAGCCGGGTGATCGCCTTGGACACCAGCGCCGGTTCGTGCAGCGGCGTGCCTTCCAGCGCGGCCAGGCGGATCAGGTCCACCCGCAGTTCGTCCTCGAAGTAGTTCAACTCGCGGTCCACCGCGTGCTTGAACGCGTCCGAGCCGACCGTGCCCTCGCGTAACAGGACGTGCAGCAGCTTGTCGTCGGCGCGCAACTGTTCCATGAAAGTCTCCACGGAACTGAGGATGATGCTGCGGCGGGTGCCGGCAGCGCGCTGGCGCGCCTGGCCGATGATGGTGCGCAGCGAGCTGCCGGCCAGGTCGATCAGCGCCACCGCCAGCTCGTCCATGTCGCGGAACTGACGGTAGAAGCTGTTGGGGGCGATGCCGGCCTCGCGGGTGACCTCGCGCAGGCTCAGCGTGGACACGCTGCGGTGCGGCCCGATCAGCTTCAGGGCCGCCGCCAGCAGGTCCTCGCGCGAGATCGCGCCTTTGCGGACGGTCGGCATGTCCGCGGACGGAGGAGGGGAGATCGTCGTCATGGGCAGACCGGACCAGGCAATGAGGGATGATACCGCCATTGCTGAATGCACAAGTGTATAGACATCTGTATCTTCGCCTGTATAGTGGACCCCATGAACGCTGCCCGCCGTCCCGCCAAGTCCCGCCCCGCCGCCCGCGCCCTGCGCGCCTGGGTCAAGCCGGACGTGTTCGATTTCTGGTCCACCCGCCTGCATCCGCTGTGGACCTGGCAGCGCCCGCGCGCGCGCCTGGTACAGCGCGAGGCGGCCAGCAGCGACGCGGTGACCCTGGTGCTGCAGCCCAACCGCCACTGGCGCGGCCTGCGCGCCGGCCAGCACGTGGAGCTGGGCGTGGAGATCGACGGCCGCCGGCTGCTGCGCAGCTACAGCCCCACGCCCTTGCCGGGCGGGCGCCTGGCGATCACCGTCAAGACCATCGACGGCGGCCGGGTCAGCCAATACTTGGCCGGCGCGGCGCGTCTCGGCGAGGTGTTCGAGCTCGGCCAGGCCTACGGCGAGATGGTGCTGCCGACCGCGCCGCACGGCCGCTGGTTGCTGCTGGCCGCCGGCAGCGGCATCACCCCGATGCGCGCGTTGCTGCGGCAACTGGCCGACGCCGGCATGCCGGCCGACGTCGACCTGCTGTACTGGGCGCGGCGCCACGACCAGGTCTGCTTCCGCGACGAACTGCAGGCGCTGGCCGCGGCGCATCCGCGCTTCCGCCTGCATCTGGCCATCACCGGCGAAGGTGAGACGCCGGCGCCGCGTGTGGACACGCTGCCGCTGGAGTCCCTGGGCAGCCTGGAACAGGCGCAGGTGCTGGCCTGCGGCCCGGGCGGCTTCGTGCAGTCCGCGCGTGCACGCCTGCAGCACCGCGTGGCACGCTTCCAGGCCGAGGCGTTCAGCGCGCCGCCGGCCCCGGTCGATGTCGAAGAAGGCACTGTGGCGGTGACCCTGGCGCGCAGCGGCCGCGTGCTGCAACTGCCGCGCGGCCAGTCGCTGCTCACCGCGCTGGAGGCCGAAGGCCTGCGGCCCAAGCACGGCTGCCGCATGGGCATCTGCAACAGCTGCGCCTGCGGCAAGCAGGCCGGCGTCACCCGTGATCTGCTCAGCGGCGCGCACGCCGCCGAACCCGGTTCGCTGAAGCTGTGCGTCAACAGCGCCAGCAGCGACCTGACCCTGGACCTCTGAGGACTTCCCCATGGCGGCTCCCCGCAACCGTGCATTGACTCCGGCCGAACTGCAGGCCTTCGGCGACGAACTGGATGCGCTGCGCACGCGCACGCTGGCCGACCTGGGCGCGCGCGACGCGCGCTACATCCGCCGCATCGTCGCCGCGGTGCGCTACACCGGCCTGGCCGGCCGCGCGCTGCTGTTCCTCGGCGCGTTCGTGCACAGCGTGCTGGTGCCGGCGTGGATCGCCGGCGTGGTGCTGCTGACCCTGTCCAAGATCCTGGAGAACATGGAGCTGGGCCACAACGTGATGCACGGCCAGTACGACTGGATGGGCGATGCGCACTTGAACGGCAACACCTACGAGTGGGACATCGTCGCCACCGGCGACAACTGGCGCAAGACGCACAACTTCAAGCACCACACCTACACCAACGTGCGCGGCATGGACGACGACATCGGCTATGGCCTGCTGCGTATCTTCCCCGAGCAGCGCTGGCGCCCGTTCTACCTGGCGCAGCCGTTCATCGCGGTGGTGTTCGCGCTGCTGTTCGAATGGGGCGTGGCGATCCAGGACCTGCGCCTGGGCCGCTGGTTGGCCGGCAAGATGAAGCGCGGCGAACTGAAGCGCACGTTCCTGCCGGTCGGGCGCAAGATGGGCCGGCAGATCTTCAAGGACTACATCCTGTTCCCGGCACTGGCCGGCCCGTTCTTCCTGCCGGTGCTGCTGGGCAACCTGACCGCCAACGTGCTGCGCAGCATCTGGACGTTCGTGATCATCTTCTGCGGCCACTTCACCGCCGATGCGGAGACCTTCCCCAAGGACTCGATCAAGAACGAGTCGCGCGGGCACTGGTACCTGCGGCAGCTGCGCGGTTCGTCCAACCTGGCCGGCGGCAAGCTGCTGAACGTGCTGTCGGGCAACCTCAGCCACCAGATCGAGCACCATTTCTTCCCGGACGTGCCGGCCAACCGCTACGCGGCGCTGGCGGTGCAGGTGCGCGAGATCTGCGCGCGCTACGGCCAGCACTACAACACCGGTTCGCTGCCGCGGCAGTTCGGTCAGGTGGTGTGGCGGATCGTGCGCCACGCCTTCCCGAGCCGGCCGCGCCCGGTGCGCGCGCTACAGCCGGCGACGCAACAGGCCGGCTGAGTACCGCACGCAAGACAGCAAGAAGGCGGGGGCAACCCCGCCTTTTTCATTGGTTCGGCGCTGGCGCCACATGCACGCCTCGCTCACGGAAGGCGGTCGATCATCCTTAGCCGCCTGCAGACGCTGGCGGCGGTGCAGGCGTCTTCCGTTGCGCGAGGGCCTGCGATGAAACCTGCCAAGCTGTTCAATGTCGTCGCCAAGAAGGCATCGTATGCCGCCGGCACGCCCTGGACCTTCTGCATCGCGCTGGGCATCGTGCTGGTGTGGGGCCTGAGCGGGCCGGTGTTCGGCTTCAACGACACCTGGCAACTGGTCATCAACACCGGCACCACCATCATCACCTTCCTGATGGTGTTCCTGATCCAGCACACCCAGAACGCCGATACCGCGGCGATGCAGATCAAGCTCGACGAACTGATCCGGGTCAGCGCCAAGGCCAACAACGAGCTGCTGGATCTGGAAGAACTCGACGAGAAGCGGCTGGAAGAGATTCGCCGCCAATACGAGGAACTGGCGCGCAAGGCCGGCGAGGCGCTGCGCGCGCGCAATGCCCGCGACGGCGACGGTCGTGAGACCCACGATCGCCCCAAGGGCTGACCCAGACGTTCATGCGCTTGCCGATGACGTAAGCGGCGTGCCGGCGATGAGCGCGACACGCCGCTGCGCGTCGCAGGAATCAGGCCGGCACGGCGCCATCCGGATCGTCCGCCGCCGCGGTCGTCGACGCGCGCTCGGTGGCCTGCAGGGTATCGCCGTGCGGCGGCGTGGCGCGGAGGTCGTCGGCGACCGCAGCCGGGGCGGGAGACGCCGCTTCGGGCGAGGCGGAGTGCGTCTGACGGCGATAGGCGCGGATCGCGGCGAAGGCCGTGCCGGCCAGCGCCAGTTTCCAGAATAGACCTGGCATCGAAAGGCTCCAGTGCGGAAGGAGCCGCCAGCGTCGGTCAGCACGGGTGGCGCAGGCGTGCATGTCGCGTGCGGATGGCGTGGTGGTGCGGGTCGACAGCGGCGCGCGTGCTCGCGTGCTCTTCATGATGCCTTGCGGGTCGGCTAACGCATGCCGCCCTAGCGTGATGCATTCCCACGCTTCTGCAGGAGATCGTCATGGCCCAGCGCACTTCACCTCCCTCCGGCACGCATGACGTACGCCAGGCGGCGTATCGCGGCGAGCAGGGCGATGTCTCGGCCGACAGCGGCGTGCCGCGCGGCCGCGACCGCGACGTGCCGTCGCAGCCGATACCTCCGCCGCAGACACATGCGCCGCAGGACCACGGCGAGGACCGCAGCGGACGCAGCCAGCCCAACCTGGGCCAGGCTGGTACCTATGGCGCCACCGGCGAGCATGCAGGCGGCGCTCATGGCAGGGGCGCCACGCCCGGTGGCTATCACGAGGACGATGCGGACAATGCGGCGCAGGATGCTGCCGCTGCACGTGGCGAAGACTAGCCGCACCGTGCGCTGAACATGCGTTCGGCAGGCGCAGACGCATCTCGTCTGCGCCACGCGTCGGTAACGCGCGCGGTGCGACCATGCGGCTCCCCACCCGGAGTTCAGCACGTATGTCCAAGCAGACCATGGCCCGCCTGCTCGCCGAAACCCTGCACAGCGCGGGCGTCGAACGCATCTGGGGCGTCACCGGCGACAGCCTCAACGGGTTGACCGATGCGCTGCGGCAGATGGACAGCATCGAGTGGATGCACGTGCGCCACGAAGAAGTGGCCGCCTTCGCCGCAGGCGCCGAAGCCGCGGTCAGCGGCAAGCTGGCGGTGTGCGCGGGCAGTTGCGGTCCGGGCAACCTGCACCTGATCAACGGCCTGTTCGACTGCCACCGCAGCCATCAGCCGGTGCTGGCCATCGCCGCGCACATCCCGTCCTCGGAAATCGGCCTGAACTATTTCCAGGAGACACACCCGCAGGAACTGTTCCGCGAGTGCAGCCACTACGTCGAACTGGTGACCAATCCGGCGCAGATGCCGGAGGTGCTGCAGCGAGCGATGCGCACCGCGATCCTGCGCCGCGGCGTGGCGGTGGTGGTGATTCCCGGTGACGTCGCCCTGCAGGAGATGCCCAAGGGCACACCGACGACATGGCCGGCACTGGCCGCGCCGCGCATCCTGCCGGCCGACGCCGACGTGGCCAAGCTGGCCGATCTGCTGCAGGCGAGCAAGGCCACCACCTTGCTGTGCGGCAGCGGCTGCGCCGGTGCGCACGACGAGGTGGTGGCGCTGGCCGACGCGCTCGGCGCACCGATCGTGCATGCGCTGCGCGGCAAGGAGCACGTGGAGTGGGACAACCCGTTCGACGTCGGCATGACCGGCCTGATCGGCTTCAGTTCCGGCTACCAGGCCATGCTCAACTGCGACACCTTGCTGATGCTTGGCACCGACTTCCCGTACCGGCAGTTCTATCCCAAGGACGCCACCATCGTGCAGGTGGACAACGACCCGGCCGCGCTGGGGCGGCGCACGCCGCTGCAGCTGGGCATCGCCGCCGACGTGCGCGAAACCATCGCCGCGCTGCTGCCGCGACTGCAGCGGCGCGAGGACCGCGGTTTCCTGGAGAAGTCGCTGGCCCATTACCGCAAGGCGCGCGAAGGCCTGGACGACCTGGCCGTGGCGTCGGCGCCAGGCGAGCCGCTGCATCCGCAGTTCGTCACCCGCATGGTCGATGCGCTGGCCGATGCCGATGCGATCTTCACCTGCGACGTCGGCACGCCGACGGTATGGGCGGCGCGCTACCTGACCATGAACGGTCAGCGCCGCCTGCTCGGTTCGTTCAACCACGGCTCGATGGCCAATGCGATGCCGCAGGCGTTGGGCGCGCAGGCGCAGTTCCCGCGCCGGCAGGTGATCTCGCTGTCCGGCGATGGCGGCTTCACCATGCTGATGGGCGACTTCATCACCCTGGCCCAGCTCGGCCTGCCGGTGAAGGTGGTGGTCTACAACAACGGTTCGCTCGGCTTCGTGGCGATGGAAATGAAGTCGGCCGGCTACCTGGACACCGGCACCGACCTGAGCAATCCGGACTTCGCCGCGATGAGCAACGCCATGGGCATCCTGGGCCTGCGCGTGGACGAGTCGGCGCAACTGGAGCCCGCGCTGCGCGAGGCGTTCGCGCATCCCGGCCCGGCGCTGGTGGACGTGCGCGTGGCCAGCCAGGAACTGGCGATCCCGCCGGCGGTCAAGCTGGAACAGGCCAAGGGCATGGGCCTGTACCTGCTGCGCGCGGTGATGAGTGGGCGCGGCGACGAGGTGCTGGAGCTGGTCAAGACCAACCTGCGCTGAGCGCGGCCAACCGCACGCGGCGCGGACGGTGCCCGAACCCCGCATGCACCACGTGTCCGCTGCGGTTCCTACGCATCGCCCGTACCCACCTGACACCGCGCGCGACGTGGTGTTGGCCCCTGTGAGTCGTGGCCGCATCGCGATCCGGGTACGATCGCCGCGGTTCGCTCCGCCTCTTCCGTCGCGCCCAAGGTAGGCCATGCCCCGTTCGCTGCTGCGGCAACTGCTGCTGATCTGGATCGTCATCGTCGCCGCCTGCGTGGGCATGGCGGTGGTGCTGGTCGGGCTGTACCGGCATAGCGAAGGCGTGCGCAGCGAACGTGCGCAGACCGGGCTGCGCGAGGTCTGCACGCGCATGGTGCAGCGCTACAACGGCGCCAGCGCCGCCGCCCACGGCAGCGACGGCACCGGCCTGGCGGCGGTGGTGTCGCAGCTGGTGCTGGCCGATGCCGCCGGCGTGGAAGGCGGCTTCTGGGACCGCCAGCGCGGCTTCCTCGCCTACGCCTATCCGACCTACGACGGGACCGAGCACAAGACCGACGTGCCCTCGGCCGAGCGCAACGTGATCATTTCCACCGCGCAGCGCGGGGTGGAGGCGCAGCACACGGTGGACTACCGCCGCGACGGCCAGCGCGAGAGCCTGCTGATCGCGGCCTGCCCGCTGGACCGCACGGCCGCGGCCTGGGCCATGACCCGGGTCGCCTCCAGCGATGCCGCCGCCAGCCTACCGCTGGCGTTGGGCCTGGGCCTGATCCTGGCGCTGGTGGTGGTCTCGGCGTTGGCGCTGGGCTGGGTGGTGCGGCGCTGGAGCCAGCGCCTGCAGGGCATCCAGCAGGCGCTGGCGACGCCGGCCGAGGTGCCGCAGATCCCGCGCACCGGTGCGCCGGAACTGGACCGGCTCGGCGCCGCGGTCACCGACTACGCGCAGCGCAGCGCGCAGGCGCTGGCCGAGACCCGCCGGCTCGGCGAGGAACTGTCGCGGCACGAGCGCCTGGCTGCGCTCGGGCGCATGACCGCGACCGTGGCGCACGAGATCCGCAACCCGATCGCGACCTTGCGGCTGGCGCTGGAAAACCAGATCGCCGCGCACGCCGACGGCACCGACGACGCCCAGGCGCAACTGATGCTGGCGCAGATACAGCGCCTGGACGGGGTGGTGGAAAGCCTGCTCGGCATGGTCCAGCCGATTCGCCTGCACCGGCAGCCGGTGGCCCTGCAGCCGTGGCTGCAGGCGCTGCTGGAACCGGCCGACTGGGACGGGCAGGCGCCGCCGATCGCGCTGCGCCTGCAGGCGGCGCCGGCGCAGTGGATGCTCGATCCGCAACAGGCCGCGCGCGCATTGTTCAATCTGCTGCGCAATGCCCTGCAGCACGCCGCGCCCGGCACCGAGGTGACCCTGGAAGCGCAGACCGAAGACGACGTGCTGCAACTGCGCGTGCGCAACCACGGCGACCCGGTGCCGGCCCCGGTGGCCGCGCATCTGTTCGAGCCGTTCGCCAGCGGCCGCAGCGACGGTAACGGCCTGGGCCTGGCGCTGGTGCGCGAGATCGCCCGCGCCCATGGCGGCGAGGCGCACTACGCGCATCGCGACGGCATCACCGAGTTCAGCCTGGAGCTGCCATGGCGCGCATCCTGATCATCGACGACGACCTGGCGTTCCTCAGCACCCTGCAGGCGACGCTGCGCTCGTTCGGCCACGAGGCGATCGCCGTGGCCGACCCGCGCGAGGGCCTGGCACGCCTGCGCGAGGGCGGCATCGATCTGGCCTTCGTCGATTTCCGTATGCCCGGCATGGACGGCATCGCGCTGATGCGCGCGCGCCAGGACGACGCGCAGGCCATGCGCGTGCCGCTGGTGATGCTCACTGCGCATGCCTCCAGCGGCAACACCATCGAGGCGATGACGCTCGGCGCCTTCGATCATCTGGTCAAGCCGGTGGGCCGCGCCGACATCGCCGAGGTGGTCGAGCGCGCGCTGCGCAGCCGCGGCGACGACACGCCGGACCCCGCGCCGGCGATGCCCGCCGAGGAGGCAGACGCACTGCTCGGCCACAGCGCGGCGATGCGCACCGTGCACAAGCGTATCGGCCTGGCCGCCGCCTCCGACCTGCCGGTGCTGATCAGCGGCGAAACCGGCACCGGCAAGGAACTGGCGGCGCGCGCGCTGCATCGCGCCAGCGCTCGCGCCGCGCAGCCGTTCGTGGCGATCAATTGCGCCGCGATCCCCGCCGAGCTGATGGAGAGCGAACTGTTCGGCTATCGCAAGGGCGCGTTCTCCGGCGCGGTGAGCGACCGCAACGGCCTGATCCGCGACGCCGACGGCGGCACCCTGTTCCTGGACGAGATCGGCGACATGCCCTTGCCGATGCAGGCCAAGCTGCTGCGCTTCCTGCAGGAAGGCGAGGTGTCGCCGCTGGGCGGGCGCGGCGCGCAGAAGGTGGACGTGCGGGTGATCGCCGCCACCCACCGCGACCTGGTGCAGGCGGTGGAGGCCGGGCGCTTCCGCAGCGACCTGCGCTACCGGCTCAACGTGGTGCCGATCGAACTGCCGCCGCTGCGCGAGCGCGGCGACGACATCCTGCTGCTCGCCCAGCACTTCCTCGCCGCCGGTGCCAGCGCGCCGCAGACCCTGTCGGCCGACGCGCAGGCGCGCCTGCGTGCCTATCTCTGGCCGGGCAATGTGCGCGAGCTGCGCAATGCCATGCAACGCTGTCAGGTGTTGGTGCGCGCGCCGGTGATCGAGGCGCACGACCTGGATGAGTTGCTGGCGTCGCCACCGGCCGAGATGCCCACAGCGCTGGACACCGATGCACTGACCCTGCCGCAGGCGATCGCGCAACTGGAACGGCAGATGATCCAGGCGGCACTGACCCAGGCCCACGGCAACCGCGCCGAGGCCGCGCGCCGCCTCGGCATCCATCGTCAGCTCCTGTATCGCAAGCTCGACGAGTATGGGCTTTAGCGGCGCGCTGGCGCGCCGCGGGATTGGGGAGTCGGGATTGGGGATTCGTAGAAGCGCCTGACATCAGGCAGCGACACCCGCTTTTACGAATCCCCAATCCCGACTCTCCAATCCCATTCCATCCACACCTGTCCGCAAAGCGGACAGGTGTGGATGGAATGAAGACGCCGTGGAGCCCGAGTTTGTACTCGATTACCTTCAGGATCAATGGCTTAAAAGTTGGCACGGCCTCTGCTTTATCTCTTCTGCGAGCGGCGCCCCCTTGCCGCTCAGGAGGAACATCCATGATCCGTCGTAGCGCACTCGCTCTGTCCCTGGTGCTGGCCACCGCCGCCGCTGCCGCCACCGCGCAGGTGCCGGTGCCGCCCGCACCTCCCGCCCCGCCGGCGCCCGGCAGCGTCCCGGCACCGCCGCCGCCGCCCGCGGCCCCCGTCGCTGCCACGCCGGTGCGCGTGGACGGCACCGTCGAGCGCTTCATGCTCAACCCCAACGGCGACGTCGATGGCCTGTGGCTGATGGACGGCACCCAGGTGAGCTTCCCGCCGCACCTGTCGGCCGATCTGCAGGCGGCGGTGCGCCGTGGCGACGCGGTGTCGGTGCAGGGCTATCGCCTGGGCAGCCTGCCGCTGCTGCAGGCCAGCACCATCACCGCGCGTCGCAGCGGCAAGCAGGTGGTCGACCGCCCGCCGAACCCGATGACGCCGCCGCCGGCGCCTCCCGCACCGCCGGCCCTGACCCCGCTGCAGGCCGATGGCCGCATCGAGCGGCTGGTCTACGGCCCGCGCGGCGACACCGCCGGCGTGCTGCTCAGCGACGGCACCGTGGTGCGCATGCCGCCGCACGCCGCCCTGCAGTACAGCGAACTGCTGCGGCCCGGCGCGCGCCTGAGCGTCAACGGCTTCGGCGTGCTGACCCAGGTCGGCCGTTCGGTGGAAGCCACCCAGGTCGGCCGCGACCGCAATTCGCTGCAGGCCGTGTTCGCGCCGCCGGCCCCGCCTGCGCCGCCGGCGGCCCCGCCGCCGCCGGGCGCACCGGGTGCGCCGGCTGCACCGCCGCCGCCGGCACCGCGTTGATCCAGGCGCTGCCGCATCGCGCCTGACCCCTGCGCCCGCCGTTCGCGGCGGGCGCTGCCGGCCCCCGCCGGCTCCCCCTTTCTCCTGGAGAACAAAATGCATTGGGTCGATCCCGATTCCCTGCCGGAAACCCGCGGCACGCTCGCCCGTTTCCTGCTCAACCCCAAGGCCGACGTTGACGGCCTGCTGTTCGACGATGGCACCGAAGTGCACACCCCGCCGCACCTGTCGGCGCAACTACTGAAGGCGCTGCATCCCGGCGCCAGCCTCGGCGTGCGCGGGCTCAAGCCGCGCGGCGCCGATGTGCTGGTGGCGCTGGCGATCGATCCGGACGGGGCCGAGCGCATCGTCGATGAAGGTCCGCATGCCGGGCCCCACAAGCCCAAGCCGCCGGCCAAGCCCAAGCCCGCGCAGGACGCGGTACGCCACGCCGGCACCATCGCGCGGCTGCTGCACGGTCCGCACGGGCAGGTGCATGGTGCGCTGTTGGACGATGGGCTGATCGTGCGCTTCCCGCCGCACGCGGTGCCGGAATCGGCGCGTTGGTTGGCCGCCGGCAAGCCGCTGGCGGCGCAGGGCGAACTGCTGGAGTCCGCGCACGGCCAGGTGCTGCATGCGCAGGCGCTGGGTGCGAGCGAGGCGACGGTGCAGCCATTGGCGCCGAAACCGAAGCCGCCCAAGCCTCATCACAAGCCGTTGCACGGGCATGCGCATGATGCTGCGCCGAAGGACGGGCCGAAGCCGAAGCCGAAACCCAAGCCCAAGCCCCACTAAGTACCGAGCCGTCGCGGCGGTGTGCCCCTGGCCACCGCCGCGCCTGTGTTGCCTTCGCTCATCCAGGACTCCGTCATGCCGCCCGTCCCGCCTGCGCTGCACCACGCTTTCCTGCCTCCTTCCTTGCTTCCTTCGCTCTCGCCGGTGCGCGCATGAGCGGCGCCGATCAGCGTCAGCGCCCACGCGGTACGCGCGCGCTGGAAGCGCTCAATTTCACCATGGCCGACGTGCAGGACGGGCTCGGCCCGTTCCTGAGCGTGTTCCTGCAATCCAAGGGCTGGTCGCTGGGCGCGATCGGCTCGGTGATGACCGCCGGCGGCATCGTCGGCATGCTCGCCACCACGCCAGGCGGCGCGCTGGTCGATGCGACCAAGCGCAAGCGCAGCATCGTGGTGGTCGGCTGCAGCATGATCCTGCTGGCCTCGGCGCTGCTGTGGTGGTCGCCGACCTTGCCGGGCGTCATCGCCGCGCAGGTGATGACTGCACTCGCCGCCGCCGCGCTGGGGCCGGCCCTGTCCGGCATCACCCTGGGCCTGGTGCGCCAGGCCGGTTTCGATCACCAGATCGCGCGTAATCAGGTCGGCAGCCACGCCGGCAACGTGGTGGCCGCGGCGCTGGCCGGTGTGCTCGGCTGGAAATTCGGCTTCGGCGCGGTGTTCGTGCTCACCGGCTGCTTCGGCGTGCTGGCGATCGTCTCGGTGTTGCTGATTCCGCGCGATGCGATCGATCACCGCGCCGCGCGCGGCATGGCCGAGGCGGACGACGACAATGGCGCCCACGTCAGTGGCTGGTCGGTGCTGCTGACCTGCAAGCCCTTGCTGGTACTGGCCGCGGCGCTGGCGCTGTTCCACCTGGGCAATGCGGCGATGCTGCCGCTGTACGGCATGGCGGTGGTGGCCGCGCACCAGGGCGACCCGAACGCGCTGACCGCCACCACCATCATCGTCGCCCAGTCCACCATGGTGCTGGTCTCGCTGCTGGCGATGCGCCTGATCCGTGTGCGCGGGCACTGGTGGGTGCTGTTGCTGACCTTCCTGGCATTGCCGCTGCGCGGGCTGATCGCCGCCAGCGTCATCCATACCTGGGGCGTGTTCCCGGTGCAGATCCTCGATGGCGTCGGCGCCGGCCTGCAGAGCGTGGCGGTGCCGGCGCTGGTGGCGCACCTGCTGCAGGGCACCGGCCGGGTCAACGTCGGGCAGGGCGCGGTGATGACGATGCAGGGCGTCGGCGCGGCGCTGAGTCCGGCGCTGGGCGGCTGGATCGCCCAAGCGTTCGGCTACCGCGCCGCGTTCCTGCTGCTGGGCGGCATCTCGCTGCTGTCGCTGGCGTTGTGGGTGGGCATGCGCAAGCACCTGCGGCAGGTGGCTGTGGAGGCGCGACGGGCACCTGCGCCGGCTTGATTCCCCCTGGCGCTTGCATGGTGCCCCATCGGTCCATAGCCACGGTGTGCAGTTGGATCGCCGAACGTGGCCGATCAGCGCCGCATGACAAGCTCGGCCATGCCGTCGAGCCGTTGCTTGATCGCTCTCCAGTCCGGCAGGTGCGCGTCGAGCAGGCGCTGGAAGGCACGGCCGTGATGGTGGGCTTTCAGATGACACAGCTCATGCAGGATGACGTAGTCGATGCATTCGCGCGAGGCATGGATCAGGCTGGCGTTGAGCGTGATGCGACCATTGGTGGAGCAGCTTCCCCAGCGCCTTTGCATGCGGCGTACCATCAGTGCGGGTGGGTGCGTCACCCAGCGCAGCGGTTCGGCGGTGGCGACCAGGCGCTGCTGGAAGATGTCCTTAGCACGCTGGCGAAACCAACGTTCCAGTATGGTGCGTACCGCCTCCGCCGATCGTGCGGGCACTGTCACCTCAAGATAGCCGCCGCGCAGCGCCGTGCGTTCGACTTGCGTACCGACCAACACCTTCAGCCGATAGCGTCGCCCCAGGTACAGCACCGTCTCGCCACTGACGTACTCGCGCGGCAGCAGCAGGCGGCGGCGTGCCTCGATCTCGACCAGGTGGCGGTGGATCCAGCCTCCCCGTCGCTGCAAGGCTTGGCGAAGGTCGGCGTCGCTGATCTCTTGCGGCGCATCCATGTGTACCGTGCCATCGGTATCGACATGGATGGCGACACTGCGTTTGCGGCGGTGAGGCGAGCGTCGGATCTGGCACAGAATCGTGCGCTCGCCGTAGCGCACCTGCATCGCGGTGGCGGCCGGCAGATTCATGCTGGGCGCAGCCCAAGGCGGGTGATCTGCACCACCTGGTCCACGATGCCCTTGGCGTGCTCCAGCCCCACCAGCTCGAACACGCGCGGCAGCAACTGCTGGCGGATCTGCGACTCGATGTTCTGTTGGTTCAGCGAATGCTCGGCGACTGCGGTGCGCACGACGCTATCGATCTCCAGCGACAGGGCGACCAGGCGCTCCGACTCGTGCGGCCGACGTGCCGCCATCGCCTCTTCGCCCAGCTCCAGCCGGATCGCGCCGTAGTAGGCTCGGGCATGCGGGTGCGCGTGCAACCGCTCGGGAATACCGGGCAACTGCACGTCTTGCAGCCGCTCCTCGAACTTCTTGAACAGCGCATATTGCTTGAGCGGGTGGTCGAACATCGCTTCGGCCTCGGCGATCGCCTGCCGCAGCAGTTCGCCGAAGACCTTCTGCGCATAGGGATCGTTGGCCAGGTCCTGCTCAATGGTCTTGCGCAGGCGTGTCCGGATCAGGTCGGCCTCGTTTCGGGTCTTGTCCTCGGGCCAGGTCTCGGGATCCTCGTGCTTGCCCAATTCGTGCACGATGTAGGCGCCTTGCGGCTCGCGGATCTCGCGGCCGATGACCTGTTTGTCCACCAGCTTGCGGATCTGTTCTTCGTAGACGCCATAGTCCACGGTTTCCATCGCGTCGCGGCGCGCGGTCAGGCGCAGGCCGGAAAAGAAGCGTAGATCCTGCTTGTAGCGGTCGATCAGGGTGTCGGGAAAGTCGCTGTCCTCGAAAAAGCTGCGCGAGGACAGCGCCGTCTGCAGGCACAGGCCGAACTCGGTCAGCGCTGCGTAGAAATCCTCGCGCAGCGCCTGGCGTTGATCGTATTCCTCGCCGTCCTCGCCCTGCACGAAGCGTGGGCTCAGCCGTTGCCGGAATTGTTCCGGATCGTGGTGGCTGTCCAGCCCGTCGAAGAACGACCACAGCCGCGCATGCAGTCCCGGCAGGCGTTTGTACTCGGTGCTGACCGCGTGATACAGCCCGTCCAGATCGGCCAGGTCGAAGCCGGCCTGGGTGCGAGTCTCCAGGTCGCGATAGGCGCGCACGGCGGTATCCAGTTCCGGCAGGATGCCGCGGTAGTCCACCAGCAGGCCGTGGCGCTTGGCATCGTGCAGGCGGTTCACCCGCGCCACTGCCTGGATCAGGTTGTGGCCTTTCAGCGGCTTGTCGATGTACAGCACGCCGTTGCGCGGTTCGTCGAAGCCGGTGAGCAGCTTGTCCACCACGATCAGCAGCTCCGGGTCGCCTTCGCCGCCGAAGGCATGCACGGTCTCGCGCTCGTAGTCTTCCGGGGCGATGCGGGCATCTATGATGGTCTGCTTCCACCACTTCTGCACCTCCGGCAAGGTGTCCTCGTCCACCGCGCTGTTGCCCTCGCGTGTGTCGGGCGGGGAAATCACCACCGCGCTGCTGACCAGGCCGGTGTCGTCCAGTGCGCGCTTGTAGCGGATCGCATCCAGCTTGCTGTCGGTGGCCACCTGGCCCTTCAGGCCCAGTGGTTTGACGTGTTCGTGGTAATGCGCGGCGATGTCCCAGGCGATCAGCTCGATGCGGTTGGCGGCGCCGTGGATCGCGCGCTTGCCGGCGAACTTCTTCTTCAGGTCGCTGCTCTGCGCTTCGGACAGCCCGGCGGTGAGCTTGTCGAACCAGCGGGTCACCGCGGCCTCGTTGACGTCGAGTTCCGGCACACGCTCCTCGTACAGCAGCGGCGCCACGGTCTGGTCTTCCACCGCGCGCTGCATCGAATAGGCGTGCAGGATCGGGCCGAACTTGTTGGCGGTCTTCTCGTCCTTGAGCAGCGGGGTGCCGGTAAAGGCCAGGTAGGCGGCATTGGGCAGCGCCTTGCGCATGCGCTCGTGGGTTTCGCCGCCGTGGCTGCGGTGGCCTTCGTCCACCAGCACGATCAGGTCGGGCGAGGGGTTGCGGCACTCGGGCAGCTTGGCGGCGGTGGTGAACTTCTGCACCAGCGAGAAGGTGATGCGCTCGGTGCCCTGGCCGATGCGCTGGGCCAGGTCGCGGCCGGTGGTGGCCTTGCTGCGCTCGCCGTCCTTGCGGGTAGCCACCGCCGAGCCGAACGCGCCGCCGCTGAGGAAGTTGCGCGCCAGCTGGGTTTCCAGGTCGGTGCGATCGGTGACCACCAGCACCCGGCATTCCTGCAGCGCCGGGTCCAGCAGCAGCGCCTTGGTCAGGAATACCATGGTGAAGCTCTTGCCCGAGCCGGTGGTGTGCCACAGCACGCCACCCTCGCGGCCGCCATCGGGCCGGCGTTTGCGGATCTGCGCCAGCAGCGCGCGGATGCCGAAGAACTGCTGGTAGCGCGCCACCAGCTTGCCGGCCTTGCGGTCGAACAGCACGAAGTTGCGCAGGAATTCCAGCAGCCGCGCCGGGGTGAGCAGGCCGGCCAGCAGGCGGTCCTGTTCGGTGGGCAGCATCGGCTGCGCCCACAGCGCCCGGCAGTAGGCGCGCAGCGCGTCCGGCTTGCCGGCCAGCAGCGCCTCGACGGTGGCGGCCGGCAAGGGCGTGTTCTTGATCCGGCTCAGCTGCGCCTCGTCGAACTGCTCCTCGCGCCAGCGCGCCCAGAACGTGGCCGGGGTGAGCGTGGTGCCGTAGCGCGCCTCGGTCAGGCTGACGGCCAGCAGCAGTTGCGCATAGGCGAACAGGTGCGGAATCTCCTCCGCGCGCTGGTTGCGCAGTTGTTGGCTGATGGCCTCGGCCACCATCGACCTGCCGGCATGCCCGGCATCGGCGCGCTTGGCCTCGATCACCAGCAGCGGCAGGCCGTTGACGTAGCCCACGATGTCCGAGGTGCGGGTGTGCGTGCCCTGGGCGGACAGCACTTCGCATTCCTCAGTGATGTCCCAGCGGTTGGCGGCCGGGTCGGTCCAGTCGATCACCGCGATGGTGGGCTGGTGCTTCTTGCCGTCGGGCATGAACTCGGTGACGGTGAT
The DNA here is from genome assembly GCF_014199735.1 of Xanthomonas sp. 3307. Lineage (NCBI taxonomy): Bacteria > Pseudomonadati > Pseudomonadota > Gammaproteobacteria > Lysobacterales > Lysobacteraceae > Xanthomonas > Xanthomonas sp. 3307. The sequence continues at coordinate 93,941 of NZ_JACHOG010000004.1, read as the reverse complement.
GCCCAGCGCCAGCCGCTTGTACAGCGTTTCGTTGGCGGCCAGCAGCCCTTCGCCCAGCGGCAGCGCCGACAGCTCGCGCACGATCTGGTCGATGGCGCCGGGCGAGAGCGGATAGTCCTGGCCCTTGTATTGGTAGCGCCGGGTCTGCAACACCTCCACCAGCCGCGGCAACAGCAGCACCTCGCGGGTGCCGCCGCGCAGCGCCAGGCACTCGGCGGCGCTCAGGTACCGCCAGCCCAGGTTGCACAGCAGGTGCAGGGCGGGCAGCTGCGCGCTGGCCTGTTCGCGGGTGTCGGGGGCGCGGTGGGTCATGTGGATGCGGCCTCGTCGGCGGTCAGGCGCACGCGGCGCTTGCCAGTGAGGAGTTGGGACATCAGGGCCTTCTTCTCATCACGGAGTTTGTCCAGTTGCGCTGCGATCAGTTTTTCTTTTTGTTCAGCCATGTTGAGGATGGCCGCGATACGTCGCTGCTCGGTCATATCTGGAATGTGTAGCCGCAGCTTAAAGAAGTCGCCGACACCTACATTGAGCAATCCATGATTGCGTGCGCCTTCCTGGGCGATCCCCGCAAGTCCTTCGTTGAGCATCCCGACTTCGAAGTAGTGCCGGAAGAAGTCTGCATCCGCTTCGACTTCATTGCGCAGCCGGAAGCAGATGTAGAGGCTCGACACCGCGCCTCGGTCATACCGTGTCAATGGTTTGATCGCTCCCATCGGATAGCCTGCTGAATAGCTCTTGTTGTAAGCAAATTCGCCACGTTCTAGGAGCGTATAGCCTGCCAGATTTTGGCTTGCGACAGACTTGTTGAAATAGTTGCGCTGGCTGACAAGTCCGCGAGTTCCGGAGATAGTGAGCACATTCGAGTCCGCAACCGAATTGCGCCGGGTTACACGTTCGAAAATTTCATCTAAGTCGACGAATTTCCATCCATGTGTGGTCATGCTGCTATGTCGTCCATGGATGAAAAGTTGGTTCGTTAGTGCTTTTCGCTGCGCGCCGGCGTTTGCAAGGAGCTGCTCAGTACTGGCGATGGCTTGATCCCAGGTGGAGAGGATGTGGGCGATGCGGCGCTGTTCGCGAATCGGAGGCAGTGCTAAGTCAACAGACTTCAAAAGGCTTGTGTCTAGCTTTCCAGTTCCATGGCCTGCAGTGTCGACCATGTCCAAAACAACATGCTTCTTGCTCTGAAGCTGGTAGGCGAGGAATCGGGCATCAAGATTGTCGATGGGAACCATCGCCTTGATGTCCTGGTTGAACGCGACGTCCCGCATGGCAAGGCTGACTGGAAGGTCCTTCAGTAGAGCCATGCCTCGCGTCACAACCAATACTGAGTTTGCAGGTGCAATGGATGCCGCCGCTTTCCCTGATTCGGTCAGGGTCAAGCCCGTTTCTTGCAGCCAAAGCGTCTTCATGTCCCTCACAGTCACCCAAGGGAAATCGCCGGACCAGAAGGCCGGATTCTCCTTGCTTGGTGTGTTGCCGGAAAGCAGCTTGGTGGACTCGCCAATCGTGCTGTGTCGCCAGTCTTTAGGGAACATCAAAATTTCTTCCCATCGTTAGCCAGTCGGCCATTTGATCGACATTTCTCTCGTTTATGCGCAAGCTTCTCCATCGACTCCAGCACCTGGATGTCCTCCACATCCGCTGCCAGCGCCTCCGCCTTGCGCCGCTTCGCATCGAACAGCGCATAACGCTCATGCGCGATCTGCTGCATGCGCTCGTGGCTGACCGTGCCTGCAACCTTCAACAGCGGCCGTTCGTTGAACTCGACGAAGCGGTCCACGTACTGGCGCCAGTCGTCCGTGCGCAGGTCCTGGCGCTGGCTGGCGCGGTCCTCGGCGTAGTCCAGGAACAGCGCCGCGATGAGGTTCAACTGGGTGATCTCCTCGGCGTGCAGGTAGTTCTTGGCCACGATCACATCGGTCTTGCGCACGCGGCAGGCCTTCCAGCTGGTCAGTGCCATGTTGGGCTGGTCGGGGTTGGCACGTTCCACGACGCGGTGTGCGGCGGTCTTCTGGCCGTCGGCGTCAGTTGTCAAGGCGTGCTTGACGACTGACACCCGGGTCCAAGACTGTGATAACGGTTTGTCTCGCTGTAGGCTAGGCAGGGCGGTTGTCCGGATCACCCTGGGAAGGGGGGGGTCACATTGACCCCCCCCTTGCGGCAAGTGCTTGATTTGCCGTGTGAGAAAATGGCGGTTCATGGCGTGTCCTGATCGTCGTCCGTGTCCTGCTCCAGCGGCGGCGTGGCGTCCTTCTGCAGCCGCTTGATGCTGGTTTGCGGGGTAGGCAGGTGTTCCGGCAAGGTTCCGCCCAGTTCTTCGATGGTCTTGCGCACGGTCTGGCCGACGGCGTAGTGCGTGCGGTTGGCTGCGGTCTTGCCCTGCACGTTGTCGCGGCGCAGCTTTTCTTCGGCCTGCGTGGCGCGGAACAGGTTGGCGGCCAGTTCGGTGCTGCCCATGTGATCGAGGATCTTCTGGCTTTTCTTCAGCGCCTTGCGCGCGTGAATGTCCTTTGCGCCCAGGCCGCCATACAAGCCCTTGTAGCCGTGGTCCTGGAAGACGGCGTACTCAAGCGGCGTCTCCACGCCCGCCTGTTTGGCGGCCGCCGCCAGATCCTTGTTGTGCTGGCTGATCTGGTCGCGCAGGAACAGGCGGCGCTGGTTTTCGCTCAAGGCATCGAAATCGACCGCTTCCTGGCCCTGGATGCGTTCATTGCCGACGCGCGCCAGCCAACGCTTGAAGGGTTCGGCTTTCGGCGAGGAAATGGATTGGATGAAGCGCAACGCGCCTTCCAGCGTGGTGCAATTGAGTAGCTGTGGGCCCCCAGCCGTGCTCACACGCAGTGGGGTGACCAGGGCTTCCCAACTGCGGGAGAGTTCTTCGTCGCGGCGACGCAGGTTGCGCAGATAGTTTTCCGGGCTTTCCGAGTCGGTCAGTGCGCTGACCACATCGATGACGGCGAACCACCATTGATCAGCATGCCAGGTGCGCCGGACCGCGGCGCCTTCGTGGCTGGGCAATGCGTCGATCGCATCGGCGGCGGTGTCCGGTTTTTTTTCACTCATAGCCCAGCTCCTTCAGATATCCGGCCATCTGTTCCTCGAGCTTGGCCAGTTCGCTCTTGAGCTGTTCGCGTTCGCGGCGCACGGCCATCAAGTCGATCTCGGCCTCTTCCTCGAACGTATCCACGTAGCGGGGGATGTTGAGGTTGTAGTCGTTGCCGGCAATCTCGGCCGGGCTGGCCAGGTAGGCGTACTTGTCCACGCTCTGACGCGCCTGCACCGTGTCCAGGATGCGTTGCAGGTCGCTTTCGCGCAGCAGGTTCTGGTTCTTGCCGTCCTGGTAGTGGCGGCTGGCGTCGATGAACAGCACGTTCCTGTCTTTCTTTTTCTTGCGAAACACCAGGATCGCAGCCGGGATGCCGGTGCCGTAGAACAGCTTTTCCGGCAGGCCGATCACCACGTCCAGCAGGTTCTCTTCGATCAGCTTCTGACGGATGCGGCTTTCGGCGGCGCCACGGAACAGGACGCCGTGCGGCACCACCACGGCCATGCGGCCGGTGCGCGGCTTCATGACTTCGATCATGTGCAGGATGAAGGCGTAGTCGCCCTTGGTGCGCGGCGGCACGCCGCGGCGGAAGCGGTCGTGCGGGTCGCTATCGGCGCTGTCGTGCCCCCACTTTTCCAGCGAGAACGGCGGGTTGGCGACGACGATGTCGAATTGCTTCAGGGCATTGCCGTTCAACAGCTTGGGGTTGCGAATGGTATCGCCCCATTCGATGCGGTGGTTGTCTTCGCCGTGCAGAAACATGTTCATCTTGGCCAGCGCCCAGGTGCTGCCGATCGCCTCCTGACCATAGAGCGCGTACTTGCCAGTGCCGGTGCGCTCGCGGATCAGGCGGCCGCACTTGAGCAGCAGCGAGCCGGAGCCGCAGGTGGGGTCGCAGATCTCGTCGCCTTGCCTTGGCTCCATCAGCCGCGCCATCAGCGCGGAGACTTCCGGTGGGGTGTAGAACTCGCCGGCCTTCTTGCCGCTGCTGGAGGCGAAGTTCTTGATCAGGTATTCGTAGGCATTGCCGATGATGTCCAACTGGCCAATGCGCGAGGGGCGCAGGTCGAGCGCCGGCTTGGCGAAGTCTTCCAGCAGGTGGCGCAGCAGGTCGTTCTTCTGCTGTTCCTCGCCGAGCTTGCTGGCGTTGAAGCTGATGTCCTGGAACACGTCGCGCAGCTTGCTCAGGTTGGCGTCTTCGATGGCGTGCAGCGCAGTGTCGATCCGCTCGCCGTTGCCGGGGCGGTGGCGCTGGGCGTGCAGGGTGTAGAAGTTGGCGGTATGCGGCAGCACGAAGCGCTCGCTCTTGAGCAGTTCTTCGATCAGTTCCGGGTTGTCGCCGTGCTTGGCCTTGTAGCCGTCGTAGTGGTCCTGCCAGACGTCGGAGACGTACTTCAGGAACAGCATGGTCAGTACGTAGTCCTTGTAGACGCTGGGGTCCACGGTGCCGCGGAAGGTGTCGCAGGCGCCCCAGACGGCGGCGTTGATGGTGTCCTGGGCGATGTCGGTCTTGCTCATGGGGGGGTCCGGAGGGTTAGGAGAGGAGGCGCTCGGCGAGGATCGCCAGCTCGGTGTCGCGGTTCTTGATCAGGGCATTCAGGGCCAGGCGCTCGGCCTGAGCGGCGCGGTCCAGCGCGATGATGGCGTGTTGGCGGGCCAGTGCAGGGACGCGGATCGGGGTCATGTCGAGCACGCTGCGGCGGATGCTCAGTTGGTTGCTGCCTTCGGCCGACTGGCGCAGATAGCGTTGTGCCGGCGTCTGGTTGAGCTGCCAGGCCAGGAAGGCCGGCATGAGGGTGTGCGGCTGGCTGACCCGGATGATGTACAGGTGCGGCGAACACACGGTGCGTGGCGGGGGATCGGCCAGCAGCGTTGCGAAGGTGTTGTCGCCGCGGGCGACAAAGACGATGTCTTGGTCGCGGAGCCAGTCCGGCGACTTGCGGCCCTGGAGTTCCGTGGTGAGCAGGTTGTCGTAGGCAGGAGCGGCAGAAGGCGGGATGTCGCGCAGTTGCAGGACCCGCGCGGAGCCACCGGGGATGCTGGGAATGGTGCCGCGGAACGGGTGCCCCAGCATGATCTGGGCGGCAGCGGCCAACGATGTTTGTTCTGCATGATCCGTCATGGTGTCGATCATCATGTGTCTAATCGGGAATGTCAAGAATAAAATTGCACCAATCGAAATGATGCACTAAAAATAATTGACTAGTCGTTGCGTTGCAGGTACAAGGACAGTGCGGGGTCGAGACGCGGCCCAAGCCAGGAGGGCGCGCAATGCCGGAATCCGGGTGTGAGCGGGGTGCCGGGACGCATCGCAATTGCGACGATCGGACGGGTTACTTCCTGTCCGAGGACAGCCAGTTCCGCTTGGTGCGGCTGGGCGAATTCGTGACGTTCCTCGCGCGGCTGGCACAGCCGCGCAGCTTGGCGGAGGAGCGCGAGGCCGCACCGACGGTGCGTGCGGGCGAGTTGGCGGTGTGCATGGAGTTGCTCGCCGAACAATTGCATCTGGTGTTGCGTGAGGTGTCGTGGCCGGCTCTGCGTGTCTCTGCGGTGCAGGCGCAGGCCAGTGGGGCTGCGCGTGATGGCGCCGACTAACGCGCCGCGCCGGGCACCACCTCGCAGGCGATGCCGGCCGCGGTCAACTGCGCCGCCAGCGCGTCATGCGGCGCCTGCCGAAACGCATCGCCCGGCAGCAGGCTGACCACGCGCTGCCCGGCCTGCGCCTGTTCGACCAGCAGCGCCAGGTGCGCTGCCGGATCCTCCGGCAACGGCTGGCGGCTGGCATCGCGGCGTGCCATGCCCAGTACTGCCGCGCTCACCTGTGCACCGCATAGCAATAGGTCGGCCTGGTTGAGCGCACGCAGCGCCTTCAGCGTCAGCGCGCCGGGGTCGCCGGTGCCGGTGCCGACCAGCCACACGCTGCCCTGCCGCGGTACCTCGTCGCTGCGTTGCAGGCTGTCGGTAAAGGCCTGCTCGGCGGCGTCGCGCTGGCCGCTCTGCAGCAGCGTCTGCACCGGCCCCTCCAGCACCTGCTCGAACCAGCGTCGGCGCTGCGCCAACTCCGGCAGGCGTGCACGGATCGCGGCGCGGTGGCGTGCGAACAGTTGCGCCAGTTCGGCGTAGGAATGGTCCAGTTCGGTTTCCCAGCGCTCGCGCAGGCGCCGCGCCAGCATCGGCGCCGCGCCGCTGGAGGAGATCGCGATCAGCAGCGGATCGCGGTCGATGATCGCCGGCACCTGGAACGTCGACAGCGCGGCGTCGTCGACCACGTTGACCCACTTGCGCCGCGCTCCGGCCTGTTCGGCCAGCTGCCGATTGAAAACCTCGTCGTCGGTGGCCGCCACCACCAGCCAGGCAGCGTCCAGCCACTGCGGATCGAAGGCGCCATCGGCGCGCTGCAGCCGGCCCTGCGCCAGCCATTGCGCCACCGTGGGGTTGAGCGCGTGTGCGTACACCAGCACGTCGGCGCCGGCGTGCAGCAGCGCCTCGATCTTGCGCATCGCCACCTCGCCGCCGCCGACGACCAGCACGCGGCGTCCAGCCAGGTCGGCGAACAGGGGATACAGCGGCATGCGGACTCCTTGCTGGGGCGAGATGCGTCAGGTCGCGGGCAGGCAGGCGGCGGGGCCGCACGCGGCTGCGCAGCGTTCTGTCCGCCAACGATACCGAAAGGACGATCCGATGGAGCTGTTCGGCATGGGGCGCCATCGCGTTCTTGCCATCGCGCCATCCGACCAACGGTCCGCGCCGACAGCGAATGCCCGGCCCCGCCGGCAGCGCCTCGCCGCGCAGCCAACGCGCAGGCGCTGGCGTATGATCCGCGCTCTTCGTCCTCCCGAACCGGCATCATGGATCGAGCCCGTCCGCCGCTTGCCTGGCCACGCGTGTCGGCGTGGTGCTTTCTTTTTGCGCTGCTGTGGCACGCGGAACCCACGCTGGCGCAGACCGCGCGCAAGCCATCTGCCTACGAGCAACGCCCAGGCCACGCCGCCGCCGCGCAGCCGGCGACCGGACCCGATTTCCTGCCGCGCCTCGACAGCCGCGCGCAGTTCATGCAACTGGCGCGGGTCTACAACGCCGGCACCGCGCTGGAGCTGCCGCATCTGCTGTTCGTGATCGACCGGCAGCAGGGCGGTCGCGTCTACTACCTCAACACGCCGCGGTTCGCGCTGCACGAACCGTTCGTGCGCCAGCGCCTGGCGCCGCGCATGGGCAAGGCGGCGCTGAAGGCGCAATACCGCGATCCGCAGCGGCGCTTCCTGTTCGGCACCCTGAGCTGGCAGCAGGACCTGCCGGGCTACACCTACGAGTTCTGGGAGGGCGACCTGCTCACTGCACCGCTGCTGCAGCAGACCGATGCCGCCTTGCGCGCGTCGTTCTTCGACACGCTGCGGTTCAAGACCAACTCCACGCTGCACGAGCAACTGGCCCGCAGCGCCGGGCTGGCGTTCGTCACCCAGGAGGCGCTGCTGCGCGAGCAGCGCTTCCTGCCGTTGAATACCGGCCACGCCGAGGGGCGGCTGCGCATCGTGCGCTCGGAGGCGCAGTTCCGCACGCTGTCGCCGCGTGACATCCCGGTGCTGGACGAGGTGCCGATCGCGTTGGCGCCGGTCGCCGGCCTGGTCACGCAGCGCCCGTCCACGCTGTTGTCGCACGTCAACCTGCTGGCCAAGGGCTGGGGCATTCCCAATGTGTACGTGCGCGATGCACAGGCGGCGTTGCGCCAGTACGACGGCCGCTGGGTGCAACTGGATGTCACCCACAACGATTACCGGGTGACACCGCTGGCCGGTCCGCCGGCGGCCGCACCCGCTGCCGCCCCACGCAGCGCGGCACGCACGCTGCCGCGTCCGAACCTGCGCGTGGCCGCGCTCAAGCCGCTGGCGGCGCTGCGCGCCAGCGACAGCCGGGCATGCGGGACGAAGGCGGCCAATCTCGGCACGCTGAAGGCGGTACTGCCGCCGGCCGCGCGCGTGCCGGACGGCTTCTGCATTCCGTTCGCGTTCTACCAGGCGACGCTGCAGCGCCTGCAGGTCGACCAGCGCCTGCACGACCTGCAGCGTCGCCCCGGCTTCGCCACCGACGCGGAGGTGCGCCGCGCCGCGCTGGCGACGCTGCGCGGCGAGATCGCCGACGCCGTGCCCGATCCCGCCTTCGTGCGCGCGCTGGAGGCGCAGTGGCGCGAACAACTGCATGGCGCCGGCGTATTCGTGCGCAGTTCGTCCAACTCCGAGGATCTACCCGGCTTCAGCGGCGCCGGCCTGTACACCACCGTGCCCAACGTCACCCGCGCCGACGCCTTGGCCAGGGCCGTGCAGACGGTGTGGGCGTCGGTGTACAACTTCGAGGCCTACGAAGCACGCGCCGCCGCCGGCCTGCCGCAGGACGCGGTGGCCATGGCGGTGCTGGTGCAGTTGGCCGCGCCCTCGGACAGCTCCGGCGTGATGATCACCCGCGACCCGTTCGATGCCGCGCGCCGCCACGTCACCTACATTTCGGCCAAGCGCGGTCTGGGCATCCGTGTGGTCGAGGGCAAGCGCCAGGCCGAACAGGTGATGTATTCGAGCTGGTCCAAAGCGGTGCAGGTGCTGAGCCGCTCGGCCGAGGACACCCAACTCGTGGCCGACGCCGCCGGCGGCGTCCGCGAGGTGCCGATCGTCGGTACCCGCCAGGTGCTGACCGACGCCCTCATCGCGCGGCTGGCGAAGGTTGGCGCGATGACCAAGCAGGCCCTGGGCGGCGCCGACCAGGACATCGAGTGGGCCGTGGTCGGCGACGAGGTGGTGATCCTGCAGGCGCGGCCGTATGTGGAGCGGGGCGGGCACCAATGAGCCGCCGTCAAGCTGTTGTCGGCGATGCTATCCGCGCGGGCGATTGCGGTGGGCCGCAGGGGCGACGAAGCGGTGCCGGGGTTCCATCGATGTCGGGTCGCGGCGCTGAAGCTGCTCCTGCGGACGACAGCTCGCGACGTTCGCCGTTTGCCGAGCTTCTGTAAAAGCGGCTTCAGCCGCGACGCGCAGCGCCCGGCAGATCGCCGGGCGCTGCCATCAGATCACGCCGCCGGCGCATCCGCATTGCGGTGATGCGCGGCCGTGGATTTGCCGTCGCGCTCGGCCGCCAGCAGGGTCAGCGAGCGGCCGAGGCCGTGCCACTGCGCGCCGCCGGGCAGGCCATGCTCGTGGTCGCGCTCGGCCGTGTCGACCAGCACGCGCCAGTGTTCGCCTTCCACCAGCGGCAGGGTGAATTGCACGTCCTCGACCGCGCCGTTGACGATCATCAGCAGGGTCACGTTGGACGCGGCCTGGCGCAGGCCGCTGGACGGGGCACGGCCATCCAGGCGCATCATCAGCGCGCGGGCGTGCGGGTCGTGCCAGGAGGCTTCGGTCATTTCCTCGCCGTCCGGGGCCAGCCAGGTCACGTCCTTGATGCCCAGTTCCTCGTCGTAGACGCCGTCGAAGAAACGCGCGCGGTGCAGCAGCGGGTAGTGCGCGCGCAGGTGGGTCAGGCGCGAGACGAAGGCGCTGAGCTGGTGCGCGCGCGGGCCGGCTTCCCAGTTCAGCCAGGTCAGTTCGTTGTCCTGGCAGTAGGTGTTGTTGTTGCCGCCCTTGCTGCGGCCGAACTCGTCGCCGGCCAGCAGCATCGGCGTGCCCTGCGACAGCAGCAGGGTGGCCAGCATGTTGCGCATCTGCCGCAGGCGCAGGGCATTGATGTCTTCGTCGTCGGTCTCGCCTTCCACGCCGTAGTTGGCGGAGATGTTGTTGTCCGAGCCGTCGCGGTTGTGCTCGCCGTTGGCCTCGTTGTGCTTGTGCGCGTAGCTGACCAGGTCGTGCAGGGTGAAGCCGTCGTGGGCGGTGACGAAGTTGACCGAGGCGGTGGGGCGGCGGCCGCGGTGGTGGAACAGGTCGGCCGAGCCGGTCAGGCGCGTGGCCAGTTCGGCCAGCTGGCCTTCGTCGCCACGCCAGAACGCGCGCACGTTGTCGCGGAACTTGTCGTTCCACTCCGACCAGCCCGGCGGGAACGCGCCGACCTGGTAGCCGCCCGGACCGACGTCCCACGGCTCGGCGATCAGCTTGACCTGGCTCAGCAGCGGGTCCTGGCGGCAGGCGTCGAGGAAACCGCCCTTGGGATCGAACCCGTGGTGTTCGCGGCCGAGGATGGTGGCCAGGTCGAAGCGGAACCCGTCCACGTGCATCTCCGCCACCCAGTAGCGCAGCGAGTCGTTGACCATGCGCAGCGCGCCGGCATTGGTCAGGTCGAAGGTATTACCGGTGCCGGTGTCGTTGATGTAGAAGCGGCGGTCCTCGGCCAGGCGGTAGTAGCTGGCGTTGTCGATGCCCTTGAACGACAGCGTCGGCCCCAGCTCGTTGCCTTCGGCGGTGTGGTTGTAGACCACGTCCAGGATCACTTCCAGCCCGGCACTGTGCAGGCGCGCCACCATCTGCTTGAACTCGGACACGGTGCGCGTGGCCATGTAGCGCGGGTGTGGGGCGAAGAAGCCGATGGTGTTGTAGCCCCAGTAGTTGCGCAGGCCCTGCTTGAGCAGGTATTCGTCGTCGACGAAGGCGTGCACCGGCAGCAGCTCCACCGCGGTCATGCCCAGGCGCTTGATGTGCTCGACCACCTCGTCGACCTTCAGCCCGGAGAAGGTGCCGCGCCAGGCTTCGGGCACCGAGGGGTGGCGCATGGTGGTGCCGCGCAGGTGGGTCTCGTAGATCACCGTGCTGTCCCACGGCGTCTGCGGGCGCTGGTCCTTGCCCCAGGTGAAGGCCGGATCGATCACCGCGCACTTGGGCATGTAGGCGGCGCTGTCGCGGCGATCGAAGCTGAGGTCGGCATCCCTGTGGCCGATGGTGTAGCCGAACAGCGCCGGCGCCCATTTCAGTTCGCCGACCAGTTGCTTGGCGTAGGGATCGAGCAGCAGCTTGTTGGGATTGAAGCGGTGGCCGGCGTCGGGCGCGTACGGGCCGTACACGCGGTAGCCGTAGAGCTGGCCCGGGCGCGCGTCGGGCAGGTAGCCGTGCCAGATCTCGTCGGTGTACTCGGGCAGGGCGATGCGTTCGATCTCGCGGCCGCGGTCATCGAACAGGCACAGCTCCACCTTGGTGGCGTGCGCCGAGTACAGGGCGAAGTTCACCCCCAGGCCATCCCAGGTGGCGCCCAGGGGGTACGGCAGGCCCTCGCGGATACGCGAACGGCGGGTGAGCTTGCGCACGGGCATGAAGGATCCTTACGAAGAGGTGCTGCCGTTGCCGGCGCTGCGTCGCGGTTGCTGCGGCGGCAGCGCCTCGGCCTCGGCTTCGGCGGCCGCCTCCGCGTCCACCAGGCGTTCGGCCATGGCCCAGTGGCGGGCGGCGCGGCCGTCGGGTCGCCCTTCGGCTTCCCAGATTTCGTGTGCGAGTTGGCGGATGCGGCGTTGGCGTGTTTCTGCGTCCATGGCTTCTTGCGGAATCAGGGGGAGGCGACCAGTACGGCCACCGGGAACTCGGCGAACAGCGCCGATACCGGAATGGCCGAGGTTGTCGCGACGGCAGCGTCGGCCAGCACCGGACGATACTCTGCCTGGGGCAGTGTCAGAACCGTGTTACGCCAGTCCAGCTGCGCCCGCAGCGGCGCGTCCGGCCGCAACGCCCGCGCGGCGGCGCTCAGCCGCGGTACCGCCACCACCAGCGAGGCGCCCTCGTGTTCGCGCACGAAGCCGAGCACGTGCTGCGCCTGCGGGCCCTGCGCCTGCAGCGGCGTGTAGCTGCCGTGCGCGAACAGGGCCGGATGCGCGCGCCGCAGTTGCAGCAGCTGTGCGGTCAGCCAGGCCTTGACGTGGCCGCTGTGCCAGTCCTGCAGCAGCGCGCCTGGGGCGGTGGCGTCGCCCAGCCAGGCCTGGCGCAGCGCGTAGTCCACCGGGCGGCGGTTGTCCGGATCCACCAGCGACAGGTCCCAGCCTTCGCTGCCCTGATACAGGTCGGGCACGCCGGGCAGGGTCAGGCGCAGGGTGGTCTGCACCAGGCTGTTGAGCGCGCCGGCCGGGGCCAGCGCCGCGGCGGCCTGCGCCAGCGCCTCGCGCAGCGCGGCGCCGGCCGGCTGCAGCAGTGCGGCATCGAGCAGGGCGCGCGCACTGCGCTCGTAGTCCTCGTCCGGCCAGGTCCAGTGGGTACGCAGCTTGGCTTCGCGGGCGGCCTTGAGCTGCCAGGCGCCGATGCGCTCGGCGTAGTCGCGCAGGCCGTCGGCGTCGTCCACCGCCAGTTCCAGCGGCCACGCCGCCACCAGCATCTGCCACAGCATCAGCAGGTCGCCAGGCAGCGGCGCGGCGCTGCCGGCCGGCAGCAGGTCGGCCGACAGCGCCTGGAACCGCGCCACCTGCGCGTCCCACCACGGCGCCTGCGTGCTCAGTGCGGCCAGGCGCATGCGCACGTCTTCGCCGCGCTTGTGGTCATGGGTGGCGGTGGCCAGCAGCGCGCGCGGATAGCGCTCCGCGCGCATCGCGTTGGCCGCGTGGAATTCGGCCGGCGTCAGCGCGAACACGTCCGGCTCGCTGCCCACCTCGTTGCGCGAGAGCAGCACGCCGTGGCGGTAGAAGGAGGTGTCCTCCACCGACTTGGCGTTGAGCGGCGCCGACAGCTGTTCCAGGCGCCGGCGCACGATCCGCCGCAGCGCCACCTGTGCCTTGCCCGTGCCGCGGCCGTCGCGGCTCCAGCGTTCGATCGCGTCGATCGCCGCGCACACTCGCGGTTCGGCGCCGGCACGCGCGCGCTGCGCGGCCTGGGCCAGGCGCGCCGCATCGTCGTCGTCCAGGCCGTCGGGCCCGGCGTAGGTGCGATACACCTCGAAGTGCCGCAGCAAGGCCATCAGCCCGCGCGCCAGCATCTGCGGGCTGAACTCGCGGGTCAGCGGATCCAGGTGTGCGGCGGCGCCGAGCGCCTGCACGGTGCGCACGAACTCGGTCTGCAGCGAACCCTGCAGGATTTCGTCGCGCGCGGCGCGCTGTTCCTGGCCGAAGTCGCCGCTGCGTCCGCTCCAGCGTCGCCACAGCGCGGTCAGCGGTTCGGCGCCGGCCGGGTCGTGCAGCACCGCGGCGACCTGGTCCATGAAGTCGTAGCCGGTGGTGCCGTCGCAGGGCCAGTCGGTGCGCAGTTGCTCGTGCGGCGCCAGGATCTTTTCCAGGTACAGGGCGATGCCGCCCGGGGCGATGCCGCGACGGCGGCCGGCGCGATCCAGTTGCGTGCGCAGCCGCTGCACGTAGCCGGTGGGGTCGGCCAGGCCATCGACGTGGTCGACCCGCACGCCATCGAGATGGCCCTCGGCGACCAGCCGCAGCGGCAGCTCGTGGACCGCTGCGAACACGTCGTTCTGCTCCACGCGTAGCGCCGCCAGCGAGGTGATGTCGAAGAAGCGGCGGTAGTTGAGCATGTCGTTGCCGACCCGCCACCAGGCCAAGCGATAGCACTGGCGTTCGATCAACCGGTGCAGGGCGTCGTCGCCCAGCCGCGCGGCGTCATTGAGCCGCGCCGCCCAGGCCGGGCGCGCGCTGGCCGGTTCCTGGGCGATGGCGCCGTCCAGGCGGATCGGGAAACGCTGGTCGTGGTGCTGTAGGACGACGCTGCCGTCCTCGGCCACCTGCAATTGCAGCGCGCCTTCGCTCAGCGCCTGCGCATAAGGGCGGTCCAGCACCGGCAGCCACAGCTTGCCCTCGCGCCCGGGCGCGCGCCAGTCGATGTCGAACCAGCCGGCATGGCGGCTGCGCCGGCCATGGGTGAGCACGTCCCACCACCACGGATTGCTCGGGTGGGTGGCCATGTGGTTGGGCACGATGTCCAGGATCAGGCCCATGCCATGGCTGCGCGCGCGCTCGGACAGGTGCAGCAGCGCCGGCTCGCCGCCGAGTTCGGGATTGACCTGGCGCGGGTCGGTGACGTCGTAGCCGTGGGTGGAGCCGGGCACGGCGGTGCCGATCGGCGACAGGTACAGATGGCTGATGCCCAGCCCGGCGTAATACGGCACCTGCGCGGCAGCATCGAGCAGGGTGAAATCGGCATGCAGCTGCAGGCGGGCGGTGGCCCGCAGGGGAATCATGCGCATGCGTCGGCTCCTTGCGCAGCGGTGGCGGTGGTCTGGCGGGTCTGCGCGAAGGCATCCAGGCGTATGGTGAGGGTGGCAGCGGCTGCGGCCGCGTCGGGTGCCGGCAGGCGCCGGCGCCAGTTCGGATGGCCGTCGACGGTGCCGGGCAGGTTCGGTTGCTGGTCCAGGCCCAGCGCGTCCTCGGCCGGCAGCAGCGCCAGCGGCGAGGGCGTGGCGGCGACGAAGCGCAGCGCGCCCAGTTCCGGGTCGGCGGCCTGGTCCGGCGGCAGCGCCGCGGCGACCGCGTCGTCCATGTGCGCGACGTCGTCGCTGCGCGCCTGGTGGTCGGCGTGTTGCTGCGCGGCGTCGCTCAGCTGCAGGCGCCGGCGCCAGTCGATGTCTTCGCCGCGGCGCCAGCCGCGCAGGGTCGGCAGGTCGTGGGTGGTGGTGGTGGCGAGGGCGTCGCTGCGCCATTGCGCCGGCGGCAGGAACGCGCCATCGCGGTCGCGGGTGAACAGCAGCACGTCGATGCCCATCACCCCGCGCCGCGACAGCTCCGCGCGGATGCCGTCCGGCACCACGCCCAGGTCCTCGCCGATCACGATCGCGCGGTGCCGCCAGGATTCCAGCGCCAGCAAGCGCAGCAGGTCGTGCAGCGGATAACGCAGGTACACGCCGGTGGACGAAGACGCCCCGCGCGGGATCACCCACAGCCGCAGCAGGCCGAGGATGTGGTCGATACGCACGCCGCCGCGATCGCGCATCACCGCGCGCAGCAACTCGATGAACGGTGCGAAGCCGCTGGCGCGCAGCGCGGTCGGTGCGTAGCCGCAGATGCCCCAGGCCTGGCCGTCGCCGTTGAAGGCGTCCGGCGGTGCGCCCAGTTCCAGGCCCTGCAGCACCGCCTGCGGCCAGGCCGCGGCTTCGGCGCCGTGCGCGTCGAAGCCTACCGCCAGGTCGGCGATCAGCCCGATGTCCATGCCGTCGGCGCGCGCCTGCCGCTGCACGTCGGCCCAACTGCGCGCGGCCAGCCACTGCGCGAACCGGTGCAGGCCCGGATCGGCATCGCCGAAGTCGCGCGCGGCAAACGCGGCGTGCGCGTGCAGGGCGCTGCCACCATCGCGTTCGAACGCGGCCAGGTCGGCGTGCAGCGCGGCATCGGCGTGGCCGAAGTCGGCGTGCAGCTGCCGCAGCCACTGCCACTTCAAGGCAGCGGAGGCCGGCCAGTCGATCAGCGGGCGGGCCTGCGCCTCGGCGAACGCCTGCGCCAGCCCGGCCGCATCCAGCGCGCGCTGTGCGGCAGCGGCACCGAGCACGCGCGCCGGCGCCGCCTGCAGCGGATCCAGGAAGCGCCGGTCGCTGGGCGAATACGGGCTGTAGTGCGCGCCGATCGGCCGCGCCGCGTGCACCGGGCTCAAGGCGATGGCATCGCCGCCGGCCGCGGCGATGCGCGTGGCCCAGGCGGCGGTGCCGTCGGCGTCGCCGATGCCGGCATCGTAGGCGCCCGGCGCCGAATACACCTGCAGCGACAGACCCCAGCGCCGCGGCTGCGCCGCGCCCACCGCGTCGGCGACGCCGAAGCAGCGTGGCGGCGCCACCGCCAGGGTGGTGCTGCGGTTGCCGTGCTGCAGGGTCCAGTAGCCGGCCGCATCCGGCGCGACGAGGCGGCCCTGCGCGTCGCAGTGGCCGTGCAGCGCCTGCCCATCTTCATTGTCGAGTCGGTATGCCGCGCCGGGGGCGGCGCCGACGTCGACCGGTGCGCCGGCGTCGGCGGTCAGCAGGGGGGGCAGCGCGGTATCGGCCTGCAGCCGGTGCAGGCTGTCGCGGCAGGCCGCGTCGTCGTGCGCGTCCAGGCCCAGCGCGCCGAGCACGTGGCGCAGGGTGTCGTCGCCGACCGTGCGCGGCGTGTCGCTGGCATCGATCCAGTCGACCAGCAGGCCGGCGGCGTCGGCCAGGGTATGCAGGGAAGTGTCGGTCATGGGGAGGGCAAACCGGGCAGCAGGGCGGAAGAAGGGAGATCCGCCGCGGTCCCGCCCGCACGCGCCGGCGGCGCGTACGCGGCGATGCGCAGCGAACGAGGCGGCCAGCGTGCGGGGTGCGCTGTCGCGATGGCGTCGCGACAGCGCGGACTCATGCGGCGCTGCCGGATCGGTAGCGCGCGACGAAGGCGTTCGGCGGCAACTGCGTGGCGTCGTCGCCGGCGTTCTCCGCGTGCACGGTGGTGCCGGGCAGGTCCAGCGCCACCGGTGCGTCGCCGAAGTTGGCGGCCACGTGCCATTCGCCGTCGCCCAGGCGCCAGCCCGCGGCCACCGCCTTCGGACCGAGGACCCGCGCACCCAGCGCACTGGCCTGGGTCAGCGCCGGCACCAGGTGCTGGCGGCGCAGCGCCAGCAGCGCCGCGAACCAGTCGCGCCAGCGCGCGCCGTCGCCGTGGGTGGCGTCGCTGATGTCGGCGATGGAGGCCTGGAAGGTGCTCGGCGCGTTGGGATCGGGGATGGTGGCGCGCTGCTCCGGATCGGCGAAGGCGGCGAAGTGCGCGAACTCGCGGCGTCGGCCCTCGCGCACCGCCTCGTCCAGCGGCGGCGCGAAATCGGTGAAGAACTGGAATGGGGCGCGGCTGCCCCACGGCTCGCCCATGAAGAACAGCGGGATCATCGGGGTCAGCGCGGTCAGTGCCAGCGCCGCGCGCAGCGCCGGTTCGCTCACCTGGGTGATCAGCCGGTCGCCGCGGGCGCGGTTGCCGATCTGGTCGTGGTTCTGCGCGAAGATCACGAACTTGTGCGGCGGCAGGTGGCCGCTGGGCTCGCCGCGTGCGTGCCCGCGGTGGTCGGCCTGGCCCTGGAAGGCGAAGCCTTCGCCGAGCACCCGCGCCAGGTGCTGCGCCGGCGCATCGGCGAAGCCGGCGTAGTAGCCCTCGTGTTCGTCGGTCAGCAGCACGTGCAGGCTGTTGTGGAAGTCGTCGTCCCACTGTGCGCTGTAGCCGCGTTCCAGCACATCGGCCTGGTTGGCCTCGTTCTCCAGCACCAGGTGCACATGGCGACCGTCGGCGACGCTGGCCATGATCGCCTCGCGCAGGGTGTCGAGGAAGGCGTTGGGCACGATCGCGTGCACCGCATCCAGGCGCAGGCCGTCGAAGCGGTACTCGTGCAGCCACATCAGCGCGTTGTCGATGAAGTAGCGCTGCACCGGCGCCAGGCGGAAGTCGATCGCCGCGCCCCAGGGCGTCGGCGCGTCCTCGCGGAAGAAGGTCGAGGCGTACTGGCCCAGATAGTTGCCGTCCGGGCCGAAGTGGTTGTAGACCACGTCCAGGAACACGCTCAGGCCCAGACCGTGGGCTTCGTCGATCAGCGCCTTGAGCTCGTCGGGATGGCCGTAGGCCGAGGCCGGCGCGTACGGCAGCACGCCGTCGTAGCCCCAGTTGTGGCGGCCCGGGAATTCGGCCAGCGGCATCAGTTCGATCGCGGTGACGCCGAGCGCGGCCAGCGTCGGCAACTGCGCGCGCAACCCGGCGTAGCCGCCGCAGGTGCCCACGTGCAGTTCGTAGAACACGGTCTCGGCCCAGGGGCGGCCGCGCCAGTCGCCGTGGCGCCACGCGTAGCCGTCGGTGGCCAGTACCGCGCTGGCGCCGTGCACGCCGTCCGGCTGCCAGCGCGAGGCCGGGTCCGGCACCGGCGTGCCGCCGTCGATGGCGTAGCGGTAGCGGGTCCCCGGCGCGCACGCCAGGGTGGCGGCGAAGTAGCCGTCGCCGATCGCCTCCAGCGGCTGCCGCCGATCGTCGTCGAACACTAGCTCCACGCGCTCGGCATCCGGCGCCCACAGCGCGAAGGCGACCTCGCCGTTGGCGCTCGGCCAGGCGCCGGGGCGCAGCGCCGCGCGCGGTGCGGCAGGGGAGTCGATCGATGCAGCGGTCGTGGCCATGTTCAAAAGTCCGGTTGCAGCCAAAGGGTGGACAGCGGCGGCAGGGTCAGCGCCAGCGATTGCGCATGCCCGTGCATCGGTTGCGGCAGGGTCGACAGCACGCCGCCGTTGCCTTGGTTGGAACCGCCGTAATAGCCGCTGTCGCTGTTGAGAATCTCGCGCCAGCGTCCGCTACGCGGCACCCCCACGCGGTAGTCGTGGTGTACGGTCGGCGTGAAATTGCTCACCGCCAGCAGCGGCGGCGCGCCGCCGTCGCGGTCGTGGCGGACGAAGGCGAACACGCTGTTGTGGTGGTCGTCGGCGATGCTCCATTCGAAGCCTTCGCTGCTGCGGTCGCTGCGGTACAACGCCGGCAACGCGCGCAACTGACGATTGAGGTCGGCGACGAGCCGGGCAACGCCGCGGTGTTCGGGCTGCTGCGCCTGCGCCCAGTCCAGCGGCCGGTCGTGGTCCCAGTCCTGCCACTGTCCGAACTCGCAGCCCATGAACAGCAACTTGCGCCCGGGATGCGCCCACATGAAGGCCAGGTAGGCGCGCAGGTTGGCGAAGCGCTGCCAGGCGTCGCCGGGCATGCGCGCCAGCAGCGAGCCCTTGCCGCGCGCCACCTCGTCGTGCGACAGCGGCAGCACGAAATGCTCGGAGAACGCGTACACCAGGCCGAAGGTCATCTCGCTGTGGTGGTGCTGCCGGTACAGCGGATCGCGCTGCAGGTAGCGCAGGGTGTCGTGCGCCCAGCCCATGTTCCATTTGTGGCTGAAGCCCAGCCCGCCCTGCTGCGTGGGCGCGGTGGCGCCCGGCCACGCGGTGGATTCCTCGGCGATGGTGCGCACGCCGGGGAAGCGCTGCGCGATCTCGTCGTTGAGCCGGCGCAGGAAGGCGATCGCCTCCAGGTTCTCGCGGCCGCCGTGGGCGTTGGGAATCCACTCGCCGGCGTTGCGGCCGTAGTCGCGGTACAGCATCGCCGCCACCGCATCCACGCGCAGGCCATCGACATGGAAGCGCTCGATCCACTCCAGCGCGCTGCCGATCAGGTAGGCCACCACTTCCGGGCGGCCGTAGTTGTAGACCAGCGTATTCCACTCGCGATGCACGCCTTCGCGCGGATCGGCGTGTTCGTACAGGGCGCTGCCGTCGAAGCGCTGCAGGCCGTGCGGGTCGTCGGGGAAGTGCGCGCCGACCCAGTCCAGCAGCACGCCGATGCCGGCCTGGTGGCAGGCATCGACGAAGCGCGCGAAGCCGTCGGCGTCGCCATGGCGCGCAGTGGGCGCGTACAGGCCCAGCGGCTGGTAGCCCCAGGAGCCGCCGAAGGGATATTCGGCGATCGGCAGCAGCTCGATGTGGGTGAAGCCGAGTCCGCGCACGTACGGAATCAGCTCGGCGGCCAGCGCATCCCAGTGCAGCGGCTGGCCGTTGCCGTCGTGGCGCCAGGAGCCGGCATGCAGTTCGTAGATGCTCAGCGGTTGCGCGCTGCCGGCCTGGACCTCGCGCTGCGCCAGCCAGGCCGCATCGCCCCAGGCATGGCTGTCGGCGTAGGGCACCACCGAGGCGGTGGACGGCGCCAGGGCGCTGCAGCGCGCCACCGGATCGGCCTTGCGCGGCAGCACGCTGCCGTCGGCGGCCTGCAGTTCGTACTGGTAGTGCTCGCCGCCATGCAGACCCGGCACGAACAACTCCCAGACCCCGGATTCCGCATGCAGGCGCAGCGGATGCCGGCGCGCGTCCCAGCTGTTGAAGTCGCCGACCAGCGCCACGCGCCTGGCCTGCGGCGCCCACACCGCGAAGCGCACGCCCTCCACTTCGCCCACCCGGGCATGGTGCGCGCCCAGCGCAATGCGCAGGGCAGCGCCGTCGCCGGCGGCCAGGTCCTGCAGCCAGGCCGGATCGAGTGTCGGCCCGAAGGCATACGGGTCGTCGCATTCCTGCACCGCGTCCGGCCACACGATGCGCAGGCGGTAGTGCATGGGCTGCTTCAGCTCGCCCTCGAACAGGCCGTCGGCCTGCGGGTGGGCACGCATCCGCGCGATCAGCTTGCCCTGCGCGTCGAGCAGGCCCAGCGCCTCGGCGCCGGGCGCCAGCACGCGTACCCGGACCGTGCCGTCGGCCTGTGGATGCGGACCAAGCCAGGCGAAGGCATCGATCGCCTCGCCACGCGCCAGCGCCTGCAGCGCAAGGCCGTCGCCGTCGTCCTCCGCGTCCGCCGCCGGGTCCCGGCCGGCGGCCGGGTCCACGGCGTGTTCCTGATCGCTCATGCGGCGGCCATGGCACTCGCAGTGGTCGGCACCGTGGCGCTGGCCACAGTCGCGACGTTGCCGGCCGCCGTCGTGGCGGTGGCGCGCTCGTACAGCGCCATGTACTTGCGCCCGGCCAGCTCCCAGCCGCTGGGCCGCAGCATCGCCGCGCGGCGCATCGCCTGCAGCAGGCCCGGCAGGCGGAAGGTGCGGAACACCCGCTGCAGGCAGCGGCGCAGGCCGTCGGCCGAGGCTTCCTCGAACAGGAAGCCGGTGACGCCGTCGTCCACCGTGTCGATCAGGCCGCCGGTGGCATGGGCGATCGGCAGGCTGCCGAAGCGCTGCGCGTACATCTGGCTCAGCCCGCAGGGTTCGAAGCGCGAGGGCATCAGCAGGAAGTCGGAGCCGGCGAACATGCGCCGCGCCAGCGGCTCTTCGAAGCCGATGTGCGCGCCGACATGGCCGGGATAGCGCCGCGCCAGCGCCGCCACCGCCTGCTCGATCTGCGGCTCGCCGCCGCCGATGATGACGATCTGGCCGCCGGCGGCGACGATCTGCGGCGCCACCTCGCAGATCAGGTCGAGCCCTTTCTGGTGCACCAGCCGCGAGACCACCGCGAACAGCGGGCCGTCGCTGTCGAGCAAGCCGAACGCCTGGCGCACCTGCGCCGCGTTCTCGTACTTGCCCTGGATCTGGCCGACACCGAAGTGGGCCGGCAGATGCGCGTCGGTGCGCGGATCCCAGCTGGCGTCGATGCCGTTGACGATGCCGCTGAGGCGGCCGTTGGCGGCGCGCCGCGCCAGCAGCGCGTCCAGGCCGCAGCCCTGCGCCGGGCCGGTGATCTGCGCGGCGTAGCTGACGCTGACCGTGTTGACGTGGTCGGCGTGGACGATGCCCGCGCGCAGGAACGACATCTGCCCGTAGAACTCCAGGTCCTGCAGGCCGTCGGCGGGGATGCCCAGGGCACCGGCCATCGCATACGGGAACAGGCCCTGGTAGGCGAGGTTGTGGATGGTCAGCAGGCACGGCGTGCGGCCGCCGGACCAGCGCACGTAGGCGGCGGCCAGGGCGCACGGCCAGTCGTTGAGGTGCAGCAACTCCGGGGTCCAGTCCAGCCCGGCCTGGCCGCCGGCGATCTGCGCCGCGGCGTGGGACAGGGTGGCGAAGCGCAGCGCGTTGTCTTCCCAGTCGCGGCCTTCGCTGCACACGTAGGGCGAACCCTGCCGCTCGAACAGTTGCGGGCACAGCAGCACATAGATGCACAGGCCGTCGGGGCGCTCGGCGCGGCCCAACGCGCAATCCGGCAGCCCGGCGTGGGCGGCGATGCGGCCGACGATCTCCAGCGGCCCGGTCTTGCGCAGCACCGCCGGGTAACCCGGGATCAGCACGCGGATGTCGCAGCTGCCGCGCAGCGCGCGCGGCAAGGCCGCGGCGACGTCGCCCAGGCCGCCGGCCTTGATGAAGTCGGCCATCTCCGAGGTGACGAACAGGCTGGTTCGGCGCGGGGCCGGGTGCAGCTTGACGGTCACCTCGGCGTTGCGCACGAAGCGCCCGCGTGCATCGCGGTAGCGACGGCGCGGCGCGTGCAGCACCGGATGGGTATCGCGTTGTCTGTCGGTCAGGTCGGCGGGTGTGGGGGGCGACATGGCGGTTCCGTCTGGAAAGGGGGGAGGACGGGGAACACACGGAAAGCGACTGCCGCCACGTGTCCTGGCGGACGCGCGACGTAAAACCAGAGAAGAGGCACAGCAGCGCCGAAAGGGGACGGCATTGTTGCAGTGCGATAATGCAGGAGCAAAGTACGGATTGCGCGATAAAAGAGGCGTGAAGCGCGCGCTTGTCTACGGCGAAATCGTGAGTACAGCGCATAGTGGATTCGCCGAACGTCAAGCGCCGCAGGCCTGGACCGTCCTGCATGCGCCAATGAATCGTTTAGCTTCCGTTGCCGCAAGCATGTCGCGCTTCCCGTGCGACCGTGGCGGCTACCTCCGTTGTGCGAGCTTCATGCGGTCTATGGTGCAGTGTGCTCATGACAGTCTCGAAACCGCAGATGCGCCGCGAGCTGGACGGTTTCGTCCTCGACGCGCTGCTGCGCCCACTCCCCGATGGCGTCCTGGAGCCGCAGATCCGCATCAGCGGCAATGATGGCGCGGTGCTCGGCCGGCATGCATTCGACGGGGTGTATTTCCGTGACGCGCATGCCGGCGCCTATTTCGTTGCCGAGCGCCTGGCGGCAATCCGTTCGGCACGGTACGGAAAACTGGTCTTCGCCTGACGCCGCACTCCGCTCCCGCGTCGTGTTCGAGCGCTGCGGCGACGCACCATGGCAATCGCCTCGCTCAGGTTCCGGTCTGCAGGCGATCCAATGCCGCCAGCAGGTCGGCGCGGCGGTACGGCTTGGGCAGGAAGCCGGTGTATGCCGGCAGCATCCACGGCTCCGGCGCATGCATGCCCGAGGTCAGCAGGGCCGGGGTGTCGATGCCACGGCGGCGCAACTGGCGCACCATGCTCAGGCCGTCGCAGCGGGGCATCTGCACGTCGCTGAAGATCAACTCCACGTCCGGGTGCCGCTCCAGCACCTCCAGCGCTTCCTGCGCGGTCGCCGCCGACAGCACCCGGTACCCGTCGGCGGCCAGCATGGCCGCAGCCAGCTCTCGAATCGTTTGGTCGTCCTCCACCAGAAGAATGGCGGTGAAGGCGGAGGTGACGCGCATAATGCAGTGATCGCTTTAATAAATAATCCACTGCAGCTTCACGATGTGTCGGTGAAGCGCTGGTGACGCCCCGGCAATCCCGATATTCTCGTCCACATTCACTGCGAGACGCAGCTTGTCCACTCACGCCCACTATCGGCAGATCGTCGAACTTTCACACGACTGCATCAAGGAAGTCGGCCGCGACGGCATCGTGCGCTCGATCAATCCCCACGGGTTGGCCCTGCTCGGGGTGTCCGATCCCGCCGACATCGTCGGCCACCCTTGGGCCGAGCTGTGGCCCGAGGACATGCGCTCGCTCACTCAGGGCGCCTTTGCCGCGGCGCTGGGCAACGAGCAGCGCGAATTCTGGGCCGAGCGCCCGTCGCTGGATGGACGCCGGCGCTGGTGGCACGTGATGGTCAGTCCGCTGGCCAATGCCTCGGCGCGGGTCGAGAGCGTGCTGGTGATCAGCCGCGACGTCACCCAGCAGTACCAGATCGAGCAGGCGCTGCGCGCGCTGGGCGATCTGGCACCCATCGATGCGGAAGAGCAGCCGCTGCTGCCGGCCGATGCGGCGGCGCTGGGCCGCCACTGGCAGACCGAGCAGTCGCAGCTGCGCGGGCAACTGGACATCGCCCTGGCCGCGCAGCGCGTGGCCGAGCGCGCGATGACCCAGGCGCAGAAGGGTGAGGCGATCGGGCAAATGCTCGCCGGCGTGGTGCACGACTTCAATAACATGCTGCATACCGCGATGACCTCGGTAAGCATGGTCGCCGACCATCCGCAGCGCTTGCAGCCGGACCAGCGCCGCCTGCTCGGCATTGCCGGCGAGGCCCTGCAGCACGGCGCGGGCATGACCCGGCGCCTGCTCGGTTTCGCCCGCGCGCACCCGGTCAAGCCGGTCTGGCTGGACCTGAACGCATTGGTGAGGCAGATGCAACCGCTGCTGGCGCAGGCGCTGGGCGGCGAAATGCGCTTGCACTTGATTGCATGCGACGAGGTGGCGACGACCTACGCCGATCGCAATGCGGTCGAGCAGGCGGTGATGAACCTGGCGCTGAACGCGCGCGACGCCTGTCGCCCTGGCGATACGGTGACGATCCGCTGCGGCGCGCTGGAGGTGCCGCCCTCGCGTGCGGCGGCGATGCGCCAGCCCGGCCGCTACGTGACCCTGGCGGTCGCTGACCAGGGCGAAGGCATGTCCGAGGAGGTCAAGTCGCGCCTGTTCGAGGCGTATTTCACCACCAAGCCCGAGGGCAAGGGCACCGGGCTGGGGTTGGCCCAGGTCTACGGTCTGGTGCGCCAGGCCGGCGGCTTCGTCGACGTCGAATCGGAACTGAGTCGCGGCACCACCATCACCCTGGCGTTTCCGTTCGTGCCCCGGCCGCTCGGCGACGACGACGAGGGCGCAGGCCCGGTGCCGGCGGCGGAGTAATCGCCGTCATCCGCCTGCGCGCGCCGGCAGTCGGTCGCTGATACGCACCGCGAAGGCCTCGCGCAGCAGTCGCAGCGCCCGTTGCTGGCGCCCGGCATCCAGCGCCGCGCAACACGATGGCGGCACCTGCACCTGGAAGTCGCGCATGCGCGCATCGATCGCAGTGGCCAGCACGCAGGCATCGGTGGCGATGCCGGTCACCAGCAGGTGGGTGGTCTGCAGCCGCGCCAGCAGCAGGGCCAGGGCCGAGCCGAGAAAGGCGGAGTGCTTGGGCTTGAGCACGTAGTAGTCCTGCGGGCGCGGCGCCAGGCACGCGGCGATCTGCGCGCCGCGCTGCGCCGGATCGGCGCACAGCGTCCACAGGCCTTCGAAGTCGGTCCGCCAGTCGGCGAAGTTGTCGTTGGCGAACAGCACCGGCCAGCCGCGGCGATGGAAGCGTGCACGAACCTGGGCGATGCGCTCGGCCACCGGCAACGCGGCGGCGGCCAGATGCGCGCCGCCGGGGAAATCGAAGCGGCTGATCATGTCCACGATCAGCAACGCCGGTTGCCCAGGCTGGGTCGGTGCCTGCTTGGCCGTCGATGGGCGCGGCTGATCGCAAGGGGTGTCAGTACGTCGCCGGGCCGGGTGCCGCATGCGCCGATCCTCCATTGCCGGACAGGGCTTCATCGTCGGCGCGCGCGGTGAAACCAAGGTGAGTGCGAGTGAAGACGTGGCTGAACGGATCGGCGGCCAGCGCCGCCACCGCGCCGGTGGCCGCCTTCGCGAAAGCTTACTATTTAGGGTTTACATTGACCGGCGTCTTTGCCCGTCGACAGGAGAGCACGTGGTACGAACTGGCGAACATAACGAGGCGCGCGTGGCCGCGGCGGCATCCGCCGTGCCGTCCGCCCGCGGCACTTCCCGATGGCGCTGCGGCGCCGGACGCAGTCGGCAGGTCGCATGAGTACGGTCGCCCCCACATCGGCCATGCACGTCGACGCTCCGCTGGATGCCGGCCACGCGGTCCTGCCGCCCGAAGCGCCGCTGGCGATGCCGCTGCAGTCGCTGCAGGAAGGCAAGCTGCGCAACAAGCGCCTGCCCAGCACCCCGGTCGGGATCGGCTGGCGGCGGTTCTACGTGTTCGGCACCACTGCGGCGATGACCGCCTACGCCAGCTGGCTGATCGGCAAAGTGCTGCTGATCGGCGGCGTCAGCGTGCTCGAAGCCTGCCTGATGGTGCTGTTCATCCCGCTGTTCGCCTGGATCGCGCTGTCCTTCGTCAGCGCGCTGGCCGGCTTCTTCACCCTGGTGTTCGGCAAGGGCCGCAAGCTCGGCATCGATCCGGACGCGCCGCTGCCGCAGGTGCGCAACCGCACCGCGTTGCTGATGCCCACCTACAACGAGGATCCGCACCGGCTGATGGCCGGCCTGCAGGCGATCTACGAGTCGGTGGAGGCCACCGGCCAGATCGAGCGCTTCGATTTCTTCATCCTCAGCGACACCACGCGTCCGGCGATCGGTGCGGAAGAAGAGAAGGTGTACGCCGAACTGGTGGAGCGCGTCGGCGGGCAAGGCCGGCTGTTCTACCGGCGCCGCGCCAGCAACGCCGGGCGCAAGGCCGGCAACATCGCCGACTGGGTGCGTCGTTTCGGTGGCGCCTATCCGCAGATGCTGATCCTCGACGCCGACAGCCTGATGACCGGCGACAGCATCGTGCGCCTGGCCGCCGGCATGGAGGCCAACCCCGACGTCGGCCTGATCCAGACCCTGCCGGAAGTGGTCAACGGCAATACCCTGTTCGCGCGCATGCAGCAGTTCGGCGGCCGCGTCTACGGCCCGGTGATCGCGTTCGGTGTGGCCTGGTGGCACGGTTCGGAAAGCAACTACTGGGGCCACAACGCGATGATCCGCACCGAGGCCTTCGCCGCGCAGGCCGGCCTGCCGTCGCTGCCCGGGCGCAAGCCGTTCTGCGGCCACGTGCTCAGCCACGACTTCGTCGAAGCCGCGTTGATGCGCCGCGGCGGCTGGGCCATGCACATGGTGCCGTACCTGCAGGGCAGCTACGAGGAAGGCCCGCCGACGCTGACCGACCTGCTGGTGCGCGACCGCCGCTGGTGCCAGGGCAACCTGCAGCACTCCAAGGTGGTGCGCGCGCGCGGCCTGCACTGGGTCAGCCGCATGCACATGCTGATCGGCATCGGCCATTACTTCACTGCGCCGATGTGGGGCATGTTGATGCTGATCGGCATCGCCATTCCGCTGCAGAACGGCGGCTTCGACCTTGTCGCCTCGGTGATCTCGCCGTTCTCGCCGGCGCGCTACTGGCACCAGCAGGACTCCACGCGGGTGTTCTGGGTGTTCGCGGTGACCATGTTCGTGCTGCTCGCGCCCAAGGTGATGGGCTACTTCGCGATGCTGCTCAAGCCCGGCGAACGTCGCGGCTGCGGCGGCGGACTGCGCGCCTTCGTCAGCATGCTGCTGGAAACCCTGCTGGCCGCGCTGATGGCGCCGGTGGTGATGTACGTGCAGTCGCGCGGCGTGTCCGAGGTGCTGGCCGGCAAGGACTCGGGCTGGGACGCGCAGCAGCGCGACGACGGCCGCATTTCGTGGTCGGCGCTGTTGCGCAGCTACGGCGGACTGAGCGCGTTCGGTCTGCTGATGGGCGGCATGGCCTATGCCGTGTCGCCGTCGCTGGCGGCATGGATGGCGCCGGTGGTGATCGGCATGGCGCTGGCGGTACCGGTCGTGGCGATCAGTTCCTCGCGCGCCGCCGGCCTGTGGCTGCGCAAGCTGCGCATCCTCGCCATACCCGAGGAGTCGCAACCGCCGGCAGTGCTGCTGCGCGCCGCCGAGCTGCGCCGCGAAGCCGCCGCACGCCGTGTCGAGGCCGAGGCGCAGGCCCAGGGCTGACGCCGGCATACTATCCGGCCTCCTCCATCGGGAACCGACATGCTGGAAACAGTGGAACACGAGACCGGCGCAGCGCCGCGCTGGACCGTCCTGTGGCTGCACGGCCTGGGCGCCGACGGCAACGACTTCGCGCCGCTGGTGCCGGAGCTGGTGCGGCCGCACTGGCCGGCGCTGCGCTTCGTGTTTCCGCACGCGCCGGTGCGGGCGGTGACGATCAACAACGGCGTGCGCATGCGCGCCTGGTACGACATCGTCAGCATGGACTTCTCCAACCGCGCCGACAGCGCCGGCGTCGCCGACTCGGTGGCCCAGGTCGAGGAATTGATCGCACGCGAGGACGCGCGCGGCGTGCCGGCCGAGCGCCTGTTGCTGGCCGGCTTTTCCCAGGGCGGCGCGATCACTCTGGCCGCCGGCCTGCGCCGCGAACGGCCGCTGGCCGGCCTGATCGGCCTGTCCACCTATCTGCCGGAACTGGAGAGCGTCGCCCGCTGGCACGCCCCGGCGGCCCTGCAGCAGCCGCTGTTCATGGCCCATGGCCAGGGCGACCCGGTGATCCCGCAGACCTACGCCGAGCGCACCGCACAGACGCTGCAGGCGCTGGGCATGCCGGTGCAGTGGCGTCGCTATCCGATGGCGCATCAGGTCTGCGCCGAGGAAATCGCCGACCTGGGCGACTGGATGGATGCCTGCATCACCGGCAACTGAGGACGGCGGCCGCGTGGCGGCATGGTGCGCTGCCGATGGCGGGCGCCCGGAACCGGGGCTAGTATCGGCCGCAGCGCACGCCAGCCTATCGGGGGAGACCTGGGTGAAGGTATTGATCGCCGACGACGAACCCCTGGCCCGCGAACGCCTGCGCACGCTGCTGGCCGCGCATGCCGGTGTGGAAGTGGTGGCTGAGGCCGACAACGGCATGGATGCGCTGCACGCCTGCGCTGCCGCCCAGCCGGACCTGGTGCTGCTGGACATCGCGATGCCCGGCCTCGACGGCCTGGAGGCCGCCCGTCACCTGGCCACGTTCGAGCCGCGCCCGGCCGTGGTGTTCTGCACCGCCTACGATGCGCATGCGCTGTCCGCGTTCGAAGCGGCGGCGATCGACTACCTGATGAAGCCGGTGCGCGCCGAGCGCCTGGCCGCGGCCCTGCAGCGCGCCCGCACCTTCATGGCTGGACGCGGCAACGGCGCGGCCGCCACGCCGGCGCCGCAGGCGCGCACCCACCTGTGCGCACGCCTGCGCGGCAGCCTGCGGCTGATCCCGGTCGACGACATCCACTACCTGCAGGCCGAGGAAAAGTACGTGGTGGTGCACCACGCCCGCGGAGAGGACCTGATCGAGGAGTCGCTGCGCGCGCTGGAGGAGGAGTTCGCCGAGCGCTTCGTGCGCATCCACCGCAACTGCCTGGTCGCGCGCCACGAGCTGGTGGAACTGCGCCGGCTCGGCGAGGGCCAGGTGCAGGCGGTGCTGCGCCATGGCAAGCAGCCGCTGGAGGTCAGCCGGCGCTGCGTGGCGCAGCTGCGCAAGGAGATCCACCAGCGCTGAGGCCGGCCGGATCGCGCGGCAGCAGCGGCGGGCGGTGGCTTTCCGCGATAATGCGCGCATGAAGATCCTGCGCATCGCTACCCGCAAGAGTCCGCTCGCCCTGTGGCAGAGCGAGCATGTCGCCGCCTGCCTGCGCCGCGCGCACCCGCATCTGGACGTAGTGCTGGTGCCGATGAGCACCCGCGGCGACGAAGTCCTGGACCGCTCGCTGGCGGCGATCGGCGGCAAGGGCCTGTTCCTCAAGGAGCTGGAACTGGCGATGCTGCGCGGCGAGGCCGATTGCGCGGTGCATTCGCTCAAGGACGTGCCGATGGAGCTGGACCCGCCGTTCGTGCTGCCGGCGATCCTGCCGCGCGCCGATCCGGCCGATGCGCTGATCTCCAACCTCTACGCCTCGCTGGACGCGCTGCCGCTCGGCGCGCGCGTCGGCACCTCCTCGCTGCGGCGGCAGGCGCAGCTGCGCGCGCGGCGCCCGGACCTGGAGCTGCTGGACCTGCGCGGCAACGTCAACACGCGCCTGGCCAAGCTCGACAACGGCGGCTACGACGGCATCGTGCTGGCCTGCGCCGGCCTGCAGCGGCTGGGCCTGGACGGACGCATCACCCAGCGCCTGCAGGCGCCGGACTGGCTGCCGGCGCCGGCGCAGGGCGCGATCGCGGTGGAGTGCCGCGAGGACGCCAGTGCCGCACTGGCGCTGTTCGCCGCGCTCGACGACGCGCCGACCCGTACCTGCGTGGAGGCCGAGCGGGCGATGAACCGTGCCCTGCATGGCAGTTGCCACGTGCCGGTGGCCGCCTTCGCGCAATGGCGCGGCGACGACCTGCTGCTGCAGGGCCTGGTCGGCGGTGTCGCCGACGGGCGCCTGGTGCGCGCCGACCTGCAGCGCAGTGCGCAGGATCCGCAGGCCCTGGGCCAGGCCGTGGCCGAGGCCCTGCTCGGCGCCGGCGCGCGCGAATTGCTGGATGTGGACCTGCCGGGCTGAGGGTGTCCACCGCCCCGCGCCATCCGCCGTACGAGTCAACTGTCATGCAGCCGCAACAAGCCAAGCCGAAAGCCGACTGATACCCTCCGTCGTCGGGACTGAAGTCCCTCCCACAGTGCAGATCCCGACAGTGCCGGTTGTGCAAGTGCGGGAGCGGCTTCAGCCGCGACGGGCGTTACCGGGAAGGCCTGTCGCGGCTGAAGCCGCTGCTACAGGTGAGACATTTGGTCTCTGCGCGCCACCGCCATTCTGTGCTGGCGGGGCGCGGCTGCAGCGCTCCTACGAGAAGCGGTCAACGGGTCAGCCCTGCAGCGTGGCAGCTTGTCGCGCCGCTGCGCCCCACTCCCCAATCCCGGCTCACTTGAACTTGTAGACCAGGTTCATCGTGGCCAGGGTGTCGGTCTTCTTCTTGTCGACGCTGACGTCGCTGTTGTAGCGCGCCTGCCAGCCGGCCTTCAGCGCCAGGCGCTCGTTCATGCTCACCGAGATGCCCAGGTCGTTCTGCGCGAAGGTGTTGTACGCGCCGGATTCGACCAGCAGGGTGTTGCCCAGTTCGGTGTTGCTGGTCAGGCCGTACTTGAAGTCGACCAGGCCGCGGCCGATCAGGCCGGTCTCGTTGCGGTTCTCGACCACATCGTGGGCGCGGCGCACGCCGGGGCCGATCTGCACGTCGAGGCTGCGGCGGTCGCCGTCCATGATCCGGGTGCCGTAGCCGATGCCGATCGTGGCCAGGCGGTCGTAGGTGGCGAAGTCGTCGCGCTCGTAGCGCAGCGAGGCGGTCAGCTGGCGGTGCTCGCCGAGCTGCAGCGCGCTGCCGGCGCTGCCGGTGTAGCGGTTGGAGGTGGTCTGGCGCTTGCGCGTGGTGGTGCCGTCGGGATTGGTGTCGACGTACTCGGCGCTGGCGTGCAGGGCCAGCAGGTCCAGGCTGTGGATCCAGTCGCCGTCCACGTACTGGCCCTTGAGCCGGCCGTTGAGGCTTTCGTTGCTGCTGTTGCCGTGCGAGGAGGCGAAGCCCAGTTCGCCCGATCCGCTCCACGGCGAACTGGCCGGGTCTGTGGCTGTCGGTGAGGTCGCAACGTCGGCGGCCCAGGCCGGGGACGTGCTCAGCAGCAACAAAGCGATGGCGGATACGAGGGTGGCACAGCGGGACATGGCTTCTCCGGGGGTGGGGGACGCAGCCTTCGGCTAACGAAATGGAAACGATTTCATCATACCGGATCCACATGACACCCTGGCCGGCGCCGGCCCCCGGCTTCATCGCCGGTTCGGGCGCCCTGCCGGCAGCCGCGCCGGGCAGGCGTTTTCCGCCCGCGACTCAGACATAATCGAGGCCATGGACCGCTACGAACGCATCAACGCACTGCACCGCCTGCTCAAGTCCGCACGCTATCCGGTCACGGTGGCGCGGCTGCAGGACGAACTGGGCTGCTCCCGCGCCACCGTCTACCGCGATCTGGCCTTCCTGCGCGACGCGCTGATGGCGCCGGTGGAGGGCGACGGCGAGGCCGGCTTCCGCTACGAATCCGGCGAGAGCGACCGCTTCGAGTTGCCGGGGCTGTGGCTGAGTTCGGAGGAACTGCACGCGCTGCTGGCCTCGCAGCAACTGTTGGCGCGGACCGGCGGCGGGGTGCTGTCCTCGGTGCTGGCGCCGCTGCAGCAGCGCATCGAGAGCCTGCTCGCCGCCCAGGCCGGCGCGACCCACTGGCCGGTGGAGCGGGTGCGGGTGATCCCGCACCGCGGCCGCAAGCTCGACGAAGCCAGTTTTCGCACCGTCGCCTCGGCGGTGCTGGAGCGCAAGCGCCTGTCCTTCGACTACCGCGCCCGCTCCACCGACGAATCGACCAAGCGCACGGTGTCGCCGCAGCGCATCACCCACTACCGCGACAACTGGTACCTGGACGCCTGGGACCATGGTCGCGACGCGGTGCGCAGCTTCGCGGTGGACCGCATCAACCATGCGCGCCTGCTCGACCAGCCGGCGCAGGACGTGGCCGACGCCGAGCTGGATTCGCAACTGGCCGCCAGCTACGGCATCTTCTCCGGCGCGCCCAAGGGCTGGGCCACCATCGTGTTCAGCCCCAAGGCGGCGCGCTGGGTCGCCGACGAACACTGGCATTCCAAGCAGCAGGGCCGCTTCCTGGCCGATGGCCGCTACGAACTGAAGGTGCCCTACAGCGTCTCGCGCGAGCTGCTGATGGACGTGCTGCACTACGGTTCGGATGCGGAGATCGTGGAGCCGCGCTCGCTGCGCGAACAGGCCAAGGCGCTGCTGTCGCTGGCGCTGAGCAACTACAGCGACGATTGAGGCGCCGTTGCCGGCGACGCGATTTCTGTAGGAGCGGCTTCAGCCGCGACGGGCGTCACTTGCCCAGCGTGTCGCGGCTGAAGCCGCTCCTACGGGTGATCCGCCTCGCGTCCAGAATGCGTCGTCGCCGAGGTATGCATCGCAGTGGGCTGGATGCATCCTGGTCCACATGACACAGCGTCTGTTGTAGGAGCGGCTTCAGTCGCGACCGGGGCGTTACCGCCAATGCCCGTCGCGGCCGGGATGTGGGCGCTCTATGCCGCATCCAGCGGCGCGCCGCCGCCGAGGATCACGCCGATATTGCGTTCGATCCAGTCCACCAAGGCATGCACGTGCGCGGCCGCTTCCTCGCCGAGCGGGGTCAGGTCGTATTCCACGTGCGGCGGTACCACCGGGTAGGCGGTGCGCTGCACCAGGCCGTCCGCCTCCAGCGCCTGCAGGGTCTGCGACAGCATCTTTTCGCTGACCCCTTCCAGGCTGCGGCGCAGGTCGCCGAAGCGGTGGGTGCCCTTGCGCAGCGCCACCAGCACCAGCACGCCCCAGCGGCTGGTGACATGGCTGAGCACGGCGCGGGACGGGCAGTTCTGCGCGAACACCTGGCCGCGCAGCAGGGTCGCGTCCGCGCAGCCGCGCGGTGCTTCGTCGAGAGGGTCGGAGAGGACGCTGGCCAAGCGGTGCACCTGTCTGTGGGGGGGAGGGCGCCCCGATCATACGGGCCGCGCCGGGCGCTTCGCTGAGCGACGGATGATCGATGGTTCAGTGCAGGCCGTCCGTGGCGCCATGACGTTCATGGCGCTTGTGCTGGCAGTACCGCTGCTTGATGCGGCCCGAATGACGGATAAGCACGCCGGCTTGCCGCAGCGCAGCCCGCCGCCCGCGTCGCGACCGGCCTTGGTCGTGAGTCGCCTCAGGGCTTGTTCGGCACTTCGAAGCCGAGCTTGCCGACCTGGTCGCGGTGTTGCGCCACGCGCTTGAGCTTGTCGATATTGACCCCGTACTGGTGGTCCAGCTTGTCCACCAGCTCGCGGTACTGCTTGTGGCTCATGTTCGGCGAGCGCGCGAACACCCAGGCCAGGTCGCGGCCTGGGTAGTCGATCAGCGCCCAGGAATAGTCCGGCGCCACTTCCAGGATGCGGTATTTGGTGGGCACCATCCTGAAGAACCAGGTGGTCCAGCGGCGGTTGCCGGTGCCTTCCTTGACCGTGGCGCGCGACTTGAGCTCCTTGACCGGCTCGTCGAAGCCGTTGCGGTACTCGTAGCGCACCGCGATCTTGCCGTCTTCCTCGAGGGTGTATTCGTCGCTGCTGGCGACGTGGCCGCGCTCGGCGAAGTACGGGATGTGCGCGATCACGTACCAGCGACCCATGAAGCGCTGCAGGTCGATCGGCGGCTGCGCCGGCTCCTGTTCCGGGTCCGGCGCCTTGGCGCGGGCCGTCGGCAACGGGACGGCCATGCCCAGCAGCAGCACGGAAGCGAACAGGGAAAGCAGGCGCATAGGGAATTCCGGGGCGAAGGGCGAACGCCGATGAAGTATGCGCGTGCGCCATGTCAATGGTGCGTCGCAGCCCCTGAGATGTGGCGGCGGCACCCTGCGCGCCTCGACTTCCAGGAGCTGCCGTCATGCCGATCGTCCCGTCGTCCCCGCGCACCCACCTCCCGCACCCCGGCCTGCGCCGCCTGCTGCGCCAGGCGATCCTGGCCGGGCTCGCCCTGGTCCTGGTGTGGCCGGCCGCGCGCGGCCACAGCGAGTGGCTGGGCTGGCGGCCGCTGTGGCTGCTGGGCATGCCGCTGAGCGCCTGGTGGGCCCTGCATCGCTTCCCGTTGCCGCCGCTGCGCCGCCTGTGGGGGCAATGGCGGGCCCGGCCGCGGGCGCAGGCGCGGCGGCGCCGGCCGGCGCTGCGGAGCGCGCACCCGGCCTGACCTTCGGCAGGGGAGGGCGGCGATGCTGCGTGCTACGGTGCGGCGCTGTCCTTCCCGGATCCGAACCATGTCCTCACTCGCACACGCCTGCCTGATCGCCGGCCTGCTCGCCGCCGGCACCGCCGCGGCCAAGGAAACCGCGATGCCCCAAGACCCCTACGCCTGGCTCGAAGACGTCACCGGCACCAAGGCGCTGGACTGGGTCAAGGCGCAGAACGCCAAGACCGAGGCGCGCCTGGCCGACACCCCCGCCTTCAAGGCCCGCGAGGCCGGCATCCGCGAGGTGCTGGATTCCGACGCCAAGATCCCGGCCGTGCAGAAGATCGGCCCGTACTACTACAACCTGTGGAAGGACCGCGCGCACGAACGCGGCCTGTGGCGCCGTACCACCCTGGACGAGTACCGCAAGCCCGAGCCGAAGTGGGAGACGGTGCTGGACCTGGACGCGCTGAACAAGGCCGAGGGCGAGAACTGGGTGTGGCATGGCGCCAACTGCCTGCGCCCGGAGTACCGCCGCTGCCTGATCGCGCTGTCGCGCGGCGGCGCCGACGCCGACGTCACCCGCGAGTTCGACCTGAGCAGCAAGCAGTGGATCAAGGACGGCTTCTTCCGTCCCGAGGCCAAGGGCGGGCTGAGCTGGATCGATGCCGATACCGTCTACCTGTACACCGACTTCGGCCCCGGCTCGCTGACCAGCTCCGGCTACCCGCGCGTCGTCAAGCAGTGGAAGCGCGGCACCCCGATGAGCAGCGCCACGCTGGTCTACGAGGGCAAGCCGGACGACATGTACATCGCCGCGATGCACGACGACACGCCCGGCTACGAGCGCGATTTCGTCAGCCGCACGCTGGCCTTCTACAACGACGAAATGTACCTGCGCGGCGCCGATGGCCGCCTGACCAAGATCGACGTGCCCAACTCGGCCAACAAGGGCGTGCACCGCCAATGGCTGACCCTGGAACTGCGCGATCCGTGGACGGTGGGCGGCACGACCTACCCGGCCGGTGCGCTGCTGGCGACCAAGTTCGACGACTTCATGGCCGGCAAGCGCACCTTCCAGGTGCTGTTCACGCCGACCGAGACCGCGTCGCTGGCGTCCTTCGCCTGGACCAAGTCGCGGCTGGTGCTGAACGTGCTCGACGACGTCAAGAGCCGGCTGTGGGTGCTGACCCCGGGCGAGGGCGAGTGGGCGCGCGCGCCGTTCCCGGTCGGCGACCTGGCCTTCGGCAGCACCAGCGTCGACGCGGTCGATGCCGACGAGAACGACCAGGTGTGGCTGACCTCCACCGACTTCCTGACCCCGACCACGCTGATGCTGGCCGACGTGCAGCGCGGGCCGAAGAGCATCGAGACCCTGAAGGCGATGCCGAGCTTCTTCGACGCGTCCAAGGATGCGATCGAGCAGCACTTCGCCGTGTCCAAGGACGGCACCAAGGTGCCGTACTTCCTGGTCCGGCCCAAGCAGCTCAAGGCCGACGGCAGCGCGCCGACCCTGCTGTACGCCTACGGCGGCTTCGAGATCTCGATGACCCCGTTCTACTCGGGCAGCCTGGGCCGCGCCTGGCTCGACCAGGGCGGCGTGTACGCGCTGGCCAACATCCGCGGCGGCGGCGAGTACGGCCCGCGCTGGCACCAGGCGGCGCTGAAGCAGAACCGGCACAAGGCCTACGAGGACATGGCGGCGGTGGCGCAGGACCTGGTCGCGCGCAAGATCACCTCGGCCAAGCACCTGGGCGTGCAGGGCGGCAGCAACGGCGGGCTGATGGCCGGCAACATGCTGATGCAGTACCCGCAGCTGTTCGGCGCGGTGGTGGTGCAGGTACCGTTGCTGGACATGAAGCGCTACAGCCACCTGCTGGCCGGTGCGTCGTGGATGGCCGAGTACGGCAACCCGGACACCGACGACTGGAAGTTCATCCAGACCTTCTCGCCGTACCACCTGTTTGATCCGAAGAAGACCTATCCGCCGGTGATCTTCCTGACCTCCACCCGCGACGACCGCGTACACCCGGGCCATGCGCGGAAGATGGCGGCGAAGATGATCGACGCCGGCAAGGACGTGACCTACTACGAGAACATCGAAGGCGGTCATGGTGGCGCGGCCAACAACGCGCAGGCGGCGCACATGCAGGCGTTGGCGTACAGCTTCCTGTGGGAGCGGCTGTCCAAGTGAGTGGTGTGGTCCGCGTTCCGGTCGGGGCGCGGATCATCGCCTGGTTGGCGTCTCGGCAGTGAACGGTCGAGCCGCGCGCAATGCGCGGCATCAATGAACGCGCCGGCACTGTCCGCGTTGCCGCAGTGGATGCTCAGACGTCGTCGGTCAACGGCTTGACCAGCGTCAGCGAACGCACGTCGTAGCCTAGTTCTTCATACACGTGCAGCGCGTGCGTGTTGAAGGCCCAGACGTTCAGACGCATTTCGACACCGCCGCGTCGCGCCACCCAGTCGTGCGCGCGCTGCATCAGCGCCGGGCCGATGCCCCGGCCGCGATGGCTGCGGGTGATGCCCACGCTACCCACGCGGCCGAAGCGCATGGGCTGCAGCAATGAGTGCGATTCCACGACGATGCCGACCGTGACGAAGCCGACGAGCACGCCCTGCGCCTCGGCGACGAAGGTGGTGGCATCGTCCTGGCCGATGCTGCGCGTCCAGTGCGTCGCATCGCGGTCCGCGGCACCTGCGCCGGCGAAGACCTGGGGAAACGCCGCATGATGGAGTGCATTGACTTCCTCGCCGAGCGCGCAGATCGCGGGGAGATCGGATGCGATGGCTTCGCGATAGGTGAGCATGAGGGGGCTCCAGTCGCTTTCCTGTGCCGCTGGCCGCCTCAGCGCGGCCAGCGCGACAGCCCACGCGCGATCCGCGCCACGGCCTGTTCCAGCCGCGGCAGACTCTGGGTATAGGCGATGCGCACGTGCTGGCGCGCGCGGTGGCGACCGAAATCCACGCCCGGGGTGAATGCGACGTGCTCGGTCTCCAGGAAGTGCGCGCAGAAGGCCTGCGCATCGTCGGTGAAATCGGACACGTCGGCATACAGGTAGAACGCGCCCTCCGGCTCGACCTCGATGCGGAAGCCGAGCGCACGCAGCGCCGGCAGCAGGTAGTCGCGGCGCTGGGCGAATTCGGCGCGGCGCGCTTCCAGAATCTGCAGCGTCTCCGGCAGGAAGCAGGCCAGCGCCGCGTGCTGGGCGATGCTGGACGCGCTGATGTACAGGTTCTGCGCCAGCTTCTCCAGCGACGGTACCGCCGCGTGCGGGGCCACCAGCCAGCCCAGGCGCCAGCCGGTCATGCCGAAGTACTTGGAGAAACTGTTGAGCACGTAGGCGTCGTCGTCGACCTCGAGCACGCTGGGCGCGTCGATGCCGTAGCTCAGGCCATGGTAGATCTCGTCCACCACCAGGTGCCCGCCGCGGGCGTGCAGCGTCTGCGACAGCGCCGCCAGTTCGGCGCGCGACAGCAGCGTGCCGGTGGGGTTGGCCGGCGACGCCACCAGCGCGCCGACGCTGTCCGCGTTCCAGTGCCGCTGCAGCAGGTCCGGGGTCAACTGGTAGCGGCTGTCCGGGCCGACCGGCACCAACTGCGCCGACCCTTCGACCAGGCGCAGGAAGTGGCGGTTGCACGGATAGCCGGGGTCGGCCATCAGCCAGTGGCGGCCGGGATCGACCAGCAGCGCGCTGGCCAGCAGCAGTGCGCCGGAGCCGCCGGGGGTGATCAGGATGCGTGCCGGGTCCAGGTCGACATCGTGGCGCTGCCGGTAGAAATCCGCCAGCGCCTGGCGCAGGGCGGGCAGGCCGCGCGCGGCGGTGTAGCGGGTATGGCCGGCGCCCAGCGCGGCCTGCCCAGCGGCGACGATCGGCGCGGCGGTGGTGAAGTCCGGCTCGCCGATCTCCAGGTGGATCACGTCGTGGCCGGCGTGTTCCAGTTCGTTGGCGCGGGCCAGCAGCGCCATCACGTGGAAGGGTTCGATCTCGCGGCTGCGCTGGCTGTAGCCAGGCGCGGCGGGCGAGGCGTTGAAGGTGTCGCCGGGAAGGGAAGCCATGCCGCCGATGATAGAGGAGCGTGCTTTCGCGCGTGTTAGCGATGTCGAGCGGACTGCGAAACGGCTGTGCCATGCCGACACACCGTGTGCGCTGCACCCGGGCGGAGCGGTCGTGCAGCGTGGCGCACACGGCGGTCGGCGCGTCAGGCGTCGTTTCCCGGCGAGCGCTATCGTTCGTTGCACGGCGCCATTCGCCTTTGCGCGAAAGGTCGTATGCCGCAATGCCATCGCCGCGCCGCAGGTCGCCCGACCCACCGCATCCCACGCCGCATCGCACGCGTTGCCCGACATGCTTGCCACGGCGCGGCGTTGCAGGGAGACTCGGCCGGCACTGCGCGGCGCCCGCCCGCTGCCGCCGCCCGGCCTGGGCGACGCGTCCCGTTGCGTTACCGCCGCCGGAGCCCCATTAGATGCCTCACCGCCCCTTGCTAGCGAGCCTTGTCCTGCTCATGACCGCCTCCTTCGCTTCCTCCGCCTCCGCCGCCGCGGCGACCCCGCCGCATCCGGCCAAGCAGCCGCACGCGGTCAAGGCGCCGTTCGGCGCCGTCCGCCAGGACGCCTACTACTGGCTGCGCGACGACGCGCGCAAGAATCCGCAGATGCTGGCCTATCTCAATGCCGAGAACGCCTACGCGGACCAGGTGCTGAAGCCGCTCAAGCCGCTGGAAGACACGCTCTATCAGGAGATCGTCGGCCGCATCAAGCAGGACGACAGCAGCGTGCCGTACCGCGAGCGCGGCTACTGGTACTACACCCGCTACGAGAGCGGCAAGGACTACCCGATCCAGGCGCGTCGCAAGGGCAGCATGGAGGCGCCGGAGGAGATCCTGCTCGACGTCAACACCATGGCCGCCGGCAAGGGCTACTTCAGCGTCGGCGACGCGGCGGTCAGCCAGGACAATCGCCTCCTGGCCTGGACCGAGGACGACGTGGGCCGCCGCCAGTACGTGGTGCGCTTCAAGAACCTGGACACCGGCGAGGTCTACGCCGATCGCATTCCCGGCGTGTCGCCGGACGTGGTCTGGGCCGACGACAACAAGACCCTGTTCTACGTCGAGAACGACCCGGAGACGCTGCTGACGGTGCGCGTCAAGAAGCACGTGCTGGGCACCCCGGCCGCGCAGGACACGCTGGTCTACGAGGAAAAGGACGACAGCTTCTACATGGGCGTGGGCCGTACCCGCGACGACAAGTACATCGTCATTGGCGTCGAAAGCACCGTGTCCTCCGAGCAGCGCTACGCGCCGGCCGCCGATCCGCAGCGCTTCACCGTGCTGGCGCCGCGCGAGCGCGACGTCGAGTACCACGCCGACCACTTCGATGGCCGCTGGGTGATCCGCACCAACTGGAAGGCCAAGAACTACGCGCTGATGACCGCGCCCGACGGCGCCACCTCGCGTAACCAGTGGCAGAGCTGGCTGCCCTACGACGAGAAGGTGTTCATCGACGGCTTCGAGCTGTTCGACGGCTTCACCGCCATCGCCGAGCGCTCCGACGGCCTGGAGCGGATCCGCCTGCACTTCGCCGACGGCAAGGAGGAATACGTCAAGGCCGACGAGCCGGCGTATTCGATGGGCCTGTCGATCAACGCCGAGGCGGACACGCCGTGGCTGCGCTACAGCTATACCTCGCTGACCACCCCGGCCACCACCTACGAACTCAACACCCGCACCGGCGAGCGCAAGCTGCTCAAGCAGCAGCCGGTGATCGGCTACGACGCCAGCAAGTACCAGACCGAACGCGTCTGGGTGACCGCGCGCGACGGGATCAAGGTGCCGGTGTCGCTGGTCTACAGGAAGGGCTTCAAGAAGGACGGCAGCGCCGCGCTGTACCAGTACGCCTACGGCAGCTACGGCATGTCCACCGACCCGGCGTTCAACCTGCCGGTGGTGAGCCTGCTCGACCGCGGCGTGGTCTACGCCATCGCGCACATCCGCGGCGGCCAGGAAATGGGCCGCGACTGGTACGACCAGGGCAAGCTGCTGCACAAGAAGAACACCTTCACCGACTTCATCGACGTCACCCGCGGGCTGGTGCAGCAGGGCTATGCCGCCCCGGACCGCGTCGCCGCGGCCGGCGGCAGCGCCGGCGGCCTGCTGATGGGCGCGGTGGCGAACATGGCGCCCAAGGACTACCGCGTGCTGGTGGCGCAGGTGCCGTTCGTGGACGTGGTCACCACCATGCTCGACCCGAGCATCCCGCTGACCACCAACGAATACGACGAGTGGGGCAATCCCGAGCAGAAGACGTACTACGACTACATGCTCAGCTACTCGCCCTACGACAACGTCACCCGCCAGGCCTACCCGGCGATGTACGTCGGCACCGGCCTGTGGGATTCGCAGGTGCAGTACTGGGAGCCGGCCAAGTGGGTGGCCAAGCTGCGCGAGAACGACACCGGCAGCCAGCCGATCGTGTTCCGCGTCAACATGGAGGCCGGCCACGGCGGCAAGTCCGGCCGCTTCCGTCGCTACCGCGAAATGGCCGAGTCCTATGCCTTCATGCTGGATCAGCTCGGCGTGGAGCCGCCGGCCAAGTGAGCGGGGTGCGCATCGGCTGGCCTGCGGGCCGGCCGATGGCGCTGATGTTGTGCGGGATGGGCGCCGGTCCCGGCTGCGCCGAAGTCCGATCGGCCGGCGACGTCTTTCTTCGCGACCAACGGTGTGCTCCAGCGACCACGAAAGACTGCGGTCGTAGGAACGGTTTCAGCCGCGACGGCGTTACCGGTAACGCCCGTCGCGGCTGAAGCCGCTCCTACAGCCGTTGCTGCACGCGTCCGGCGGTCGCGTCAATAGTCGGGTCGACGCCAGTGCGCGCCAGCGCGGGCTTATGATGGCGCGATGCGTCCGAACTCCCGTTTCCGCTGGGCCTGGTGGCTGCTGGCCTATGCCAGCCTGGCGACCGGCATCGTCGGCATCTTCGTGCCGGGATTGCCGACCACGGTGTTCGTGCTGATCGCCGCCTACGCCGCCGCGCGCGGTTCGCCGCGGTTGCGCCGGCGCTTGCTGCGCGATCCGCGCTTCGGCCGCAGCATCCGCGACTGGGAACGGTATGGCGCGGTCAGCCGCCGCGGCAAGTGGATGGCGACGCTGACCATGGCCGCGTGCGCGCTGGTGCTGCTGCTGTTCGTGCACCGGCCGTGGGTGCAGGTGCTGGCGATCGGTTGCATGAGCGCGGTGGCGCTGTGGCTGTGGTGGCGGCCCGAACCGCCGCGCGAGTGAGTGCGCCGCAGCGCGCGAGCGCGGCACAGCCGGTTCATGCCGGTGTGGCTATACTCGGCGCATGAGCACATCGTCCTCTTCTCCGATCCGTCTCGTTCTCTCCGCCGCTGCGTTGCTGGCACTGGCCGGCTGTGGCAACAAGGGGCCGCTGGTGATGCCGCAGAAGCCGGTCCCGGTGGAAGCCGCGCCCGCCACGCCCGCGCCCGACGCGACGCCGCCGGCGACCACCGATCCCGCCGGGCAGGCGCAGCCGGTGGACGGGCAGCGCCCGCCGGCCAACGACACCACCATGCCCACCAATGGGAATGAGTGAGGCCCGCCACGACACGCGCCTGCGTTTCAGCAAGATGCAGGGCGCGGGCAACGATTTCGTGGTGCTCGACCTGCGCGACGGCACCCCGCCGCCGGACGCCGCACTGGCGGTCCGCCTGGCCGACCGCCACTTCGGCGTCGGCTGCGACCAGATCCTGACCATCGAACCGCCGCGCGATGCCGCGGC
Source organism: Xanthomonas sp. 3307 (assembly GCF_014199735.1). Taxonomy (NCBI): domain Bacteria; kingdom Pseudomonadati; phylum Pseudomonadota; class Gammaproteobacteria; order Lysobacterales; family Lysobacteraceae; genus Xanthomonas; species Xanthomonas sp. 3307. The sequence goes on along the minus strand of NZ_JACHOG010000004.1, from coordinate 52,168 downwards.
GGTCGCCAGCTATCGCATCTGGAACACCGATGGCAGCGCCGCCGGGCAATGCGGCAACGGCGCGCGCTGCGTGGCCGCCTGGCTGGTACGCGACGGCAGTGCCAGCGGCGCGGACTTCGTGATCGAAAGCCCCGCCGGCAGCCACCACATCACCCGCAGCGCCGACGGTGAATTCGCCGTGGCGATGGGCGTGCCGCGGTTCGCGCCGGAAGACGTGCCGCTGGTCGGCTTTCCGCGCGCGCGCGACGAGTACGTGCTGCCGCTGCAGGGCGGGAGCGTGCGTTTCGGCGCGGTGTCGATGGGCAACCCGCACGCGGTGCTGGAAGTGGGCCTGGTCGATGCGGCGCCGGTGGACCGCCTGGGCCCGTTGCTGCAGCAGCACGCCTCGTTCCCGGATTCGGTCAACGTCGGCTTCGTGCAGGTGATCGACCGTGGCCACCTGCGCCTGCGCGTGTACGAGCGCGGCGTCGGCGAGACGCTGGCCTGCGGCAGCGGCGCCTGCGCGGCGGCGGCGGTGATGATGCAGCGCGGACGGGTCGAGCGCGACGTACGCGTCAGCCTGCCTGGCGGCGAGCTGCGCGTGCAGTGGCCGGACGACACCGCACCGGTGGTGATGTCCGGGCCGGCGACGTTCGTCTTCGATGGAGAATGGATCCGATGAGCGACAGCCACGACAAGCTCGGTGCGCATGAGGTGGCGGCGTGGTTGCGGCGCCATCCCGGCTTCCTGAAACAGTTTCCCGATCTGGCGCTGACCCTGGTGGTGCCGCGCGACGACGGCCCCACCGCGTCGCTGGCCAGCTACCAGTTGGAAGTTCTGCGCGACAAGAACCGCGAGCTGTCGCGGCGGCTGGCCGACCTGGCCGCCAATGCGCAGGTCAACGAACGGCTGGCGGTGCGCACCCATCAGTTGACCCTGGCGCTGATGCGTCAGCGCAGCGCGGCCGACAGCGTGCGCGCGATGGCGGCCTCGCTGCAGGAGGATTTCCAGGGCGACCTGGTCAGCATCGTGCTGCTGCAGCCCTTGCCCGGCCTGGAGCAGGCGCCGTGGCTGCAGGTGCTGGCGGCCGACGATCCGCGGCTGGCGCCGTTCCGCGATTGCCTGAAGGACGGCGAGCCGATCTGCGGCCGCCTGCAACCGGAAAAGCAGGCGCTGCTGTACGGCGAGCGCGTGGACGAGGTGCAATCCACCGCGCTGCTGCCGCTGCCCGGCCTGGGCCTGATCGCGGTCGGCAGCCGCGACCCGAACCGGTTCTATCCCGGCATGGGCACCTTGTTCCTGCGCATGATGGGCGAGGCGCTGGCGGTGGCGTTGCAGCGATGAGTGGGGCCGGGACTCGGGATCCGGGACCCGGGACCCGGGACAGCGCCGGAACCGGCGCTGCCGATCGTCAGGCCGGGCAGGGCACTGCCGGCACCGCAAGCGAGGCCGCTTCTTCCGGGTCCCGGGTCCCGAGTCCCGAGTCCCGGTTCCTCGCCTACCTGCAGGTCGAGCGGCGCATGTCCGCGCATACCCTGGATGCGTACCGGCGCGACCTGGCGGCGCTGGAGGCGTGGGCGGCAGCCAACCTGCTCGGCGAGCCGGCCGCGCTCGATGCCGCGCAACTGCGCAACTTCATCGCCGCCGAGCACCGTCGCGGGCTGTCGCCCAAGAGCCTGCAACGGCGGTTGTCGGCGTGCCGCAGCTTCTACGCGTGGCTGCTCAAGCACGGCCACATCGCCGCCAGCCCGGCCGCGGCTCTGCGCGCACCGAAGGCACCACGCAAGCTGCCGCAGGTGCTCGACGCCGACGAGGCGGTGCGCCTGGTCGAAGTGCCGACCGATGCGCCGCTGGGCCTGCGCGACCGCGCGCTGCTGGAGCTGTTCTATTCCTCCGGCCTGCGCCTGAGCGAGCTGTGCGCGCTGCGCTGGCGCGATCTGGATTTCGTCGCCGGCATGGTCAGCGTGCTGGGCAAGGGCAACAAGCAGCGGCTGGTGCCGGTCGGCTCGCATGCGCGCACCGCGCTGCTGGCGTGGCGCGAGGAAAGCAAAGGCGAGGCCGCCGCGCCGGTGTTCCCGGGCCGCGGCGGGGCGCCGATCGGCGCGCGTGCAGTGCAGATCCGGATCAAGCAACTGGCCGGGCGCCAGGGCCTGTTCAAGCACGTGCATCCGCACATGCTGCGGCACAGTTTCGCCAGCCACATCCTGGAATCCTCGGGCGACCTGCGCGGCGTGCAGGAACTGCTCGGCCATGCCGACATCGCCACCACGCAGATCTACACGCATCTGGACTTCCAGCACCTGGCCAAGGTCTACGACGCGGCGCACCCGCGGGCCAAGCGCAAGTCCTGATCGCGGAATCGCGGTCGCACGGCCGCTGCCGCACCCGCGCTTGTTCTGGATCAAGGCGCGCCGGCGCACGCAGGACGACACTGCCCTCCCACGTCGCGAGGGCTTCCCGATGGCCAAACCCTTTCCGCTGGCGCCGCGCCATCCCGAACGGCTGTGCTGGGGCTGCGACCGCTATTGCGCCGCGCACGACCTGGCCTGCGGCAACGGCGCCGGGCGCACCCTGCACCGGATCGAAACCCAGGGCGAGGACTGGCACGTCGCGTGGGGCATCGCCGCCGATCCGGCACGGCCGGCGCATGCCCGGCTCGGCGACGACCCGTCCTCGCACGGCGACGCTTGAACCGCGCGTCGCCAGCCCCCACACCTGAGTCATCGCTCCGGAGGCCGCATGGATCCCAGTCAGAACCCCAATGTTTTCCACGCCACCACGATCCTGTCGGTGCGCCGCGATGGCCGCGTCGCCGTGGCCGGCGACGGCCAGGTGACCCTGGGCCACACCGTGATGAAGGGCAACGCGCGCAAGGTGCGCCGGCTCGGCCGCGAGGGCCAGGTGCTGGCCGGATTCGCCGGCGCCGCCGCCGATGCGTTCACCCTGTTCGAGCTGTTCGAGGCCAAGCTGGAGAAGCACGGCCAGCTGACCCGCGCCGCGGTGGAACTGGCCAAGGATTGGCGCACCGAGCGCCGCCTCGGCAAGCTCGAGGCGCTGCTGGCGGTGGCCGACAAGGAGACCTCGCTGATCATCAGCGGCACCGGCGATGTGATCGAACCGGAGGACGGCATCATCGCCATCGGCTCCGGCGGTTCCTACGCGCTGTCGGCGGCGCGCGCGCTGCTCGGCCACACCACGCTGGACGCGCGCACCATCGCCACCGAAGCGCTGAACATCGCCGGCGACATCTGCATCTACACCAATCGCAACGTGGTGGTCGAAGAGCTGTGATTCGCGAGTCGGGAGTGGGGATTCGCTGAGCGACTCCCTCCCGGTCTCCGGCCACGCATCGATCATTCCTCCTCCGCTTTTACGAATCCCCAATCCCCAATGCCCAATCCCGACACTTCCACCATGACCCCGCGCGAGATCGTGCAGGAGCTGGACCGCCACATCGTCGGCCAGCACGAGGCCAAGCGCGCGGTGGCGATCGCGCTGCGCAACCGCTGGCGGCGCATGCAGTTGCCCGACGCGCTGCGCAACGAAGTGATGCCGAAGAACATCCTGATGATCGGCCCCACCGGCGTCGGCAAGACCGAGATCGCGCGGCGCCTGGCGACGCTGGCCAACGCGCCCTTCGTCAAGGTCGAGGCGACCCGCTTCACCGAGGTCGGCTACGTCGGCAAGGACGTGGAGCAGATCGTGCGCGACCTGGCCGACACCGCGGTCAAGCTGTACCGCGAGCAGGCCAAGACCCGCGTGCGCACGCAGGCCGAGGAGCGTGCCGAGGACCGCATCCTGGATGCGCTGCTGCCGCGGCGCAGCGCCGGCATCGGCTTCGATCCGGAAGCCGCGCGCAACGAACCCTCGGCGCAGGACAACGACACCCGCAGCAAGTTCCGGCGCATGCTGCGCGCCGGCGAGCTGGACGAGCGCGAGATCGAGCTGGATGTCGCGGTCAACGTCAGCATGGACATCATGACCCCGCCGGGCATGGAGGAAATGGGCCAGCAGCTGCGGCAGATGTTCTCCAACCTGGGTGGCGGCAAGTCGCAGTCGCGCAAGCTGACCATCAAGGCCGCGCGGCCGCTGCTGATCGAGGAAGAGGCCGGCAAGCTGGTCAACGAGGACGATGTCCGCGCCGCGGCGATCGAAGCCTGCGAACAGCACGGCATCGTGTTCATCGACGAGATCGACAAGGTGGCCAAGCGCAGCGAGGCCGGCGCCACCGGTGGCGACGTCTCGCGCGAGGGCGTGCAGCGCGATCTGCTGCCGCTGGTGGAAGGGTCCAACGTCAGCACCAAGTACGGCACGGTCAAGACCGACCACATCCTGTTCATCGCCTCCGGCGCGTTCCACCTGGCCAAGCCCAGCGACCTGATCCCGGAGCTGCAGGGCCGTTTCCCGATCCGGGTGGAGCTGTCGGCGCTGTCGAAGGACGACTTCATCCGCATCCTCACCGAGCCGAAGGCGGCGCTGACCAAGCAGTACGAGGCGCTGTTGCTGACCGAGGGCGTGAGCCTGCGCTTCACCGACGACGCCATCGCGCGCCTGGCGGAGATCGCCTTCCTGGTCAACGAGCGCCAGGAAAACATCGGTGCGCGGCGCCTGCACACGGTGCTCGAGCGCCTGCTCGACACGCTGAGCTACGAAGCCCCGGACCGCGACGGGCAGAGCGTCACCGTGGACGCGGCCTATGTCGATGCGCACCTGGGCGAGCTGGTGCAGGATCCGGACCTGAGCCGGTACATCCTGTAACGCCAGCGCGATCTAAAGCGGCAGGCGCCTTACCTGCGCCTGCCGCTGTGCACCTGATCCCTACGTCGCGCCTACATCGCGCGCGTCGTAGGAGCGGCGTCAGCCGCGACTAAGAGCCTTCCCGGTAACGCCTCGTCGCGGCTGAAGCCGCTCCTACAAGAGCTGCGTGCCGCAGCCATTCCGCTTGCGCGCCTGCCCTGTCGATGCATGGCTAAACGCGCCGAAGCCGGGTAGTGCTGTCGTAGGAGCGGCTTCAGCCGCGACCGGGTTTTCCCGGTAACGCCTCGTCGCGGCTGAAGCCGCTCCTACAAGACGCGGCTCCGCCGCGTAGGCCCGCCGCAAAACCGCGCAGCGCGTGCGTCACCTGCCCGCACCCGGCCAACTCAATACAGCGGCGTTCCCGCCTTGTACGCGGCCACGAACGACTGCCAGTCCAGTTGTACCTGCGCGGCGTAGTCGAACGCGAACTGGCGCAGTTCCGATTTCAGGCCGCTCTTGCTGGTGACCGCCTGATCGATCTGCTTGTCGATGCTGTAGGGCACCACGTTCGGGTCGTAGTCCTGGTCGGCCAGCGCGTGCGCCGAGGCCAGGGCCTGGCCCAGGTAGTTGGCGGCGGTGGCGAGCTTGCCGGCGCTGTCCAGCGCGGTCGGGTCCAGGTCCTGCTGGAATGGCGACTTCTCGTGCACATAGAACGGCGTGCCGTTGACGCTGGCGTAGCCGACCAGCACGTCGGCGTCGATGGTCTGCGCCTTGGCGGTGCGCGCGACCCGTGCGCCCTCGTTGTTGTCGTAGGTGGAGGCCGGCATCTGCGACGGCGCGGCCACCGCGACCACGCTGGCCGCTTCCTGCTTCCATTCCAGGATCACGTCGTCGCTGGTCGACGCGCTCGGGCCTTCGATCAGCACGTACAGGCGCAGGCGGCCGAGGCTGCCGGTGCCCGAGCCCAGCTTCTGGCGCACGTCCTTGATGCTGTAGTAGCTGGCCGCATAGCGCTTGGACGCGGCGATCGAGCCGATGTAGCCGTTCATCGCCGTGGCCACCGCCGAGGCGGTGCCGGCGTCCACCGCGACCAGGTTGTCCAGGTCCTGGAACTGGCGCTTGCCGCCGCTGACCACCGTGTACTTGGACAGCAGGCTGCTGCGGCTCTTGCCGTCGGCGCCGTCGATGATCTTGGCCACCGCGCCGCTGGTGTTGCGCTTGCTCAACTGGAAGCTTGCTTCGGCGTCGCTGCCGCGGAAATCGGCGATCTTGTCCAGGTAGGCGCCGACCATGGTGTCGATGGCGTCGCCGATGTCGCTGTCGGACAGGCCGTTGTCGCGTCCGGCCAGGACCATGCTCGCGGCCAGCCGGCGCAGGTCCCACACGTACTGGCCGAGGTGGCCTTCGTCGAAGTCGGCGACCTTGAACACCGCTTTGCCGCTGCTGTCGCGTGCCGCATCGAAGTTGCCGATGTGGGTGTCGCCGCCGAGCCAGGTGTAGCCGGTCTGCGGCGAGGTCCACAGCGAACCCGGCAGGGTCGTCATGTCCTGATAGAAAATGTGGTCGGTGCCGCGGTAGAAGGCGTAGGCGCTGGTGGCCATGGTCGCCATCTTGGTGTCCAGCTCGGCGCGCTGCGCGGCGTAGGGATGGTTGTAGTCGTGGATCTGCTGCACTACCCAGGCGTCGCGCTTGCTTGCCGCGGTCGCGCATCCGGCGCAGGCGGCAAGGGTCAGGCCGATCAGCAGCAACTGCGGCAGGCGGGTGGACATCGCAGGTCTCCAGGCGCGGACGAAGGAACCGGCAGTCGACCACGCCGGCATTGCACGCAGATGAACCATCGCAGCTTAGAAGTAGCGCAGCCAGGCCAGGTCGCGGCGCCGCGCCTTCAGCCGCGCGAATGCGGCGGTGGGCCAGTACAGGGCCAGGCCAAGCAAGGCGGCGATGGCCCACAGCGCGGCCACGCTGTCCACGCCGAACAGATCGCCCTGGTTGGTGCCCCACAGCGCCACCGCGGCCAGGTAGACGAGCTTCAGCACGTACAGGTGCAGCAGGTAGAAGAACATCGGCGCCGCGCCGATCGCTGCCAGGGGCGCCAGCGTGCGGGCCACGGCGGGATGTTCGTACAGCCGCAGCAACAGCAGGCCCACGCCCAGGGTCAGTAGCAGGAACTGCAGCGACGGCGGGTACTTGGTGACGTTGAAGAAGCTCATCGCGGTATGCACGAGGTCGTTCTGCACCTGCCAGGGCGCATCGCCGTAGCCGTTGTGCCAGCGCAGCAGGTGGAACCCGGCCAGCGCGCCCAGCCCCCAGGCCAGCAGGCGCTGCTGGCGTTGCGCCGGGTCGGTGGCGGCGCCGTACCAGGGGCCGGCGGCGTAGCCGAGCGCGATCACCCCGATCCACGGCAGCACCGGATAGGAGGTGCGCAGGCGCAGCTCGCCCAGCTCCAGCCAGCGCCGGTCGTGCAGCACCGCCCAGACGGCCGCGAGCGGGCCTTCGCCCTGCACCTGCACATCGTCCAGCAGGTGGTGGCCGGCGACCAGCGCCGCGCCCAGCAGGGCCAGCGCCGGCCGCGGCAGCCACAGCAGTGCGGCCAGGGCGAGCATGCTCAGGCCGATCGCCCAGATCACCTGCAGGTACAGCGTCTGCGGCGGAAAGGCGCCGCTCCAGGCCAGGTTGACCAGGGTCAGCTCCAGCACGATCAGGAACAGGCCGCGCTTGAGCAGGAAGCGGGCGGCCGCCGCGCGGCCGTCGGCCTGCCGCGCGGCGTACAGCCAGGCCGACAGGCCGGTCAGGAACACGAACACCGGCGCGCACAGGTGGGCGAGGGTGCGCGCGACGAACAGCGCCGGCGCCGTGCCTTCCACCTCCATCGGGTCGCCGACCGGGTGGTGCAGGTAGAAGGTCTCGCGCACGTGGTCGAGCAGCATCAGCAGCATCACCGTGCCGCGCAGCAGGTCGATCGAGGCTAGCCGCGCGGCCGGCGTTGCGGGAACGGCAAGGGAAGTGGGCGAAGCGAGGGCAACAGACGGCATGCGGTGCGATCGGTGTCGATTTTGAAACAATATAACACTCGAGTGGCAGAGCCATTCCCGGCGCGACTGGCGTGGGGGCTCAGGCCATGGCAGTGCAGGGCTGCCGGCGCTGCGGCGGCACGCTTGAGTGGGGCAGAGGTGGATGCGCCAGGCGGGGCGGCGGCGGTCGGCGTCGCCTGGTTCGCCTGCGGGCCTGAAAGCGGCGGCGTGGTGCTCGGTGCGCCGCGCCGGCGCCCGCGGCGGGCCGCTCAGTCCTCGCCGATGTCCTCGTTCCACACGTCCGGGTGCGCGGCGATGAAGCCGCCGAGCAGGTCGATGCACTCCTGGCTGTGCAGGTCGATCACGTTCACTCCGCTCTCGCGCAGCCAGTCGATGCCGCCCTGGAAGGTCACCGATTCGCCGACCACCACCGTGCCGATGTTGAACTGCCGCACCAGGCCGCTGCAGTACCAGCACGGCGCCAGGGTGGTGACCATGATGGTGTCGCGGTAGCGGCGCTGGCGCCCGGCCTTGCGGAAAGCGTCGGTCTCGCCGTGCACCGACGGGTCGCCTTCCTGCACGCGGCGGTTGTGGCCGCAGCCGAGCAGGCGGCCGTCGCGGTGGTACAGGGCGGCGCCGATCGGGATGCCGCCTTCGGCCAGGCCCTGGCGGGCTTCGGCGATGGCGGTGTCGAGCAGGGCGCGGTAGTCGGGCGTAGTCAGCATGGAATTGCCTGGGGGAAAGGAGTCTGCCGGCAGTCTGGCGCAGGCGGCGGGCGGCTGTCATCCCGGGCGGCGCTTCACCGGCACGGAGCGGCCGGCGGTGCGATAATCCCGGCATGAGCGAATCCCCCTACAAATCCGGCACCACCCATTTCGGCTTCCGCGACGTCGCCGCCAAGGACAAGCAGAAGCTGGTCGGCGAGGTTTTCACTTCGGTCGCCGGCAACTACGACCTGATGAACGACCTGATGAGCATGGGCATCCATCGGGTCTGGAAGCGCTATTTCGTCGCCACCGCGCAGGTCAAGCCGGGCGACCGCGTGCTCGACCTGGCCGGCGGCACCGGCGACATCGCCGCGCTGCTGAAGGACCGGGTCGGTGCCGATGGCGAGATCGTGCTGGGCGACATCAACGCCGGCATGCTCTCGGTGGGCCGCGACCGCCTCACCAACCGCGGCCTGGTCGCGGGCCTGGACTATGTGCAATGCAACGCCGAGGCGCTGCCGTTCCCGGACCAGAGCTTCGACCTGGTGACCATCGCCTTCGGCCTGCGCAACGTCACCGACAAGGACGCCGCGCTGCGCGAGATGTACCGCGTGCTCAAGGTCGGCGGCCAGGCGCGGGTGCTCGAGTTCTCCGAAGTCACCGCCGACTGGTTCAAGCCGCTGTACGACTTCCATTCGTTCAAGGTGCTGCCGCGCCTGGGCCAACTGTTCGCCAAGGATGCCGACAGCTACCAGTACCTGGCCGAGAGCATCCGCAAGCATCCGCCGCAGGACGCGCTGAAGGCGATGATGGAAGAGGCCGGCTTCGCCCGCAGCCACTACAAGAATCTCACCGGTGGGATCGTGGCGATCCATTCGGGCTACAAGATCTGAGAAGCCGGGATTCGGGAATCGGGATTGGGGATTCGTAAGCGCGCCGGCTGTTCGCTGCTGCGAATCCCCACTCCCGAATCCCCACTCCCCACTTCGATCGGGGATTCGGGATTCGTCAGCGTGCGCCGCACTGCCGTTGCGAATCCCCACTCCCGAATCCCCAATCCCGGCCTTCCGGTAAACTTCCGGTTTCCCCGAACCGGTGCTGTCTGCCATGCGTTCCCCGTTCCTGTTGTTGTCCCTGGCCGCGGTGATCGCGTCCGGGTGTTCCCGTGAAGCGTCCGCGCCCGATGCGGCCGCACCTGCCGCCAAGCCGGCGCCCGCCGCGGCCAAGCCGGCCGATCGCAGCCACGACGAGACCTCCTACGCCGAGCCGTCCAAGGTCGTGATCAAGGACCTGGCGCTGGATCTGAAGCTGGATTTCGACAGCAAGCAGATCGGTGGTACCGCCACCTACACGCTGGACTGGAAGGACAAGAGCGCCAAGCAACTGGTGCTGGATACCCGCGACCTGACCATCGAGAAGGTGCAGGCCGACGACGGCAAGGGCCAGGGCGCGCCGCTGCAGTACGCGCTGGCGCCGGCCGACAAGATCTACGGCAGCAAGCTGACCATCGAGGCGCCGACGCAGCCGCAGAAGATCAGCATCACCTACCACACCGCACCGACCGCCTCGGGCCTGCAGTGGCTGGAGCCGTCGATGACCGAGGGCAAGAAGCTGCCCTTCATGTTCAGCCAGTCGCAGGCGATCCACGCGCGTTCGTGGGTGCCGCTGCAGGACACGCCGAGCGTGCGCTTCACCTACAGCGCGCACGTGGTCTCGCGCCCGGACGTGATGGTGCTGATGAGCGCCGACAACGATCCCAAGGCGGTGCGCAACGGCGACTACCGCTTCAAGATGCCGCAGCCGATCCCGTCCTACCTGCTGGCCATCGCTGCCGGCGACCTGGTGTTCAAGCCGATCTCGGCGCGCTCGGGCGTGTGGGCCGAGCCGGCGATGGTCGACAAGGCGGCCAAGGAGTTCGAGGACACCGAGAAAATGATCGTGGCCGCCGAGACGCTGTACGGTCCGTACCGCTGGGGCCGCTACGACATGCTGGTGCTGCCGCCGTCGTTCCCGTTCGGCGGCATGGAGAATCCGCGCCTGACCTTCGCCACGCCGACGGTGATCGTCGGCGACAAGTCGCTGGTGTCGCTGATCGCGCACGAACTGGCGCATAGCTGGTCCGGCAACCTGGTGACCAACGCCAGCTGGAAGGACATCTGGCTCAACGAGGGCTTCACCACCTACGTGCAGGCGCGCATCACCGAGGCGCTGTACGGCCCCGAAGCGGCGGAGATGGAGCGCGAGATCGACCAGACCGACCTGCTGGCCGAACTGAAGGGCATGAGCCCGGCCGACCAGGCGCTGGCGTTGCCGGCGCTGACCGAGCGCGATCCGGACGAGGCGTTGAGCCAGGTCGCCTACGTCAAGGGCGCGTGGTTCCTGCAGTTCCTGGAGCAGCGCTTCGGCCGCGACACCTTCGATCCGTTCCTGCGCGGCTGGTTCGACGACCACGCGTTCCAGAGCGCCAACACCGACCAGTTCGTCGCGTACCTGAAGACCCACCTGCTGGCCAAGAAGCCCGACGCGGTGACCGCGCAGGAACTGCATGCGTGGCTGGACGAGCCGGGCATTCCGGCGTTCGCGCAGAAGGCGCGCTCGCGCAACTTCGCCATGGTCGATACCGCGCGCATCGCCTGGACCGGCAGCGGCACCCTGCCGGGCAAGCAGGTCACCGATGCCTGGAGCACCCAGGAGTGGACGCGCTTCCTCAGCGGCCTGGGCGAGAAACTGACCCCGGCGCAGCTCAAGCAGCTCGACGACGCCTACCACTTCACCGGCACCGCCAACGGCGAGATCGCCATGCGCTGGTATCCGCTGGCGATCCGCAGCGGCTACGTGGACGCGCGCCCGGCCGCCGGCGAGTTCATCGCCCGCGTCGGCCGCCGCAAGCTGATCCTGCCGATCTACGCCGAACTGGTGAAGACCCCGGACGGGTTGGCCTTCGCCGAGGAGGTGTTCGCCAAGGCCAAGCCGGGCTATCACCCGATCACCACGGTGTCGGTGCAGGAGATGCTGGACAAGGCCAAGGCCGGCAGCACCGCGCACTGACGCGCGCCGCCACCTGGAAAGACCGCGCACGCGGCGCCGGGAGCGATCCCGGCGCCGTGTGCGTATGTGCGGCCGGCCTGTTGCGGTGAGTGCGCTGTGTGGGGCGGAGGCGAACGCTTCGGCGGCGCTTGGTCGCGCGCGTTGCACGATGTCGCCCTGCGCGCCGTCGCATGCGCTGCCTGCATGACGCGCGTGCCTGTCCCATCGTGCTTAACTTTTTCCACACGCGCCGTCGCGGGCGTGCACGACCCGCTGCCACGCATTCGCGATATCCTCGGCAGTCCCGATGGTCCTCGGTCCATGCGTGCATGACATCGTTCGCCACCGCCCCGGTCGTCGCAGCAAGCGCCATCGCCCTGGCAGGACACTGCCATCGCCGATGCGAGCGGACCCGCTCGCGCCTGCGGAGGCAATGCCGAGATGACTGACGCTCACGCCCTGTCCGGCTCCTTGCTGGCCGAATTGCCCGATGCCCGCGGTGGCGAAATCTTCACCGAACTGCTGCGGCGCTCCGGTTGCCGCGTCGAGCGCATCGTCTCGCACGGGCAGACCACGCCGCAGGACGCGCCCTACCTGCAGGCGCACGACGAATGGGTACTGCTGCTGCGCGGCAGCGCGCGGGTGGCGCTGTGCGAGCGCGAGGTCGCGCTGGCGCCGGGCGAGCATCTGTTCATCCCGGCCGATACGCCGCATCGGGTGACCTTCACCGATCCCGGGCAGCCGACCGTGTGGCTGGCCCTGCACCTCGGCGAAGCCGACGTGGTGGTCTGAGCGCATGATCCGTAGTCGCCTTCCGGTGTCGCCGTGCTGGTGCTGACGATGGCCTGGTTGCTGCTCGCCGGCATCCTGCTGGTGGTGGCAGTGGTGATCGGCGTGCTGCTGGTGCTGCGCGATCCGTTCCTGCTGGTGCGCCTGGAGAGCTTGCGCCAGCGTCGTGGCAGCGGACTGCAGCGGCGCCAGGCGCAGGTCGCCGGACACACCTGGACCTACCTGGTGCGCGCCGCGGCCGACCCCGCCGCGCCGACACTGCTGCTGGTGCATGGCTTCACCGGCAGCAAGGAGAACTGGCTGCCGCTGGCGCGCGCGCTGGGCACGCGCTATCACCTGGTGATCCCGGATCTGCCCGGCTGGGCCGAGAGCCAGCGCATCGCCGGGCAGGACTACGGCTTCGTCGCGCAGGCCGAGCGCGTGGCGGCGTTCGCCACGCAGTGCGCGCGTCGTGCCGGCAGCGAATGCGTGCTGCTCGGACATTCGATGGGTGGCGGCATCGCCGCGCTGGCCGCGGCGCGCCATCCGGCGGTGTTCGACCGGGTCGGCCTGTTCAACGCCGCCGGCGTGCGCTTTGCCGACAACGCCTTCGGCCAGGCGGTGCTGGACGGGCACAATCCGTTCGCGGTGCACGATGCGGCGTCGTTGCAGCGCTACATCGACACCGTGTTCCTGCTCGAACGCGCCAAGCCGCGCATCCCGCGCTGGGCGGTGCCGGCGGTGGTGGCCTGGCGCCGTCGCGAGGCCGCGTTCGAACAGCAGGTGCTGGCGCGCATCGGCCGTGGCGAGGAGGCGTTCCTGCCGTTCGAGGAAGCCGCGCACATCCGCCAGCCGGCGCTGCTGCTGAATTGCGTGCAGGACGCGGTGATCGACGCCAGCGCGCTGGCGCTGTACGCGCAACGCCTGCCGCAGGCGATCCAGGTGCTGCTGGACGGCAGCGGCCACATGTCCATCGTCGAGAAGCCGGCCGAGGTCGCGCAGGCCATCGACACCCTGATCCAACGAGGAACCCCACGATGAAACGCATCCTGCTCGGCGCGCTGTGCGCCGTCGCCCTGGCCGCTTGCGGCGATCACGAGGCCGAGCGCAAGGCGCAGGCCGCGGCCGAAGCGCAGGCCAAGGCGCAGGCCGCCGACGACCTTGCCAAGCAATACGATGCCGCGGTGAAGTCGGGCAATTGGGACCTGGCCCGGATCCACGGCGCGGCGCTGCTGCAGCAGTATCCCGGGTCGGACGCGGCCGAGCGCATCCAGCCCGGCTACGCCGAGGTCAAGGCCAAGGGCGAGGCGGCGCGCGAGCTGCGGCGCATGCAGGCCGCCTGGCAGTACTCGCAGGTGCCGGCCGGCAAGGGCGTGCAGCGCTCGGCGATGCTGTACAGCCGCGACAAGGTCGACGTGGACGACAGCGGGCCCAAGCCGGTGCAACTGGTGTTCCGCGACCACCCGGAATGGAAGCGCAGCGCTTACCTGGTGCTGCAGTCCGGCGATTTCCGCTGCGCCGGCGGCTGCAAGGTGGAACTGAAGGCCGACGACGCGACGCCGCACGCGGCCGCGGCCTGGCGGCCCAAGACCGACGAGGCCATCGCCATGTTCATCAGCGACGACAAGGCGCTGTGGAAGCTGGCGCGCAAGACCACGGTGCTGCAGATCACCTTCCCGGTGAAGGCCGGCGGCACCCGCACCGCGGTGTTCGAGACCGGCGGCCTGGACGGTGCGCAGATGCCGGGCTGGGATTGAACGCGATGCATGCCGCCACGCCCCCGCCGGCCGAGGCGCTGTGCCAGGTGCGCCACTGGGTGTTCGACATGGACGGCACCCTGACCCGCGCCGTGCACGATTTCGCGCTGATCCGCCGCGAACTGCAGATCCCGCCGCAGGCCGACATCCTGCAGCACCTGGCGGCACTGCCGGACGCGCAGCGCACCAGCAAGCATGCCTGGCTGCTGGAGCACGAGCGCGTACTGGCCCAGGAGGCCACCGCGGCCAACGGCGCGCCGGCGCTGCTGCGCACCCTGCATGCGGCCGATTGCCGGCTGGCGGTGCTCACCCGCAATGCCCGCGAACTGGCGCAGCTGACCCTGGAAGAGATCGAGGTCGACGACCTGTTCGAGGAAGTGACCATCCTCGGCCGCGACGAGGCCCCGCCCAAGCCGCATCCGGGCGGCCTGCTGCAGCTGGCCGAACACTGGGGCGTGGCACCGCAGGCGCTGGCGATGGTCGGCGACCACGCGTACGACTTGCAGTGCGGGCGCCACGCCGGTGCCACCACCGTGCTGCTGCACCCGGAGAACCCATGGCCGGCGCTGGCCGATCTGCATTTCGCCGATTGCGCCGCGCTGCTGGCGTGGTGGCAGGACCACGTCGGACCGCAGCCGCACTGATGCTGCACGCGGCGGCTGACGGCCGCCGCGTCCTCACACCCAACCCCGTCCGCGTATCGGCGTATGCATGCCGAATGCGCGCTCCTGCCGTGCGTCCCCGTGCGCCTGCACCTGTGCGGCAAGCGCGCCGATGGCGCAGGGTGTGCCACCGGTGCGTGTGCCCACACTGCGCCAATCGCGATGCAACGGCATGGCACAAAGTGTCACGTTCTCGGGACGCCTGCGACCGCGACGACGCGCGTCTCTGCGACCACAACCGACGTTGTGATCCGTACGTCAAGGGATGTTGCATCGCAGCGGTGCGATGGCATGGACGTTGCTCGTAGACACCCACGCTTCAGGTTCCGTGGCACACGCCGACCCAGGTGCAGCTGTCGCGGCTCTTCAACGAGGGGAGTAGAACGATGCACAGTCATTCACGTCGTACCCGGGCTTGTACATTGCTCGCGCTGGCCACTGCGTTGGCGCTGGCGGGTTGCAAGAAGCAGGAAGAGGCCCCGGCACCAGCCGCACCGGCCGCCGCACAGCAACCGCCGGCCGCCGCGCCGGCCGCGGTCGCCGATACCGACAGCGAGTTCGCCACCAATGCCGCCAACCCCGACAACTGGGGTGGCATCGGTCGCGACTTCGGCCTGAACCGGCACAGCCCCTTGGCCGAGATCAATCGCGACAACGTCAAGAACCTGAAGATGTCGTGGGAGATGAAGACCGACGCCACCCGCGGTCACGAAGGCCAGCCGCTGGTGATCGGCAGCACCATGTACATGGTCAGCGCGTATCCGAACAACGTGTTCGCGATCGACCTGTCGCAGGAAGACAACGGCAAGGTGCTGTGGAAGTACACCCCGCAGCAGGATGAGCGCGCGGTGGCGGTGGCCTGCTGCGACACAGTCAACCGCGGCGCCTCCTATGCCGACGGCAAGCTGGTGTTCGGCAGCCTCAGCGGCGACGTGATCGCGCTCGATGCCAAGACCGGCAAGGAAGTGTGGAAGCAGAAGCTCGCCTATCCCGAGAAGGGCGAGACCATCACCATGGCCCCGATCATCGCCGACGGCAAGGTCGTGGCCGGCATCAGCGGCAACGAGTTCGGCGTGCGCGGCCGCGTCGCCGCGTATGCGCTGGCCGACGGCAAGCAGGCCTGGTCCTGCGAAGCCACCGGTACCGACAAGGACATCTGCCTCGGCCCGGACTTCAACAAGGCCAATCCACAGCACGGCCAGCTCGGCGACCTCGGCCAGAAGACCTATCCGGACGAAGGCTGGAAGCGCGGCGGCGGTGCGGCGTGGGGCTGGTACAGCTACGACCCGAAACTCAAGCTGGTCTACTACGGCACCGGCAATCCCGGCCTGTGGAGCCCGTCGTACCGCTGCGGCAAGACCACGCAGAAGGAATGCGACAGCGGCGAGTACGACAACAAGTGGTCGATGACCCTGTTCGCCCGCAAGATCGATACCGGCGAAGCGGTGTGGGGTTACCAGAAGACTCCGTTCGACCAATGGGACTACGACGGCATCAACGAGCCGATCCTGGTGGACCTGACCATCGACGGCAAGCAGGTGCCCTCGGTGGTGCAGTTCGACCGCAACGGCTTCGCCTACGTGCTCGATCGCCGCGACGGCACGCTGCTGCGCGCCAACAAGTTCGTGCCGGCCAATTGGGCCGAGCGCATCGACATGAAGACCGGGCGCCCGGTCAAGGTCGCGGCGCATTCGCCGCTGGAACGCGGCCGCAAGGTCGAAGCGTTCCCGTCGGCGATGGGCGGCAAGGACCAGCAGCCGTGCTCGGTGGATCCGGCCAACTCGGCGGTGTTCTTCTGCGGCACCAACAACTGGCACATGGAGCTGGACCCGCAGGAGCGCGGCAACACCATGATGGGCCTGCCGTACGTGTTCGCCAACGTGATGATGAAGCCGAACGAGCCGGGCGCGCTGGGCATCGTCAAGGCGTTCGACGTGGTCGAAGGCAAGTCCAAGTGGGAGATCAAGGAGAAGTTCCCGGTGTGGAGCGGTACCCTGGTCACCGACGGCGGGCTGGTGTTCTACGGCACGCTCGACGGCTGGTTCCGCGCCGTGGACAAGGACACCGGCAAGAAGCTGTGGGAGACCAAGCTGCCCTCGGGCATCATCGGCAACCCGATCGCCTACAAGGCCAACGGCCACCAGTACGTGGCGGTGTTCTCGGGCATCGGCGGCTGGATCGGCCTGCCGGTCGCTGCCGGTCTGGATCCGGGCGATCCGTACGGCGCGCTGGGTGCCGCCGGCCTGGCCTTCAGCAATGGCTTCGACAAGATCCCGTTGGGCGGCATGGTGCACACCTTCCGCATCGACGGCGCCGGCAAGACCGTCACGCCTACCGCGACCGCCACGGCGGCTGCCGGCGGCGGTAGCGCGGCAGTCGCCGCCAAGACGGTGCGATGAGCCGGCGGCGCCGCGTCCAGGGTACGAGCGGGTGCCGCATGGCGCCCGGCTCGTGGCGCCTGCCTGCGGGCGCGCGCGCCGTGTTGCTGTTGTGCAGCCTCGGACTCGTCGCCGCAGGTTGCACGCGCGAGCCGTCGTCCGCGACGGCTCGCGCTCCTGCTGCCCCAGCCGCCACTGCGGCGCCGGCCTCCGCCGCGCCTGCCGCCACGCTGCCGGCCAATGCACCGGTGCTGCGGGTTTGCGCCGATCCCGGCAACATGCCGTTGTCCGATCGCGCAGGCGAGGGGTTCCAGAACAAGATCGCGCAGGTGGTGGCCGCGGAGATGGGCCGGCGCCTGGAGTACGAATGGCGCAGCTATTACCAGCGCGGCCTGGCGCGCAGCACGATCAACGCCGGGCGTTGCGACGTGCTGATGGACGTGAACAGCGATTTCGAGATGGGCCTGCCCACGCGCCCGCTGTATCGCTCCACCTATGTGCTGGTCACCCGCAAGGGCCTGGCACTGCGCCCGGCCTCGCTGGACGATCCGGCGTTGAAGAAACTCAAGGTCGGCGTGTTCCAGAGTTCGCCGGCGCGGCAGGCGCTGTTCGACCATGGCGTGCAGGGCGAGGTGCAGTACCTGTTCTACGACTCGGCCAGCGCGCCGCAGGAGCATCCCGGCAAGCTCGCCGAGCAGGTCGCCGCCGGCAAGCTCGATGCCGCCGAATCCTGGGGCCCCGTGGCCGGCTACTACGCCGCGCGCGGCGGCCTCGGCGTGGTGCCGTTGAACGTCATCGACAACGAGGTGCTGGAGTATTCGATGGCGTGGGCGGTGTCGCGCAAGAACGCGGCACTGCGCGATGCGCTGAATGAGGCGATGCAGCGCAGCGCCGGCAAGATCGACGCGATCCTGCGCGACTACCACGTGCCGCTGGTGGCCTGCGCCGATTGCATCGTCGCCGGTGACCTGCGCTCGTACGGCCCCTATGCGGCGCCCGCCGAGCAGGACGACACGCCGAGCGCGCAGGCCTCGTCGGACATGCTGGCGCAACTGCAGTTGCGCATCGCCGGCGGTGCCGATCCCAACGAGGAACTGGCGCACGCGCTGGATGCCGGCGACGGCGTGCGCGTGGCCTGGCTGCTGCGCCATGGCGCCAGCGCCGACAAACCCAACCTGCTCGGCGAGCCGCCGCTGCAGCAGGCGATCCGCAACCAGGCGCCACTGTTGGTCGGCGAGCTGCTGGCGGCCGGTGCCAAGGTCGAAAGCCACGACAGCAGTGGCTGGACGCCGCTGATGAAGGCGGCCTGGTCCAACGACGGCAAGAGTGCCGCGCAGTTGCTGGCGCATGGCGCCAAGGTCGATGCGGTGTCCACCGATGGCTGGACGCCGCTGGACCTGGCGATCTCCTACGCCGATGCCGACCTGGTGCAGGCATTGCTCGACGCTGGCGCCAGCGTGCGTCGCGCCAACCCGGCCGGCTTCACCCCGGTGATGTTCGCGGTGGCGCGCAACGATCCGAAGATCCTCGACCTGCTGCTCAAGCGCGGCGCCGACGCCGACCGTGCGAACCGCGCCGGCGTCACGCCGTTGATGCTAGCCGCCGCGGCCGGGCGCGAAGACAGCGCCCGGCGCCTGCTCGCCGCCGGCGCCAGCGCCGATACGCGCGATGCCGATGGCAAGACCCCGGCGGCGCTGGCCCAGCAGCGCGGCAATGCCGAACTCGCCCACCTGCTGACGGAGGCCCAGCACCGACGCACGCAATGACCGCTTCCTGTCGTCCCGTACATGCCGCTCGCGCGGCCTGCTCTTCCCATCGTGCATTCCGCAAAGGTGTTGTCCCCATGCGTCCTGCTTCCATCCGTCGTCGCTCCGTCTCCGCGCTGCTGCCCCTGTCCCTGTTCGCCTCGCTCCTGCTGCTGGCCGCCTGCGGCAAGCAGGAAACGCCGCCCGCGCCGGCGGCCACGCCTGCACCGGCCGCGCCTGCCGCGGCCTCCGCACCGGCGGCAGCCGCGCCCGCGCCCGCCGCCGCCGCACCGGCACCCGCTGCGGCGGTGACGCCGATTCCGAAGGGGCCGCCGGTCAAGGTCACCCCGGAGCTGGTCGCCGAAGGCAAGGCGATCTTCAACTCCGCCGGCTGCACCGCCTGCCACGGCGGCACCGGTGGTGGTGGCATGTGCCCGCCGCTGACCAACGATATCTGGGTGTATGGCAACGATGACGACACCTTGCGCGCGCTGATCACCGAAGGCACCGCCGGCATGACCGCGCACGGCAAGACCCGGATCGGCCACGAGAAGGTGGTCGGGCAGATGCCGCCGTTCGGGCCGGTGCTCAAGCCGGGCGATACCGAGAAGCTGCTGGCCTTCATCCATTCCATCAACAAGACGGCAGGCGCCACGCAATGAGGAACGCGTGGCGTCTGTCCGCCGTCGTCGCGCTGTCGCTGTTCGCCGCGGCCTGCCAGCGCACGTCGGCACCGGCCGCAGGCAACGACGCCGCGGCGCCCGCGCCTGCGACCAGCGCCGCGGCCCTGGCCTACGTGCCGAACCAGCGCAGCGGCACCATCTCGGTGATCGACACCGGCAGCGATCGCGTGGTGCGCACGCTGTCGGCGCAGGGCCAGCTCGGCAAGCGTCTGCAGCAGGTGGTGCCGGGACCGGCCGGGCATCTGTACGTCATCGACGCGCAGGGTCATCGCCTGCTGGAACTGGATACCGTGCAGGACCGCGTGCTGCGCAGCGTCGACATCGGCGAGAACGCCGAAGGCGTCGCCGTGGCGCCGGATGGCCGCCAGCTGGCGGTGTGCGTGGAAGGGCAGAACCAGGTGATGCTGATCGATCCGGCCAGTTTCGCGATCGGCGCGCATATCGCTACCCGCGGGCAGGCCCCGGAACATTGCGTCTACACCCCGGACGGCGCGCTGCTGCTGACCAGCAACGAAGGCTCCAACGACCTGGACGTGATCGACGTGAAGGCCGGCACCTCCACCGGCGTCATCGCCACCAGCGGGCATCCGCGCGGCATGGCGTTCGCGCCCGACGGCAAGACGGCCTATGTGGCGCAGGAAGCGGCCAACGTGGTCGACGTGATCGACCTGGCCGCACGCAAGCGCGTGGCCAGCATCCAGGCGGGGCAGCGTACCGCCGGCATCGCCATCGCCCGCGACGGCAGCCGCGTGTACGCGTCCAACGGTGCCGGCACGGTCAGCGTGATCGACCCGGCCGCGCGCCGTGCGTTGGCGCAGATCCCGGTCGGGCAGCGCCCGTGGAATCCGGCGCTGAGTGCGGACGGCAAGAAGCTGTACGTGGCCAACGGCCGTTCCAACAGCGTCAGCGTGATCGACACGGCGGCGATGAAGGAGATCAAGCAGATCGCGGTGGGCGAGATGCCATGGGGTGTGGTCGTGGCGCAATGACGTGAGGCGAGCGGCGCCAGCGGGCGCCGCGACGGGGAGGCGGGGAGAGCCGGAATGAAGACGCGAGCCGCGGTCGCCTGGGCGGCGAACCAGCCGCTGGCCATCGAGGAGGTGGATCTGCAGCCGCCCAAGGCCGGCGAGGTGCTGGTGCGCATGGTCGCCAGCGGCATCTGCCACAGCGACGAGATCGCCTTGTCCGGCGTCGATGCCGAGGCGGCGTTCCCGGTGATCCTGGGCCAGGAAGGCGCCGGCGTGGTCGAGGAGATCGGTATCGGCGTCAGCAGCGTGCGTCCGGGCGATCACGTGATCCCGCTGTACATGCCCGAATGCGGCGTGTGCAAGTACTGCCGTTCCAACCGCACCAACCTGTGCCAGGCGATCCGCAGCAGCCAGGAGCGCGGGCTGATGCCCGACGGCAGCAGCCGCTTCTCGCTGCACGGGCGCCCGCTACTGCACTACATGGGCACCAGCACCTTTGCCGAATACACCGTGCTGCCGGAGATCGCGGTGGCCAGGATCCATCCGTCCGCGCCGCTGGACAAGGTCTGCCTGCTCGGCTGCACGGTCACCACCGGCATCGGCGCGGTGCTCAACACCGCGCGGGTGCGTCCGGGCGAGAGCGTGGCGGTGTTCGGGCTCGGCGGCATCGGCCTGTCGGTGGTGCAGGGTGCGGTGATGGCGCGCGCCGAACGCATCATCGTGGTTGACATCAACCGCGACAAGTTCCCGCTGGCGCGCGCGCTGGGCGCCACCGACTGCCTGGACCCGAAGGATTTCGGCGCACCGGTGCAGCAGGTCATCGTCGACCTCACCGACGGCGGCGCCGACCACAGCTTCGCCTGCGTCGGCGACGTGCGCGCGATGCGCGCGGCGCTGGAGTGCTGCCACAAGGGCTGGGGCGAAAGCATCATCCTCGGCGTGGCGCCGAGCGCGCAGGAGATCAGCACGCGCCCGCTGCAACTGGTCACCGGCCGCGCCTGGCGCGGCAGCGCGTTCGGCGGGGTCAAGGGCCGCAGCGAATTGCCCGCGTACGCCGAGCGCTACCTGGCCGGCGAGATCCGCATCGACGAACTGATCAGCGAGACCCTGCCGCTGGACCACATCAATCGCGGCTTCGAGACCATGCGCGCCGGCCGTGGCATCAAATCGATCGTTCTTTACTGACACGCAAGGAGTTGGCATGACCCGCATCCACGGACGCAGCATCCCGTCGGCAAACCTGCTCGCGCTGGCCGTCGCCACCGCCATCGGCCTGCTCGCCGCACCCGCGCGCGCGCAAACCACGGTCAACGCCGACGATGCGCAGATCACCGCGCTGGACCGGGTCGAGGTCACCGCCACGCCGATTCCCGGCACGCTCATCGATGCCGACCTGTTGCCGTACACGGTGCAGACCGCCAATGCCGACGACATCGCGCGCAGCCAGGCCGGCAACCTCACCGACTTCCTGCTGCGCGAGATGAACGGCGTAGACACCAACGAGGTGCAGGGCAGCCCGTTCCAGACCGATCTGACCTTCCGCGGCTTCCGCGCCTCGGCGCTGCCGGGCGCCTCGCAGGGCGTGTCGGTGTATCTGGACGGCGTGCGCATGAACGAGCCGTTCGCCGACATCGTCAGTTGGGACATGATGCCGGAGGCGGCGATCCGCAGCGTGGCGCTGATGCCGGGTTCGAACCCGCTGTTCGGTCCCAACACGCTGGGCGGCGCGCTGGCCTTCACCACCCAGTCCGGCCTGACCGCACCGGGCGTGCGCGCCGACCTGTCGGTGGGC
The DNA here is from genome assembly GCF_014199735.1 of Xanthomonas sp. 3307. Taxonomy (NCBI): domain Bacteria; kingdom Pseudomonadati; phylum Pseudomonadota; class Gammaproteobacteria; order Lysobacterales; family Lysobacteraceae; genus Xanthomonas; species Xanthomonas sp. 3307. The sequence goes on along the minus strand of NZ_JACHOG010000004.1, from coordinate 29,954 downwards.
AGCGGCGCGCGCAAGCGCCTGGATGCGTCGTACGGCTACGCCGGCCGCGACGGCCTGCATGCCTTCGTCGCAGTCACCGGCTTCGACGAGAACGGCTGGCGCGACGCCTCCGCCGGCCGCCTGGGCACCGTGTTCGGCAAGCTTGGCCGGCAGGGCGACAGCACGGACTGGGACGTGTCGCTGCTGCACGGGCGCAGCCGCCTGGTCGGCAATGGCCTGCTGCCCAGCCATCGCTACACCGACGATGGCACCGAGCCCGGGTTGTACGAGGCGGACCGCGCCGCGGTCTACACCTCGCCGGACCTGACCCGCAACCGCAACACGCTGCTGACCGGGCAGTTCGACCATCGCTTCGACGAACGCACTGCGCTGCACCTGCTGGCCTACTACCGCCAGGGGCGCCGCGACACCGTCAATGGCGACATCAACGACGATTACGAGGCATTCGTCGACGACTGCGCCGACGGCTACGCCGCCGACGGCACGCCTCGGGATGCGGGGTGCACGGTCTCGCGCGCCGATGCCGACGCGTTGCACAGCGGCGTGCTCAACACCACGCAGATGCGCCAGCACGCCGAGGGCCTGGCGCTGAACTTCAGCCACCAGGCCGGCGCGCACGCGCTGAGCATCGGCGCCACCTACGACCGTAACCGCGTGCGCTACCGCCAGTACGAGCAGGACGCGTTCGTGCAGGACGACCGGTCGGTGGTCGCCGATCCGGGCGAGGAGCGGGCGTTCTTCTCCGGCGTCGACGGCCGCAGCAGCACCCTGGGCCTGTTCGCTGCCGATACCTGGGAACTGGGCGAGGCCACCCACCTCAACGCCGCGCTGCGCTGGAACCGCGTCGCCGTCGCCAATACCTTGTCCACCGGCGACGATGGCGTGCTGCCGCGCGAACGCTTCGTGTTCGCCAAGGCCAATCCCTCGCTGGGCATCACCCAGCGCCTGGGCAGCGGCTTCACCGCCTTCGCCTCGGCCTCGCAGAACAGCCGTGCACCGACCGCGATCGAACTCGGCTGCGCCGACCCGGAACAACCGTGCCGGCTGCCGACCGGACTGCAGGCCGATCCGCGCCTGGAGCAGATCGTCTCGCGCACCTACGAGGTCGGCCTGCGCTGGAATCCGTCGCCGGCGCAGACGCTGAACGCCTCGCTGTACCGCGCCGACAACCGCGACGACATCCTGTTCCTGCGCGCACCCAATTCCCAGCAGGGCTATTTCGACAACGTCGGTCGTACCCGCTACCAGGGCGCCGACCTCAGCTACCGCGGCAGCCACGGCGCGCTGCGCTGGTTCGCCGGCTACAGCTACCTGGACGCCACCTACCGCAGCGCTGGCGAATTGCTGTCGGGCGAGCGCACGGTGACATTGCGTCCGGGCACGCGCATCGCCGGCCTGCCGCGCAGCACACTGAAGCTGGGCATGGACTGGCAGGCGTTGCCGCAATTGTCGCTGGGCGCGGACCTGCGCGCGGTGTCGCGGCGCGTGGCCAGCGGCAACGAGGACGGCCTGGTCGAGGATCCCGAGGACGGCGAGGCGCCCGCGCGCCACGACCTGTCCACCGGCGGCTATGCCTTGCTCGACCTGCACGGCACCTGGGAACTGGCCGACGGGTTGTCGCTGTACCTGCGGATCAACAACGTCTTCGACCGCCGCTATGAGACCTACGCGGCGATCGCCGAGGATCTGTTCCCGGGCGGCGCACTGGCACGCCCGCAGGACGCCGCGGTCGAAGACGGCCCCTCGCGCTTCGTCGCGCCTGGCGCCCCGCGGCAATACCAGGTCGGTTTGCGCTGGCGCTTCTAGCGCGCGTCGCGTGGTTGGCGTCGGCGCTGATGGACTTCGTGCCATTTGCCTTACCGTGGCCGCGAGCCGCTAGGCTCCGGTGACCGTCGCGGCTGAAGCCGCTCCTACAGGAAACGCTGCGCCGGTACCAAGCGCGAAACCCATGTAGGAGCGGCTTCAGCCGCGACCTCGGAGCCAGAACCTATCTGGCTCCGATAGCAGTCGGGACTGAAGTGCCCCCCACAGGTTGTGTCGCCCAATCGATTCGCCGGCTGTTGTCGTAGGAGCGACTTCAGTCGCGACATCGAAGCCAGGCATCATCCAGCCTCCTCAGAGGTTGGGACTTGCGTTTCCCGTGGCAATCGTAGCGCCAGCTGCTTGGCAAAACATAACAGGCAAGGCTTCATTCGCAACTCGCAGGCAAGACCCGCAACGTGTAAGTCCTCCTCAGCTCACCGTCGCCAACCCATGCTTGCGCAGCTTGCGATACAAGGTGTTGCGGCTGATGCCCAGCGCATCGGCGGTACGGCTGACGTTCCAGCGATGACGCTCGAGCTGTTGCTGTAGCACGCTGCGTTCGGCGCTGTCCAGGGCTACACGGCCAGGCACGCCGTCGGCGGCGTGCGCATCGTCGCCGAGCAGGCACGGCCCACTGTCGGCGTCGACGATCTCCTGCGGCAGGTTGGGAATGCGGATGACCCCGTCGGCACACAGTACCGCGGCGGTGCGCAGCACGTTGCGCAACTGCCGCAGGTTGCCGGGCCAGGCATAGCTGAGCAGCTTGTGCAGGGCATCCTCGCTGATGCGCACCGGCTGCTCGCCGCTCTCTTCGCGCAACAGGGTGCGGATCAGTTCGGCCTTGTCGCTGCGCTCGCGCAACGGCGGCAGGTGCAGCACCACGCCGTTGAGGCGGTAGTACAGGTCTTCGCGGAAGCCGCCGCTGCCGACCATCTGCGCCAGGTCGCGGTGGCTGGCACTGATCACGTGCAGCTCCAGCGGCATCGCGCGGTCGCTGCCCAGCGGGGTCACGCTCTGGTCCTCCAGCACGCGTAGCAGGCGCGTCTGCAACGGCAGCGGCATGTCGCCGATCTCGTCCAGGAACAAGGTGCCGCCGCTGGCCTGCAGCAGCTTGCCGTGGCGTCCCTCGCGCGCGGCATCGGTGAAGGCGCCGCGTGCATAGCCGAACAGTTCGCTCTCGATCAGCGCTTCCGGAATCGCCGCGCAGTTCACCGCCACGAACGGCCGGTCGGCCCAGGGTGAGCTGCGGTGCACCGCCTTGGCGAACTCTTCCTTGCCGGTGCCGGTGGCCCCGCACAGCAGGATCGACACGCGGTGTTTGGCCAGCTTCAGCGCGTTGTCCAGGTTGTGCAGCATGCGCGGATCGGAGCCGACATGGTCGTTGGCGCGCGCGGCCTGGCCATCCTCGCCCGCGGCGCGCGTCCGGCCTGCAGTGCTGCGCGCGCGTGGCGGCTGCGCCAGGGCGAAGAAGCGGCGGCCGTGGCAGGCGCAACGGATCGACCACAGGGTGCTGGCGTCGTTGCGCGCGCGCTGCTCCAGCGTATCGAAATCCAGTTGCATCACCTGGGCGATATCGCGCCCGACCAGCGGCGAGCGGTCGGGCTTGCCCAGCTGTTCCAGCGTCGCCTCGTTGACCGCGAGTACGCGGCCGTCGCCGCCGACTGCGATCAGCGCCTCGTGCAGCAACCCGGCGAACTCCGGGCGGCTATGGAAGCGCAGGATCCACGCATGCCGGTACTGCTCCAGGAAGTACGCGCGGGCGATCTGCGCCGCCGACATGCGCACCAATGCGCCGGTATGGCACTGCACCAGCCTGGTGTCGCGCGCGTCGGGCGTGGACGCGTCCAGCACCGCCAGCAAGTTGCCCTGCGGATCCAGGATCGGCGCGCCGCTGCACGAGAGCGGCAGATGCCGCTCCAGGTAGTGCTCGCCGCGATGCACGCTCAGCGCGCTGCCCTCGACCGCGCAGGTGCCGATGCCGTTGGTGCCCTGGTAGCGTTCGGCCCAACTGGCGCCGCAGAACAGCCCGGTTTCGCGGAACGCACGCAGCAGCGCCGGATCCTGCACGCTGTGCAGCACGGTGGCCTCGGTGTCGGCGAACACCACCGCATAGCTGCCGCCGGCGATCTGCTCGTAGAGATTCTCCATCTCCACCTTGGCGATGCGCAGCAGCGCCTCCAGCCGCTGCTGGCGCTCGCGCAACTCGCCGTTGTCGTGGACCATCGGCGAGGGATGGGTGTCCGGATCCAGGCCGTAGTCGTCGAGGCAGCGCCGCCACGAGCGCGCCAGGGCGGGTGGCAAGGTCTCGATCTGGCGAAACTGGCGCATACGCGCGAGCGGCGCACAGTCGGCGTCCTGCACGGGTGCGACAGCGGCGTGCGCGAGGTTGGCGACAGTCGACTCGGACATGGGCGCGCTCTCGTCCCCCCAGGGGGCCCCTGACGCAAGTGACGCACAAACGGGGTCCATGCTCAACCCGCAGTGCAGCAAAAGCCGGGAGTGGGGAATCGGGATTGGGGATTGGTAAGAGCGGCTTGGCTGGGGCTGCTTCTTTGCCCGTTAGGCCAAACGAAAAAACCGCGCGATCGCGCGGTTCTTCGTGGACTCAAGGCGCCAGGGGCCAGCTTTTACGAATCCCCAATCCCCACTCCCGCCTTTACAAGGCGTAACCGAATTGCTGCTTGAACTGGTCGTTGAACTCGTCGAAGTCGAAGCGCTGGTTCTGGGTGCCCGGGTGTTCGACCTTCAGGGCGCCCATCAGATTGCCCATCCGGCCGATGGTCAGCCAGTCGCAGCCGCGCTGGATGCCGAAGATCAGGCCGGCGCGGAAGGCGTCGCCGCAGCCGGTCGGGTCGACCACGCGGCGCTCGTGCGCCGGCGGGATGTCGTAGGTTTTCTCGGGGGTGTGCACCAGTGCGCCCTTCGGGCCCTGGGTGGTGATGTAGGCCTGCACGCGCGAGACGATGTCCTTCTCGTCCCAGCCGGTGCGTTCCTGCAGCAGGTTGGACTCGTAGTCGTTGACCACCACGTAGTCGGCCTGCTCGATGAACTGGCGCAACTCCGGGCCGTTGAACAGCGGCATGGCCTGGCCCGGATCGAAGATGAACGGCACGCCGCCGGCGCTGAATTCCTCGGCGTTCTGGATCATGCCCTCGCGCCCGTCCGGGCCGACCAGGCCCAGGGTCACGCCCGGCACGTCCCTCACGTGGTTCTCGTAGCTGCGCATCATCGCGCCGGGGTGGAAGGCGGTGATCTGGTTGTTGTCGTGGTCGGTGGTGATGAACGCCTGCGGGGTGAACAGTTCGTCGATCACCTTGATCCGCGACAGGTCGATGCCCAGCGCCTGGAAATGCTCCCGGTACGGGCCGAAGTCCTGGCCCACGGTGCCCATCGGGATCGGATTGCCGCCCAGCAGGTGCAGGTTGTAGGCGATGTTGCCGGCGCAGCCGCCGAATTCGCGGCGCATCCGCGGCACCAGGAACGACACGTTCAGGATGTGCACCTTGTCCGGCAGGATGTGGTTCTTGAACTGGTCCGGGAACACCATGATGGTGTCGTAAGCGAGGGAACCACAGATCAGTGCAGACATCGGGCAGGCCTTGGCGGAGGAATGAGCCCGCATTCAGGCGGGCGAGGGCGGGGTCGCCGCGGCGCAAAGGGTAACGGCTGCGGCCCGGCAGGGCCAGAACCACGATCCATCGCGATCTCGCCGATACCACGCAACGCGTGGTTTTAGCGAGAATTTTCCTTGCCCGTACCCAGGCGGGTTGCTAGGCTAGCGGACTTCGTTTTCTGCCCATTTTTTCGCCATTCTGGCGACGGCGCGCCCCAGGACCCAATCCCCCGATGTTCAAGAAACTCCGCGGCATGTTCTCCAACGACCTGTCCATCGATCTGGGCACGGCCAACACCCTCATCTACGTGCGTGGCCAGGGCATCGTGCTGAACGAACCGTCGGTGGTGGCGGTACGCCAGGACCGGGCGATCGGCGGCACCCGCTCGGTGGCCGCGGTCGGCGCCGAGGCCAAGCAGATGCTCGGCCGTACTCCCGGCCACATCACCACCATCCGCCCGATGAAGGACGGCGTCATCGCCGACTTCACCTACACCGAGGCGATGCTGAAGCACTTCATCAAGAAGGTGCACAAGTCGCGCTTCCTGCGCCCCAGCCCGCGCGTGCTGGTGTGCGTGCCGGCCGGCTCCACCCAGGTGGAGCGCCGCGCGATCAAGGAATCGGCCGAGGAGGCCGGCGCCCGCGACGTGTACCTGATCGAGGAACCGATGGCCGCGGCGATCGGCGCCGGCATGCCGGTCACCGAGGCGCGCGGCTCGATGGTCATCGACATCGGCGGCGGTACCACCGAGGTCGCGGTCATTTCGCTGAACGGCATCGTCTATTCGCAGTCGGTGCGCATCGGCGGCGACCGCTTCGACGAGTCGATCACCAACTACGTGCGCCGCAACCACGGCATGCTGATCGGCGAGGCCACCGCCGAGCGGATCAAGCTGGAGATCGGCTGCGCCTACCCGCAGGCGGTGGTGCAGGAGATGGAGATCTCCGGCCGCAACCTCGCCGAGGGCGTGCCGAAGATGATCAAGATCAACTCCAACGAAGTGCTGGAAGCGCTGCACGAGCCGCTGTCGGGCATCGTCTCGGCGGTCAAGCTGGCCCTGGAGCAGACCCCGCCGGAACTGTGCGCCGACGTCGCCGAGCGCGGCATCGTGCTGACCGGCGGCGGCGCGCTGCTGCGCGACCTGGACCGGCTGATCTCCGAGGAAACCGGCCTGCACGTGCAGGTCGCCGACGACCCGCTGACCTGCGTGGCCCGCGGCGGCGGCCGTGCGCTGGAGCTGGTGGACATGCACGGCAACGAGTTCTTCGCGCCGGAGTGAGCGTGAGGCCGGGAATGGGGAATCGGGAATGGGGAATAGAATGGCCCCTCCGCCTCCGCACTGCCGGCCCCGTCTCCACCGCACCGCCTGCGCCCCGGCCTGATCGCGCCGGGGACGCGCCGTTGCTTCCCGATTCCCCATTCCCGATTCCCCAATCCCGGCTTTAACCGTGCCTCCTTACGCCGGTCCTCCCGTCACCGCCCGCCCCGGCGAATCCGCCAGCACGCCGCGCCTGCTGGTCTACCTGGCGCTGGCGTTGGTGCTGATCGTGCTCGACGCGCAGGCCGACTGGCTGGCCCGCCTGCGCAGCCAGGCCACGGTGCTGGTGCAGCCGATCTGGGCGCTGGCCGGCCTGCCGGGGCGGCTGGGCACCCAGGTGCAGGAGAACGCGGCCAGCCACGCGCAGCTGGTCAAGGAAAATCGCGCGTTGCGCAACGAACTGCTGATCGCCAAGGCGCGCCTGACCCGGCTGCAGACCGCGGCGCTGGACAACGCGCAGCTGCGCGAACTGCTGGGCGTGGCCGAGCGCCGCGGCCTGGACGTGCAGCTGGCGCCGATCCTGGACATCGACCTGGACCCGACCCGACAGCGGCTGGTGCTCGATGCCGGCAGCCGCGATGGCGTGCACGTCGGCCAGGCGGTGATCGATGCCGGCGGCCTGATGGGCCAGGTGATCGCGGTGACCCCGCTGCACTCCACCGTGCTGCTGCTGACCGACCCCGACCACGCGGTGCCGGTGACGGTGGCGCGCAACGGCGTGCGCCTGATCGTCTACGGCCGCGGCGGCAGCCTGGAGCTGCGCGACATCCCGCTCAGCGCCGGCGTCGAGGTGGGCGATGAGATCGTCACCTCCGGCCTGGGCGGCCGCTTCCCGGCCGGCTTCCCGGTCGGCACCATCTCCGCCCTGCGCCCGGACGACACCCACGCCTTCCTGGTCGGCGAACTGAAGCCGGCGGCGAAGCTGGACCGCGGGCGGGATGTGTTGTTGCTGCGGCCTTCGGCCGCTGCAACGGGATTGGGGATTCGGGAGTCGGGATTGGTGAAAAGCGGCGCCAATGGCGGCGGCGATGGTCATGTGGCGCCTGCGGCGGCCACACAGACACGGTCCGCTCCTCAGCAGGCCGCACCTTCGCGGGCCACCAGCGACCAGCCGCGTGCACGGCCCGCGGCCGCGCCGGCAACCCCCAAGCAGCCAGGGCCTTCCCCAATCCCCAATCCCCAATCCCCAATCCCGGCTCCAAAGGAGCCCACCCAATGAGCCGCCTGCGCAGCAAAGGCTGGGTGTTGCCGGTCAGCGTGATCGTGGCGCTGTTGTTGGGGCTGATGCCGTTGCCGCTGGCGGTGCAGCCGTTGCGGCCGTACTGGCTGGCGCTGGTGGTGGCGTACTGGGTGATCGAGACGCCGGACAAGGTCGGGCTGGGCTTCGCCTTTGCGGTCGGGGTGCTCGCCGATCTGCTGTACGGCGGGGTGCTGGGCGAGCAGGCGCTGCGCCTGGTGATCCTGAGCTTCATCCTGCAGCGCTTCCGCGCGCGCATCCGCTTTTTCCCGATGTCGCAGCAGGCGCTGGCGATCGGCGGCCTGCTGGTCAACGACCGCATCGTCGCCGCGGCGGTGCATCTGGCGGTCGGCGAGCCGACGCTGCCGTGGAACTACTGGTGGGCGCCGCTGCTGGGCATGGCGCTGTGGCCGCCGCTGTTCGTGCTGCTGGACGCGCTGCGGCTGGGCCGGCGGAGCAAGTAGCATGGCCTTGCACCCGCGCCGCGCGCAGAAGAACCCGCACGCCGAGGCCGAGCAGTTCCGACGCCGCGCGGCGCTGGGCTTTCTCGGCGTGCTGGTGGCGTTGCTGGGCCTGGGCGGCTGGTACTTCAAGCTGCAGGTGCTGGACCACGACGTCTACGCCACCCGCTCCGACGCCAACCGCATCAAGCCGCGGCCGGTGGTGCCCGGGCGCGGCATGATCTACGACCGTAACGGCCGCCTGCTGGCCGAGAACGTGCCCGCGTTCCGGCTCGACGTGACCCCGGACAAGGTCGCCGACATGGATGCGTTGCTGGCCGAGCTGGGCAAGGTCATCGCGCTGTCGCCGGAAGACATCGAGCGCTTCCAGGCCGCACGCAAGGCCAGCCGCAGCTTCCGCCCGATCACCCTGAAGCTGCGCGTCAGCGAAGAGGAACGGGCACGCTTCGCGGTGGACCGCTGGCGCTTCCCGGGCGTGGAGCTGGAACCCTACCTGACCCGGCACTATCCCTACGGCGACCTGTTCGCGCACATCATCGGCTACGTCGGCCGCATCGACGAGAAGGACCTGGAGACGCTGGGCGAGGGCAACGCCGCGCTGACCCACATCGGCAAGTCCGGGCTGGAGCGCTATTACGAGGAGCAACTGCGCGGCAAGGTCGGCTACGAACAGGTCGAGACCAACGTGCAGGGCCGCGCGATCCGCACCGTCGGCCGGGTGCCGGCGCAGTCCGGCGCCGACCTGCGCCTGTCCATCGACGCCGACCTGCAGCGGGCCATGGTCGCCGCCTTCGGCGACTACCAGGGCTCGGCGATCGCCATCGATCCGCGCACCGGCGAGATCCTGGCGATGGTCAGCCTGCCGTCCTACGACCCCAACCTGTTCGTCAACGGCATCTCCCACGCCGATTTCCAGGCGCTCAACAGCGACCCGTCGCGGCCGCAGTTCAACCGCCTGGTGCTGGGCGGCGTGGCGCCCGGCTCCACCATCAAGCCGTTCATGGGCCTGGCCGGCCTGGACAGCGGCACCCGCCGCCCGGAGGACAAGATCCTCTCCACCGGCATGTTCTACCTGCCCGGGGTCAGCCGCGGCTGGGGCGACTCGCACCGCGGCGGCCACGGCTGGACCGACCTGCGCAAGTCCATCGCGCAGTCGGTGAACACCTACTACTACAAGCTGGCCATCGACATGGGCATCTCCAAGGTCGACCAGTACATGAGCCGCTACGGCTTCGGCGTGCCGACCGGCATCGACCTGGTCGGCGAGACCGGCGGCATCGTGCCGTCGCCGGCGTACAAGGCCAAGAGCCGCAAGGAAGCCTGGTACCCCGGCGACACGGTCAACATCGCCATCGGCCAGGGCGACTGGAAGGTGACGCCGCTGCAACTGGTGCGCGGCGTCGCCGGCCTCGCCGATGGGCAACTGCGCACGCCGCACCTGGTGATGGCCACGCGCGAGGCCTTCGACCAACCGTGGGCGCCGGTACAGCCGGGCACGAGCAAGCCGATCAGCGACAACCCCAGCAACCTGCAGGCGGTGCGCGAAGGCATGATGGACACCATGCGTCCGGGCGGCAGCGGCCATGCCATCGCCATCGGCGCGCCGTACGAGATGGCCGGCAAGACCGGTACCGCACAGGTGGTCAGCCGCAAGGGGCTGGCGGCGGTCGATCCGCGCAGCCTGCCGATGCATCTGCGCCACCGCTCGCTGTTCGAAGGCTTCGCGCCGGCCGACAAGCCCACCATCGCCCTGGCGATCGCGGTGGAAGGCGGCGGCTACGGCGCCAGTACCGCCGCGCCGATCGCGCGCAAGATCTTCGACGCCTGGCTGCTCGGCCGGCTGCCGCCTGGCGTGGAGCCGCTGGACAGCCTGCGTGGCGCCACCGCCTTCGGCAGCCACCTGTACTACGCCGAGGATCCGGGTTCGCGCGCCGCGGCCGATACGGTCGCGCTGGCCGCCGGTGAGCGCCCGGTGCTGATCGGCCAGGCCGAGGTGGACGCCGCGGCGGTGCCGCTGCAGGCCGCGCCGCCGCCGATTCCCGACGAAATTCCGGACGAGCGATGAAGGATTTCCTGCGCTGGCTGGTCGAGATCGGCGGCCGCTTCACCCGTACCCTGGACTGGCCCATGTGCCTGGCGCTGGGCGCGTTGATGGCGATGGGGCTGGCGGTGCTCAAGAGCGCCGGCGGCATGCACCTGGTGATGGCGCAGGGCGCGCGCTTCGCGATCGGTGCGGCGGCGATGTGGGGCCTGTCGCGGGTGTCGGCGCTGCGCCTGCGCGCCTGGACACCGATGATCTACGCGTTGTCGATGCTGCCGCTGTTGGCGGTGTTCGTGCTGGGCACCGGCAAGTATGGGCGGCAGTGGCTGGACCTGAAGGTGTTCTACCTGCAGCCGGCCGAGCTGTTGAAGATCAGCATGCCGATGATGGTGGCCTGGTATCTGCACCGCATGCCGCTGCCGCCGCGGATCCCGACCGTGCTGGTCAGCGCGGTGATCATCGGCATTCCCACCGCCTTGATCATGCTGCAGCCGGACTTCGGTACCGGCGTGCTGATCGCCGCCAGCGGCGGCTTCGTGCTGCTGCTGGCCGGCCTGCCGTGGTGGTGGGTGGGCATCGCGGTCGGCGGCGTCGCCGCGGCCGCGCCGGTGGCCTGGTTGTGGCTGCTGCGGCCCTACCAGAAGGACCGCATCATGATGTTCCTCAATCCGGAGAACGACGCGCTCGGCGCCGGCTGGAACATCATCCAGTCCAAGATCGCGATCGGCTCCGGCGGCCTGCACGGCAAGGGCTGGGGCCTGGGCTCGCAGTCGCACCTGAACTTCATTCCCGAGCAGACCACCGATTTCGCGTTCTCCGTGCTCAGCGAAGAGTTCGGCTGGATCGGCGTGGCCACGGTGCTGACCCTGTACCTGATCGTGATCGGGCGCTGCCTGTGGATCGCTTCGCAGGCGCGCGACACCTTCTCGCGGCTGCTGGCCGGTGCCACCGGCCTGGCGTTCTTCGTCTACGTGCTGGTCAACGGCGGCATGATCTCCGGACTGCTGCCGGTGGTCGGCGTGCCGATGCCGCTGATGAGCTACGGCGGCACCTCGGCGGTGTCGCTGCTGGCCGGCCTGGGCCTGGTGATGGCGGTGAAGGCGCACCGTCCGGTGCACGGCTACTGAGCGAGCGGCACCGCGGCCGCTGCGCGCTGGCTTAACCGCGCCCTTGCAGGCAGGTGACTGCATTATTGCGGCGCGTGTCGCGCATGCGCACAATGCGCGTCGATGCCACGTGACGCGCGCCGCTCCCCCCGGCCCACACGCGTGCAGGAACTTCCGGGCAGGCAGGTGCGACCCCGCGCATCCATCCCAGCCCACATCGCCGAGGCACCCCACGCAGCGCATCCGCCGATCCGGGCCCTGGCCCGTCCGTTCGCGTCGTCCGCCGCTCCCTCGCCGTTCCCGTGGTTGTCCCGATGCTCGGCGTTGGCCGAGATGGATGCGTATTGATGAAATTCCTGCGCGTGTTGCTGTTGACGAGCGTGGTGCTGGGCCTGAGCGGCTACGCACTGCTGCGCTACTACTTTCCGCCGGGGGCGCTGCACGTCCGCGGCTATGGCCGCACGACCCTGGTGCATCCGCAGGGCGCGCCGCAGGGCGTGGTGATCCTGCTGGCCAGCGGTAGCCCGGCGCAGCGGCAGGCCGCTGCGCAGCGCATCGCCGCCAGCGGCGCGCTGGTCGCGGTGGTCGACGGCCAGCGCTATCTGAAGCACCTGCGCCATGGCGGCCACGGCTGCGACAAGGCCTGGCATGACGCCGAACGGCTGAGCCGGCGGCTGCAGCGGCAGTTGCACGGCGACAGCTACTACCTGCCGGTCCTGGCCGGGACCGGCACCGCCGCGACCCTGGCCGCGCGCATCGTCGGCGCGGCGCCCTCCGCGACCCTGGGCGGCGCCATCGGCGTGGCGCCGGCACCCACCGAGGTCTGCGCCGGCACCGCCGCCGCCACCGCGGCGCAGGGCTTCGTCGACACCGTGGCGGCACCGGCCGATGGCGGCGTGGATGCCGCGCTGGCCGCGCGGGTCGCCGCGCACCTGCATGCGCGCGGCCGCGGCGGCGCGCTGGACGATCTGCCGCTGACCGAGTTGCCGTCGGCGACCCCGGGCGCGCCGCTGGCCATCGTGCTGTCCGGCGACGGCGGCTGGCGCGACATCGACAAGGGCATGGCCGAGGCCCTGCAGCGGCGCGGCATCGCCGTGGTCGGCTGGGACAGCCTGCGCTACTTCTGGCGGGCCAAGCCGCCGGCCCGCGCCAGCGCCGACCTGAGCCGGGTCATCGCCTACTACCAGCAGCGCTGGCGTCCGCAGAAGATCCTGCTGGTCGGCTATTCCTTCGGTGCCACCACGCTGCCGTTCATGGTCAACCGGCTGCCGCCGGCGCAGCGCGAGCAGGTCGGCCTGGTGGCGTTGCTGGGCCTGGAGCACAAGGCCGATTTCCAGATCCGCGTGCGCGGTTGGCTCAATCTCGGCGACGACGACGACGCGCTGCCGGTGCAGCCGGAACTGGCGCGCATTCCCGCGGCGCAATTGCTGTGCGTGTACGGCGACAAGGAGAAAGATACGCTCTGCCCGCAATTGCGCGCGCGCGGCGCGGAGGTCGTGGTGTTGCACGGTGGTCACCATTTCGACGAACGTCCGGCCGGCCTGGCGACGATCGTCGACACACGCTGGCAGCAGCTGTCCGCCGGCGCGCAGCCCATCGCCGAACTGCGGACGCCGCCGCACCATGCACCGGCCGCGGCATCGCCCTCGGCCACGCCGCAGCCACCGCAGGCGGCACTCCGGCAATGACCTCGCGCATGCGCGCGGCGCTGCTGCTCGGCGGCCTGCTTGCCGCCGCTGCGTTCGGCAGCGCGGCGGGGACCGGCGATTCCCGCCGCGTCGTCGAACCGCGCCTGCCGCCGCTGTGCATGACCCTGGACGCCACCTTGCAGGCGCAGCAACGCCGCTTCGCCGATGCGCAGGAGCGCAGCCCGCCGGACACCGCGCGCATCCAGGCCGCGCTCGACCGCTGCGCCGACGGCGCGCATGGCGCGGTGCTGTTGCGCGCCGGCCGCGGCACTGCCTTCCTCAGTGGGCCGTTGACCATTCGCAGCAACACCACGCTGGCGATCGACAGTGGCGTGACCCTGTTCGCCTCGCGCCAGCCCGCCGATTATCAGGTCCCTGGCCGCAACGCCTGCGGTCAGGCGGCGGCCCGCAGCGGCGGTTGCCGCGCGCTGATCACCCTGCAGGGGCGCGCGCTGGGGGTGATGGGCGTGCGCGACGCCGCCGGCCACCAGGGCAGCATCGATGGCCGCGGCGATTTGCCGATGCTCGGCAGCAGCGACAGCTGGTGGCAGTTCGCGCGCAGCGCCAAGGCCGCCGGCCAGACCCAGAACGCGCCCGACCTGATCCGTGCGCAGGACGTCGCCGATCTGCAGCTCTATCACGTCAACCTGCTCGACGCGCCGTACTTCCACGTCTTCGTGCACGGCGGCGACGGCGTCACCGTGTGGGGCGTGCGGGTCAGGGCGCCCGCCAACAGCCCCAACACCGACGGCCTGGATCTGGACAGCGTGCGCAACGCGACCCTGGCCGACAATGACGTGATGGCCGGCGACGACGGCATCGCGATCAAGACCAGTGCCGCGCGCTCGGCCGACATCACCGTGCGCGACTCGCGCTTCTACGGCACCCACGGCATCTCCATCGGCAGCGAGGTGATGTACGGCGTCGGCAACGTGCTGGTGGACGGCAACAGCGTGGTCGGTCATGACGCCGACGGCATCGTCGCCACCGACAACAACGGCCTGCGCATCAAGACCGGCCTGGCCAAGGGCGGCCCGGTGCGCGACGTGCTCTACCGCAACACCTGCCTGTTCGGCGTGGCCAGGCCGCTGGTGATCACGCCGCTGTACGGCCACGACCACGGTGGCAGCCGCAGCGGCAGCGTGCCGACCTTCGCCGGGATCGTGGTCGACGGACTGCGCGCGCAGGACACGCCCGCCGGCAAGGGCAGCACCGTGCAGGGCTACAGCGCCGCGACGCCGCTGGACCTGGTGCTGGCGCACGTGGCCGCCGACGTCACCGCCCTGCATGCCAGCAACGCGCACATCGGCGTGGATCAGTCCGACCTGCGCTTGAGCGAGGACAGCAGCGCGGCTTCCACCTACGCGGCAACCCTCGCCGGGTCGGTCCCCGCCTGCGCGCATGCGCCGGTGTTTCCGGCGCTGTAGCCCGCGCGCGCAACGCCGACGGCCACTCGGCGCGCGCCCGCGTGGCGCGAAGCAGTCGGTACCTGCGTCTTGCGGAGGCGACGGCGTGAGCCGCCACGCGCTGCAATCGTCCTGTCACATCGCAGCGTTCCGCCACCTTGCTGCGCTCATCGTGCGCGTTCTTGCCCGTGATGGTGCGGCGCGCTTGATCCGGATCAATGCCCGCGCGTCGGCCGGCGCGCACAGTGCACGCATCCTCCAAGCGAGCCGCGATCATGGCGTTCACCGTTGCAGTCCTGAGGGAAGAACAAGCCGAGGAGCGCCGCGTGGCGATGGTGCCCGCGGTGCTGCCGAAGCTGGCCAAGCTGGGCGCGCAGCTGCGCCTGCAGGCCGGTGCCGGCAGCGGTTCGCGGCTGCCGGATGCGGCCTATGCCGGCGCCACCGTGCTCGAGGATGCGCAGGAGGTGGTGGCCGGCGCGGATCTGTTGCTGGCGGTGCAGGCGCCGTCGCTGCGCACGGTGGCGGCGCTGCGCCCGGGCAGCATGCTGATCGCGATGCTGTACCCGGCCAAGGCGCCGGGCCTGCTGGAGCTGCTGTGCGAACGCCGCATCACCGCCTTCGCGATGGAGACCGTGCCGCGGATCAGCCGCGCGCAGGCGCTGGACGTGCTGTCCAGCCAGGCCGCGCTGGCCGGTTACTACGCGCCATTGCTCGGCGCCGTGCACCTGCCGCGCATCCTGCCGATGATGACCACTGCGGTCGGTTCGCTGCGTGCCGCGCGCGTGCTGGTGATGGGCCTGGGCGTGGCCGGCCTGCAGGCGCTGGCCACCGCGCACCGGCTGGGCGCGATCACCGAAGGCTACGACGTGCGTCCGGAAACCCGCGAGCAGGCGCAGTCGGTCGGCGCGCGCTTCGTCGACACCGGCATCGACGCGCGCGGCGAGGGCGGCTATGCGCGCGAACTGAGTGCCGAAGAAAGGGCCAAGGCCGCGGCGGTGCTGACCCAGCACATCCAGCAGGCCGACCTGATCGTCACCACCGCCAACGTGCCCGGGCGCACCGCGCCGATCCTGATCGATCGCGAGCAGATCGCCGGCATGAAGCCCGGCGCGGTGATCGTGGATCTTGCCGCCGACAGCGGCGGCAACTGCGAAGGCAGCGTGCCGGGGCAGACCGTGGAAGTGGGCCCGATCACCCTGGTCGCCCCGCGCAACGTGCCCTCGGCGCTGGCCCAGCACGCCAGCGAGCTGTACGCCAAGAACCTGCTGGGCCTGCTCGACCTGCTGGTGCGCGATGGCGCACTGGCGCCGGACTTCGACGACGCGGTCGTCGCCGGCACCGCGCTCACCCATGACGGCCGCCTCTGCCACCCGCCGCTGCAGGCCGCCACGCCCGTTCCCGTCAAGGAGTCCTGAGTCATGTCACTGGATCTGTCGATGAGTTGGCTGATCGCGTCGTACGTGTTCATGCTGGCCGCGTTCACCGGCTACGAAGTGATCGGCAAGGTGCCGTCGATCCTGCACACGCCGCTGATGTCCGGTTCCAACTTCGTCCACGGCATCGTCGTGGTCGGCGCGATGCACGCGTTGTTCAACGCCGATACCGTCGCTGGCCAGGCGATCGGCTTCGTCGGTGTGCTGCTGGGTGCCGGCAATGCCGCCGGCGGCTACGTGGTCACCGATCGCATGCTGGCGATGTTCAAGCCCAGCGCCAAGCCCGCCTCCGCATCCATCCCCCCGAAGGAATAGCGTCATGCTGCAGCTACTGGTGGAGGTCAGCGGATTCGCCGCCGCTCTGTTGTTCATTCTCGGCCTCAAGCACATGTCCTCGCCAGTGACCGCGCTGCGCGGCATCGTGCTGGCCGGCATCGGCATGCTGGTCGCGGTCGCCGCCGCGTTCGGCTATCTCGCCGACCTGAAACCCGGCGCGCAGCCGCATGTCTTGACCAATCTCGCACTGGCGCTGCTGGCCCTGGCGCTCGGCGGTGGCTGGGCCTGGTACAGCGGTCGCCGCGTGGCGGTGACCGCGATGCCGCAGATGGTGGCGCTGTACAACGGCATGGGCGGCGGCGCGGCCGCGGCGGTGGCCGGGGTGGCGCTGACCGCGCGGCAGCCGCAGCAGGGCGGCCTGCATCTGGCGGTGACCGTGCTCGGCGCGCTGATCGGCGCGATCTCGCTGTCCGGGTCGGTGATCGCCTGGGCCAAGCTCGATGGCCGCATCAACAGCGCCTGGCGGTTCAAGGGGCAGAGCGCGTTCAACGGCGCGATGTTCCTGGCCGCGCTGGTGCTCGGCGCGCTGGTGGTCACCGGCACGGGCGGCGCCTGGGCGGCGCCGGCGTTCTTCATTGCCGCGCTGGGCTTCGGCGTGCTGATGACGCTGCCGATCGGCGGCGCCGACATGCCGGTGGTGATCTCGCTGTACAACGCGTTCACCGGCCTGGCGGTGGGCCTGGAAGGCTTCGCCCTGCAGAACCCGGCGCTGATGATCGCCGGCATGGTGGTCGGCTCGGCCGGCACCCTGCTGACCGTGCTGATGGCCAAGGCGATGAACCGCTCGCTGGGCAACGTGCTGTTCAGCAATTTCGGCGACGGCGCCGCGGTCGTGCAGGGCGACGTGCAGGGCCGCATGACCGCGGTGGAGCCGGGCGATGCGGCGACGTCGATGCGCTACGCCTCCAGCGTGATCATCGTACCCGGCTACGGCTTGGCCGTGGCGCAGGCGCAGGGGCGCCTGTACGAGCTGGTGAAGCTGCTGCAGGCCGCCGGCGTCGACGTGAAGTTCGCCATCCATCCGGTCGCCGGGCGCATGCCCGGGCACATGAACGTGCTGCTGGCCGAGGCCGGCGTGCCCTACGACCTGATCTACGACATGGAGGACATCAACGACAGCTTCGCCAGCACCGACGTGGCGCTGGTGATTGGCGCCAACGACGTGGTCAACCCGGCTGCGCGCACCGACAAGGCCTCGCCGATCTACGGCATGCCGATCCTCAACGCCGACCAGGCGCATCAGGTCTACGTGATCAAGCGCGGCCAGGGCAAGGGCTACGCCGGCGTGGAGAACCTGCTGTTCTACGGCGACAACTGCGACATGGTCTACGGCGACGCCGCCGCGGTGCTCAACCGCATGGTGCAGGCGGTGAAGGAACTGGCCGCCTGACCCAACCGCTTCCCGCGCCGGCGCGAGGCGTCCGGCGCTTTCCGACCTTCCACGAGGACACCACCATGGCCTATACGACCCGCAATCCCTACACCGGCGAATTGCTCGCCAGCTTCCCCGAGGCCACCGATGCGCAGGTGCTGGCCGCGATCGGCGCCGCCGACGCCGCGTTCCAGCACTGGAAGCAGACCTCCTTCGCCGAACGCGCCAAGGTGATGCATGCGGCAGCGCGGCTGCTACGCGCGAACACCCGCGAGTACGCATGCCTGCTGACCCTGGAGATGGGCAAGCTGATCGGCGAGGCCGAAGCCGAGGTGCGGCTGTCGGCGGACATCTTCGAGTACTACGCGGTCAACGCCGAGCGCTTGCTGGCGCCGGAGCACCTGCCGGTGGCCGATCCGGCCGAGGGCAGGGCGATGGTGGTGCACGAGCCGCTGGGCGTGCTGCTGGCGATCGAGCCGTGGAATTTCCCGTACTACCAGATCGCGCGGATCATCGCCCCGCAACTGTCGGCCGGCAACACCGTGCTGCTCAAGCACGCCTCCAACGTGCCGCAGTGCGCGGCCAAGTTCGAGGCGCTGATGGCCGAGGCCGGGCTACCGGCCGGGGCCTTCGCCAATCTCTACGCCACCCGCGGCCAGGTCGAGACCATCCTCAACGACCCGCGCGTGCACGGCGTGGCGCTCACCGGGTCGGAAGGCGCCGGTGCCATCGTCGCGGCCCAGGCGGCCAAGGCGCTGAAGAAGTCGACCATGGAACTGGGCGGTGCCGACGCCTTCGTGGTGCTGGACGATGCGCCACTGGAGAAGACAGTGAAGTGGGCGGTGTTCGGCCGCCACTGGAACGGCGGCCAGGTCTGCGTGTCGTCCAAGCGCATGATCGTGGTGCAGGAAATGTACGAGGAGTTCCTGCAGCGCTACCGCGCCGGCGTGGCGGCATTGCGTGCGGGCGATCCGATGGATCCGGCGACCACGCTGGCGCCGCTGTCCTCGCAGGGCGCGGCCGACGACCTGAAGCGGCAGATCGCCGAGGCGGTCAGGCATGGCGCCACCGCGACCGAGGTCGGGCCGCCGGTGCCGGTGCAGGGCGCCTTCGTGCAGCCGACCCTCCTCACTGACGTCACCCCGGACAACCCGGCCTACCACCAGGAGTTCTTCGGCCCGGTGTCGATGCTGTTCTGCGCCAGGGACGAGGACGACGCGGTGCGCATCGCCAACGATTCGCCGTTCGGCCTGGGCGGCTCGGTGTTCACCGGCGACGATGCGCGCGGCGTGGCGGTGGCCAGGCGCATCTCCACCGGCATGGTGTTCGTCAACCACCCGACCATGGTCAAGGCCGACCTGCCGTTCGGCGGCGTGCGCCGTTCCGGCTACGGGCGCGAACTGATCGGGCTGGGCATCAAGGAATTCGTCAATCACAAGCTGATCGACGTGGTCGACATCGACGCGCCGTTCTGAGCGGGGCGCCATGCGCAGGCGGGGCCGTCGGGGGCAACCCCGGCGGCTTTTTTGTGCCGCCGCCACGCCCGGGACCACGGCGTGCGCCCCGCAGTTGCTGCAGGTCATGCTGCAGCCGCACATGACCTGCGGCAAAGTTCTTTTGTTTCATGGCGTTATTGGTAGAAATTCATCTTGAATCTGGTAGTCTGCCGGCATGATCCGACGCTCGCTGATTTGCCTGCTCACGCTTGGCCTGGTCGCATGCGCGACCCAGCCCAAGGCGCCACCGTCGCCGCCGCAGGCCAGCGCGCCGCCGCCTGCGCCGCGCCCGGCACCACCGGCCGAGGCCGCCCCGGAAGTGGTGCAGGCACCGCCGGTGGACCTGACCCCGGTGCCGTTCGAGGTCGCCCGCGCCAACTTCGTCCGCGATACCGCGGCCAAGTACGGCATGGAGCCAGCACAGATCGAGGCGACCCTGGCACAGGCCCAATTCAAGGATGCGATCGTTGCGGCGATGTCGCGCCCGGCCGAGCGGGTCAAGCCGTGGAGCGAATACCGGCCGATGTTCATCAGCCAGGCGCGGATCGATGGCGGCCGCGCGTTCCTGGCCACGCATCGCGACGAACTGCATCGGGTGCAGGCGCGCACCGGCGTGCCGGCCGAAGTCATCGTGGCGATCATTGGCGTGGAGACCAGCTACGGCAAGAACGCCGGCTCCTACCGCGTGCTGGACGCGCTGTACACGCTGGCGTTCCGCTATCCGCGCAGCGGCGATCCGGCCAAGCTCGAGCGCGAGGTGCGCCGCGAACTGTTCTTCCGCGACGAACTCGGCCAGTTGTTCGCGCTGGGCCGCGAGGAGAACCTGGACATCACCACCCTGATCGGCAGCTATGCCGGCGCGATGGGCCTGGGCCAGTTCATGCCCTCCAGCTACCGCCAGTTCGCGGTCGATGGCGATGGCGACGGCAAGCGCAACCTGTTCACCGACTACGACGACGCGTTCTCGTCCATCGCCAACTACTTCGTCAAGAAGGGCGGCTGGGTGCGCGACGGCGTGGTCGCGGTGCCGGCGACGCTGCGTCCGGGCGCCGAGGAATTCAATCCCAGCGACTGGACCCCGACCTACACCCTGGCCGACCTGGCCGCGCGCGGCTACACGCCGACCGCGCCGGTGCCGGCGACGGCCGGCGGCGCCACCCCGATCACGCTCGACGGCAGTACCGGCAAGCAGTACTGGCTGGGCTTCCAGAACTACTACGCGATCACCCGCTACAACAATTCCAAGATGTACGCGATGGCCGTCTATCAACTGTCCCAGGCCATCGCCGGCAAGGAGTTACCCCCGGCATGAACCCGAACGCGCTGCTCCGGATCGCTCCCGTCGTCGCTGTGCTGGCGCTGGCCGCCTGCAGCAGCGCTCCGAAGAAGACCGCCGGCGGCGCCAGCCCTGGCATCCGCGTCGAGGGCAAGGGACCGGCGCACGTCGCCACCGGCTGCCCGTCGACCTCGCCCTACGCGCCGGCCAAGGAAGACCCGTCCAAGCGCGGCAACTACACCGCCGGCGGCCTATACGCGCCCGGCGTGCGCGATACCACCCCGGACTACGTGCCCAACGTCGCCTGCATCCCCGAGCCGCTGGTCACCGACGAACCGCGTTCGGCGATCGGCAACCGCTCGCCGTACACGGTGCTGGGCCGCGAGTACGTGGTCATCGAAGATCCGCACAGCTACGTCGAGCGCGGTACCGCCTCCTACTACGGCGGCAAGTTCCATGGCCGGCTGACCTCCAACCGCGAGGTCTACGACATGTACGCGTTCACCGCCGCGCACAAGACCCTGCCGCTGCCCAGCTTCGCTCTGGTCACCAACCTGGACAACGGCGAATCGGTGGTGGTGCGGATCAACGACCGCGGCCCGTTCCACGACGACCGGCTGATCGACCTGAGCTACGCGGCGGCGGTCAAGCTCGGCATCACCGGCAAGGGCACCGGCCGCGTGGAAGTGCGCGGACTGACCCCGGCCGACAACGGTGATCTGCTGGCGCGTCGCCGTACCGGCCGCCAGCCCGCGACGCTGCTGGCCAGCGCGCGCAGCGACGCCACCACGCGCGATCCGGCCGCGGTGCGGCGCGCCGCGCAGATGGACGACCTGGTGAAGACCCTGCCGGCGAAATCGAGTGGATCGGCCGGCGACACCGTGGCCGCCGCCGCGACCGTGCCGGCGCGCGCGGTTCCGGTGCCCGCGGTTGCCGCGCCGACCGCCGCGGCGGCGACCGCTACGGCCGCGGCGCTGCCGGAAGGCGAGCGCTGGCGCTACCGCGTGCAGGACGCGCCGGGCCGGGTCGGCGATGCCGATCGCTTCGATGCCTGGATGAAGTCGCGCGGCGTGCGCGTGGCCACCGGCAAGCCGACCACGCCCGCGCCCAGCGTGGCCGCGGCGAGTGCGCCGGCACGCGGATCCCGTGGCGTCGCGACGGCCAAGCCCACTGCCGCGCCTGCGGCCGCCGCGGCAGCGCCGACCGTCGCCGTGGCGACGCCGGCGACTCCGCCCGCGCCGGTCGCCACCACCGCGCCGCGCGCCGAGGCCGACAGCGCGCGCGGGCCGCTCGGCATCCTGCTGCAGGTGGCCAGCTTCGCCAGTCGCGAGAACGCCAACCGCGCGCTGTCGCAGCTCGCTTCGGCCGGCATCGTCGGCGCCAGCATCAGCGACATCGTCTCCGGCGGCCGCACCCTGTGGCGGCTGCGGGTGGCGGCCGAAGACCATGGCCGCGCCGCGGAGCTGGCCACCCGCATCGCTGGCCTGGGTTTCGGCCGGCCGCAGATCGTCAAGGATTGAGGCGTCGCGCCCGCCGTTGCGCGCCTGCGCCGCGCCGATGGCTTAACGCCGGTTCGCGCACGTGTCCGCGCCGCGCCTGCCAGGGCGCCGGCTCGGCCTACAATGTCGCGTTTTCCATCGGCCTTCGGGCCCGCCAGGAGTCGTTTTAGATGAAATTCCGCTTCGCCGTCGCTGCCGTGGCCACGTTCGCCGTCGGCCTGGTTTCCGCGCAGACGCCCGGCCCGGTTCCCGCGCCGCCGCCCGCTGCTGCCGCCGCTCCGGCCACCGTGGCGATCCCGCCCGCGCCGAAGCCGGCCGTGTCCAAGTCCTGGGTGCTGATGGACTACGCCACCGGCCAGGTGCTGGCCGGCGAGAACGAACACGCACGCGTGGCCCCGGCCAGCATCACCAAGGTGATGACCTCGTACGTGATCGCGGCCGAACTGAAGCTGGGCAAGATCACCCGCGACGACCAGGTCATGCTCAGCGAGCGCGCCTGGCGCGAGGGCGGTGCCGGTACCGACGGCAGCTACAGCGGCTTCCCGGTCAACAAGACCGCGCGCCTGGAAGACATGGAAAAGGGCATGGCGATCCAGTCCGGCAACGACGCGGCGATCGCGTTGGCCGAACACAC
Source organism: Xanthomonas sp. 3307 (assembly GCF_014199735.1). Classification (NCBI taxonomy): domain Bacteria; kingdom Pseudomonadati; phylum Pseudomonadota; class Gammaproteobacteria; order Lysobacterales; family Lysobacteraceae; genus Xanthomonas; species Xanthomonas sp. 3307. The sequence continues at coordinate 7,234 of NZ_JACHOG010000004.1, read as the reverse complement.
CGCCGGCAGCGAGGAAGCCTTCGCGTCGCTGATGAACGAGTACGCGAAGAAGATCGGCATGACCGGCTCGCACTTCGTCAACGCCCACGGCCTGTCGGCCGAAGGCCACTACACCACCGCCTACGATCTGGCGCTGCTGGGCCGGGCGATGGTGCGCGACTACCCGGAAACCTACGCCTACAACAAGATCAAGGAATTCCGCGTCGGCGACATCACCCAGCCGAACCGCAACCTGCTGCTGTGGCGCGACCCCAGCGTGGACGGCATCAAGACCGGCCACACCTCCGAGGCCGGCTACTGCCTGCTCAGCTCTGCCAAGCGCGGCGACCAGCGCCTGATCGCAGTGGTGATGGGCGACAGCTCCGAGAAGCAGCGTGCCGAGGACAGCCTGGCGCTGTTGAACTGGGGCTTCCGCTTCTTCGAGACCCACAGCCTGTACGAGCCGGGCAAGCAGGTCGCGCAGCAGCGCGTGTGGAAGGGCACCGAGAAGCAGGTGCTGCTGGGCGTGGCGCAGCCGCTGCTGGTCAGCGTGCCGCGCGGCCGCTACAACGAGCTGAAGCCGGCGATCGAAGTGCCCAAGACCCTGGAAGCGCCGATCAAGCAGGGCCAGCAGATCGGCATGGTCAAGGTGAGTCTGGACGGCAAGGTGGTGGCGCAGGCCCCGCTGGTGGCGCTGAAGGCGGTCGACGAGGCCGGCTTCTTCAAGCGTCTGTGGGACAGCTTCTGGATGTGGTGGGAATCGGAGTAAGTTCCTCTCCTCTCGAAAAAAGCCGGCTGACGCCGGCTTTTTTCTTGGGGATTCGGGAGTGGGGATTCGGGATTGGTGGCGACAACGCATGCTGCCTCTCGTTTTTGTAGGAGCGGCTTCAGCCGCGACACGTTACCGGTAACGCGTCGCGGCTGAAGCCGCTCGTACGGCACTGCGCGCTCGCGAAGACTTGCGAATCCCCAATCCCGACTCCCCAATCCCGGCGGCTAAAGCCGATAGCTGATCGTGAAACTCCCGAATACCGGCGTCTGTCGCTGCAGGTCGAATTCGCGGGTGCGCCAGTAGCGGGCGAGCGCGAACTTCCACTTGCCGCGCGTCACCGCCAGGCCGACGCCGGCGTCGCCGACGAAGGGGCGCTTCTTCACGCTGTGGCTGTCGCGGAAGGTGTTGCCGTCCAGGGTGATGTCGCGCAGTACCCAGCGGCCGTCGCTGGTCACGAACAGATGCGCCGACCAGCCGCTGCCCACGCTGCTGGCGGGCGGGGCGACGTTCTCGCCGGCGGGACGCAGCGGCGAACTGCCGAAATCGTCCGGCAGCTTCCAGCCCAGGCGCAGTTCCATGCCGGCATTGGCGTGGGTGTCCAGCGTGCCCAGCGCGCCGCCCCAGTGGCTGATCGCGTCCCAGCCCCAGCCGTCGCGGCTGCCCTCGCCGGACCAGCGGCGCATGCGTTCGTGCAGCACGCGGAACACCGGTTCGTCGTGCAACTGGTTGTCCCAGCCCTGGAACTTGGCGTCGCCGAGCACCTCGTGCACCGCATCCTGCACCTGCTTGCCCTGTGCCGAAGGGCCGATCAGCCCCAGGGTCAGTTGCGTGGTGCGCAGGCGGTCGTCGTTGCGCGCGTTGTAGCCGATGTTCGTCAGCAACAGGCCGGCGTAGGGACGGTCGTCCTCGATCAGGTCGCGGCGGGTCTTGTCGGTGGGGGTGAACAGCGCCTGCCCGATCGCGAAGGTCATGTTGCGCTGGGTGAAGTCGCTGTTCGGCTGCAGCCAGGTCAGAGAGCGGTTCACCGCCCGCGCCAGCCGCGGCAGGCAGGGGTCGTCGGTGTAGTCGCGCAGGTTCGGCGAGACCAGGATCAGGCCGAAGCCGTTGGTATAGCCCTGATCCTGGCCGGCACCGCCGAACAGATCGTTGTCGAGGCGGAAGTTGACCGTGGGCGGGGTCGCCCCCCGCGTCTCGCGTGGGCATTCGGTGGCGGCGGCCGGCGCCGCGGCGAGGGCGAGCGCGGCGGCAAGGGGGAGAAACGGGCGCGATGACGGCATGGACGGCGTCTCTGGTCGGGAGGGGGAGTGAGCGGCGATGCGCGCCTGCGGCAGCCGATGCCGGCGAACACCCCGGACCATGAACGCAGCCCGTGCGACAAGGATAGGCAAATGTGGCGTAGCGGACAAATTCGTCCGTTTGGGTTTGTCCGTCCCATTTGCCCTCTTGTCGTGTGAAGGCGGTGGTGCACCGTGCGGGGGCAGGGAGGCACTGCCCCCGGCAGGAGGCCACGCCACGACGACGCCTGGTCAGTTGGTCGGTACCCTGTCCTGCGCGGTCCCGGGTGCCGGAGCACTGCCGGCTCACTCGGGCGCGGCCTTGGGTTTGTCCGGCGCCGGCCCGATAATGCGGGCATGGACATCACTTCCGACAATCCCGATCACGGTTTCCAGTTCCCCGGCGTGTTCGAACTGAGCGCCATGGGCACCGCCGACACTGGCCTGGAGGCCGAGCTGCCGCGCCTGCTCGCCGCCGCCGGCGTGGAGGTGATGGACGAGCGCATCAGCTGGAAGCATTCGTCCAACGGCAAGTACGTGTCGGTGCGCATCGCCTTCCGTGCCGCGGACCGCGCCCAGTACGACGCCGCGCACCAGGCGCTGCGGGAACACCCGGAAGTGAAGTGGACGCTGTAGCCGCGGACGCGCCAGTGGCGCCGGCAACGACGCTGCCGCCGTGCCGCGTCCGCCAGCTGGGCCGCCAGCCCTACGAGCCGGTGTGGCGCGCAATGCAGCGCTTCACCGATACGCGCGACGAGGCGACCCCCGACGAGTTGTGGGTGGTCGAACACGACCCGGTATTCACCCTCGGCCAGGCCGGCAAGCCGGAACACGTGCTGGCGCCAGGCGACATCCCGGTGCTGCAGGTCGACCGCGGCGGCCAGGTCACCTACCACGGCCCCGGCCAGTTGGTGGTGTACCCGTTGCTGGACCTGCGCCGGCTGCACATCGGCGTGCGCGACTACGTGTGCCGCATCGAGCAGGCGATCATCGACACCCTCGACGAATGGAACATTCTCGGCCAGCGCCGCGAGGGCGCGCCGGGTGTCTACGTCGGCGGCGCCAAGGTCGCCGCGCTCGGCATCCGCGTGCGCCGCGGCTGCACCTTCCACGGCCTGTCGTTCAACGTGGCGATGGACCTGGAGCCGTTCCACCGGATCAATCCCTGCGGCTACCAGGGCCTGCAGGTGACCGCGGTGCTAGACTTGGGCGGTCCCTCCGGCATGCAGGCGGTCACTCCGGTCCTGCTGGCCCAACTGGCGCGCCAGTTCGGGCTGACCCTGCAGCCGCTCGACGCCTTGCCCGACCTCTCGCTCACGCACGCGGCCTGACCGCCTGCCCGCCGACCACGCCATGACCCAGCCCAGCGCACGCTCCATTCCCTTGCAGGTCCTTTCCGGCGACAGCGCCTCCGCGCCGCTGCAGACCGGCGTCAAGCAGTTGGGCGGCGACAAGATCGCGCGCTCGCCGGTGCAGTTCGCCGACGCGCCGGTGCTGCGCAAACCCTCGTGGATCCGCGTGCGCATTCCCTCCGGCAATGCGGTGCAGACCCTCAAGGCCAAGCTGCGCGAGAACCGTCTGGTCACCGTCTGCGAAGAGGCCAGCTGCCCGAACATCCACGAGTGCTTCGGCCACGGTACCGCCACCTTCATGATCCTGGGCGAGGTCTGCACCCGGCGTTGCTCGTTCTGCGATGTCGCCCACGGCCGGCCCAAGCCGCCGGACGCCGGCGAGCCGGCCAGCCTGGCGCAGACCGTGGCCGACATGGGCCTGAAGTACGTGGTGGTGACCAGCGTCGACCGCGACGACCTGCGCGATGGTGGCGCCCAGCATTTCGCCGACTGCATCGGCGCGATCCGCGCCGCCGCGCCGACCACCCGCATCGAGATCCTGACCCCGGACTTCCGCGGCAAGGGCCGCATGGACCGCGCGCTGGAGATCCTGGCGACCAATCCGCCGGACGTGTTCAATCACAACATCGAGACCGTGCCGGACCTGTATCCCAACGTGCGTCCCGGCGCCGACTACCAGTGGTCGCTGACCCTGCTGAAGAAGTTCAAGGCGCAGCATCCGGCCATCGCCACCAAGTCCGGCATCATGCTCGGCCTGGGCGAGACCCTGGAGCAGGTGCAGGCGACCCTGCGCGACCTGCGCGCGCACGACGTGGACATGGTCACCATCGGCCAGTACCTGCAGCCGACCGCGCACCACCACCCGGTGATGCGCTACTGGACGCCGGACGAATACAAGGCGCTGGAGGAGTACGGCAACGCGCTGGGCTTCAGCCACGTCGCCTCCGGCCCGATGGTGCGCTCGTCCTACCACGCCGATCGCCAGGCTGCCGGCGCCGGCGTCGCCGCCTGACACTTATTCGTGTACATGGCCCGCGCGCATCGCGCATGGCCGCGGCGGCGACGCACGTTCGTCGCCGCACAGCGACCGTCCACACGGCTCGCACCGGCAACGTTCACACTTCTGCGCATGTCGGCCGCTAGTCTGCTTCATGAACAGGTGACACGGCCTGCAACTTGCGTCACTGTCGTGTTGTCTCACGCGATGTGCTGCCCCCCTGACGGCCTGGTGCCGAGAGTTCCCAGATGAAATTCAAAGCTTCCGCCTTCCTGCTGGCGTTTGCGCTGACCGCACCGCTGGCGCTGTTCGCCCGTACCGATGCGCCCGCGCTGCCGGCCGCTGCCACCGCCGACCAGGCCACCACCGCCAAGCTGGTGTACGGCCTGCTTTCCGACAGCCGCTACGCCTACCGGCCGCGCGCCCTCGACGAGGCGACCTCGAAGGAGGTCTTCAAGAAATATCTGGAGACCCTGGACGGCAGCAAGCAGTTCTTCACCCAGGCCGACGTCGACAAGTTCGCCGGGTTCCAGAACAACCTCGGCGCCAACATCTCCTCGGGCCAGCTGGAACCGGCGTTCCAGATCTTCGCCGTGTACCGGCAGCGCGTGGACGAGCGCATCGCCTATGCGCGCAAGCTGCTCAAGCAGGACTTCAACTTCGACGGCGACGAGAAGTTCGAGTACGACCGCAAGAACGCGCCGTGGGCCAAGGACGACCAGGAACTGGATGCGCTGTGGCGCAAGTCGGTGATGAACGACTGGCTGCGGCTCAAGCTGGCCGGCAAGAAGCCGGACGACATCCGCAAGACCCTGGATCGGCGCTACGCCAATCTCGACGACTCGGTGAAGGAACTGAAGAGCGAGGACGTGTTTCAGTTCTTCATGAATGCCTACACCAACACCGTCGACCCGCACACCGACTATTTCACCCCGCGCACCGCCGAGAACTTCAACCAGCAGATGTCGCTGTCGCTGGAAGGCATCGGCGCGCAGCTGCAGAAGCAGGACGACCTGGTGGTGATCCGCGAGGTGATCCCGGGCGGCCCGGCCGCGCTGGACGGCACGCTCAAGCCGGGCGACCGCATCGTCGGCGTCGGCCAGGGCAAGACCGGGCCGGTCGAGGACGTGATCGGCTGGCGCATCGACGACGTGGTCGCCAAGATCCGCGGCGACAAGGACACCCAGGTGCGCCTGGAATACATCCCGGCCGAAGCCGGCGTGGACGGCAAGCACCGCCAGGTGCTGCTGACCCGGCAGAAGGTGCGCCTGGCCGAACAGGCCGCCAAGGGCGAGACCATCGAACTGCCGGCGAAGGACGGCGAGCCGGCGCGGCGCATCGGCGTGATCAAGCTGCCGGCGTTCTACCAGGACTTCGAAGGCCGTCGCCGCAACGCCAAGGACTATGCCTCGGCGACGCGCGACGTGGCCAAGCTGCTGGCCGGGTTCAAGACCGACAAGGTCGACGGCGTGGTGCTGGACCTGCGCAACAACGGCGGCGGTTCGCTGGACGAGGCGATCGAACTGACCGGCCTGTTCATCGAGCAGGGTCCGGTGGTCCAGGTGCGTGAATCCGGCGGCCGCGTCACCGTCAACAGCGACCAGAACCCGGGCGTGGCCTGGGACGGCCCGCTGGCGGTGCTGATCAACCGCGGCTCGGCCTCGGCCTCGGAGATCTTCGCCGGCGCCATCCAGGACTACGGCCGCGGCCTGATCATCGGCGAGACCAGCTTCGGCAAGGGCACGGTGCAGAACATCGTCGACCTGGACCGCTGGCCGGCCAACGAGACCGACCGCTTCGGCCAGGTCAAGCTGACCATCGCCCAGTTCTTCCGCGTCAGCGGCAGCAGCACCCAGCACAAGGGCGTGGTGCCGGACATCGCCTTCCCGGCCAGCGTCGATGCCACCGAGTTCGGCGAAAGCACCTACGACAACGCACTGCCGTGGAGCCGCATCGCCGCGGTGCCGCACACCCAGTACGGCAATTTCGCACCGCTGCTGCCGAAGCTGGAGGCGCTGCACAACAGCCGCATCGCCAGCGACAAGGAATTCCAGTGGTGGGAAGAGGACGTGCGCCAGTTCCGCGACGAGGCGGCGAAGAAGTACGTGGTGCTCAACGAGGCCGAGCGCCGCGCCGAGCGTGAGAAGCAGGATGCGCAGCGCAAGCAGCGCCAGGAGATCCGCAAGCAGCTCGGCCTGCCGCTGGATCCGCTGGCCGACGACAGCAGCGACGACGGCCTGACCGGCAACGAGCGCGACATCGTCAAGGACGCCGCGCGCGAGAAGCTGGTCGACAAGCGCCCGGATCCGCTGCTGCGTGAATCGGCCTCGATCCTCAGCGATGCGGTCAATCTGCTGGAGAAGGACCATCCGCTGTCGGTGCAGGTCCTGCCGCAGTCCACCGGCCCGGGGCGCTGGGCCGACTGAGCTCGCGCTCCACCGTCGCGAACACCGAACGCGCCATCGCCCAGCGATGGCGCGTTTTTCATTGCAGGTTCGGGCTTTGCAGGGCAGGCGTGCGCCATCGCCGTGCGCCCGTCGATCGCCCGCTGCATCGATGCGTGCGGAGGGTTGGGCGACTGAGGGGCCGGCCTGCAGTTTTTTGGTGATTGGTGAGAACCGCGGGCGTGGCGTTTGGTCTGCCGTGCGCTTGATGCGTGTCGTCGTAGATACCGTCTTATCCCCTAGCAGGCAAGGCCCCTTTTCGGGTCGAACGCGGTGCCCGATTTGAGGACGCCATAGGCGAGGTGCAGGAGCTTGCGCATAGCGGCGCACACGATCTGCTTGCCGGCTTTGCCGCGTTCGCTTAGCCGCTGTTTCAGCGCCCGGATGACCGGGTTGTGGGTCATGGCCACCAGGGC